>CAVVXH010000006.1:0-314949 GCA_963752155.1 uncultured Parachlamydiaceae bacterium | reverse complement strand
GCCGAGTGGGAGGAAGTGAGATAGAAGTTTCATGATATGCGCAAGGCTATACGGATGGCTATGAGCAAATGAATTTGTCGGTATACAAGAAAAGTCGCTCCGACCCTACTCTAAAGGGGATGGGAACCACGCGGTTTGTTTGTATTTTCATCCTAAAGGAGTCATTTATGCTCATGTTGGAGATAGTCGCATCTATCGCTTACGATTTGGTCGATTTGAATTGTTAACGAAAGATCATTCTCTTTGTAGAGAGCTTGTGGACCAGGGGCAATTAACCGAAAAAGAAGCGCCCCGATTTTTTATATCGAAATATCATCACCAAAGCAATTGGCACTGAGCCACGTGTGGAACCTTCAGTTCATTTGAGCGATGTTATGGAAGGAGATCTTTATTTAATGTGTTCTGATGGACTTTCAGACCTCCTGACAGTTAAGGAAATGTTTGGGATCCTGAGTCAGCAGATGTCGATTGAAGATACAGTTCGTGAATTCATAGCAACTGCAAATGCACGTGGAGGGCACGATAACATAACAGTTGTGATCACACAGGTTTCAGATGTCCCCGAAAAAAAAGATTTATTTTGATAATAATGCCAGTACAATCATTGATCCACGTGTCTTAGAAGTTGTAGTACAAGATTTAACTCAATCAGTAGGAAATCCCTCTAGCATCCACGTATTTGGCCAAGAGTCTAGACATAAATTATCTAAGGCTCGTCAAACAATAGCGACTGTTCTTGGTGTAAAATCGCATGAAATTACTTTTACTTCAGGGGGTACTGAAGGGGCTAATTATGTTTCGAGGGTTATGTTCTGATCCAAAATTGAGGTCGAGGCATATCGTTACATCGAATGTTGAGCACTCTTGTGTCTATGAAACAGTAAAGTATCTAGAACAGCAAGGTTGTGTTGCGACATATTTGGCCCCTGGAGTAGCGGGAGCAGTCACTCCAGAAGCGGTTAAACAGGCCTTGAATCCAAATACACTATTTATTTCTTTAATGGCCGTCAATAATGAAACCGGAGTCAAAACTGATATTGAGGCAATTGCAGCGATTGCCAAAGAAGCACGCATCCCTTTTTTTGTAGATGGAGTTTCGTGGTTAGGGAAGGAGCTTTTTACAATTCCTGACGGAGTTTCAGCTATATTTTTTAGCGGGCACAAATTGCATGCTCCGAAGGGGATTGGGTTTGTTATTGTGCGTTCTCCCTTGAAATTGAATCCTTTGGTTATTGGAGGTGCGCAAAGGCAGGACGTCGAGCAGGCTCTGAAAATTTATCGGGGATTGTGGGACTTGCCGAAGCGGTTCGTTTAATCAAAGAAGAGTTGCCTGCAGCTACGGAGCGAATGAAAAGTTTGCGTGACGCCTTGGAAAGAGGGATTATCGAACAGCTTCCGTTTGTTAAAATCAATGGGAAGGGTCCCCGTATAGCAAATACTTCAAATTTGTGTTTTACAGGACTCGAAGGAGAAACGCTGTTAGCAGCTTTAGATATGGCAGGGATTGCAGTCAGCCACGGTTCAGCGTGTGCATCTGGGGCTTTGGAGCCCTCTCGGGTATTGTTGAACATGGGCCTTTCGCGTGCAGAAGCTGCAGCGAGTCTGAGGTTTTCACTTAGCCGTCAAACGACTCAAGAGGAAGTAGATGTTTGCATAGAGACGGTGGTTTCAATTGTGAGGCGGCTTATTTAAAGGAAGGCAAGCAAGGACAGCAAGGACGGCAAGGACGACAGGAAGGACAATAGAAACACAACAAATCTTTAATAGAAATTTTCAATATCATTAATGATACTTGTTTGCGATCCTTGTTTGTTGTCCTTGTCGTCCTTGCTGTCCTTTTCGTCCTTGCCGTCCTTGCCGTCCTTTCTTCTTTTATTTGACAAGTCAATGTTTTTAATACATTACCTTCAAAAAAATTATTTTCACTATAAATATCCATAATCTTCTCCTAATAATTAGGATTATTAAGACATAGTTATAACTTTAATTAAATTATAATGTTAATAAATGTTTTGTGAGTCAGAGTAAAAATGCAAGCAAAAAAGATAAAGTTAGTTATTTAACATCTAAGATCTCTCCAGAATTATTACCACCATCTTCATCCCCCTCTAATTAATTCATCTTCTCTTTCTACTTCATCCTCCCTTCTTACAAATGCGGAATTTGTAAATATTGAAAATATAGATTCAGAAAAAATAAAACTTATTCATGCAAATACCTTCGTAGACATGCAAGATAATCGAGGGAAATTAGCAACACATGCAAATTTTATTTTAGATTATATGGTATCGAAACCAGAATTGGAACAGAGATGCATGAGATGGAGAAAAATCCAAACCGAGCAAAAACAATTCAAAAGGATTTTGATTTGGTTCTTGTTGACCCTGGATGTGGTATCATCAGGTCTTCTGATTTATCATCTGTGTTGAAAGAAGGAGAGAGTAAAGATCAATTTCTTGAAAAGTTGGAAAAATCTTCTGAATATCTTAGTCTGATGGCTCAAGTTAAATTTTTTAATGGAAACATAAGCAACTATAGTGCTAAGGAGCTGGAGGCTCTTAAGTCCTGGATAGATGCCAATGGAGCTAAAGAAGTTGAATTATTTTTGTTGCAAAAAGTTCTTTGTATGAGGCCAGAGGATCAGCGTCGTTATTTTGCGAGTGGCTTAAAAAGGATGATAGATTCTTTTGAGAATAGAAATGAGAGTTGAACAGCTAACTACCCAGGACGTTTTGAAATTAACACACATTCACGATGTTGTCTGGATATGTTTTTTTATGTAGACGTAATCAACGATGCAAACGATACAACGATAGGAACGATAAGAACGATGGGAAGGATAGGGACGATAAGAACGATAGGAAGGATAAGAACGATAGGAAGGATAAGAACGATAGGAAGGATAGGGACGATAAGAACGATAGGAAGGATAAGAACGATAGGAACGATAAGAACGATAAGAACGATAGGAAGGATAGGAATGATAAGAACGATAGGAAGGATAGGAATGATAAGAACGATGGGAAGGATAGGAACGATAAGAACGATGGGAAGGATAAGAACGATAGGAATGATAAGAACGATAGGAAGGATAGGAATGATAAGAACGATGGGAAGGATAGGAACGATAAGAACGATAGGAACGATGGGAAGGATAGGAACGATAGGAACGATGGGAAGGATAGGAACGATAGGAACGATAAGAACGTAAGACTAATCGATTGCTTTGCCTCTTTTCCATTCCAATTTCCTATGCCGGAAAAATTTACTAACAACTGATTTAAAGTTAAGAAAACTTATAATATATCGTTCATATCGTTCATATCGTTTTATCGTTTTTATCGTTTATATCGTTTTTATCGTTTTTATCGTTTTTATCGTTTTTATCGTTTTTATCGTTTTTATCGTTTTTATCGTTCATATCGTTCATATCGTTCATATCGTTTATATCGTTTATATCGTTTATATCGTTTATATCGTTTATATCGTTTATATCGTTTATATCGTTTTTATCGTTTATATCGTTTATATCATTGATTTACAGTAGCAACAGTCTGTCGTTCGCAAAAAAGCTGAACCTTTATTGCATTATATTTAAAGGTATTGATAACCTTTTTTTATATTAATTATTGCTTGTAAAGCATCGGACAATAATTGCTGCAGTCGAGAATTCGAAGTTTTCCAAAACATTTCTTCTAATCGTGCTTCAATATCCAAGAACCATAACCATACTTTATTCGACGGAAAAATTTCCTTAGACTCAGAAGCAACATATAGGTATTGACCATCGCTACTTGTTGTTAAAAGAAGTGAAAAGGTAATTAAATCTAATTCATTTTGTGGCCAAAGATCTAATAAAATCGAAAATTCTTCTATTGTACTAACTGGCAATAAAGATCTTATTTCATCCTGGCACCCCAAAAAGTCAGGGAAGGGCAAATAAAAATAAAAACTCTCGGAAGATGGAGTTTCATTTAACCAATTTTGAGTTTCGGTTCGCAAGTTCTGTACCTGATTTTCAAAATCTCCAAAATATTTAAATTGCAAATAGGCTATAAACCAATGAATAATTGCCTCGGTTTCCTCCGGAAGCCACTTAACTTTTAATACTTTCTCGACAAAAATGAAAGATTCACCTTTTCGATTTATATACACTAATTGAAGTAAATATGGAAGATAGTATTTGAAATCCTCATAGCCTCCAAGGAGATTGAAAGCTTTATTAAGATATAATTCTAAATCTTCTTCATTTAAAGGATTGATAACACGGTTCCCTATGCAGTGGGGACATCCTTCTAGCTCACCAGGGTGCGGGTATTTTGAAAATATTTGAAACACATGATTTTGCTCAGCCTCAAAATTTTGCTTACGCTTATTAGATGAGCAGATTTTGCGATTCAGATTATTTATAAAAAACATTTGTTCGTGTTTTGTTCTAGAGTCTAAAATCTATTTCGGTTGACATCATTTGTTTCAACAATAAAATAAATTTATTAACTAATTTCAATATGTAAATTTAGACTATCCATAATTATATTTCAACTTCTATTTTATAAAGCAATTTTGAGATCAGCGCCGTTATTTTGCGAGCGGCTTAAAAAGGATGATGGATTCATTTGAGAATAGAGAGGGGGAAAAATCTGCCCTTGTTTACAGCATTTTCCTTAATGTTTCGTTTACAGCTTTAATGTAACCTTCATATCCTTTTAAAAAGTCCTTTTCGGTGATTTCATATTCGATGTCAGGTGTAACCCCTAGATTTTCAATCGTTTTCCCATTCAACCTCTCAGCTATACTGACAGTAAGGGTAAAGCTTGCTAAACCAAAACTGTTTGGGTAGCTGTGTTCTTCGACTGCTCCTCCGGCTCCAGCAGTTTTTTCGCCAAAGATAATGGCTCGATTGTTGTCTTGCAAAATCGCCGGAAAGAAATCTCCACAAGAAAAGTCATATCCATTCACTAATACTAAAATGGGTTTTGAATAACTTGCTAAGGGATGCGACCTTAAGGATTTAATCCCAAGTAAGGGCGCAGGATCTGTCAAAGTATTTCCTTTATTCCATTGATTAATTGTGAATTTAAGATGTTTAATCTGACCGTTAATAAAATGATCATCGATTGGATATCCAGCGTATAAATTGAGTGAAGGGCTGGGAGAATCGCTATGAGAAAAATCAGTTTTTAGCATCCGTTCACTTTTAATATCATCTAATTCTTCTAAAGCATTGTGTACATCTGCTTGAGTAATAGTAAAGTGATTCTGAGGTAGAATCAAAGGTTTAGTTGTAAGCATACTGGCAATGGCCAACGCATAGATTCCTATGCCACCCGGGTTGTTCACTTGGTCAATTACTAGAGCATCTGAAGCGGCTTCGAGATGGTTAATAGCTTTTGCCAAACGAGCGATTATTTTATTAATCCCGCTCAAATTACTTGGTGGATAAAAAGTCTTAATTCGGATGTGTCCGATTCGTTTATCGCTATGAGGCAATTGATAAATATAAACGTTGAAGTCTGATTTCGTGGATTCACTCCAGATTTTTTTTCCGAAAACAATTGATTCTCGGCTGAGAGGTTTGGAATGTTTTGTGGCATAGATCTCATCTACACTGGTATTTAGATCAGCCTCAATTTTATCGTTATTCACTAAATGGGCGAAGTGATGATAATAGTCCTTTTGAAGCATTTTTGCAAGTGAGTTAATCATCATGACTGTATTAGGCTGACTCGTTCTGAATGGATACTGAGGCTCTTCATCTGGAATTCCTAAGGCCTCTAAGGTTCGGTAGGTACGATTGCGAATTTTTTCAGGATTATAGCTCCATGTGATCGTGGCGTTAATGATTTTTCTAGCAGCATTTTTAAAACGTATTTTAATGGGACCGGAAGGAACATGATGACCAAGAAATCCTAGACGTTTTGTAAGTACCTTTTCGGCCATGATTTGAGAAGTCTGTGAAGTCGGATTGCCTACTTCACAGATCTTTAATTCTTCGATGATTTCTTCGATTGGCTGTGAATCGAAAAGAATTAATTGATTGCCAATTTGTGGAAATTCTTCCCCTTGATAGTCCCCCATTTCTTCCATATTGCGAAGAATTTCGGTTTGAACTTCTGTGATGAAATATTTTCCATTAACTTTTTTGATCTCAAAAGGAAGTAAGGCAAGTTCAGTGGAATAATATATCTCTTGGACGTGATAGTCACAAGTGCTTATAAAAAAGGCATGAAGAATTCTTTGGTAGTCTTTGACTGTCAGAGAATCAAAGGTCAAAATTTTTATTTTTGCTAGGCGCATTTGTTCTTCTAAACTCCAGCCAAAATGGCTTTTTTTCCATTCAAAAGGAGCATACTTGGTTTCAAATGCATTTTTGATGATATCTAAATCTTGCAACATCTTTTCCTTATCCCTGTCCTTCGCATGAAGGCAATTCAAAGATGTTAGAATAATGAAACAACAGTAGATAAAATTTTGCACCGAGTACTCCTTAAATTAAACAAATGACCTGTGAAATAAATTTACCTAAATTTTGCCTGAATGAGGATTTAAATTGCATCATCTATTTAACCAAGGGATTGTAATGTCAAATATGCTGAGGATCCGTGGCAGGGCCAAGCCAAGTGGGAATTCAAATTGAAATAGGGAGCGCGGAAACTTGTCCTGTCTCCGCACTCCATTGCTTTAGTTCTTTTCAGCAGCCTGTTGTAATAGGCGTACACTTGCAGTTAAGTGCTCCAATTGATCTTCTGCATCTTTTGGGGCTATCTTAGATTGTGTAAGCTGCTCTTTTAGCTTTTCCACATTTTCTAATAGTTGAACAGATTCCTTAGAAACATCAGACTTACCACTCTTCCAGTGCGACAACCAGCTATAAAGATCGTATAGTTTAGTTTGTATCGCATGAGAATAACTTATAGAAGGTTGTTCTTGAGCCACTTCAGGAGCCATTTCAGGAGCAGCTGAAAGGACTTTTTCTTCTATTGCTACTGTTTTGGATAGGAGGTTTAAATCTTTGGGAGCTTCGGCCCATATTTTCCAGGCACCATTTTGTTCTGCTGAAATTTGTAGAACATGGTCATGGCCTATAGAGGGGCTAGCATACGCTTGATTGATCTCTTTATAATCCTTGAAAATAACTTTAGAGATCGTCTCATTGTTTTTGGGTTCAAGCAATATTGAATCTTTCCAATTTATCTCAAACTCCTGTATTCTTGTATTGATCTCATGTCGCATTTGAAATTGACGATAATCCACCCAAACTCTCACTATTCCGATATCATGCCCGTGTTTGCAATAAAGCTTAATTTTTACTACAATCTCTTGGGAGAAACAGAAATGATCTCCTGCTGGGGATCCCCATGGATACGTTCTGCATGTAAGATGGGTCTTTGTGTGGTATCAATCGACCAACCCATTTCAGGTTTGACACGGTAATAGGTTTCATGCCAGTGCTCAGGGTACCATTTGTTTCCATCAAAGGCTTCGGGTTCTGAAGTTTTTGGTTCGAAGAATGGTTTTTCTTCTTTGGACACAAACTCCACAAAGCCTTTACCTGCAATTTTTGGGATAGCTCCTAAACAAACTTTATAATCAAATTGTGTTTTATGTGACCAAAGCCATCCATCATCCCAAGGTACTTGTAAAGCTCCTATTTGAAAGGAATAATGTGATTCAACAGAATCTTTGAAAATGGCTTGAGGAACTTGGAAAGTAAGTGATTGAGTATCACTATTTGCAAGTGGACATGAACGGTTTGAAAAAGTTAGAGTTGGTTCAAACCCTTTTTTTGCTGAGCAGGGAAAATTGCCTTTAAATATCACTAGAGAGACATGATTTGCCACATCATCAACAACTAAATAACGAGGTTGAGTACGGGTGACTTGAGGTTGCTTGGAAGTTAATGGCAAACTGTTGACGAGCTGCTGAGCTTCCAACATTAATTTATCCATTTCATCGTCAATATGTTGTTCAAACTTTTGAACCATCGAATCTAGCTGATTAAAAGCTTTCTGAGCAGACTGAGAAACCTTATCAATCGTATAATCCAAACTGTCCTTGTAAGCATTTTTAGCATTTTCAATAGCTAAACTGAGCTCTCTAGCAGTTTCAATCTCTAATTCAATTGCTGCATTTTTTGCGTGCGCAATCGAATCCTTAATACTTTGATCGACTCGATTAAACAGACCATCTAAGAGATTTCCAAATAATCCATTAGACATCATTGAGTTGGGATTTACTTCCATAGACAACCTCCTAAAATATAGGAATATTGATGATAACCCATCTTTACACCAAATTGAGTAAAGAATTACTTCATCTATATTTCACCTGAAAAAATAAATCAAGAAAAATTTTTTCAGCGGGTTGTGGTGGTGCAATTAAAGGTTAGGCGTCACTGTGAGAGAAGAAGAAACTTTATTGCGTAATATTTGTTGGATGTAGGACAGCGTCGTGCCTATTGAAGAATAGCATGAAGTACAGGCTCCGGAATATGTAATGATGACCTCTTTGTCATTCAAAAGGTTCAATACATGGACTCCGCCGGCATCTAACTCGATATAGGGGCGTACATCTCTATCTAAAACCTCTTCGATGACAGCAATTTTCTTTTTCAGAGGAAGATCTATCCAGCCTGGATATCCTCCTTCAACAATTTCATTGCCTGCTCCTGTAGGAACAGGGGGGGCTGTATAGGTGGATGCAAAAGGGATGAAAGTGCATTTTTCTGCGGCAGATTCAATCGCACTAAGAACTAAATTGAGATGGGGATAGGCTTCACGCGGAAAGGCAGGTTCATCAGACTTATCGCGAACTTGTCGATCGATTAGGTCTGCATTCACACGTTTGGCCTGATCGTAGTTTTTCCCGATAAGAAGCTCGCAAGCAGCTTCAGCGGCTCCAATCAGAGCTGATTGCCCGAATGCTTGAAATCGGGCATCCACAATAATGCCATCGTCAGTATCGACTAGCCAGTAAAGATGGACACAATTTCCTTCGTCGAGGGAACCATCTGAGGAATCAGCCAAAAACATCGCTCGAGCTTCAGATTCTTCTTTTGTGAAATATCCTGCATTGCGGGGTTGAGCAATTTTGTTGGCAAGTTTTTTGCTGTACCGGTACCAAGGAAAGGATTGGGTGAGTAATGCAAGGCTCATTTAGAATCTCCAAATTTTACGCAGTTGTTTGGCACTGTCGGCAATTAAAATAATAGCGCGATCGATTTCTTCTTCATGTGTTTCTCTGGAAAGGCTGAAGCTGATTGCTGTCTGAGCCAATGCTTCTGGGACGTGAGCAAAGGTCAAGATTTGCGAGAGTTGTTGAAAAGAGCCTCCTCCAATACATGCAAAGAGATCTTTACGATTCAGGCTATAGAGCATAGCTTCACTTGCGGCTCCAGGAAAAGCAATCGAGGTACACTGTGGAAGTCGTTCTTGGTCGCAGTAAAAAGGGATAGCTTCGTGAAAGTTGGCGACGATACCTGCTTCGAGTTTATCGCGCAATCGAGCCACTTCAGTGCATAGGAGGTCACGACTCTCTTCAGCTTCCTTAGCAGCCTGTCCGAGTGCTACAAGATTTGCAACATTCAGATTGCCGGCTCGAAGTCCTGCTTGTTCATTGCCACCCATGATAAAAGGTCGACAGCGGGTGCCGGCTTTTATGAAGAGCCCTCCACTTCCCTTAGGAGCATGAATATGATCTCCATTAAAAGAAAAAAAATGAGCATCAATATCTGCAATATTAAAATAAATCTTGCCTACAGCATGTGTGACATCGAGATGTAATAGAATTCCACGTTGACGGCACAATGCTGCAATTTCGGCGATCGGATTGATTGTGCCGGTTAGACCGTTTCCATAATAAAGAGAGATCAAGGCTGTGCGGGGAGTGATCGATTTGGAAAGAATTTCAGCGGTGATGAGCCCATGTGTGTTCGGTTGTACTTGTTGACAGACACAGTCCAACTGCTCAAGTCGGTCAAATGAAGTGATCGAAGGGGCTTCATCGATTAAGGAAGTTAAGAAATGATTTTTTCCTGTGGTTAATGTGACATCGAGATAAGCAGAAAGAATGGCTTGATTGACAGCTTCGGCTCCCGAAGAGGTAAAGATAAATTGATCAATATCACGAGCTCCGAAAAGTTGGTAGATTGATTTGTAACTTTCGTTGATGGAAGGAAGAAGCTCATTGCCGGCTCGATGAGGGGCTGAAGGAGCTCCCCATAATTCGTTGAAATAGGGCATCATTTTGCTTACAGCTTGAAGAGAAGGGCGTGTTGTCGTGCTGTTGTCAAGATAGATTCCTCGGACCATTATTTTGCCTCTGGGTGAAGTGTGCTCTGAGTATATATTATTTTTCATTTAAATCACAGCATGAAAGATATAAAAAGATTGTGTTTAAAAGTTATGGCTGCGTATGTAAAATTATATGCAGCCATAACTCGTTTTATATTGGACTTGTGGCTGCATATAATTAAGGGACTATGCTATAACTTGTTTATACTTGGAGAGACTATGGCAACAGGGATCGTCGGTCGAAAAAAAGAGCTTCAAATTCTTGAGCGTCTTTGGGAGTCAAAAGATTCTGAGTTTTTGGCTCTTTATGGACGTCGGAGAGTAGGGAAAACTTTTCTCATCCGGCAATATTTTTCAAAAAAGGGAATTTTTTTGGAAACTGCTGGCTTAAAGGATAGGCCCATGAAAGTTCAAATTGAAAACTTTATGAAGGCCCTGTCAGAGATTTTTTACCACCAAGTCCCAATTAAAACTCCAAATTCTTGGGATGAAGCTTTTGATTTGCTCACAAAGAATTTGAAAACAATCCCTTCATCCCAAAAAGTCGTTATTTTTTTTGATGAACTTCCCTGGATGGCGACAAAGCGATCTGGTTTGCTACAATCTCTTGATCACTATTGGAACCTACATTGGAGTAAAATGAGCCATCTCATTTTCATTACATGTGGTTCAGCAGCCTCATGGATGCTCGATAAACTTATTTATGCCAAGGGAGGACTGCATAAACGTATTACCCAAAAAATTCTTTTGGAGCCTTTTACCTTAATTGAGACGAGAGATTTTTTTGTTAGCCGCTCAATACATTTGAATCATAAACAAATTCTCGATCTCTATTTAGCCATAGGGGGCATTCCTTTTTATCTTAAAGCTGTTCAAAAGGGCCTTTCTGCTGCGCAGATCATTGACCAATTGTGTTTTGACAAAAATGGCCTTTTGTATGATGAGTTTAATAATCTCTTCAATTCTTTGTTCACTCAAGCTGTGGAGAACCTTGCAATCGTTAAAGCCATTGTAAAAAATGGAAATTCGCTTTCGCGTGAGGGGATAATTGCTGCAACAGGTGTTGCTTCCGGAGGCACATTAAATGCTCGATTACGAGAGCTTGAGGTTTCAGGCTTTATTAAAGGATTTATTCCTTATGGTAAAAAATCTAGGAATCAGTTTTTTCAGGTGATTGATGAATTTACTTTGTTTCATCTGCAATGGATAGCTCCTATTTTGAAAGATAAAGGATTTTTGGAAGAACATTATTGGCAAAGGCGAGTCAAAACTCCTGCAGCTTCAAGTTGGCTTGGGCAAGCTTTTGAAAATGTTTGCCTCAAGCATGTTACTCAGATACGTTTAGCTCTAAATCTTCAAAATAATAGTTGTAAAATAGGAAATTGGCAATATATTCCTAAGAAAGGATCTAAGGAGGAGGGGGCGCAGATAGATTTGTTATTCGACAGGGACGATGGAATTATTAATTTATGTGAGATTAAATACAGTGAGCATTCTTTTTCTATAGACAAGACATATGCGAAGCAGTTAGTTCAAAAAATCACAGTATTTGAGAAACATTTTCCTACCAAAAAGCTTATTTTTCTTTGTTTGATAGTTCCTGAGGGATTAAAAAAATCGATTTGGTCGGAAGATCTTATTACTCAAGTGGTGACCTTGGACAATCTTTTTCAATCCGTGTAGAACGTCGGTGGTCACGTTCTAAAATGGAAGCCATCGATTCCCAAGCTGTTGGAATGAGCGTGAATTGAGCTTGAATTGCAGATAACATTTTAGATTTAAAAATTTCTTTACTAGGAAAGTGATCACATAATTTACATAAAAAAGAAGCATGTGAACGCTGTTCGCGATAGGCCGGCATTTTTGGTGGAATCAATAAATAATCCATTAAATTGAAGTCATAATTCCAAAGCAAAGAGCTATGATGTAGCCAACGGTCTTTTGTAATGTATTGTGCATTGCCGCCGAATTTGTTATTTCCAATGACATAATCATTGTCTCTGAGAGCAAAATCAATTCCTGAAAATGCCGGAGTATAGAGTCGTTCAGTCCAGCGGAGAAGTTCTTGTGGATAACAAGGGAAATTTAACATGGAACGATTGCCAATGAGGGAATAAAAGCATGTTTGCTCGTCAACAACAACTGTGCCTCCTCCGCTAAATCGACGAATAATGGGGATCGGGTTTTGTTGCATTTTTTCTGGATGAATGTGTTGTATTTGCTTACCCGAAATGCCCAAGATGACTGCCGGGGTAGACCCAAAATTGAGAAGACACCAATTGCGATCATCGGCTCGTAGGAGAGCCTCTTCAATCTGTAGTTGTTGGAAAATAGGCAATCCTTCGAAGGCAAGTAAATGAAATGTAACCATAATTCTCCTATGGAGTTAAATGTAGCATTTATCACTATCAAATGGCAATTAAAAAGTCCGGGGATCAGGGCACATGAAATTAGACAAATATTTGTTCTAATTTCATGTGCCCTGACTAGTTTCATAATTTCTATTTCTTTTTATTTTTGTTTGTGGTAACTTAAAGGATTAATATTTTAAAAATTTATTAAATTTAAGAACCAAGGAATTTTTTATGGAACCTTTATCTCCGTTTGCAAACTTATCTAATGTTCCATTAAATTTGGATCAGTTTATGGCATATTCTAAATCTGTTTTTGTTATGTATTCTCATATTTGTTTGGATGAATCTTCAGCAGGAGAGCTGAATTCCTTTGCTCATGCCGTAAAAGATTTAAACGAAAAAAGTATTATTTTTTTTAATAATTTATTGCAAAAAGAGAGTGAAAATAAATTAAATTCAAATAATTGGAGTGTATTATTTGACATTAAAGCTCAAATTTCAAGTGCAATGCAACTTGGAAAAGAAAAATTAGAAAATTCTTTTTCTGGTGACGAAGTTGTTGCGTCACTCCTTAATGGAATGACTTCCTTTAACGATATTCAAAATAGAATAGATCAGAGTGTTCAGCTATTATTCAGGCCTGATGCTAAAGTTGAGACCTTTGCATCTGATCCTGAGCAACAGTTGATGGATCGATTATTTATGCTTGATAAATTCAATCTCGCTTTTGCAGAAGACTTGCAACAAAATCCTGAAGCGACTTATGACAATCTTCAAGAAATTTATATTTTAGGTGTTGTAGACTATTTTACATCTCAACTTGCGTCGACCAATATAAGCGCTCCAGAGTCGGTTGAAGACTTGCTGAACGAATGTAGATTTAATCAACATCTCAAAAAATCGATTCAAAATTTCGCAGCGTTTCACTTGGCTTGTTTGAAAATGAAGCATGGAGGAGTGGAGTTTTGTGATCTTCCAGAAGCATACAGTATTTTAAATTCTCTCTTAAAAGAAAAAGATCTTTTGCCAAATCATTTGACAATCATAAAGTTGAAGCTTGCAGAAGCTATTTACTTCAGTATGAAATATAGTAAGCGGTATGGAAGTAGGCTTGATGAATTTAGAAAAATTTTACTTTCTATAATTACTGATCCATCGATTCCAGTGATATACAAGATAGAAGCAAATTTTCAATTAGCATTTTCATACATCGATATAAAAAATCCATCTGATAAGTATTTCATGGCGCAAAAATCTTTACGCTATATCTTGGAGAATGCAGACCCTTCATCCATTTATCTTCCTCTTGCACAAGTTCATTTAGGATTTATGCTCATTTTAGGCTATCCTGGAGTTACAATGAGTTTAGAGCAAGGAAGAATGTGTATCGAAAACGCGTTGAAGAGCAAATCGCTATCTTCGAAAGTTCTAAAGAGCTGCGAACTCTTAAATAATGCTTTGCAATCAATCGAACCAATTCTTGCCACTCAAAAATCAAATAATCCAAACAATAGTCCAGCTGTTGAAAACTCCAGAATCAAATTTATTTTTTTCTTGGAGCAA
Source organism: uncultured Parachlamydiaceae bacterium (assembly GCA_963752155.1). Taxonomy (GTDB): domain Bacteria; phylum Chlamydiota; class Chlamydiia; order Chlamydiales; family Parachlamydiaceae; genus JACCRY01. Next base: position 300,740 of record CAVVXH010000006.1, on the reverse strand, counting down.
TTTTTGAAGGATAAGCCCGAAGAGTCTTTCAGTTTATTTGCAGAAAACTCTATCAACATATTTTCTTTATTTGAAAAAAGTAAATTAAATAAAAACATGAAATTAGACCGATCTGATTCCGAGCTTATAAATTCAGATTTGTTTAATTTTCTTTACAAGTCTGAATTAGATCCTGTGTCGTTTGATCTTCATAGACAAAATGCAGCTCATCTTTTAATGCTGACAGCACAAGCAGCTCAAAAAGAGGATGATTTTGAAAAATGTTATAATATACTCAGTCAATATCATCAATTTAGAATCAAAAAATTATATGAAGAGTTTACTTTATCGGTTTGTCGTGTAGATGAGTTGGTATTTGGTGTGATGGCGGATCAGGAAAATAAACCTGCGTTGATTTTGCAAGGTCTCGATATTGAAAAGATCTTTACTGCAGTATCAAATCAAAAGAGTGTAACTAACAAAACGTTATTTTTACATTTTTTATTTACCGTGGTTTCGAGTCAGATGCAGAAAATCTCTGGAATGTCAATCTCCGTTGACAGTCGTTCGATTAGAGACTGTGGTCAGGGAATTATGCAAAGGTTCTATGATTTGAAAGCTGTTTTAGAACGCTTTTCATTTGATGAATCCAATTTTTTTCTCTATTTTTGTGAAAAGTGGATGAATCTAGCAGAAGTTGCTGTTAGACAATACGAAAAAGTAACAGATCAATTTTCTTCAAAGATGCTTTCAAATTATAAAATTCAACAAAAATTTATAGATGTCATAGAAATACAAAAAATGTATCTCGAAGTTTCTAGATTATCACAATTAGATGAAAATTACTTTCTAAGTGATGCTTCTGGAGATTATACTATTGAAGGCTATTTTTTCCGTTACAAACAATTGGTTTCAATCTTACCTTATCATGCAAAAAAACCGATGCTCCGAAAGATAGGGGAATACTCGCTCAATAAATACTTTATTTTTAAATCTTGTGACCCGAAAAAAGCTTTACAATTTCTGGCTCGTGGACTTAAACATTACTATAGTTCTATTTCATTAGATTGCCTAAATAGATTAATTAATAAATCTTATTCTAAAAATTTGAGGTATGAAGATATTTTAGACATAGACGTTAGACTTGAAGAGATTGGAATGATGATGCAAGCGGTGGGTGATCCTTTAAGTATTATGGAATTTTTTATTAATCAATTCGATGCGAAACCTGAAGAGGTTGCATTATTATCATTCTTGGAATTTATGTATATCGCCATTGAATATAAAAAATTTGAAGGAAACGAAGAGACTGCAGAACTGTTAATCAGAAAGCTTGAAGCGTTTATTTTAAATAATAAACTAAATATTAAAATTAGTCAAAAAGGAGCTCAGCTATCTCTTGACCATATTGGAAACATGATTGATCCGGAAGATCTTAATTATCTCTCGGATAATAAATTTTGTCTTTATTCTAAGGCGCTCCCTATGCAGCAAGCGCTTATCCAATCGTTGGCTCCTGAAAGTAATAGCTTCCAAGATTTTGTATTTGCATTTTCTCCTTTAAGTGCCAATGCTGTTTTTGTACCTGTTCAAAAAAATTGTACAAGTACGACGATTGTTAATCCTGCTCTCAAAGCCTCTTCGGTTTCGGGTGATCCGTTCCAAAACGAAGAGCATTCATCTTCTTCGAAGCTTGAAAGTCAGAGAAACGCTAAGGAGATCTTGGCTAAGAAATTGAGGAAGAAGGAATTGCATGATGAACGGAAAAAGTCCGAGAAACCTTTTGAACATAAAGCGGAAGTAAAATCTTGCGAGCCTAAGGCTTCTCCGAAGTTAAGAGTGAAAATCCCCGGAAGTGCGATGGAAACATTTAAGCAACTTTTTGTTTACAAAAAGGGGTGTAAAAAACGAGAGTCAGGTTTTGATTCAACTGATTTTGCAAATAATTTATCGATTTCGCGTAACAAAATTGCTCAACTGATTGCAGCCTTAGGAGGCAAATACATTTCGGGTAAAGGGAGTCATACTAAGGGGATTCTTCCATGGTTAGAACATTCGGATAAAATTGTGCTGGATGGGGAGACGATGACATTTGCTCATTTTAATTGTTTGGAAAATTTGAATCAGGATTCAACCACAACCAGGTTAAAAGGCCAAGCACCTCAATCTCAAACAGTGATTTTGACGAACGATGATTACTTACTACATTATCAAATTATTCAATTGCGGCGTAAATTGCTTGTGTTGGGATATAATCCGGACACGGTATTTCAAGGTTGATTATAGATCTTTTCACATGACTTCGTAACAAAATTCTGCATCTTTTGACATATCTTGCAGATGAAGAAAACGCGCCTACATCCATGTATGTCACGTTTTCTTCATCTGCAATCTATGTCAAAATCTGCTAGAATTTTGTTACGAAGTCATGTGAAAAGATCTATAGCGATTAACAATCTCGAAAAGAGGCCCAGCTTGATTTGGGCACTCTTTTGACTCAGAGGCATTCACTAGCTAATAAAGTTTCGGATATTGATAAAAGAGTATATGGAATCGAACAAATTCTTCATACGAAAGAATGTTGTATATTAACTGCTGACCAAAAAATCAAAAAAGCGGAATAAAGGAGACTATTTTCCCGCTTTTTTATCATAGATTGTTTTAACAACCAAACCTATAAACATGCCAACACTGAAGCCTAAGCATATACTGGCCCACTTTCTCCAACTTTTACTTTGATGTTCCAACTCTTCCTGTCGTTGATGCTCCAACTCTTTCTGTCGTTGATGCTCCAACTCTTTCTGTCGTTGCTGTTCCAACTCTTCCTGTCGTTGATGTTCCAACTCTTCCTGTCGTTTCACAAAACTTTCAGCCCACTTATGTGGTTCTTCTTTTAGTGTTCTTTTTATTAAATCTAGAATAGAGTATACTTCACTCACTTCGTTTTCTTCTGAAACGTCTCTACACCATCCCCGATGTTCTCCGTCATAGTAAAACTCCAGATCCTTTCTGTTTTTAAATTTGTATAACTTGGTATTATCTTTTTGATATTCATCCAGATTAAGTTCTTTAAACAACCTGTCTCGATATTTCACTAAAGAATGAATGAGAGGTTCAGTCTCATTAAATGAATTTCCTTCTTCGAATACTTTGCCATATACATTTTCAATGTTCTCTTTATGATTTTCAATCTCTTCTCGAATACGATTTACATTAACTGCGGTTCTACAGTTCATATGAAATTCGTCTACACTAACATCATTTTCTTTGAAAACATCGCAAATCCATTTAACTGGATCCATTTCCCCCATTCCCTCCCTACTGTTAATAAACTCTTGAAAAGTCATAGTTTGTTTGCGATCAAGAGAGAACTTACTTTTGTTAACTCCTTTACAGTAAAATTCAAGCTTCGTATTCTCTATAAATCTAGTTGTCACTTCATCCGATTCTTTCACATCAACAGTCAATTTTAGATTTTTAAATAGTATTTCCCGGCTCTTAAAAGCTTCTGATTCAATTGTCTTACACTTTGATCTATGTAAACCGATGAGTTCTCCCTCATCATTGATCACAGGAGAACCCGATGAGCATCCACGAGTTTCGCTTTCATAATGAAGTAAAAAGAAATCAGTCCCGTTCACTGGATTTTTTCGAAAGGCAATTTTCTTAGATTTTCCTTCTGGATGTTGAATAATATTTGCTTGCATTGTTGTCCATCTTCTTGAATCTGCTTCTTCTACCTGTTTTTGAAAGAAAGAATAGGCTTTACTTGCTAAGTTATATATTCGTTTATAGTTCCAATGATTTGTTTTTAAGCGAAGAATAGTAAAATCCAAAGAATCCATCTTCATTTTACCTAGTTTTGGAGATTGACTAGTGTGAATGATGATGGGATCAAGATCAAATTCAATTCTGTTTTTTTTATCTTCTAGATCATAGAAGAAAAAAACTTTATAATTCTTGCAATCTTCTTTTTTGGATATTACATGTGCGCAAGTCATAATCAAGTTTTTTGATATCAAAAAACCAGTGCCAGATTTTTTTCCCATTGCATCTTCAAGGAAACATACATTTCCAATTTTATCGGTGAGAGCTTGCACACAAGTAGTAAAACTACTTACTGATGACCAACTTTGAAGGTCAGGATCACGATTGCTTGGCTCTGGTCCAATGATTAAAGTCATCTGAACGTCGGATTTAATCCCACATTCAAACAATGTATTTTCGTCCGATAATTTATGGCCTTTGTATTTCAAGCAGTATCTTTCTAAAGCATCTTTACGATTTGATGTGATCTCTTTTTGTATCAGTTTCTTTAATCCTAAAACCTTAAGAGTTGGAATAACTTCCAATGGAGTCTGTTCCCAACCCTGATAAATAAGCTGAATATTGAAAGGCTTAGACTGTGTCAACCAGCTCCAATCGCCAAACTTAAGACAAAAGTTCTCTGCTTCGTAACCACCCTCTCCTTCCTTAGGCAGGACAATAGAATGTCTTTGCTTTTTTAAACAAGGAAATGACATAAAGTCTTTTAAATAATTGGCTGGCAAATTATTTATCCAAAAATTAGAAATAGAAATAACTTTTTCTTCTTTATCTTTATGAATGATTTCTTGAAATTTATATTTTTGATTTTTTATCTTGTATTTTACCACACAAGAGCGAGAATCTTTTAAAAGGACATTCATTGAGTAAGAATTTCTTAAATAAAGGATCGTTGCATCTGCTTGAATAGATGTCGGCTGATTAGAAGTTGATGTTGCCACCCAATTAGGAAATGCGGTTACCTGCTCAATAATTTTCTTTTGCATTGGTTTTTGTTCATCTATGCCGTCAAGAAGAAATAGAACTCGGCTTTTATTCTCATTTATGTATTTTTGTACTCCCATTGGATATAGTTCATCCTGGATCTTCTTATCAAAACAACAACAGAATAAAAATGAGTACATATCCTCTTCCGATTGCTCCTTTTTAAGTTTATAAAGAGGCAACCAAAAGATAGCAGCGAATTTTTCTTTCCACAAACCACCTCCTGACCATTTTTGAGCTATATACTGACATAGGGTGTCTTCTTCTCTATGAGCTTGTTCACGAATGAAAACGCGTTTTTGAATCTGATCTTTAGAGCTGCAAAAATAAAAATCTAAATGAACTCTTTTTAACTTCTCCATTTCTTCTTTTGTTTTTTTCAACAAAATGGATGGTTTGTGTATCGCTTCTAGGGAAACAGACTGGCCATTCAAAATGATACTATGCTGTTTTCTATAGTGTTCTTTTAGTGATGGAATAATTGCGTCAGGACTTGTTTTCCACCTGCCAAGCAATGGAACATTGTCTAATTTAAGCTTGGACGCATGCTCTTTATATTTTTCTCCTTCTGTCACATCTGTTGCAATGCCAATACCGTATAAATAGCAATCTCCCAAAATATACGATGCCTCCAAACATTCTTTTGCGACTGCTTCTTTTATACATTCCACTCCCTTCTTTTTGTCTATAGAATAGCCAAGCAATCCACTCAAATAACAGAGACCCAGAGAGGCTTGAGAAGTAGGATTATCAGATTCAATAGAGTACTTCACAGCATCTAGTGAATGCATTTTATGGCATTTTTCATAACCTTCATCTTCCTTGACTCGATATTCTCGAATTTCCCCTTTGCCATTCTCATTTTTGACCCACTCGTAATCATCTCTACCAGAAAACAATATCCCGACTACTTCTTGCGTTTTTTGGCAGAACACAGGGGAACCTGAATTGCCTTGAAATCCATCGATTTTACATTCAAAATAATGCAAATTGGGGTTTTCTCTTTTTAGGATTCCGTTTCCTGTAAATTTTAATGGCAATCCCATAGGATGGCCTAGCATATATAAATTCACTACATTAGCGATTGCATCGATAGAGGCATTCATTTTTAAAGGAGGTCGGCCTTCAATTGGCCTATCAAGCTTAAGTAAAGCCCAGTCCTCTTCCCAACTTTCTTCTCTACAATAGCGATGAGCAATTACAGTATATTTACAAACGTCCTTTAGATCAAAATCTGATTTGTATTCCTTCTCATCTAGCATCTGAAAACCAAAGACAAGCCGAGTTTGTTTGATTTCACTTTCATTCAAGATGTCTGATCCCTTGTGGCATACACAGTGAGCTGCAGTCAGTGCTAGCTGTTGTTCAATCAGGAACGCCGTGCGTAACCCTGGTGCAGGCTCATTAGCAAACTTCACTTTGTTTCCTATCGGGTGCTCCGTTGGCTCAAACTCATTATTAATAAGACGGATTGAAGTTTCTTTTTTAGCTAAAGTAACTGGCGTGTTCAAGTGATATTGATTATTTATTTTTTTAAATGAATCAACTGGAATGATGCAGGCTATACTGAGGGCCTGCTCTTTAACCGTTTTAACAAAAACCTTATCTTCAGTAGAATTAATCTGATATAAGTTGATTCGATTGTCTTTGTCAAAATATAGACTTTTATCCCTTTCACTAATATTGCGTGCAGATTCCATACATTATTCACTCTAACTAATAGATGAATCGGTTGAATTTTTTTTGAATGTTCAAAAAGTTTACAAAACTATTTACTAGAAATGGCATATTATGAGATTTTCTGCAATATTTTTATTTTCAAAAAAAATACCTTGTATTTTTATGGCGAATCAGATACGTAACGTTTTATATGATCACGCCTAATAGAGTAAAAAAAGTAACTGGAGAAGTATTATGGAAGCAACGCAAGCAACGATCTTTTCAGAAGTTCGGTTTGATCGTTTGAATGTAAGTGAACATGCAAGCAAAATCGTTACCATATTCAAGATTTCTATTGATGAAAATGATATAGAAAAAAAATGTATTAAAACGATCATTATGTCATTTAAAGAAACTGGATTTACCAAAATTCTTAGCTGCGATAGAAGGGACTTAGAGAAACTAAAAGACGTCGCCGGAAAAACACTGTTGATGCATGCTGCAAAACCAAAAAATCAGGGGTTGGCGATTCGCTTAATTCAGGATCAAATAGGCATACATGGTGAAGATAACCTTGGAAATACAGCCCTACATTATGCTGCAAGGAGAGGAGCCATTGATGTACTCTCTTCTTTACTCGGCCCATCTCGATTCGATGCAGTCAATTCTCGAGGAGAAACCCCTTTACATATAGCTATCAAAGCAGGACAAGATCAAGTCATATTTACATTGATTAATAGATTTGGCCAACATTGTTGTACTCCGCTTGGAGAAGATGGTTTGAAATTTACACCTCTTGCTTTGGCTACTAAATACGGGAAGAAAAAATGCGCCGATCTGTTACTAGATCCAAAGTCTCCAAAGTCTTTCTTTCAAAAAGTCCCAATCATTGGATCACTTTTACATGTAGCAGTTTGGTTTCGTCAGCCAGAGATGGTGGAGTATCTTCTTTACTCTCCAAAAGTCATTGAATGCTTAAAGACAAAAAATCAACGATTTAATGAATTTATTGAAAAGGAAAATGAAGAGGGACGCACTGCGTTGAGTTTAGCAGCTTCTCTAGGAGATAATATCTCTATTCAGCTTTTATTTGAAAAAGGGGCATCATTAGAAACAAAAGATTCTAAAAAACGTAGGCCCATCTACCACGCAGCAAAAGCAGGACAATTTGAAACTGTACAGTTCTTGGTCAAGCTTGGAGCGAAAATAAAAGTCTTTGATTTTGAAGGTTATACTCCAATAGAGATAACTAGAAATGATCAAACCTCAACTGGATGTTCAATCTTCAATTTTCTGCGCAATTCATTGCAAAAAGTGAAAGATTATCAATTGACACTTCATCAATGTTTGCCAGAAAATTATGTCTTCAAAGGGGGAGGGCCAAAGGGTATAGCTTATGCTGGTGTTGTTAATTTATTAGCAGAAAAAGGGCTTCTCTCTTCTATTAAGAGATTTGCAGGTACTTCTGCAGGGGCTATCCCTGCCGTTTTCTTAGCGCTTGGGTGTCCTTCTTCTAAAATGGAGGATATTCTAAAGAACACTAATCTTTTGAATTATCTAGATCCTCCGGGAGGTAAAGATAGTTTAAACAAACTTTTCCAAGGGAAAATCGATAGCTTTCCTTCTGTGGTGGGAGTTTTATGGAATCTGGTTAATAGTCTGAGATCTACAAACCAGATTTTTTTACATCCTATCGAAACATTACAGAGTCTGCACAATTTAACAGGCATTTGTGAAGGTGAAGATTTTCGTAAATGGGTTGAGAAGGAAATTACAGAAATAACCGGCTGTCCATTTCTTACGTTTGGAGAATTACGTAAATTTATCGAAGTAGAGGGAAAGCCTTATAAACATATTACTCTATTTGGAACTAGACTCCAAGATATCCAATCCAAGTCTTGTTGCGTCAAATTTAGCTCAGAAGACCCATCTTGCGATGCGATGATTATCTCCGATGTTTTAAGGATTTCGTTATCAATACCCGGAGTATTCCGTCCACACACAATTCATATCAAGCACGACAACGAACGTGTGAATCTATCCAAGAAAGGCAGTTTCGTTGATGGTGGTCTTCTCAACAATCTTCCAATAGAAACTTTCGACTATAAAAGCTTTCAATCCAGAGAAGAATTAGGAAAAAAAGGATTTTTCCCGATATTCAATAGGCGCACAGTAGGTTTTGACCTATATTCTAAAACCGATCATGAAAAAAGTAAAGCAGAGATAACAACTTTATTCGAACTCCTAAAGAGTCTTACCCATATTTATATGGAAGCAGAAGAAAATATTCGTCGATTGAATCCTTATGCTTCTTCTCGCATTATTAAAATTGATATAGGAGACATTGGTCTTCTCGATTTCGATTTAAAGATTGAACAGAAACAAATTCTAATTGATTCGGGTTACAACGCCACGAAAGCCTATTTTGATCAACCCATTTTCCAAGCCACTTCAAATACTGCCAATTTTTTAAAAGCTTCTAAAGGGTATTTAGCACTTCCTCCTCTGCTTCCGGAGCAGCTATTTGATGGCAGAGAGAAGTTATTCCAAGCACTTCAATCTCTCTGCATTACTTCATCTTGGACTGTAAAAACAGTGTTTGGCTTTGTATCCGGATCCAAACTCAATAAAGCAGAACCTCTCATTGCCTTTGCTTATAAAAATGCAGAACATTTTTCAATCATGAAGTGGATCAATTGTGAAAGTCCGGCATCGCTCATTCAAGGATATCAAGAGTTAGCTGAAATCATCCCTGTTTGCCAGAATGAAAAGACTTACATAGAACAAATCAACATGGGGCTTGAAACTGGCACTTTTACAGAAAAAGAACAAGCAAAGCCATGGCTCTTAATTTTAGACAACGTAAGTCAGGATCTGTTAGAAAAACATCCTTTTCCTAAAACAGGGGGCGTTATCCTTTGTATCTACAAAGAAGAACACTCTGGCGATAATGAAATCATTTTGAATACAGATCCAATTGTTTATAAGTATCATACCCTAGCTGATGGTTTAAATCTTGAAGCCATCTGTATAAATAATGATTGTAAGATGAATGGGAAAAAGGTTTTTATCCACAAACTATATGGTAGCTTTAATATATTCCAGGAATTGTGCCCAGACTTTTTACCATGTTGCAATCAATTAGGCAACAAGATCTGGAAGGAAAAGAAAATAACATTAAAAAATTGCGAGTTTTCTACCACAGCAATAAATGACAAAGAAATGATCAATGATGAGGAGAAAAGGGTTTATCAAACCGTTTTTGATATATTCCCTATCAATTTAGAAAATTGGGAATTTTTTAACATAACCGTCAAACAAATAGGAGAAAAATGATCATGGAAAGCACACATTTCAGCCCAATTAGAACTTGGGAGTCAGAAGAAGGAACCGTGAGTCTTTCTTTCAACGCAGGCAATCAATTTGAAAAAGGTATTCAATTTGAAATAAGATCTAAACTGAAAACAGAGTGTATTGCTCTGGAGAAAATCATCGGTTTGCCTAAAATCCAAAGGGAATCTACAAAAAACTGGTCTCTTGAAGAAATCTCCAGTTTATTTGCAAAATGCTATCCAAAAGTGCAGGGTTCTAATATCAAATTTATCGAAAATTGCTTTGAAGGGATGTCGATTAAACTTCTTCTTGTGCACGCGATAGATAAAACCACATTTTTCGAATTAGGTGATACATCAATCTCCTTATTGTTAGGAACAGATTTAAATAACTCTGAAATTATCTTAGAAGTCAACCCCATAGATACTATTAGCCAAGTAGTACAAAAAGCGAAATCCATCTATAAGATCTCTGTTTCTAAAGAGATGTTGTTTTCTTACGAAGGCGATTTACTAGACGAAAACAAAACTCTTCTCAACTATGAGGTGATTGATGGTGCTTTACTGAATGAATGTAAAAAGGCAAACAAAGGGGATAAATCTTTTAGTTTTAATCCCTGTACAAATCCAAAAGAAGTAAATTTTACAAAGGCTCCAGATTGGCGTACAGCAACTCGTGGTTTAAATTTGTTGGGAAGATGTCGTCAAGCAGGATGCAAAGCACAGAATGAATATGTATGCATTCAAAAAGGGTTTGGAGAACAGTTTCTAATTGCAAAGGAAAGACGTGAATCAAAATGTCCTGCAGCAGGGACTGATAATCATCATCTAGCAGTGGATGTAAATAATCTGGTTTTTTGGGATTGTGATTATAAGATGAGGGGATATAAAACCGCTGCAGTGAAAGAGTTCGTTAAGGATGGGGCTGCGCCAAGAGATAGATATGTTACATTTGAGGAAAATGGAAAACTCGATTCATGGGAGCATCTAGAAATCAAAGTAACAAAAAGGTAAAGATTTTAGTTTCCTCTGAAAACTTATGCCATGCGCCCTGGCTAAGTTGCAGGGCATATGAATCAGAACAAATATTTTAAATCTGGCGCTATTTCAAGTTGACTTGATAAAAATTTTTTGGAGTCTCGATTATAAGGAATCACTATTTTTTACGGGAACTGCTGTATTTCAATTTTTCTTATTGAAGAAAAATCCTTCCTTATCTAAATTTGGCTTTTGCCTGCTTGGGTGTAAGCTTATCAGGTATTAACAAAGGAGGGGTTATGGACAGCACAGGTCGTACAGGAGGATATTTGTATGGTTCACAAGGACAAATAAGTTCTACGTGTTGCTTTAAAAGAGATACTTCATCTGTTTCTATTATCCAGAATGAGATGCCTTTCGACATGCAGCCATATCCATTGCTTCCCTCTACTGACATTACAAATGAACCGATTTTAAACCCACCCAATGAGTCAAATAAGAGTGAATTTCTTCAATCCTACAATGGATTATGTGCGAATTTGGTGGAATTTGTTTCAAGAATTCTAATAGAACGTGTGTTCTTTCAAAATACAGTTATTCCTCAAGAACTTCTTCTCTATCTTGCCAACGACTTAATCAAAACGTTAGTCCCTCAAAGAAAAGAAACTTTAAGTGTTGCCAAAGAATGTAATTTGTTGTGGAAAAATCTACGAGGGCAGACGTTGACTGCAGAAGAACAGGCATATCAGGATGCTCCAAAAGAACTTGATGTGACAGGAGAAATTCTCAATGGGCTAAAATATTCATCAATGGCAATTATGGGCCAACGCCTCTTTTCATCAATAACATCAACAGTACAGCTTGGGCTATCGGAACACTTGCCATCAATTTTAGGTTACTCTGGAGCGATTTTCTTAACACCTAAGGGACTTGCTTATGCAGTAGACAAAGCTCTCCAATATTCTGGGTTAACTCAAGAACAGAAAGCTTTGGTCCAGCCCTGGCTTAATGTAACAGGGAGACTAGCCCTTGGTTTTCTTCCCAAGGTCCATGCCAATGAAACTGGAGTGCATTATCATTACCCTTCAGTTGTAGGTTCAACGCAAACATTCTCTCAAAGAGAAGTCTCGACCCTATATGGTGACTCCCTCACCATTGAACGTGAAGGTCAATTCGAAACACCGGAAGGGACTTTCCAAGGCAAGTATGCCGCTGAATTCACATTACATGGGATATATGAGTTAAGTGAAGAGCGAGTTCGCATTCGTGTAGTGAATCATGAGGGAAAAACGGTTCCCATTGAATTCAAGAAGATCGAAGGACACTATGGACCAGAAATTCAAGTACGATGCCAGGATAAAACATTAGAACAACATTGGACCAGATATTTCGAACGTAAACTGTCTGTTCCTGCACTGGCTGAAGGCAGAACATCTCCAACAGAACAACCTCAAAACTTACAGACAACTCTTTCCTGTAAGGCAGGGATAGTCTTAGGTGCACTGGGGTCGTTAGCTATGCAGAATTCAATTCCTATGGGATTGGGAACTCTCTCTTGTATTCCGACGGTCAGAGGAGAACAAGCACAAGAAATGCCGGCTGGGGAATGTAGAGCAGATGAGAAAGAGTGCCAAAAACATATTGAACCCCAGCCAACAGAAATAGAGTTACAAGATTTCGCTAAAGCTCACAATATTTTATCCTCCGGCAATTTAATGGAAGATTGTTTTGCTTGTTTTGCTTTTGCTTATAAAAACTATATGAATAAAGCAGTAGATAAAAAACATATTCCCTTCCTTGAAAAGCTCAAAGACAGATGGGGACGTACAATATTTCTGGCTGCTGTAGAGGACGGCGAGAAAAAATATGTCCAAAAGCTAATCAATGAAGGAGTCGCTGTTCAATCGATTGACGCTAAAGGGAATAATGGTCTTCATGTAGCAGCTATGAATGGCTGTGAGGATTTGATTCCTATTTTTTTCCCTGAAGTTTTTGAAATTGACGGAGTCAATTTTCAAGGTAAAACAGCCCTTCATCTGGCAATCGAACAGGGTCATTCGCACATTGTTGAGAGTCTTGCGAAGAAAGGAGCTTCTCTAAACAAAAAAACTGATTCCTCTTCAGAAGGATCTTTTTCTCCCGCAGCACTCGCGGTTTTTCATGGACAGATTGAATGCTTAGAAAAACTAATAAAAAATGATTTTCTGGAAGTTGTGGATTTAAAAGAGATTATCCCTGGAATTGGCACTCTTCTCCACCTTGCTATTGACTCGAGCCAGTTTCTAATGTTAGAACATCTTACTAGGAAATACTCTAAAGAAACGGGAGAACTTTTGGAAAAAAATGGTGGTAAAAATGAAATAAAACCTCTTCAACTTGCGGCTTATTTAGGTGATCTGAAATCTATTCGTCATCTGGTTGTTCAGAGTAAAGCAGATGTTAATGCAAGAGATTTGAAAGATCGTACGGCTGTACATTGGGCAGCTTTGGGTTGTCAGCCTGATTCCATCAGGCATTTAAAGCATCTAAACGCTAATATCGTGACGTTGGCGGCTGGTATTGGCAATCAAGCTCCTATCCAGATTGTTCCTAAAGGGACAGACAAATGCAAAAGAACTAAAACGGTTCTTTCTAACCTTGCACAAGGAAATATGATTGATAGTACACGCCCCCCAGATTTTGTTCATTCTCCTCCGGAAAATCTTGTTTTTGAAGGAGGTGGTCCTAAAGGAATTGCCTATGTGGGTGCTTTACAAGCAATGGAAAAGAATCAAGCTTTAAAAGATGTGGTTCGTGTAGCAGGGACCTCTGCTGGATCCATGACAGCTGCATTTGTTGCTGTTGGTTATAAAACAGAAGAACTGAGTGCATTGCTTAAAAAAGATTTTACTGAGTTTCTCGATCCAGCAGGGGATTTAGAGAAAGATTTACTTACTGGCGCAAAGGCAGGCCCACGCGAACTATTGGAAAAGCTATTCGAAAATTACTGGGAAGGTTGGCAAACTCTCTTCAATCCTAAGCAAAGAGCTAAAGAATTCTACCGAACTTTGACTGGAGTGACGGGTCTATGCGAAGGAGAAAAGTTAAGAGCATGGATTGAAGAGATGATAAAGGACAAAACTAAAACTTCTCATTGTACGTTTAGAGAATTGCATGATCTTGTTATAAAGCATGGTACACAAAAATTCAAAGATCTCTATGTCTATGCCATTCGCCTAGACAATATCGATGGCTCGGATCTTGAGCGTTTTAGTTATGAGGATTCTCTCTGGAAAGATCTTGTTATCTCAGATGCCATACGATCTTCCTCTTCTTATTCCTGGAGTCTTTAAACCATACGTACTTCGATTTAAAGACATTAAGGGAAAACTATATCCTCGCCCAGATCTTGGTAGTTATGTTGACGGTGGCCTGATAAAAAACTTTGCTATCGATGCCTTTGATGACAATAAGTACCAGCAGGATAAGCGAGAATGGGGGGGAAAAGCAAATAGGAAAACTCTCGGCATAAGCCTGAAATTGAAGGTGGAAAAAGAAGGAGTCCCACAGACTATGAATGCTCTGAGTTTAACCAAAAAACTCATCTCTACCTACTACCATGCAGAGGAGATTTTTAGAAATGAACACTTGTATAATCAAGATCGTATGATCAGCATTCCAATAAGTGGAGTGGGCTTGCTAGATTTTGGCATTAGCCAAGAAAAGCAAACAGAAATAATCAAATCTGGTGAGCAATCTGTTGATAATTTTTTTCAACCCCACTAAGCCATCGTGAGGGGCTTAAAAATATTGACCCTATAAAACTTGAACGTATTTGGCTAAATAATCCCCTGAGTAGTTTTACAGGAAGGGAGACAATCCTTGATCTCCTAAAGAGAGATTTTGTTCATTCACAAAATGCGGGATCTCGTTTTCCTTTAAAAATTCGGGTTCTGTGGGGGGTAGGAGGTATGGGAAAAAGCGAACTTGCCATCAAGTTCGCAAATTCGAATATCGATGATTTTTCAATTGTTTGGCAATTTCACGCTGACAGCCCAGAGTTGCTTGAAGATGGCTATAGACGTCTAGCTAAGGAATTATATATACCTCTAGAAAGAGATTGGTCTCTGGATCGGATAAAAAGAACAACTCATGGTTTTTTGCAAGGTAACCAATTCGATAAACCTTGGCTTTTGATTTTTGACAATGCTGAAGAAAAGATCATGGATTCAGATCTACCCCAAGAAGGGGGCTGTGTTTTGATCACATCAAGGCAATATAACGTAAGAAATAAAAGGGAGGAACATATTCATGTCGAACCCTTCACTCTTGAAGAGGCGATCAATCTTCTCTCACAAATCACAAAAGAGAAAGCAAGCAATGAAATGGAGCAATTGGCAAAAGATTTAGATTACTTTCCATTTGTGCTCAATCAAGTGGCTCGATATATCTCTAACACAAATATAACAATTGCCGAGTACCGGAAGCTATATAACGATCCCAAAAATACCCCAGCATCTGGTGAAGATCGCTATAATCATACATTACAAAATGTTTGGCGCATTACCTGGAATAGGATAAAAAAAGATTCTCCAGAGGGATATGAGTGGTTGCAGATGATCTCTTATTTAGCTCCAAATCCCATACCAGAAGAATGGTTGCAAATCTGGGTTAGACAAAAAATAAGAGATACTTTTGTTGAGCGTATCTGGGAAGAAAAATTTTGGGACGATAGCAATGATGGGCATAGGCGACTGGAAATTGCCATTTCTAGTACCCTAAATAATTATGACATTATTCGTAGCAATCGTGAACATCACACCTTTTCTATACATAGACTTCATCAAATAAGCTTGCAATCAATCATCGACAAAGATGAAGGGCAGCTTATCATTGAAAAAACTCTTAGATTTATTGATGAATATGTAAAAGATTTGGAAATCGAACAGCCAGAAAAGGGGAAAAACGCCATCAAAAAAATTGACGCTTTGATACCGCATGTTATGTATATGTACAAAAATAATATTCCTAGAGAAAAAAGTATAATAAACAAAATTCTCGATATGTTAGTTGTGTTTAAAGGTTCTCCTCCCCAGTATCAACTAGATAGAATTCTTAATCCTTTAATTGCTGCTTATGAGCAAAATGGAAAGACATTATTTGAAGAATATAAATATATAGAAGCTGGATTATCTTTTGAAAAAGCGAGACAACTTTATCTGCATATAGATGGAAGTAAGAATTCTGATCAATATGCCCTAATGATCTACAATATAGGGATAGTCAAACGTTACGAAGGTAAAACCAAAGAAGCAAAGGCATATTACAAAGAAGTTTTACAAATTTGGAAACAAATAAATGATCCCAGACGCGATTCAACTGTGCGTTTGATCCAAGAAGAAATTGATATCCTAGATGCCTACGAAGCATACCAAAATGGAGAAAATTTACTTCTAGAGGGTAGATGTAGAGAAGCGACATTATTTTTCGAAAAAGCGAGAAAACTTTATCTCCAAATACTTGGAAATAAGAATTCTGATCAATATGCCGAAACGACCTATGATATAGGGAGAGCCAAACATAAAGAGGGTAAACTCAAAGAAGCAAAGGCATATTACAAAGAAGCTTTACAAATTTGGAAACAAATAAATGATCCCAGACGCGATTCAACTGTGCGTGTGGTCCAAGTACAAATTGATACTCTAGATGCCCACGAAGCACACCAAAATGGAGAAAATTTACTTCTAGAGGGTAGATGTAGAGAAGCGACATTATTTTTCGAAAAAGCGAGAGAACTTTATCTCCAAATAAAGAATTCTGATCAATATGCCGAAACAACCTATGATATAGGGAGAGCCAAATATAAAGAGGGTAAACTCAAAAAAGCAAAGGCATATTACAAAGAAGCTTTACAAATTTGGAAACAAATACAAATAGATAATCCCATGGTACGCGATTCAGATGTGCGTTTGGTCCAAGTACAAATTGATACTCTAGATGCCTACGAAAATGGAAGGATGTTATTTGACGGAGGCAAATATACAGAGGCGGAATTATCTTTTAAAAAAGCGAGAGAACTTTATTTCCAAATGCATGGAAATAAGAATTCTGATGGATATGCCATAACGACCTATCATATAGGGAGAATCAAATATAAAGAGGGTAAATCCAAAGAAGCAAAGGCATATTACAATGAAGCTTTAGAGATTTGGAAACAAATAAATGATCCTGGACGCGATTCAGATATGCGTTTAGTCCAAGAACAAATTGCTATTATAGAGAGAGAAGAGCAATGGTGCATGATTCAGTAGAAATAAGGATATATGGGTCAATTTGTCAGTTATAGGCATCCGACCTTAAACATGTGGTCTGAGTCTACAGCAGTTACATAAACATCTTTTACTTTTTGATAAAAGCGTTTTTCAGAAGCTCTAATTTCACGAATTCGCTCAAGCAATTCATCAAAGTAATCCCAGTTTCCTGGCTCCTTCAGGCGAATATCATCTAATATAAAGCCTTTAATTAGATATTCTTACAAATGGGGACGTGAATAGTTACGTTATATTTTTGTTGCAATAAAAGCAAATTCCGGATAGCTAAGAAACAAAGTAACAAGAGGAGAAATATATGAACCCAGTAGATCGCATCAACAAAGAAGAAAGAATTATTGAAAATGTCAAGACAAATGCAAAATCTTTTCTAGGACGTGGCTACAATCGAATAGAAAATCGACTCTTAGAAAAGACTTTGGAGGATTTTGGGAATGATAATATTGATATCACAAAGGGAGGATCAAAAGACATATTTGCTTTAGGCTTTACTAAAAAAAAAGCTTTGAGTCACCTTGATAGAGAATTAAAATTGCAGTTTCATTTAAATTTCCCCGCTACCTCTTTTGGCATTTCCCCTATTTATTCCAAGGAGGATATTTCAAAAAGCAGTGAAAAGAAGATTGTTTATATCGTCGCTCATATTGATTATCACAAGTGTACATTAGCGAGGCATCCTGCAAGAATACCTCTTAATAGTGACAACCCTCGTTTAGGAGATTCATTTGTCAACGCAATCTGGCTTTACACAGGTTTTAAAGTCTATTTTGAAATCACTTGTACGCATTTCAAAAAACAAGCAGAATCTGGTTCTAGGTTTATCGGAAATTTTGGATGGAAAATTTTAGATACTGGACCTGATCTGAAGATATTTCATGACGAGTTAGGTATTGAAGAAGTTAAAAGTATTAAAATGTGTGCGGAAAGCTTTGGTAGCACGTTTTCCATCTGTTCTTATGATCAACCTGATTGCGATTTAGATACCATAAGGCTTAGGTTGACACAAATTTGGGATGATTATTTAGGTAAATCCCATACAATTCGGAATCGTGAGTACCTGGTCGACAACGAATGCCTAGCTGATTACTCAATGGCTCCTAAGCCATTAGAAGCCCAAAAAACTGAGTACATGTCACCAATTGATTCAAAAGCAACAAGTTCTGTGAATGAATCAAAGAGGTTTTATGATCTGGCGACTCAAATTAAGGAAGGATCTAGCGAAGATTATAAAAAACTGTTTCCCACCATGAATATGGGCCGGTTCCTTGTTTCCATCGAATCGGTTTTTTCAATCGTTTTTCAAGGCTCAATGAAAACTGGGCGCTCTGATCATACATTAGTCGTGGGTACGACAGGTAGAGGAAAAAGCACATTGATTGGTTATCAGCTGGGCTTAGAATTACAATTAGAGGGGGATGGCCTTGGAAAAAGGTACATATATAAATCTCCAAAAGGAGATTACCCGTTAATCGGCAATTCCAATTCAAAAACAAAAGGATTTAGAGTCTATCAAAATTATATCGACACAGGTGGACTATTTGATACTTCTGGTATCGAAGAAGACATTTGCAATGCTATGGCAGTATGCATGGGGGTAAAATGGCATTGTCCGAAAAGGTTGATTCTCTTTTTAAATCTTGCAGACTTCACAGTAGATAGAGCAAAAGGATTGTTAGATACCATCAAGTTGTTGCAAAGGATTGTGCGCAACCCAAGAGCTGAACAAGTTTCCTCTTCCATCTTATTCTTAGTAAACGAACATACAAACACAGTTACAATGAAAGATTTAATGGATTCCTTGGACCGCGCTATCTCTGCGCGAGAAGAGGAAAGAAACAAGCTTTTAGGAAGAGCAGGATTGAGCCAATGGATCAATTCAGATGTTTGGGAGAGGGATGCGAAAGATAAGATTGGAAAAGTGTTGTCTCAAGAGCAAGCTGAGCCTATCTTCTCTTTTCAGGAACAAATACAGATTTTAAAGGATTTGAAATCTTCAGAAAAAAGAATTCTTATTGCCGATTTTAGCAAGTCAGAAACTAGAGAGAAAATTGAAAAATGGGAGAAGGACAATGGAGGCTTATCCTCTGAATCGTTTATGATGAACAATCTTGTGACCGATGGAGATTTTGCATTTAAAACAATTCTCCGTGCTACTGCAACGTTTTTTAACTGCCTTTTTACGAAAAAAACAGAACTTAACGAATCATTCACACAACTTTATAGTGAATTAAAAAGAATAGATCTTGAATTACACAAATTAGAAAATCTTAAACTTCAACCTGATCAGCGAGATAATGAAGCAAGAAAAAAAGATATAGAACTACATGATGCTAAGATAAAAAAGTGCGAAGAGGAAAAAGTTCGTTTAGAAAACATTAAATCAGAACTATCTAAAGAAATAGATAACTTGAGTAAAGATGAGACTCTTATCCAGTTTAAAGAACTTAAAGCAACTAACCCTATCGCACCACGATCCTTTCTTGCGTACTTGGATAGCTGGGCAACAACTTATCCATTCAAACATGAAGGCGATGTACCTTTGGGTAAAATAGATGAGCATATTCCAACTAAAAAGGAAACTTATAAGGGAGCTTATATTCGTGGAAGTTCTAGTGATGACCATTCTCAGGGATATTATGAGGCTTCATATAGACCTGCATGGCATAACTACCCTGAAGACTGTAATGCGGTAGTCAACCTCCTCGTTAGGAAAAAAGATCATCTTTCTACGAAGGATGAGATTCTAGTTAAACAAGCAACAATAAAAAGCCTGGAAAAACTCATTGAGCAGCAGCAACAAATAATTAATGGACACAAAAGCATCATTAAACAAATCGAGCAAGCCAAAGAAGAGTGGACACGCCACAATAAAGTTACAGAAAGCAACGAAAAGATGAAATCAGAATACATAAGGCAGAAGAATGAAGCACTTGATAGTAAACAAAGAGTTGAAAATGAACTACAGAATATTGAATCAAAACTAAAGATTTATAATGATTATTGTAAATTGTTAGTGAAGATTATAGAAGGATTAGATCTTTATCGCTCTGCCAATGAATCGGAAAGACTTATTTATGGGGTTTTTTGCGATAATTTTGCTGGAGCTACAGTTGTGAAGGGGTCGCATCCATTATCTAAGCGCCAATTTCCGACAAGCCAGGTAAGCCCTAAGTTATCTGGTAAAATACCGACAGTAGGAGATGGCAATTGCTTGATCCATGCAATTTTTGGAGAGATAAATAGCTACGGACAAGTAGAAGACCTGGAGGCTGCTAAAAAAAGAAAACAACTCTCAGAGGATATAAAAAAGCATTCTGAAGGAGTTACTCATCGAACATTAAAATCCTTCGTGCATAATAGTATAAAAGAAGAAAACATGAATGTTCAATTCCTTATAGATTCCTTGAGCAATAATCAAGCATACCTGGGATTAGAACATGTAGATTTAATTGCTTTGTTCTTTGGTTTGAATATCGTGGTTATTGATGAGCGTACAGGGGAAGAAATAATACGTTTCCAGTATACGAACGGCCCGATTCGCAAGATCAGCTATAATGGTGTCAATCACTGGTCTCAATGGAAATGAGCTACAATTTGCGCAATTTCTTTGCTGTGACGATACTTCTTTGTGCCTCCTAAATAACAAGTTCGCGCCTTGCCATTGGTGCCTGACCTGACATTCTGACATTTGCCGATGCGATAACATTGCTTCCTAAAGGGCAAATGTCAGAATGTCAGGTCTGGAACCAAGGCTGGAACGTTACCCCCAAGTTTTACGCAACTGAAAGAAGCAAAAGCGTCGTTTTCAATTAATAACAAGATACTTAATTCTGAGAGGTAACGTTCTGGCCTTGGTTCCAGACCTGACATTCTGACATTTGCCCTCCTGGGAGGTTACGTTACATTTTAGGCAAATGTCAGAATATCAGGTCAGGCACCAATGGCAAGGCGCTTTAAAAATTTGTTATTTCCCAATAGGGGGCGCAGCAGGCAACTGTCTCGCTTTGCGTTTAATTTTTCCTATACATTAAATGTAGCATTTACCACTATCAAATGGCAATTAAAAAGTCTAGGGATTGGTACTGATTTTGCTCTTGTCTGAAATTTTATTTTATGATATACTATAGTTTGATTGTTTGCGATTAATAAATAATATTATATTAATAGGGATTTAAATGATTACACATATAAACAACATAGGGCAACTCACCGTTGCAATTCAGGCATCACGATTTGATGCAGTTGCAAAACATACAGGTTTAGTAGGCAAATTTTTACATTTTTTTGGACAAACAGAGAAAGTCTGGGATGAAAAATCAAAAAATTTTTTTTATATTGATAAAAAACAACTAGCAAAATCTCTTGTGAATGGAAATTTATCCTCTGCTCAACAAACTAAAATTTCTAATAAATTCATTGAAATTGCTAATCCATATACAGATAAGCAGTTAACAATGGATGTATATAAAGATGCTTATATGGGATTTAAGATTCCAGCGGAGAGTTTTGAAAAAGGAATGGTTCAATTAGAAGCCCAAAAACAAGCAAATTCTGAATTTACACAAGTTTATTATAATGAAAATCTTTCTGAAATCACTAATATGCTTAAGCCTGGTGATATCCTTGTAAAAAAATATCACGAGGATAATCATAATGTTATTTGTGATCTGCAAGGTTTTTTTGCGAATTTATTTGGAAAAAAAGGATATCGTGAAGCCTATAAGTGTTCGCATACTGCGATGTATTTAGGAAAAATAAATGGAGAGCATTGGGTTGCAGAAGCTGTGCTTCCGAACGGAAATGACCCGCAAGTCCGACGTCTAAGAATTGATGATCCTCGATTTAATTTAGCTGATAAAAATCAGTATATGATTGTGCGCAATAAAAATGAGGAGGTTGCAGTTGAATCGGTGCGTCAAGCAAGACAAAGTGCATTAAAAATGAATTTGGATGCCGAGGTTAAGTCAACGGAAGACGATAAAAATTCGGCATTTTCTTATAATCATTTGGAAGCATTACGCTCGCTGTGGCATTCTAGTCATTTTGGATTTTTTGCTAAACAACGTGCATTCAAATATTATTCTGATTTAAAAAACGGTGTCCCTTTCCAATATATAACGGATCGAAGAAATTTCTTTTGCAGTGAATTTGTATTACTTTCGATACAAATGGCTGAACTGAAGAAAAATGAGCGGTTCCAACAAATCATGGAAGTCAATCCTGCTCCAAAAAGTGATGAAAATGAAAAGAGCGGAGTTGCGAAGTTTTTCGCAAAGATTTCTTATGTCGTAAGAAGAGCTCTTTGGAGTTTAAAAATGAGCTACAAATATTCTGCTGAGATGGATAATATTGTTAATACAAGAGTAGATTTGGTAAGGACATCTCCTCAGGACACCTTAAATCATTTTCTTAACAACCCTAGTTATGAAGTTGTGGGAGTCATTAACAAAGAAAAAGATAGATACGCCAAGCAAATAACCCTCCAACGTAATGAAGATGAATAAATCGGATTTGCAGCATAATCCCGTATTTTGCTTGAAGATAAGCTTGAAAATACTCGTATCTCTTCATCTGTCAATCGATAAATAATGTGATTAGCTGTTTTGTTATTTCCTACAGCCTCACTTAAGTTAGCGTGGCATCGCTTGAAGAGGTGATGCCGTTTCCAAAGCCTTCTTAATGCATACATAAAAAGACCTAACGGAATGATTTTTAATCCCATGGTCCAGAAATAAGTTTCATAGTTTTCGGTTACTAAGAAATACAGGTCTAACATAAATAGTATGATTAGGATTCCTATGAACAATAGACTTTCTTTAGCTGACTGAACAATAGGCCCAAGCCAACGAGTCAATCTTGAGTGACTCGTGCGGTAGGCTAGGAGTTCTTCAAATTGTTCTTGGTCAAATCCCATGCGTCCTACATGAGCGCATTCATGGGCAACAAGCTCATTTCGAGGGTAAAGTCCGAGAAACTTATCTTTATATGCAAAGGCTTTACGAAGTTGTAGAAAGGCTGTTCGCGGACCTGTTTCTTGCAGTTGAAAGATCCAGGCACAGCCCCCATGCCATGGAGTCAGTTGATAATTACTAAAAAAAAGAGGAAGCCAAGTTGGGCATATATCGTAAAGTTCCCCAGTGATCTTGAATGCCTCTTCAAATGGTTCATGTGAATCAAGAATTTCCGGTTTAAAAGGAAGGAGTTGATCACATTCAGATGTTATAAGGGACTTTAAGCCAAGGCATAATTGGACTCGCGATAGGAAAGCGTCTTCGTCTTCTTCAGGTGAAGGGATAAGTCCTTGTCGGTTGTAAGATAAAAGATCGTTGTCTGATAGTCTAGAAGTCATCATTTGTATTGTTGATATTGATGTGGAAGGCGATCTAAAATGATGTTTTTTATCCCTTGAATCCAGCTAGGATGGTTGTTGAGCCCTTCGACGAGAGTAAGGTTTTCTCCACCCGCGGCCTTAAATTCATGAGAGTATTCAATTCCAATTTCATAGAGAGTTTCTAAGCAATCGCAGACGAAAGAAGGGCAAAAAACTAAAATTTTGTTTTTTTTCTCTTTGGCAAGAGTTGTAATTGTTTTTGAGGTATAGGGCGATAGCCAAGGTTCTTTACCTAAACGAGATTGGAAGGAAATTGAGTAGCTTTTTTGGGGGATTTCTAAGGCTTTGACAATAGCTGTCGCTGTAGCATGACATTGAGCTGAATAACAGGATCGATTATATTGAGTAACCGTTTTGCAGCAGGTGTTTGAGGCTAGGCAACGGCCATGGCAATCTACTTTTGTGAGCTGACGTTCAGGCAGACCATGGAAGCTAAATAGAAAGTGATCGAATGTTGAAAGAGAATGCTTTTTCGCCACTTCACAAAAAGCATTAATCAGGCCAGGGTGATCGAAAAAGTGATCTACAAAGGTGACTTCAGGAATAAGTTGTTGTTTGGATAAAATTCCCATAACTTTCTGGTGGACTGAGCCTGTAGTGGCGGAAGCGTAATGAGGATAGAGAGGGAGCACTAAAAGACGGGAAACTTCTTTTTTGAGTAAGGTGTCTAGGGCCTTTTTGAGGGAGGGATTTTGATAGCACATCCCAATCTCTACAATGAAGTCTTCACCGAGTTCTTGTTGTAAGTCCCTGCGTAGATTTTCTCCGTGGACAAGGAGGGGAGACCCTTCTTTCGTCCAAATTTGTTGATAGGCTTTTGCAGAGCTCTTATAACGGAAGGGAACGATGAGCCCTCGCACTAAAAAAAAACGGGTAAGCCAGGGTTTATCAATGACGCGGCCGTCCATTAAAAATTCATTGAGATAGTGACGGACGTCTTTAGGATGTGGCGATGCGGGAGTTCCCAGATTGACCAACAAAATGCCGATTTTTTTCATGAGATACCAGAGTTAATAAAGATATCATTCTAAACCGATCTCGGGATTAACGCAAGTAATAACAAAATCGACTGATATCGTAACAGCTAAGAAATTTGCGCAATTTCTTAGCTGTTACGATACTTTACATGTAAGATCCCTTTGTGCCTTCCTCTATACCCTATAGATATTGTTTTATTTATTGCCCGGTTATTCGGGTTATTTTTATATAATAAAAAATTATATTTATAATATAATAAAGGTGGTGATAAATAATCATTTTGGAGGTGCTATGATTAATCCGAAACAACCTCATGAATCTCAGCAATTAGCAAATATTCGGTTAGATGAAAATAAAATTAAAAAAAACATATCGTCTTTAAATAAGAAAGTGACTTCTCATTTATATGTGAAAGCTGATGAAAATAATGTAGAAAAGAAAGAATTAAAAAATAAGCGGAGAATTAATAAACAAATGAATTTTCCTTTTATTAAATTATTGAAAATGTTTGCAGGTGCTGATTGTAATTTAGGTAAATTAAATAATAATTTAAATCAATCTGTGAGAGAAAAAGCACGTAATGCAGCAAAACCTTCTTTCTCCACTGAAGAAAAAGATCGTTCAATGCATTTTAATCCCGTTGGCCTAGAAGGAATGAGGAAATTACTTCCAGATTCACACATAACTGAAGTCGAAATGAAAATATTAGTAAATGATGGAAGGAAAATTGCAGAAGAACTTGTAAAGAACGAAAAAGGTGAACAGAATCAGTTAGAACCTTCAAAAGAAAATGCGCAAAAGCTCGTTTGGTTTATAATGTATATGGCCGCCTCTCAAGGAGAGGAGCACCATTCCGGAACGCTCAGAATTGACGATCCAAAAGGCAGTGTGGCTGATTTTCTTAACGCATGCGGAGCCTACGGTCGAATTTCTTCACATTACAAGGGATATAAGGTAGGGCAACGTGGCGTTGATTTTGATTCTGAGATCAAGCTACCTGCGAGTAAGCATTCCGTTCTTTTTTCAAGATTGCCAGGTTCTAATGCAACGACATTTGTGAAGCTTGAAGAGTTCGGTTGTCCTCCTTTTTGGAAAAAAAAATTTAGAAATAAAGAAAATTTTAATGAATTTCTTGGGCATTCAATGAATTATGTAAAAGGTATTACAGGCGTAAAGTCTAGTTTTAGTGTAAAACTTGAACCTCGACGAGAAAATATAAATAAGTCGGATATAAAATTATTTAAAGAAGCTATGGCAAATTTAAGAAAAATAGAAGGAAATAATTCAGTTTACTCAAAAGAAAATGAAGTGTTTGGTTTAGAGCACGGAATTTCTAAAATGGTGGAAATTTTGAAGAAAAAGATTGATATGTTGAGTAAAGAAGAGCTGAACGAGGTGGATGAAGCAAATTTAAAATTAGCAATAGATCAGTTAAGGAAATTGATGAAAAAGATAGAAAAAGATAAAGCGAATGGGTATATGGGGGAAAGGCAGGGAGATGAGGTTTGTCTTCTTTCGCTTGAGAAATTTCTTGAAAAAGAAAAGGGGATTATTCTTCCAAGTGAGTAAATCCGCTATTTTTTGAAATTGAAATTGCCTATCCCTTGCGTAAAAATTTAAAATTCCATAGAATGGGTGTAACATAATTCAGAAGGACAAAAATGGATAATGCTGCCGAAATCTTAACCAATTGTTCCACATCAAATGGTATCCTAGCTCTCGCAATTTTGATCGTTGGAGGAGTGGTGTTTCTATGGAAACAGAATAAAGACAATAAGAATGATCTGAAACTTGAAATAAAAGAAGTTAAGGAGGAGTTAAAAGATGTTAAGGATGAGTTAAAACTTGAAATAAAACAAGTCAAGGATGAGTTAAAACTTGAAATAACACAAGTCAAGGACGATGTAAGAACTCTTTCTAATAAAGTTTCAGATATTGATAAAAGAGTATATGGAATTGAACAAATTCTTCATGCGAAGGAATGCTGCATTTTAACTGCTGATCAAAAAATCAAAAAAGCGGAATAGAGTAGTACACTGTAAAGTTTAATTTTTTTTACTGCAAAGCGAGACAGTTGCCTGCGGCGCCCCCTATCGGGAAATAACAGATTTTTAAAGCACCTTGCCATTGGTGCCTGACCTGATATTCTGACATTTGCCTACAATGATAACGTAACCTCCCAGGAGGGCAAATGTCAGAATGTCAGGTCTGGAACCAAGGCTAAACGTTACCTCTCAGAATTTAGTATCTTGTTATTAATTGAAAACGACGCTTTTTTCAGTTGCGTAAATCTTGGGGGTAAGGGACTGTGCAATAATAACTTGACTGCCACTTTTTTATCATTTGTACAGTCTCCTACCTACTAACCAAATGATCCCTAAGTACTTATGCCACTTCCTAATTTAGCGATAAATCTTCGGGAATCATTGACAAAGAAGCATAATGCCCACCCATTTCACGCAATAGAGTAGGCCATAGCTTGTCTGCAGGGGTATTAAAAACATGTTTTGCACTACCGGGACAAACAAACCAATTACCATCCAGAAATTCCCGTTCTAATTGTCCCGGACCCCATCCTGTATAACCAAAGCATAAGAGTAGTTGAGGGCCATTTTTATCCATTAAGGATTCTTGTAAAAAGGGAAGATCACCACCTAAATATAGGCCTTCACAAATATTTAGCGTCTGGGAAGAGATCTCTCCACTATTGTGAAGCAGCATCATTTGATTGGTTTGGATTGGGCCTCCGGCATGAATGGAAACATGTGGATTGATTAAAGTATTCAAATTGACAATTTCAGGTGGTAGATCCAAATGGAGGAGTTTATTGAGTATGAGGCCAAACGAGCCGTTTGGATTATGCTCACAGATCAATATAACGCAACGAAAAAATATCCCTATCTCGATATCCGGTGTCGAAATAAGAAAAGTCCCTTTTTCAATTTGAGAGTAGGGAATGCTTTCCATAGTTTGTCCTCAATCCTTATTCACATGGGTTAATAAATTCTGTCAAACCTACCTTAGATTGCATAACCTGCTGATTATACATTTGCAAGTATTCTTCCAAAGTTGCAACGCGTCGTAAAAGCTCAGCATAGACTTTAGAGTAGCGTGAATCCTCCAGCAAATCGCAGCAGCAAGGAAGCGCATCGATCTCTTCAATGACCATCGAGACTCTTTCTAACGATGTTGAGATAGAGTCTATTTCATCATTGAAATAATTGCGGAATTCCTGAGGGGTACTGAGCTTTTGCAACAAATTAAGCCGTCGTGCCCGCAAACGCTGCCATCCCTTATCTTGATGAAAGAGGATGCCGTAGTGATTAATGTCGTTAAGAATCACTTCTGCTTTACTCATTATGGATGCAAGACTTAAATTTAAATCGTCGCGCATAATGATTTTGCCCAAAGTTCCTTCACCCTGCTCAATGTAACTAGTGATATTTTTGACGGAGCTAGAAACAGAAGAAATATTGTTTAAAATTTGTGAGATTTTTTCCGGTTGATTAAGAGAGGCCGACATCTCTTCTAGATTAGAAATTGTTTTGTTTAATCGTTCAGCTGAATTTGATTCTGTGAATGTTGTCATCATTGAATCAATTTTGCGGATGGCATTGTTGAGGGGTTCCCAGGCCTTAGTTTCGTTGATTCCGGAGATCATCTCGTTAAGATTATTAATTGTTTTGCTCAAATTTTCCCAGGCATGTTGATCGTGAAGGGTATTGAGAGCCTCAATAAAACCATCGAGGGTGACTTGGATTTTATTTGAAAGGGATTTAACCTCTTTAATTGTAGATTCCAAGGACCCCGTTTCTCGGGCATAAATGATTTGATCTGTGACTGGAATTTGAGGTTCATTTTTTTGGGGTGGTGCAGGAATAATAGCCACAGATTTCTCACCCAAGAGCCCAGAAGTACGTGAGGAGATTTCGTCCCCGACATAAACTTGAACGCCCGTATCAATAGCAAGTAAAAGTTCGTAGACATAGATAATTCCATCACGTTCTATCCGTTTTCCATTATCGATCTCATCGATTCGAAGGACTTCTCCAATAGGTTTTCCAGCAAAAGTCACGCGTGTTCCTGGATTGATTTTATCAATATCGGCAAAGCGTACGCGAAGAGTTTTCCCTTCGTTGCCAATATTTGGATGCAAAAAAAGGAGGATAAAAACGATGATTGCAAATGCGGCGAGAACAAAAATTCCGATCATAACATTTTTAAGTTGATTTGACATAGGATGCGCGCCTTTTAGGTTATTATCTTTTGCAAATATTTTTCTGACAAAATGGCATTAGCAAAAAATTCTTGCAAAATAGGATCTTTGCTTTCTAAAAATTCCTTTTTATCAGCAATGAGGTAAATTTTCCCCTCGTGATGGAAAGCTAAGCGGTCCCCAACTTCTAGGGCAGATCGAATATCGTGTGTGACAACGACGCTTGTCGCTTTCAGTTTTTCTTGGGTATCGTTGATAAGTTCATTAATATGTTGAGCCGTTATAGGGTCGAGACCTGTAGTAGGTTCATCGTAAAGGATGACTCGTGGATTATAGACGATGACACGTGCCAAAGCGGCTCTTTTTCGCATTCCACCTGAAAGATCAGAAGGCATCTTTGATTCCATATTGGAAAGGTTCACTTCTGCTAAAGCATGGGCAACGCGCCCTTGAATCTCTTTTTCGGAAAGTTCTTTGTTATGTTGCCTCAAGTAGAAAGCCACATTTTCTCCTACAGACATGGAATCGAAAAGCGCTGACCCTTGAAAAAGCATCCCCATACTTTTGACAGCCTCGTAACGCTGGGCTTCATTCATTTCTGAGATCACCATTCCATTGACCTCTACGCGCCCTTGATCGGGAAGTTCAATACCGAGAATTTGGCGTAAAAGAACACTTTTGCCGACTCCGGAGCGACCTAATATGACGACCGTTTCGCCATCATTGACAGTTAGATCTAGCCCCTTGAGAACTGAGAGAGCCCCGTAACTTTTCCATAAATTTTTTACAACGATCATTTTCGTATCCTTAGAGCCATTTTTCCATGAGTTCTGATATATAACCATAGGAATTGTTCATGGCAATAGTTAATAGAAAATTCCCGATTAAAATGACGGTGTAGCAAATCACCACACTATTTGTTGTCGCTCGCCCAACCCCTGCAGCCCCTCCTTTTGTCGACATTCCACGGTAACAGGAAATGGTGATGATAATAAAACCGAAAACAAAAGCTTTGATGAGGCCGCTGAGAAAATCAAACGTGTTAATGTGATCCGGTAGAGGGTCCAAGAAGCTTGAAGGAGCCATTTTATAATAGTAAACAGAGATCACAAAGCCTCCAATAATTCCCATTAAACAGCTAAAAACAGTCAGAAGGGGGAGCATAGTGATCCCTGCAATAAATCTGGGGGCTACAAGATGACGTAAGGGGTTAACTGACATAGAACGTATTGCGTCGATTTGTTCCGTCACTCGCATGCTTCCAAGCTCTGCGCACATTGCTGCTCCGACTCGGCCTGTGACCATAAATGCCGTAAGGACAGGGCCGAGTTCAACCATCATTGCTTTCGTGACCATGAGCCCTGTTGCACTGGCGAGTCCCTTATCTGAAAGTTGGAAAAAAGATTGCGCAGCAAGAACTAATCCGGTGGAAAAGCCCGTAACAGCCACCACAGGTAGCGATTTTACACCAATTTCAAACATCTGATCGCGAGTGAGATAATAACTGGGGGGATGACGAATGATCAGCCAGATCACGTTTAAAATCAGGAAAAAGTACTGGCTTACCTCGACTAAAAAATTAAGAATTTTATCAATCATCGCATATTCAAGCTTCCTTTTCATATGACCTCATATCAAAGGATCTATAGCTTGTGCCCCCTCTTTGTATAAGTGTAGGTGAAAGCTTCCTTTTGGTGAATAAAAATAGTCAGAAAAATGCAAAAGAGATTGACTTTTTGGTCCTACTTAGGTCAAAATGCTACTGACTTCTCACAACAGGTTGTTTGTAAAATCTATATCTAGTGTTATATTTATTTTTTTGGTAACTTGTACTTTTGAAAGAACCCGAATTTAAGGAGATAATTTATGTCGTTTATCGAACCCATTTTGAAGGAAAACAAAGAACGTTTTGTGCTTTTCCCTATTAAGCATAAAGACATTTGGCAAATGTATAAGCAAGCCGAAGCTAGCTTTTGGACAGCAGAAGAGATTGATTTATCGACCGATATTGTAGATTGGGAAAAGAAGCTGACGCCTGATGAAAAGTTCTTTATCAAGCATGTGTTAGCTTTTTTTGCCGCCAGTGATGGCATTGTCAACGAGAATCTGGCAATTAATTTTATGAAAGAAGTTCAGTATCCTGAAGCGCGTTGTTTTTATGGCTTTCAAATCATGATAGAGAATATCCATTCAGAAGCCTATTCTCTTTTGATCGATACGTATATCCAAGATACTGCAGAAAAAAATTTCTTATTTAATGCGATTGAGACTGTTCCTTGTGTTGGTGAGAAGGCTAATTGGGCGCTACGATGGATCTCACAAGGGAGTTTTGCAGAACGATTAGTCGCTTTTGCGGCAGTCGAGGGAATCTTTTTTTCAGGAAGCTTTTGCTCTATTTTCTGGTTGAAAAAAAGGGGGTTAATGCCTGGATTGAGTTTTTCTAACGAACTTATTTCACGTGATGAAGGACTTCATTGTGATTTTGCTTGTTTGCTCTATTCTCAATTGCAGAACAAATTAAGCCACAAACAAGTTCAAGAGATCATTTCTAAAGCTGTAGAAATTGAACATGCTTTTGTTTCTGATGCATTGCCGGTGCGTCTGATTGGAATGAACAGCGACATGATGTGTCAGTATATTGAGTTTGTTGCGGATAGGCTTTTAGAGGCTCTTGGAGCTCCTAAACTGTATCAAGCGACAAATCCATTTGATTTCATGGACCTTATTTCTATCCCTGGAAAGACAAATTTCTTTGAAAGACGTGTTTCAGAATATCAGAAATCTGGCGTGATGGGTTCGAAAGAGGGGGCTTCCTTCTCTCTTACCGATGATTTTTAGAATTTAGTCAACTTAGGGGATAAACATGGATGTCATAAAACGAAATGGTAGGCGTGAGTCTGTCAAATTTGATAAAATTACCGCCAGAATACAAAAACTTTCTTATGGCCTCGATCGTGATCATATTGATGCGTCATTAGTGGCTTTTAAGGTGATTGAAGGCTTGTATGATGGGGTGACAACGAGTGAACTCGATAATTTAGCCGCTGAAGTCGCAGCTACAATGACAACGCGTCATCCTGATTATGCGATATTGGCTGCACGTATAGCCATTTCCAATTTACAAAAAAATACACTCAAATCGTTTTCTGAAACGATGAAAGGGCTTTATCACTACGTCGATAGTAAAACTCAAAAGAAATCGGGCTTAATATCGGAAGAGCTTTATGATCTTTCTCAAGAGCATGCAGAAATTCTGGATGCTTCAATCATCTATGATCGTGATTTTGGATACGATTATTTTGGCTTTAAAACCCTGGAGCGTTCTTATTTATTAAGGATGAATGGTCGTGTCGTAGAACGCCCTCAGCACATGTTAATGAGGGTGGCTTTAGCGATTCATAAAAAGGACATTCAATCCGCCCTTGAAACATATCATTTAATGAGCGAACGGTGGTTTACTCACGCCACCCCCACGCTTTTCAATGCAGGAATGCCAAATCCGCAGATGTCGTCCTGCTTTTTATTGCAAATGAAAGAAGACAGTATCGATGGAATTTTTGATACCCTTAAGGCCTGTGCTAAAATCTCTCAATCTGCCGGTGGTATTGGCTTAAGCATTCACAATGTGCGTGCAACCGGTTCTTATATTCGAGGTACAGGAGGAACTTCTAATGGAATTATTCCTATGCTTCGCGTGTTTAATGATGCAGCACGTTACATCGATCAAGGGGGAGGAAAACGAAAAGGATCTTTTGCAGTCTACTTGGAGCCATGGCATGCTGATATTTACGCATTTCTTGATTTAAGAAAAAACACAGGAAAAGAAGAGGTGCGCGCGCGCGATCTCTTTACGGCTCTGTGGGTGCCGGATCTCTTTATGCAACGCGTAGAAGAAAATGGAGAGTGGTCTCTGTTTTGTCCTAATGAAGCTCCGGGTCTTGATGATTGCTGGGGGCAAGAATTTGTCGATCTGTACAGGCGTTATGAAAGTGAAGGAAAAGCTAAGCAGGTGGTAAAAGCCCAGCATCTGTGGTTTAAGATTTTAGAGTCCCAAATTGAAACGGGAACCCCCTATATCTTGTTTAAGGATGCTTGTAACGGTAAATCAAATCAACAAAATTTAGGAACGATCAAATCAAGCAATTTATGTGCTGAGATTGTCGAGTACACTTCACCGGATGAAATAGCTGTTTGCAACCTGGCTTCAATTGCTTTGCCGCGATTTATTCTCGATGGGAAATTTGATCATCAACGGCTTTTTGAAGTCACTAAAGTGATCACAAAGAATTTAAATCGAGTGATTGATGGGAATAGTTATCCAGTTGAAGCTGCTAAGCTTTCTAATTCTCGGCACCGCCCCATTGGCATAGGTGTTCAAGGGTTAGCGGATGCGTTCATTCGATTAAGGATGCCTTTTGATTCAGATGAAGCTCGAGCATTAAATCGAGAAATAGCTGAAACTATTTATTACGGGGCGATGACAGCTTCGTGTGAACTTGCTCAGGAATTTGGTCCTTATGAAACATATCCAGGTTCTCCCGTATCAAAAGGAATCTTTCAGTATGATATGTGGAATGTTACACCAGGTCCACGATGGGATTGGAAGAAATTGAAAGAGATTGTTGCTAAATTTGGAGTGCGCAATTCTTTATTGGTTGCTTTGATGCCAACGGCATCGACCTCGCAAATTCTTGGAAACAATGAATGTTTTGAGCCGTATACTCAAAATCTTTACACTCGGCGGGTTTTATCTGGGGAGTTTATCGTTGCTAATAAAGATCTCATGCGTGATCTTGTTGACCTAGGATTGTGGGACGAAAGGGTTAAGAATGAACTTTTTGCCTCTAATGGTTCTGTTCAAGGGATTGAGGGGATACCGGAAGATATTAAATTGCTCTATAGAACTGTTTGGGAACTTAAGCAAAAAGTATTAATTGATATGGCTGGTCCTGAGGGACGTGGGCCGTATGTTTGTCAGACGCAATCTTTGAATCTGTTTATTGAGAATCCTTCTTATTCGAAATTGACATCGATGTTGTTTTATGCGTGGAAGCTAGGGTTGAAGACAGGAATGTATTATTTGAGAACTAAGGCTGCAGCTGAGGCCATCAAGTTTACATTAAAGAAAAATGTAGAGAGTGTAGGACTCAATGGCAGTAGTAGCAGCAGTAGTTCTGGGGTGTGTTCTCTTGAACCCGGTTGTTTAAGTTGTAGTGGGTAGTTGAAAGTTGACCCGATAAAAATTTTTTGGAGTGCGCGTGGCTTTGCCACCGCAGAACGCAGCCTCTATACGAGTCATGCCGGCAGACGTAGCCTTGATAGAACTCAAGCAAGTTTTCTAAACCGCTACAACAAAGGAGAATTCAAATTGTAACAACGATAGTATGAGTTAATGGAGGCAACGTCTACCAGCATGACTCGTATAGAGGCTGCGTTCTGCGGTGGCAAAGCCACGCGCACTCCAAAAAATTTTTACCAAGTCAACTTGAAACTTGTTCTGATTTCATGTGAAAAGACCTACAGTCTATGGCTGCAGCGAATCTTTATAACGAAGCATAATAAAATTTGATAAGATTTTTATAACGATATCATTACTAAGTGTTGAGGTGATACCTCTTGGTTGCAAAACAGCTGCATGATGTAATGTCAAAAAAAGAGTTTTAATCTTATCATTTAGAGTAGCTTCTTCGAAATCCATTGCCTCTCTAAATACTAAAGCTCCTGCTTTTACTAATGATTTAAATGTAGTGGAAAAGTCATGGATAGTTGAAATTCTGTTAATTAACGGTGAGATTAATCCTTGCCATGTCGCAGGAATTTTAGCTAACCGTCTTATAAGTTTACATTCTTGCTGGGCTTTTTTAAATTTTTGTTCAATGTGATGATCAAGCAGTGGTCTTCCAACGGCATATTTTGCCTCTTTTTTAAGGTGATTCTCTTGAACATAGCTTGTAAAAGCTTTTATATAGTAGTCTTCGAAGAAATGAGAACTTAGCAAGGATTTAATTACATCTGTTCCGCTAGGTGAGGACTCAAGAGTTGTGGCAATTCCTGAAATATAATTAAATGAGTTCGGTTTGGTAAATTGATCATTAACATAACAGGTTAATAAATTTGAATACACATGCCCTTTTTCATTTATTTCGAATTCAAAAACTGAGTTCATTGGTGCAGAAAGAGCGCGAGCATCGAATTTTTCAGCATAAACAATGATTTTTTCCAAATTTTCCAATAAATAAATGATGGAGCTGGGCTTTTTACATTTGCGAAGTGCGAGCAAGCAGCCCATTTGAATAAGTTGTAAATGCATTTTTGAAGTGAAGTTATAAGTTTTGAAAAATAGGAAGAAAGGTTCTAGCAATGAATAGTCAATTTTAACTTGAAGTTGACAAAGGTTGTTAAAAAGAGTAAACTTTTCCCAAAGGGTTGAAGATTCCATATATTCATTAATAAGACTTATTATTGGACTTTTATCCAAAAAAAATACATTATCATTAAAATTTTTGTTTGGAAGTACATGAACTTTATTTCCCAGTTTAATATTATTTACTCTTAAATTGAGTAGAACATCTTTGATAAAAGGGGTTGAAAATAGGGGACAATCTCGTATAAACTGAATTTTTTCATCTAATGTATCAGAATCACAAAAAATAATGAAATTTTCTTGAAGGATGCTTTGATGAAAAATATTGTTCGAGTAATTGGTGTGCATTTTTTTAATGCACGAGATTATTTCCTGTCCTGACCAAAGTTTGTCTTCTTTTAATAAAATGATATTTGTGGATAAGTTTTTTAAATTTATGTCATTTCCCATATATTTGAGTGTGTCCAGAATTTCCGTAGCTATTAAGATCTTATTCTTGTCATAAGAATGTGGATCTTCTTCACTTCCAATCGGATAAATTGCTTCAAGAAAATCGATGAGTGTATCTAGAGGTTCAGATAAATTTTTTTGATTAAAACCCTGGTGAAGACGTATCCATTGATTAATGAATGTGTAAAAACTATGTTTTAACTCTGTATCTTGTGCTTCATTTCTAATATTTGTCGGTATAAAATACTCGTAACTGCGCTTGAATTTATTTAGATCAATGTTGGCCTTATTAAATTCTATGAAAACACTTTGGAATTTTTGACGGACATCTTTCTTTTGATTTAAATTCAAAATTTCTAATGCGATTTTGATAACGCTTGCATCCGAACAACGAAAAAAAGTTCTTGCTACTAAACGAAAGTTGAAGTGGTAGGAATCGGTTTTTGTTAAACCAAATAATTGCCATAAATCATAGTTTTCTTTTCTACCAATCATATAAGAAAGAAATGACCAAAAGTGCCCACGATGACAAGTAGTTAATTCTCCATTTTTTCTTTCCTTAAGAAATATTTTATTTTCACCAAATGTTTTTTTGTCGAGCCATTTAGCGCAACTCATCCAAGTAGAAGTATTAAACATAATTATAACCTTTAGTATTGTTAGGTTGTTTTTTGAAGAGTATATTATTTCGATAATGTAGTCAAGTTAAATAATAAAACAGCAGCAATTCCCTAGCAATTGTGGATGAGTGATTTTCCTTCGAGGAAATCACTTTTATCCACAATTGCTGGCAATTCCCGACTTATGATTCATTTTTTGTTCTATGCTTCCAAAAGTCTTTGCCATAGTTATAAGTAAGTTGTGTTCCAGCCTTCACAAATGAATTGGTCATAAAGACCGTATGTAAAAGCCTTCTTTCACAAAGGCATATAGGTTTAAGGTTGGGAGTATCGCTATGATTGATAAACCGTGTTTCATTGCCTTCGGCAATAGCATCAATGATCGTGTAATTCCAAGACCAAAAGCGCGTTGGATAATGGAAGCAGTATTCATTTTGATCTGGGCTGAGTCTATATAAGCGGCGGACGACCCCTGTGAATTCTCCTACAAATGTTCCTGGAGCTAGATTTGTACGTGCAAATAATCCATAACCCAGTTCATTGTCGATCCATTGGATGGTCGTAGGGGCAATATGTCCGGTAGATAATTCTTTTCGGAATGTAATGGCTTGTGCACGATTTTCTTCTCCTAAAAAGCTTGTATGTAATGTCCAGGGACAGTTTTTAATCATTTGTTTTAGAAAATCATAATCGCGAAAATTTAAGTGGCTGCGATACTTAATATTAAAATGGGTAGTAAAGAGCTCGGGCGTAAATTTTGTGATTTTATGTTCTCCTGGCTTAATAACAAGGATTTCTTTGTTAGTATTAGGGGATAAAATTTCAATACATTGATCTTTTCCTAAGAACCTAGCAAGTTCTAAAGCTGTAAAACCCAATGAGTTTTTACATCCCCTTAGTTTAGAGTTTTTAGAAAGTTGTTGAAGGGTTTCAAAATCTTCATTGAGGACTGCAAGATGTAGGGGGTTTTCCAAAGCAAGCTTCCATTAAAATGACCAAGTTTTCTTATCCTTTACTTCAAAAATTTTGTCAAATGATTTGGCGTGGCCTGCCAGGGCATATGAAATCAGAACAATTTTTTGGAATCTAGCGAAATCTGGCGCTATTTCAAGTTGACTCGATAAAAATTTTTTGGAGTGCGTGTGGCTCTGCCACCGCAGAACGCAGCCTCTATACGAGTCATGCCGGTAGACGTAGCCTCGATAGAACTCAAGCAAGTTTTCTAACCGCTACAACAAAGGAGAATTCAAATTGTAACAACGATAGTATGAGTATGAGTTAGTGGAGGCAACGTCTACCGGCATGACTCGTATAGAGGCTGCGTTCTGCGGTGGCAGAGCCACACGCACTCCAAAAAAATTTTACCAAGTCAACTTGAAATAGCGCCAGATCTAAGGCCTGCCACTATATGCTTGCATTCATCGGTTATAACGGTTATATATAGGTCATATTCAACTGTTATAGTGGTTAAATTTTCATGATAAATACTCTTTTTATGTGGAATCGTTGGGGCTCCAATTTACTTAATAGTGGAATTTTTCGACAAATGACGAGAAAAATTCTGCCCTATATAAATACCTCAGAAATGATTGTTTTAGTAGGACCTCGTCGTTCAGGTAAAAGCACTATGTTATATCAAATTATGGACTACTAGAAAAGGATGGTGTGTCCCAACAAGCGATGCTTGCATATTAATTTTGAAGAACCGCAATTAATCCCATTCTTAACCCTTGAAGGATTAGATGAAATTTATGATATTTATCGAGAGCATGTTTTTCCACAGGAAAAACTTATTTATTTCTGGATGAAATTCAGAATGTCCCTGAATGGGAACGTTGGGTCGCGCCAGAAGTCAAACTGAAAATATTAAAATTTTTATCACTGGATCTTCTGCAAAGTTGATGTCTCGAGAGATCGCCACATTACTGACAGGACGTCATCTTTCATTTGAAGTATCACCTCTAAACTTTACCGAATATTTGAATTCCATCAAATTCCAATTCCGAAGCATCGTTTATCGGTGAAAGCTTCAGCTGTTATCCGTCAAGCACTTAATGACTATCAACAATGGGGTGGGTTTCCAGCGGTAACACTTGCAAAGACGATAGAGCATAAACAAAATCTTTTGAAGCAGTATTTTGATGATATTTTATATAAGGACATCGTTTTACGGTATAATATCCGCGATCCAGTTTTATTGCGCAATATAGCGGTTCATTTACTTACGCAAACAGGAAATCTTGTCTCGTTTCAAAGGATTGCGAATATTTTCAAATTTCCACCGAATTGCTACAAGCTACTGTCGTTATCTTAAGAGAGAATCTTTTGACTTCTGATTGAAACCCTCCCTTTTTTTAGCCTCAAAAGCAGCCATACGACGACGCCATCCTCAAAAAATTCATGCCATGGACCTAGGAGAACTACAGCAATGTTGTTAGTCTTGCTCATTCAACTGATGAGGGACGTCTTCCGTCTGAGAATCCTATGGTGTGCTTTGGCTTACGCGAAGCATTTGATGATGATGTATTTGTGGAATTGGAAAGTGCAGTCGAAATTGATTTTATCGTAAGGGAAGGGGACACAATCACAATCTGGCAGGTAGTTACAGGAAAATTAGATTCTCCTGAAGTATTTAATCGAGAGCTTAAAACAATGAAGAAGCAAAAGAATTGTTTCCTCAGGCTGAAGCATTTATAATCACTAAGACATTACCAGTAAGAAACTTGCTATAGAGTGTAAACTCATTCCTCTATGGTTGTTTCTTTTAGAAAGCTAATATATTTATATATTTCTTGCTTCAAAAAACCCATAAGTTTATGGGTTGTGTAAATAAGCAGTGGAGGAAGGATGTCGATAGTTTATCAGTTAAGGGCATTTATTGCTGTAGTAAGTATAGGATTTTTTTTATGTTCTCTGGAAGCCGAATCCACAACAGATTTCAAAATCACAGACCAAGGTCTTCATGTAAATGATCGCCCCTTTACGGTTCAGGGTGTGAACTATTCTCCCATTCCGATCGGCGCCTCTTGATGACGATGATAAAATTGGGGACGTTTTTTTCGATTTTTTCAATCCTGTTACACAAGATAGATTTTGAAAAGAATGAGGGAGATGGGAGTCAAATAGATTCCATTTATGTCTGTTTCCTTTTGGCACCCTAGAAGGGGTCAGCTTGAACCTCGTAACCATAAGAATTTTTTTGATTTAGCTTACAATAAAGGAAAAAAACCAATTTATGTTTGGGTTTCTTATCCTATTAGCAACAGCATTTTTCGCTATAAAGTTGCAAAGGGAAAACCCGATGGAGATTGGTTTGTGAAAGCTTCTGATAAATACTGGGTCGAGGATGATCGATCAGAACCTGGATTTAGCTGGTTAAAATCTCAAACAGCCGAAGAGCGCAGAATGTCAGACGCGGAAGCTTATCTTGAAATTGCAAGAAAATATGGAGAACATGATGCTGTTTTTCGGTAGATTTTAGGCAATGAATTGAATTCGCGCAAAATCGCACGAATCCAAAATACTGGAATTACCTGAACACTTTAGCTGGACAGTTAAAAGAGATTGCTCCAAATAAGCTCACGATGGTAGCACTCATCGATGATGGTATGGAAACTCTTCGATGGGTGAATCAACTTAATGTCGATGTTTCAAATATTGATATTTGGGGGATTAATTGCTATCGAGGAAGCGTTCAACCAGGATTTAATCATTTTTGGTCAAGGAGAAGGAAACTTATTTGTTGAGTATAAAAAATATACGAATAAACCCTTGATTATTACAGAATATTGGTGCTCCTTCTACTACAAGGCAAGAAATGATTGATCAAGGGATGCTTCCCTGCAGTTTTCAAGATCATAAGAACCTCCTTCAAACTTGTCCGACAGGTTCTTTGGCCATTTTAGATTCAAGACATGTTTCAGATTATATTGAAGGGCATTGGAAAGATATTTTAGATCACGCGCCTCTTGTTTTTGGAGGCATTGTGTTTGAATGGCAAGATGAATATTGGAAAGTAAGTTGTGGAGGAAAACAAAGTAAAAATGCCCAGCAACCCTCCTCAGGGGTTAATGTCAATTTTCCTGGAGGGTGCTGGGATGAAGCAGGTTTTGGAATCAACGCTGTAGAATTGGAACGTGCAAGCCCCTCAGATTTCCCTTACCCCTTTATTCCTGATCGTAGAATCCCACGTGCTCAATTTGAAACATTAAAACGCTTATGGAACAGCTGAAGGAGTAGCAGTTCCTGTTAATTTTTTCAAAAGCTTGCGCACTTCTCGGTCCCAATGGTGATATGGAAATCATGTCCCTGAAGCTTTGGCTTTAGGCCATAGCTTGAACGCAAACGTTGAAGAGCTGGAGAATCTACAGCAAGCAGCCACAACCGTTGCAACCCTTTTTCGGTTTTTCTGTCGACATAACGAAGCTCTTTAACCTTAAAGTGAAACCATTCTCCGGCATTTTGAAGGGTCCAAATTTCGTTGGTGATCGTTTCGTTTTCATGAAGGACACTAATGTGTGCTCCCATGGCTTTACCTTTTATCGATAAGGGAGCAAAGTCTCCTTTAATTTCTAGAAAAGGAGTAATAGACTTGATAAAATCATTCTCAACGTCCAGATAGACGAATCCATTATTTTTTAAGCGTAGTTGTCCGATAGCATCCACTTTGATTGCCGTGGCGAGCATTTCTTCGTTGAGGACAGTGACAAAATCCCCTTTTGAAGCCATAGGTAAAGTAGGCTCTTCTGAGAAATTATAGATGGAAAGGGTCTCAATATTTTCAGATCCTTCGGGTGCAACAGGA
The DNA here is from genome assembly GCA_963752155.1 of uncultured Parachlamydiaceae bacterium. Taxonomy (GTDB): domain Bacteria; phylum Chlamydiota; class Chlamydiia; order Chlamydiales; family Parachlamydiaceae; genus JACCRY01. The sequence goes on along the minus strand of CAVVXH010000006.1, from coordinate 259,852 downwards.
AATTGCTTACCGATTCGGATGCAAAAATCGCCTTTTATATCTGGTGAGCAGCCGTATTTTTGTCTTAGATCACTTAAAGCTGAAGAATCGACGGCAATTTCCCAGGGCTTAAATATCCCCTCTTTTGACTTCACTAAAGAACTTCTGATCTCTGTTACACTGAAGGGAATTTCAATTCCTAATTCTTCAGGAGTGACGTTTTCGGAAGCTAAAAAGACAGGAATATGGGCACCTATAGATTTAGATTTTATGGGAGGAAGTTGAAGTCGTCCGGGTAAATCTATCCTATCAGCCAAAGAGATAAATTCATTGGAAACATCTAAATACACGAGACCTTTATCATTTTTCTTTAATACTCCAGAGCAAGGTAAGCTTATAGCTTTTTCCAAAGCTGCAGGTTGATGTTCGATATTAAAAGTTACTTTTGCTCCTAATGAACATGTTAAAAGCAAAAGTAGACATAAATAGTTAAATGAATTTTTAAAAAAAATCATGATTTCTCCAATTTTTAAAACAAGTTTTTACTCATAGTATCAGAAATAGTAATTGGAAACCATAACTTTTGGCATCGAATTTGCAACTAGGGATTTGGCTGCGCTAAAAGGAGGCTATCATGATACATAAGAAAAAATCATCTAAGTCTGAAGAATTAAAAGGCCCAACTGTAGAAAGTGTGGAATCACTTCACATTAAACCAAATAAAATTCAAACTGCTGAAGGTTGGAAACGAAGTATGGACAAAAAAAGAAAAGAAAGTAAGGCTTGAATTAACTATCCTTATTACCGAGTATACAACAAAGCAAGGATATTGCTTCGGAAGATACCTGTTGCAATTACGCCTAATTGACAATTAACTTGCACCATAGCTCCATTTTTAGATCTCATTAATAAATCTGTTTGGCATTCATTTTTATAAGCTAGTTGAGATAGGGCAGCATTCCAATCAGTTGCACTTTCCTCTATAATCGTAGGAAAATTCTGAATGAATTTTTCTGAATTCCACCCCAGCAAAGGTTTAATTTGATTGTTGGCAAAAATAATCTTATTTTCTTTCTGAGAATAAATTAATATCGCACAGCTATTTTCGTTTCTCAGGCTATCGATAAGGCAGCGAAGATCGAGAACGTAATGCTCTGCGGAGAGTTCAGCCCTTTTTCCCGATCGATTGCCATAATGGCTAGCTCCTGTCATTTTTTGAGCAATATCGATACAATGCTTAAGGTGAGAGCTTGCCAAAGATTCTTTACCGACTTGTGGATTATGAATAAATGGTTGTACTGATGCCTCAATACCATTTTCAGGTTGAAGAGGATTGAGGGTAAAATTCTTTTGATCTTGAATTTGTGATTTCTCTGCTAAATGTAGCAAAGTTTTAATTTCATAGGTTAAATCCCGCACCTTATCGTCAAGCTGTTGAATATGCTGTTGCTTTACCTCGATGACCTGACGTTGCTCATTAATCGTCTGTTGATGTTCGCGAAGAAAAATTTGATTTTGCTCGAGTTTTTCTTCTGAAGTTTCTTTGACTTGATGGAGTTCGTTGCGTAATGTATCTGTAATTTTTTGTAACTGATCTTTCTGAAGTTTTAGATCAAAGACAATTCTTTCACCATCATTTAGCTCAAGCTGGAATTGTTCGATTTGCTGAGTCAGATCTATTTTTTGGGTTTCCAGTCCCAGAATCTGTTGTTCTAATTTTTCGATCTGCTGTTGAAGGTCAGCGATCTCTTCAAGGGTTGCTATAGGGGCCTTATCCAATGGAGGTTCATCTTCCGTTTTAATTCTCAATTCATTTTCCCAATATTGCATCAATAAAAACAAACAGAGTGATCCCAATGCTGTTAACAATAACCCTACAGTGACAATCATCCAATTAATTCCAAGACCTTTACTGCTGCAATACAATCCTAATGCAGTCAAAGGGAGAAAATATAGAATAAAAATAGCTGAAAGAACGTTATACCGAGTTTTAAAAAGCATTTATCTGAACCTAAAGTAAGGGACTGGGCATATACAATGAACCCAATCGTTATTCTACTACAAAAAGGGTGAATTGCAAAACGTGAAAAAACAGACTTTTGCAAAATATTTAATTTTTGGGTCGATGACCCCTATACATAGCGGAAGATTTCATTTGATCAGAAATGTGCACAATAGATACTATTATTGTATGAATGTCTTATTATTTGTTACTTCACTTCTAATGATCTTATCTCTCTTAACTTACGCCAAATTAGATGGTTTTCGTTATTTCCTTGGCATGGATGCTCAATTTGAGCGCTATATGAGTTCGGTTGAACGTTCTTATACTAGTGAAAAGGCCATAGATTGGTATAAAACGACGATGGCCAGTACTAAATCTAAGCCTAGAATCCCACCAAAGGGAAAAGTCCAGGCAAATCTTTATCTCGTTTGAGCTTTCATGTTCTTATTGATGAAACAGAAAGAAAAAAAAATCCTGAACTTTTTGAAAAAACAGTTAAGTGGACTAAAGATCTGATGAGAAGCTTATATGGCGACAAAACATTTTTCAAAGAAGCTGAAGCGAAAAATCCACATTTTATGGATCTTATCATCGAAAAACTCATCCAAGCTGCTGACGCGTTACCCAAGACGCAAAAACTTAAAAGCACTATTGATCTTTCTAATCTCGATCTCGGACCTGAACTAAAAGAGGTTTTCTATTTAATGCTTAAAGGATGTCCCAGAGAAACAGAGGCTAAACAATCGGTGTTAGTCATAGAAAGACCCTTAACCATTAATCCTAATGATGGTGAGAGTCAAGAAGATGAAGCGGAAGTCGCTGAAGAAGCAATGGAATATACTGTCCCTGAAGGATATGATTCTCTCCTGAACTATATCACATTGAAAAAAACGACTCAAATTAGGGTATATTTAGCTTCAACCGAGCTCCTTAAGGCATTGCTTAACGACCGAAGTGCTGTGAGTAACGTCATTGAAACGCGTAATAGACTTTACCAGGCTGTGAAAAGCGAATCAATGGACCCTGCAGCAGCAAGTGAGGAGTTGAAATCGGCATTTCAAGGTTATCTTGGAAATGACGATGAAAAATATCTTGATTTACAGTTAGCAAAACAAATCCTGCAGAATATACTTAAGGTACTATTTGCGATTTTTTGGTTGCTCCATTGCCGTTTTTATAGCTTCTAAAGTTTGTTTTTTATCTTCATCGATTTCTATGCTATTTGCGACGATTTTAGCAAATTCGAATTCATTTCTCCAATAAAGCTTTCTACAAATATATACAAAGGCTTGGCTTCCAATTTTTTTATCTTCAATGAGGAGAGCAATTTTTACTGCTTCTACATATTTGCATCGATCAGCATATTTTTGAGAAATTAATTTAAAGGCTTCATCCTTATAAGGGGATTTATCAATAGATTCTGCAACTTCCAATGCTTTTTCTATAAGTCCTCTTTCAAAAAGAACATTAAAGATTTTAAAAAAAGCTTCAGACTTTTCTTTCGGCTGCCGAGGTCCTCCAATTCCTACATGGACATCAGCAATAAGACCTGCACATTTTAAAGCTTCATCGTATTTGCCTTGCTGGGCGAGCTTTTTTGCCAATTCTGCACAATAAACGATTCCTTTTTGTGTATCTGAAATCGACTCTAAAATGGTCATCCCTTCGGGGATCCTGTTGTTTGCAAGAAGCAGTCGTTCCGACATTTTCCAAAGCATCTCTATTCGTGCATTTTTGCTGTCCTCAGAGATTTCATCATTTTGAATGTAAAGAATGTGATTTGTTAGCATTTCAGCTTCATCGAATTTACCTAGATCAATGAACTCAATGATAATTTTCCAGATGAGTGCCTGAAGAGATTTTTCATAGCTAAAATGCCATGGGCGGTGAGAAGGTAAATAAGAAAGAAATTTCAAAATTTTATCAAAATTCCCTTCATTATATAATTGTTGGCAGAATGAAAGGATCTCTTCAGATCTTTCGCTAATTCGACTTAATTGAATAGCTTCAAGTGCTTTATTTTCATCGCCTTGTTTAAAAGCAAATCTTGCGACTTCGAGTGCCATACGCTCTGGAGAAGGAATTTTATGAAGTAACTCAACCATCTCTAAACTTTTATTTGGCCCGTTCCACATCTTCGAAAATTCTTCATATTTTTTTTCTCCATCATTTATTTTATCAAATTTTGCAATTGACACCTTGGAGTAAAAATTATGAAGTTCTTTTTCTGAGTTAAAAAGAGTAGCTGTATTTATTGAAGTCCACAATTTCTGAAATTCAGGCGAATCATCTAAATTTTTATAGATATAGGGTAAAAGAATAGAAACTAAAGTATTTATTTTGTCTTCAGAATTTTTAATTCTTTTTGTGTTTTCAATTTTAGATTGAAATTTTAATGGATCAAAAATATCCTTTAGTTCGAATGTTTGACTGATAACTTCTTTAATTAAAGGTATTATATCTTTATAATTTTCAATGTCTCTATCCGATTCTAGACAAGAATTTAGCAGGCTATTTAAATCCTCATTGTTTAATTTAGATAGAGAATTTACTAATTGATCCTCAGTTTTTAAAATAGATGACCTGACTTCTCTTATGTTTTTTGATTCTTTAATTTGGTCTAAACTGATATTTGAAATGTTTTCTTTTAAATCACTAACGTCAAGTTTTTTACATAGAAGTTCGATTGCAATCTTGATGTAATGAGTTCCTCTTTCACTTGATTTATTAATAAACTCATCGATTTGATCAATAGATAATTTGCTGGTGATTTGGTGATTATTTATATCTGGATTATTTAGAAAATCTATAATGTGCATAAATACATTAAATGGTAGTCCTCTAGGATCTATTTTCTCGAGTTCTTGAGGCAATGTCTGTTCATAATTATCACTCCTCCTCAATCCATTTGGATCTAATGGTTCCATATTTTCCTCCTGTTTTAACAGGAATCAAATAGATATTTAAATTTCTTTTATTTAGTTGATATGTGGATGTTATTAAATGAGAATTTTGTTTAAAGATGTTAGTTGTAAATTGCATTTCTATTAATGATTCCATGGATGCACCTCTTGTTTTTAGATAAAATGCTAACTGATATGAGTCCTATACTTACTTACTTTTAGTTATACATGTTATTTAATAAAATGTCAAATTTTTAGTTGACACTTTTGTTTTGTTTGTGTTTGGATTTTTCTTAAGAATTTAAGGACGGCAAGGACAGCAAGGACGACACTATAGATCATTAGGATGACAGGGTACCCCTGTCCTTTTCGTCCTTGCTTGCCCGAGAAACTCAATTAGCGTTTTTTTGGAATTTCCATTTCTTTTATAAAGTTTAAAACTTGTTCTTTATCTTCATCAATTTCTATAGAATTTGCTACAACTTTAGCAAGTTCAAAGTCATTTCTAAAACAAATCTTTTTACAGATATAAGTAAAGGCTACACTTGCTTTCATCTTATCTTGAATTATCTGAGCATTTTTTACTGCCGATGGATAATCGCCATGAATGGCATATCTAGAAGAAATTATTCTATATGCCTCATCTTTAGAAGAGCCTATATCGAGAGATTCTGCAACTTGTAATGCTTTTTCTGTAAATCCTCTTGCGAGAAGGAGCATAAAGATATCATTAAGAGCGGAAGTCTTCAATTCTGGTTGCACTGATGATCTAATTCCTGAAGGAATATCAGCAATTAAATTAACGCATTTTAAAGCATCATCATATTGACCTCGTTCAGCAAGCGTCTTTGATAATGACACACAAGAACGGATTCCGCTCATTGCTTTAAAAGAATGGATTTCTTTTTCTGTTTCTAAAATTGACTTTAGAATCTCCAATCCTTCTGTGATAGCGTTATTTTCGAGAAGGAGTCGTGTGCCCATGTTGATAAAGATCTTTATTTGAGTCACTTTTCTGCTATCATCGGTTTGATCACGACCACTAGAAAAAATAGTTTCCACCAACTTTTTAGCTTCATCGTATTTGCCAAGATCAATATACTCATCGATAACTTTTGTAAGTAGTTCCTGAAGAGCCGTTTCGTAACTATGATCCCAGGATCGTTGGGTAGGGAGATATGCAAGAAACTCTTCAATTTTATCATATTTTTTTTCTTTAAGTAATTGTTCACAAAATGAAAGTATGACTTTACCTCTTTCGTTTTCTGAACTTAATTTAATAGCTTCAAGAGCCTTACCTTCATCACCTTCTTTAAAAGCAAATTTTGCCACTTCAAGTGCAATAGGTTCTGAGGAAGGTATTTTATGAAGTAACTGAACAAATTCTAAGCTCTTACCTGGTCCGTTCCAGATACTCACAAAATAATCATACCTGTCTTCTACATCTTCTTGAGCAAACCGAGCAATTGACATCTTGGTTTCGAAACTACGGGCTTCATTTTCTGAATTGAATAGATTGTCCACTGAAGCTTTTAATGTTTGAAAAAAAGGTGCAAGGTGTAGATTTCTCTGAACATAAGGCAAGAATATAGATACTACTGCGTTCACTTTATTTTCGGAGTCCTCTATTTTTTTTGCATTTTCAATTTTCGAACGAAATTTTAATGGATCAAAAAGTTCGGATGTTTGATTGATGACTTCTTTAATAAATGGTATTATATCTTTATAAGTTTCAATTCCTTCAGATGATTCTAAGCAGGAATTCAATAGTTTATTTAAATCCTGAGTATCTAATCTAGATAGCCTATCTATTAATTGAGTTTCTTTAAGTAAAATTGATGATTTAACTTCTCTTATATTTTTTGATTTTTTAATATCATCTGTGCGAAATGATGAGATATCATCTTTAACATACCTATACTTATCATCTGTCAAATTTTTACATAATAATTCTATTGCAGCTTTGATATAATGGCTTCCTTTTTCATTTGATTGCAATGTAAATTGCTTAATCTCTTCATTTGAAAATGTGTTGCTGACACCCTCTTCGTTATCTAGAGAATTCACGATGTTCATGAAGGCATCATAAGGAAGTTTGTCAAAATCTACTTTCATTCCTTGAGGAAATGTTTGTCCTAAATTGATACTTGTTATGCCTGATTGTAATGATTCCATAATTTCACTCCTTATTTAATATTATTTGTAAGTTTTTAATGTCATTCTTATGATATTAAGAATAGTTTGCCTAGAATTATATAGAGTGGCTAATATAATGTCAAACTTTAGTTATTTTTTAGTTGATACTTTTATTTTGAAAGGAAGGCAAGGACGGCAAGGACGGCACAAGGACGACAAGGACAGCAAGGACGACACTATAGATCATGGATGACAGGGTACTACCTCTGTCCTTTTCGTCCTTGCCTGTTGTCCTTGCCGTCCTTGCTTGCCCGAGAACTCAATTAACGTTTTTTTGGAAATTCCATTTCTTTTATAAAGTTTAAAACTTTTTCTTTATCTTCATCAATTTCTATAGAATTTGCTACAATTTTAGCAAATTCAAAGTCATTTCTAGAACAAATCTTTTTACAGATATAAGTATAAGTTGCACTTGCTATTGTCTTATCTTGAATTATCTGGGCATTTTTTACTGCCGATGGATAATCGCCACGATTAGCATATTTTTCAGAAATTAATTTATATGCCTTATCTTTATAAGAGCCTGCATCGAGAGATTCTGCAACTTGTAATGCTTTTTCTGTAAGGCCTCTTTCGAAAAGGAGCTTAAAGATATCATAAAGAGCGGAAGTCTTTAATTCTGGTTGCACAGATCTAATTCCTGAAGGAATATCGGTAATTAAATTAACGCATTTAAGAGCATCATCATATTGACCTCGTTGAGCAAGCTTTACCGACAATGACACACAAGATCGGACTCCGCTAATTGCTTTAAAAGAATGGATTTCTTTTTCTGTTTCTAAAAGCGACTTTAGAATCTCCATTCCTTCTGGGATAGCGGTATTTTCGAGAAGAAGTCGTGCGGCCATGTTGAAAAAGACCTGTACACGACTCACTCTTCTGTTATCATCGGTTTGATCATGATTAATAGAAAGAATAATTTCTACAAACCTTTTAGCTTCATCGTATTTGCCAAGATCAATATACTCTTCGGTAACACTTAGGAGTATTCCCTGGAGAGCCGTTTCGTAACTATGCGGCAAGGATCGTTGGGCAGGTAGATATGCAAGAAACTCTTCAATTTTATCATATTTATTTTCATTAAGCAATTGTTCGCAAAATGAAATTATGACTTTACCCCTTTCGTCTACTGGACTTAATTTAATAGCTTCGAGTGCTTTATCGTCATCACCTTCTTTAAAAGCATATTTTGCCACTTCAAGTGCAATACGTTCTGGGGAAGGTATTTTATGAAGTAACTGAACTAGTTCTAAACTCTTACCTGGTCCGTTCCAGAGACTCATAAAATAATTATATTTTTCTTCGCCACTTTTTATTTTATCAAACGCAGCAATTCCCATTTTGGCCTCAAGACTGTAGGCCTCTTCTGAATTAACTAGGGTGCCCATATCTATTGAAGATATTAATTCCCGAAATTCAGGTGAGTTATTTAAGTTTTTATGAAGGTAAGGTAGTAGAATAGAAACTAAAGAATTGACTTTATCTTCAGAGTTTTCTATTTTTTTCACATTTTCCATTTTAGATTGAAATTTTAATGGATCAAAAAGTTCGGATGTTTGATCGATGACTTCTTTAATCAATGGAATTATATCTTTATAAGTTTCAATTCCACCATGTGATTCTAAACAGGAATTCAATAGTTTATTTAAGTCTTGAGCATTTAATTTTGAAAGAGATTTTATTAATTGACCTTCTGCATCTAAAATTGATGATCTTACTTCGTTTATATTTTTTGAATCTTTAATTTTATTTGTGCTGATATTTGAGATATCATCTCTCAACTCATGGTCTTTATCCTCTGTCAAATTTTTAGATAATAATTCTACTGCAGCCTTAATGTAATGGCTTCCTTTTTCATTTGATTGTAATGTAAATTGTTTGATCTCTTCATTTGAAAGTGTGTTGCTGACACCCTCTTCGTTGTCTAGAGAATTTATAATGTTCATGAAGACATCATAAGGTAGTTTGTCAAGATCTACTTTGATTCCTTGAGGAAATGTTTGTCCTAAATGGATACTTGTTATGCCTGCTGGTTGTAATGATTCCATAATTTCTCCTTACTTAAAATTATTTGTAAGTTTTTAATGTCAATCTAATGATATTAAAAATAATTTACCTCACATCTCCATTTATATATAATAATTAATATAATGTCAAATTTTAGTTAATAATCTGTTAATAATCGTGCTTCCATTTGAGATGCAATTGAGCCCCAGAATCGTGATCCCCAACTTCGGCCTCAATTTTGACATTTTTTATTAGACTTGCTTCAATTCCAATACGATTGACATCGGAATTCATATTGCGTTTAATGCCTAGAAAAACTTCTGGCAAGATGTATTTTCCCACCTGTAGTGAAATCTCTTCATTGGTCCCACCATCGCCTCTGCTGATGTCTATTCGGTCAAGTCCAAGGCTTTCTTTGAGACGAGAGAGCAAATTTGATTCAGAACCGCTTTTTCGCTTAAGATCGTTGAGCGACTGCACCAGTTCTGTTTCTTGGAACGGTGTAATATCTTGCATCCCTCTTCCAAACAAGACCCATGAAAGAATTTCTCTTTGTGACATTGGTGGAGTTGATTGAAAAGCGATGGAAGGGTTATCGATGGGTCCTTTAAGAACAATCTGAGCTACTATGCGATCAAGTTCCATTTCGACAATCAAATAAAGGGACGTTTTTTTAAGCAATTCTCCGGCAAAAGAGATGATTCCCTCGGTAACTTTTAACTTTTTCCCATTAAATAAATATTCCCCTTTTAAAAGACGAAGATCACCGGAAAATAAAGGTTGAGTATTGTTGCCTGCAATTTTAAGATCGCCTTTCCACTCTGAATGAAATTCCTTATTGTAGATCGCAATGTTTCCTTTGTTTTGAACATGGACATCGTAGTAGATGGGCCACTGATCGGAAATTTTATTCACTTGTGTTGGAGAAGGTTCATTAGGATTTTGATTCACATAGACGACATCAAGGTTGCTTGCTTTAAACGAAGTCCCGTCTTTCACAATGTAATCCACGTTGTCGGCAGTAAATTCTCCTTTCAATGTAGCTCCTTTGATATCTCCGATAAGCGTCCCTTTCCCAGACAGAAAAATGGAAACAGTATCGAGATTTAACAAACGGCTATGTTCGACTCCTAAATTTATGCGAAAAGGGAAATCCAATGTCGAGGCGAGATCGGCGATCCCGGTGGCAACCACTTTTCCTCCAGATTCATCATAAGCTTGTAAGGAATTGAGAACAATTTTATCATTACTGAGCTGAAAATCTGCCTGAGCACTATGAAAGAGAATTCCTTTTTCCCAATATTCTAGGCTGCCTCGATCCCATTTTATATTTCCGGTGATTTCAGGAGCGTGAAAGGGGCCTCCGATATCAATGGATGCAATCGCGTCTCCTGTTAGCCATAAATCTGAAGCAATCGCTTTACGGAAATATTTAACGATGTCAAGATTGCCGGAAAGATGGATCGCCATTTCTTGATCCTCGGATGGTGTGATCATAAATCCATTTTTTTTTTGATAGGGCAATGTCCTTCCCATTCAAGAAGTTTTACGTCTCGATCTTGTAAATCGCCTTTAATGGCGATGGCATCTCCTAAAAGTGAAGCGGTGAGCCCGATTTGAAATAATGTCTTTTTATTAATAAACGGATGGTTGATCACTATCGAATTTAATTTTAAATCAGCTCCCCCATGTAAATCTTCGAGGGAACCTTCTACTGAAATAACTCCTGAAAGGGCTCCGGTAATAGGAGAAGCCATTCCAGGGGGTGTTATACTGCAGGAATTGATTTTAATATCGGCTCCCCCATGTAGATTATCTGGAGTTCCTAAAAGTGAAATCGTTCCGGAAAGTCCTTCAAAGCTAATCGAATGGGTTCCTGGAAAGGCGTAGCAAAAAGACTTCAAATTAAGTTCGGCAGCTCCATGTAGAGTATCGTACATTTTCTGCACAGAAATAACTCCTGAAAATTCTCCGGTTAAAGGGGAGATTTCTCCAGGCAAGGTATAGCTAAAAGTGCTTACCTTAACTTCAGCTCTTCCATGTAAGTTGACTGGAGTTCCTTGTAAAAAAAAACTTCCTGTGAGGACCCCTGTCATGGGATATTCCTCTCCTGGGATGGTGTAACTGAAAGGATGTTTAAAGAGATCCATTTTTAAGTCTACTTCGTCTAGATTGGCACGTCCGCTTAGGTATAAATCGTGATCATTAAAGTTGAAGTGAGCCTGGGAGATAACGAAATCTAAATCATCTTCTAAACGGAGATGAAAGGGCTCTTTTAGAGCAATTGAATATTCATCGCTTTCTAGTTTCAAATCATTGAACATCAATTGCGGGACCCCATCTACGAATCCAAAAAAACCTTTAAGTGCTGCTTTAAAGGGGTCTACTGCTTTGCCATCGGTAGTGAATTGATAATGCCAGTGACCTGTATTTGGATCGTTCTCTATATTGATTCCAAAATTTGAAAGCGAAAAGTTTCTAGAGTGAATACTGTTAGCTAACAAAAAAAACGTTCCTTGATTGTGAAGCATATCCCATTTTCCGGAGCCTGTAATCTCTTCAAGAATAAAGCCTATCGTTTTAGCTCTTTCTACAGTGGATGAAAAAGTATGAACAGTTTCATTAGGTGCTGCTAGCCTGATTGTAAATTTGCCCTTAGAAGCTAAATTCTGATTTTGAGAGTGATCAGTTGGCCCTTTGTTTTCAAGTGAGTAGGAAAATGGAAGGCGGGTAGACTCTAACTGAAAGATCTCTCCTTCAATAACACGCTCCACAGCGCTCCATGTCAGCAGTGTCTGAAGACTTGTCGGTATAAAGGAAAGAGATGGATTATCGGATTCCAATCCTTCAAGATGAATGAGTGCGGATAACTTATTTCTATCACCAAAAATAATTTTTAGCATCGGAGTTGTCAGAGTTATTTTTTTAGCGCTAAATGCTCCTTGAGGTGTATCTGTAAGCACAATATTGTGAAGAACTACAGAGCGTGGAAAATCGAACTCGACTCGATCCACCTGAAGAGTAAAACCGGTGCTTTTCTTAAATTCAGCTTGAACCCATTCTTTGGCCTTACTGCGAACGGCTTCTGAATTCACAAGCAAAATTGCGGTGATTAAAATAATAAAGAGCAAACAAATAAAATTACGTAAAAAATTCATGAGAAATCCATTAAAAAGATTGACCTATACTAATATATCCTTGAAAGGGGGCGTCGATTTTTCTCCTTCGATTAAGAGGAAGTGCTAAATCAAAACGGATAGGTCCAATGGCTGTGTGATAGCGCAAACCTACTCCCACGGATTGTAACTGTTTGTGATTGAGGTCTGGTACTGAGCGTTTAAAAACATTGCCTATTTCATAAAATGCAACAAATCCAACGATTTCTGATAAACGCAAGCGGGCTTCTAGGCTTAATACTGCAATCGATCGACCTCCAATAGGCCTATTATGACGACCCCCGTCATCTCCTAGCGGGCTTACTGTTAAGTAGCTATAGCCGCGTAAAGTACTTTCAGAACCGGCATAAAAGCGCTCTGAAGGAGGAATTTCATGACGGGAAGACCCAATAATGCTACCTAGAACGCCCTTTGCAGCAAAAACAAAACGATCGGTAAGTGGGTAATACCACGTTCCTGTGTAAGTGCTTGGGTAATAGGTATAGGGATGTCCTCGAAGCTGAATTGTGGGTTCTGTCTTTAAATTGATCGAATATCCGTGTGTGGGGTCTAACAAATCATTTGCTGTGCTCCAACGGAATTGCAGAGGCATTTTAACAAGATGGAAACCACCGTTATTGTCGGAGCGGCGTGTATAAATAGATTTGTACATCAACCCATAGGAAAATCGTAAACGTTCTCTGATTTTCCGATCAAAAGTCCCTGAGAAGCTGAAAGATGTTTCACTATAAGCTTTGATAGATTCATTCTCCACTTCAGCTAACAATAAGAGATCTTCATTGGCCTGTTTAAAATCGGGAAGCACATAAGAAAATCTCGCATCTTGAGTATCTTTCCATGCACTTGCACGGATATTGATTCTTTCACCCACCCCTCGGACATTGCGATGATCCCATTCTGCTAATCCTCCGATGCCACGTTGAGTTGTAAAACTGATTCCTCCGCCAACACTGCGATGTTTTGATTCTATTACCTGAATTTCAATAGGCAAAAGACTTGTTTCAGGATCTAAATCTCCGTGGGTAATGACGACGGATCTAAATAAGCCGGTTCCTTCAAGGGCCTTTTGGGTGCGATCTACATCTGTTACATTAAAGGGGGATCCAGCTTCCCAAAGAATTTTTTTTTGAAAGAAATAATTTCTTACCGATGTAGTTCCGGAGATTTTAGTGATTCCAAAATAAGCTTTATTCCCACTATCTATTTCCAATGTAACATGGATCTCTTTTTTGATCTGATCAGCTTTGACTTCTCTTTTTTTTATAGAAGCTTCAGGGTATCCTTTTTGAGCCAGATGTTGTAATAGCACTTCTTCTGCTTGAATGATCTCTTCAGGATAAGCAGGATTTCCTAATACTACTCCGAGATCTCCAAGAGAGATCTCATCTAGACAAAAGGAAGATGTTTTAGAAACAGGGATTAAACGGAATTCTGCTAAGGGATAAATGGGTCCTAAGTCTATTTTGAAATGAATTTGGTAGGGTTCAACGCTTTTATCAATGGTGTATTGAACCTGCGCATTGTAATATGCTAGGCTATGAAGGACTTTTACAAAATTTTCTATATCTGCTTCAGCTCTACGTTTCAGTACTCCTAAGGAAGCAGCAGAGTGTTCGGATAAATTTTCTAGCTGAGAGGCTATTTTTAAGGCTTCAATGACATCTTGTCCATTGACTCCTTCAAATTTAACTTGATAGGAAATGTTCCCACGAGCCTCGACAAAAAATAGCAATCCATACGTTGCCGTAAATAGAAATATACATTTTTTTAGCATCGCTCTCTCAATCTAAATGAAACACACCCACCATTATACGTCATGTTAATGAGCATAATCAACAAAATAAGGAGATCCACCACTTTTTGGATGTTATAGATCTTTTCACATGACTTCGTAACAAAATTCTGCATCTTTTGACATATCTTGCGGATGAAGAAAACGCGCCTACATCCATGTATGTCACGTTTTCTTCGTCTGCAATCTATGTCAAAATCTGCTAGAATTTTGTTATGAAGTCATGTGAAAAGATCTATATCATTTTTTTCTGTCTTTTCAAAAATATCAGTTAAATTATTTTTTTAACCTTATCAAAATAATTTTTTTAAAACTCATCCTTCAATAGGGGATGTTTCAGAAAGTGTCATTTCAATTTAATATTTAACATTATCAAAATAATTTTATAAAATTTTACTTCATAAAATTTTAAACATAATTTTATGATCTTGACTTAATTTAATGCTATCATTACATTCTGAGAATTGCCACTCATACTGACAATTAAAAAGATATATAAGAGGTTTAACATGACAAGATTTTTTTTATCCTCATCATTATCATTATGCTTAACATTTTCCATTTCTGCTGGGATACCCCTTACAAGTGATTACTATGGGCCGACAGAAATGTTAATTGCACGAGAATCTTGGGATTCGATCGAATCCTCACTGATTCATTTTAAGGTCCCATTGACAATGATTCCCTTATTTGACTCGATCGCCAAGAATGAGGATTGGGGACATATTGGCTATCACGGAGCTAATCATGAATTTAGATTTTATCAAGATGTCATTAAATTGACTCTTCAAGAAATTTTAGCTATTCAAATTCGAGAGGATTTTCAATTTTTACGTATTCCTGGGGATTCAGATCTTAATTTAAATTCTATACAAGAATTTACAAAATACTGGAAGGGTTCAGTAAATAATCGTGATGAACTTCGAGCAAGGCAACTTCTTTCTTTAAATTATGGGATTTATTCAAATTTTACTAGGAAGAGATCTTGTTCTGTTTGTTTATTTGCTTCAGATTCGTCAAGAACAGAAGTGGATTATGTAGAAGAACTGGTCCCATTTTATGAGAAATTGGGAATAAGCAAAAAAAGTCTGAAAAAACTTCATGCGATTTTTGCAAAATGGATAGAGGGGGACGCTGGCATATTACTTCAGATCTCTGAAAATTCTCATTTGAGTGATTCTTCTAAAGAAGCCTATATTTTTGCTGATAGGATATGTTATCCTGCTGTGAGTGGGGGATTTCGTTATGATGACGAGTTGATTTCATCTCATTTTAAGAAAGTGATGTCATCGGATTACATTAATGGGGCGAGTGATATTTCAGATCAATTGCGATTATTAATCAATAATCGGTATACTTTGAATCCATTTTCGCACCTGTGCATCAAGAGATGGGGGATGGAGGACAAGAAGAAGATTGAATCTTACGAAAAAGAATTGCGCCATTCTATTAGGAATTTAAAATATGACACAAAAAAAGTGCAGAAATATCACCAAGAACTCATGAAGGAATGGGCAAAGAAATAACGAAATAGTTTTTTGGGGGCGGATGGCTTGGGCTTGCCACCTCCGTGTAATTAACTTCAAATTTTTTTTGTGACTTCTCATAAAGTGGAGGTTGGATTTTTTTGTAGATGAAACCACGATGTGTTGTCTGGATATGCTTTTTTTATGTAGACGTAATCAACGATAAGAACGATAGGAACGATAAGAACGATAGGAACGATAAGAACGATAAGAACGATAGGAACAATGAATTGACAGGCGCCATTCGAAACTGTTGTCTTGAGGCCATGAGCGCGAGGTCATGAGGGAGTTTGGGGAGACTTTTGGACCGTCCTAGCTTTCCTATCGTTCTTATCGTTCTTATCGTTCTTATCGTTCTTATCGTTTTTATCGTTTTTATCGTTCTTATCGTTTTTATCGTTCTTATCGTTTTTATCGTTTTTATCGTTTTTATCGTTTATACCGTTGATCTACAGTAGCAACAGAACGTGTCAAGCTGTATACTCGGTATTCTTTTCCCTGCTTATAATTATACTTTTTTTTAGATGTTAAATACGTAAAAAATATCCTTAAAAAATATCCTTAAAAAATATCCTTAAAAAATACCCGTAAAAAATACCCTTTTCAATTAAACCAATCATTTGCTATTCTAAATGAAATCATAAAACAATTAAAGGAGATTTTTAAATGATAGACAATACATTTTCTAGAAAAGTAGATGCAAAAAGCTTATTTATTCCGCTTCAAGTCTCTAAGGCAAAAATCATTTCCCCTAAAGATCAGAAAACACAGGAGTTTGCTTTAGTTAAACTGACTGAGTTCTCGTTAGACCTATTTCCTATGACGATTCAAGAAAGTGTTGACATTGCAGAATTGTATCCTAAAGTGAAGATTTTCCATTTTTTATTTAACTCAGAGAAACAAATTTTCGTTTTAAAAGGGAACGAAATATCAAATTCAGAACCTTCTGATGATAATAAGAGCTATATTAAAATCAATTTGGGCGAGATTTGCGGTAAATTTCTATTGTCTAAGGCAAAAATTGATGTAGATGAAATTGATATGATCGCTCAAATAAGTTTTAAAGAACTCATGGAAGATAAAAAAAGTAATAAACTGCCCTATCTTTTGGCTCTTATCAATGACACTGACTCCACTCATTTATATCCTTTAGACGGTTGCAGTCTATATGAATTAATTAAAAATGATCCATTTTGTCCTTTGAATCCATTAACAAGAAAACCAATTTCTAATATTTTTTTGTATCTTTATGATGAAGATTTAAATCAATTTGTACCTTTAGTAATGCTTAGTTCTACTTTTAATTTTTTAATCCCAGGACACCTTGTAAGCTTATTTGAAAGATTAAAAGCAGACAATTTAGATTGTCATCTAGATGTAGCTGAGTTTTGCTTTCAGAAAAATCTTAAGATTGCGAAGAAGCATTTTAGTATTGCAGCAGAATCAGATAATTTTGCTGTAAAAATAGATGCTTTGTATGGATTAGCTTTATGTCAGGTTTGTGGACTAGGTTGTAAAATAGATGAGGTTCAAGCATTTAAACATTTTGAATTTGTTGCTGCGAAAGGCAAAAAAGAAGCCAATTATAATTTAGCTTTATGTTATTTAAATGGCACTGGTTGTGAAAAAGATGAAGCCAAAGCTTTTAAACTTTTTGAACTCGATGCTGAGAATGGCAACTCTTATTCCTATTATCATCTGGCCTTATGTTATCTAGATGGAACGGGATGCAACCAAGATGTAGATAAGGGATTTGCATTGTTATTAAACCCTGACTTGGAAGAGTTCAAGGATGCTCAATTTACATTAGCTAAGTGTCTTTTAAATGGTACTGGTTGCGATATTAATAAGGTAAAAGCTTTTGAACTTTTAACGGAGATAGCGTTTGATTTTCCGGCAGCAGAGTTTGAATTGGCTCTTTGCCATCTCAACGGCACTGGTTGCGATAAAAATGAAGCAAAGGGATTTTTTATTTTACAACGCATTTTACCCGATTATTTAGATGCTCAATTTGAATTAGCTATGTGTTATCTCAATGGTTCAGGTTGCGGTATAGACAAGGTTAAAGCTTTTGAACTTCTAACAAAGTTAGATCAACCCGATTTTCCGGCAGCACAATATCAATTGGCTCTTTGCCATCTCAACGGCACTGGTTGCGATGAAAATGAAGCAAAAGGGGTGTCTATTTTACAACGCATTTCACCCGATTATTTAGAGGCTCAACTTGAACTAGCCATGTGCTATCTTGAAGGTTCAGGTTGCGGTATAGACAAGGTTAAAGCTTTTGAACTTCTAACAAAGTTAGATCAACCCGATTTTCCGGCAGCGCAATATCAATTGGCTCTTTGCCATCTCAACGGCACTGGTTGCGATGAAAATGAAGCAAAAGGGGTGTCTATTTTACAACGCATTTCACCCGATTATTTAGAGGCTCAATTTGAACTAGCTATCTGCTATCTCGAAGGTTCAGGCTGTGAAATAGACGAGGTTAAAGCTTTTGAACTTCTAACAAAGTTAGATCAACCTGATTTTGCGGCAGCACAATATCAATTGGCTCTTTGCCATCTCAACGGCACTGGTTGCGATGAAAATGAAGCAAAAGGGGTGTCTATTTTACAACGCATTTCACCCGATTATTTAGAGGCTCAATTTGAACTAGCCATGTGCTATCTCGAAGGTTCAGGCTGTGATATAGACGAGGTTAAAGCTTTTGAACTTCTAACAAAGTTAGATCAATCTGATTTTCCGGCAGCGCAATATCAATTGGCTCTTTGCTATCTTAGAGGGACTGGTTGCGATGAAAATGAAGCAAAAGGTGTGTCTATTTTACAACGCATTTCACCCGTTTATTTAGAGGCAAAATATGAACTTGCAAATTGTTATTGTGATGGAATAGGATGTGATCCTGACGAAACACTTGCTTTTAAAATGTATGAAGAATTGGCCAAAGATGGACATATCGCAGCAAAAATAGATCTGGCTTATTGTTATCAAGAGGGGAGCGGATGTAGACAAAATAATCGTTTAGCTTTCCAATTATTTAAAGAAGGGGCGAAAGCGGGGGATGCTGTGGCTCAATATGAAGTAGCTCAATGTTTTTACGAAGGAATGGGATGTCAAAGGAATGTGCAAAAGTCACTCAAATGGTACCAAAAGGCTGCCGATCAAGGGTATGAGGATGCAATTGAATTCTTAGCTACGCAAAAAAAACAACCTCGAAAAGTTGATCAACCAACGAGTCCTTTTGTAGGATTTGGAAGAATGGTAGCGGCTGCTACTTCACATGATTCGAGCTTAGCAGCAGTCTCAACTTTGGACCTTCAAACGAGGTTAGTAGTTGCAAATCAAAAGCTCCAAGCTGCAAGGATCAGTTTTGAGAAAGCTTGCTCAAGTGGGAACCAATCACTCATTAATGCTGAACTGGCTGCCAAACAAAGTATTATGCGCGATGTACTTGCTCTGCAGAAAGCTTTGGAGGCTCGAGGTATTCGTCAGGAAAATCAACCTGTTGACAACTGCGTTATATCTTAAGAACTCAAAATAATTCAATGAAAAGCCATCCATTGGGCGCTCGTTTAGCGAGCCTCAGTGGATGGCTTTTTAATATTTCGTACGTTTCGTGAAATAAATGGTTATCGTTTAGAGAATTGGAACCGTTTACGAGCTCCGGCAAGACCATATTTCTTACGTTCTTTTTTACGTGGATCTCGCGTTAGATATCCGTTCGCTTTGAATTCTTGGTGTAGAGTCTCGTCTTCTTGCAAAAGGGCGCGCGCGACGCTTAAGCGTATAGCGATCACCTGAGCTTCGATCCCGCCCCCTTTCAAACGAATGACCATATCGTGCTTTTGGTTTCCACCTAATTTTGCAAAAGGGGAGAGTACAACTTTACGATGAAGTTCATTTGGAAAATAGACTTCGAATCCTTTGCCATTAATTTTGACATTGCCACTTCCAGGCCTTAGGCGGAGTGAGGCCACAGCTGTTTTGCGACGACCTGTTGCAACTTTTTCTTCCATGTTTAACCCTATTCGTTAATTAAATATTAGCCACTTGGGGTCTTTGCGCACCCTGTTCATGCTCTTCACCAGCATAAATGCGCAGCTTTTTCAATTGCGCTCTTCCTAGGCGAGTCTTGGGCATCATGCCGCTCACTGCGTGTTCAATAATATACTCAGGCTTACGCTTCTGCATGACGCGGTAAGGGACTTCACGCAATCCACCAATGTGGCCGGTATAATATCGGTAATTTTTTTGTGCTTCTTTAGATCCGCTAACATGAATCTTTTCGGCATTAATCACAATCACACCATCACCACCATCGATATTGTAGGTAAAAGTAGGTTTGTGCTTGCCCCTTAGGATCTTAGCAATTTCGCATGCCAAGCGACCTAAAGTCTTTCCTGCTGCATCTAGGAGGAACCAAGTAGGCTTTGCATCCGCTGTTTTCAGCGTAAATGTTTTATTTTTTTGTTCTGGCATTTCTTCAATCCTATAAATCAATTGAGTCTTAGGGACTGGGTAAAAATAACTTGCACGATTCGGCTGCGCCAAAGCCCCGTGGTTGAACGATCGAAAGTGACCCCATATTATAATATTGGGTCACTTTCGATCGTTCAACCACGGGAGCTTTCGCGTTGCCCAATCGCACAAGTTGTTATTGCCCAATCCCTTAAATGCTTATCATATGTGTTTGTACACTTTTTGCCAACAAAAAAATGGCCTTTTTTGAATTTCTTCTTCAAAAGGGCTTAGCAATAACCTTGCATGAGAAGGTTGTTTCTGATAAAATTGGCTTTATCTCTTTCGTCACCTAGCACAGGAATTAATTTATGCGCCGTCTTCAAACTTTTTTCGTAAAAACATATGGCTGTCAAATGAATGAGCTCGATACTGAAATCATGGTCGGTCAGCTCATTCAACGTGGACTTACACGCACAGATGATGAATATGCAGCTGACCTCCTGATTTTCAATACGTGCTCCATTCGAGATCTGGCAGAACGCAAGGCGATGGGAAAATTAGGGCGTTTAGGTCATGACTTGCGTAAAGATGTAGTGATAGGTGTAACAGGGTGCATGGCCAATGCTAAAAAAGAAACGCTCTTCCAAAAACTTCCCCGAGTAGACTTTGTTCTCGGAACAAATAATATTCATGATCTCAATAGCGTCCTCGATGAGGTGCTTTCTACAGGAAAATTAACGATTCGCACGGATGATCAATTTGTCCATGAACTCGATTACATCGGAGCTAAACGGGAAGATAAAGTGACCGCCTATGTTTCGATCATTCGGGGCTGCGATAAATTTTGCACCTATTGTGTTGTTCCTTACACCCGTGGCCCTGAAGTTTCTAGAGCTCCTGAGAATATTATTGAAGAATGCAAACATTTAGCATCGCAAGGCTATAAAGAGATTACATTACTTGGACAAAACGTCAACAGCTACGGAAAAGATAAACCTGAATGGAAAACGTTATTTCACGATTTACTTTATCAAGTCGACGCAATTGAGGGAATTGAACGAGTAAGATTTATGACTAGCCATCCGGTCGACATTACTCGTGAGCTCATGGAGGCTATTCGTGACTTAAAAAGTTTGTGTGAATTTGTTCATTTCCCTTTACAGGCTGGTTCTGATAGGATTTTAAAAAAAATGCATCGCATCTACACCGTGGATCAGTACATGGAAAAAGTTGCGATGTTACGCGAGATTGTCCCTGGAGTAGCTCTTGGTACGGATATCATCGTAGGTTTTCCTACGGAAACTGAAGAGGAATTCTGTCAGACGTTGAAATATATCGAACAAGTTGAATACGATACAGCCTTTCTTTTCACCTATAGTCCGCGAAAGGGGACTCCAGCAATGCGTTGGGTCGATGACATTCCTCAAGAGGTTAAAGATGACCGTTTGGTGCGCTTGACAAAGGCACAAGATATTGTTTCGAATAAAAAAAGAGTGGCTTTCTTAGGGACTTCTACAGAGGTATTGGTTGAAAAGCAAAATTTCAAGAATGCTGCGCTTCTTAAAGGGCGAACACGTTGTTGGAAAAATGTCTTGTTTCCTGGGGATGCTTCCTTGATTGGCACAGTTCAAAATATTCACATCCATAGCTATAGCAATCAAACCTTGTTAGGTGATATCTGTGCTAATGGAGTGATAAAAGATCAGAAAAATTGACAATATGAGCAAAATATTCTTTTTCAAGTAGTTCATCTGTTACGCCGTTCACATGAATTAATACTGGTCGAATGGACATTCCGGAAGGGCGAACTAACTTTCGCACCTTTTCACGTACTTCATCAATAACTCCAACGCCTAATTCATTTTTTGAAAATTTAATTTCGCAAAGATAGAGAGAATCAAATTTTGTTTGCACTAGATAATCAATTTGACAACCTTCTCGTTGCTTTGTTGATGTTTGAAAAAAAGGACCACTCGATATAACTTCACTAGGTGGTATTCCAAGGACTCGATACAACTCTATATAATGATTGATAACCAAAGTTTCAAATTGCAGTCCCATAATGGAGAGCCATCCTAAAGGCAATTTGCTTTCTTCACTGTCTTTAATCTGACTTTGTCTCGGAGCAATG
Source organism: uncultured Parachlamydiaceae bacterium (assembly GCA_963752155.1). Taxonomy (GTDB): domain Bacteria; phylum Chlamydiota; class Chlamydiia; order Chlamydiales; family Parachlamydiaceae; genus JACCRY01. The sequence goes on along the minus strand of CAVVXH010000006.1, from coordinate 237,673 downwards.
AATTTTAAATAAAATCTAGAATAGTTGTCAGAAATACGAAATCGATATATCTCGCCTTTCTTTGGATCAGACAAGTGCCATTGCCGATATCTTTGAACAAATCCTGCCTCAATGAGTTCTTGCAAGTAATAAAGCAAATCTCCTCCAGGTTGTCGTTCAAGAAAGCTTGCTAATTCTTTTAAGGATTTAGATCCATCTTTCATTGCTTCAAGAAGCAATGCATAGGTTTCGGCACGGTGGGAAAACAGTGTCGAAAAAATTTGATTAAATTCGTTGAAAAGCAATCCTCCTTTATCAAAACAAAGATTGGATATATTTTTTTCAGCAGAAAGTTCCGGTTGTATTTCCTCCAAATACCGAGGAATGCCTCCTGTAACGGATAAAACTTTAAAAATTTCATAAGCTGAAATGTGTGGTCCAAAAAAATTCTTACACACACTTAATGAGAGTTCTTCTAATTTTAAACGATAAGAGATTCGACCGACGAATCCTGTGCTGCTGAGAATATTTTTTTCGATCCATAACGAATTTGATCCGGATACGATTAACATGAGCTCGAGATTTTTCTTAAAATGGAGATCCCAGGCATTCTTTAGTTTTCCTAAGAAGGCAGGATCTTCTGATCCCATCCATGTAATTTCATCCAAGGCAATTAATACAGATCCTGATTGACAATGATTGGCTAAATGGAAAAAAAGATCGCTCCAGTTGTCTTTTCCAATCGTTGGAATTCCTTGTTGTTTCATTTGAGATATAAATTCTTGTCTTTGGATCTCTTCACTTACTTTAGCTTCTGGAGGCAATCCTGAAAAAATATAGGCTCTTGGAAATTCTTTGGCAAACTCTTCAATTAAACGACTTTTTCCGATGCGGCGTCTTCCACGAATAACAATCAAACTAGCTATTCGTTTTCTTTTATGTCGTCTAAGGGCTTCAAGCTCTGATTCTCGTCCAAAAAAATCCATTCTATTTAACCTATTCGGTAAAGTTCAGTTCACATAAAAATAACATTTCCTCATTTTTATGTGAACTGGGAAAAAAAGTGCTGCGATATCGGGATACGAAGTATAGGAAAAATTAAACACAAAGCGAGACAGTTGTCTGCGGTGCCCCTATTGGGAAATAACAAAATTTTAAAGCGCCTTGCCATTGGTGCCTGACCTGATATTCTGATATTTGCCTAAAATGATGACATAACCTCCCGGGAGGGCAAATATCAGAATGTCAGGTCTGGAACCAAGGCCAGAACGTTACCTCTCAGAGGACAGCAAGGACGGCAAGGACAGCAAGCAAACAAGCATCCTTAATGATATTAAAAATTTCTATTGACCGATTTGTTCCGCGTTTCCTGTTGTCCTTGCTGTCCTCTTGGGGGTAATGTTCTGGCCTTGGTTCCAGACCTGACATTCTGACATTTGCCCTTTAGGAAGCAATGTTATTGCATCGGCAAATGTCAGAATATCAGGTCAGGCACCAATGGCAAGGCGCTTTAAACATTTGTTATTCTCTGATAGGGCGCGCCGCAGGCAACTTGTCTCGCTTCTAATATCGTCCTTTTTTATAAGATTGAATTAGGTAATGAAATCATTTTACGTTCAATATTGTCAGGATAGCAAATAGGTTCCTCTGTGCCTGTTAAAAACAGTTGTCCCAGAGAATCTAACAATCGAAACAAATGTTCAGTACGCTTTTGATCTAAGCTTGTTGAAATATCATCTAGTAACATTAACGGTTTTTCTCCTGTAAAGGTTTCTAGACGCTTCCATTCTGCTAAACGCAGTGCTGCTGCGCAGGAGCGCATTTGCCCCTCGCTTGCAAAATAGCGGGCTTCATTTTCTCCAATTGAAACGGTCAATTCGTCTTTGTGAGGTCCCACAAGTGTACTAGCAAAGAAGACCTCTCGTTCTCTATTTTTTTCATATTGTTCAAGAAAATGTATTCGTAACGCGGATTGATCGTTGCTTATTTTTCCGGATGCTGAACGATATGCCAATGATAAAGCTTCGTCTGCCTCAGCAATCTGTTCATAAAAGAGCTTTGCGTGTTTTTGAAGCTCTTCAAGCAACTCCAGACGTTTTTGTACGAGATAAGCGGCTGATACCGCCATTTCATATTCCCAACTGTGAATTGAATTGAAATTTTTTGCTTTTAAAAGGCAATTTCTTTGACGCATGGCCCGTGCATAGCGATTACAATGGTAGTGATAAAGAGGATCCGCCTGAGCCAGCTGTTCATCTAGGTACTGTCTTCGACCTTGTGGCCCTCCTTTTATGAGATCGATATCGGCCGGAGAAAAAACCACGGTGAGGAGAAGTCCAACAAGGCTGGAGGTTGTAGAATAACTTGTGTTATTAATAAATATTTTGCGTTCTTTATGGCTGTGTGTAATTTTAAGGCGTTGTTCGATTCCATGTTTTACAAAGATCGCTTCGAGATAGAAGTATGAAGACCCATTTCTAATGAGGTGAGCTGTCTGATGTGAACGAAAAGAATGACCGGCAGCTAGAAAACAAATAGCTTCGATGAGCGATGTTTTGCCAGCTGCATTAGGCCCACAGATCATATTGAGATGCGGGCAGAAATCAAAAACCGCTTCTTGGTATAACCGAAAGTTATAGAGATAGAGTGATTTTAAATACATCTAATCTTCATTAAGTCGCATCGGCATCAAGACAAATAAAGGAGAGGCTGTGGTCATTGGAGTGGCCTCAGTTGAAGTAATCAGCCCTGGATTGTATGCATCTGTCACCCCCAAATTGATCGTTTCACCTTTACTATGGCGCAAAATATCTAAGAAAAATCCTGGATTAAAAGCTATTTCTAGCTTATTGCCATGATAATTCGCTGGCATGCTAACCTTGCCTTCTCCGATTTCCATTGTATTTGCACTGAGTTGTAATGTCCCTTCTGTGAAGGTAAAACGCACCGAATTGCTGCTGTCTGCTGTAAAAAGAGAAATTTGTCTTAAAAGCGTCATAAGCTCTTCGCGATGCAAAATGACGGTAGCTTCTATGTTTTGTGGAATGATGCGATCGATATCTGGATAATCGCCTGTAAGAAGTTTCGTGATAATTATCGTTTGCCCAGCTTCGATGGCAATTTTATCTTTCATAAGATAGACGGTTACATCTCCATCATCTCCTAGGTTTTTTTGGATTTCATCGACAGCTTTTAATGGAATGATGTAGCTATTTCGAAAGGTGGAATCGATTTCTATGGGCATGTGCGCTTTAGCTAAACGTTTGCCATCTGTCCCTGCAAAAGTTGCTGTGGAATTGGCTAAAGTCAGACATACACCTGTGAGGGTGTATCGGTTGTCTTCTCTCGAGACAGCAAAAGAGGTATAGTAAAGCATATCGCGTAAAATAGATTGCTTGACCTTGAAATGAAAAGCCTCTTTAAATTCAGGCAAAGTGGGAAATTCTAGCTTGCTCATCCCATTTAATTTAAAACGAGAAGAATCAGCCAAGATCTCTGTTGTTTCGTTTGAATTGGTAGAAATTTCTAAGTTTGCAGCAGTGAGTTCTTTAATGAGTTGTGAGAAACGTCGTGCGGGCAATGTTGTTGCTCCCTCATTCAATATCTTTGCATCTGCATAGCATCGGATGCCTACTGTGAGGTCAGTTGCTGTAAGAATCAGTTCATCGTGAACCGCTTCAATGAGCAAATTTGACAGTAGCGGTATTGTTGTTTTTGCGGGAACAACATTGAGACATTTTGAGACGAGTGAGATTAATTGCGGTGTGGAGATTACAAATTTCATAGCCATAAATTTCCTTGCTAAAGTACTGTATAGGAAAGTAAACGTTATACTAATTCGCTTGCTTTGTCAAGTTCATTAACGGGGATTCTGATATAGAATTGTTTTTAAAAAATCTTCAGTTGCGTTAAACTTTGGTTCAACATGGTTTTCTCTTATCATTAAAGGAACAATTTTAGTGCGAACACCCATTCCCCTTGCATCGACATAGCCATAATCACGTAAAATGCTAACAATCGTGGGATTTCGTGGAGATCTTTGTCCTGCTTTCATTTTTTCTATAGTCATCGAATTAGAAAGGGATCCTGGACTAGTCACTTCAAGACGATCGAGATAACTTGTAATTTCTATGTCAACAGATCGGGTCCAATCGCGGTGAGCGATTGCATTGATGACAGTTTCTCGAATGGCATCCCAAGGATATAGCCATATTTTATTTTTTCGCATGTATTCATCAATTGTATCACTTTCTCGCGAAACAATAGGACGAAGAAGATTTGTCATTTTTCCGATTAAACCTCCGTCAATGATTTGTTTATTTCCTGAACCATCCTTAGCAAATCGACCGACAATTGGCCCGTCTAAGACTTCATCTAGAACTGCATTATAGGATTTTTCATTATCGAAAAATGCCATAATTCTTAGCCCAGCTTGCTTTAAATAGCGTCTAGGAGATATTCCAAACAATACCAAACCGGCAATGGTGCAAACGACTTCTCGTATTTGAGTTTTTGTAAGGAGTCCAAGGCCAATGAGTCTTTCCTCCCACTGGACATCGTTCTCAGGAATTTCAGGATCATTAATAATCTCAATGAGATAATTTCTCAACCGAGCCATATCGAGGGATGACAAGGAAGTCCCAGGGACAGGCATCATTTCAGTATCTTTTTTTAACATATTTCATATCTAGTTGTAGGGATCATCTATAAAATTATCATTTTCATCTACAATATCAATTTCATCACGAAGAGGGAAGCTTCCATCGTTAATTACTGTGCCTGGAGGAATTGTATTTTTAATGCATCGGCATCGACAATGTTTATGTTTTCCATCTCTGTGGTGATGACGATGGTGGTGCAAGGGTTTTTCAGGAGGAACAATTAAACGTTGTTCGGAGATGGCTAAGACTTGAGGGATATAGACTGCTGGTTGAGCTAGCCACGCCATGTAATAAGGATCCTCTCCCCAAGTAGCGTTAAAACCATAAGGGGAATCTCCGCAAACTCCTACAGAGCTTTTTCGCGAGTAATTGGTCAGCGCATAATCTAAATCGATTTCCACTCCTGCAACAGTTGTGTCTGGCAATCCTCTTTTGCCCTTAGTCCAACCTCCATAAAGTCCCAAGGTTACATCTCCATAATAAAACGTGGTTCCCCATTGCAATTTCCCTTCATAATAATCGTAAGGTGCTCGCAGTTCAGCCTTTAATACTAGGTTCGTATCAAAAAAAAGTCTTTGTTCGTAGTTGACCGTGCCTCCTGCTCCTTCAACAATTCTATTTTTTGAAAATTTGAGGAGATAGTCTACTCTATCATAGACGGCTGCTCCAGTCAAGAGGGCCCCATACCAGGGTGCAACTGTAAGACCCACTGAAAATGCATAGGCTCGAGTTCCGGCAATTGTGCGGTTAAATACGTCCGAATGGTGGTGGTGGTGTTCTCCATGTTTGTCTTTATCACGTTCTTTAGGGTCTTCATAAAAATCATGAATACGATAACGAGAGACATCAGAATATTGCCCTGCAATATCGAAGCTTTTAAAGAACTTTCCACAACCAAATGTTGTTTGATAGACACCTCCGGCAGCATATTGTCGAACCCATCCTTTGTCATTTGCACTTGGAAAAAAATACTTGATTTCTTGATTCAAGATTTCCCCTCCAAATTTAAAATGATGTCCACATGATGTTAAAAAGCCAAATGTCGCATTTACCCGATTGAGTTTTTGTCCAAGTTCTCCCACAAATAAGAAAGCAGCCTCATCATCAAAGAACCGCGATGTAGATTCCAAACGTAGTATGGGGTAGAGATCTGTTCGTAAATGATGATTTGAAGAGGAGTCGGAAGCTTGAATTTGGCTCAAAAGAGCTCCACATATAAAAGGTAAACACAAATGACGCATGCAACTCTCCATTATACGGGTAAAGCAAAATAAATTTTGAATCAATGATTTTGAGTCTTACAAAACAGTCATAACACGACGGCATCTTTTTGAGAATATCTTTTGCCTGTTTGGTCAAAAAAACTTCGAATTTAGGAAAAATTAAACACATCTATTAAACAACCTGTTATTTTCCGCTAAAAAATGCAGAATTCTAATAGCAAATAAAATTTCCTTGTAGTATCGGTAAAACTATGGACAAGTTAACTTATAGGCTTCAATTTAAAGAATTTATTCGTGAACAAATTGAAGATTTAAAAAAAAATGGGTTGTATAAGTATGAAAGAGAAATTATTTCTCCACAGCAAGCACACATCAAAATAGCTGATGGACGTACTGTCATCAATTTTTGCGCAAACAATTATTTAGGCTTAGCCAATCATCCCTCCCTCATCGAAGCAGCCAAAAAAAGTTATGAATCTTATGGCTTTGGAATGGCTTCAGTGCGTTTTATTTGCGGTACACAAACAATTCACCATGAACTTGAAAAACAGATTTCAAAATTCTTAGGTACCGAGGATACGATTCTTTATTCTTCATGCTTTGATGCCAATGGAGGTCTATTCGAGACGTTGTTTGGAGAAGCTGATGCGATTATCAGCGATAGCCTTAACCATGCAAGTATCATCGATGGGATTCGACTCTCGAAATCAAGACGCTTGCGGTACGCTAATAATGAGATGGCGGATCTCGAAGAAAAACTTAAAAGCTGTTCAGATACTCGATTTAGGCTTATCGCTACAGATGGCGTTTTTTCGATGGATGGAATCATCGCTAATCTTCAGGAAATTTGTCATCTTGCCGATCGCTACAATGCCCTGGTGATGGTCGACGATAGTCATGCTGTTGGATTTATTGGAGAAACTGGGCGTGGAACTCCGGAATATTGCGGTGTGCAAGATCGCATCGATATCATCACAGGAACATTGGGAAAAGCCCTTGGAGGTGCATCCGGAGGATATACTTCAGGTCGTCGTGAAATCATTGAATGGCTTCGTCAGCGATCACGCCCTTATTTATTTTCGAATTCATTAGCTCCTTCCATTGTTGCTGCATCTATCGCTGTGCTTGATATGCTTGGATCTGGAGGTGATTTGCGCAAAAGGTTGCATGAAAATAGTCTCTATTTTCGAAAAAAAATGACGGATTTAGGGTTTGAACTTGTTCCTGGCAGTCATCCTATTATTCCTGTTATGTTAGGAGATGCTACATTAGCTCAAAACTTTGCCAAAGAAATGCTTACACTAGGAGTGTATGTCATAGGATTTAGTTATCCGGTCGTTCCACAAGGAAAAGCTCGCATTCGCACACAAATGTCGGCAGCTCATTCTCGAGAGGACCTTGACATTGCTCTTGAAGCGTTTGCTCAGGTTGGAAAAAAACTTAGAGTTATTTAAGGGACTGAGCAATAATAACTTGCTCAATCGTGCAAGTTATTTTTGCCCAATCCCTAAAGGATTAGAATGAAAGCTCTGATTAAAAGTTACTCTAAAGAAGGGATTTGGATGGAAGATGTTCCAATACCAATCCTGAAAGATGATGAAGTCCTCATTAAAATTCGCAAAACGTCTATTTGTGGAACCGATGTACATATTTATAAGTGGGATGAATGGGCTCAAAAGACTATTTCTATTCCAACTGTCATCGGACATGAATTTATGGGAGAAATCGTTGAAGTCGGTAAAAATGTGAAGGGGCTAAAGGTAGGCGAGAGGGTCAGTGGAGAAGGACACATCACTTGCGGAGTCTGTCCAGGCTGTCGTACAGGACGAAGACATCTTTGTAAAGATACATTGGGAACAGGTGTTCATCGTCATGGATGTTTTGCAGAGTACTTTAATTTTCCTGCTGAAAATGTTTTTTTACTTCCTCCCATCGTCAGCGACGATCTTGCAGCTATATTTGATCCTTTGGGTAATGCTGTGCATACAGCACTTTCTGCGGATCTTGCAGGGGAAGATGTTCTTATTACAGGTGCAGGTCCAATTGGCTGTATGGCTGCGGCTATTGCAAGGAAAGCAGGAGCGCGCCATGTTGTTATTACAGACGTAAACGACTATCGACTCGATCTTGCAAAAAAACTTGGAGCTACATGTGCAGTCAATGTGTCTAAAGATTCACTTTCGCAGGCTATAAAACGACTTGGGATTGAAGATGGCTTTACAGTAGGAATGGAAATGTCCGGTCATCCTGATGGACTCAACACACTTTTGGAGAAGGCACAATCCGGAGCTAAAATTTCTTTACTAGGAATATTGCCTTCAAATTGCCCCATCGATTGGAATTTAGTGATCTTCAAGATGTTGGTTCTTAGGGGGATTTATGGTCGCAAAATCTTTTCGACATGGTATAAGATGACCCATATGCTCGAAAGTGGACTCGATATAACCCCGATCATTACGCATCATTTCCCTGTTGATGAATTTCAGAAGGGATTTGATATCATGCTTTCATGCAACTCAGGAAAAGTTATTCTAGATTGGGTCTGAACCACCCCAAGCCTCCCAGGAGTTCTTTTTTGCCAAAATTATTTTTAGCCTTGTTCACTTCTTCGCTTAATTATTCCTCCTCTGTGTTCTCTGTGATCTCTGTGGTAGATTTTTTTTACCACAGAGATCACAGAGGAGGAATAATTGAGCGAAAGTTTCTCGTGTACAGGTGAACATAGCCTTATTTTTTAAGTAAAAGAGCTTACTATTTTCTTAGTGCCTTGATAGGCCAGAATAGCAGGAGAAAGTGCATCATCAATAAAAAGGCCTAATAATGTGACAATCTTTAGAGGATGAATAACATCTATTAATTGGATTGCTTTTATTTTTTTTGCCACATCTACAAAATTTTGATTATACGTGTATTGCCAACCATACAAGTTATATCCTACATGAATAAATATCGAACCCACTAAACCTATTTTTTGTTGGGCTAATGAACACACCAGACCTAAAAGAGCTGTATCGAAAAACTGTCCCGCTAAGGCTTCACTAGGGTGATTATTTTGTAAATGTGCTGCAGCAAATAACAGGCTAGAAACGCATGTACGGGCGATTGAAAAAGCCGCAAATTGAGGACAAATACACGGTAATACAATTGTTTCCAAAAGATAACGATTCGAAATTTCTTCACGAATTGCTATAGCAGTGAAATCATATAAAAGTGCTCCTAGTTGTCTATCGAATTCAATACCATTTAAAATTGCGAATCTTTTGTTAGCTTTAACTAAATTGGCGGACCACTCATCATACTCTTGGTGATTGTGTACATCTATAGGTAGACCCAAATATTTAACAGCCATTCTATTAACTACTAGTGAGGCACTGTTAAGTGCATAACCCCCAACAAAACATGCAGAAAAAGCTAGGCATCTATTATTAACAATAAAATTTAAAATATCCATTTATAACTCCGTTTTTACTTTTTTAAACATAATGAAATTGTAATCTAACTCATAATTAAATCAAACATAAAAGCTCTATTTTTTATTTATGATTGAAAATTCAAATTTAGAAATGATGAACACGATTTTTCTTATGAGACTTTTTCTCAACCTATTTGGTTACTTTTTAAAGATTTTAACTTGACATCTACCTTTTTTTTTGCATAATTGTGAAAAAATACCCCCTTATTTTCTGCATAATTGTGAAAAAATACCCGTCAATTTTCTGCAAAAACAAAAAGATGGTTCAAGATGAAGAGGCTAATAGAACAAGAATTTATCAATTGGAAACAAAGATCAGATCGGAAGCCACTTCTCGTGCGAGGTGCACGACAGATTGGAAAAAGTTTCTCGATTGAAAAATTTGGAAACGATCATTTTGAATCCCTTGTCACTGTAAATTTTGAAGAATTGCGAGATGCGAAATTTTCCTTTGATGGAGACCTCAGTCCTTCCTATATATTAAGAGATCTGTCTGCACGATTAAGAAAACCTATTGTTCCAGGTAAAACGCTTTTATTTTTTGATGAGATTCAGGTTTGTCCGAACGCTCTTCTTTCTTTACGTTTTTTTAAAGAACAGATGCCTGAGATGCATGTGATTGGTGCAGGATCACTCCTTGAATTTATGATGGGTGATGAACGATTTTCTTTCCCTGTTGGTCGAATAGAGTATTTATATATGAGACCGTTATCATTTATTGAGTTTTTAGAGGCAAAGGGAGATGAGTTAGCTCTTTCTTGGATCAAAGAGGCCACCCCGTTAAAGCCGATTGGAGCAGCAACGCATGCAAGCCTCATTTCATCTGTCAGAGAGTATTTTATGATAGGAGGGATGCCTGAAGCTATTGCTTCAGTCATAAATAGTGGACAGTTTTTAGATCTTGATCGAATACACTATAATCTTCTGAATACATACGAAACTGATCTGGGGAAATATCCGAAAAATTCGCAACAAAAATTTATGAAATTGCTTTTTGAGGCGACTCCAAGGTTAATCGGAGAACATTTTAAGTATGCAAAAATACATGCCCATGCGCAATCCCGAGATTATCTAGAGTCATTGGATGTCCTTAGTCGCACAGGAATTTTGCACCAAGTTTTTGCCAATGCGGCTTCAGGAATTCCTTTATCATCGCAGTTAAATGATAAGAGATTTAAACTTTTATTTCTTGATATCGGTCTTATTCCACAAGTTACACAAGCTTTGCTTTCTCCAGAAGATCTTACTCTTATCAATGGAGGAGTTCTGGCGGAACAATTTGTCGGTCAAGAACTCATTGCTTATGCTCAACCTTATACAAGAGCCATTCTCTACTATTGGGAACGAGAGAAAAAAGGATCGGATGCTGAAGTTGATTATGTTGTTGAAGTGGGATCTCATGTGATCCCTATTGAAGTAAAGGCAGGTGCTAAAGGGCGATTAAAATCACTCAAAAAATTCATGGAAGAAAAAAAATCGATCCTCGGTTTACGTATTTCTCAAGCACCTCTTACTCTTGAAGGAAATGTACTTTCTGTGCCTTTTTACATGATACAAGAAATTCCTCGCTTAGTGAAAATGTCCACTATTTGCTAAAAATTTCAAATTCTTTTATAACGAGCTACGCTTCAACAAGGGATTTGATACATGCGAATTGGCGTTTTAGGAATCAATAATAAGCTGGCTGACTTACAACTGAGAGAGCGATTAGCTAAGGGGTGTCATAAGCATTTTTCTTTACAAAATGCTCAACATGGGGTTCTCAGCATTGTTTTGCTATCTACTTGTAATCGAACAGAATTGTATTTTTGTTCCGAAGATCTTGCTTCCACTCATACATATATCTTAAATATTTTGCGTCATGAAGTACATGAAGATTTTGACCAAAAACTTTACTCCTATTTTGGAGCTGATTGCTTCTTGCACCTATGTCGAGTAACAACAGGACTCGATAGTGCTATTTTGGGAGAAACAGAAATTCAAGGGCAAGTCAAGAACGCCTACGAACAAGTCACAGAGTTTATTGCTCTACCAAAAGAGCTTCATTATCTTTTTCAAAAAGCTTTGATGGTAGGTAAAAAGGCTCGTTCACTTAGACCTCCGCAACAAAATCTATTTGGACTCGAACATGCCATTTTCAACTCTGGTAAAGAGCATTTTACAGATCTTAACGAGATCAAAATTTTATTTATCGGGGCCTCAGAAATAAACAACAAGGTGATTGGAAATTTTAAAGAAAAGCATCTTCATCACATCACTTTGTGCAACCGTACGACAAGATCAGCAAAGAAAATGATTGCTACCCATCGTCTACAATGGTTGGATTGGAAAGATCTAGATCGTTGGAGTCAGTTTGACTGGTTGATATTTGGCACGAAATCTAATGAATTTTTATTGACAAAACAAGCATTGGAGCAAAATTTTAAGGATTCTAAACTCATAATTGATCTCAGTGTACCACGTAATGTGGACCCTGAAATCAATCAAGATCCACGCATCTCTTTGTTAAATATTGATCAGCTAAACTGTTTATTAACTGAACGGAGGCAGCAAATGAATCAATTCCTCTATGATACAGAAGACCTAGTTCACCGTTTTACCTATACCCATGTTGATCTTTTTCTTCAGAAAGAAAAGAAAGTCTTTTCTAAAACCGATTAAGGGACTAAAAGTTCCTGAGGATGTTTGCATGTGAACAAACAGATTCAGCTAATGCTTTAAGATGATATCCGCCCTCTAAGAGAGAGACTATTTTTCCGTCAGAATGTTTGTAGGCAATTTTTTGGACTATGCGTGTGAGTGTAGCGAAATCTTCAGTTGTAAGATCAAGTCCCCCACCTGTATCATAGCCCCCAAGTGGATCAGCATGATGGGCGTCGAAACCGGCAGAAATCAAGATAAGTTCAGGTTTAAAGGATTCCATAACAGCACAGAGATCTTCTTCATAGGCTTTAAGAACTTTAAGACGAGAATTCTTTCCGCCGCGAATAGGACAATTGCAGATATTGCCAACACCTTTTTCTTCTTTTCTGCCCGTGCCAGGGTATATTCCTTCTTGATGCGTGCTAAAGTAAAATACCGAGGGATCGTTGTAAAAAATCTCTTGAGTTCCATTTCCATGATGGACATCCCAATCGATAATGGCTACTTTTTTAATCCCATATGCTTTTTGAGCATACCGTGCAGCAATCGCAATATGATTAAAAAGACAAAAACCCATTCCTTGGGAACGAGTCGCATGATGACCAGGAGGGCGCATAACACTCAATGCAGCTCTTGACATTCCCTTCATAACACAATCGATAGCAATAATCCCTGCTCCTGCCGCAAGTAGGGCAATATCATATGATTGAGCACAGATGATAACATCTCCGGTCGATAACATCGAAGTAGCTTCTGGAATTTTTAGCATTTCAAGAAACTTACATTCTTCAAAGACAAGATTTATATAATCTTGGGAATGGCAACGTAAAATGTCTTCTATAGAAGCTTTTTTGGCTAACAAGCTAGTGTCTTGTAAAAATCCTTGTGTTTGCAACCCTTCCATGATGGCAGAGTATCGATTTGGATTTTCTGGATGAGCAATTCCGGTTAAATGTAAAACACAATCTGGATGATAAATGATCATTAAAGGTGATAGTTTCATATTATTTCTCCTTAAATGTAACGTTATGAAGAACAGATAAATAAAGTCAAATAACATATTATTTAGAAAATAAATTATTTTTAAGAAAAAGTTTGCAAAATATTTTTTTTACATTATTGTAAAGAAAGGATACTAAGATTAATAAAGAGGAGGATATTATGAGTAAAACAATGACCAAAACAATGACACACGCTTATGCAGCGACAGGTCCGACCGCCCCTTTAGGACCTTTTGAGATAGAGCGTAGAGAATTGCGTCCGCATGATATTAAACTAGATATTATGTATTGCGGTGTATGTCATACTGATTTGCATCAAGTGAGAAATGATTGGAAAGGTAGTATTTATCCAATGGTCCCGGGGCATGAAATCGTCGGTAAAATTTCTGAAGTAGGCAACGAGGTGAAGTCTTTTAAGAAGGGTGATTTTGTAGCTGTAGGTTGTATGGTGGATTCTTGCCGAACATGTTCTAGCTGTAAAGAACATTTAGAACAATATTGTGAAAAAGGGCCGATATTAACTTATAATAGTAAAGATAAGATGGATGGAACTACCACCTATGGGGGATATTCGACGAATATTGTCGTTGATGAAAAATTTGTTTTGAAGATTCCTAGTGCTTTCAATGAGAAAGATCTTGCAAGAGTCGCCCCGCTTTTATGTGCCGGAATTACGACTTATTCTCCTTTAATTCATTGGAAAGTAGGGAAAGGAACCCGAGTTGGAATTGTAGGAATCGGAGGCTTAGGACATGTAGCTATTAAGATTGCTCATGCTTTAGGGGCGCATGTAGTGGTTTTTACAACCTCGGAAAGTAAAATGCAAGAGGCTAAAAAATTGGGTGCAGATGAAGTTGTGATCTCTAAAAATGAGAAAGAGCTTCAAAAATTTGCAAATAGCCTCGATTTCATTTTAAATACAGTTGCAGCTTCTCACAACTTGGATACGTTTCTTGCTTTGTTAAAGCGTGACGGGACGATGTGTTTAGTTGGAGCTCCAGCACATCCACATCCTTCTCCGAATGTAACGAGTTTGATTTTTAAACGTAGACAACTTGCAGGATCTTTAATTGGTGGAATTAAGGAGACACAAGAAATGCTTAACTTTTGTGGTGAGCATGGAATTTTAGCTGATATTGAAATGATACCAATCCAGAAGATCAATGAAGCCTATGATCGGTTGCTAAAAAGTGATGTAAAGTATCGCTTTGTGATAGATATAGCCTCATTGAAGCATTAATTAGGGGTATTAAAGTATAGGAAAAATTAAACACAAAGGCATTAGAGTAGGGGCGGGTTAATCTCCGCCCCTACTCTAATGCCTCCTAAATAACAAGTTCGCGCCTTGCCATTGGTGCCTGACCTGATATTCTGACATTTGCCGATGCGATAACATTGCTTCCTAAAGGGCAAATGTCAGAATGTCAGGTCTGGAACCAAGGCTGGAACGTTACCCCCAAGATTTACGCAACTGAAAAAAGCGTCGTTTTCAATTAATAACAAGATACTAAATTCTGAGAGGTAACGTTTAGCCTTGGTTCCAGACCTGATATTCTGACATTTGCCCTCCTGGGAGGTTACGTTATCATTGTAGGCAAATGTCAGAATATCAGGTCAGGCACCAATGGCAAGGCGCTTTAAAAATCTGTTATTTCCCGATAGGGGGCGCCGCAGGCAACTGTCTCGCTTAGCGTTTAATTTTTCCTATACTTTATACCCTAATATCGCAGCATCTTTTTCACCTACTAAACAAGTGAGGAATGTGTCATAATTATCTTTATAGACTATCATTGCAAAAATGGACCTCACAATAGTGGAAATATGGAATGAGCATTCCTCTTTTTACAGACTTTTTGGATAACATCAAGATTCCAATTGATGATCCTAATTTTTATCAACGAACTTTTACCATTGTGTCAAAACAGAGGGTTGTGTCGGATGATGAAGTTAAAAAATATATTGAAGATGAGTTCGATTCACTTTCAAGGTTCATTGACAGATCTAAAATTCAAGATGGCCCGACAGTTCGTGCTTTATTTCGCATTCGTAAATTGGTCAATTTGCTCATTGATGACAAAGGGGAGCTTAATAAAGTCGTTTTGGGAAATGCGATAGTTGCCCTGAAAAATTCTCTGTATTCCTTGGGACCCTTGCGCCAATTTGATGCAAAACATCAAGAACAGCTCTTACGAGCGCTTATGCAGCTTCAAGAAAGTAAGGAGATGCAAATTTTATTAAAAAACGTTTCAGCTCCTTACATGAATCGCTACGCGGAGCAACTGATCAGGGAAACCTTGCAATTGCCTGTGAATTCTCGAGTGAATGACCCGGAAACACGACGTGCTGTTTTGTCTGCTTGGCTTTGTCTACTCAGGCAAAGCGTAGGATCTTGTTTTGCGACTGCTCCAGCCATGATTGTCCACGATCATCAATCGCCCCAATTTTTTAAAGATATTATTGAATTGCTTGCTACAAGTCGTTTGAAGCGTACATTTGGTGGAAATGAATATTCTGTTCCATTAGCTGCCAGTTGGGGAGCAGGGGATTTACGTCGCCCCATAGCATTGCCTACAGGTTCTTTGGCTGATACCGCAGACATTTGGTCTTCTCCAGGAATGCTTGTAGCCATGGTAGCGGCGGGATTAATTCCCGAAAAATTGTCTCTTAAAGAGCGCATAAGTCGTGCAAAATCTTTGTTGTTGCCTCTTTTAAATCCGGAGTCTAATGAAAGTTCAGAAATTCTTTCGACACCTGAAGATCTTTTGAAAAGGGTTATTCTGGGCTCACTCAAGATGACTCCTGAAGACTTAAAAGAAAAAGAGTCAGCTCTGAAAAGCGCGTTAGTCGGTAGTCCACTATTGCAAACATCTGCAGCTGCATCTGGAAAGTCTCAGCCCATTACAACTTTTAATACAAAGTTTGAGGCCGCGTGCATCGCTTTTAAAACGATGGCGGATAATGCTCTTTTGAAAAGCTGGGAGTTCACAGTTGCCTCTTTTGCGGAAACGAAGACAAATTTTGCTAGATGGAACTTGTATTCAAGTCTTGGATTGGGACCTCAGGAACAGGGCGGGATTGGATATGTCATCTATACACTATTGAAGGATAAACTCGACCAGGTCAATCGGGAGATCGAAGAAGTAAAAATTCAACATGAACAAGCCATGGGTCATCTTCGTTATTTAGAAACGCGCCTACGTACTGCTAGCAGTGAAAAAGATGCAGAATGGATTAAAAGTGAATATCGGGTGCGACGATATGCGTTTGAACAGATTGAAGAGGGGTACAATTTTTTACAATATCAAGCAAAGCGGTATGCTTCGCTTCTCGATCAACTTGTTGATATATATTCTGACCTTTTTCCCGCATATTTTCAGGAAGTTTACGATGCAGACATGCATGAAGTTTCAATAGGGCCATATGACGATAGCCCTGCAGGGTTTCGTTTAGTTTTTAAATACGGACGTGCAAATACAGCGCAATGGAACCGAATTCAGACTCCTTCAGAATTTATTGAAGCTCTAGCTTCCTTTTTTATTGCCACAGAGTCTGAAATCAGCAATGACCCAAGTATGGAAGGGATTGAAAAAGATATCAGCGACATCACAACGGCTATTGTGATGCAAATTCGTACTCCTGAATTTCTCGAAACAGCCTTTTATCGCATGGCTAAAGCGCATCATGTAGCTCCTATCAAAGATCCCCTTGAGCATTTAGATAGTATCGAAAAAAAACCATGGGCTTATACATCTGGTGGAACTATGGGCACTTTAGTGAGTTGCTATTGGAAGAGAGAAGAGCCTCCAACAGAAGCCTCACGATGGGTTGAAAATCCAACTGAACTTTTAGTGTTTTTGGTGGATTTAATTAAACAGATGCCTCCGAAAATACTTGAAGAATTTGAGAAGGATTCTAAAAAAGCCTTGCTCATGCATTCTCCCACTCATGCCTTTCTTTTAAAACCTGGAGTGTCTCCTTTTAAAGAATTATGGAAAAACAATGAATTTACTTATACGTATATCAGAGACAACTACATTCACCCAGCAGAAAAATTTATTGATAAAATCAATTTAAACCAAGCAATGGCTCAATTTTTAATTGAAAAAATTGCCTTAAAAGTTCCCGTCAATTATCGCTATTATTTCAAACAGGTTTTTGCTTATGTCCCGATCGGAGTGACACCCCCGGAATTTCGAAGTCATCTGGTCCATGTGATGGAAAAAGAACGAGGATTGGCCTATGGAAGAATCCTTTCTTCGGATGAAATCGATGGGCTATTGTACTCTTTGCTTCCATTGGCCTCTGGGGATGAAATTAAAGATATTGTTCGTAAAATATTTAAAAAATTACCCAATGTAGGTCCAAGTTTTTTGATGAAACTGGAGACATTGCTGGAACAATTGCCGATCACAATGTTGCCGGAAGCCCTTGTGAGTTCACAAGCCCTTCAGGATATGGTCAAAGCATTTTTGTGTTTAATTTATCAGACTACTTCCACGCCTTATGACTATCACTGGCATGTGAGCAAAGTGTGCAAAGAATTAGGTTATGCAATGCCTATGCCTGTGATTGTAGCTGATACAAACTGGGTGCGTGATGAGTTTGGCTTTTTAGTAAATCCTGGAACCGGACATTTTGATTTCTGGCAAATTGATTATACCGGAAGTACAGGAAATCCAATTTCATCGTGGAAGCAATGGTTAAATGGTTCACAAAAAGAGCGCACCTGGGGAGTATATACGCATCCACAGGAATATGTGAGTTGAGTTTTTGGTTTTTTCTAAGCCAGCAGGATAAACGAAAATTGTAATCCATAAAAATGAGCAGGATTAATCAATTGCAATTGAATTAACAAGCACTGCGTGTTTTTCATTATCAGTTGTTGTATCGAAAGTTGTTACGATTTCATAAATGTTTTTTTGTGTGCAAACTATAGTAATATAAGATGTTTTCAAACGTTCAATTGGAAATTCATCATCATATCGTGATGGAGGTCCATGTTTTTCTACAGCAAATCCGTAGGTTGCAATGAAACTTATATACGAATATTTTTCATTCTGATTCCAAGTAAAATCGGGATCTATTTTAGCAATGTGATTAATTTCTTTTATTAACCAATCAGAGACATTAATTTTTTTTGTTTGCTTTAAGTCGACACGAACTAAGTGTGAGGTTCCTTCGTATCCATGATGCGGTTCAAAAATTACGTAAGATCGATTAGGTGGAAATCTAAACTTTCTTGGAAGATTTTCTAAAGGGAACTCAATGTAAAATGTTTCTCCATTATTGTTCAACGTTACTGATCGATTATCTTCATTGAGTATAAGAAGCTTTTCTGAACGAATATTTTTATGATCTTTTGCTCCAAGAGGAGATATCGCATAAAATAAAGTAATTACAAAAAAAATAAGGCGAGTTAAATTTAATTTATTCATGTTTTATCTTTGATCATTGTTTAGATTTTCATTTTGATTGAACGCACCTAATATTTTTTGTAGAGTGTCGTTCATTTCTGAAAGAGCCTGATTAAAAAGCAATTCCTGATATTCGGTATCGATAGCAACGAATTTTTGAATTTTTTGAAGGAGATGATATGTTTCTTCTTGTTGTTCGTTGATAAGATCAATCGCCTCACTGTATTGGAGCTTTAATTCTAAGTATTTGCGATAATCCCTTTTTACAAAATTAAAACGATGGAACCCGTGTTTGATGCATTTGCGTGTAAAGGCTTGTGTGAGTTTCCGTTTGGATTTTTCTACAAGATCTCCACAAGCTTCTTTAGCAATACAGAGCGAGTAACCCATGAGGATGGCTCCGATAGCAAGCATAAGGGAGAAACTAGCTATGATGCTTTTAGCTATAACACTAATATTCCCAAATAGAACCGTGAAGAAATTTAAATGTTGATGAAACACCATTGCGCTTAGGACTAAAAAAACAATTCCTAATGTGAAAAAAATTGTACGATATCGATGTACTTTGTTATAACTTGTTGTATAAGTAAGATAAGAAGAAGTTGATTGGTCTTTTTGAAGGCGTTGTTTAAAGAGTTCTAATTCTAAATAATGAATATTACTATTTGCTAGTTTAGCTCGAAAATTTACAGTGATTGTTTTTTTATTTATTGGAGCTAAATTAACATAAAATGATCGGGGATTAGGAGGAAGAATCTTCAAGGGTGAAGTGTGATCTTTATACATACAGATGCATCCTTTAAAGTTATTTTTTTATAAGTATATCACATAGGAATGTTATTTGTCAATTGAGGTGTTTTGATATGTTTTGATATAGTGGATTTTAAGATTTGATTACGTCACATTCTATGACACAACTGTTTGCTGTTTGTGGCGAGTGGAAAAAAGAGCCTTGTTCACTTCTTCGCTCAATTATTCCTCCTCTGTGTTCTCTGTTTATTAGGTTTATTAGATAAATTCGTCGCTTCTCAAAGTCTAAATCACTGTTTGAAAATGGTTAGGAATTATTTGAGCTTTTCACTTGCGACGACTCTTTTTTTCTGAAATTTGCTTCATTCTTGAGCGTTCGCTCCATGTAAGAGACTTTTCTCCAAATTTTGAAATCTTATCTAGAGCACTATCCATGAACGCATCGTCGTCAAGGTAAGGTGTTCCGGTATGAAAATCGAGGATTTTGGTCTCTTTATCTGATTTTAATTGACTGGATTGACCTAGAAAAGGCAGCGAACGCAACTTATTCCCAAGATTAATAAAAAAACCATCAATTTTTGATTCGAAGCCAAAAGGACCTTCAAGACCCCAGATGATCGTTGCATAGAGGTAGGCAAAAATGACGCTTTGAAGGGTGAAAATGGAATTAATAAAGTTGAAATGAGAAAAGTCTATAAGGATGAAAATTCCCAAAAGGCCGAGAAATAGCCATTTTGCCTTCATAGGAATTAAGAAAAAGAGTAAAACTTCACTTTCAGGATGAAGCATCGTCCAAACCGTCATGATCGCTATGATTCCTGCAGCAGGGCCTGCTAGCACAGTATATTGATTTAGAACAGGCATCCAAAGCAATGTGAGAAGACCTGTTGAAATTCCTATAATAAAGAAGAACCAAAAAAATGCGGAATTCCCAACTCGTGTTAATAATGTGTTACCCAAGATCCATAGAATATAGACATTAAAGAAAAGTTCGATAAAAAATAAAAGGGAAAGGCCGGCGTTACCAGACCTAAGCACAAAAAGATAGGATAAAGGCTGCCAAAGATATCCTTGACTAAGTCCTTTCCATGAAAGGCTTAAGAGAGATTGGGGGCCGTTCATCTCAAGATAATAGACAAAAATTCCATCTAGTAAGGCAGAGCAAATGCTAATTGCGATTAGGGTATAAATTAAGTAAGAAAGAGGCCGTGAGGAGACGCTAGGCCCCCATCCATGTGAGAGAGAATTCATAATTGTCGTTAACGCCTATGATTGTTATCTATAAGATCAATCTATCAAAAAGGAAGAGGGAAGTCAACCTCCGTTAGCGTTTTGAGCAGGGCACAGGAAATCAGAACAAATATTAGGATTAAAGACTCACTCCACCATTTCTGGATGGGGGGGCAAAGCAAATAAAGCTACTGAGATGCAGGCAACCACAGAAGTTGTCATCCGATTGCTGATGGCTGAATACATTAAAGAAGAATGTTTTGCTCCACATTTCAAAGAATTTCTGGAAGTTACGCCTCCTCCAAAAAATCTAGAAATGAAAGTAGCTTAAAAATCTTCTATATATATCAAGAACAACGAAGTACTAAAACAGAAAAGTTTAATTTTTTTTTAACGCAAAGCGAGACAGTTGCCTGCGGCGCCCCCTATCGGGAAATAACAGATTTTTAAAGCGCCTTGCCATTGGTGCCTGACCTGATATTCTGACATTTGCCTACAATGATAACGTAACCTCCCAGGAGGGCAAATGTCAGAATGTCAGGTCTGGAACCAAGGCTGGAACGTTACCTCTCAGAATTTAGTATCTTGTTATTAATTGAAAACGACGCTTTTTTCAGTTGCGTAAATCTTGGGGGTTAGGGACTGTGCAACAATAACTTGCACGATTGGGCTGCGCCAAAGCCCAATCGTGCAAGTTATTGTTGCACAGTCCCTAACGTTCCAGCCTTGGTTCCAGACCTGACATTCTGACATTTGCCCTTTAGGAAGCAATGTTATCGCATCGGCAAATGTCAGAATATCAGGTCAGGCACCAATGGCAAGGCGCGAACTTGTTATTTAGGAGAAGCAAGCAAAGGCGCACAAAAAAAATATGTCAAAAATTAAACTTCCTATTGGAATTCAAGACTTTAAAACAATCATTTCTGATGGATATGTCTATGTAGATAAAACTGAACTCATCTACCGACTCATCACTCATGGAAAACCTTATTTTTTATCTCGGCCAAGAAGATTTGGAAAATCACTACTCATCTCAATTCTTGATGCCATTTAACAATTTCCTTGACTGAACATTTAGGAATTTGTTTTTTCTTTGTCGCAGAGTTCTTCGCAAGATTCGGTAATGAAAAGGAACTACTCAAACGAATGCTCACTCCTTGAAGCATTGATAAAGAATCAAACATTGGATGAATAAACGAAGACATTTTAATTAAAGTAGGTTTATTGACTTTTAAATCATTTGTGATTTTTCGATTTTTCCAAAGCGAATTATTGCATTGCTGCACTAAAAGTTCATTTGTTGAGCCCGCTTCTGCAGCCGGAAAAGTTCCATCTTTTCGAAGAATTCTCGCTTTAGCTACATCGAAGTAGCAGTTAAGCTTTTCTAAATAAGCGGCGTCAACATATTTAAGATAGCCCTTATAATGACTAAAACAAATGTTTAATTTTAACATTATATCAATTGACTTCTTGCGTATTTCTTTGTTGTGGTTGACATGTGCGATGAGATAGCGCATGAGCGCTCGTTCAGACTGCGGTTCTTTGTAACCTACTTCCGTGGGAGCCCCTTGAGGCGGATCTAGGTCTTCTTCATGAATGACCATCAATGCCGCTAGTTTGTTTGATATATGTTGACGAAACATTCCAAATGTATTGAGAAAATTCTCTCCGGGTATGATAGACACTCCTTCCATATCGCGGTAAGCCAATCCACGAGGAGTATTATCACTGTTTAAGACTAGACAAAGGTTTTGTCCATGAGGAGCAAATGAGATTCCATGCTGCATGTGAATAGCTTCTGTTGCATCGAGAAATCCGCGAAGAATATATTTATCCAGAAATTCTTCACTTGTCTTTACCAACCTTTTTTCCATTGCAACAAGAATGAGCTCATAGATCAGTGGTAAAGCTCCCGAGCCTTTGTTTTTTATTAATGAGCATAGGCCATAATTCTCTTTTTTGGTACGTTCCGTAGACATAATTGCGGAGAAACTTAGAATTTTGCATGTTCCGTCAAGAAGTTCAGGTGGAAATTCGCGGACAATCATTCCTGAACCAATACACTCACCCCCTCCTGTTTGAGCTTGAGGGGGGTAATTGTCGACATTTTTAAGAGAAATACCAAAATTTTCTTTGAAGAATAATAAGTCAGATCCGTCGCCCTTCTTTTTCAATTGATCTTCAGGAACCCGGTCGAGGACATTTTGTGCATGAAGACTTTTTTCGATATCGAATTTCGGCAATAGACGTCGTGTGTCAGTGGGTGAACTCGCAACTCCGAATTTAGCAATAAATGGAGTAGTTTTGGCCTTTTTGTCTATGCGACGTAAGACCCATGATCGATAAGAAGATGTCGGTGTCCCCATATATTCTGAATTTTCAGGCTTCATGAAAGAAATTCCGGCATCATGCAAGGTTTTGAAATGGTCATAAGCTTCGGGATGAACGAATAATCGATACCCAATGAGTTCTCCGCTGTTATTTCGCACTTCAAGTTCTTTTAACACTTCCGGCGAGAGATGTTCATTGACAATCGTCTCAGCTTTGTCAAGAGGGATGACGAAATATCCGATTTTCATTTGGAATCCGCCACGCTTTGCACTGGGGAGACGCG
This sequence comes from uncultured Parachlamydiaceae bacterium, assembly GCA_963752155.1. Lineage (GTDB taxonomy): Bacteria > Chlamydiota > Chlamydiia > Chlamydiales > Parachlamydiaceae > JACCRY01. Next base: position 214,686 of record CAVVXH010000006.1, on the reverse strand, counting down.
CTTCGGGATTGAATTTTGGATTGAGTTTCCATGCAAATTTATTTGCCGGAAAATGCAAACCCTTTCCCTTTTCGCAGACATTTCGGACATCAAGTAAATGCTCGCTGCAGTTATAATCATGAAGGCCGGGAAAATCGGCTAACCATACACCGTCATAAGGCTGCATCTCATAGGTGCCATAGAGTTCGCGGTATTTAGCTTCTTCGATGATGAGTGATCGAGCTTTCTCGATGGGTAAGCCTAAAGCATGCATTTCCACAGCCTTCCCGAATGGAATCCCTTCCCATTGCATCATCAGTGGTTTTGATTCTTTGGTGATGTATCCACGCTCTATTGCAAGGTTGATTTGCTGTTCGGTAATAACTTGTTCAATAGTTTGATCAATTTCTAGATCGGATGGGATACGGCAACATTGATCTAATAAATCTTTAGAAAGTAAATTAAATTTTCCATCTTGCTTTTCGACAACAAGGTGTTTTTTTCCGAATTCATCGTTATAATATAATTTAAAATGTTTGATTGCAGATTCTTTCTTGATCAAAGAAATGAGTTGTTCTAAATAGCTGATAGATTCTTTATGTCCCTTGATAATTTCCGATAAAGGAGGACAAGGATCGGCATAAGGATCGCGTGTAAGAACACGGTAAAGAGACGTTAAGAGGGGAGTTTCGATATCTTCAAGTAACTGGACTTCCGTTTGACGACTTTTAGCTGATCTTAGAACAGTATTGATTTCTTCTACGGATGAAAATCTACCTTCAATTAAGAAGTCGGTATTTTCAGCTACATTCCATAGATTGGATAGGATTTCATTAAAAAGACTGACACCTTCATCATGAACCTGATTGTTCACAAGACGCATAGTTTTTCTTGATATCTTCTCATTTTTTAAGAGAGCTTTAATGCTGTCAACGGTGAGAGAGACTCCAAGCTTATTTTCTGTATTAATTTTTCCAACTTCAAAGCTTTTACCCGCTCCTGTATTCCCTTTAATTAATGAAATAGAAGGTGTAATCTGATTTAAGTTTCCGGATGGTTGAAGTAGAGTAATAATTTGATTTGCCGTAATTGCAAGATGTTGGTTCACCCGTTCCGGAATCCAATGAAGAGGATTGCTCAAATAAGCTCGATCTTTATATCTACGTGGATCCAAGGCTTTCGTGTATGCTTCACCGGTGGTCATCAAAGGGGAGCATAGGTTTAAGATGTGTGTGCGGAGTTCAAACGTAGATTTTGGAAAAATGATTTTGGTATCGATAGTGCGGTTGTATTCTGCGACAGCCATATCAATGAGTTTAGCCATCACAAGAAAGCTGCGTGCGTTTTGATGCGTAAGCTTTAGTTCGCTTAAAGAGCAATATCCATTTAAGTATTTAAAAAGAATATAAGGATGATTCGGTAACTTTATTTCAGATGGTGTTTTAAGAAAGTCGAGAAGAATTTGTTTTATGTGTAAATGTTCCGTGTTCAAACTTTCCCCATGAAGAGTGTTTACGTGATAGAAGCCCCTTCGAGTAAAAAAATGTGAAGGTCGTAAACATCTTTCGATTATTTCTTTTTTGTCATTGTTGATGATAAGCTTTAATAATTTGTGATGTGTTTCAATAATTATCTGAGCATATTTTGGGGGTGCACTTTTGCTTGAAGAAAAATTTAATATGTATGCAGTAAGCTTCTCAAGTTTTTGTCGATTGACAATTGATACCCTACCCAATTGACCGGAATGTTCATTCCAAAAATTATAAAATCTTTTGATGTTTTGTTGTAATGTATTTTCGCGAGTTAATTGTTTAGATATTTCTCTAATGAGAGAGTATCTGGGTACAATAAGAGCCTTTGGATCTTTCGATTTAAATTTTGGGTTTTCATAAAGAAGAATATCTGAAACGGATGTGTTGATGCGTGAGAATATTTCTTCCAGTTCATTTTTTAATTCCGGTGGAAAAAAAATGGAAGGGATTTTAGGGGAGAATAATAAAAGTTGAGGTTGCATATCTATAATAAGTATAATTGATAATTAATTAATGTTAATTTTATTTATACTTGAAATTTAATTATTCGTCAATAAAATTTTAGGAGGAATCAAATTGACTTTCATTAGTAGAAAAGCCTGTTAAAAATTGACTTTGGGGTTCCATATATATTTTCTCCATGTTTTTTTATTGGTTTAGTTTTAAAATCGTTTATTAAATTTGGGGCAGAAATTTGTTTTCTGCACTGCAAATTTTATTTTATTTTCTCTTCAAATTTTTTCTTAAAGTCAGACATTCCATAAAACCACGTTAGCTGCAAACGTTCCTGAGCAATCTTCTGGGCCTCTTCGATTCTGCCCATATCGATCAAGTTAAATACTAATGCTTCACTTGCACATATCCAAGGCATGGTCCCATGTTTAACTTTAGAATATAAAGGCTCATTGAAAAATTTTTCTTCGCGGATTTGCTTTATAACAATTTCTGAATAAAGCCATGAACTAGGACACTGTTCCACAGACTTGTCAGCACATTCTTCTGCGAGTTTGTACTGCTTTAGGCTCAGCATGTGCTTACTCATTTGATTAAATGGATGTATGTCATCGCTATGATTTCTACCTCTCTTACAAACTCTTGAATCTCCTAAAGTTTTCGCTAATTGAGTAAGTTCCATTGCCTTATCGAACAGTTGTAAATCTGCAAATTTTTTTGCTATCGCAATCAAAGCTTGAAGTCCAAATTCTCTATCTTTATCTATTAAAGTTACCGATAAATTAATTAAGTTTTCATAGTTTTCTAAAAAGTTAGGGTCAGTAACTTGACTTTTAATTATATAGCTTATTGTTTCATTCGCAGCACAAGCAGTATGTTCCGTATCTTTCTCGGCATAGGCAACATATTCCTCTGCAAGTTTTTGACAGCGATATGCCATTTCATAATCTTTGATTTCACATGCTTTCATACAAAGATCTCTTAAAGCATATGCTCCGTTAGATTTATTTAATTCTCCGCATTTATTACAGGCTGCAATTGCAGCACCAAATCTCCCTGATTCAATAAATTTTGAAGATATATCTCTATATGTCCAGGCTTCATCTAAGGAGAAAAATTTTAATTTAAACTGTGATAAATTGGTTTTTTCAAAAATTCCCTTCCATAGAATTTCATCTGACGAGAGTTCTTTCCACTCTCGGCAGATTGAAGGACATCTAACAAGAGTTCGCATATCAAAAAAAGAAAAGATATGCACAATTAATTCATTAGGCAATCTTGGAGCTTTGCTTCTTGCTGAATCCAAATTTGCGAGCCCTTTTATTTCTAAAAATAGTGAAGTTTGATCGTTAATAATTATTGTTGAGTTCATAATGTTACCTTTTTGTTTTGATGTTTTTTTTTGCAAAATTCATTATTTGTGTTTGTCGTGAAATTTGCTTATTTTGTTTCTATGTTGAATTATAATAGATTAACCATTTTTAAATAAAATTAATATAATTGATATTGAATATCACATTATTTAATATTGGCGAAAGAAACAAAACACATGTTTTATTTATCTATGCGAAATAGAATCCACAAATAATTAGAAGAAGTATCTAAAGGTCAGCAGTTCCCTCTAAAAATAAAAAATAGTCTTTAATTTTTAGCGGGAATTGCTGCCTAAAGGTATCGAAAAGATGCATAATTCTTGGAAGATCGTCTAGCTAAATTGTGCGCATAAAAAACACTCGTTAAGGTAACAAGACCGGCAAAAAGAAAAACAGTGTTAGAAGATGAATACGCCAATAAAGTTTGCGCCAATAAAGGAAAAAGAATGCCTCGTAAGCCAATGGAAGGTAAATTTAAGCCTGCATAAAAAGTACATTCATTTTTTTTAGCAAAAAGAGGCCCAGACATATTCCAACTCAATTCACAACCCGCTTGCATGGCTCCATAAACAATGTAGGATAGATAAATTAAATTCGATTGGAAATTGGATAGCAACATCAGAGCAATAAAAAGTGTTGAGAGGATATTGATGTAATAGTTTAGTTGGTAAAGAGAGACGTTGCTAAGTGTTTGACTCCACAATCTTGCAGTACCGATCAAGGCTATTCCTTTGCAAAGACTGATGGCACAGGTTAAGGCTGTGTACGATAAATGTAAATTCTCTTTAAAGAACTTTGGCAATACCGATTGCATCATCACTAATCCGGCTCCTCCCCAGAAGAATAACAGCAGGTAGCGTACATAATCGGGAGAGGTATTAGGCAAATTACGTATTTTTTGCCATTGGCTCCAAAATGAAACTTTAATTGGAGATCTGGATTTGCATGAGACCGTACTTTCAAGATCAAGAGGCTCCGGAGACAATTTTAAAAGCATAAAGCTATTCACAAGTTGCATCAAACCTAGCAAACAAAACAAAACTTTCCAAATTTCTTTATCCTGATCTATCAAATATCCAAAGATGAGTGGACAGCTGATGAGAAGAAATTGTTGTACGGCAATTGCTTTAGCTTGGAGCTTGTTCATTGCATCCATTGATAACCCATTTTTTAGCAATCCATTCCATACGGGAAAGGAAGCTCGCATTCCTATCATGAAGATAAAGTGCGAAGCTACAAATAAATCGTTATGTTGAATGAAAGGAAAAGCAATTGCAGGGAGAGCTGCAAATGAATTGATGGCAATCAGATATCTTTTGTATCTTTCCTGTCGAGTCGCTAGAAAGGTGCTGAAATAGAAAGCGGGTAAAGAACTGACTGGTTTTGAACAAGCTAAGAAAGTGATTTGAAGGGCGTTCATGTTTAATTCTTGAGCCGCAATAAAAATCAATAGCGTATAAATCGCTTCAAGGGGGCTGCAAAGAAATCGACTTATCAAATAAAGACATTCTAGAGAGCGTGTAGGTGATTTCATTTATTATCATCATTGGCAAAATGTTTCAAAAATGCCTCCGTAGCGCGTGAATGGGCCTCTCCTTTATTATAAATGGCGCAAATTTCGTATTCCAGTTGCGGTATGGTCTGTGGGTGGACACGTAAATTGGGATATCGCATATGGTCCATCAGATAATCGGGGAAAAAACCTACGCCAATGTTCATGTCAGTGAATCTTGCGACCACTTCCCAGCCGGCGAGAGCGGATTGAATTTTAAGTGGGGAATGACTAGGACCGCAAAAATAATTGAGAAGTTCTTTGATATGCATTCCTTCTATGTTGTCGACTAAAATTCCGTTTTCAATTTGATAGATCGGCGCATCCATGTGGTGGTATAATTGAAAGCGACCTTTTTTAATGGTTCGTTTGTTGAACTGGCTGAAATCGTGATCGTAGACGACGATTGCAAAATCCGCTTCTCCAGAACGCAATGCATTTCGAATGAAATTTTGATTCCCCAATTGAAAGCTGAAATTGACAGCCGGAAGCATACTTTGCATTTCTTTATAAAGAGGAGCCAAGAATGACATCCCTAAGCTATTTGTGCTGACAAACTTCAAAGTCCCGGAGATTTCTTCTTTTTGCATTTCGATGCTGTCATGAATGCTTTGGATTGCTTTAAAGACTTGCCGGGAATGTTCGAAGACAATTTTACCGGCTTCGGTTACAATGAATTTTTGACGTGCATGAGCAATGAGTTCCACTCCCAAAGAGCTTTCAAGTTTGAGAATTCCTTGGCTAACTGTTGATTGCGTGACGTAGTTTTTTTTTGCAGCTTCAGAGATGCTGCTCTGGAGCACAGCATCGCAAAAGAATTTTAAATGCATCAGGTTGATTGGAACGTTCATTTTTCCCTTTATTGAAACATTATTATTTATCACCATCTTACTGATAAATTAATTGTTTGTCAATTGTTTTTGAAGACCTCTTAATAATAAAACTTGTGATTCTTTTTCTATATTAAAATTATCGATATTCATTATTAATATTACTAATTTTTAATGCATAAGCAATTCTGTTATGATTTGGTTATATTAAAACAAATAAACTGAACATTAAATAAAAAGAGGAGAAAAAATGTTATCTTTCAATCATGCATCATTGTCGCAAGAAATAACTAAAGCAATAGTGGATTTTCTGCCGATAGAAAATATGCTAGTTTGCATGACAACCTGCAAGTTATGGTATAAATTAATTTTTGATAATGAGTCATATCATGACTTTAAAGCCGTTAAAATGTATCCTTGGATGGGGGAATTGCCAAATCGAATTGTAAATATTTTTGGTTCGATATCGAAAATTGATCAACTTCCGTATGCTAAGTTTGATTCTGATATACTTATAGGCGTTATTCCACCTAGCAATAGAAATAACTTAAAAAAATTCGAAGGCGTTGCTGATAGCGGATATTGTAAAATATTCCAAGGAAATATGCAGGGGGCAGCCATTTATTATTGTGATTCATATATTAGATCTAATTTTTTGTTTAAAACAATATATGTGTCTAAAAACAATCAAGAAAAAGAAGAAGTAATTGTCCAAATATTTAGACATCTTAGGAAGGAACAAACCCATTTCATTGATTATGATGAAAAAAAATGTCCATATGATCTTTTTGGAGTCTATTGTTATAAGGATAAAAAAAGACCCCTTCCTGCAACGAAAGCAAGAGATTTTTTACTAGAGAATAATCCTATAACAGTTTTAGAGTCTTTGGTCAAAAAGGGATCATATGCTTCTGTGGATGGATCAGAAAAATTTATTTTGGATGGAGAAATAGAATACATAAAGCCTGAAAACAAATTTCACATTAACTAAAAAAGAAATAAAAAATGCTGTTTATTAAAGGAGGTATTGAAATGATAAACGCAGAGAAAATTGAAAATCTATTACTCAGAACAAAGCCTATATGAGGATACTTTATATCATGAACTAGAGCTTCGAACCTACTTGCGCTTAAATCAAAGTATTGCGAATGGTCGTAATAATTAAAACTGCTATAAAAAATTTGTTTCTTGGGTCATTGTTTCATCCTTTACGTTAATTGATCGATACTTTGGTTTTCTTGACAAGTAGGAAATTTGTTTTTTGGTTAGCGAACACACGGTATTTGTTACTCATCCATTGTCCATAGATTTGATAGCTGTGGCAACAAGCCTCGTCGCGTTATCCTGGATCAAGACTGACATTAAAGCGTCTCGTTCAAGAAGAATTTTCTCAGGGGCCTGAGCCAACTCTATAAGAAACTTGGTTAGCCCTCCATCGTCTTTGATTACTTTTATGATCCCTAAACCATTGGCAAACTGCGGGTCAGGGCAACAAAGATTAGGAAGGTAGCTTACGGAGAGCACATCCAAGAATGAAGCGGTCTGGAGCATAGTCGAGGTCGTCCCCACAACAACATCTGAGGCTAAAATGACTCGTCGACCATCCTTGCATTCCTCTCCGACAATAAATGTTTCTGGAGAATACTTCTGAACTAATTTCTCCAGAGGCTCGCGTTCTCTTCCGGGTTTGATCCTGAGAATTCCTTGGACAGGTAGGTATAACTTAGCGGCCTCTACTGCCTGCAAAAATTCAATAATGACAGTAGATTCCTTGAATCCCAACCATCGGGGATCACCTTCATCAATATCAAGCTGGCCACGTTCAAGATTGTTCGTCACCATGTAGGAAAAAATCTTGTCGTTATTGCCTATCTTGAGTTCATTTCTGAAAGCACTCCCAACTTGCTTGCGCTCTGCCTTCATAATAGTCAATTCATCGTTCGCAGGATTACCGGTAACAAGAACCTGGTCCGTCTTAAATCCAAAATCAAGTAGACACTCTTTGGAATAGTTATCGAAGACAAGAACGCGGGTAGCGGTCAAATAAAGGTCTCGATCCCTGACTCCATAATTTTCAAGCCAAAGATGTGGCCATGATTCTATAATTGCCACTGTGGGAATACCACGATCTATTGCGGCTCTTAAAGCCAACTTCTCAATGCCGTTGGGATTTGTCCCAATTCCCACCATAACCAGATTCGGTCGAACTTCATCCAAAATACTTCCCATAAGCGACTGGTTCAATTCCATTTGAGGACGCTCCAAGTCACTTGCTACTCTACTCACTGGAAAAGCAAGAAAGGCTTGGCGAGCAGGGGCTTCTTTGGTCGAAAAAAGTGAAATTTCCACTCCCTCGAATTGTAGTAGCTTCAGTGCTGGGATCATAGCATGGGCACTACCAATATCCTGATTAGTTGCGAAGATTCGCACTCAAGCCTCCCGGTTTTTCATATGCGATGGGTTTAAACTTAAGATTTTGTTGATTTTTTACGCTCAACTCAACTTGAACAAATTTGAGTATGATTTGTCTAACAAATTTGTCCAAAGGCTGTGTGTCGTTTAATACTTTTTTGATATTTCACTGCCCACTCTTTGCTCTGGGTTCGTTTCCTTCAGATAAACAAGCGAGGTATTCAGCGTAGCTAAAACGACGATCACGTTTTCTGCCTGTTATTTCTTAAAAAGCTCTATAGCCTGTGGGCTGTAGGATAGAGTTTCCGCTTCGATGCATCTTATAAATACTTTATTTTAAGAAATGACTATATCGAGAGAGAAATTTGTCTTCTTATTGTAATTTATGATCATAACGACTTAAAATCAAGGTCCTTATTCTAATAAATCATCATAGCGCACTGAATTTTGGCTCGCTATTCTAATTTTTCGTCATAAGGACGGCAAGGACAGCAAGGACAGCAAGGACGACAAGGACAGCAAGGACAGCAAGGACGACAAGGACAGCAAGGACGACAAGACAATTAAGCAAAGGATACAGTAACCTATGGAAAGTTGTAAAGATTTATTGATTAACAAATTCAATTTTTGTCCTTGCTTGTCGTCCCTGTCGTCCTTGTTGTCCTTGCCTGCCCTCCTTGCCAATTTAATGCTTGTATTAATAGACACGTTTTCATAGAATGAAACCATGAAAACAAAAAAATTGCGGAGCATCTTCAATGAAAAAAAATACTCATCCTAAATATAAAAAAGTTCTTTTTAGGGATTCCTCGACTGGCCATACTTTTATATGTGGATCTGCGCTTGAAACCAAAGAGACTGAAGTTTTTGAAGGGGTAGAATATCCTCTTTGCCTAGTGTCCGTTTCGTCGACATCGCATCCTTTCTATACCGGTGGTAAAGGATTAGTAGATACTGAAGGTCGTGTAGATAAATTTAACAAGCGTTTCCGTAAGTAATCAGCTTTTGAGATAGAAATCCATGGAGAACGCAGTCAAAAAGCTTATCAGTCGTTTAGCTGAGGTAGAAGCACAACTTGGTAGCGTGAATGTCTATGATAATCAGCGCAAATACAAAGAGCTGACTCAAGAGCATGCTTATCTATCAGAAGTAAAATCGATTTGGGAGCAGTTACAAAAGCTCGAGAAACAGCGCGAAGATAACGCTAAAATGCTCTCCGAAGAGAACGATGCGGCTTTTATTGAAGTATTAAAAAATGATAGTGCTGAAGTCAGTCTCTCTATCGAAAGGCTTACACACGAACTTGAAGCCATTTTGATTCCTCCGGATCCCAACGATAGTCGCAATACGATCGTCGAATTAAGAGCCGGAACAGGAGGGGAAGAGGCTGCCCTTTTTGTCGCTGACTGCGTGCGGATGTACAAGCTTTATGCTGATCAAAAAGGTTGGAAATATGAGGTCCTTTCTTGTACTCCTTCAGATATGGGTGGCTTTAAAGAATATGTCATGGTCTTCTCAGGGCCGAATGTCTATCGCTTGATGCAGTATGAAGCCGGAACGCATCGCATTCAACGTGTGCCTGAGACCGAGGCTCAAGGCCGGGTACATACTTCAGCTATTACGGTCGCTGTGTTGCTGGAGCCCGATGAAAGTAGCGATGTCGTCATCGACGAAAAAGAGTTGCGTGTCGATACTTATCGTTCCTCCGGGGCCGGTGGACAGCACGTCAACACAACTGATAGCGCTGTCCGTTTAACGCACCTCCCTACGGGCATTGTCGTGACCTGCCAGGACGAACGGAGTCAGCACAAAAATAAAGACAAGGCCATGCGCCTTTTAAAAGCAAAAATCAGCGAAGTTGAGTTGCAAAAGCAGCATGCAGCGATGTCGTCTAATCGAGCCATGCAAGTGGGGTCGGGAGATAGATCTGAACGCATTAGGACTTACAATGTCCCTCAAAATAGGCTGACAGACCATCGCATCAATCTGACAAAGTATAATCTTGACCGAATTCTCCAGGGAGATTTAGATGAGATCTCTGCCGGATTAGTTGCGCATTTTCGCCAAGAAAAACTGATCTAAGCGCAAGAGGAAAGAAAGGTCGTGAAGACTCTTTTAGAAATAGTCAATCTATCTGCTGATTTTCTTGAAAAGAAGGGAATTAAGACTGGACGCCGTGATGCCATTGACTTGATTAGCTTTGGTTTGCAAATCCGTCCCTTGGATTTGTATGTCGAATTCGACCGCCCTTTAAACGATGGTGAACTTGAAATATGCCGAAATTTGCTCAAAAGGCGTGCCACAGGGGAACCTGTGCAGTATATTCGTGGCAAGGTTGATTTTTTTGATTGCGTCATAAACGTTAGACGTGATGTTTTAATTCCTCGTCAAGAGACCGAAATTCTTGTTGACTCGATTGCTACAGCCCTTTCAAAGGAAGATCGGAGTGAAAAGCGGCTTATTGACATGTGTTGTGGATCAGGATGTATTGGTATAGCTTTAAAGCGACGTTTTCCTGATTTAGAAGTGATATTGTGTGACTTATCTCCTGCAGCCCTTAATGTGGCCCGTGAAAATGCCCAACTTAATGAGGTCGTTGTTGAATTCTGCCAAGGGAATTTCCTCGAATCTTTAAAAGGGAGAATGTCCCATTATTTCGTGTGTAATCCTCCTTATGTTTCAGAGGCAGAATTTACTAAATTAGAAGTTGAAGTGCGAAATTTCGAGCCTAAAATGGCACTAGTGGCAGCAGATCAAGGACTTTTTTTCTATCACCAACTTGCAAAGGCTCTTCCGCAGATAGTGTATCCAGGCGGAAAAATATGGCTTGAAATAGGAAGTCAGCAAGGAGACGCTGTGTTAACTATTTTTAAAGATTGTCAATTAAAAAAAATTAACCTTATGCAAGATTGGTCCGGACACGATCGCTTCTTTTTTCTTGAAAGGGAATGAGTTTTTTAGTACCCTGTACAAAGAAGGTATTATAAAATTCGATAATAACGCAGTAAAAGAAATATGCTCGGAACTTTAACAGAAAAAATGTATGGCTTGATCTCCAAGCTGGCTGGCCAAAAGAAACTGACTGAAAGCAATATTGCTGAGGCTGTTAGTGAAGTGCGTTTAGCTTTGTTGGACGCTGACGTCAATTACAGTGTTGCCAAGGAGCTCGTCAAACGCATCAAGGAAAAAGCTTTAGGGGATGTTGTCATCAAATCTGTCACTCCTGGGCAACAGTTTATCAAAGTCGTTCATGATGAGCTGATGCAACTCATGGGGGGAGAAGAGGCCAAGCTAAATATTGCTGAAAAGCCCGCAACCATCATGGTGTGCGGCCTTCAAGGTGCTGGTAAAACGACTTTGTGTGCTAAGCTTGCTCGTTATCTGTTGAAAAAAGGGGAGTGCAAGAAGCCTTTGTTGATCGCTTGCGACTTACAGCGGCCAGCGGCGATGGAGCAACTTCGATTGCTAGGACAGCAGATCGGAGTCCCTGTATTTATTTTAGCTGGAGAAAAAGATCCGATAAAGTTGCCCGTGCTGCTTTGAAAAAAGCTAAAGAAGATGAGCATGATCTGTCTGATCTTCGATACTGCTGGACGTTTGCATATCGACGATGAGTTGATGATGCAACTTGAAAAAATTAAAGGTGTCATTCTAATCCGAATGAAATTCTTTTTGTTGCGAATGCGACGACCGGGCAAGACGCAGTCAATGTGCAGCCGAATTTAATAAGCGCGTGGCGATCACTGGCTCGATCTTGACAATGCTTGATGGCAATACGCGCGGCGGAGCGGCGATTTCTATCCGCGAAGTGACCGGCAAGCCGTTGAAGTTTGAAGGCATTGGGGAAAAAGTCGAGGACATTCAGCTTTTCAATCCGGCGTCAATGGCAGACCGCATCTTGGGATGGGCGACACGATTAATTTCGTGAAGAAAGCTCAAGAGCATATTAACGAAGATGAAGCTAAAAAACTGGAAGAAAAGATCCGCACTGCAACATTTACCTATGAAGATTTTTTAGGTCAGATTCAGATGGTTAAAAAAATGGGATCGATCAAAGGCCTTCTGGGATGCTACCTGGAATGAGTACGCTGAAAGATTTGGATATTGATGAAAAAGAGTTTCTTTAAAGTCGAAGCGATTATTCAGTCGATGACCAAAGCTGAGCGGACTGAAAAAGCAGAACTCTCGGTCCCTCGCCGCAAACGAATCGCAAAGGGCAGTGGCACAACCATCGATGATGTCAATAAGCTTGTGAAATCTTTAAACAGGCAAAACAATTTTTTAAAAATATGCCGAATATGAAACAATTAGAAAAGATGATGGGAGGATCCCTATGGCGTTAAAAATTAGATTACGGCAACAAGGCCGCAAAACCGATCCGTTTTACCGCGTTGTAGTAACGGATTGTCGTTCGCCGTCGCGATGGAAAATATTTGGAAGCACTGGGTTGGTATAACCCATTCGAAGACCGAAACGGATCAAAATTTGTATATCAAAGCAGATCGCATTCAGCATTGGCTTGGATCTTGGTGCACAAATGACCGAAAGTGTTGAAGCATTTAGTGAAAAAGTGCTCCAAGTATTGTACGTGGAAGACAGAAAAAACGTGCTCATCGTAGCAAAAGAAGCAGCTAAGCGGAAAGCCGAAAAGGGGCAGCTTAGCTTAACAAATGCATATCGATATTCTTTCCCTGTTTCCCGGTTATTTTCGAGGGCCTTTTGATGAAAGCATCATCAAACAGGCTAAAAAGAAAGGAATGTTGGAGATCAATCTCGATCGATATTCGCGATTTTGCCGATAATAAGCATCGCAGAGTCGATGACCGTCCCTTATGGTGGCGGTCCCGGAATGGTGATGATGGCGGAACCGGTGCAACGCGCCATCGAAGCGTGAAAACACCGAGATGCCAAGTTGATTTATCTTTCGCCGCAAGGGAACGATCTTAACAGCCGCAAAATGCCGGGAGTTAGCCGCACTATGAACACCTAGTCTTACTTTGCGGCCATTATGAAGGAATTGATGAGCGGGTTCTTGAAAGTGAAGTAGATCGAAGAAATTAGCATCGGCGACTATGTACTTGACCAATGGATGTCTCGCAGCGATTGTTTTGGTCGATGCGGTCGTGCGGTTTATTCCGGGCGTTTTAGGACATGAATCAAGCCGCCAGTGAAGATTCGTTTGAGAGCAAAATGGGAATCTTGGATTGTCCGCATTATACCCGGCCGGAAGTTTTGAAGGCAGATACGTGTCCCTGAAGTTTTGCTCAGTGGGAATCATAAAGAAATAGCGAAATGGCGCAAAGCGCAAGCAATAGAAAAAACAAAGCGCGTGCGCCCTGACTTATTAAAATATTTAGGAGATTAGATTCAATATGAGCAAAGCTGCCATTATTCAAAAATTAGAAAAAAGCCAGCAGAAATCTAGATTTGCGATTTTCGAGTTGGAGATACCATTCGAGTCATACTCGTATTATTGAAGGAGAAAAAGAGCGTGTTCAAGTGTTTTACAGGCACCGTTATTGCACGTAAAGGTACCGGCCTGTCAGAAACTTTTTCTGTTCATCGTGTAGCCTATGGAGAGGGCATGGAAAGAGTATTTCCTATTACATAGTCCACGTATCGCTAAAATTGAACTGGTGCAAGAAGGTAGTGTCGTCGTAGTAAACTTTATTATTTGCGTGGAACATCAGGTAAAGCTTCTAAAGTCAAACCTCGATTTTAGAAGTCAAAAAAGTCGTGCTGCTCTGAATGTAGAGGACGCTCCTTCTCGAAGTCCCAGATGTAGAACTCGATCAAGAGTCGACACAACCGACTTCAGCAGCATGTCGAGTAAACGACAAGTTATCAATGAGAATGAACTTCGCAAACAACACGTTTTGCGGAGTTATCGCATTTTGATCAGTTTGTGCGAGAGAGGGGCTTTCCCCTTATTGCCGGCGTGGATGAGGCGGGTCGTGGTCCACTTGCAGGGCCTGTTGTGGCTGCAGCATGTATTTTTTTAGCTCATTCGAATACTTTTGCTGGTATTGATGATAGTAAAAAGTTAAACGCAGAACAAAGGCGTCTTTCTTTGAAAAGTTAACTTCGCATGAACAAGTCGTTTATGGGGTTGGGGTAGCGTCTGTAGAAGAGATTGATTCCATCAATATTTACCAGGCCACGATTAGAGCAATGTTTAGAGCGGTTGCTGCCTGACTCTTAAGCCGGATCACGTATTAGTGGATGGGCTAAACTTCCTTAACGGAATTCTCTTCAGAAAAAGTGATTGGGGGGGACGCAAAATCATTTTCGATTGCAGCAGCATCAATCATTGCCAAAGAAACCCGCGATCGATTAATGTTAAAATTACATGAAAAATACCCTGATTATGGTTTTGATAGTCATAAAGGGTACGGTACACCGCAACATCTTGCGGCGATTAAGGCGCATGGTCCGACACCGATTCATCGTTTAAGTTTTGCTCCTTTGAGGAAAGTAATCATGAAAGGCATGAAAAGCAAAAGCAAAGGAAAGATAGGGATCTTACTGTGGAGGAAATGATCGCTATTTTAGCCGATGAAGTATCAGCTAATCATCTAACCGATCATGAAGACTTATCAGATCCTTTCGAGATTTATGCCCGAAGGGTACAAGCTAGAATTTTTTCTCCTCCAGAAGTGTTTAAGAAGCGTTGTTTGCAAGGGTATCGCTCTCTAACTTTTAGTTAATGATCCTTTCCAGGATATAGATATAACCATTTTCAAGTTCATTTTTCAGCAAATCTCCACTAATTTCGGAAATGACGTTATCGTTGCAAAGATTCCAATTATTTTGATTTTGTGGATTTCTGACAACACAAGTGTAATGTCCTTGCCCGGAAGATCCAATATGCTTAATTGCTGAGCAGACTCGATACTTCGCATCTTGCTCATGTATTTCAAATGCACTTGATAAATCAAATA
Organism: uncultured Parachlamydiaceae bacterium; assembly: GCA_963752155.1. Taxonomy (GTDB): domain Bacteria; phylum Chlamydiota; class Chlamydiia; order Chlamydiales; family Parachlamydiaceae; genus JACCRY01. The sequence continues at coordinate 199,614 of CAVVXH010000006.1, read as the reverse complement.
TATCATCGGGGTTTAATTTTACTAGATTTTCAATCTTTTTTTCGTTAAAAATCACCGTAGTTTTCACTGGCAATGATTGCTTCATAAAAATAATATCCCCACCTAGTTGCAAGCAAGTATTCTCAAGAAATAGAATTAATCTATCAACTGGCATGTGAATATTCGTTATGGCGTATTCTAATGTGGTCACATCTCCGTTCAATTGAGCAAAATAACTTTTAAGAAAATGGATGTATTCTTGTTGTATTTCTTCATCTGTCTTGGTTTGGTAGGTTTCAACTTGAATTAACCGGTTGAGTTGTACAGGAATAAATTCCGGAGGTGCTCCTGTCAAAAAGTTTTGCTCATACCATGACTCGCAAGGGACGTCTTGTTGATTTTTATTTTTAAATTTGATGGCATTTTTTTGACATTTAACAAAAGATTTTTTAAAGAATCCCATTAATAAATCTTTAAATTCCAGATTATTTTCTTGATCTTCGAGAGGTATAAGTAAAGAAACGGGGCCAGTCTTTTGATTATATCGTTGGGTTTGAGGAACCAGATTTTTATTCATCGCTTTTTTTTCTTCTAAAAGTGGAATTCTGAATTCAAGAAGATCCAAAATAGCTCGCACGACATCACTTGAATCATTTTGTTGGTAAATAGTTCCATCAATACATTTAGCTGATTTTAGAGCATATCTAAATCCTGCAATTCTATTTTCAAGAGTCATTATTTGAGATGCTATATCGTTTTGTTCTTTACCGACGTATTTACAAGTTAAATTATACAAAGATATTGCAAAATGATGATTTAATTTCCTTGCTCGTGCGATAGGAATGTTTAAAATTTTATTTGTTATATATGGAATAACTAATAAAGCTTGGATAGCAGAATTGATATAGCAAGAATTTTCGATGTTTTTAATTTTTTTGGCAAAAATATTGGGATTAGCAATGATTTGGGAAGATTTAGGTAGAGTCACTTGATTTTTATTTGACAATTGATCGCTACCTGCATCCATAAAATACAATATTTCATCTACGAACATATTTTCTTCTTGTATGGATAGCCGTGAGCTATTTTGGTTTGGTGGCATTGCAGTGTTATCGGTAACTTTTTGTTTTTTATTAGGAGGAGCCAATGAGTTTTGTTGGTCTTGAGTGCGTTTTGCGGTTACATTCATTTCGTTTATTTTATTTATAGTAAAAGAAATCACATGGACAAGTTGATCTTTTTTGGCTGAAAGAGCGTTTTGTATCTCTACGAATTTACTTGCAATAAATGCTTTTTCTTCAACTAATTTAACATTTTCTAAGACAGAATTCGAAGCTTTTTTCATCTCCTCTAGAGATATTGCTTCTTTATCGCATACTAATGCATTTATAGCATAAGATGAGATTATTTGGCTGCTATTTAATGCGACTAAGTTTTGTATATTTTCGATTTTATTAAGTATTTTTATCTTTCCTTCAACAAGATCATTGTCGAGATAGTTCAATAAATCGATTTGATTTAACAGAGTAGAAAAAATGAGATTGACATGTGCACAAAATTGACTAGCAGGGAAGCGCATGTGACTTGATTGTACTTTCAATAATAGTGTTAATTCATCAACAGTATTTTTGAAATCATTTAAATTGGATTCAATTTGCATATAGAAACCTTTATTTAACGAATTTGTATTATGCGCAAAAAATGAATTTTGGGATTTTTTTTTACGACTTGCTCAACAGAATATATCATGTAAATAAAATATGGTCAATAGTAAACATTGTTTAGAATAAAGATACAATGAGGTTAAGTATAGGAAAAATTAAACGCAAATAACAAGTTCGCGCCTTGCCATTGGTGCCTGACCTGATATTCTGACATTTGCCTACAGTGATAACGTAACCTCCCAGGAGGGCAAATGTCAGAATGTCAGGTCTGGAACCGAGGCTAAACGTTACCTCTCAGAATTTAGTATCTTGTTATTAATTGAAAACGACGCTTTTTTCAGTTGCGTAAATCTTGGGGGTAACGTTCCAGCCTTGGTTCCAGACCTGACATTCTGACATTTGCCCTTTAGGAAGCAATGTTATCGCATTGGCAAATGTCAGAATATCAGGTCAGGCACCAATGGCAAGGCGCGAACTTGTTATTTAGGAATTTAATTTTTCTTAGTATTCCGCATCAGTCGATTTTGTTATATTCTGTGTTAGAATTGAAGTTAGGTAGATGGCTAGTGCACTAAAAGCAAAACCCGGAATCATCGCCGGAATTGTCGTAGCGAAAAGATATGGATTAATGGTGTGCCAGAATGCAGCAATAGTGCCCCCAACAATAATGCCAGCAATAGCTCCGTATTTATTAGCTTTGCCGAAGTAGAGCGACATGAGCATTAAGGGGCCAAAAGAGCATCCCAAACCCGTCCATGCATAGTAAACTGCATCCATAATGGTAGTGCTGCGATTAAAGGATATCAAAAGCGAAGCTATAGATATTAACACCACAGCTGCTCGAGTAATGGTAAGGTGGTGCCTTTCCGAAATTTTTTTCTTCTTGAATTGCATGTAAAAATCTTCACTAAGTACTGAAGCAGCAACTAAAATCTGTGAATCCATTGTCGACATTGTTGCAGAAATGATTCCGCAGAGGAAAATGCCTGCCAAGAAGGGGTGAAATAAGCTCTTGACCATTTCTACAAAGACAAGTTCAGGTTTATCCAGGGTTTCAGGAAAATACGATATGCCAACTAATCCAACGAATGCTGCAGCTCCAAGAGTAACGATCATCCAAGTCATGCCCACATACTTTGACTTTGTGAGTTCTTCTGTATTTCGTATTCCCATAAATTTTGTAACTATATGAGGTTGACCAAAATAGCCGAGCCCCCACCCAAAGACCAAAAATAGGACCGTCAGTATAGATCCCTCAGCTGAGAAGTCTAGGAATGACATTTCGATGTTTTTTGTCAAAGCATCTGCTTGTATGCTTCCTAAACCATTCGGAAGTGTGATAAAGGCGAAGTAAGGAACAACCAATAGAACTAACAACAAGAAAAGGGCTTGGAAGAGATCTGTCCAGGCGACAGTAGTAAACCCTCCTACAAATGTATAAATCAAAACGACTGTTAAGGCCACGGATAATCCAACGTAGTAATCGATGCCAAAAATGGATTCAAGAAGCAGCCCCATGCTCATTAAGCCTGCAGCTAAGTAGCTTGTCAGGAAGATGACCGACATAAAGGCGGTGACAGTGCGGATAACTCCGGAGGCGTCTTGGAAGCGTCTTGAGAAAAAAGTAGGAAGAGTATAGCTATCGTAATTTTCCGTTGAAGTACGCAGTCTTTTTGCGACAAATTGCCAAGTTAACCACATTCCAAGGAGAAGACCTATAGCCATCCAGATCTGAGAAAGTCCTCGGATATAGAATGCAGCCGGAAATGCCATGAATAGCCATGAGCTCATATCGCTGGCGTGTGCAGATAGGGCGATGACCCAAAAATTTAAAGATCGATTGCCTACAATGAAATCAGCTGAAGACTTTTGTTTATGATAGGAGGATAAGCCAATAAAAAGGAGAATTAAAAAATAGGAAAAAAAGGCAAGAATCGTAAAGCTGTTCATTAAATTCCTTCCTAAAGGAGAATTCAAAAAAAATTCCTATAATGGTTGCAGTATAACTGTTTTGTATCTTGAGGGCAATGCATTTAGTTTTTGAAGACTTTTTCGAAAATATTTTGTTTTTCCTCGCAGTTGATGGCAAAGTAAATGTTTCGAATCTATCTTTATATCGCGGTTGGTTTATAACTTTTTTAAAGATCTGAGCGACTATTTCAGTCTCGTTTTCGAATATTCCACATCCAAAAGCACCAAGGACTATATGTCTATTTCCTTCTATAATTGCTGTATTGAATATAGCTTGGATTTTATTTTTGACAACTTCGTACTGGTTCGATTGGGCATCTTTATTCTTAGAAGCATGATTTTTGAAAAAGATGCTCTCATCTGATCCAGGACGCATATCCGGAGCTGAAGCTGAAATGATATTAAATTGATCGAAATTTTTTGGGTTTGCAACATCATCAGGTTCAACAATGAAGGTGACCCCTTTTGAGAAAACAGTTCCGAAATAAGGGATATAATGAGTTAGTTTTGCTTTCAGGGCTATATGCTTCCGCTTCTCTGATACAGGATAAGCTCTTGAGCTAATCTTATGATAATCAGTATCGATCGCTAAATTGGAGTGACGGGCTAGAAATCCTTCTTGGCTTTCCTTATGGAGCAAAAGCTAATCGGCTTTTTGAGAACGATTGGAGAAGCATAGAATAGCAATTTCTTCTTTTTGGATCTTTAATTTGAACGAATTCTTCGTGCAGCAGTTAAAGAATCTTCTTTTGAAAATACTTAGATTCAATTTTCTATTATTTAAGCTGTTTTGTCGAGGAACTTGGTCTATACGCTCTCCAAATAGACCTAAAGTGTTGAAGTTTATCTCCTCCATGTACATACCGTTTCCATTCTTGATCTAAATAGTTCGCTAGTTTTAAAAAACTTGCGACATCTTATGATAAGGTTGGCTGATTTTCACAGTGTCTTGGAATGAAACAATCTGGTAAAAAGTGCTAAATCTTTACTACTATAGGACGTGAAAAAAAATTGGTCATTACCCATCTTTATTACATCGAATAAGAGCCTAAATTGACAGGGATATTTTCCCTAACAGTGTATACGGAACCGCACATAATATTACCCTTTTTACATTTTTAAAATATATGATAACGACCTGAATATACTACAGTATGATTTTTTAGCAAGGTTTATGTTTAAGATTTATTTCGTTTACGATGTAGTATTTCTGTTGACAATTAGATCTATCGGTATGTCATGATTGCTGTGTATGAAATTTAAATCTTCCACCATACGTTTCATTAGTTTGGAAATTTACATTTTGTTTGTTGATTTCCTTTCTCGTTTCTTCAAGCGGTATCGGCCGCCCCTACACATCCTTTAGCTATCGGAGAATTCGTCTCTATTGCTCTAGAAAATAATCCTGAAACTAGTGCGATGTGGTGGAGAGCTCAGCGTGCTGCAGCTGCAAGGGAATTGCTCGAAGTGCTTTTTATCCTAAATTTTCTCTTGATGTCAATCTTTCGCATGGAAGAGACTTCAAATTTACGAATGGGCCTGATGTTAATTATACGATTTTGAACTGCGGACATTGTCATGCAAGTTCTTCTAGTTGATTTTGGAGAACGTGCTGCAAATGTTGAAGCCACGCTGCAAGCTTTGAATGCTGCAGGGTGGGAGAGCGATTGGACGCTGCAGAAAATCATGGCCCAGGTTTTTGAAAATAGCTATTCAACGATTTATGCTCAAGAAATTTTGGAAGCTTATTTCCTTTCTCTTGAAGATGCTAAAAAAATGCTAGACGGTGCAACTAAGCTTAATCAAGCTGGTTTAAAGCCTATCTCTGATGTGTACACAAGTAAAGCAACCCTTGCTCAGATTCAAATTGATGTTGCTCATTACCGTTCTCATTTGAGAATTCAGAGAGCTAAGTTAGCTGCGATTTTAGGATTCGATGCTGAGACACCTCTGCAGCTTTTGCCGGTAGATGCTTTGCAATTCCTCAACAGAATCTTTCGGAGCTTATCGCTTTAGCTAAAAATCAACGTAAAGATCTTATGGCAAAGCGTGCGGATGTAGCAGAGGCTATAGCCAATAAAGCTAAGGTGGTAGCTAGATATCAGCCAAAAATTTCTTTAAATGCACGCGGAGGAACGGAAAAGGCTTTGCATGATAAAAGAGCAAATGGCGGACATTATAATGTGACTGTCAATCTGGATGTACCCATTTTTACGGGTTTTGAGGATCTTTATCAAAAGCGGATGGCTTATGCAGATATAAAATTTCCGAAGAAGAAGAAGCTCAATTAGAATTAGATATCGCTCTTGAAGTTTTAACGCAAAGTAGCACCGTCGAATCTTCAACTGAAATGTTAAAGTTTGCTAAAGAAAATTTGGATAATGCTCAAGCTGCGTATGACGCCACTTTAGAAAAATATAATGCTGGCAAGGAGCGCATTGCAGAATTATCAATTGCTCTACGGCAGATTGTGAACGCTCGTGTCCGCTATAGTGATATTCACTCTAAGTATTTAACTGCGATTGCAAATCTTGCTTTTGCTACCGGTGCTTTAATCCATTTTGGAGGACAGATGTATAAACCCATAGGAGCTTTTTTCGCTATTTCTGCATCTTTTTAACCGCTTGCGAATCCGACTCCTGCTAGTGAAAAGGGAAATTCCTCTTGTTCCCGTGATTGCTGTTCAACCAAGTGTTCGTGATGTTTCGCTCTATATTGAATCTATAGGAACCTTAGAACCTTCATTTTATGTAGAAATTCGTCCACAGATTAGCGGTACCATTGAGAAAATTTTAGTTAAAGAAGGTACAGATGTGAAGGCCGGCACGCCTTTGATCCTCATCGATGATAAAGCTCTTAAAATAAAAGTGAAGGAAGCTGAAGCACAATTAGAAATCGATCAGGCAGCTCATGACGTTGCCAAGAAAACATATGACCGTTTCCATAGTCTTGCTCAAAAAGATCTCGTGGCCCAAACTGAATGGGATGAAATTGAGATGCAAGTCGCAAAAGCTAAAGCTGCGTTGAGCTATTGATCGTGCTAGGTTGAGGCTGTCACTCTTGATTTTAAACGATGACTTTATATGCACCCTACAGATGGTCGTTTAGGTCGGATGGATATTCATCCAGGAACATTGGTTTCCAGGGAGCAATCAACTGCATTAACGATTCTTTCGAGAAGTGATCCTTTGATTGTCAATTTTACTATGACAGAAAAAGAATTTTTTCGTTTGCCAAAAGAAGCTTTGGCTTTAGAAGTGAATTTGCTTTGCAATACTGAATGTAAATCCCCTGGTATGATCACTTTTCTAGATAGCTCTTTCGATACTCTCTCAGGATTACTTAATGTGCGAGGGGAATTTAGGAATGAAGGCAATCAATTTTTTGCAGGACAAACTGTTAACGTTCGTCTTCCTATTGTGACTCTTCCTCAAGTGTCTTTGATTCCACAAAAGGCTGTAAAGTATAGTCAAGAAGGCCCCTATGTTTACATTGTCTCCGCTGAAAAATGTATCGAATTGCGTCCATTAATGCTTGGGGAAGAGGAAGGGGAAGAAGTCATTGTTCGGAATGGTTTGATTCCGCAAGATTTAGTTGTCATTTCTGGGCATGGGCGCCTTTCACCTGGTTGTAAAGTGGATGTACAGCAATGAATCTATCTGCACCATTTATTCAACGTCCCGTCATGACGACTTTTGTGATGATTGCCATTATGATTGCAGGCTGGATCTCGTTTAATCATTTGCCTGTGAGTGATGTCCCTGCTATTGAAAAGCCCCAAATTCTAATTTCTGCCTGGATTCACAGGAGCAAATCCTGAAAATATATTGAATCAAGTTACCATTCCACTTGAAAAGGAACTTTCACATGTGAAAGGGGTGCAAGAAATGAGCTCTATGAGCTCCTCAGGGCATACTTCTATTACTTTAGATTTTGATTTATCTAAAGATATGGACGCAGCAGTACGTGATGTACAGAGCGCATTGAATCGCGCAGAAGGAAGTTTGCCTTCAGAAATAAATTCAAGGCCTACATATAGCCGGCAAGAAGGAAGCCGAAGAGTTGATTATGTATTTCCTCTTAACTTCAGAAAGTAGAAATGATACAGAACTCAGAGACTATGCCGATGCCTTTATTATTCCAAAGTTAAACAACATTGAGGGGATTGCAGATGCAGCTGTTTATGGCTCAGGGGGGTCTATCTGGTTGCAGTTAAATCCTGAGCTGATGGCTGCGCGGAAAATTGGTTTTAATCAAGTCATCGATACAGTCAAAAGACATACCGATCAGAAACCTTTAGGATCCATTCAAACCAACAGCAAAAGATTTTCAATTGAAATTCCGGCGACTATTCAAAAAGCAAAAGACTTAGAATCGCTCTATATAGGACAAACAAATGTTCGTTTGCGGGATATTGGAGAAATTTCTGATAAGTCGGAAGTGGAGAAAGAATTTTTCTTTGTAACACTCTCAAAAACGCACGCGATCAATTATCATCGGAATTCAAAAGATTAATGATGGCAATACTGTTGCTGTAGCTAAAGCTGTAGAGCATGTGATCGAAAGTTTGCAGAGTAGTCTTCCCTCTTCAATGCAGCTAAAAGTGTGGTTTAATAAGGCCATATGGATTCATGAATCGATACTTGATGTCGAATGGTCCTTGTTATTTGCTTTTCTTCTTGTCGTTATAGTGATTTATTTAAGCCTTGGCAGGCTTTCAGAAGCATTTATTCCAAGTGTTGCCCTTCCTCTTTCACTTGTGGGTACTTTTGCAGCTATGTATCTTCTGGATTTCAGTCTTGATTTGCTTTCCCTTTTGGCCCTGACCCTTTCGGTTGGTTTTGTTGTTGATGATGCTATTGTTGTGCTTGAAAACATTGTACGGCATCAAGAATTAGGAAAAAGTCGTTTTGAAGCTAGTTTAGAAGGTTCTAGACAAATCTGTTTTACTGTGTTGTCTATGACACTCTCTCTTGTTGCTGTTTTTATTCCTTTGTTATTTATGGAAGGGATGAATGGGAGGCTCTTTAGAGAATTTAGCGTAACTTTAGCTATATCCATTTTGATTTCTGGATTTATTTCGCTCACTTTAACACCCATGCTATGTAGTCGATTTTTGCCTAACCACACCTCTCAAAAGACGAATGTTCAAATCTGTGTGATTGCAGCCAATGCATGGTTTGTCAAGTTGTATGAGAGAAGTTTAAGATCTTGTGTAAATCATTCTAAAAAAGTATTGACTCTAGCGTTACTGGCTGTGGCATCAACAGTTCCATTGTTTATTCGTTTGCCGGTGAATCTTATTCCACCTGAAGACAGAGGACTTTTATTTTCATATTCTGTTTTGCCCACCGGGATTTCTTCGGAAGAGATAAAGAGTTTCCAATTAAAGCTAGAGGGGCTAGTCAATGAGATTCCTGATGTTCAGGACTTTTTAGATATCAATTCCGATGGGAATGTACTGATGCTGATACGGTTGAATCCACAAGCTGAAAGGCGGCCGCAAGAGCTGGTCATGACTGAACTTCAAAAAAGAATGGATAGTCTTGCTGGCATTAGAACTTATGTGCAAGGATATCAATTGATTAATCTTAACCTCGATTTTAGTGGTGGAAATTATAAGTTTATTGTCCGCGGACAAACGTTTGATGAAGTGAATAGAGGAGTTCAGCAATTGATGGAAGCACTGAGAGAGCAGCCTGAATTTGTGGGAGTGGATTCATTTATGAAGAATGACTCCCCAGAGCTATCGCTCCATTTTAATGCTGAATATGCGCATCAATTAGGCATTAGTAAAGATGATATACAAAGGTTAATGCACTATGCATATTCTCGAAATTCTGTAGGCTTTATTCAAAAAGGGGTACAGCAACAGAAAATTTATTTGGAATTGCAGGAGCAATATCGTTCTTCGCCCAAGGCATTGGAGAAGCTTTACTTAACATCGCGTGAGGGGACTTTGATTCCATTAAAGGCTTTGCTTTCATGGGAAGAAAAGCTTGGAGCTCCTAGACTATCGCAACATGATCAACTGCCATCTGCCCTCGTACGCTTTGGCTTAGAAGAGGGAGTTTCACCGCAAGAAGGTATCCTTTTAGCTGAAAAAGTTGCCGCTCAATCTGTACCTAGTGGTGTGACAGCCTCTTTGGGGAAATCTGCCAAGGCAATTGCTAATACAATGAACAGCACTCTTTTTCTGCTTCTTGCAGCAGCTATTGTGATGTATATTGTTTTGGGGATCCTCTACGAAAGTTTTATCCATCCATTGACGATTCTTTCATCGTTGCCTTTTGCTGCGTTAGGTGGGGTATTGACTCTTTCTCTGTTTAATGAACCTCTTTCGATTTTCAGTGCGGTAGGCTTTTTACTCCTCATCGGCATTGTCAAGAAAAATGGGATTATGATGATCGACTATGCATTGGAAGCGCAAAAGGGTGGTTATTCTACTGAAGAGGCGATTATTGAAGGGTGTAAAGTGCGTTTTCGTCCGATCATGATGACAACAGTTGCTGCGATCATGGGAGCGATTCCTATTGCCATTGGTTTTGGAGAAGGTGCAGAAATGCGTCGTGGTCTTGGGTTAGTGATTGTTGGGGGACTTGCATTCGCACAAATCCTCACTCTTTATGTAACGCCTTTGCTCTATCTGTTTTTTGCAAGATTCACCTCAAACGTAAAGGCAACTACCTAAGATCTTTCATGTAAACAAATTCGCTTTTTTAAGGAAATTTCCAAAGAACAATTTGTATTTCGTCGTATCTTTGTAGATACTTATTTGAAACGAGATATAAGTCTTTAAATAAATCTTCAACGTTGTTGAATGAATGGATAATCAAATTTCGATATCTATAATGGTCCAAATTAAATTGAACTCCAAAGGCATGCCCATCTTGAGAATCATCTATAAAACATATTCGTCCAACAAGCAAGTTACTTTTATTTGTTAAATTTGTTTTTACAATTTTCCAAATCTCTTCAAAGATTATACTAACCGCTCTTTTTGGATATGTTTCTATATAAATACGATGATCGTTATAGATGCTGTAAGGATTATATTGTTCACATCGAAGAAAAATAGATTCTTCGTCAGATATTAATTTTTTTGAGTTCTCATTTTCTAGATTTTCAATATGGGGATCATATTGAAGTATGGTATCTTCATCATATGAATTACTGATATTTTTTTTACAATGATTTTTTACATCTATTTCTAATAAACGCATAGTCTGATATTTTACCCATTGTATTGGATCTAATTTAGATTCAAATGTATTATCATCTTGCATCGCCAAATCTGAATTACAAATTGCTTCTAAAAAATTAAGTGTTTCCCCATCACATGTACCTTTTTCAAAATGATCTTCTAAAATATGTTTTACACCTTCTTCTAAGGTTAGACATTTCATTTTCAACCATACATTTCCAATTTCAGATTTGAGTTCATTTGATATTTTATTTTTCATGGCTGAAGTAACAATCTTATTATAGCCGATGTTATTTCGTTTAAAGTGAGCATATGTTATACGGGAAATTTTTATAATTTCTTTTCTGTTATTAAATAAATAATATGCTGAAGGTACATAAGTGATGATAGACATTCCTAATAAAGGTAATGCGATCTCTCTAGGAATATTTAAACCATTCCAAATAAAATTTAAAAAAAATCCGCATTCCAAACATCTTGAGATTGGAAGCAAAGATGCCCTCAGTTTATCCTCAAAAGTCGATTCGACTTCCCACACTGGGATTTCTTCGATCTTCTCATTTCGATCTTCTAATGTTAGATATCTACGGAAGTTTTCGGTAGAAGCTGTTATTGTAAAAGACATTTTATCTTTATTTAATTAATTGTTTAATGAACTATGAATTCGATATATTTAAAAGATACGAAATTTATATTAAAATGTAAAGATGAAAATTACAAATTGAAAATTACAAATCTAGACGCAGTAATTCCTGCTAAAATGAAATTGCAGTAAAACAAGCTCAAAATGCCCTGTGAGTTGGATATTGGATATGTAGACGTAATCAACGATGCAACGATAAGAACGATAGGAACGATAAAAACGATAAAAACGATAAGTACGATAAGAACGATAAGAATGATAAAAACGATAAGAACGATGAAAACGATAAGAACGATAAGAACGATAAGAACGATGAAAACGATAAGAACGAAAAAACGATAAGAACGATAAAAACGATAAGAACGATAAGAACGATAGGAACGATAAGAACGATAGGAACGATAAAAACGATAAAAACGATAAGTACGATAAGAACGATAAGAATGATAAAAACGATAAGAACGATGAAAACGATAAGAACGATAAGAACGATAAGAACGATAAGAACGATGAAAACGATAAGAACGAAAAAACGATAAGAACGATAAAAACGATAAGAACGATAAGAACGATAAAAACGATAAGAACGATAGGAACGATAAGAACGATAGGAACGATAAGAACGATAAGAACGATAGGAACGATAAGAACGATAGGAACGATAAGAACGATAGGAACGATAGGAACGATAAGAACGATAGGAACGATAGGAACGATAGGAACGATCTTCTTATCGTTTTTATCGTTTATCGTTTTTATCGTTTTTATCGTTCTTATCGTTCTTATCGTTTTTATCGTTTTTATCGTTTTTATCGTTTTTATCGTTCTTATCGTTTTTATCGTTTTTATCGTTTTTATCGTTCTTATCGTTTTTATCGTTTTTATCGTTTTTATCGTTCTTATCGTTCTTATCGTTCTTATCGTTTTTATCTTTCTTATCGTTCTTATCGTTCCTATCGTTGTATCGTTGATTACGTCTACATATTCAACTCACAGGGCATTTGTCACGTTCTTTTAAAAAGTACGTGACAAACTTTCGAGAATTAAATACGATGCCATTATTAAATAAAAATTCTGGATAGCTTCGGGAGCATGTTCTCATGTTCTAAAGATTATTTCCGACACATTTGGTGGGCATTAATCTTGTAAAACCTCTCTTTATTAATAAGATAACGTTCATCAAACCAATGAAGATAATCGAAGGCTGAGTTATCTGGATAATTGATCGTGTTCGAAAAAAAACCTTTAGTGACTTGTTCTCTAAGTTTAGATTTTTCCTGAGTATTTCCTCGTAACAGATCTGTCTCAGCAAGTCGAAGCTTATAGAAATAGTTTTTGGGATTTAATTCAACAGCTTGTTGAAAATGTTTATTCGCATTTATTTTTTCGACGCCGAAGTATTCAGCAAAATTTGCGAGCTCAAAATGAGCTTTTGCTGATTTCGGATTGGCAAGTAATGCCTTTTGGAACAATTCTACGACCTTGTCAATGTGAATTTGATTATTCTTAATATGTGCAGCGAAACTTTGGTAGTCAATCGTAATTATTGAAGGATGTAGACATGATTCTAGGTCGCATAAAGCAAGATCATAATAGATATCGCTGATATTACTAGAGATCTCTTGTTCAGAAATTTCAAAATTTGGAGCATATAAATCTTCTTGGACTTGACGTGAGACTTCTTTGACAAGAGGCAATAGCTTATTATAATGTTCTAACGCCTTATCAAAGGCGCATTTTTGATAAGATTTTGCTAAATGAAATCCTGTGTAGATCAATTCCTTAGCTATTTTATTGTTGGATGGGTCAAATTTTAAAGCTAGTAGCAAGAGCTCATAGGCTCCTTCAGCATCCTTCATTTCGTTTTTAACCAATGCTTGCTCATAGCATGATTTAAGACTCAGCTTGAGATTTGGATTCAAAGCACTTACGGCTCGGTATAGTTCTAAGGCTCTAGGAAAGTTTTTATTTTCTTCGTAGTGTGTGATAAGCCATTGTATATGCGGACCTATAAATGTAGGGCAATGAATATAAGCTTGTTCATAGTATGTTATTGGAGAACTGGGTTCCTTTAGTTTGAAAAAATGACTAGCCTTCGTTAATAGGGACAGGTTTTCATTTACGATTTTATTTCCTTTATGTACATAGAGAGAGGCGATAGCTGTAGGAAGTGATGGATCTTCAGGACTATAATAGAGTGCTTTTTGAAGTAGAACGAGAGCTTGATCAGGGTTTGATTGGATATAGCATTTAGCTAAAAGCTGATAGGCTGATGCTATTTCCTTTTTAATTGATGAATCGGAGGGATCATATTCTACTACTTTAGTTAAATAATCAATAACATTATGATGATCTTCCCTTAGCTCATAAATTTTTGCAATCCCCCTAGCCTGTTCGGCAAGTTCAATGTTGCTTGTATTGCCATTTTTTTCATTTTTGGAGAATTTTTTTGTAAATTGAAAGACACTATCTTTCAATTTTTCCCATCGCTTCATCTTGAAATATATTTCTTTGAGCGGTTTATCAAGTCTTTCATCCTGGCCGAAGAGATCTATAGATTCTGTTAAATAGTGTTCTGCAGTCTTGTAATCATTTTGAGAAATGCAATGTTTTGAAAGCTTGGAGATGAAGGGGATAAGAGTCCAAGCCTCGTATCTAATAGAAGGCGAATGTTGTACTAAGGCTTGAAGTTGATCATAGCATTTTTTTTGAAAGTTGAGATCTTTGCTTCCTAAATTTATAGCCCAAGCGATGTGGTCTAATGACTTTAAGCTTTTATTAGGACCGGTAAGTAGGGTTGCTTTAAGTAAATGCGTTTCACCAAAAAATTCGAACTTTTCCGGAACTCGGGGACTCGAGAAATGTCGTTTCCAAAAATGTGGACGCAATTTTGAGGCATGGTTGGAAAAATATGTTATCAGGTGCCCTTGAAGAGCGGATATTTTTTGGTCCGTAAGAATGTTTTCATCATTTAAAAGATTTAAAGCAGTTTTAACTTCAGGTGCGATATAGCTTTGGATGGCTAACGCTTTAAATTGATTTCGGAGATTTGGCGTGAGGATGTCATTTGCAACGCCATAATATGCAAATTTTAAAATTTCACCATTTATTTTTGTCGAATTTGTTCTGTCTTTGAATCCGAAAAGCCAACTGATAGCATTAGATATTTTTTCAAAATTGCTGAGACGCTTAAAACAATGTTTTGAAACGGCTAAAGTTCCCTTTGAGTCGAGCAGGGTACAGAGACTTTGCTCATAGCTTCTGGAGTTAAATTTTACAGGAAAATAATCAGGAGAAGAGTTAAAGTACGTGTAATTCATAATATTTTTTTTGTTAATTAAATGTTGTACATTATTATTGCATAAATACTTATTCTATTTCAACCTAAAAGATTTGATTTGTCAGCCTAATGGCAAAGGTGTGTTGTGTTTCATTATCGGAAAAAGGTTCAAAGGATGGAAATGAAAGGGTCGGAATTATCTTTTCGATATATAGACGATTGATAGAACTTTCATCGCGTAAGACTTTCAATTTAATCACTTTCCCAGATCTAGATAACGTTAATTCGATGTCTACATCACCATGTTCAGGCATCTGTAAAAGAACCTTTAATCGACTAATCAATGCATTACTGTAGATGGTCTCAGGAGACTTCCCTAAGAGGCTAATGAATTGTTCGCTTTGTAGTTCTCCGATAGAGGGTATAGACTTATTTATTCCGGAAGAATGGGAATTTGTGGGTTGAGCTTTTTGAATTTTGTCGATGCTTTCTTGTGCTTGTGCCAGAAGTTTATTTCTTTTTTGGTCTTTAAATGAGGGTGTAGAGTTAGTTTTGGAGCGATTGGTCGTTTTATTATGATCGGATTTTTTGGTTTCATGGGTGGGTTTAGTTTTGGGAACGGCATTTACAGTGGGTTTGGGAGTTTTTTTAGCTATGGTTTTAGATTTGGATGTTGAGGTTGCAGGATGTTTTGATGTAGTGGATGCTTTAGTTTGTTTGTTATAAATTTGTGGCTTAGATATCGGTTTTGGATCTGTTTCGTTATGTAGATTTGGGGGGTTGATAGCGACTTCTGTAGGCTTATCGATCGGTTCTCTTACCAATGGTTTTTCTATTATAATTTCCTTTATTTCTGAAATTGAAGGTGCAATTGAGTCACTATTAGAGGTGAATTCAGTTAATTCGATAGTTTGGACGACAACCTTTTGTCTATTATTTTTTGACATGAGTTGAACTTTTTTTGTAAATGGGGGAAAGATGCAAAGTAGGATTGCTAATCCATGTATTGAAGTGACAAAAACGATAACTAAACGTAGAAGGGGATTCATATAAGTTCTTTGTCAAGGTGAATAAGACTTAATTCTGTCTGAAAGCGGAGAATATTGCAATTTAATGATGCGACGTGACTTCTAATTAAGTATGCACCCCTGATTATAACATCCAAAAACTTTTTGGAGTGCTGTGGGCTCTGCCACAGCGCGTGAAGAAGGTTTAGATCATAAATCATGCAATTAAAAAAATTTCCTTTCGGTTGGCAAAGGTTTTGTTGTTTTACAAATCCTTTCCTGACATGCATTTATGGTCTGAATGAAGCTACGAGTAGGAGGCCTGTCATAATGCGAGACAAACATCCTATAATTTTTAGTTGCATACTTTATGATTAAACCTTCTTCACGCGCTGTGGCAGAGCCCACAGCACTCCAAAAAGTTTTTGGATGTTATAATCAGAGGTGCATACTTAATTAGAAGTCACGTATTTTGGGGGGAAGAAACGTCGTTTCGTTTCTATACTTCATACCCTAATATCGTAGCAGCATCTTTTACATAATATCCGGAATTCCGTCGTTGTCATCTGTACTAAATAACATTTGCATATAACTATTGTTCAAGTTGGCAAATCCATAGGCTTTGTAGATGACTTCAAAAGCCTTTTTCATACGTTTAATATTGTTATCCGAAATCCATTTATGAAAATCTTCTTTCAGTACATCTTCCACATTTTGTAAGTTAGTATGTCCAGCTAAGAATTTCCACCGCGCAATAGTAAAATTGAAGTTTCTGTCTTTAAGGAGCGCTTCCTCGTTGAAAGGATTATTTCCACTCACGACAAATTCATTCAACGCTATGTCAAAGAGAGCTATTTTTACAGGACCTTGTCCCTTTTCAAGACGTTCTCTCCATAATTTAGCCTCAGTTTGATCGATAGCACATGTAAGCACAGAGCTGTTCAGTGGGCCTTGAATCACTAGTAGTTGCAGCATTTGCTTTTTAGAGCACGGTTCAGCAAGATCGTTGTTAGCCAGGATTCCCTGTAGGTTGTTAGTCCAGTACATTCCTTCAAAAGCCTCTGCAACTTTATTCATTGTCTTATTTTTAGCTTGGGAAAGAGCGGTTTTAACATTAGAAATACTCACTTGTTCATTGTCTAAGGAACTGTTTTGTAAATAAGCATCCCACCAGTCAAGTGAAGCAAAGTAATCGATTTTATTACTCCACGCAGCAGGCTCGAGGCGTAAGAGTGGCCCTTTAGACAGGTTATTGTCTGAACACACGTCCATTTGTAGATTTTGATTTTGTTCTTTTTCCGTATTTTGATTCCGTTCTGCATCTTGATTTTGCGTTTGTTGTTGAGAAGCATGCATAGAAACATGTTGGGCCATCCCAAGGTCATCTTTTCTGGAAACAAGCTTTCCATCCTTTTTGTAAAGCTTAACTTTTTCAGGGAATGTACTCCCTTCGCCGACTTCCATCAAAGTGTTCCAAATGGCTTTTTTCTCGCTTTCTTTGAAGAGGGAAGAGTTTTCAATAGACTTAAATTCATGCTTACACAGCTCTTCAAGGGCTAATGTTGAATCAATTTCAACTTCAGGATTTCCATAATGGCTCGGGTCTTCGTTACTTGTGCTGACAAACAAAAAGCTAAACTTTTTAAAATAATTTAACATCGTTTTCACATCTTCAGCAGCATACATCGCATCGAGAACAGACGTTCGAATGACATTATTTACCTGCTGTTGCGCAGAAGGAAAAATGCCTTCTTCTTGATGTAGTGCTTCATTATTTTTGGTAAAAGTAACGACATCACGGGCGTTGAGCTTCTCTTTATCCGTGATCACTTGTTTTGCAGCTTTGTTCACGTTTAAGGAAATATCTTGTTTAGCGGTCTTTAAACCTCGCATGCGCCAGCATCCTTGCATGAAATCTTCAAAAAGAGATTTCTCGTTGATTGAGACTTGTCCACCAGCTCCTATAGCCTGAAGAATGTCAGCCCCCACTGTGTGACTATGGTCAAAGTATGTGATGCGCTTTTCAGGAGGAATGGAACTTTCGGCATAAGGAACTGCCTTTTTCCCTTTTTCCTGGATGACCTTTTTGTTTTTTGAATCGAAATAGACGACAGCTTCTAAATCAAGGCGTTTTTTGGCGATGTGTTCTAGAATAATTTCTGCAACAGTTTCATTGCTGAGACCATACAGGAGAGATCCACTATCGATAAGGGCTAGTTTATGGGAATTAGCACCGAATTCATTCTTTAGAAGCTCATCTAGAGTCTCATGCGGAGAACGTTTATTTCCTTCTGAGATTTTATCTTCGGTGCAAGTGTGGCAAATGTGATCGATAAACTCGCCAGCAGTTCCAGGATCCCAAAAAACCTTGGTCCCAGTAGGACAAAGTTCTTCAGTGCTTGGAGTGCCTGTGCCTCCGTAAAACGAAGGGAACATGGATGCGAAGTTTTGAGAATTACAGCATATATTTTCAGCAAAATATTCAATTTCAGGAACCGCATAAAAGCGCGCATATGTCATTCTAGGGGCATATCCCTTGTTGAGGAGCGTTGTCAGTTCATCCCAAGGATAGTCATTTAAAATGTAAGAGACATCTTTTAATTGATAGCGCTCATCAGTCCAGCTAGCGAATAAACGTGCAGCACGAGTTTTTTCAAAAGGAATGCCTTTGTTGGTAGACTGATCCATAGCTTTTACTTTCATTCGCATGACTAACAGTTCAACAGCATTTTGGTCCATTGGAGCATGAAGAGAAGCCATAAGCGTTTTAAGAACCGCTTCAAAAGGATTTTTAAAGGTCGAACCCTCAATCGGATTGTCCTTGCCGCTATAAGGCTGGGCATATCCATGGCTATTGCCCTTTGTACCGAATTGTACATTGACCTTTTTCTGAAGAGCATCAGGAAGGAACTTATTCAATACCCCTACGACCAAACTCATTTCCTTATAAAGAGAATGCGTAAGAATAAAGTCGGGAATCTCCTTTAGGTTTCCGCAGAAAAAATCGACGAAAGCTTGTCGATGTTTAGGTGAGATGGCAAAAGGACGATAGAAAGTCATTTGTTTGGCAATGAGCGGCTTGATCGATTGATGATATTTTTCTAAGCTGCAGAGGGTTTGATCATTATTTTCTAGAGGAATATTTTTTTGGACCTCTGGAATAGCAACTAGAAGACGCATACATTCTGAAATCACATTGACATAGCTTTGTTTAACTTTCTTCTTTTCGCCGAGTGGATGGTTAAGTTCATCGTTGTAGCGTAATAAGCGATGGGCCTCATCAATGTTGGCTCGGACATTTTTACGGATGAAGCCAAGGAGTTGCATATAGCTCCAAAGAAGAGACTCATTGATCGAATCCTTTTGATGAATAGCCTTGTGGGCCTCTTCGATGAAAAGCAGCTGAAGAGCTTGAAAATCCTTTTTACACCCATTCAGAGATTCTTTTTGGTCCAATGCACGCATTAACAGCCGGTGAAGTCCCCACAGATTCTCTTCATTAGGAGGATTATCTCTACTGATTTTAAAAGCATTCGCCGTTTGGCCAAAGAAGTTCATTGAACGAGAGCTTAAATCTTGGATGTTTTCTGGAGCCAACGCATCTGGAAAGAAATTGGCAACGATTTGGGAACCATCAGAACCGAAAAAATCGGTCATAGGAGTTCCAAAAACAGTTTTTCCGCTTCCCATGATGAGTTCTAGGATAGATCGTTTTTGATCGCTTAATAACATCCGTTGGAGTTGGTTGACTTGTTTGTCCCACAACATCATTCCGGAACCATATTCAAAAGCCAAATAACCTCGAAGCAACCTTGGATGCGTTTTTTCTGAGAAAGAGTATGCTCGTTTGCGTGACAGTTCAAAAGTTAATTGTTTGAGACGGATCTTCATTTCAGAATCATTAAGTTGGGTGGGATCGATTTTCTTTTGAATGTCAAGAGCACGGTTTATTTGTTGTAGACGAGTCGTTTTCAACAAATACTGATAAATTTTTAGCTTTAGTTTAGGAAGATACCGCTCTTCACAAGACGTACAACGCATCATTTCTTTTTCATCATTGTTCACAAAAGCCATGATCAATGCATTTAATTGCAAATCATCACTTTGAAAGTCCTGAGCGATATTTTTCTTAGTCTTTCGTTCTTTGATCGCATCGAAGATCCCCATTTCGTCGGATGCAGGCAGTGTTGCTGGATGTGATTTTGGTTGTAAAAGTTTTTTTCTTATTTCGCTTAAATTAAGAGATAATTGAGTTTTGAAGTGTTCCAATTTAGACTTAAGTTGATGATAATTCTCAATTCCACAAAATTCTTCTGGGATTGCCTCTGGTTTTGGACGAGCATAGAAATCTTCAAGGCTTTTGTTAAGGGCCGCAAATGCCTTTTTTATGAAAGGCTTATTAGAAGGACAGTCAAAAGGAGAGATAGGGTCGAGAGATTTGGAATCGACCACAGGGGGGGTGAAGTGCAATTTTAGAAGCTCATGAAGAGGCTCCGTAAAAGATGCCTCTTCTTTTTCTAGGGTGCTCAGATATTCAGAAGGAAAGGGAGGTTCTGTTTTTCGGTTGTTTTCGAACTGTGCAATTCTTTCAATTTTAGCTTGGGATCGATCTTCTTCAATTTGTCTATATTTTTTTGACATGGTGTCAAAAACCTGTAGTCCCTTATATGCTGCAAATCCAGTTTGTGCGGCCATAATAAGGGGAGCAGGAATATAAGAAAGATACGAGGCAGCCGTCATCATAAGCATAGATTTTCCTTCTTGTTTTACAAGAGAGGTCAATAGGTTGCCTGTTTCTGGCAAAGTAGAAGCTATTGAGCAGGCAGAATCTATGGATACAGGAAGGTGGCGAATCTTTGGTAAATGGTAATGGAGTAATAATTTCTCTAACTTATCCTTTTCTACATTTAGGTTTTGAACCTGGGCATTTGTTTTAAGTTTATTGATCTCATCTTTATGACTAAGGCCATCTATTTCTAATTTTATTTTTTCATACTTCTCTATAGTTTCAATATAATCTAAGACATTTTTTTCAAATTGTTGAGGATTAGGAAATGGTGTAATAAAACTCCCTTGAGAAGCTAATTGCAAAGTTTTAAGTAATTTTTTTTCGGCAGAATTTTTTCCTTGTGCGAAGAGGAGCGTTTTTTTAAAGGTTTTGGCTTTAGCTATAAATTCTTTCATTTTATGGCTATCTTTTTGGCAAACTAAAGGAGGGATTTCAAGAGCTAATTGGTAATATCCTAAAAAATGGGAGCTCAGTTTTTCGAAGGTCAGTTCTTCAAGCTTTATTGGGGCTTCTTCCCAAAGAACACCTAATTGATGAGCAAACGCCTTGTTGAGAGCTTGTTTCATTGTTTTGGACAGCTGAGCAAGTAATTCTTGTGATCCTTTCGTTTCATTTTTGACATTGTCTACATTTGTCAGTTTGGCGAATAACTCATCGATAAAATCAGGATTTGGAAAAAAACTTCTTTGTTTTGGGTCCATAACACATAAGAGAATTTGATCAATGATAAAAATCGAGCCATTTTCCAACTTGATTTGATTTACTTTTGATATATGTTCTTTTTGAAAAGTATTATCTTTGCTATCTCCAATGCAAATTTCTGGTAATTGATTGTAAGCCTTCCGATAATCTGAACAGAAATGTGGAGGGTATTCGATATCCCAGAAGTATTCTGAAACAATCGATTGAGGGATTAGACAGGATAAAGAGTGTTGTGAAGTCTGCGAAAGCATAGAGACTAGCTTTAGGAGCGCGTTTTCTTGCATTCCTGGCAAAACTTCCTCGGACGGGACTATTCCCTTCGAATTGACAATAGATTGAATCGTCGGCTTTAAAGGATCCGTTTTTAAAAAATAATCTTTTAGCGCCCCTTGCAGGAAAGCAGAAAAGTTATTTCTGTATTCATCTTTAAAGGCATATTTGTGCTTTAGAAATGCATATCGTTGAGAAGTCTCCGCAGGCATAAGAAGGGTTTCTGAAAGATTCTTTAGTCCGATCATGTCAATAAGTTTTTTATGATCTTTTGCAATTTTGATGAAGGCAGGATTATTGAATATAAATTTTTCACCCTTCTTTGCAATAGCATGTAGAATAAAAAGTTCTTGATATTCATCTAAGGGTAACTGAGGAACGCTTTCACGTCGATTAAAGTTTCGGTAATAATTAACTTGAAGAGTCAGCCAGTCGCGAAATGTATCTGTAATGTCCTCTGAGGCAGTTTTTTTAGGGTCGATTTGAATTAATTCATTTTCTTCCCTCACTGCAGCTAAACGTAGAGCTATGCGGACGATCGTGGGATCGTTAATGAGCATGGCAACTGATTCAATGTATTGAATCAAAGGAAACACAGCCGCTGGAAAGGGCATTCTTTTGCCGATCCCTTCAACCAGTGTTAAATAATGACCGATCTCTGACCATTGTCCTTCGGCAAGAGAGTACAAAAGCAAATGGATGAGGGCAGCAGGATCTTCACTAGTCAGACGTCCCTTTTTATCGAGAGAATAGACAAAATAAGAAGGAATTTCTTTATTGATTTGGTCTGGAAGTAAAGCGTCGATAGCTTTACTGAATCCAGCATCAATCAGGTGGGAACTGGTTAGCTGAGTGGCTTTTTTCATCAACCAAGCGGTTGCAGAGGAAAGTAAAACATCACTGGGCAGAATCACTCGATGTTGCTTTTGATTGTTTTCCAGAAGAAGGTAGCGGGAGTGATGATCCAATGCAGGAATCTTCTTTGTAGGGCGTTGTTCTTCAGCAATGTAGAAACCGGGAATTGAGCCATCGCTGACGGCTCGTTTTTTACCTGCGATCTCTTCAATGTTAAAATGAAGATTTAAAGCTGAAAATTCAATACGTTTCAGGCCATAGGGAGAAAGGGGAGAGCGAAAGGCATTGATTTTTGATAAAGGTTGGAACCATGTTAATAGACTTAGATGATGTTGTTCTTTCGTCAAGTCAATTTTAATGTCTGGAGAGGCTTTAGGAATAACTAAAGAATAAGTTCCTTTGGCTAACTTATTGACAGCCTCGACCTTTATGACTTTTCCATCATTGAGAGTCAAGAGTTCGCGAGGACCTTGATGATTAGGGGAAACTTCTTCAAGCCAATAAGTCAATTTTTCTTTTGTGCGTAAATTGGGTGATGGATTGTTGAAGTTTACCCAGCGATAGCTTTTTCCATTATGCCATTTCCGAAAAATAAGCTCTACATGTTCATCGGAATCAGTTTGTTCGACGTCAATGGTTAATTCTTCATTATAAACTTGATAATGTCCTTTTTCATTGTGAGTCGGCCTTCGTAAAGTGAAGATGGAATCAAGGTGTTCATTGATTTTATCCTTACAAGGAGTATGAGAAGTCCCATGCTCTTCAAGATCGACATTTAAATGAATAAGGCCGCAGTAAAAATTGGGATAGACTCCTTTCCAAGACCCTTTTTTTCCTTGTGGAAGCAATTCCATTTTCCAAGCCAAAGCATTTAAACATTCATTTCGAATTTCAGGAATATCATTCAGTGTTTGGGCAATTGTTGGAATCCAGAAACGGGTAGAGCAGTTGTAGATTGTCATCCGTCTCGACCAAAAAAGGCTTTGGAGAAAGTTATGACAGACTTTTCTTTTAACAGCCGGGGAGGCAGTCGCTGGATTTTCAAAGTAGTGCAGTTCTATGAATAAATTTGAAAGATGTTTATTCCAAAATGGATGACTCGATGCATTTTCTTTCAATTTGGAGCTAGGAATATTTGTTAAAAGTTCTGAAAAATCAGGGAAAAATTTTTCTGCGGAGGAGTCAAAGACTTTTGCTTTAGTTAAGGACCAGATTCCTAATTCAATAAGGCTTAGATGTGTTTCTAAGTGCTTATCTGAATTATAATGAGATAGAACAACTTTAAAAAATTCTCCGAGCGTTTTTGTAAAAGAAGGAGATGTTTTGAGTTGTTGTTCTAAGACATTATTGCGAAGAAGTAAGATTTCAAAGAGAAGAAAAAAATAAAAGTTATTTAAATGTTCGATATTCTGTGTGAAATAAGCTAATGTTCTTACGACTTGATCGGTTTCATCAGACCAAATCATTTCTATAGCAGCACGTTCATTTTTCGGAAGTTTCTCTAAAATGTTAGTCCCTTCTAATTTGGTATCATTAGAAAAAAAGAAGCTTTCAGATCGTAAAGTATTAAAAGTCGAGGTTTCGTTGACAATTTTATTTTGATCTCTACTGGGTCGGTGAAGGTAATTAGTGATAATAGATAAAAATGTGCTCTTATCATACCTGTAGTTGGCTTCATCCCCTTGGATAACTTCGAATCTATGTACGAAAAGTTTTGTTGCATAGTCAACGTCATTATCCGGAACGAGAGTCTCTTTGAAGGCAGCATTGGAGGTTCCTTTTCTTATCACTTGTGCCGAATTCAAATGCTCGAAGGGGATCCAAGTGTTCTCTTTGTTGAAAAACTTTCCAAAAGTGACGAAGTTTAAAATTTCTCTTAACTCACTTTCATTTCGATTTTTAAAAAATGCAGGAAAATCACGGAGGCTTTTGATTTCAGTGGTGTCTAAAAAGCGTGGATGAAAAATCTGCTTAGTATATTCATTTGCTAAAAGGTTGATTAAACGTAGTAAATGAAAAGGACGAGGTAGAAGTTGTCCATCATCTCCATCCTTTGATCGATAGTCTCTACCGTTAGTATAAACCATCGCTAGTTTTTCTGAGAATAGAGCATCAGGTGAAGTACCTAGATTGTTTAATTTTTGTTGAATCTCAGGCTTGTTGAGAAGATTTGAATAGTATCGATCTTCAGCAGCAGTAAGCGCAGGTCTATGAGTTGATAAGATTTTATGAACGATTGCATCATCCCAAACACCCACTTTATGACTAAAAGAATTTCTGATATTAAATTCAGAGGTGTTATTCCCAAGAAAGAGTGAATCATTTACATAATTACTAATTTCTGAATCACTATAGTCTTTATCGAAATCGATATCGAAATACGAGCATATTTGTTTCATTTGAGAGAGTGCATGGGGATCAATAATTTGAAAAAAGGCATTTCTCTTAATGAAGGCCAAAGCCCATGGATTGACTTTATAACCGTTTAATTCTGCTTCTGGACAGCGACGGGCCAGCTTGTCGATGATTGCATACGTTTTGTAGAGGGATATGATTGCTTGGTTTTTGAGTTCTCGTGGCAATGCTCTATTAGCATATTGGAAGAAAGTTAAAGCGATCGAGGCCATTTTTTCAAGATAGAGTTGTGGGTCGTCTACAAGGCTCCAACAGTCTTCTAGGTCTCCTGGAAGAGGCATAGGTAAGGCTTTAATTTGCTCGTTTAGATAAAAGGCTGCTTTTCTTTTATTTTCATAGGAATTGTCAGCGTATTTAATTTTCGCTTGACATTCTTTGTAATTAGCACTTTCAGGAGAATCAACCCCTGCTTTAAGAGTTTCTGCGTGCATCAATTTTAATTCTGCAGGATTGGGGACCATTTCTTTTGTAGTACTGATAGTGTCATTCAAAAATTGAAGACAATTTTCAGTGGTAACCACAGGATTTGGTTTTGCTAAATCATATGTTTTTGCTGGTAGAATTGAATCGTATTTGACAGTAGACAATGTTACGATTTTTTTTAGTTGTAGAGTGGGTTCAGGGGGAGGAATGATGCTTGGAAGTTCGAATGATACCTTTCCTCCATTTGTCAGATGCATTTGCAATTCTGAAATGAGTTGGGTAAAAGCTTCCTGTTGCTCTGTGCTTAGCAGCAAACGTGCTGCAGCATAAGCGCACATACGCAATCTCCACTCTTCTAGGCGATTTTTCCAAAATTCGGCCTGTTGAGCCACATATAAGACTTGTTTGGGGAGGAAAATTTGGGCCAGTTCAACCAGCGCTTGGCCTGCGATATACCCGATTCTCCATTTCAAACTTAAAGCCAAAGAAACTTGTGTGAAAAGAATTGAATAAGCAAGGCGTGAAACACTGTAAGCAATTTTAAGATAGGAAAAAAGTGTAGGTGAAGTCACATCCTTAACGTTAAAACCCATCGTGACATCTAGAAACACGTTTGTAAATTTTTTCCCAAGTCGTATTAATTTAGTCGATGCCGTTTCTTCAGGAAGAGGGGGAGAAAGAGCAGCATCTTTCTTAGAATGGGGTAGTTCAGGATAAAGGTCACAGAAAATCTCATCTAAGACTGGTTCAACTTGCTTTCCCAAAATATCTACGAGTAATCTTTTAATTAAAAAAGAGTCTTTCTCAGACCTTGCAGGCATTTTGTTAAAAATTGCACGAATACTTTCGGCTAATTCTATGGGAATGATATTCGATTTTTTGTAAGCGCTTTGAACTTCAGTTTCTTCAGTGTTCAATGTTTCTAGTATTTCCCAAGTCGTTGCATAAAGGGCCTTAAGCTCATCTAAACTGATGATTTTGTCTTCGTAATGTTTAAGAGACTCCGCAATAAGTATTTCTGCGGTCATTTTAAACGATTTTCTCTCTTTGGGCCCTAAGACAAGAGTGGGATTGATTTGATAGCTCATCCATAAGTCAATGAAAGCCTTCTTCTTCCAATTAAAAAAGAATAAGTTTTGAGCCTTCTCAGTATCAAATTGACAATAATTGCTGATCACGGCTTTGAAAAGGCCCCAAACACCCTGAGTGTTTTTTAAGTCGTTCAAAAGGCTATTTAAAGGACCAACCGGAGCCATAGGTTTAGATTTAAGATTAGCTAAGAGACCATTGTGAAGGTCTTGAATGTTATACTGGACTTCATTATCCCATTTCGGCCAAGCGCGATAGGAAAATAAGCGCAAAAAAAACTCCTCATCAAGTTGTTCTTGGGTTAAATTTTCATAGATGAGGGGGACAGCCCCTTGGAAGGTAGCTCCATGTCCAGTAGCGTAGACAAGAAGGGAGAATTTAGATCCAAACGACTCATTGTTGGGCGAATACCAGTCTTTTGTAGTCTTTATATCAGTTAAATCAAACTTCTCATCAGGCTGACGAACAATTTCGAACCAGAGAGGGCATGGTGGAGCTCCTAAATCGCCATAACCTAAGGCTTTAAGCAATTGAGGGGCAATTGATGGGAGATTTCCAGCGAGAGAGGTGAAATTTGAGAGTAAAGTTTCTCTAAATTGAGTTAAATGTTGTTTAAGATGAACTTGCAGCTTTTCTTTAATGACTTCTTTAGGGTTCCCATCTAGTGCTGAATGAAAGAGGTCAAGACATAGTTCTTTTGTTGCTGCGCCAGAAAAACTTTCCATCATCTCTTCAATCATTTTTCTTTCGGCAAAGGAAAGACCTTTTTCTGTTCCATAGCGTAGGAGCTCTGGGAGTGCCAAGAGAGCTTTTTTTGCAAAGTTTTGTTCGGGGGTAAAAAGCGATTCTTTCAATTTGGGAAATGCAAAAGAGATGAACCCTTCTTTTAGAATTTTTTTAGCTTTAGCTGAGAATTCATCTGAAGAGAATTCATCTGAAGGTTGGGCAATTTGGCTTGATTGATCGATTAATTTGCAAATTTTCTCGAGAATATCTTGAATAAATTTTTCGCTTTCTTCCGGATTTAAGAAATTTTCAAATGTTTTATAAACCTCATTCTTGCTGAGGGCGGAGATGTTGAGTTTAGGAGAAACAGCAGGTGTCCCACCAAAAATGAGACGTCTTTCGTTTGGTTTGAGTTTGTCTAGAGAGTCTGAGGTTTCTTTAGAAAGCTGGCGTAGTTTTGTTGTCGCTTCGGATAAGGTTTTACCCTCTCCTTCAGTAATAACTGTTTGTAACTTAGTTTCAGTTAAATTGCCATCTTGTATTATCGATTCAATTGATTTGCTAACGATTGGTGCATTTTTTTTAATAAATTGATTAACATGTAAAGAAATTTTATTAAAAGATTCCTGGGAATTGTTTGCATTTTCGTTTTGGAGTCCAAAAAGATTTTCTAGAACGTGTGTATCAATGGTTTCACTTTCATTAGGATTCCATTGTTTTAGAAGAGAAAGTTTTTTTAATTCTTCAGGATCTTTTGTCCAGTGAGCAGGAATTTTATTTTTCGGTTTGGTCTTTTGCTTAGGAGGGTTAGAATAGGGGGATGCAGGCAAACTTTTTTTGTCATAAGTATATTTAAGAATATAAAGTTTGTTTTGTTCTGGGATGGAGAAGGTTTCGATTTCTTGTTTGTTTAAGTGGTTAAATAGGTCGCGAAAAAGATGTTTCCATTGTTTTTTGCTATTGTCAAGATAGTGAAAGGAACGAATAAAATCGATGGCTCGTCCTTCAAAGGAGGAACGCTTAACAAGTTGATTTCCCCAAAGGCTGGGTGTATAAATTTGTCGGACCTCCTGATCCAAAGAGTTTTGATGTGGGGTCTTTAAAATGTTAATTATTTTATTTGTATTATTCATAAAAAATCCTATATAATAACTATATCATAACTCCCAATAAAAGTGAAGAATTAAAAATTTTTAAATTGTTTCTTATTGGAATGTTGGAGTGCTGTCTAGGGAAAAGTGTTAGACTCTTAAATAACAAATTTTTAAAGCGCCTTGCCATTGGTGCCTGACCTGATATTCTGACATTTGCCGATGCGATAACGTTGCTTCCTAAAGGGCAAATTCAGAATGTCAGGTCTGGAACCAAGGCCAGAACATTACCCCCAAGATTTACGCAACTGAAAGAAGCGTTGTTTTCAATTAATAACAAGATACTAAATTCTGAGAGGTAACGTTTTGGCCTTGGTTCCAGACCTGACATTCTGATATTTGCCCTCTTGGGAGGTTATGTCATCATTTAGGCAAATGTCAGAATATCAGGTCAGGCACCAATGGCAAGGCGCGCTTTAAAAATTTGTTATTTCCCGGATAGGGGGCGCTACAGGCAACCGTATCTGCGATTCTTCTTTCCAATCAATACGTATTAAGTATATAATAAAAGAAAAGGAGGCAGACAATGGTCCAGGAACATATGACAATTTCAATTCCTAGCGACATAAAACACGAGCTTTTTCTTTACGTAAAAAAAAGAAGTATAAGCCGTTTTATTGCTGATGCAGTTAGAGAAAAACTCAAAGAAAAAAAAATGTCTCTAGAAGAACAATACAAACTTGCTGCAATTGATGAAGAAAGAAATCTCGAGTTCAAAGAATGGGAAGATGCAACCATAGGGGATGGTTTAAATGAGTCAAACAAGTGGTAGGCATCCGAAGCGAGGTGACATTTATTGGGTGAGCTTTGATCCATCTCAAGGAACAGAAATCCAGAAGACGAGACCTGCCATCGTTTTATCTAACGACATGCTAAATAAAAACCTTAATCGGATTATTGTAGCACCAATAACTAGTAATACCAAACATGTTTTCGATTTTGATTGTGCAGTGATTGTTGAGAAAAAAAAAGGAAAGATTATGCTTGATCAACTCAGAGCTGTGGATAAGTCTAGATTAAAAAATTATATTGAATCAATTGAAGCAAAGACATTAAAAACATTAGAAGATGCTTTAAAAATAACCTTTGATTTAATTTAACAATCTCCCACATAAGGACAGCAGGAAACACGGAACCAAATCTTTTAATAGAAATTTTCAATATATCAATGATGCTTATTTGCCATCCTATAATTTTTAGTTGCATACTTTATGATTAAACCTTCTTCACGCGCTGTGGCAGAGCCCACAGCACTCCAAAAAGTTTTTGGATGTTATAATCAGGGGTGCATACTTAATTAGAAGTTACGTATTTTGGATCCGGAAATGGGGGGCAAGGCGCTTTAAAAATCTGTTATTTCCCGATAGGGGGCGCGGCAGGCAACTGTCTCGCTTTGCGTTTAATTTTTCCTATACTTCGTACCCTAATATTACATAATATCCGGAATTCCGTCGTTTTCATCTGTACTAAATAACATTTGCATATAACTATTGTTCAAGCTGGCAAATCCATAAGCCTTGTAGATTACTTCAAAAACCTTTTTCATACGTTTAATATTGTTATCCGAAATCCATTTTTGAAAATCTACTTTCAGTATATCTTCCACATTTTGTAAGTTAGTATGTCCAGCTAAGAATTTCCACCGCGCAATAGTAAAATTGAAGTTTCTGTCTTTAAGGAGTGCTTCCTCGTTGAAAGGATTATTTCCACTCACGACAAATTCATTCAACGCTATGTCAAAGAGAGCTATTTTTACAGGACCTTGACCGTTTTCAAGACGTTTTCTCCATAATTTAGCCTCGGTTTGATCGATAGCACATGTAAGCACAGACGATTCCGTTCCGCTATTCAGTGGGCCTTGAATCACTAGTAGCTGCAGCATTTGCTTTTTGGAGCACGGTTCAGCAAGATCGTCGTTAGCGAGGATTCCCTGTAGGTTGTTAGTCCAGTACATCCCTTCAAAAGCCTCTGCAACCTTATTCATTGTCTTATTTTTAGCTTTGGAAAGAGCCGTTTTAACATTAGAAATACTCACTTGTTCATTGTCTAAGGAACTGTTTTGTAAAACATTCCACCAGTCAAGTGAAGCAAAGTAATCGATTTTATTACTCCACGCAGCAGGCTCGAGGCGCAAAAGTGGTCCTTTAGACAGGTTATTGTCTAAACACACGTCCATTTGTAGATTTTGATTTTGTTCTTTTTCCGTATTTTGATTCCGTTCTGCATCTTGATTGCGAGAAGCATCTTGATTTTGGGTTTGTTGTTGAGAGGCCTGTACAGAAACATGTTGGGCCATCCCAAGGTCATCTTTTCTGGAAACAAGCTTTCCATCCTTTTTGTAAAGCTTAACTTTTTCAGGGAATGTACTCCCTTCGCCGACTTCCATCAAAGTGTTCCAAATGGCTTTTTTCTCGCTTTCTTTGAAGAGGGAAGAGTTTTCAATAGATTTAAATTCATGCTTACACAGCTCTTCAAGAGCTAATGTTGAATCAATTTCAACTTCAGGATTTCCATAATGGCTCGGGTCTTCGTTACTTGTGCTGACAAACAAAAAGCTAAACTTTTTAAAATAATTTAACATCGTTTTCACATCTTCAGCAGCATACATCGCATCGAGAACAGCTGTTCGAATGACATTATCTACCTGCTGTTGTGCAGAAGGGAAGATCCCTTCTTCTTGATGTAGCGCTTCATTATTTTTGGTAAAAGTAACGACATCTCGGGCGTTGAGCTTCTCTTTATCCGTGATCACTTGCTTTGCAGCCTTGTTCACGTTTAAGGAAATATCTTGTTTAGCGGTCTTTAAACCTCGCATGCGCCAGCATCCTTGCATGAAGTCTTCAAAAAGCGATTTCTCGTTGATTGAGACTTGTCCACCAGCTCCTATAGCCTGAAGAATGTCAGCCCCCACTGTGTGACTATGGTCAAAGTATGTGATGCGCTTTTCAGGAGGAATGGAACTTTCGGCATAAGGAACTGCCTTTTTCCCTTTTTCCTGGATGACCTTTTTGTTTTTTGAATCGAAATAGACGACAGCTTCTAAATCAAGGCGTTTTTTGGCGATGTGTTCTAGAATAATTTCTGCAACAGTTTCATTGCTGAGACCATACAGGAGAGATCCACTATCGATAAGGGCTAGTTTATGGGAATTAGCACCGAATTCATTCTTTAGAAGCTCATCTAGAGTCTCATGCGGAGAACGTTTATTTCCTTCTGAGATTTTATCTTCGGTGCAAGTGTGGCAAATGTGATCGATAAACTCGCCAGCAGTTCCAGGATCCCAAAAAACCTTGGTCCCAGTAGGACAAAGTTCTTCAGTGCTTGGAGTGCCTGTGCCTCCGTAAAACGAAGGGAACATGGATGCGAAGTTTTGAGAATTACAGCACATATTTTCAGCAAAATATTCAATTTCAGGAACCGCATAAAAGCGCGCATAGGTCATTCTAGGAGCATATCCCTTGCTGAGGAGCGTTGTCAGTTCATTCCAAGGATAGTCATTTAAAATGAAAGAGACATCTTTTAATTGATAGCGCTCATCAGTCCAGCTAGCGAATAAACGTGCAGCACGAGTTTTTTCAAAAGGAATGCCTTTGTTGGTAGACTGATCCATAGCTTTTGCTTTCATTCGCATGACTAACAGTTCAACAGCCTTTTGGTCCATTGGAGCATGAAGAGAAGCCATAAGCGTTTTAAGAACCGCTTCAAAAGGATTTTTAAAGGTCGAACCCTCAATCGGATTGTCCTTGCCGCTATAAGGCTGGGCATAGCCATGGGTATTGCCCTTTGTACCGAATTGTACATTGACCTTTTTCTGAAGAGCATCAGGAAGGAACTTATTCAATACCCCTACGACCAAACTCATTTCCTTATAAAGAGAATGCGTAAGAATAAAGTCGGGAATCTCCTTTAGGTTTCCGCAGAAAAAATCGACGAAAGCTTGTCGATGTTTAGGTGAGATGGCAAAAGGACGATAGAAAGTCATTTGTTTGGCAATGAGCGGCTTGATCGATTGATGATATTTTTCTAAGCTGCAGAGGGTTTGATCATTATTTTCTAGAGGAATATTTTTTTGGACCTCTGGAATAGCAACTAGAAGACGCATACATTCTGAAATCACATTGACATAGCTTTGTTTAACTTTCTTCTTTTCGCCGAGTGGATGGTTAAGTTCATCGTTGTAGCGTAATAAGCGATGGGCCTCATCAATGTTGGCTCGGACATTTTTACGGATGAAGCCAAGGAGTTGCATATAGCTCCAAAGAAGAGACTCATTGATCGAATCCTTTTGATGAATAGCCTTGTGGGCCTCTTCGATGAAAAGCAGCTGAAGAGCTTGAAAATCCTTTTTACACCCATTCAGAGATTCTTTTTGGTCCAATGCACGCATTAACAGCCGGTGAAGTCCCCACAGATTCTCTTCATTAGGAGGATTATCTCTACTGATTTTAAAAGCATTCGCCGTTTGGCCAAAGAAGTTCATTGAACGAGAGCTTAAATCTTGGATGTTTTCTGGAGCCAACGCATCTGGAAAGAAATTGGCAACGATTTGGGAACCATCAGAACCGAAAAAATCGGTCATAGGAGTTCCAAAAACAGTTTTTCCGCTTCCCATGATGAGTTCTAGGATAGATCGTTTTTGATCGCTTAATAACATCCGTTGGAGTTGGTTGACTTGTTTGTCCCACAACATCATTCCGGAACCATATTCAAAAGCCAAATAACCTCGAAGCAACCTTGGATGCGTTTTTTCTGAGAAAGAGTATGCTCGTTTGCGTGACAGTTCAAAAGTTAATTGTTTGAGACGGATCTTCATTTCAGAATCATTAAGTTGGGTGGGATCGATTTTCTTTTGAATGTCAAGAGCACGGTTTATTTGTTGTAGACGAGTCGTTTTCAACAAATACTGATAAATTTTTAGCTTTAGTTTAGGAAGATGCCGCTCTTCACAAGACGTACAACGCATCATTTCTTTTTCATCATTGTTCACAAAAGCCATGATCAATGCATTTAATTGCAAATCATCACTTTGAAAGTCCTGAGCGATATTTTTCTTAGTCTTTCGTTCTTTGATCGCATCGAAGATCCCCATTTCGTCGGATGCAGGCAGTGTTGCTGGATGTGATTTTGGTTGTAAAAGTTTTTTTCTTATTTCGCTTAAATTAAGAGATAATTGAGTTTTGAAGTGTTCCAATTTAGACTTAAGTTGATGATAATTCTCAATTCCACAAAATTCTTCTGGGATTGCCTCTGGTTTTGGACGAGCATAGAAATCTTCAAGGCTTTTGTTAAGGGCCGCAAATGCCTTTTTTATGAAAGGCTTATTAGAAGGACAGTCAAAAGGAGAGATAGGGTCGAGAGATTTGGAATCGACCACAGGAGGGGTGAAGTGCAATTTTAGAAGCTCATGAAGAGGCTCCGTAAAAGACGCCTCTTCTTTTTCTAAAGTGCTCAGATATTCAGAAGGTAAAGGAGGTTCTGTTTTTCGGTTGTTTTCGAACTGTGCAATTCTTTCAATTTTAGCTTGGGATCGATCTTCTTCAATTTGTCTATATTTTTTTGACATGGTGTCATAAATTTGTAGTCCCTTATACGCTGCAAATCCAGTTTGTGCGGCCATAAGAAGGGGGGCAGGAATAGGGGTAAGATATGAAGCGGCTGTCATCATAAGTAGAGATTGCCCTTTTTGCTTTACAACAGAGGTCAATAAGTTGCCTGTTTCTGGCAAAGTAGAAGCTATAGAACAAGCATTGTTTATGGCATCAGGAAAGGAGAAAATAATGGATGAAGAGTAGTTAAGTAATATGCGTTCTAATTTATTCTCCTCTTGGCCAAGCTTTATTTCTTGGTTGTAAGAAAGATTTTTATTAAGACGAAATTCTAATTTTATTTTTTCAAGTTTTTCTAAAATATCAATATAACCCAACAAATCTTTTTCAAATTGTTGAGGATTAGGAAATGATGTAATGAAACTCCCTTGAGAAGCTAATCGCAAAGTTTCAAGCAATTTTTTTTCGACAGAATTTTTACCTTGTGCAAAGAGAAGTGTTCTTCGAAAGGACTTAGCTTTAGCTATAAAACTCTTCATTTTATGGCTATCTTTTTGGCAAGCCAAAGGGGGTTTTTCAAGAGCTAATTGGTAATATCCTAAAAAATGAGAGCTCAGTTGGTCGAAAGAGAGGTCTTCAACCTTTACTGAAGCTTCTTCCCATTGAACACTTAGTTGGTAAGCTAGGCTTTTACATTGAGCTTGCTTTAACATTTCGGTGATTTGCAAATTTATTTGGTTAATTTTTTGATTTTCATCTAATGCTAAAGCTGAATCTTTGATTGGAGCTTGCTTGAATATTTCAGTTATTTGCAAATTTATTTCGTTAATTTTTTGATTTTCATCTAATGCTAAAGCTGAATCTTTGATTTTTAAAATATGGCGGGTTTTTATTGATAGATTGAGTTTATCAAATAGCAGATCGAGTAGATCAGGGTTCGGAAAAAAATCTCTTTGTTTTGGATCCATAATGCATAGAAGCGTTTTAGTACGTATACAAGTAGGAATACCGTGTAGTTTCTTCTGATGAGCTTCTGTTAGAACCCTTTGTTGCAATCCATCCACTTCATCTTGATAGTAAATCTTTCGGTAGTTGGAAAAGAAATCGATAGAGGTTTGAAAGGACTCTGAATAATCTGGAAGACTATATTTTAGATAGGATTGAGGGATTAGACACGATAAAGAGTGTTGTGAAGTCTGCGAAAGCATAGAAATTAGCTTTAGAAGCGCATTTTCTTGCATTCCTGGCAAAACTTCCTCGGATGGGACTGTTCCCTTCGAATCGACAATGGATTGAATCGTCGGCTTTAAAGGACTCGTTTTTAAAAGATGATCTTGTAGTGCCCCTTGCAGGAAAGCTGAAAAATTATTTCTGTATTCATCTTTAAAGGCATATTTGTGTTTTAGAAATGCATATCGTTGAGATATCTCCGAAGGCATAAGAAGGGTTTCTGAAAGATTCTTTAATCCGATCATATCAATAAGTGTCTTATGATCTTTTGCAATTTTGATGAAGGCAGAGTTATTGAATATAAATTTTTCACCCTTTTTTGCAATAGCATGTAGAATAAAAAGTTCTTGATATTCATCTAAGGGTAACTGAGGAACGCTTTCACGTCGATTATAGTTTCGGTAAAAGTTAACTTGTAGAGTCAGCCATGCGCGAAATAGTTCTTTAATGTTCTCTGAGGAAGTTTTTGTAGGGTCGATTTGAATTAACTCGTTTTCCTCTCTAACTGCAGCTAAACGTAGAGCTATGCGGACGATCGTGGGATCGTTAATGAGCATGGCAATTGATTCAATGTATTGAATCAAAGGAAACACAGCTGCTGGAAAAGGCATTCTTTTGCCGATCCCTTCAATCAGCGTTAAATAATGACTGATCTCTGACCATTGTCCTTCGGCAAGAGAGTACAAAAGCAAATGGATGAGGGCCGCAGGATCTTCGCTTGTCAGACGTCCCTTTTCATCGAGAGAATAGACAAAATAAGGAGGGATTTCTTTATTGATTTGGTCTGGAAGTAAAGCGTCGATAGCTTTACTGAATCCAGCATCAATCAGGTGGGAACTGGTTAACTGAGTGGTTTTTTTCATCAACCATGAGGCTGCAGAGGAAAGTAAAACATCACTGGGTAGAACCACTCGATGTTGCTTTTGATTGTTTTCCAAAAGAAGGTAGCGGGAGTGATGATCCAAAGCAGGAATCTTCTTAGCAGGGCGCTGCTCTTCAGCAATGTAGAAGCCGGGAATTGAGCCATCGCTGATAGCTCGTTTTTTACCTGCGATCTCTTCGATGTTAAAACGAAGATTTAAAGCTGAAAATTCAATACGTTTCAGGCCATAGGGAGAAAGGGAAGAGCGAAAGGCATTGATTTTTGATAAAGGTTGGAACCATGTTAATAGACTTAGATGATGTTGTTCCTTCGTTAGGTCAATTTTAATGTCTGAAGAAACTCTAGGAATAACAAAAGAATAAGTTCCTTTGGCTAACTTGTTGACAGCCTCGACCTTTATGACTTTTCCATCATTAAGGGTTAAAAGTTCGCGAGGGCCTTGATGATTTGGGGAAACTTCTTCAAGCCAATAAGTCACTTTTTCATTGGTAGATGGATTGTTAGAGTTTACCCAGCGATAGCTTATTCCCTTATGCCATTTGCGAAAGATAAGTTTTACTTGTTCGTCGGAATCAGATTGTTCGACGTCGATCGTTAATTCCTCATTACAAACTTCACAGTGACCTTTTACATAGTTAGTTGATCTTTCTGTAGTGAAGATGGAGTTAAGTTGTTCATTTATTTTGTCTTTACAAGCAGTCTGAGAAGCTACAACCTCTTCGAGATCGACATTTAAATGAATAAGGCCGCAGTAAAAATTAGGATAGACACCTTTCCAAGACCCTTTTTTTCCTTGTGGAAGCAATTCCATTTTCCAAGCCAAAGCATTTAAACATTCGTTACGAATTTCCGGAAAGTCATTTAGTGTTTTTGCAATTGTTGGAGTCCAGACATGGGTAGAGCAGGAGTCTCTTGTTGTTGTTCTCGACCAAAAAAAACCTTGGAGAAAGTCATGACAGGCTTTTCTTTTAACATCAAGAGAGGCTGTGGATGGATTTTCAAAGTAGTGCAGCCCCGTAAATAAGTTTGAAAGATGTATATTGACAAAGGGTTTCCTTGTTTCATTTTTTTTCATAGTGGGGGCAGGAATGGCTGTTAATAGGTCTGAAAAATCAGGGAAAAATTTTTCTGCAGAGGGATTAAAGACTTTTGCTTTAATTAAGGAACAGATTCCTAATTCAATAATGCTTAGATGTGTTTCTAAGTCCTTATCTCGATCATAATGAGATAGGGCTACTTTAAAAAATTCTCCAAGGATTTTTGCAAATGCAGGGGATGTTTTGAGTTGTTGTTCTAAGATATTGCTGCGAAGAAGTAGGATTTCAAAGAGAAGAATAAAATAAAAGTTGTTAAAATGTCCTATCTTTTGGCTAAAATAAGCTAATGTTCTGACTGCTTGATCAGTTTCATCAGCCCAAATCATTTCTATGGCAGCACGTTCGTTTTTTGGAAGCTTCATTAAGATGTTATCTTGAGTAACCTTTTCATCACCAGTATAAAATAAACCAGTCGTTCGCAGGGTATCAAAACCTGAGGTTTCATTGACAATTTTATTTTGACTTCTACTAGGAAGGTGAAGCTTGTTAGTTATAACAGATGTAAATGTGCTATAGTCATAGAGAGAATTGTAAACTCTGCCACTGATTGCATTGAATCTATGTTGGAAAAGTTTTATAGCGTAGTCAACAGTTACATTGGGAACTAAATTCTCTTTGAAGGCAGCATTGGAAATTCCGGTTCTAACGATTGGAGTAAGTGGTTCAAGGCGTTTGAATGGGATCCAAGTCTTATCTTTCTTAAAAAAATTTCCAAATGTTAAGCGGTTTAAAACTATTCTCATTCGACTATCGTCATCATGTTTTGTAAATGATATGTGGGAATCATTAATGGTATCAATATCGCAATTCATTTTATATGCGATAACACTGTTAGTATAATTGTTTGCTAAAAGATTGATTAAACGTAATAAATGAAAAGGTCGAGGAAGTAATTCTTCACTTGAATTTGTTTTACAGTGTTCTTTACCATTAGAATAGACTGCTCCTAGTTTTTCTGAGAAGGGAGCATCGGATGAGATTCCAAGTTTAATTAATTTCTTTTGAATTTCAGGCTTTTTTAGAAGGTCTGAATAATAGTTATATTCCGGTGGAGTTAATTCAGGCCTATAATTGGATTGGAATTTATCACGTACTTTATTGCTGCAAACTTCTATTCCACGACCAAAAGTATCATCAAGATAAAAGTTGGATTTATTACTCCCAAGAAAAAGGGATTCATTTACATAGTTACCGATTTCTGAATCACTATAATCTTTATCGAAATCGATACCAAAATAGGTGCATACTTGCTTCATTTGAGTGAGTGCGTGGGGATCAACAATTTGAAAAAAGGCATTTCTCTTAACGAAAGCCAAAGCCCATGGATTGACTTTACAACCCTCTAATTTAGCTTCTGGACAGCGACGAGCAAGCTTGTCCATGATAGCGTAAGCTTTGTAGAGACTAATGATCCCTTGGTTTCGAAGTTCTCGCGGCAAAACTTCATCAGTATTCTGAAAGAAAGTCAACGAGAGCGAGGCCATTTCTTCAAGATAGAGTTGAGGTTCGCTTACTTGACTCCAAAAGTCCTCTAGATCTCCTGAAAGAGGCATCGGCAAAGCTTTAATTTGCTCGTTTAGATAAAAGACAAGCTTTTTTTTATTTTCGATTTTATTTTCAGCATGTGCAATTATCTCTTTGCATTTTTTGTAAGCAGCGTCCTCAGGGAAATTAATTCCGGCTTTAAGAATCCCATGATATTCTAATTTTAATTTCTGAGGATCGGGAACCATCTTTTGAGCTGTAATGCGAATCTCATATAAAAAATGACGACAATTTTCGAGTGTCATTACAGGTTTTGGCAATTCTAACTCATATTTTTTCGTTGGTAGAATTGAATCGTGCTTAACAGGAATCAAAGGTACGATTTTTTTCAGGCTTAGAGTCTCTTGAGGAGGCAGAATTATGCTTGGAAGTTCAAATGATAATTTTCCTCCATTTGTCAGGTGCATTTGCAATTCTGAAATGAGTTGAGTAAAGGCTTCCTGTTGTTCTGTACTTAGTAGCAGACGAGCTGTAGCATAAGCGAACATGCGTAATTTCCATTCTTCTAGACGATTCTTCCAAAATTCTGCCAGTTGAGCCGCATATAAAACTTGCTTGGGGAGGAAGATTTGAGCAAGTTCGGTTAGGGCTTGGCTAGCGATATACCCAATTCTCCATTTCAGACTTAGAGCCAAAGAAAATTGTGTGAAAAGAATAGAATAGGCAAGGCGTGAAACACCATAGGCAATTTTAAGATAGGAAAAAAGTGTAGGTGAAGTCACATCATTGATGTTAAAACCCATCGTGACATCTAGAAGCACGTTTGTAAATTTCTTTCCAAGTCGTATTAATTTAGTAGATGTCGTTTCCTCAGGAAGAGGTTTAAGAAGGGGTGAAGGAAGTGAATTTTTGTTAGAATGAGTCTGTTCAGGGTAAAGATCACAGAAGACCTCATCTAAGACCGGTTCAACTTGTTTTCCCAAAATATCTACGAGTAAATTTTTAATTAAAAATGAATCCTTATCAGATTTTGAAGGTATTTTATTAAAAAATGCACAAATACTTTCAGCTAATTCCGAGGGAATGATATTCGATTTTTTGTATCCGATTTGAACTTCATTGTCTTCAGTTTTCAATGCGTCGAGTATTTCCCATGTGGTTGCATAAAGGCCTTTAAGCTCATCTAAACTGATGATTTTGTCTTCGTAATGCTTCAGAGATTCCGCAATAAGCATTTCTGCTGCCATCTTAATCGAATTTTTTTCTTTGGGCCCTAAGACAAGTTTAGGATTGATTTGATAGCTCATCCATAGGTCCATAAGAGCTTTCTTTTTCCAATTAAAAAAGAATAAGTTTTGAGCCTTTTCCGTATCAAATTGACAATGATTGCTGATAAGTCCTTTGAAAAGGCCCCAAACACTTTGAGTGTTCTGTAAGTCATTCAACAAGCTTTTTAATGGACCCGCTGGAGCCATAGGTTCAGATTTAAGATTAGCTAAAAGACCCTTGTGAAGGTCTTTGAGGCTATATTGGACATCTTTATCCCATTTAGGCCAAGCGCGATAGGAAAATAAGCGCAAAAAGAATTCCTCATCAAGTTGATCTTGGGTTAAATTCTCATAGATAAGGGGGACAGCCCCTTGGAAACTCGCACCCTGACCAGTAGCATAGATAAGAAGGGAGAATTTAGGTTTGTTAGAGTCTTTCAACGAATCATCATCGGATTCGTCTTCATACCAGTCCATTTCAAAAGGGATCGATTCTCTTGCAATCTGCTTTGGACTTCTAGTCTCAATAGCAGGCTTTTCATCAGGCTGACGAATAATTTCGAACCAAAGAGGGCATTCCGGAGCTCCTAAATCGCCATAACCTAAGGCTTTAATCAATTCAGGGGCAATTGATGGGAGGTCTCCAGCTAGAGAGATGAAATTTGTGACTAAAGTTTCTCTAAATTGAGTTAAATGTTGTTTAAGATGAACTTGCAGTTTTTCTTTAATGATCTCTTTAGGGTTCGCATCAAGCGCTGAATGAAAGAGTTCAAGACATAATTCTTTAGTTACTGCGCCGGAAAAACTTTCAATCATATCTTCGATCATTTTTCTTTCGGCAAAAGAAAGGGCTTTTTCCGTTCCATAGCGAAGGAGCTCTGGGACTGCCAAGAGCGCTTTTTTTGCAATGCTTTGTTCGGGGGTAAGAAGCGATTCTTTTAATTTAGGAAATGCAAAAGCAATCAATCCATCTTCTAGGATTTTTTTAGCTTCAGCTGAGAATTCATCTGATGGTTGGGGAATTTGTCCAATTTGATCGATTAATTTGCAAATTTTTTCAATAATAGTATTAATTAATTCTTCGCTATCTTCAGAAGATAAGAATTTTTCAAATTTTTTAAAGGCTTCATTGCCGGTCAAATCAGAAATGTTGAGTTTAGGAAAGATTGCAAGTGTGCCGCCAAAAATGAGACGTCTTTCGTTTGCCTTGAGTGTGTTTAGAGAGTCTGTTGTTTCTTTAGAAAGGTGGCGCAATTTGGTTGTTGCTTCGGATAAGGGTTTACCGGCTCCTTCAGTGATAATTGCCTGTAGCTTAGTTTCAGTTAGATTGCCATCTTGTACGATGGATTCAATGGATTTATTTATGTTCGGTGTCTTTTTTTCAAGGACTTGATTGACATGCAAAGAAATTTTATTGAAAGATTCCTGAGAATAGTTTGTGTGTTCGTTTTGGAGTCCAAAAAGATTCTCTAGAACGTGTGTATCAATGTTTTCACTGTCATTAGGATTCCATTGTCTTAGAAGAGAAAGTTTTTTTAATTCTTCAGGATCTTTTGTCCAGTGAGCCGGAATTATATTTTTCGGTTTGGTCTTGTGTTTAGGGAGGTTAGAATAGGGGGATGTAGGCAAACTTTTTTTGTCATAAGTATGTTTAAGAATATAAAGTTTGTTTTGTTCTGGGATGGAGAAGGTTTCGATTTCTTGTTTGTTTAAGTGGTTAAATAGGTCGCGAAATAGATGTTTCCACTGCCTTTTGCTATTGTCAAGGTAGTGAAAGGAACGAATAAAATCGATGGCTCGTCCTTCAAAGGAGGAGCGTTTAACAAGTTGATTTCCCCAGAGGCTGGGTGTGTAAATGTGCCGGATTTCCTGATCCAAAGAGTTTTGGTGAGGAGCCGTTTTTAAAACATTAATAATTTTATTTGTATTATTCATGAAAAACCTTTATAGTTACAAACTATTATAGCGTAATTCGCAATAAAATCATAGGGAATAATTAGACTTTGAAGTTTTCTGAAACATAGGCGTAAAAGTATAGGAAAAAATTAAACGCAAAGCGAGACGTGAGAAAGATGCTGCGATATTAGGGTATTAAAGTATAGGAAAAATTAAACGCAAAGAGCACGAAGGCGCAAAGAGCACAAAGAGATCTTACGCGAAGAATCTTCAATTTAAAGAAAAATAGGATACTTTACGAGTAAGATCTCTTTGTGCTCTTTGCGCCCTTCGTGCCATACGTTTAATTTTTTCCTATACTTTATGATTTATAATTCGTGAAACGCCTTCTTTTATAGAAGAAGCACCAAAATTTATGAGAAGGCCTAGTTTTATATCGGTCAATCTTAGATATGTGAGAACTTGAGTTTCATAGATTGGATGGATCTTTTCAACCGCCTTAACTTCGATAAGCACTTTATCCTCAACTAAGATATCAATGTAAAGAGGGTCTTTTATTGCTACTCCCTTGTATATTACTGATGTGGACTTTTGCCTTTGTAAGCATAAACCTCTTAATTTAAGTTCATGGCATAATGCAGCTTCATACACACTTTCAAGAAGACCAGGTCCACCTAAAGTTTTATGCACTTCTATTGATGCCCCGATAATTATTATGTGAAAGCTCATTTTCAATCTTTAAGTCTTTTTGGTCCATTGACAAGTTCCTCTTAAGGTTCCTTTAGATACACATTCTATAAGAAAATTCACTTAAAATTCAAACAATACAACTCTACAAAATACGAAAGCACACCAAAGGGATCTTACAGGTAAATTTTATACTTTATATGTAAAATCCCTTTGTGCTCTTTGTGCCTTCGTGCCTTTGTGTTGAATTTTTCCTATACTTTATACCCTAATATCGCAGCATCTTTTTTAGCCTGTTTCGCTTTGAGTTGAATTTTTCCTCAGATAAAA
Organism: uncultured Parachlamydiaceae bacterium; assembly: GCA_963752155.1. GTDB lineage: Bacteria > Chlamydiota > Chlamydiia > Chlamydiales > Parachlamydiaceae > JACCRY01. Next base: position 157,024 of record CAVVXH010000006.1, on the reverse strand, counting down.
TCTCTGTTGTCTTTTTAAACCGAGCTGAGATATGATGGATCACTCTGGCGATATTCAAACTTCGAGGATAAATGAGTGACAAATTACAAATTTTTTTTATATTTATTTTGATGACATTATTTTCATCAATAAATGCTGCAAATGCACAATATGAAAACCAGCCTGTCGAACGGCTTGAAATTCTAATTGAGAGTAATATCGGTATGACAAATCAGTCTGTAATTCAGGAGTAAAATCCCGTATGACCACCCGAGAAGGGGGATTTTTCACTCAAGCAGATTTTGATAACGACCTAAAGATATTATCGCACGAATATGATAAAGTCGAACCCCGATTAGAATTGATTGATGGAAAGATGCATATTGCACTGCGCGTATGGATACGCCCCCAAATACGTGCAATCAATTGGAGCGGAAATAAGCATATCGATTGACGACGACTTGCGTAAAGAGCTTAGGATCAAATCTCTCCCACCTTTGATCGACAAGCTTTCAATAAGGCATTTCATAAAGTTAAAGCTCTATATGTCAAAAAAGGATATTTTGAAGCCCAATTGAGCTATGAATTCTATCCAGATTGTGAAACAAATGAAGTCGATATTGAAATGATGTTTGTGAAGGACGTGCAGGGCATATTAAAGAAATCTTGTTTTGCGGAGTCACTGAATGAAGAGGAAAGCGATCTTCTCGATCTTTTTATGACAAAGGAATATAACTTCTTGTTTAGTTGGTTTAATAGTGAAGGCCTCTACCATGATGACGCATTCAGCAGGATCAATTTGTTGCTGTCAATTATTTTCAAAATAAAGGATATGCAGATGCTCGTGTCACAATTGAAGTCACCGAAGCTTGCCGTGGGATGATCTATGTGCATATCAATGTGATGAAAGGAGAAATTTATCGTGTCAGTCAAATTGAATTTAGAGGCAATACTCTCTTCTGTGATGATGAAATTCGTAAGGAATTTACTTTCGGACCTGGATGTCCTTATTCCCCGGAAGAAATTCGTGAAACAATTGGCAATATTCAAGACTTATATGGACGAAAAGGTTATATCGATGCAATTGTTGACTTTGAACCTTCTCTAGATATCGATACGATGACTTATTCTCTAAAGATGGTCATTGAAGAAGGTAATCAATTTCGTGTTGGAATGTTAAAAGTCTTTGGGAACACGACAACACAAACCAGCATTATCTTGCATGAAAGTTTGCTCATTCCTGGAGAAATATTCAATATTGAACGATTAAAACTCACAGAACAAAAGCTAATCAATGTTGGATACTTCGAGGCTGTCAATGTTTTCGCCGTGAAATCAGATGGTCCTTTAGGATTAGGAGAAAACTATCGTGATGTGCATATCGAGGTTAAAGAGACATCTACAGGCCACTTTGGAGCTTTCTTTGGATACAGTACTGCTGAAAGTGTTTTTGGGGGTATCAACATTACAGAGAAAAATTTTAACTATCGTGGCTTGAGCTGCTTTTGGCAAGATGGTTGGAAATATCTTCGCGGAGGTGGCGAGTATGCTCACGCTACTGTGCAGGTAGGTCTTAAAAGTCGAAAATATATAGCTTCCTGGGCAAAACCTTTCTTCATGGATACTCCTTGGACTGTCGGATTTGATTTAGAACGAAATACAAATCGTTATATTTTTGATGATGGAGAAATTAATAGCTGGTCTTTTATCTCACACGCGACGTATAAACTTAACCAATTTATGCACTTTGGTTGGCACTATAGAATTAAGAGAGAAAATGGATTTGTCCAGAAGCATAAACGGACTGAAGGAGAAAAAGTAAAAGAAGAAAGTGAAGGGGAAAAAGCTGATCGTGAGGAAAAAGAAAAAGCTAGCCAAGGGGTTATCTCTGCGACCGGCGTTTCATTCACGTATGATTCTACGGACCATCCAGTCACTCCTCGTTGCGGATTTAAATCTCGACTTGAATTAGAATACGCAGGTCTTGGAGGAAGCAATATGTTTTTCTCTTTCGCATATTTAAATTCATATTTCATCCCTTTGGATAAAAAAACAATCGTTAAATACCGAGCTGATTTTCGATTTATTCTTCCTACCGGAGGAACTAAGCCTGATCGTATACTTTTTGATGAACGTTTATATTTAGGTGGAGATGTTTTGGTTCGGGGATATCGCTCTTATCGATTGGGGCCTCAATTCTCAGATCATAATCCTAAGGGAGGAATCTCATTACAATATTATTCAGCGGAAATCACACGACGATTGCATCCCAAGATTGAAGGCTTTGGCTATTTTGATGCTGGTTTCTTGTCTCTACATCGTTTTAGGTTCGATGAGCCCTACTGTGCTATAGGAGTGGGTGCACGTGTGAGGATTATTGAAAGCATTCCATCTATAACCTTAGGTTATGGAATCCCGCTGAATGCAAAAAATAGGGGAGAGATCAAACGGTTCTTCATTTCCCTTGGTGGTCAATTTTAGAGAAAAATTAAATAAGGAGAATATCTCATGAAAAAACTCATTTCACTTGGTCTTGCAGCCGCTATGCTGGCATCAGCAGGAATTTTTGCTGCTCAAGTTGGCGATACCTCAACCCAAAATGGCTTAAAGATTGGCGTTGTCAATTTCAAGTTAGTCGTAGAAGAGTCTAAATATGGCAAACTTGAACAAGGCAACTTTGAAACGCTCAAAAAGCAAATTGAAGGTGTTGTTGAAGAAAAGGATAAGGTTCGTAGTGAACTTGCTGCAAAGTTTAATGATCCAGATTATATCGATAGTCTTTCTCCTGATGCTGAGAATGAACTTAAGCATAAGTTTCGTTTAATCAACCAAGAACTTAGTCAAATGGAATCTCAGTTTTATCAGACATTAAATCAAGCCAATGTAAAGATTTTGCAAAAGCTTAATGAAATGGTGGCAAAAGCTGCTACTGTAGTCGCCAGTGAAAACCAGTTAAATTTAGTTCTTAATGATGATAGTTGCTTTTTTTATGGGAAAGATCTCGATATTTCGCGTAAAGTCATTGCCAATCTAGATGCCCTTTTTGATGCTGACATGAAAAATAACAAGCCCGCAGGTGCTTTAAATTAGTTGTGCCCGTGCCCGTGCGCGCGTGCGTGCCCGTGCCCGAAAATTAAAATCTACGAAATTTTTCGGGCACGATAAGAACGATAGGAACGATAAGAACGATAAGAACGATAGGAACGATAAGAACGATAGGAACGATAAGAACGATAGGAACGATAAGAACGATAGGAACGATAAGAACGATAAGAACGATAGGAACGATAAGAACGATAAAAACGATAAAAATTTGGGAATACTCAGTAAGTCACAGATTTCTTGAAGATTTCTCTCTAGGTTAGTCCCAAAAGTCCTCATTGCTTTGCAGTCTATTCCAATTTCTATGCCGGAAATTTACTAACAAACCGAAAAACAACAATTCAGAATAGTGCCCGTCAATTCATGATAAGGTGATCTCTTGTCTTCTTCCCATCGTTCTTATCGTTCTTATCGTTCTTATCGTTCTTATCGTTCTTATCGTTCTTATCGTTCTTATCGTTCTTATCGTTTTTATCGTTTTTATCGTTCTTATCGTTTTTATCGTTTATATCGTTTTTATCGTTTTTATCGTTTATATCGTTTTTATCGTTTTTATCGTTCCTATCGTTTGCATCGTTGTATCGTTTGCATCATTGATTACGTCTACAAAGTCTACATAAAAAACATGTCCAGACAGCATCGTGAAGCGCTATTTGATTTTTCTATTGCATTACAATCTCTCAATCTGGTATAACAATTAATTTCCAGATGAACGTTTCATCTACAAAAAAAATGCAACCTCCACCTTATGAGAAGTTGCTAAATATAAGCATGAAAAATACACCGTTTACTCTTAAAGAACTCGCGGAATTAACTGATTCAACACTGATCGGTGATCCGAATTATTGTATAACCAATGTTGAAAGTCTTGAGCTAGCAACATCAACGGATGCTTCATTCTTGGCAAATCCGCGTTACGAAAAAACAATGCTCAAGTCTAAAGCCGGAGTCATTTTTGTGATGGCCATACCGAGCGAAGGGGAAGGGCGCCAATATTTGGTAAACAGTAATCCTTCACAAGCATTTCAAAAGACCTTTGAAGCTTTTTACGGTACAGGACAAGACTTTACGGGCTTTGAAGGGGTACACCCCACAGCTGTGATTCATCCTACAGTAATTCTTGGAAAACAGTGCACTGTAGGCCCTCATGTAGTGATAGATAAAGATGTGGTCGTTGGAGATAATACAGTCATCAATGCAGGTTGTTATGTAGGCCCTCATTCTAAAATTGGTGCACATTGTATCTTGCATCCCAGGGTAACGATTCGGGAGCGATGTATACTTGGCAATCGTGTGATTTTACAACCTGGAGTGATCATTGGCAGTTGTGGATTTGGGTATTTGACAGATAAAACGGGGATACATTCTAAGTTAAATCAACTTGGTGGAGTCATTGTTCATGATGATGTAGAGATTGGAGCCAACACAACAGTAGACCGTTCCCGTTTTAAAAATACGGAGATAGGAAAGGGAACGAAAATTGATAATTTGGTTCAAGTGGGCCATGGAGTTATTATCGGTGAACATTGTATTGTAGTTGCCCAGACTGGGATTTCAGGATCGACAAAGATTGGCTCCTATGTGACTATAGGGGGGCAAGCAGCCTTAGCAGGTCATTTGCAGATTGCAGATCGCGTAGTGATAGCTGGTCGATGTGGTGTGACGAAATCCTTAATGAAAGCAGGGGCTTACGGGGGGCTTCCCGCTCGACCTTTGGATGAGTATCAGCGAACATTGGTGCATTTGCAAAATATAGGTGAACAATATAAGAAGTTAAAGGCCTTAGAAGGTCGTGTTAAGGCATTGGAAGGTGTTTGACTTATAGATCTTTTGTGAAAGATCTATAAGTCAGGCACCAAAGGCAATAGATTTAATTTACTGGTGGATAATGGGCGGCAAAGTAAGGTCCAGCAAATGGATTGTTGTCCCAATTAATTTCTGGAAAATTCTCCTTTTCAAATTGCTCAGACCATGGCCCGCTGGCAGTCAGATCTGCAAGTGGTGCAGATGCATTTAAAAGAGGATTAAGCATTGGATCTATGGAACCTTGTTCCATAAAATTTTGTGTAGATCCATTAAATTGAGCGGCAATCATAGGATCTATAAAACTTGATTGAGGAGGTGGTGGGAGTTGATTTTCTAAAGCCTCCAAGTTCGCTTTTTGCTCGGTGCGCTTTTTATTTAAAAATACCAATGCGTCATCTGCTTTTTTTGTTAGATTCTTCTCAGAACAATCAAAATAACCGCAAAATCCATTAAAGAGAGCTCCAATTGCAGTAAACCCTAGGATTAAAGCCGCTGGAGTTATAAGAGTTGGCGCTACAAATCCTGCAAATAGGCCTAAGCCTGAAACCAAACCTGTTGTAGAGAGTACAATTTTGCGCATAGCAACAGATTTTCGATTTTTGGAAATTTGTAACTTTGAGTCAATGAGTGTGTTAATTTTATTAGTACTTTCATCGGTTAAAAGAGAAGAACTGGTTAGATTAAACTCTCTTTTTTTAGATTGAAGTGTATTAATGTTCTCATTTGATTCTTGAATGACACTAGTGTACTTAGCAGAAAAAAAAGCACCACATACAGCCGAAATAAATCCACCTATAACTATTGTTGCTTTTCTTTGGGCTTCTGCTTTTCTTTTCTGAGTGGCCTCTTCTTCAGGAACATGAACATGAACTTCATTCACTGTGTTGCTAAGTCCTATTTGTGTCACATTCCGGCGATGAGGCCTATTAGACGAAGATGCCAATATTTCTAATCCATAATAGGCTATATTGCCAATAGTCCTTATTATTGAATCTTGTGACTGTGAATTTTGATTCGTATCGATTATAGGTTTGTTTTTTTCATCATTAAGTTCATCGATAAAATCGCGCACAGGTATTGAAAATACTTGCAATCGTGTTCCCGATTTTGTAGGAATCTGTTCGTAAATTTTAGGGGCTTGATAATCTGTATCTGTGAACATATAAGGTCCTCTTTAAATTATTTTAGTATGATATTAGCAAACTTTAGTATAGCAGAGCTAAGAATTTTGGTCAAGGGAGTATGTTCTCGCACCCTATCCTTCTTTATGCTTTCTTTTCGCGGACAGATTGTCTTTGTTTTCTAATATTTCAAAAACAATTTCATCAATCGATTTATCGGAAGTGTCAATAACAATCGCATCATCAGCTTGTTTTAAAGGAGACACTGCTCGGTGGGTGTCGTAATCATCCCGTTTTTCAATATCTTGAATGGCTTTTTTCAATGTAAGATCAGAGGTCTCATTTGGAAACTTAGCCTTAAGCTCCTTAAAGCGACGCTCTGCACGTACTTCTAGTCTAGCTGTGAGAAAGACTTTCATATCCGCATTAGGAAAAACAACTGTGCCCATGTCTCTCCCTTCAAAGACTGCATTAATCCCCACCGCAAAGTCGCGTTGCATAGAAACAAGTTTGCTTCTTACGAGTGGGTTGGCAGACACTTCCGAGACCAATGATGTGACTTGATCTCCTCGGATCGCACGCGAGACATCTTGTTTGTTGACCCAGTATTGTCTTTCTCCTCGTTTGACCTTAATTTCAAAAAGAAATTCCTTCAGGAGATTTTCAATTTGTTGCGGATCACTAAGATCGATATTTCGATCTATAGCTAACCAGGTTAATCCCCGATACATCGCGCCGGTATCAAAACAGATATACCCGAGCTCTTCAGCTAATTTTTTTGCAATGGAACTTTTGCCCGTAGCTATGGGGCCATCGATGGTGATAATCATGGAAATAACTCCTGAGGAAAATGATTGATGGCATGCATATAAAAATAAAGTAAAGGCACAGTAAATATAAGGGAATCAGCGGTATCTAGGAATCCTCCCAAACCTGGAAGTTGGTTGCTATCTTTGACGTTGCAATCTCTTTTGAGCAATGATTCTGCTAGATCTCCAAATTGAGCAGTGATTCCAATTAAAGCTCCTAGATAAAGTCCATGAGTAAGGCTTAAGTTAAAGGGAAGAGAGAATTGATGGGTTATATAACAAAATGCAAGACTGATTACTATGGCCGTAAGTAGGCCTCCAAAAGACCCTTCAATTGTTTTCGATGGACTAATGTACGGAGCCATTTTGTGACGTCCAAATTTTTTACCAACAATATAAGCTCCTACGTCAGTCATTTTAGTCACTAAAAGCAAGTAAGTCAGCCATAGCCGACCATCTTGAAAAGACTCTGCAGGAAAAAAATAGTTGATTTGAATCATGCCCGTAAGTGGCAAAGTTAAATACACAAGTCCAAAAAGGGTGATGGCAATGTTTAAAAGAGCATTTTCACCTTTATCAAAAAAGTAGGCAAAGGCTCCTATCATTGTTAAAAGCAAGGTAAGTTGAGAGAGCAATGGATAACTTGAGTGTTGGGTGCTGTAGTAAGTTATTGCAAGGTATATCACCGAACAGATGATGGCATAAGTTCCAAGCGGTTGATAGTTTTTATTTTTTGCAAGAGCATAAAATTCCCAAAGTGCCATTGTGATGATGGCTCCGATTAGCAAAATAAAAAAGAACGAAAAGTAACTGCTCATGGAGAGATAGATTGCTGAGAACATGGCTAAAGTGGAAAGAATTCCGACTACCACGCGTTGCTGGAAATTACTCATAAGTTTCATAGTTTGCATATTCATTGTGTGCCCAAACGTCTGTGGCGAGATTGAAAATCTAGAAGAGCTTCCATTAAATGTTTTGGCCGAAAGCTGGGCCACAATACATTAGTGACATGAAGTTCGCTATAGGAAAGCTGCCACAAAAGATAGTTGCTAAGACGCATTTCTCCGCTTGTGCGAATTAATAAATCAGGATCCGGCCAGAGCGCTGTGTCAAGATTGTCGGAAATGAGGTCTTCGGTGATGGCTTCTATGCTTATTTCTTGCCGTTTGATTTGGTTGGCAATCCTGCGTACTGCTCTACAAATTTCGTCACGACCACCATAATTAAGAGCCAACACCATATCAATACCTTGACAGTGTGCTGTAGAAGCTTTGGTTTGTTTGATTGTCGTCTGTACAAATCCAGCAAGACGTTCAACCACGCCGATGGTGTGCAATTTGATTCCATAGTCAAGCATAACCGGACATTGTTCCACCAAAAAAGTGTGCAGAAGCCACATTAATGTATCAATTTCATCTTGTGGCCTTGCCCAGTTTTCAGTCGAAAAAAGATAAAAAGTGATAACTTTGATATTAAGTTCCGTAGCGGCTTTAACTATTTCGATGAGATTATCGCCTCCGCGACGGTGACCTTCTTCTTTAGGAACCCTCTGTTCTATAGCCCAGCGACGGTTTCCATCCGGAATAAACGCCACGTGTTTTGGGATTTTATCCGGATTTAAACTGGCAAGTTCGTGTTGTTCGAAATAGCGTGGTTTTGTGGAGAGCATGTGTTGTTTAGTCTCCGGTTTTGAGGACTTCCATGAAGGCACTTTGTGGGATATTGACTTTGCCAATCTCTTTCATGCGCTTCTTCCCTTTCTTTTGCTTTTCCCACAGCTTGCGCTTGCGAGAAATATCACCCCCATAACATTTGGCAGTGACGTTTTTGCTCATCGCCTTGATGGTTTCTCGAGCTACGACTTTGCCCCCTATAGCAGCTTGAATAGGCACTTTAAAAAGTTGCATTGGAATCACTTCAACAAGTTTTTCACAGAGAGCTCGCCCTTTTGACTCAGCTTTAGAGCGATGGACAAGGCATGAAAACGCATCCACAGGTTCTTCATTGATTCGAATTTCCAATTTGATAATATCGCTTTTTTCATATCCATCGAATTCATAATCAAAGGATCCGTATCCTTTAGTCAAAGACTTAAGTTTGTCATTGAAGTCGGTAATGATCTCATTTAATGGAAGCCGATAGGTCAGCATTAAGCGTCTAGAATCCAATGTTTCTGTCTTGAGGCAGGTTCCTCGTTTTTCCATTCCAAGGGTCATGATGGCCCCAAGGTATTCTGCAGGGACAATAATGTGACATTTTACCCATGGCTCTTCGACTCTTGCGATGGAAGTTGGATCTGGATAGTGGGCAGGATTATCTACTTCAAGGTTATTGCCATCATGTAAGGTAAATTTATAAATAACGCTTGGGGCGGTAGAAATGATATCAAGATCGAATTCTCTTTGAATCCTTTCAAATACAATTTCGAGATGTAGTAATCCTAGGAATCCGCAACGGAATCCAAATCCTAAAGCCATGCTGCTATCTTGTTCAATATGTAAGGCTGAATCGTTAAGCCGCAATTTTTCAAGAGCATCGCGCAAGGCTTCAAAATCTGAACATCGATCGGATAAATTCCTGCAAAAACGACTGGAGAAATGATTTTAAATCCTGGAAGCGGAGTTCCTGCAGGGTTACGTTTGCAGTGTGATGGTATCGCCGATTTTCACATCGGAAGTATTTTTGATATTAGCAATAAAATAGCCTACTTCTCCGGGGAATAGTCCTTCAACAGCAGTTTCTTTAGGAGAAATTTGCCCACTTCTAAGATGTCAAATCCCTTATCAGTAGCCATCATTTTAATGGGAGTGCCCTTTGTGAATTTCTCCGCTGATGATACGGACATAGACCATGACGCCGCGATAATTGTCGTAATGGGAGTCAAAGACTAAGGCGCGCAGAATATCATCTTCGGGTTCTTTCGGAGGAGGAACTGTGAGGATGATTCGCTCTAAAATTTCCTCGATTCCAATGCCAGATTTTGCGGAACAGCAAATGGCATCTGAAGCATCGATGCCAATGACATCTTCAATTTGTCGGCGCACTTCTTCAATGTCTGCATTGGGTAAATCGATTTTATTGATGACAGGAACAATTTCAAGATTTCTCTCTAAGGCGAGATGCACGTTGGCAAGCGTTTGAGCTTGAACCCCTTGGCAGGCATCAACGACGAGAAGTGCCCCTTCGCAAGCAGATAGTGAACGGGAAACTTCATAAGTAAAATCGACGTGACCGGGAGTATCGATGAGATTGATTTGGTATACATTTCCCCATCAGGCGCATCGTAAGTCATTGTGACAGGATGGGCTTTGATTGTAATTCCGCGTTCCCGTTCAAGATCCATATCATCTAGAACTTGTTCTTGCATTTCTCTTTTTGCAACAGTATGGGTTAGTTCAAGAAGACGATCAGCAATGGTCGATTTTCCATGGTCGATATGGGCGATAATCGAAAAATTTCGAATATTTTTTAATATGGTATTTTAGATCATGGATATTGATCAATACTCGAGGATATAATTAATGTCATGCGGCCAAGATGACTCGAACATCCACCGAGTTGCCCCGACTAGAACCTGAATCTAGCGCGTCTACCAATTCCGCCATGGCCGCAAACATGGTAATGAAATAGTAGGTTACAGGATAGGTTGATTTTATGTCAATGGGTGATTTTTTTGTGATTTTTTGAGAAATTTGTTGCAGATTACCTCGTTTTTTCAGATAATAACTCTATTTAAGGTGTTCTATCGTTATGAATCCTCAGGTATATGACAAAAATAATCCTTTCCTAGCTTCTATTAAAGAGCGTTATTGGTTATCAAAAGGAAACTCTTTAAGACAAACGCATCATGTTGTTCTCGATCTGAGTGGTTCGGGGCTGCGTTATCAAGTTGGCGATAGCATAGCCATTTATCCTGTCAATGTACCCGTAGTTGTTGAGCTTACTATGGCAGCAATGAAAGCTTCTCCGGATTGCATGATTGTCGATAAACGAAGTCAGAAATCCTACGGTTTGAAAGAATTTCTTTCCCTCAAAGCAAACCTTGGGGATGTGAGTCGAAAGCTGATGGGTGAAATAGCTGCACGTCAAACGGCTCACGGTAAAAAAATGTATCTAGAACATCTTTTGCACGAAGAGAATCGCGAAGCATTCAAGGCTTATTTAGAAGTGCATCATCTTTGGGATGTTTTGGATGAAAATAGTGAAGTGACTTTTCTTCCTCAAGAGTTGGTCGATTTTTTGATGCCCCTTTTACCTCGTTATTATTCCATTGCTTCTTCTCAAAAAGTTGTAGGGGAGGAGGTTCATTTAACGATTTCTCGACTTCATTATACGAGTAACGGACACGAGCGATTTGGCGTTTGTACGTATTATGTTTGCAGTTTAGCTCCTTTGAATACTCCAGATTTGCTTATTTATGTCCAGCCAAACCATGGGTTTACCTTACCCTCAGATCCTTCTGTCGATATCATCATGGTTGGTCCAGGGACGGGTGTGGCTCCTTTTCGAGCTTTTGTACAAGAACGAATTGCCACAAAAGCTTCTGGACGTAATTGGCTGTTTTTTGGGGAATGGCATGAAGATTTAGATTATTTTTACAAAGAATTTTGGATGGAAGCCGAAGCTCAAGGGAAATTAAAAATAAATACAGCTTTTTCACGCGATCAAGAGCATAAAATCTATGTTCAGCATAGGATGTGGGAAGCTCGAGAAGAACTTTATTCCTGGTTAGAATCTGGAGCCATCCTTTATGTCTGTGGAGATGCACACCGCATGGCCAAGGACGTTGAGGCGATGTTGCTTCGTATCGTAGAATGTTGTGGAAACAAATCGGAGCAAGAGGCTAAGGAGTGGTTGAAAGCTTTGCGTTCAGATAAGCGATATCTTAGAGATGTTTATTGAACTTTAAAATTAGTTTATTCAGAATATCTTCATACTCTTTAATACAACCTTCTAACGTTTCAGGGCGACGATCAGGGGAATTGGTCATATCCTTCAATAACTGACATAATTCTTTGATTTCTTCTTCACAGTTTTTGCCTTTGTATTTAGTTTGAAGTTCTTTTTGAAGAGCATCGATGTATCTGTGAACCTCTTTCTGAGCTTGTTCTAAATTTCTTGAGCTTGTTCTGCCTGTAGCTCTATTGAAATGCTCCTCGATTTCTCCTCCAATATAACTCGTTAATCCGGTGAAAGAAGCTGTATCTTTTTGAAGGCATTTTTTATTTAAAACTAAGAATTTTTCAATTCCATCTCTTTTCACTACTTTTCCGTTTGGGTCGTCTATAGAAGTAAAATCTTCTACAAGCGTCTTACGACGAATCGGTTGCTTGCCTTTAGGGGAGATTTCGTCCTTTGATGAGTTTAATAATTCACCTTCTAGGGCGTGAATAATCATAATTGCAGTACTATAGACTTCCGCTTTTTGACTGGTTCCCCCCTCAGGGGCAGCATAGCGTGGATTTCCTACATGCAATTCGGTTTGCCCAGGCTTTACTTTTCTAGTTTTCCCTAGATCTGCAATACGCGCAGTTAAAACCCCCTTTACTTCTATGAGCAATACATTTTCAGCTTTTGGGTCTCCATGAATATAACCTGCCTTATGAAGATTGTGCATTCCTCTCATAATATCGAGACCAATTTTCGCACTTTGAGGAAATTTTAATTTTCCTTCATTAGAGTAATTTTCTAAATCACCTTTAGCGATTGCTGTTGTAACTGTATATCCACCTTTAACTTTGTCAGGTTTATTCGAGCTTTCAACGACATTTAGATCAAGCGCAATGTTTAATTCTTCTTTTGATGGATTTTTAGAAGGGTCCAAGCTGCGAAGGTCCTCAAGTATTTGTTGGCTTGTTCTAACTTCCTCAACAATTTCTTGTTTTTTAATATAACGAGTCACAAAGTTTGACCCAACAGGGGAGTAATAAACCTTATCTATATCTTCTTTTTTTACAGCATTGAATTCGATGTATACTTTTTTGGCCTTTCCTTGAGCTATTAATTGGAAAGCTTTTGCGCTTGGCCTGATCATCTTAATAGCTGTTGCTTTTTCCTCTATTGCATTTTTGATTTTTTCAATTTCTTTGTTTTTATTGTCTATAGATTTGCTAATTTTAAAGATTTCCGCCTCGTTTTTTGGAACTATTTGTTGTAATTTCTCTAGATCTTTTTTTAATTTATTTAATTCGTTGTTTATTGATTTAATTTTTTCAAAGTCGAGGTCTAATTTTTTTTGGTAATTGGCGATTGCTCTATCATCAACTATAGGTTTAATAAATTTAATGAAGGTGATGATTATTTTATTTATTAGTGGTCCTTGGCTAATAACTTTAATTTCATTTGGAATGATTTTAAAGTGATTTTTTTCCATAGAAGGAAGTTTAGCATTAATATTCGGTATTTTATGTTGGGAATAAGGGATAGGAGGAGACGGAAATGGTTTTGTGGAGGAGACTTGGAAAAAAGTAGGAATAGTTAATTTGTTTATATCCATAAGATATTCTCTTTGTAGTGTTTTTTACTTATTTTTATTATACCATTATTTCATTTTTTTATTAAATTTTTTATTTAGCAAGGACAGCAAGGACAGCAAGGACGGCAAGGACAGCAAGGACAACAAGGACGACAAGCAAGGACAGGTTTATTAACTCAATTATGTAATATCATTGTTCTATTTGTGTCCTTGTTTGTTGTCCTTGCCGTCCTTGTTGTCCTTTTCGTCCTTTTCGTCCTTGCCGTCCTTTTTTACCTAAACCACTAAAAACCAAAAAAACTAAAAATTTCTTGTCTAGAATTTTGTCAATTGATAACATCAACGTTTATAGAATTTGGAGTTGATGACATGTGGAAAATCTTCTATGCAGTGAGTGCTGCGGTTCTTGGATTCTTTTTAGTTACAGTTACAACCGGATGGAATTCGTTTGTTGCTAGTACCCCAACAACAAAAAAGTTCGATTCAACTGGTGGTTTACGAGCTGATGAAGCGAATGTGAACCTTAAAAAAGCGACCCTATTGCTTAAACAGGGTGAGATAGATCAAGTTTTAAATATTCTTAAAGCTTATGAAGATTCTCTAGAATATAGCTCAACTGCGGGCAAGAAGTGGGTAAACCTTTATATCGACGTTAGCATAGCTTCCGGGAACTATTCTCAACTTGTTAAGCTCTATCTAAAATTCTCAGAACCTTTTTGGACAAATGAGTCTGCTAGTTTGAATCTGAGCAATGCCCTAATATCATTAGGTTATGGCAACGAATATGACTTCCTTCGAAACAGTTGGAAAGGGCGAGAAGTTCATAAGCAAGAATGGCTTTTCCTCGATGTTGATGCCTTGCTTTTGAATAAACAAAAAGATGCTGCGATCAAATTGTTAGAATCTCAGTGTTTTACAGGAATTGAGGATTGTCAACGTCTTGTTCGTTTGGCTCTTTTAACCGTAAGCGACGATCCAAAAGCTGCTTGGAATTACTTGGGCGATGCTCTTGCTAAAGATCCGCACAATCCAGATATTCATACTTATCGTGCGCGGTTATTAGAATCGGTAGGGAAAAATTCTCTAGCTTTGTCCGAGTATACCTCTGCAGTAAATACTTCTCCCTCGAATATATTTCTTAAAGATCAATTAGCTGACTTTTATTTGCGTCATAAACAATATCCGCAGGCATTGTCAGTATGGCTTGAAACACTAAATGGACCTTCGCTGGATACCATTTGGCTTAAGCTTATTTTTTGGAGTCGAATGACGACGCCTATAGCAGTCGATTGGTCATCGATGACTCCTCCCATGGGAAAGTCCCATGCTTTTAATCTATATCTTCTAGAGCTAGAGCCTGGGCAATTTTGGAATGAAACGATTTTTGAAAAGCTTCCAAAAGCTCAAAGTTACTTGTTGACGCAGCAAGCGACTTTTTGGATGCGTTTGGTAGATCATCTGAAAAATGGGCGCGAGAATTTAGCGCTTAATCTTTTACAGGTAAATCCCTTTCTTAAAGAGTCGTGGAATTACCCCTTAGAACGTGCCCTTCGCCAAATCCTCACTTACCGCAAAACGGGAACGATGCCGCTTGATGAGTTTTCAGAAGGTCCAAAACCTGTGAATACTAAAAATGATCAAGAGTTTGCTGGAAATGGATTTTTTGCATCTCTGGATAGAATGGCTAGAGCCATGAATAGTGATCAGAAATCAGCTGAAGATTTAGCGGAAACATCCAATGAAGAATTAATGGCTTTGTTGAACAGCAGTGAAGTGTTTGCAGCTGCTTTTATTTCAGAAGGGTGGTGGGAAGCGGGGTTGCAACTTCACGCATTGGCTAAATATCCAGAGGAATTTCCGGAATGGCTTACAGTTTCATTGATCGAGGCTCTGAGTGTCAATTATAGCGATGAAGAAGCTATAAAATTTGCTTTGCTGCAACCTCTTTCTCCGAGGTCTCCTGAAGTGGTCAATGCATCAATAGAGCTTATTAAGAATAATAATTCTCTACTTGATAGGATTTATGTGTTGTCGCGAGAATCTTCAGAAACTGGAATTAAGGCCTCATGGTTGCTTAGTTTAGTCTACATAGATAGAGAGCAATATCTTTTAGCTTCTCAAGTGATAACAGCACAGCCACGGTTGGGAGATTCTGTGTTAGGTAAGGAGACTCTTGCACGTATTGCTCTTTTACAAAATAATCTTTCCTTGGCAAATTCTTTATATTTGTCTATTGAAAAGGTTTCTCCTGAGGCAAAATCCTATTTAGCCTCGAAAGCATTTATTGAAAAAGATTGGGAGCGAGCGCAGTCTTTCACAGAGGCTCTTTTGGAGGTCTATCCAGGGAATGATTTGCTTCAAGATAATTTGCGTAAAATTGTTGAACGAATGAACGGGAGCTAAGGTAGGTAATTTTCTTTCCTTTTAAATTAACATTGTGATATATCCTATAATCATGAATGCAAGACCCTTTATGGAGATGACGAAATGTATGTAAATGAAAGTGATAGAACTCGTTGTCAAGATTGTCATCAACTTGAAAAAATTGAAGAGATGATACCAGTAGATAATTTAGAAAATATTTTTTCCTACTTGGATTATGCAAGTATGCAATCAACCGTTATAGTAAGTCGTCGCTGGCAAAAAGAGGCATTAAGTACAACATTTTCTATTGTAAGAAATTTTGCACAATTTTTGGGTGCAAATTTGCAAAATGAGTATATAAACGAAAAAAAACAACTTTCTATAATTGAAACCGACACAAACATTTCAGATCCTGCAAATCGAACAGTTAATTCATCTATCCATGGATTAAGAGGAAAAATTTTAAACATTCTGAAAAATTTAAAAGCACGTCATTTAGTATTAATCGAAGATATGATAACACCTATTTTTTTTAATAAGATATTTGATATAACTAGAATTTATGTAGAAATAGGCGAAGCTAATAAAATGAATGACTGGTCTAAAAAATGCGATGTTTCTTTAAACATTTCTGAGAAATTAAAGGTACTATTACGTTTGCCTGAAGAGATTGGCGAATGTATAGAAATTGCCGACACAATACCTGCTGAAAATCACAGATCATCAGCTCTTAAAGATATCTCCGATATTCTAGTGGAGAAAAATGATATAGGTAGGGCTATAGCGGTTGCCAATAAAATACCTGACGAGATGAACAAAGGGTTAGCTTTTTACGAGATTTCCAAGAGACTATTAGATGTATACGAAGAGATTGATGGAGCTATAGAGATTGCTAATAGCATAACATTGGCGGATACAAAGGGACGTGCTCTTTTAAATATTTTCAATGCTCTAATAAAAAAAAATGAGATCGATATAGAAATTGCCAATACAATATTCGAATCTGGTGCAGTTGCGTGGGTAGAAACTTCCAATGCAATTCTGAAACTTGTTGACGATGCTCTAGGGAATCATAATATCGTTATGGCTGAGGAGATTGCCAACAAGGTCTCTCACAAACGAACAAAGGGGGAGTCCCTTAAGAAAATTTCCAAATTTTTAATAGAGAAGGGTTTTACTGATAAAGCTATAGGGGTTGCTAATGCAATATCTTGTGCGACTTTAAAAGCATCAGCTTTTGAAACTATTTCCAAAACTCTAGTGGAGAGAAATGATATTGATAAAGCTATAGAAGTTGCCAACATATTAATAAATTTTGCCACTACAATCTCTGACCCAGAGATTAATAAGAATATTTCCGAAGCTCTCCGAGCCATTTCCAAAGCTTTAATTGGGAAAGATATTGACAAAGCTATAGAAATTGCCAATAAAATACCTAAAGAAGATATAAAAAGTTCTGTTCTAAGACTTATTTCCGAAGCTTTGAAAAAAATTAATAATATAGATAAAGCTATAAAGATTGTGAGAACAATACCATCGGCACAGGCATTCCATAAAAAAATGGCTCTTGGAGCAATTGTTAAAAAATTAATGAAAGTAAATAATTTTGATGAAATTATAAAACATTCTATTGAGATAATAGAAATTATAAAAACAATTCCAAGTACAGATTGCTCATCTATTTGTAGTACGATATCTTATAAGTTTGAAGAGATTTCCCGAAAGCTCATACAAAGCGGTGATATCCCCAAAGCAAAAGAAATAGCCAATATCATACCTGATCGTTATTCAAAGGAAAGTGCTCTTGAAAATATTTCCAAAGCTGAAAAAAAGAATACTGATTAGATTTTAATGAAGAATTTCATCCAAAATGCTGACATCTTCTGTTAAAGTCACAGAGGTTTAAACTAGAGGCTCCAATCTTGAAAATAGCCTTGCCATTGGTGCCTGACCTGATATTCTGACATTTGCTTAAACGATAACATGACCTCTCAGAAGTGCAAATGTCAGAATGTCAGGTCTGGAACCAAGGCTAAGAATGTTTCAAATGCACTTAAGAATGCAGTTAAAAATACAACAGAATATTTTAATCAGAATAGTTATTATTCACTAGATATAGAAGACGAATAAGATCGCAAAGCAGCAAAATAATGACCAGGATCCTAATCTTATCGTGCATATCTTGCCGGCTTTGCGATCCTACGTGTCTTGTACTTAAGCTTTTCAAGATCGTTGGCTTAAATTAAAGATTTACCTTTCCGCCCATCTGCGAGATAAGTTTCAATTTCTCGGCATCTGAATTCATAGAATTTGAAAGTTCTATACGGAACTGTTTATAGGTTGTTGTTACAACAACACTTACGAAAAGAGATTCTACAGTACAAGTCTTACCCTCCTTTCGATAAAAATGACCCCATTCTAGATCTTTTAGATTCTCAGGGGAATTTCCTACGCAGTATGGAAGCTGATATCCTTCAGGAACATATTTTTCAAAAAATTCTTTTGAAATTTCAGAGGGAATTTGCCATGGTTCAACCTTATATATCAGCTTATTTCGCAGAAGATCAAAATCAAAATATTTGTACTCCTGCCTAAACCCCTCTTTTACTTGTTCTTTTCTCATCATTTTTCGGAAATTTATACTTAAATCTGTTTGACTAGCCAACTTTTTATACATACTGACGTTCACCCGTGCTAGAGAAAAGAAAGATTTTAATGGTAAAAATTTGCAAATATTTAACATAATTTCATTTTTTAGGTTCGGCAAAGTAAGTTTGTAGTTAAATTTATACATTTTGTTGAAAATTTTTTGCGCTTCTTTAAAATATTTTATTGGCTTTATTCCTAGAAGGCCAACACTTTGTAGGCTATCAAGATATAATTCAAAGGTTTCATTTTCTACTTTTTGTTTATCGAGAAATTCGCAAGTTATCATGCCTTCAAAATAATTGAAAGTAGCCAATTGCTCTGAAATAGCCTTCATCACTACTTGATAGATTAGTTTGGATTCAAAATGTAATTCGATTTGAAAATTTTTATTTATCAAATCAAGTTTTGCATAACCTGATTCTCCACATAGTAAGTTTAATTTATCGGCTAATGTCTTTGCTGAGTTCGGTAACCTTTGAAAATTTTCATCCGTTACAGTTTCAAAGATGGCTTGGAGAGCTATTTTTGCTTTTAATTCAGCTTCCTCGAGAGTGATTTGAGGGCGTAATGGAGTTGGATTTGCTTCAATTTCAGAGACAAGAGAAGAAAGGGGAAAAGAAGAGTTAACTAAAAAATTTGACATCATATAATATCCTATTGTGGTATTGAGCAAAGGATACCAAATAACAATGTTTTTCACAATATAATTCTTATATAACGCGAGTATGCATGTGATGATATTCCAGTGCACCTTATGAAAGAAATGTTTAAGTGTTCTGCAGAATCTCGAAGTTGCCCTATTGTATCAAATAAGTTTGTTAATAGATTTTTGCGATTCATAGTTCTACACCTTTTCCATAGATTAAGCGTACAAAAGCACTGTCAAGGTCTTTGGTTATTATAAGATCAATTTTTTGTTCGCCTAAACGTTCAAATAATTCTATTCTCAGATCACTTTGATCTCTTTCAGTAATTTTTTCAGAATATATTAGGAGATCAATATCTCCCCCTCGGGCGTTATCGTCAGCACGAGAGCCAAATAAATATACTTTGGCCTCAGAATCTAGACCTGCGATCACATTTTTAATTTCAAACTGCTCTCGGTCTGTCAAACGCATTTTCTCCTCAGGTGCTTGTAGAGCCTTTGCAAAATTGTCTTACCAGAGCTGGAGGTCTGTTGATGTAAATAATTTGCAAAGACTCATCTATATGATTGGGATAAATTAGAGTGTGCTAAAAAAATTTTCAATTTCAAATTTTAAAAGCGTGGCCTTTTTTTCTAAAGGCCAAAATGTGCTTTGAGAAATATGTCGAATTGGATCGTTAAGATTTCTAATTTCTAAAAATATATTATTAATCGAATTCTTCAATTTTTCCCATTGCACAACATTAAATTCTTTTTGCAGATCAATAAATTTTCTCTCCAAAAAGTTTAATTCCTCAAATAATTCCCCTCTTCTTAACGCAAGTGGAGGAGTATATAATCCCCCTCTTAACGCATGTAGTGGAATATATCTTGGTTGATTTGGGGTTTCATGATTTCGAGGAGATTCAAGAAATTTAAAATTTTCTCGAGAAGAATCAGTAATGGGCGGCGTTGACATATTTAGCCTCTTAATTTGGGTTTGTACTCTGCCTAACTTTATAAAAATCCCTTTTGAGGGGGATCTCTAAGTTATTTCATTGAAGGCAGTTTACATTGTACCAACAGTAAATTAAAATTACATCTATTTTTTGTTTGTTCACGCAAATGTGATAATGTCATCTATCACAAATACTTGAAGGACTATCCGAGGACACGGTTTAGTGTCTAACAGGTCAGACCCATTGCAACATGGGACCGGACCCACCTTTACATGAAAATAGCCTTGCTATTTCTTCCTCCCCCATTTCCGTAACCAAGGCCAAGAAAGATTATTGCAAAAAATAAGAAAAAAAAATATGGTGTATTTTCTTGAGTAAAATAAGTATGTGATAGACGAGATGACTCAACAAAGGAGAAAACAATGGAGTCTTTGAATATACTAGGAGGCAAATCTCCTTACATTATTCCCGAAATTCAAAGTTTTTGCGAAGATCTCAAACAACTCAAAAATGTATGTCTTGTATCGGACATTGCTAACCGAATCAATAAGATAATGTTTACATACACCTGTTCAGACCTTGTTCCACCGATCAATGCAGCATTTGAGGGCCTCTTCGCTCCACAAACGGTAATGGATAAAATCAATCATTTAGCCAAGCAGTTAGACCAGACTGTTGGTTTAGAAAAAGGTAGCGAAAAGCAGAGCATGAAAAGAAAAAATATACAGGACGGCTTGCATCAAATCGCACAGAATTTACTTACTTGGGTCAAAGAACAAGAGAAAAACCCTCTTTATACAAGAGAGGTAAAAATTTTGCTCGATATTTCAAAGCTAAAAATGTGCAATGACGAAACGATAGAATCAATACTAATGGACATTTCTACTTCATCTAGTGGGAAATCACTTAAAGAAAAAATACTACCAATTTGTGAAAATTTTAACTTACAAAATCACTTTAATACGCATTCTTGGAAATATAACCTTGAAAGCCTATGCGATGATATCATTAGAAAGAAACCCAAGCAAAGAAGAGGCGTTGCATCCCTGTTAGAGAACCCATCTAAGTTCTTTTGCCAAAAAAAAATAACGATTCTTCCAAAAGAAAAAGGAGATGCTGTTGAGGGCAGAATAGAATCTGTTATAAAATATCCTACTAAATATATTTTTACATTGAACAACTTAACATTAATTGAAATAGAAAAATCTTCTTATAAAGTAGAAATCCTCACTCCAAAATCAATTAAACTTATCTCTATGATTAGAACACAGAGTATAGATATAGGTAAAGTTATAGATCTTCCGAATGATGAATTGCTTAAAAGAGGATCTTATAAAATAGAAAGTTATAATACTCATGTGGATTCCCAATCAGTTAAATTAAAAGGGGTTGAATCCGGAGAAACAGGCGAAATCATCGTTAATAATGACAACAAGGCTGTTGTAGTAGTGGAAGAACAAGGATCTAGAATCGATCGCAAATACAACGACATAGAAAAAACTGAAGTGATTACTATGATAAGAACCAGTTCTCAGCATATTAGAGATGCTGAAACGTTGAATCAGTATGTTCTGTTGAGTGATTCGGAAGAGAATATCCAAAAGAAAATTGAAGATCTATCTAGACAAATTAATGGAATTTTTGAAAAGAATATGCCTTTGCTAGATCTCCTAGTAGAGGATTATATCAGAAGAACATTTGACTCCATTCAACTTGATACGTCAGAACTTTCAAAAGAACTTAAACAAAAATTAGAAGAGATCATCAACTTACATGAACGATTAGGAGAAGAGATCACAATAGAAGGTAAGTTAATATCTATCATACAAAATTTCATTTATAAGATGATCGTAAAAGATGAAGATAAATTAGAGATTGCAAATATTATGAAAATCTTAATGGAAGGAAATAAACATATTGAAGAGATCAATGGCAAAACGATCATTCCAATTTGGGGCTTTACAGGAGCAGGCAAAAGCACTGTAGTGAACTATTTCTTAGGGCATGAATTAGTACAATCCAAAATAATAGCTGGAGAACTACCGAAGTATCAATTACGGAAAAAAGAGGATGCAAAAAAAGGGGCAACAATCGGTTTATCGGATGGTTGTTCTGAAACCCTTTACCCACATGCCTATAGCTTAGAAGATAAGAAAGTCATCACAGACTATCCAGGATTTAGAGATACGAGAGGGGATACAATGCGTATTTGCTCTAGCATTTGTACTGACCAAGCAGTCTTACAGGCAGCAGCATTGCAAGCTATTGTTGCGGTGGCCCCAATGACTTACTTTTTAGGAGAAGATAAATACGAAAAATTAATTGAATTAATTGATAGTGTAATTGAAAGATTTCCTAATGCATTTTCTGAAAATGAAAAGGGGACGCCCCCCATTTATCTGTTGATCACAAAACAAGATAAGGTTCCGGAAAATTTTTGGAATGATATAGTAGAAGGTTCTCAATTTCAAAAACTCATCGATGAAACAAATGCACAGTTAGAAAAGCTAGGATCGGACCAGATTGCAGAACGCTTTTCATTAATGCATAGGTTAAAAGTATGGAAAATCATCGCATCACTTTATTCTGATGAGAGAATTGATGTGGTTACTTATTCTAACCAAAGCCATAGAGATGAGCTGTTGGAGAAGTACTCAAAAAGCGAACCGATTCTTCAGAACAATCTTATCTATGAAAAATCCATTCAAAAAGATTCTGATAAATTTCAAGGTATAATACATTCTTATGCAAGTACTTGGATTAATTTAATTTTAAAACCCTATCTTAACGAAATTCCTAAAAATATAAAAGAGTTAAAAGAAAAGGTTGATAATGCAACTGAAGCAGTCGAAAAAGTAAAACTTCTACAAGAAGTTTTGCCTAAGGAATACTTAGAAAAGAATAAAGCAAAAACATTTAAAGAAACAGAACGGAACAGAATCGAAAACAAGGAAGTTTTAGACCCATTTTTAGAAGAAGAGCTTAATATTGATTTTTCCATACATCATTCCACAATAAGGACACACGAATATGACATAAAGATTTATGAACATTTGATAAAAACTATTGAAAAGTTCATTGAGATATACAAAACAGAAATTCAAAAAATTCAAACAGCAAACAAAGAAAAATCTGAACAGATCTCCGCGTTAGAAAAAGAAAACAGGTTATTAGCTAAAGGGATGGTCGAGGTTAATTTAGTGAAAGGAAAGAGCACCGCCGGTCATCTTCGTGACTTGAAAGTAGGAGATAAGTTCCAAGTAACTCCAGTGGATCTAGGGGGTAAGCTGAAAGTAGTTGAATTCAATTTAGATGTTAAAGAAAACCTATATTTTACTTTATACCCTCTTCCAATTAAAGAACGTATTGCTGGTAAATTTAAAGGCACAATCACTTATTCTTGTGAGATTGAAAAAAAATACATGATTGCACCGATCGGTACTGATTTGAGAATGAAATTTGATATAGAAGGTAAAGCAAATGAATATGAAGCAGAGATTCGAGGTGTTGGGATTTGTAAAATAGATAGATACGTACACGGCCAAAAAGCGATCTATTGGATTGACCTTGAATGGAAAGATGATAGCAAACAAGAGAATGTACCTTGGTTTGAGATTGTGCACATCGTTCCTAGGGCTCAGTATCATAGGCAACAAATAGAGACTAACCAGACAAAAATAGAAAAGTTAGATAAAGAAATTCAAGAAAATAATAAATCTATTGTTAGCGAAGAAGATTCTATGAGGGGGTTAATTGATTCAATAGAGGTGCAAAAAGATAAGATTGAATGGAAGAAACGAGCGATAGCCTCTATCTATGAGCTTATCGATGGAGTAAAAACTGCAAAAAAAGAGGAAAAAAAGAAACTCTATTTGTCTTCGTTGAAAAACATGACTGGATTAGGGGAAGATGAGACGTTTCTTTGTAGAGAAAAAGAACTGCAAGATCAAATTGAGAGTCAAGAAAAAATATTAAACTCTTTACAAGAAAAATTAAAGGCTGAGGAAAAAAAACAAAAGCTCTATGCATTATTGATTAGAACTCAATGGAACAAAGCTCAACTGATGAGGAAATTCATAGAGAGTTATGTTGCCAACGAAGAGCAATTAGATGTTGATCAAAATGGGGATGCCATCACAAGAAAGAACAATTTAAAATTTGTTTGCGAAGAATTCAATACGATATACGATCAACAGGAACAATCATTGATCGGGGATGTTGAGTCTGCATTACATAATGCCAATTGTTCTGGTCTATGTTCTTCTTTTCTCGCTCCTAAATAACAAAATCGACTGATGCGAAATACTAAGAAAAATTAAACGCAAAGCGAGACAGTTGCCTGCGGCGCCCCCTATCGGGAAATAACAGATTTTTAAAGCGCCTTGCCATTGGTGCCTGACCTGACATTCTGACATTTGCCCTTTAGGAAGCAATGTTATCGCATCGGCAAATGTCAGAATGTCAGGTCAGGCACCAATGGCAAGGCGCGAACTTGTTATTTAGGAGACACGAAGGCGCAAAGAGCACAAAGAGATCTTACATGGTAATTTCTTCTTGATTTAATTTATTCTTACGGTTATTATTAATTTGTTAGTCGCAAGATTTTTAAGTAACTTAAAGACAATAAGGAGATTATTATGGATCCTATACGCGAAGGATTAAACTCTCTTCCAAGTGAAGTTCATTTACATATTTTAAAAAGTGTTTACTTTGTAAGAAAATTTGCAGAGTTTAAAACTCCATTTATACTAAAGGCAAAGGAAATTTTTGATAGCTATCAGAATGCAAGTCTTACACATCGAGGTTTAAGTCTCGAAGTACAAGCCAAGAAGATTTGGGGAGATGTGTCAATTTACCCTATTTTTGGCAATCCTAGCTTCGGCCCGCCATGTGTTAAAAGGAATTATGAAGGAACTCGTGCATCAGAAAAATATTTTGTTAACAAAAATTATTTTGAAAACCTAACTTTTTTCAATAAATTAGAATTGTCTAGGAACTGTACTTTATTTGAGAGAAACACACGCTACGCTATTGCTTATGTAGAAGATGTTGTTAATTCAAAGGAGTTAACTGACATCGGAAAAGAAACTCTTTTAACTGCCTTTCCAAATTTTGTTGAGATGGCAAATGAGCTTCCTTGGCCTGAAATAAGATATCCATGTCGAATTCTACTGAAATAAGTATCTTGTTATTTAAGAGCACAAAGAGATCTTACATGTAAAGTATAAATTTTATCTATTTTTTTTAAAACTTAAGATTCTTCGCTAAGATCTCTTTGTGCTCTTTGTGCTTTCGTGCCTTTGTGTTTAATTTTTTCCTATACTTTATATCCTAATATCGCAGCATCTTTCTCACCTACTAAACAGCCCATTAGGAACTGGCTTGCTTTGTGTTAAATTTTTTGAAAAAAATATTGCAAAAAATAAGGAAAAAAAATATGGTCTATTTTCTTGAGTAAAATAAGTATGTGATTGACGAGATGATTCAACAAAGGAGAAGGCAATGGAGTCTTTGAATATACTAGGAGGCAAATCTCCTTATATTATTCCTGAAATTCAAAGTTTTTGCGAAGATCTCAAACAACTCAAAAATACATCTCTTGTATCGGACATTGCTAACCGAATCAATAAGATAATGTTTACAAACACCTGTTCAGACCTTGTTCCACCGATTAATGCAGTATTTAAGGACCTCTCCGCTCCACAAACAGTAAAGGATAAAATCAAGCATTTAGCCAAGCAGTTAGACCAGAGTGTTGGTTTAGAAAAAAGTAGCGAAAAGCAGGGCGTGAAAAGAAAAAATATACAGGACGGCTTGCATCAAATCGCACAGAATTTACTTACTTGGGTCAAAGAACAAGAGAAAAACCCTCTTTATACAAAAGAGGTAAAAATTTTGCTCGATATTTCAGAGCTAAAAATGTGCAATGACGAAACAATAGAATCAATACTAAAGGTCATTACTACTTCATCTAATGGGAACTTACTTAAAGAAAAAATACTACCAATTTGTGAAAATTCTAACTTACAAGATCACTTTAATACGCATTCTTGGAAATATGACCTTGAAAGCCTATGCCATGATATCATTAGAAAGAAACCCGAGCAAAGAAGAGGCTTTGCATCCCTGTTAGAGAACCAACCTGAGTTCTTTTGCCAAAAAAAAATAACGATTCTTCCAAAAGAAAAAGGAGATGCTGTTGAGGGCAGAATAGAATCTGTTACAAAATATCCTAGTAAATATATTTTTACATTGAACAACTCAACCTTAATTGAAATAGAAAAATCTTCTTATAAAGTTGAAATCCTCACACCAAAATCAATTAAACTTATCTCTATGATTAGAACACAGAGTATAGATACAGGTAAAGTTATAGATCTTCCGAATGATGAACTGCTTAAAAGAGGATCTTATAAAATAGAAAGTTACAATACTAGTGTAGATTCTCTATCAGTTAAATTAAAGGGGGTTGAATCCGGAGAAACAGGCGAAATCATCGTTAATAACGACAACAAGGCTGTTGTAGTGGTGGAAGAACATGGATCTAGAATGGATCACAGATACAACGACATAGAAAAAACTGAAGTGATTACAATGATAAGAACCAGTTTTCAGCATATTAGAGATGCTGAAACGTTGAATCAGTATGTTATGTTGAGTGATTCAGAAGAGAATGTCCAAAAGAAAATTGAAGATCTAACTAAACAAATTAATGGAATTTTTGAAAAGAATATGCCTTTGCTAGATCTCCTAGTAGAGGATTATATCAGAAGAACATTTGACTCCATTCAACTTGATACTTCAGAACTTTCAAAAGAACTTAAACAAAAATTAGAAGAGATCATCGCCTTACATGAACGATTAGGAGAAGAGATTACAGTAGAAGGTAAGTTAATATCTATCATACAAAATTTCATTTACAAGACGATTGTAAAAGATGAGGATAAATTAAAGATTGCAAACATTATGAAAATCTTAATGGAAGGAAATAAACATATTGAAGAGATCAAGGGCAAAACGATCATTCCAATTTGGGGCTTTACAGGAGCAGGCAAAAGCACTGTAGTGAATTATTTACTAGGACTTAAATTAGTAGAATCCAAAAGAATAGCTGGAGAATTTCCGAAGTGGCAATTACAGAAAAAGGAGGATGCAAAAAAAGGGGCAACAATCGGTTTATCTGATGGTTGTTCTGAAACCCTCTACCCACATGCCTATATCTTAGATGATAAGAAAGTCATCGTAGACTATCCAGGATTTAGAGATACGAGAGGGGATACAATGCGTATCTGTTCTAGCATTTGTACCGACCAAGCAGTCTTACAGGCAGCAGCATTGCAAGCTATTGTTGCGGTGGCCCCAATGACTTACTTTTTAGGAGAAGATAAATACGAAAAATTAATTGAATTAATTGATAGTTTAATTGAAAGATTTCCTAATGCATTTTCTGAAAATAAAGAGGGGACGCCCCCCATTTATCTGTTGATCACAAAACGAGATAAGGTTCCGGATAATTTTTGGAAAGAGATAGTAGACGGTTCTCATTTTCAAAAACTCATCGATGAAACAAATGCACAGTTAGAACAGCTAGGATCGGACCAGATTGCAGAACGCTTAAAAGTATGGAAAATCATCGCATCACTTTATTCTAATAAGAGAATTGATGTGGTTAATTATTCTAACCAAAGCCATAGAGATGAGCTGTTGGAGAAGTACTCAAAAAGCGACTCAAAAAGCGAACCGATTCTTCAGAACAATCTTATCTATGAAAAATCCATTCAAAAATATTCTGATAAATTTCAAGGTATAATGCATTCTTATGCAAGTACATGGATTAATTTAATTTTAAAACCCTATCTTAACGAAATTCCTAAAAATATAAAAGAGTTAAAAGAAAAGATTGATAATGCTGCTGAAGCAGTCGAAAAAGTAAAACTTCTACAAGGAGTCTTGCCTGAGGAATACTTAGAAAAAAATAAAGCAAAAACATTTAAAGAAACAGAACTGAACAGAATCAAAAACAAGGAAGTTTTAGACCCATTTTTAGAAGAAGAGCTTAATATTGATTTTTCCATACATCATTCCACAATAATGACACACGAATATGACATAAAGCTTTATGAACATTTGATAAAAACTATTGAAGAGTTCATTAAGATATGCAAAACAAATATTCAAAAAAATCAAACAGCAAACAAAGAAAAATCTGAACAGAGCTCCGCGTTAAAAAAAGAAAACAGGTCATTAGCTAAGGGGAGGGTCGAGGTTAATTTAGTGAAAGGAACGAGCACCGCGGGTTATCTTCGTGACTTGAAAGTAGGGGATAAGTTTCAAGTAGCTCCAGTGAAGATGGGGGATAAGGTAGTTGAATTCAATGTAGGTGTTAAACAAAACTTATTTTTTACTTTAAGCCCTCATATAATCAGAGAACGTATTGTGGGTAAATTTAAAGGCACAATCACTTATCTTTGTAAGTTGGAAAAAAAATACATGATTGCACCGATCGGTACTGATTTGATAAAGCAATTTGAAAAAGAAGGTAAACTAGGTGAATATGAAACAGAGATTCGAGGTGTTGGGATTGATAACATACAAGGAGACGTATCAGGCCAAAAAAACTTCTATTGGATTGACCTTGAATGGAAAGATGATAGCAAACAAGAGAATGTACCTTGGTTTGAGATTGTGCACATCATTCCTAGGGCTCAGTATCATAGGCAACAAATAGAGACTAACCAGACAAAAATAGAAAAGATAGATAAAGAAATTCAAGAAAATAATAGCTCTATTGTTGGAGAAGAAAATTATATAAGGGGGTTAATTCATTCAATTGAGATGCAAAAAGATAAGATTGAATGGAGGAAACGAGCGATAACCTCTATCTATGAGCTTATCGATGGAGTAAAAACTGCAAAAAAAGAGGAAAAAAAGAAACTCTATTTGTCTTCGCTGAAAAAAATGACTGGATTAAGAGAAGATGAGGCGTTTCTTTGTAGAGAAAAAGAACTGCAAGATCAAATTGAGAGTCAAGAGACAATGTTAAACTCTTTACAAGAAAAATTAAAGGCTGAGGAAAAAAAACAAAAGCTCTATGCATTATTGATTAGAACTCAATGGAATAAAGCTCAACTGATGAGGAAACTCATAGAGAGTTATGTTGTCAACGAAGAGCAATTAGATGCCGATCAAAATGGTGATGCCATCACAAGAAAGAACAATTTAACATTTGTTTGCAAAGAATTCAATGCGATATTTGATCAACAGAAATCATCATTGATCGGAAATGTTGAGTCCATGTTACGTCATGCTGATTGTTCTGATCTATGTTCCTCTTTTCTCGCCCCTAAATAACAAGATCGACTGATGCGGAATACTAAGAAAAAATTAAAAGCAAAGCGAGACAGTTGCCTGCGGCGCCCCTTATCGGGAAATAACAGATTTTTAAAGCGTTGCCATTGGTGCCTGACCTGATATTCTGACATTTGCCTACAATGATAACGTAACCTCCCAGGAGGGCAAATGTCAGAATGTCAGGTCTGGAACCAAGGCTAAACGTTACCTCTCAGAATTTAGTATCTTGTTATTAATTGAAAACGACGCTTTTTTCAGTTGCGTAAATCTTGGGGGTAACGTTTCAGCCTTGGTTCCAGACCTGACATTCTGACATTTGCCCTTTAGGAAGCAATGTTATCGCATCGGCAAATGTCAGAATATCAGGTCAGGCACCAATGGCAAGGCGCGAACTTGTTATTTAGGAGACACGAAGGCGCAAAGAGCACAAAGAGATCTTACATGTAAAGTATAATATCTTCCTTTAAACTGAAGATTCTTCGCGTAAGATCTCTTTGTGCTCTTTGGGCCTTCGTGTCTTTGCGTTTAATTTTTTCCTATACTTTATACCCTAATATCGCAGCATCTTAAAAAAATTATTGCAAAAGATAAGAAAAAAAATTATGGTGTATTTTCTTGCGTAAAATAAGTATATGATAACTCAAAAAAGAGGAGAGCGTGATGGAGCCTTTGAACGTATCGGGAGGTCTAAATGTCCAGTCCCTTCATATTATTCCTGAAATCCAAAGTTTTTGCGAAGATCTAAAACAACTCAAAAATGTATATCTTGTATCGGACATCGCTAATCGGATTAACAAAATAGTGTTTACATTCACTTGTTCAAACCTTGTTCCAGAAATCAAAGCCGTATTTATGGGCCTCTTCGCTCCACATACCGTTATGGATAAAATCAAGCATTTAGCCAGGCAGTTAGACCAGAATGTTGGTTTAGAAAAAGGCGGCGAAAAGCAGAGCATGAAAAGAAAAAATATACAGGACGACTTGCATCAAATCGCACAGAATTTACTTACTTGGATCAAAGAACAAGAGAAAAACTCACTCTATACAAAAGAGGTAAAAATTTTGCTCGATATTCCAAAGCTAAAAATGTGCGATAACGAAATGATAGAAGAAATACTAAGAATCATTACTACTTCATCTAATGAAACTGTACTTAAAGAAAAAATAGAAAAAATTTGTGAAAATTTTAACTTACAAGATCACTTTAATGCGCATTCTTGGAAATATGACCTTGCAACCCTATGCGATGAAATCATCGCGCAGAAACTCGAGCAAAAAAGCGGCGGCTTTGCATCACAGTTAGAGAACAAACTGAGTTTCTTTTATGAAAAAAAAATAACGATTCTTCCAGAAGAAAAAGGAGATGCTGTCGAGGGCAGAATAGAATCTGCTAAAGAATATTCTGGTAAATATGTTTTTACATTGAATAACTCAACCTTAATTGAAATAGAAAAAACTTCTTATAAAGTTGAAATCCTTACGCCAAAATCATTTAAACTTATCTCTATGATTAGAACACAGAGTATACGTAGGGGGGAAGTCATAGATCTTCCTAATGATGTATTGCTGAAAAGAGGATCTTATAAAATAGAGAGCTACGAAGAGGAAGAGGGGCACGCAGGCCTAAAACAGATTATCCCGGATCAGATGAAGTCAGCCTTGCCTGAAATAGCACGAGAATATATTGATGCAGGTTTCCAATTAGTTAAATTAAAGGGAATTGAGTCCAGTGAAAGAGGGAAAATCATCGTTAATAATGACAACAAGACTGTTGTAGTAGTGAAAGATGGATTTAGAATGGATCACAAATACAGCGACATAGAAAAAACTGAAGTGATTACTAAGGTGAGGACCAGCGTTCAGCATATTATAGATGCTGAAACGTTGAATCAGTATGTTAAGCTGAGTGATCCGGAAGAGAATATCCAAGAAAAAAATGAAGATCTAACTAGACAAATTAACGAAATTTTTGAGGAGGAGATCTCCTTGCTAGATCTCCTGGTAGAGGGTTTTATCAGAGAATCATTCAATTCTATTCAACTAGAGGACTTAGAATTTTCAAAGAGAATTTTGATTCAACAAAAGTTAGAACAGATAGTCGCCTTAAGTAGACGATTAGGAGAAGAGGTTACACTAGAAAGTAAATTAATATCTATCGTACAAAATTTCATTTATAAGATGATCGCAAAAGATGAGGATAAATTAGAGATTGCAAATATTATGAAAATCTTAATGGAAGGAAATAAACATATTGAAGAGATCAATAACAAAACAATCATTCAAATTTGGGGCTTTACAGGAGCAGGCAAAAGCACTGTAGTAAATCATTTCCTAGGATTTGATTTAGAATCCACAAAAATAGCTGGAGAACTACCGAAGTTTCAATTAAAGAAAGAAGAGGATGCAAAAAAAGGAGCTACAATCGGTTTGTCTGATGGGTGTTCTGAAACTCTCTATCCACACGCCTATATCTTAAAAGACGGGAAAGTCATCGTAGATTATCCAGGATTTAGAGATACCAGAGGGGCGACCATGCATCTTTGTTCGAGTATTTGCACCGACGAAGCAGTCCTACGCGCAAAGGCATTACAAGGTATTGTTGCAGTAGTCCCGATGATTTATTTTTTAGGAGAAGATAAATACGAAAAATTAATTGAGTTGATTGATAATTTACTCGAAAGATTTCCTAATGCATTTTCTGAAAATAAAAAGGGAACACCCCCCATTTATCTCTTGATCACAAAAAAAGATAAGGTTCCAGATAATTTTTGGAATGATATAGCAAAAGGTTCTCAATTTCAAAAACTTATCAATGAAACAAATGCACTGTTGGATAAGCTAGGGCCGAATCAGCTTACAGAATATTATGCGTTAAGCCATAGGTTAAAAGTATGGAAAATCATCGCATCACTTTTTGAAGAGAGAATTGATGTGGTTAATTATTCTAACAAAAAACGTAGAGATATACTGATGGAAAAATATTCAAAAAGCACACCCATTCTTCGGGAGGATCTTATCTATAAAAAATCTATTCAGAAAGGCTCTGTGATTCATCAAAAATTTCAAGATACAATACATTCTTATGCGAGCACTTGGACTGATTTAATTTTAAAACCCTACCTTCAAGAGATTCCTGATAAGATAAAACTTTTAAAAGAACAGATTGATGTTGCAACTAAAGCAGTCGAAAAAGCAAAACTTTTAAAAGAAAAATTACCCAAGGAGAAATTAGAAAAGAATATTGAAAAAAAAGATAAAGAGGAAGAATGGAACAGAATCAAAAGCGGGGAAGTTCCAGACTCATTTTTTGAAGAAGAGCTCAATATTGACTTTTCTACACATCGTTCCACAATAAAGGCATACGAACATGACATAAGGCTTTATGAAGAACAGATAAAACCTATTGAAGATCTCATCGGGGTACACAAAACAAATATTCAAAAAAATCAAACTGCAAACAAAGAAAAATCTGAACAGAGCTCCGCATTAGAACAAGAAAACAGCTTATTAGCTCAAGGAGTAGTAGAGGTCAAGTTAGATGTCGGAAAGAGCGCAAATGGTGTTCAAGTTCTTCGTGACTTGAAAATAGGAGATAAGATGCAGGTATTTAACGTGAGTGATAAGCAAGAAAAAGAACTAAGAGAAGCGCACAATCGGTCCCAATCTTTAAATATAATACCTACCAAAACTAGAGAACATATTGTTGGTAAATTTAAAGAAAAACTCTTCTATCCCTATGTGATTGAAAAAGAATACATGATTGCACCTGTTGGTACTGATTTAATAAAGAAATTTGAAAAAGAAGGTAAAGCAGGTGAATATGAAGCAGAGATTCGAGGTGTTGGAATTTGTAAAGCTACGTTAGATAGAAAAGTACCTCATGGAAGCCAAAAA
This sequence comes from uncultured Parachlamydiaceae bacterium, assembly GCA_963752155.1. GTDB lineage: Bacteria > Chlamydiota > Chlamydiia > Chlamydiales > Parachlamydiaceae > JACCRY01. Next base: position 123,890 of record CAVVXH010000006.1, on the reverse strand, counting down.
GTCTCCTATTGGATTGAACTTGAATGGAAAGACGACAGCAAACAAGAGAATATCCCTTGGTTTGAGATTGTGCATATCATTCCTAAGGCTCAGTATCATAAGAAACAAATAGAGACTAACCAAACAAAAATAGATAAGTTACAAAAAGAAATTCAAGAAAATAATACTTCTATAGCTCAAGAAGAAGAATCCATAAAAAAATTAACTGATCAAAATAAGATCGCAGAAAATAAGATTGAAGAAGCGAAACAGTATATAGCCTGTGTGTATGAGCTTATCGAAGCAGTAAAAGCTGCAAAAAAAGATGAAAAAAAGAAACTCTATTTGTCTTCGTTGATAAAGATGATTGAAAAATTAGAAGAAGAGATTCAGGTGTTTCCTTTTAAAGAAGAACAACTGAAAGATGAAATTGAGAGTCAAGAGAAAATGTTAAACTCTTTACAAGAAAAATTAAAGGCTCAGGAAAAAAAACAAGCACTCTATGCATTATTGATTAGAACTCAATGGAACAAAGCTCAACTGATGAGAAAATTCATAAACAATTATGTTACCAACGAAGAGGAATTAGATACTGGTCAAAATGGGGATGCCATCACAAGAAATAATAATTTAACAATTGTTTGCGAAGAATTCAATACGATATACGATCAACAGGAACAATCATTGATCGGAAATGTTGAGTCCACGTTACGTCATGCCGATTGTTCTGGTCTATGTTCCTCCTTTCTCGCTTATTCCAAACAAACTGAAAAGTTGAATAGGCCTAAAAAAGAAATCCTATTGCCTCATCGGAGTACAACTGAACGACAATCTGTCTACATTAGTAAGCGAACGGGTCTTGCAGATGATGCTCAGATCGAATGATAAACGGGCCTCACAGAGAATAAAAACTTAAAATACTACAAGGAAGACTCATATGGAACCGGTTACAGAATCAAAAAGCTTTGGACAGTTTAGTCAACCATTAGTTAGGCCAAACAATAACACGTCTGGTTCGCTGGAAGATCAAGAAATAAAAGTAAGAGAGAAAGTGACAAATTTAGTGTTATCTCTCAATGAAAACCTATGCACAAATTATCTATTGAGGGAGTTCATCAAAGAGGATATTCAGATTCTCACGGAAGAAGAGTTTAATAATTGGTTGACTACAAACAATTGGGGAAAACTAAAGAAGAACCCTGATCAGAATTATTCTATGCCTCTAAGTGTGTCAGAGGCATTTCAAGCTCTTAAGAATAAAATCATTAAGTTTGAAGCTAAAAATGATTCATCTAAACCGTTTCGTTCATATTGTTTTCAAATTTTTAAAGATAGTCATCAAAAAATTTCTCAAGAGAAGAGTATTATTGCCGGTTTGGGAAGCTTATCGAATGAGTTTATAGGTGCTTTGGAAGGCATTCTTCAAGATTCTCAGGTAATAACTCTTGAAGACCGAGTATTGCTTAGCAAGATGAGGAGTATTTTTTACCTTCTTAGTTTGAATCATTCGAGCCTATCCGAACGAAATCTTTCAGGTACATTAGTCTCTTTATTTGGTGAGTCTTTTGGTGGTAACAGGATTGATGATATTGTACGTAATCTCAGCGAGTATAGCCCATATAAAATTCCTTTTGTTGAACGTATTTTGCATCAGCCCAATCTCTTAATTGGGAAAATCATTTGCTTTGCTCTAGAAAATATCATCCTGTCAACTAGAATCATCGTTATTAAGAAAGACGTTAATAAGATTTTGATAGAAGGTGAAAACAAATGTTGCCTCGAACTCACTTTGGGTGAAGAAAAAAAACGGATTGAAAAGATTGTTTGGGTGCAAACGCATAGCGAAAGCTTATACCAATTCCTTTCTTCAGTTAACTCTAGTAAAACATGTAGGAGAATATATGCAAATCCCGAAAAAATCACGATGAATCCTCTTAAAGAATTTTTTGATGGCTCTTACAAGGTTAAATATGAAAGTGTAGATAATGGGCCTTTTAACTACCAATTTCGATTTATACCCGAAAATCCTGCAGATAGTTCATTATTAGATCATGCAACAAATAAAAAGCATAGAAAGGAGATTGTTTGTCAAATAGATAGCCAAAATAAATGGCGTATTGTTGGAGAGAAAGAGAAACCAGTAGGTTTATGGCCAGATTTTTGCAAACTTTTTGAAGTAGAGAATGACCATATATATAACCAGATTTTCGATCAACATCTACAAAATAATCGATTGTATATCACAGAAACTGAGCCTCTGAGCAATAATAGCATAAAAGAAAGGCTAAAAAAAGAAAGGGAAGTGAGTGTAGCATTGATCAAATCTCTAAACGAAAAGGATTTTAAAAATGATCCATATTTTGATAAACTTTTTCGTTGTTTAGTTAACGGCGAAGAGAGTTCTAATCAATTAAAAAAAATCATAGCAAACAACCGATCTATAAGACAGCAGCTCAACATTTTATGCGATTTGAAAGAGATCTCCTCACAGGAAGATAAGGAATTGCTTCTTTTGAATTTTATTCAAAAAGTCAATTTTTTGCAGCTTAAAGAAAAAAATAAAGGCGCAGAAGCTTTTGTTATGGATGATTATATGCATCTAACTCATTTATTAGGTCAATCCTTAAAAAGATCAGAAACTCTAAAGGGAAAGAGAGGGATTTTATTTTTAGGTTCAACCGGATCTGGAAAAAGTGCAAGTGTAGCCTATTTAATGGGCATTCCCATGAAAGTTAAAAAGAACCGTTTTGGAGAGACTTATGTAGTCACTCAAACGGAATCAGAAAATCAAGAATCTCAACCAAAAATAGGGCATTCTTTAAGAGTCTCGGAAACGGTTTTTACAACTCCTTATGTGCTGGAAAATACGAAAGTTTCGATGGGGATAGGTCGTCGGCAACAAGTTAAAGAGATCAAATTTCCTCAAGGTATCATAGCTAAAGATATTCGATTACTTGATGCTCCTGGCTTTAATGAGACTCGAGGTACCGAATATGAGATTGCAACCAATTTTAGTATTGACCATTCCATACATTCTATAGAAGAAATTGAGGCGTTGGTTCACGTCATTGACTACTCTATTTTTCTTTCCCAAAAAAGTAGTTTATTCATGAAAGAATTAGAAGAGTTATGTTGTAGATTTCCAGACATCTTGGAAAACAGCAATCTTCAAAAGAAAGTGTTTTTTGTCATTACTAAACACAACGGAGATATAACGATAGAAAATTTGAAAGAACGAGTTCAGCAGTTGTTAAAAGAAGAAAAAGAAAAAGCAGCTAGTAATTTAAGATCGTTTAGTTTATATGACTTCATTACTGAGAATATTCCCTCTAACAAACCATTATCAGATGGGCCTAGGCCAATAGCCGAAGAAAGAATAGAAGATCAAAAAAAATCTTTTAAGGAAATCGATAAATGTGAACTACTTCAATTTTTTCTTAAACAATTGATTGATGAGAAAGTGGAATTATTATTACCTAATTCTGCAGAACAAAGAATCGATTTTTTGAATAAAATACTAAAAAGTTCTGATCCAACAGAAAAGGGCCTAAAATCGACTTATCAAATGTCTCTTTCTCATCCCTCTATGTTATTGCAATTTAGCCAAGTTGTGGGTGGAGCAATCGCTCAATGGAAGGCTATTTTTGATGTTTTTTTTGATCTCTCTACATATAACAAAACTGGAGAAAATCTTAAAACACTAAAAAAGATGATCATAGAGAAAACAGTTGAACAAAGAAATCAAGCTCAAAAATTGAAACAGTTCGAAAAGCTTATACTCATCTGTAAAAATATAAAAGAGCAGTCACTCCAGAATATAGAATTGCTAGATGCCCCTCTCCTGGAGCAGATACAAAGAGTTCAAAGAACACATACTTCGCAAATAAGTGATATAATTAAGGAGTTAGAAAATGAAATACGAAGTTTAGAGACTAAAGCTCTACAAAATCGAAACGAACATAAAATAGCATTAAAAAATAATAAGGAATATCGGACTGAAATCGAGAAAATGACTATTGAGCTCGAAAAATTCAGTAATGGAACTGAGGATCAGAATCTGACAAACATATTTTATGAAGCCTCTTCTACTTTCTCGATGCGAAAATTGACTTTTATGGGGAAGATTTATAGGTTATTCTCAAATGGGTTAGCGGGAGATATCAAGAAGGCTGTGGAAAAAGGGGACGATTCTATCACTGGCTTAGATGATCCCAACAATTTTAGTGATAAAGAAATATTTTCTGTAAAAGAGGTTACCACTAATTCACATATGATTATCTCTATAAGTAAGGATTATCAATTAATTCCAAATATGGCCGATGATCCAAATCCATTACAGAAACTCAATCAAATTCGTAATGGACAAAAAATTGTAACTTTTGATAGTAAAGGTTATAGTATTTCCATTGAAAAAAATAAAGTAGACTTTATCGAGATTCGATCCCATAACGATGGGAAAAAAATCTCCTATGGCATTATACAAAAATTTGATGGCAAAGCCCCCTATCCTCAGCTTGTGATTACTCATACGATTCCAAAACAAGAATTATACAAAGTACAAATAGCTACCTTAACAGATCAAATAAGTCGATTCAAAGAAAAACAAGAAAGTGAAGAAAAGAGTATACGTGAATTAAATGCTATTTTCGAAGATCTTGTTAAGGAAAAACAAACAAAAAAAGAATCTTTAGAAAAAAAGGAAAGGGAACTAGCAGAACTAAAAAAAGATGTTGGATTAGAGTGCCTAAATTTATTAATTGAAAAATACCAATCAGAATGCGAAGCAATATCCTTGGGATTAAATAAATTAGAAAAAGATATAAAAGAATTAAAAGGTCAAGAGGCACTTCTAGAAAGAAAAAAAGAAGAGTTATTATTTGAAAGAAAGCGATGGGCATTATTTATTAAAAGCAATGAATTTCAATTAATTCAATCTTTAAATATTGCGCAATTCTTTATACTGAATCAAAAAAACTTCAGCTTAGAAATATTATCGCATACCACTCAAGCTAGACTTGTGGTTAATGCATGCGTTGAATTTATAGACCTCTATCAAGCACGTGAGAAGGAACTATCAAAGGAGATACAGCAGTTATTAGGGGCAAAGTTCGATCTTACACCGAATACAGGTCGAACTGACCTTTTCAGCCACTCAGCGAGTAGTAGAACAGATATCCCAGATTCTAAAATAAGTATTGAACAAAACCCATCGCAAAAAGGTAAAAAAAATAGTAGAACAGGGGTTGAGGAAACAGACCAACTACAGTGATGTTCGGATTTTTCGCAGAAAAGAATTAATTTTTTTAGGTGGATCGATAACGTTAAAAAAAATATTGCAGAAAATAAGAAAAAAAATTATGTTGTATTTTCTCGAGTAAAATAAGTCTATGGTAGACGTGATGACTCAAAAAAGGAGAGCACAATGGATCCTCTTAAATCAAATGAGATCGTAGAACTAACTTTGTTCAATCGTCAGTATGAAATGGAAAAGCAGCTATGGAAAGATTTTTTCCAAAATATGAGTTCTGGTCTATGTTCCTCCTTTCTCGCTTATTCCAAACAAACTGAAAAGTTGAATAGGCCTAAAAAAGAAATCCTATTGCCTCATCGGAGTACAACCGAACGACAATTTGTCTACACTAGTAAGCGAACGGGGCTTGCAGATGATGCTCAGATCGAATGATAAATAGGCATCACAGAGGATAAAAACTTTAAATAAGACAAGGAAGACTCACATGGAACCGGTTATAGAATCAAAAAGCTTTGTACAGTTTAGTCAACCGTTAGTTACCCCCAACAACAAGTCTGGTTCGCTGGAAGATCAAGAAATAAAAGCCAGAGAAAAAGTTATAAAGAAAGTGGCAAATTTAGTGTTATCTCTCAATGAAAACCTTTGCACTAATTATCTATTGAGGGGAGTAATCAAAGAGAATATTCAGATTCTTACGGAAGAAGAGTTTAATAATTGGTTGACTACAAACAATTGGGGACAACTAAAGAAGAACCCTGATCAGAATTATTCTATGCCTCCAAGTGTGTCAAGGGCATTTCAAGCTCTTAAGAATAAGATCATTAAGTTTGAAGCTAAAAATGATACATCTAAATCGTTTCGTTCATATTGTTTTCAAATTTTTAAAGATAGTCATCAAAAAATTTCTCGAGACAAGGGTATTATTGCCAATCTTGGAAGCTTATCGAATGAATTCATAGGTGCTTTGGAAGGCATTCTCCAAGATTCTCAGGTAACAATTCTTGAAGACGGCTTATTGCTTAGCAAGATGAGGAGTATTTTTGACCATCTTAGTTCTAATCATTCGAACTTAACCGATCGGAAGCTTTCAGGTACATTAGCCTCTTTATTTGGAGAGTCTTTTGGTGGTAAGATAATTGATGATATTGTACGTTATCTTATAGAGCAGAGCCCATATAAAATTCCTCTTGTTGAACGTATTTTGCGTCAGCCTAATTGCTTCATTGGGAAAATCATTTGCTTTGCTATCGAAAATGTCATCTTGTCAACTAGAATCATCGATATTAAAAAACACGTTAATAAGATTTTAATAGAAGGTGAAAACAAATGTTGCCTCGAACTCACTTTGGATGAAGAAAAAAAACGGATTGAAAAGATTGTTTGGGTGCAAACGCATAGCGAAAGCTTATACCAATTCCTTTCTTCAGTTGACTCCAGTAAAACATGTAAGAGTATATATGCAAATCCCGAAAAAATCACTATGAATCAACATAAAGAACTTTTTGATGGCTCTTACCAGGTTAAATATGAAAGTGTAGATAAGTGGCCTTTTACCTACCAATTTCGATTTATACCCGAAAATCCTGTAAGTAGTTCATCATTAGATCATACAACAAATAAAAAGCATATAAAGGAGATTGTTTGTCAAATAGATAACAAAAATAGATGGCGTATTGATGGAGAGAAAGAGGAACCAGAAGGTTTATGGCCAGATTTTTGCAAACTTTTTGAGGTAGAGAGTGACCAGATATATCACCAGACTTTCGATCAACATCTACAAAATAATCGATTGTATATAACAGAAATTGAGCCTCCGAGCAGCAGTAATAGCATAAAAGAAAGGCTAAAAAAAGAATTGAAAGTGAGTGTAGCATTGATCAAATCTCTAAACGAAAAGGATTTTAAAAATGATCCATATTTTGATAAACTTTTTCGTTGTTTAGTTAGCGGCGAAGAGAGTTCTAATCAATTAAAAAAAATCATTGAAAATAACCGATCTATTAGGCAACAGCTCAACATTTTATGTGATTTAAAAGAGATCTCCTCGCAGGAAGCTAAGGAATTGCTTCTTTTAGATTTTATTCAAAAAGTCAATTTTTTGCAGCTGAAAAAAAATAATAAAGGCGCAGAAGCTTTTGTTATGGATGATTATATGCATCTCATTCATTTATTAGGTCAATCCTTAAAAAAATCAGAAACTCTAAAGGGAAAGAGGGGGATTTTATTTTTAGGTTCAACTGGAGCTGGAAAAAGTGCAACTGTAGCCTATTTAATGGGCATTCCCATGAAAGTGGATCAGCGTTTTGGAGAGACTTATGTAGTAACTGAAACTGAAAATCAAGACTCTCAACCAAAAATAGGGCATTCTTTAAGAGTCTCGGAAACAGTTTTTACAACTCCCTATATGCTGGAAAATACGAAAGCTTCGGTGGGGATAGGTCGTCAACAAGTTAAAGAGATCAAATTTCCTCAAGGTATCACAGGAAAAAATATTCGATTACTTGATGCTCCTGGCTTTAAGGACACCCGAGGTACCGAATATGAGATTGCAACCAATTTTAGTATTGACCATTCGATACATTCTATAGAAGAAATTGAGGCGTTGGTTCACGTCATCGACTACTCTATTTTTCTTTCCGATAAAAGTCGTTTATTCATGAAAGAATTAGAAGAGTTATGTGGTAGATTTCCCGACATCTTGGAAAACAGCAATCTTCAAAAGAAAGTGTTTTTTGTCATTACTAAACACAACGGAAATATAACGTTAGAAAATTTGAAAGAACGAGTTCAGCAGTTGTTAAAAGAAGAAAAAGAAAAAGCAGCTAGTAATTTAAGATCGTTTAGTTTATATGACTTCATTACTGAGAATATTCCCTCTAACAAACCATTATCAGATGGGCCTAGGCCAATAGCCGAAGAAACAATAGAAGATCAAAAAAAATCTTTTAAGGAAATCGATAAATGTGAACTACTTCAATTTTTTCTTAATCAATTGATTGATGAGAAAGTGGTATTATTATTACCTAGATCTGCAGATCAAAGAATCGATTTTTTGAATAAAATACTAGAAAGTTCTGATCTTACAGAAAAGGGTCTAAAATCAACTTATCAAGTGTCTCTATCTAATTCCTCTATGTTATTGGAATTTAGCCAAGTTGTGGGTGGAGCAATCGGTCAATGGAAAGCTATTTTTGATGTTTTTTTTGATCTCTCTACATATAAAAAAACTAGAAAAAATCTTAAAACACAAAAAATGTTGATCATAGAGAAAACAGTTGAACAAAGAAATCAAGCTCAAAAATTGAAAGAAATCGAAAATCTTATATTCATCTGTGAAAATATAAAAAAGCAGTCACTCCAGAATATAGAATTGCTGGACGGCACTCTCCTAGAGGAGATACAAAAAGCTCAAAGAACACATACTTCGCAAATAAGTGGTATAATTAAAGAATTAGAAAATGAAAAACTAAATTTAGAGAATAGGGCTCGAAAAAATCGCGAAGAATATGAAAAAGCATTTAACAAAAATAGTGAATATCTGACCCTAATCGAGGAAATGACTCAGAAGCGCAGAGAATACAGTGATGGAACTGAGGATCAGGATCTAACAAACATATCTTATAAAGACTCTTCTACTTTCTCTATGCAAAGATCGACTTTTATGGGCGAGATTTATGGGTTATTCTCCAAAGGATTAGCGAGGGATATCAAGACGGCTGTGGAAAATGGGGACGATTCTATAGATCACAAAAATCTTAAAGAAAAAGAAATATTTTCTGTGAAAGAGGTTACCATTAATTCACACATGCTTATCTCTATAAGTAAGGATTATCAATTAATTCCAAATATGGCCGATGATCCAAATTCATTACCGAAACTCAATCGAATTCGAGATGGACAAAAAACTGTAACTTTTGATAGTAAAGGTTATAGTATTTCGATTGAAAAAAATAAAGTAGACTTTATCGAGATTCGATCCCATAACGATGGAAAAAAAATCTCCTATGGCATTATACAAAAATTTGATGGCAAAGCCCCCTATCCTCAGCTTGTGATTACTCATACGATTCCAAAACAAGAATTATACAAAGTACAAATAGCTAGCTTAACAGATCAAATGAGTCGATTCATAGGAAAACAAGAAAGTGAAAAAAAGAGTATACTTGAATTAAATGCTAGTTACGAAAATATTGCTAAGGAAAAAGAAACAAACAAGGAGTCGTTAGAAAAAAATGAAAGGGAACTAGCAGAACTAAAGAAAAAAGTTGGATTAGATTGTCTAGATTCATTAATTAAACGATGCTTATCAAATTGTGAAACAATATCCTTAAGATTAAATGAATTAGAACAAAATATAAAAGTATTAAAAGAACAAGAAGTGCTTCTAGAAAGAATAAAAGAAGATTTATTATTTGAAAGAAAGCGATGGGCATTATTTATTAGAAGCTATTATTTTCAATTAATGCAATCTTTAGATATTGCGCAATTCTTTATATTGAATCAAAAAAAATTCAGCTTAGAAATATCATCGCATACCACTCAAGCACGACTTGTGGTTAATGCTTGTGTTGAATTTTTAGACCTCTATCAAGCACGTGAAAAGGAACTTTCAGAAGCGATATGGCAGTTATTAGGGGCAAAGTTCGATCTTACACCGAATACAGGTCGAACTGACCTTTTCAGCTACTCAGCGAGTAGTAGAACAGATGTTCCAGATTCTAAAATAAGTATCGAACAAAACCCATCGCAAAAAGGTAAAAAAAATAATAGAACAGGGGTTGAGGAAACAGACCAACTAAAGTGATGTTTGGATTTTTCGCAGAAAAAAATTAATTTTTTTAGGTGGATCGATAACGTTAAAAAAAATATTGCAGAAAATAAGAAAAAAAATTATGTTGTATTTTCTCGAGTAAAATAAGCCTATGGTAGACGTGATGACTCAAAAAAGGAGAGCACAATGGATCCTCTTAAATCAAATGAGATCGTAGAACTAACTTTGTTCAATCGTCAGTTTGAAATGGAAGAGCAGCTATGGAAAGATTTTTTCCAAAATATGAATTCTACATCCCCTGAAAAATTTGAGTTTCTAGAAGGGATTCAGGTCACACTTAATTCAATTGATTTAAAAATCACTCCAGAAATTGAAAAACAAATTATAAACATTGGGTATGTCTTATTGAAAACTCCTGAGCAAATCATGCATGTCAAACAAAATATCGGTCTAGTCACACATGATGGTTTAGGAATTGCCTATATAGAAGCTACACCTAGAAATGGTTTATTAACATCTTTTATCCATCTTTTAAGTATGCCAGAAAAAGAAGTTTGGAGTGATGATCTCAATGAATCGTTTTGGAGATATTTTTGTTCAATGATCTCGAATTCTTCAATGCTTAGCGCAGATAAAAATGGTTTATTGAAAGAGACTCAGCGAGGTCTTCAATCAGGTGCATTGAGAATTAATGAAAAGATTCACTTAGAACTTTTAGAGATCGGTTGTGAAATATCCGATCAAGATTTATCGATGAATAGACTTTCAATATCTGCCTCAACTAGAAATGCTGACGAATTGTTCATAAAGAAACAACGTTTTGATGAAGCTGCATCTATAGCAGACAAATGGGCGATGAAAGTCATGGAACAAGAGTGGGGTGGGATTAAAAAAAACATCGGTAATCTAAATCGAGAGCAAATTTATTTTTGCAATAGATTTATGAAAATGGGTTTAGCCCAATTTGAATTATCTTTTGAAATGAAACAGCTTATGCAACGGGTTCAATTTGTTTTTAAGAGAAATTTTAACTTAAATAAACTCTCTCAAATGCAGCAGGAGATAAGAAATCTTTTAAATGAGGGAATTAAAATATTAGAATGCAATAGAGATATCTGGGAAAACGATCAAAATGCGGATTTTAAAATCATTGACACCTTTACAGAGCCAATGATAGTTCTCAACAAAAAAGTTAGAGAGTCTACAAAGATAGATATTGGAACTGCTGGTTTGAAAAATCTAGGTAATAGTTGTTATATGAATGCAAGCCTTCAGTTGTTATTCATTATTCCGGATCTTGTTCAAACAATTCAAGGGATTCAAAAGAATGGAAAAGATTTTTTAAGTAATCTCTGTAATCTATTTAATAGCAATAAGATCGATAATCAAGAAACTCTAAAAAATCTAAGATTTCATTTTTTCAAAATGATGCAAATGAATTCAGAGGATATTTGGAAACAGCAAGATGCTCATGAATTTTTGAATTTTATATTAGATGAACTCAACTGGAATCCCTTGGAAACCAATACGTGTCTTCGGAAGGAGATTGGCAATGAGAGAATTATTGATAAACAAAAGACGAGTCACCTTCAAATCAGTTTTAATGTAAATGATGATGCAACAGCTGTTGAATTACAAAAAATAATTGATGTCTATAGCGCTTTTGAGTATATAGAAGAGTCGGTTGGAGAGAAAGCCATTCAAATCATTAATTCCCCTGAATACCTCTTTCTTCATTTGGTACGATTTGAATATGAAAAGGTTCAAGGAACAAGGCGAAAAAAATGCAATCCCCTTCATCACCACTTAGATACACCTCTAAGTGTTGGTGAAGGAAAATACCAAGTGATTGGCTGGATTAATCATATAGGGAAGAGTATGGATTTAGGTCATTATACTACTTTTTTAAATAAAGGGGAGCGTTGGCTCCACTACAATGACGAAGAAGTCAGTCAAGTTTTTCCTGAAAGAATCGGTGCAGGTGCGTATATTGTTTTACTTAAGAAATTGTAATCTTAAGGACTCCAAACAAGTCTGATTCGATGGAAGATCAAGAAATAAAAGCAAGAGAAAACAAGAGGAGAATACCAATGAGTAGTGTAAGTTTTAATAACTCTTTAGTGGGTTTCAGTCCAGATGCAAAAAGCACACCCTCTCAAGGTGTTATGTCTGATCGAATTTGTATCAAAAAATATACAAATCTTGTCAAAGATCCAAAAAACAAACAAATCGAGCTTTGGCTTGATCGCCAAGGTGGGCTATCTGCCTCTATAGGTTTCTATAATAAAAAAGGAGATCTAATCAAAAGATTGACTCATCTTAGATTGGAAGGTTTGTCGGCGGGACTTCCTAAACGGATTGTTTCTGATAAAGATAGGGGAATTCTTGCAAATTATCTTGAGAATACTCATGCAATCGCCGAAAAAGGATTGGATGGAACTTATGGTAAAGTACGTGTTCATATTTCAGGAAAAGGGGGTGGGAGAGGAAAGATCCCGTTTCAACAGGGCATTGCATTGGGGTCTGTAGTTCGTGGAAAGAGCTTAGAGAAAATGGAAAAATACGCAGAGTTAATGGCAAAAAAGCAGATCTTTGAAGAACAAATTAATGAGGCCGATGAGCAAATAGAGCTTCTCGAGGCAAAAATTGCAACGAGAAAGAAGGCAAAAGAAAAAGGTGATGATGATCCGTTGATCGTAAATTGGCAAAGTCAAATAAAAGCAATCGAAGCATGTATTGTACAATTAACTAAGCAGATGAATCCAGAAGGCCAAAAGATAGAAATTCCTATCTTTGAAGGTTTTCAACAAGCCTTAGAATCTCCAATCGATATGGTGGCCTCCCATTTTGAGACCCAACCACGTGGGTTCGATAGTCTTGAGTACAGCTCCCAATACATAAAAATGGATGATGATATCTCTGAAATCCATAATAAAATGACACAATCATCAAGCGCTAATAGCCTATCTGTAGGTGGCGGAGGTGGATGGGGTTTATGGAAAGTGAATGCAAAAGCTTCGTATTCAAACACAGATGCCGTGGCCAAACGTATCATTCAGATTCATAAAGAAAAAAAATCTCAAGGAGTGTTAATCATTAATGCTACTGTGACCACTCGACATGTTAGGTGTTTTACTCACCTTAAATATGACTATTCAAAATTAGAAAATATATTGCAGGCAATGAAGGAGGGATCGGAGGATGAACTCGAGCGCTATGGCATAACAGTCGATGACAGTGCACAAAATACCACATCTAAAAAAATTTATATGCTTACAGAAGCAGTCTTAGGAGGGTCATTTACTGCGCTTGTTACTTTTTTAGATATAAGCAAAACGACTCAAGACGCAGAAGCAAAATCTGAAGAAAGTAGCAGTACGGCATCGGCATCTGCTAAAGTTGGCTTTGCTCTTTGGAATGTTGGTTCTGGGTTTTCCCGTTTTAGTAGCAGTGCATCACAGTCTGAAGATGATGTGTTAAAGAATATTGGAAGAACCAAAGTCAATATTGAGATGTTTGCAAATGGAGCTATTCCTACTTTTGCAAGAAATATTGTTGAACATGAGATATACAAACATCTAGATCTTAATCCTTCTAAATTTGAGCTTACAAAAAAAGAGGAGTCAGAAGTTGAAGCATTTATTAAAGCTGAGGGTCAAGATAGAGAGATTGCTCTTGCAAAGCAAGAGATGAAAATAGCAAAAAATCAAGAAGCTTTCTTAAATCAATATCGCGCATTGACCTCCGAAAAGGATAAACAAAAAATCCATACTCCGGAGAGTGTCATGGCAGCTTACGAAGATTTTTCAAAACAGATCACGGAAGATAAAGATTGTGGCATTCCTATTGGTTTTAATTATCGGATTCTCACCCAAGCTAATATCGAACAATTGCTAAAGGAACATAAAGCTTCTAATTCGAATTCAACTGCGAAGAAAGAGAGTCCAAGCGTCAAAGAAAATGAAAAGAAAGAGAGTCCAAGCGTCAAAGAAGATGAAGGAAAAGATAAAGCACAAGACAGTAAAAAAAAGAGTCCAAGCATTAAAGAAAATGAAGGAAAAGATAAAGCACAGGGTAGTAAAAAAGGGAGAACAGGCCTTGAAGATACTCACGAAATGTCATAATTTTTAAATAAAAGGGTGAGGGTTAACTCGCCCTTTTTATACACAAATTGGAGAGAAACATGGATTCATTTCAATCTTTGCCTGCCTATGCAGGGTATGCAGATAGGCAACTTAATAAGAAAAGAACAGGTACACGTTCGAACTTTGACCTATCAAAGGCAAGTGCTCCTTAACCAAATCAAGGTATTCGAGGCGAGAAAACCAGCAGACGAGGAAGGACAAACAAAAGCAACCCTAGATCAGAAGGCTTGGGCTTATGAAATGAGAATACAGCGTGATCAATTAGAATTCCTTGAAGCAAAAATTTACGAATTATTTGAGAAAAGCCTAGATTTTATGAATATTGAAGAATCTCTTCCCATTGACAGAGATCGAGTTAAAGCACTAGATGAACCCTCTGCATTTGCTTCTGAGTGTTTTATACATATCACTTTAGGAAGAGACAGAAGAGACAAAGGAGACATCAAGGAATTCATATCCAATCATTTGGACGATATCCCTTCCGCAGTTCCTCAAAAAACCATTGATTCTCTTGCACTACAGGTAGAGCATATCTTTCAAACTAAAACCGATGATCAGATAAATCTACAAGTCTCTTTGGTTGCATCATGCATTACGCTGAATCGAGTAAGAACTCTCGATCCAATTACTTTTAGTAAAAACTCTACTGTCAGTCATCAGCTCAAGAGTGAATGTGATAATTATTATGTATTGTCTGAAGCTGTGTTAGGAGGTGTATTTATAGGTCTTGGTAAGAGCCTTGCTAATGGTCAGGTTGTTGGTGGTCAAATAGATCCAGCAACAATTTCTAGAATCCAAATGTGTTCTTTTTTTAGCCAGGGGGCTATTCTTCAAATAAAAGAATCCAGGGATAAGATTGATATGTGGGCTATTTATTCTGATTGGAAAGAATCGCTACTAAAAGATAAATATGCAGGTTTTCCTGTTCGTTTTAAGTTTAGAGAATTAAGGAGTATTTTAGAATATAATAAAATAAGTAACCTTCCGGAAAGACCAATTTTTCAAAATCCTCGTCTTGTTCCCGATTCTAAAAAAAGTATTGAACAAAATCCATCGCAAGAAGGTAAGAAAAGTATTGAACAAAACCCATCGCAAGAAGGTAAAAAAAATAATCGAACAGGGGTTGGGGAAACAGACGAACTGCAGTAATGTTTTAGAGAAGGATGGACCTGAAAAATGCATTTAACATAGTATCGTCAAGTTGACTGGACCCTGGAAGAGAGTGCGAGAGGCTTTCACAGCGCGTAATTCCTTCTTGAAGAAAGCGTTCAAGAACAGGATCTCTGGAATGTTGATACGATTCATCCTTGAATTTTTTCAAGTTAACAAGTTCTCTAACTTTTACAGTTAAAGACGGGTCTTCTACGATTTCCAGAAGTTTATCCAGTTCCATCGGAGGAACTGTCCTATGTTGAGCTATCCACAATCCCGCAAGAGTAACACGAAAGCAATAAAGAAGCTTTTTGAGTTTGACCGTATCATTGACGATGCATTCTTCATAGTATTTCACGGCGCAGCTGAGGTAATGATGCATGGCTGCCCTTGGCGAAAAATAAGCTGTGGCAACCTTCCAGAACTTTTTTACAAAAGTGTCATTTGGGACATAAACAATGGGGGACTGCATCCATTCGAAGATGACAGCGTTGTGTTTATGGATCAGGCGCAGCGCCTTGCGTAAGTCCCAACCGTTAATATCTAATATTTTATCCACAGGCAATTCCACGACATCTCGCTTTTCATGGATGGAGAGGTACCATGCTTGTCGGTGCACGTAGATGAATCTCGCATCGTAATCACTATCAGGAGAAGGAAACCCCCATGCATGGCTTCCCGATTCACAGGCAAATAAGATGCGGATATCATGTGCTTGTTCAAGTTCATAAATCTTCCCTTTAATCACATTCGCATATTGCATAGAACTCCTTTCTCATATCGATAAGTAATTGATTAACAAAGTTGATATCTGGCGCTTTTGGCAAAGAAGAAGATCTGTAGATTGCTTCAATGTCCTGTAGCTTTTGGTGAGCCTAGCAGCGAGCTCATCGTAGAAGAATTCTCCTTTCTTGATACTTAGGCCCAGAGCGTCCGAACAAAGTATTGACACGAAGTCTTTTGCATTGATTTTGTCGTAGAGAGAATGTTTGTAGAGGATACAATCCTCTGGGATATTAAGCAACTCAAGCATATTGGGATTGTTCTTAGCTAACAAGTCCAGGAACTTCTTTAGTTCATCAATGTTATCAATCATGTTTCTAATCTTCACACATCCCCTTGAAGAAATAAACGCAGAGACGGGGAGGCGCAGAGATTTTACTTAAAATCATGTTTCTAATGATCAAAGTTTATTGAAAATATAGATAAAATGAAGTTCTCACTAACTAAAAATTCTCTCTGCGTCTCAGCGCCTCCCCGTCTCTGCGTTTACCTTCTTGAATGGTTCTTGGGGGTAACGTTCCAGCCTTGGTTCCAGACCTGACATTCTGACATTTGCCCTCCTGGGAGGTTACGTTATCATTGTAGGCAAATGTCAGAATATCAGGTCAGGCACCAATGGCAAGGCGCTTAAAAATTTGTTATTTCCCGATAGGGGGCGCAGCAGGCAACTGTCTCGCTTTGATTTTAATTCGCTTCTTTAGCCTATTTTTTTATGTTCTGCATTAGCATAGAGAAGATTTAAGCCCCCATCTTCCGACGTTTGGAACCTGACGACTTCAATGCCTCCAGGTTGATGAATGGTTCGAAGAGTATTCGTCAATGGGGATATTTCACAAAACATCTCAGCGTCTAAACAAAAGGTAGCAATTCCCGCTAAACTTTCGTGCCCGTGCCCGAAAATTAGCGGAAACTGCTGCTTATTAATCAGCAATCTCAATTCATTAATATAATCTTGCGAGATCTTCCCTGTCTACCCCTCCCCAAAAGGGATTCTCATCGTCATATGGATCAGTAGTGCCTAGGTCATTATTCCCTGCAATTCCTATCTGACCCATTTGTATAGCTAAAGCTGCAGCCTCTCTTTCTTGTTGTATAATAGCTTCACGAACAATTACAGCTTGAGCTGCTCCTATAGATTCGATTTCTCGATCAATTTCACTTTCGCCTATTAAACGGCCTTGACCCAGCGTTCTAATCTGATCATATGCATTGTAGGCTATTTGGAGAACCGCATTCGCATCTTGAGCATTACTTGGAGCGCGAAGTACAGCAATTTTGCATGCTGAATCAACGATCTTGCACAAATTAGATTTTTGACACGATTGAGGAAAATGGGTAAGGGCTTGATTTATTTGAGAAAAAATAGAGTTAATATATTCAACAGCGGACCAACTAGCTTCCGTTTTGCAAATATTTTCGCAAAATCTATCGAAAAAATTTTGAAAAAGGCTATTACGTATTTTTCCTTCTGATTCTTTACCTATATCTGATTTCAATTGACTTTTAGCCTGCATGACTAATGTGAAAATATGCTCTTTGGATTCCATACGGCGCTCTGGGATGTCCAAATAACGGGAAATGACTAGATTTTTTATGATCCCCAAGGCTAGATCATAGATATATCTCATGATATTGTTTTGCATTGCTAGTTCATATTCACATTTGCTAAAGAGGCGCACTACTGTACGAAGCCTTGGTTCAGCTCTATCAAATTTGTAATGTTCCTGAAGGTCTGGACGACCCCGAAGCATTGGACGATCCTCAAAATCATTAAATCCTACTTCGAATTGACCCAAGATGGAATGAGCACAAATATTATTTTGTATGCTAATATTTATTTCATTACTAAGTGGAGCTCTGTTAAGTGCATTATTGGCTATATTAAAAATCGGGTCCATAATATTAGTAAGTGCTTCATCGGCTAAATCAAGAATAGAGTTCACAATATTAAAAAGCCTTTTTAAACCTTGTTGAGGTCTCAATAAAGAGTCACGTATAAAAAGCTCAGCAAAAAATCTGGCCGTTACATTTGCTTTTACCATTAAATCTTTTAAATCTTTTTTCAGCATGGAGTTACTCTCTTCCCTTGGAATAGTTGCGATCAAGCTTAGGGCAACGCTAGAAGTCAGTACTTGCAAAGATGGAGCGGGTGAGGATTGCCATCCACGTTCGAGGTAATCCATCATAGGTCCGTGTTTAATCACAACATTACCACACAGGCGACGTATTTGTTCCTGTGACATTCGTAAAGGGACTCCATTCGGGAAAACTTCATCTCGCATCTCTTGAAGTAGTCGATCGAAATTCACTACTGCAGGGTTATTAACTGGCTCCATGTTTTTTCTCCATTACCTCAAAAAGTTTAGGATCTTCTTGTAAACATTGTTGTTTATAATTCTACACCCACGATAATATAAGCATAAAATTTTTGTCAAATTTTATTCTTCTGTAACATTAGAGAAGGATAGACCCTGCAAAGATCCAATCCTTCCACAGCAATTTCCGCTAAACTTTCGTGCCCGTGCCTTCCGTGTGCGTGCCCGTGCCCGAAAATTAGCTGTCCCTTATTCCTTTTTCTTTCCTATAAAATTCACACCGTGATATAGTTTGTAAATATAAATGCAGATTTAACATTTTTTATGAGTTTTAGAAATTTTTTTGAGGAGAAGACGAAATGTATGTAGGTAAAAGTGATAGAATAAGTTGTCAAGATTGTCATCAACTTCAAGAAAATGAAGGGATGATAAATTTATTACCATCTGAAGATTTAGATAAGATTTTCTCTTACTTGGATTATGCAAGTATGCAATCAACCGTTATAGTAAATCATGATTGGCGAGTGTCGGCCTTAAATGTAACATTTTTTGTTGTAAAAAATTTTGCACAATTTTTGAGTGGAAATTTGCAAAATCAGTATATAGACGAAAAAAAACAACTTTCTATCATTGAAACCGACACAAACATCTCAGATCCTGCAAATCGAATCGTTAATTCATCCATCCATGGATTAAGAGGAAAAATTTTAAACATATTGAAAAATTTAAAATTATTTCATTTAGTATTAATCGAAAATATGATAACACCTATTTTTTTTAATAATATATTTGATATAACTAGAATTTATGTAAAGATAGACAATGCTAATAAAATGGTTGTCGGGTCTGAAAAATGCTTAATTCTTTTAGAGATTTCCGAGGAATTATATAGGTACAAAGAGATTGATAAATCTATAAAAGTTGCTGATACAATACCCTATGAAGATCAGCGTTCATTAGCTCTTTTGAATATTTCCGAAATTCTACTGGAGAAAAATGAAATGGGTAAGGCCATAGCGGTTGCCAATAAAATACTTGACGAGCATCGCAAAGGGCTAGTTTTTTTGAAGATTTCCAAGAAACTCAATGAGGACGGAGAGATTGATAGAGCTATAGAGGTTACTAATAGCATCCCACTTGCGGATACAAAGGGATCGGCTCTTTTAAATATTTTCAATGCTCTAATAAAAAAAAATGAAATCGGTAAAGCTATAGATGTTGCCAATGCAATATTCATATCTCGTGCAGTTGCGAGGGTAGAAACTTCCGATGTAATTCTGAAACTTGTTGACGATGCTCTAGGGAATCATAATATCGTTATGGCTGTGGAGATTGCCAACAAGGTATCTCACGAACAAACAAATGGGTCATCTCTTAAAAATATTTCCAAATTTTTAATAGAGAATGATCATACTGATGAAGCTATAGAGGCTGCCAATGCAATATCTTGTGCGACTTTAAAAGCATTGGCTTTTGTAACTATTTCCCAAATTCTAGTGAAAAAAAATAAGATCGATAAAGCTATAGAAGTTGCCAACGTATTAATAAATTTTGCCACTACAATCTCTGACCCAGAGATTAATAAGAATATTTCCGAAGCTCTCCGAGCGATTTCCAAAGCTTTAATTGGGGAAGATATTGACAAAGCTATAGAAATTGCCAATAAAATACCTAAAGAACATATAAAAAGTTCTGTTCTGAAACTTATTTCCGATGCTTTGATAGAAATTGATGTGGATAAAGCTATAAAGATTGTGAGAACAGTACCATTAGCACTCCACAAAAAAATGACTCTTGAAGCAATTTTTGGAAAATTAATAAATATAAATAATGTTGATGAGCTTATAAAACATTCTATTGAGATAATAAAAATTATTAAAACAAATGGAAGTACAGATAGCTCATTTATTTGTACTAAGATGTCTTATAAGTTTGAAGAGATTTCCCGAAAGCTCATACAAAGCGGTGATATCCCTAAAGCAAAAGAAATAGCCAATATCATACCTGATCGTCATTTAAAGGAAAGGGCTCTTAAAAATATTTTCAAAGCTGAAAAACAGAATTAGGGAGTTTCAGGGTAGATTGTTTCAGTATGGGAATAGTCCCGGAGTGCCTCCGGGGACTTGTTTTAGTAAAATAGGTCATCATTCCATCTTTCTGATCAAAATGTCTGCCGAGTTTGTAATTGGTGTAGGTTCCCTCGCTGTGCTTCAACTTGAAAGATCAAAACAAAGACCGCAAACATAAGGATTTCAAAGTTATTTAAATTGACGGTTTTTTCATTATGTACTAAAATGTTTATAATTACAAACAATATGAGGCATTATGAATATAACAACTAAGCTTATTCATTTTTTTATTATAACATTTCTTTATTTGGCAAATCTTTTATCAAATCCTAACCAAATAGATCTTTCCTGCGAAATTGTTTCGGATGAACTTATCGAGAAGACCTTACAAAATCAGTCCCTTGAAGAGCTGACCATTGCTCAACGCGAAGAAAATAAATGGAATGTTGAATTACACGTTAAATTATTTAGCGGTACATTTCCAAAATTAAAAAAAATGATACTTCGCAACCTTACATATGAGATCGGTTCTTTCTTAGAAAATAAAGATTTTGCTAAAAATTTAAATTACCTGTTCCTTGACAATATATATATGTTTAATCAAAGGCTGGATAATCTAGAAAATTTTGAAAAATTAACCCATCTGACAATAAGCAACTCTAACCTATCAGCAACCTCATTTAAATGCATCCTACCAAATCTAATAGAGCTTAATTTAATAAAAAATTTTAAACTAATTCCTTTAGGTTCAAGTCACCCATTGTCTTCTGAAGATTTGAGCTACATTCCTATACTTCAAATAGCTCCCAATTTACAAAAGCTTTGTGTTCAAAACTTAAAATTTAATTATAAAGATCCATTTACTTTCCCTATGAACACCCTTTTTAGTTTAGATCTATCTTTAATTACTTTCTCTAACCATTATTTTGGTGAAATCACTCAAAATCACTTTACTTCGATTTCGCAAAATTGTCCTTCGCTAACAGATCTTGACATGTCAAAAAGAATCCTCTTAGGAGATTTTACACCTTTCACGAATTTGGAAAATTTAAATCTTTCAAGCTCACAGTTACATCCTGCGACATTTGAGTCTCTAAAAAATCTTACTCAATTAAAAAAATTAAATATAAGTCATCTTCATAATAATTATTTTTCTAATGAAGATATATTAGCGCTTAAAAATGCTCTTCCTAAATGTGAAATCATAGGAATCGAGCAAAATTCTACAACACATCTTGACTTTTCCGGTAAAACGTATGCCGACATGCATGACATCCTCTATATGATGGAGTTGGAATCGCTTGATATGAGTCATGTCGTTTGGTCAAAAGAGTCTATAAACTTTTTTAAAAAGGGCAAATTCTCAAATTTAAAGGAGCTTAATTTAAGTTTTCAAGAAACTTGTGAAACTGCAACCCCATCCGGAGCCACCTTTCCATGGAATATATCATATCCATTAGAAGATTTTTCATCTTTTGCTGAAAATTTGGAAGTTTTATTCATGCAAGGAATTGATTTTAAACCATTTGCAGTTATTCCTATTTATTCGCAACCAGGTACTGATTTAGCGGCCCTTGCAAATTTAAAGTCACTTCGCATATTAAATCTCGCTAAATCTTCTCTAGGTCAAGAAAACATTGATCAAATTTCAATGACCTCTTTAGATCATCTTGAAGAACTTATCTTAGATTACACAAATATTCGCACAGCGGCATTTGAAACTTTTACGCCGAATTTAAAAACGCTTTCCTTAAAAGGTTCTAATATTATTGCTAGCGATATTCTCCGTATAGCAAAAATTAAAACTCTTGAAAAATTGGATCTCTCTTCGACATCGACAACAACCGGTTTCCTTAAGAAACTTGGTATACATCCCAATCTTAAAGAATTGTTTATTGCTCACACTGATATGAAAAAAGCTGATTTTAAATACTTGCAAAACATTGAAAAATTGGATTTATCTTACTGCGAGCTAACGTTAAGCAGCGCCCTTACATTATTTAATTTAAAAAATTTGAAAGAACTAAATATGCGCAATAATTACGGTAAGCTTCCTGAGAATTTTATGAAGGAGTTGCAAGAAGCTTTGCCGGACTGCAACATCCTCAACTAAGATGCTATAGAGCCAGGCCAGAATAGGATTAAATAGCCTTTGGATGAAAATCGATTTCTAGTCCACAAGCTGTTATAGCTCCGATAAGGGTAGTAAATTTTGCTTTTCCTTTGTGGGATAAGCTTCGATAAAAACTTTCTCGGTTTACTTCCAATTCAGAAGAGATCTTAGCCATTCCACCGTTATTTTTTGTTTGTTCACGTAATGTTTTTGATAATCTTGATTCCTTTTCGATGTTTCTCCGGACTTTTGTGTTGAATTGCCTTATGATCTTTGTGGTCCCTATGGCCGCTATTATGCCTCCTGTTGCCTCCGCCATTGATGATGGGTTGGGCCGGGATCGATGGATCCGGTTCAAATCCCTTGATGGTGATTTGAGGGAGTTTACGTTTTAGTAACTGCTCGATATCCCGTAGAAGTTGATGCTCATCGATGCATACTAATGAAAGGGCCTCACCATTGTTTCCGGCTCGTCCCGTGCGTCCTATACGGTGCACATAGTCTTCAGGTACGTTTGGAAGATCGAAATTGACGACGTGAGGAAGTAGATCTATGTCTAAACCTCGTGCGGCTATATCCGTTGCCACTAAAATTCTGACTTTTCCTTTCTTGAAATCATCGAGGGCCTTGGTCCGGGCATTTTGACTTTTATTACCGTGTATGGCCATTGCAGAGATTCCGTCGTCAGCCAGTTTTCCGGCCAAACGGTTGGCTCCATGTTTGGTGCGTGAAAAGACAAGAACCTGCTTCCAATTATTAGAGCTAATTAAAAAAGAGAGTAATGCCGATTTTTTCTTGCTGTCGACCGGATGGACCACTTGAGAAATCCCTTCGGCAGTAGAATTCAAGGGGGCAGCTTGGATCATTTTCGGATTGTTTAATAGCCCATTAGCTAAGATTTGTATTTCAGGAGAAAAAGTAGCGGAAAATAATAAATTTTGACGTTTTTTTGGCAGCAAAGCGAGTAGTCGGCGTATATCGTGAATAAATCCCATATCGAGCATGCGATCAGCTTCATCGAGGACTAAAATTTCTATATGTGAAAGATCGATCGCTTTTTGACCAATTAAATCAATTAAACGCCCCGGTGTCGCTATGACAATGTCGATTCCTTTTTTCAAAGTGCTGATTTGTGGGTTGATGCTAACGCCCCCAAACACAACCATCGATTTAAAAGGTAAATATTTTCCAAAGGAAACTATATTTTCTTCAACTTGACTTGCCAATTCGCGGGTCGGTGTCAGAATCAAAGCGCGCACTTTACCGCGAGGCTTATTCATCTTGTATAAATTGTGTAACATTGGTAGGCTGAATCCTGCGGTTTTACCGGTACCTGTCTGTGCTCCTGCTAATAAATCACTTCCCTGAAGAACCAATGGGATGGCTTGTGATTGTATGGGAGTCGGTTCTTCATAACCCATTTCATCTATGGCGCGAAGGATGTCCGGATGTAGATCAAAGTTTTTAAAAGACATAATTGTGCTCCAAAATTAAAATTAAATGGCTTAAAATCGTCAAAGAAAATTCTAGTATATTAACTATTAAATGTAAAGGGGTTTATTGTATATTTAAATCCTTGAATGAATTCCAATAAATGAGGCTTAAGATTTAATATGAGATGTGTCAATCAGACGGTGTTACTGCAGCAGAGCGTTTTTTTAGCTCTAAGCACGAGAATTTGTTTGAATTTCAAGTTGAAAATGTTCGCATACCGAATAGGCCATACAAAAAAAGAAAATCGCCTAGCATTGGCCGAAACAAAGAACATAGCCTAATTTTTGGAGAAATATTCATTTTTCTAGACACTATATATTGGATGTAATATATTAAAAATGGTGGTGTTACATTCTCTATTCCTGAAAACATTAATATACTTCTTCATTCTTATGTAGAAAAAAGAGGATTAAGTAAATTTGTAGCTAGGGCTATTGAAAAAGCTTTAGAAGAAAATACAAATGATCTTAAGGCTGCTTTTAGAGCTGCTCATTCTGCTCGGCAGAATATGCAATGGCCTTTTTGCTTTACGCCTCGCCCCATTTCATGTAAATTTTTTTTCTTTTAATGCAATTATTTGGTGTTGTAAGGCGGCTGTATGGGTAAGGTTTAAAAGTTTTTATTGCCATACAATTAATATTTATGATACAGTTTTTTTTTGCGAGATGTCTCATGAAATGGATTGCTCAAAATCCAACCGGATTTTGCGGCAATGGTTATAATTGGTTTAGTTTATTTTTAAATAAAAGGACAATATATTTATGGAGTGTACAACTAATAAGCCAATCTCGGCTGTAAATCCTGTAAATCTGCCAACTGAACAAGGTGTGAATGGAGCAGCTGAACATTTACCGGCAGGTTTCCCTAATGTCATAGAGGAAATATTTTCAAAATTACCCAATTTAGAAGCAGCGCGCTTAGTGAATAAACAATGGCGTGAGTTAATTGTTCCTAGGGTAGATGAGAAGATTGTTCCTTGTAAAAATCCTAACTTGCAGCAGAAAGTTATGGAACAGGCAGAGTTGCAAAAGATAGCGATTGGCCCTAGAGATTGGGCTGTGTTCTGTGGAGCTACTCTTCCTACTGATGAAGATATTCAAGCAGCCTATGCATGCCTGCCGGATAACATTCATGAGATCTTATATAGCCTCTGTCCTGTGTTCCCAGAGACCGGCAACTTAGTCAAAGTTACCCATGTGCTAGTGTATATTTCAAATTTGATAACACCCACATCACTAGGAAAGCTAGCGGAAACTAAACTGGATAAAGAGACGCCTCGTAGAGTTGAGGGCTATTCTCACATTTGGCCTAAAGTTCTTGAAAAGCTAGATAAACCTGTTGGGGAAGCGTATTGGATACTGATGACAAAGGATGTGCTTGGAAGGGAAAATCTAGGGCCTACCGGCAGCAGAAATAAAAGATACGATCGGCAGAAAACAATGGTTGAAGACCTTGCTAAAAGAACTGGAATAGCCTACACGATTCCCCAAACGTTAGAGGCTGTGGCTGCAGTCATTGCGCACTTATTAAAGTCTAATGCGTATATATTTGGTCGTGGGAACAACTTATGCACTTATACTCGCTGTAAAGAAGATTTTGATGGTGATGACAATCACGTGGTTGTTGGGGGTTTCGCCTCGGCGGGCCTCAATGTCTTCAACCGCTATGTCAGTGACAACGTTGGCGTTGCCGTCCTGTGGAAGTTCTTTTTAGGCTCTCGGTAATTGGACTCTTGGCTATTGGAAAAGGCCATTGGTTCTTGGTCATTGGGTATACGTGACTTCAAATTAAGTTTGCACCTCTGATTATAACATCCAAAAACTTTTTGGAGCCCCCAGCGACCAGCGGCGCGCTAATATCAAGAAGTAACTCAAAAGCTTACTCAGAAGTGCTGTGGGCTCTGCCACAGCGCGTGAAGAAGGTTTAATCATAAAGTATGCAATTAAAAATTATAGGATGTTTTCTCGCTTTATGACAGGCCTCCTACTCGTAGCTTCATTCAGACCTTCTACAAGTTACTGACAAAGAATTTAGAAATACATTGCTATTGACTTTCTTTAATTGCATCATGTAATTTTCGCAATGCAACAAAATACATTGTATAATATTAATCGGATTTTCATGTAAAATAACGACCATCTTGTTCCAGCCACTAAGCTTTGTGCATTCTTTTTAGTCCATCCATCAATGACGTTCTCAACACTTTCTTTTTTATTGTCATCTTTAAGCATTTGGCAGTTAAAGTTTTCTGTAAGATAATCTAACTCATCTCGCAAAGCAAGGCGCGCAAGCAAATCCCATGAAGATTTTTCGATTTGTCGCCAAGTCGATCACGGAACCAAACTAAATTGAAATGCTTCCCACAGCGAAATACATTTCAGCTATTCGTTTTATATTCAACTTGTTAGAGGTAGCCCCTTCAATGATGTTTAAAGTTGTATAGGCTACCCGGAAAAAAGCTATTTCTTTAGCTAAATTTGCAGGTAATCCTAACTTCCGAAAACTTAATCGTTAATTCCTCTAGGAAAGTTTTGGTACTTCCTGTCATTAAAAGTAATATCAAATTTTTTAAATCTTGACTCCAGATGTGAAATGTTTAATGATTTTTGTGATTTCGTCATTTAGTCGATTCTCTTGCAAAAACCAACGGGCAGAGATATTAATAAATGTCGACGTGACTTAGCAATTCATATTGCAATGCTATAGGGATTTTATGATATAACTTCTCAATCAGATGTTCCATTTCGTCGGTTTAAAAATTTTTGTTGCTATCGTGTAAGCACGTACAATATTTGCCACAGAAGATCCTCTTTCAAGTTGTAATCTATAAACAAACAAGATCCCCATGTCATTGACGACGCGATTGCTTAAATGCGTGGCTATTATCTCTCGCTGCAAAATATGTTTATATTCGCTTTTGCGGAATTAAGAGTTGATAGCCGAGGGAAAAGCTTCTGCGATTGTTTTTGTGAAAAATGGATCTTCAGGTAGATCTGATTTAAGTAATTCATCCTTAAGATGTAATTTTTGTATAGGCCAATAATACAGCTAGTTCCGGTTGTGTCAACCCTACTCCAGAAACCGATCGCTCAGTCATCGCTTTATCATCAGGTAAAAATTCAACTTTGCGATTGAGCAAACCGATCCTTTCAAGTTCTTTCATGTAGTTTTGATAAGTAAGGGTATTTTCAGAAGCATATTTCTTTAAATAGGTTAAAATCCATGCCTGTTGGTAGTTATCTTCTAAAACTAAAGTTGCAATTTCCGGAGTGACGGATGCGAGCAATTTATTGCGTTTTTCTTCTGTAAGAATTCCTTTAGATACTTGTGAATTGAGTAAAATCTTTAAATTTACTTCATGATCAGAGCAGTCTACTCCTCCGGAATTGTCTATAAAGTCCGTGCTAATTAGTCCTTTGTGTAAAGCATATTCAATGCGACCACGTTGTGTAAAACCTAAATTTCCACCTTCTCCAACAACTTTACAATTGAGTTCATCTCCATTGACTCGTGTGTAATCATTGTTTTTATCTCCGGCATCCGTATTTGTTTCTGTGCTAGCTTTAACATAGGTGCCTATACCTCCATTCCATAATAAGTCTACGGGAGCTTTTAAGATGGCTTGTATTAGATCATTGGGCATTAGTTGATCTTCATTTATAGCCAGGGCTTTTTTCACTTGTTCTGAAATAGGTATCCATTTTGATGTGCGTTTATAGACTCCTCCTCCAGGAGAAATCAAGGTATGGTTATAATCTTCCCAAGATGAATGGGGTAAGTTAAACATCCTCACACGCTCGTGATACGATATTTCCGGAAAAGGTTCCGGGTCAAGAAAAATATGGCGATGATCAAAAGCAGCAATCAATTTTAAATGCTCTGAATAAATCATGCCATTACCGAAAACATCTCCGCTCATATCTCCGATGCCAACGACAGTGATCGGTTGTTTGTTAATGTCGATGTTCAGCTCGCTAAAATGGAGCTTTACTGATTCCCATGCTCCTCTAGCTGTAATCCCCATCTTTTTGTGATCGTATCCGGTTTTGCCACCTGAAGCGAAGGCGTCTCCTAGCCAAAAATCGTATTCTTGTGAAATGCTGTTTGCGAGATCAGAGAAAGTTGCAGTACCTTTGTCGGCAGCGACAACTAGATAAGGGTCGTCTTCGTCGTGACAAACAACATTTTCAGGATGAATGAGTTTACCATTTTTGATGTTATCTGTTATTTCGAGCAAGGCTCTTATGAAAAGTTGGTAACATTGTACAGCTTCTTTCTGTGCGACATCGCGGCCTGCTCCTGGCGGTAATTTTTTTAGGATAAAGCCACCTTTGGCTCCGGAAGGAACAATAATCGCATTTTTTACTCTTTGAGCTTTCATTAATCCTAAAACTTCTCTACGAAAATCCTCATGCCGATCAGACCAGCGTATGCCCCCGCGCGCAACTTTATCAGCTCTCAAGTGTATCCCTTCGAATCGAGTTGAATAAACAAAGATTTCGAATTTGGGAATTGGTAAAGTCAAGTTTGGTATTTTTGAAGAAAGAAATTTAAATGAAAGATAGGGCGAGAGGATTGTTATTGATGTCATGCTGAAAATAATTTGTGCGAAGGGTTGCTTTGATTACAGAGATTAAGTGTCGAATGATTAGGTCGTCATCTAAGTTGCTCACAGCATTGAGATCTCTTAAAATGGATTCTTCATAGATATTAGAAGTATTTTTTTGTTTTGGAGAAATATTTGGGTCAAAGCGTTCTTTGAATAAGAGGATTAAATTTTTAGTGATTTTGGAATTATTGACTAAAGCTTTTTCTATGTAAAGTTTACTGAAATGAAAATTTGTCTGGAGGAGATATTTGATGTAAGCTCGCAAAATGGCAATTTCTTGCCAAGAAAGCCCGACAGTTAAGATGAGTTCATTAAGTTTATCACTAATGAAATACCCTTCGCAAATTGCTATAAGAGCGCTATGAAAGAGATCTCTAAGATGTTCAAAAGCCATCTCAGTAGTGCTATCGCTAGAGATCTTAAAATCGCTGATCCAGACACATTTATTGTTCATTTTAATGCAGTAGTTGCGATCACTCCATACGTGAAAACCGAAATCACCAAGAATGGGGAGTATCTTAGAGAGGGGGATCGTTTCTTCGCTTTTATAGATGCGCAAGTGTTGTTGGCTTTTTGTCTTATTTTCAGATGTGTAGAAGTACAATTCTAAAAAATTGGTGGGCGAAATCTTTTCTAGATAGAGGATATCCTGCGAAATAAGTTCAGGTGAGCATTCAAGGCAATAGCTTTGTTCAAATGAATCGACGTATTTTTTTAAAAGCTTATTTCCTTTGGTTGCTCCATGATGATCGATAAGATTTTTTTTTAACTGGTCTTTATACAAGGGAGTCTTCATTTGACCTCTCAGATTACATATAAAAAATATTATAAATGGTAGCAGCTAGCTATATTTGTATCCTTGCATTTATGGAGGCGAAATTCAAGTATTTTTTTGATTCCTGATTTTTACTATGGGACAATAACTTGCACGATCGGACAGTGTTATAGATCTTTTCACATGATCAAGGACGACAAAGACTACTAACAATGATTGACGACTTGTTGTCCTTGATCATGTCCTATAAGCCCAACATGCAAGTTATTGTATTATTCGAATGCTTTATCGTTGAAAAGATAAGCTAGTGGGCTATTTTTGATTAGATTTTCTATTGATGGGATCCAACTTTTGTAAATATTCATCCGTTCAATGAATTTTTCTTCGTTAATAATTTTACCATCACTGTTTATATGATTATTTACAAGCTCAATAACAGCTTGTTTTTGAACATCATCGTAGCCTTTTTCTTCGACTTCACTTAAAATTTTAGACTTTTTTTCGCTAATTTCTTCAGGTAAATCTGGTCTAACACTTGAAGGTTCAGTTTTAGTTTCTTCAGTAGGATAGAAGGTGTTAATGATGTCTTTGGTTTTGGGTAATTTGTTTGGATCCTTGAAATAGTGCTTTACGTTGTCTGTGACTTCTGATAAAAATTGATTTTTGCTAAGCTTTCCATTACCATTAAGATGTTTTTCAAAGTTATTTATAACCATTTGATTTGCCCAATCGATCCTATCTCCTTTTTTCCAATTTCTTTCTTTATCGGTGTCTATTTGTACTTTTTCGTCATCCATGAATTCTTGTATAAATTCATCAATCATTCCTTTCCTATCTTTTGCGTTCAGCAGATAGTCTAATCCTAAGATTATTCCAGGAGCGACAAGTAATATAGACAGAACAATTAAGCCTGTTTTTATGGCTGTCGACATTAAGCTATCGTTATCTAGGCCTAACTTTTTAAAAATATGCCCTATGTAGGTAGTTTCTCTATGACTCACCAGAGTTGCCTCAAGTTGAGCATTGTTCTTTATATCGGTTGCACTTCTTGTTGATTGCATCATATAAACCCCTTATTTACTTATTTTTGAATCTCTTTTATTTTTACGGTGTTATGAATTTTTTTCTTTGTCGTGCAGCTTTAGCACGCAGGCTTAAAAATTGTGAAATAAGAACGTTACAACGTTCTAACCTAAATATAGAAAATAATATTAATTTATGCAAATATTTTAGTTTTTAGGGGATATTATAATGTTACGACCTATATTTTGATCTAGGACCGAGCCTGATACAGCAATTCCCGCTAATTTTCGTGTTCGCGTGCGGCGCACGCGGGCACGGGCACGAAAGTTTAGCGGGAATTGCTAAGCCTGGTATAGGTCTGTAGCCAAAGCCATCAACTAGTGTACTAGGTATTTACTTTGTCAAAGGCCTTGCCTAGTGGGCTAATGGCTATAGCGTCAGCAATAACTGGGTTCTTTCGTTCGATAATATTTAATTCTTTCACATAGATATCTTTATCAAATTCACCTTTTGAAGTTATGCATTTGTTTGCAATTTCAAGAACGATGTTTGTAGTTTCAGTACTAAAACCTCTCAGATATGTTTTTATCTCATTTTTTAATTGTTCTTTATTGAATTGACCCTCAGGCCCTTTGCCAAGTACTTTTTGTGGTGTAGGAGCCTTTAAATTTTCAACGAAGCTGATTACTCTTAATCTTGCTGCATAAGGGAAGCTTCCGCGAGCCGCTTCACAAATTTGATTTATGCTTTTTGTCAATGAGTCTGGATCATCGATCTTTCCATTCTTATAATGCTTATCAAATTCTTGAAGGATTGCTAAATTTGTTTTTGTCAGACCTCCATTCGGTTCATTTTCCTTATACCTCCAGTTTGATCCTTGAAGGAGATTATCAATAAAATCTTTTCTTGTTCCTTCATATTTTAACGGCTGGTTTGTAGTTGGTTTTAAGGGGGCATCTGGTTTAGTAGGAACGAAATCTTTAGCTTTACTTTGATCATAATTTTTTGCTTTATCAATTATTTGCTGGGTGTTTGGTTTATCTTTATAATTTTGCTTAATTTGATCTAGTCCCTTCATAAATTCTTTTTTATTTAATTTACCTTCTGAGTTCAAACATTTTTCAAATTGTTCTGCAATGTCGTGATTTATAGTTTTAGGATTTAATTTTGATGTTTGTGGATCCCAACTTTTAAGATTTGACATCATGTAATTGACAAATTGATCTTTATGGAAATCTAGCTTAGCTCTGGCTTCAATCTTTGGATTTGATCCATCTTTTGTCACTTGATGCCCCATATAGTTTTCGTTTGTTGTTGGACCTCGATGAAATTTGTTTTGAGTATCCGGAACGTCTACTGGTTTTGTTCGAGCTTTTGTTGGGTCCATATATACCTCATATTTAAATTTTATTTATTAATTTATTGTTTTAAATAGGAGCAGTTGTACTGTCCGTCTATTTAGATTATAACATATTAAAATTTTAATAATATAAAACTATTTCCGAATTTAAAATAGCAGGTTGTTTAGTAGGTGAGAAAGATAGCCACTTCTTCACTCAATTATTCTCACTGTGTTCTCTGTGATCTCTGTGGTAGATTTTTTTTACCACAGAGATCACAGAGAACACAGAGGAGGAATAATTGAGCGAAAGTTTCTCGTGTACAGGTGAACATAGCCAGAAAGATGCTGCGATATTAGGGTATAAAGTATATTCATCATCATTTTTTGCTTAGAAAATATATTCGTCTGCGATAGTGCGCCTGGAATAACCATCTAGGACGTGGAAAACTCTGATTTTATTGAGTAGCACAGGTGAAAGTTGGCCGATGGGGACAAAGACAATTTTTTTTCCATAGCGTGTGGCAAAGCTTTTGATAAACGAACGAGGAGGTTTTGCTGCGACGTATACGATGAGGGGTTTGACGGCGTAATCTATCGCTGCAACGAGTAGCAACTCTGCCTTGGATTGACAAAAATTGTAATCTGGATCAGACCAAACATTTGCCATACGTCGCGGGGGCGACGATAACATGAAGCCTCCATACTCGCAACGGCTGATGCCGGGCCCGACGATGTTCGCATTGAGAGGTGTTGCATAAAAAGCCATATCGGATTCTTGAGCATTTTCTCCTAACCAAGATAGCTTCCAAGGAAATTTTTCCGGTTGCTGAGACTTTTCCGAAGTGTCATCGTCAAAGATCACTACGACTGAACTTGCTCCACCCGGAGGTTTTCCTTTAACTTTTACATAGAGTTTTTTTTCGTGCCAATGTCGGATCGATTCGCGGGTATCAATTCCATCTTCTATGTTAGTCGTGAAGGGGATCGAACGAGCTGCCTCCTCTGTAAGTATCTGTGTGCCTTTCTTTTTGAGAAAATCGCCGAATTTTTCGACAGAAATATCTTCGGGAGGGTAGGAGCAGATGCCAAATGAGAGGGGATTAAATTTAAAATTTGATTTATCTGAACGTTTTTTAAAGGTCAGGTCTTTGCGTCCAGGTTGTTTAAGTTGAAATTTGATCTTTTTACTGTGCTTCCAAAGCTCCTCCACCGTTAAATCGAGTTCAGGGAGATTGTCAATATTTTTAAGGTGTGGATAATCTGTCGCGAGCTCCCAGGTGTGATAAGCATAATTATGATCTACACATGAACGAGCGCAGGTGAGTATTTGGAATAAATCAGGCATCAGTCTTTCTGATACAAGCGCATAATTGCGCATGAATTTCATGATATTGCGCATATGATAGCTTGGAAAAGCATTGCCGGTAGTTTCTACATAGTTTTCAGAAGATTTTTTGTAGAGGCTATAGATGAGTTGCTGTCGATCGGGAGGGAAAAAAGTATAGGATGTATCTTTTTTTTCTTGGGCAAGTAAAAATTCTGAGCGAAGTGCTTCATAATGTTTTGAAATCCAGCCGCATTCAGCTAATAAACTGCGCGCTGAATGTTCAGATGGGGAGCAGAGCTGGATAAAATCTCTTTTTGCATGGTTTATTTCAGGAAAAAAAGTGTTATCGAGATATTGCAAAACGGATTCAAGATGAGACATCCCCACAACAAATAGAATGCGGTCATAAGAAAAAGAAAGCTCTTTTAAGCGTTTGGCCATATAAAGTTCTCTAGTGCGATCTAGAGAGCTTTTTTGAATAACAAATCCTTGCTTTGAAGCTTCTTGGAAGACTTCATAATAGCTTCTAAGTCCAATCTTCTGAATCGCATAAGGATCGGGTAAATGATCGAAAAAATTCGGGTATTCATCGACATCTAAATCGATACAGTAAGCACGAATTTGATTTTCTAGTGCTAATCTAAGGCCTTCAAAACTTCCATCACAGGGCTCACAAAGATAATAGAGCGGTTCCTTCTGTTCAGTAAAGTTTGCAGCAATGCTGATGTCTGGTAAACGTGATGCTGCATGAAGCAACGTTAATTCCATATTTTCCGGGAGTTCAACTGCAACGCAATCTGGATTAACCTTATGGAAGGCTAGATGTACCTGTGCTGCTGTTTCCATTGTGTAGTGCAGGATGGGGACGGCGTAGATGTTTCCTTTTTGTACGAAAAAGGGGAGTTGATTATTGATCATGATGCCTACATAACGTATGAAAGAGCTTCATCACCTAAAGTCATCACAACTGCTTGGCGCAAAAGGCTTTCTATATCGATAGTATTGCCTTTTAAGCTTTCGATTCGTTTGGCCGCATAGCGTGCGATATTGATTCCATCGCGAATCGTGTAATTTTCATTGCGGCTGTGGGCTCTCTGCAGAAATGAGATGACATACTCGAGAATCTCTTCGTCAACAAAGGGAAGATTTTCTCGGAGAATTCTCCGTTCTTCATCAGCTTCTGGAAAATCGAGATAAATTTGAGGCTGTAAACGACTATGGATGTATTCGGGGATTTCAAAAGTCGATGCGTCATCATTCATTGTTACGCAGATGCGGAAATCAGGATGAGCGCTAATTTTCAGACCTGCGACGATCGATTCAATGTAACGGCGAGCATCCAGCAAGGGAGCAAGAGAAGCCCACGATTTTTCACTCATTCGATTTGCTTCGTCTAAGATGCATACCGCTCCTCTGATCATGGCGGTTACTAAAGCAGAAGCGACATACCGAATTCCTCCCGATGTATCGATCACCGGAGTGATCAGTAGGTCTTCGGGTCTGGTATCCATGGTGCATTGGAAAATATAGACCGGCTTGCCTAGACTTTTTGCAGCTGCGTAGGCTAAGGTTGTTTTGCCAACTCCCGGCTTACCGATCAAACGAGGGTTAAGAGGAATGTCATTTTTGTCGATTACCAGCCAAGCAGCCAAGAGTTGCTCTAATACATCGCGTTGTCCAATCCATTTAAAGGGAAATTCGTCTGGAAAACCAAGAGCAATTTCGACTCCTTGAAGAGTGATGCGGCTTTCATGCTCACTAGGTAGAGAATTCATATAATTCCTTTGTTTCTTTCTTATTTATGGGATGCCTTGTCGGATCCATAGATCAATCCGGCTGAGGCAATATTGGCACGGGCATTAGGAAAAAGAAGTTCGATGTCATTCATTAAATTGTCCACTTGTTTTCGCATCGAATGTTGTCCTACAGGGCATTGACATGTGATTCTTAAGAAATTATAGTGTTTTGCAAAGCTTTTGATTTCTTGTTCATTAATGTATATCAAGGGACGAATAATCGTCACTCCATAATCGTGCATTTTAATTTTAGGCAGGTTTCCTGCAAATTCTCCTTTATGGAGCAAATTCATCAGAAGCGTTTGGACATGGTCATCGCGATGATGGCCAAATGCAATTGTTGTGGCTTGGACTTCTTTGGCAGCTTCAAATAAAAGAGATCTTCTTATGCGCGAACAGCCGTAGCATTCTAGATCTTCAAGTTTTTGATGAGTTTCTTTGACAATAAAATTGACTTCCAACTGATCGCAAATCGCTTGTAAATAATTTAGGCTGACTCCAGCACCGCAAGTGTAGGCTCCGCTGACATGGATGGCATGGAGAGGCATAGAGGGAAAGCCCCTACCAAGGATAGCTTTAAGCATGAAAAGGAGAGCAAGACTATCTTTGCCTCCACTCAGTGCTATCGCCAATGGGGAAGAATCAGTAGCGTTTTCGAGCATTTTATAATCGTAAAGTGCTTTGCGTATTGTGCTTTCAATTTTTTTGCCTAACCCAGTCCAAGGCGGGTGGGCAAGTGGTAATTCCATAGCATTAAAATCTGTATTATGTTATAATTAAGGTAACCAACAATTGAAGGATTAGTGTGGTGCAAAGTTTGTGTATCGAATTGATTTGCGCCCATTCATAAAAGATCATAACATTAGAAGGATATAAAAGCTATGACAGAAAAAATTGGACGTAATGATCCGTGTCCTTGTGGATCCCAAAAAAAATATAAGCAATGTTGTTTAAAAAAAGTGAGTAGCCGTGGTCATGGTGGACTGAGTAATCTTAGCAATCGTAATATCAAGGTTGGCGATGGTGGACGCGGGTTGAGTGGTTTGGCCGCTAACAAAGAAACACCTAAACGCAAGATGTCAGCCGTGTGGGTCAATAAGCCTGTGCAAGAGCCTGTGAACTTGATGGATCGTACTTTTGGAAATGCTATTTCTGAATTGACATTGGATCCTCCATCATTTATAACGCAGCCTTCGGTTCCTGAGGAAAGTATTCAAGACGAGAACATTTCTGAAGAAAAAAAAGATTCAGAATAGTTGTAAGAAAGGAACGAAAAGGGTGAAATCTTTTCGTTCTAAGTGGTTGAAAACAAAATACTTAATCTTGACATTTTTAGCATTTTGCGAAAAATGTTGAATCCAAAAATCTCATCTGATAAGATCTGGGTATGTCTCGCTTTGCTGGCATAGCTCAATTGGTAGAGCACCCGACTTGTAATCGGACGGTTGTGGGTTCAATTCCTACTGCCAGCATTTTAGTTTTCCCGTTGTTCGGGGGTGTCGCATAGTGGCAATTGCAAGGGACTGTAACTCCCTCGACTCACGTCTTCGCTGGTTCGAGTCCAGCCGCCCCCATCTCCCTGGACTGTCCTTCACCTGTATGAATAGATGTAATCGTTGATCAAGAAAACTAATGTTTGAGAATGGAAACCAACCTATGATTTTTGGATAGATGTGAGTAACGTAAATTAATAGGTTAAAGGGAAAATATGATTAGAAGTTCTGCTCCTGGTATTGATGAGACATTCTGTGCTATCCAAGGTTATGCAGGTGCATGTGCTATAAATGCCATTCAAGGTGTAACAGTATTTGCTCCTTTAAATGCTGCTATGTGTTTTGGAGGCGTTGCTCTGATAGAAAATTTGATTTACCAAATAAGTAGACGGATTATTCCTGGGTCTACGGCTTTTTTAGGACCTATTCCGATTGGTACAAAAAATGTCGTGTCTTATGGTTTGGCAATTTATACGACACTTAAAATTATGGAATTGGCTGGTTTGATTTTAAATGTACCTCAGGTAGTAAGGATCATAGGGCTAACATGTGCGGCTGCGTTAGTCGTAAGTGGCATAAAAGCACTAATACAACATAATTTGAAATCCTTTGATGAACATTTACAAGACCATATTAACTCTAAAGTTTTTTCAAATGTCGTGTTTTGCTTTAAACATGAAGATAAAAACTATGATATTAGAGTTATTTGCAATCCTGAGAAAAAAGCAGTTATATTCCAGCCAAATGGTTTGGGGAAAATTTATTGTAAAGATTCCTATATTCTTGCTTGCAACGATACGATTCCTGAAGCGTTTCTTGCCAAATTTGAATCATCCGCTGAAAAGCCTAGTGTTTTTTCCCTAAAAATAAATAACGTTTATCCTCTGGATTACACTGCCTCACCCAGTATTTAACTGATAAAAAACGGCATTAAACTTACAAAGTTACATTTGATACTAATAGAACTGCCTTGGTTCCAGACCCCAATGGCAAGGCTGCTTTCAAGATTTGAGCCTCTTGGTTTTCTAGGTTTCAAAAAA
This sequence comes from uncultured Parachlamydiaceae bacterium, assembly GCA_963752155.1. Taxonomy (GTDB): domain Bacteria; phylum Chlamydiota; class Chlamydiia; order Chlamydiales; family Parachlamydiaceae; genus JACCRY01. Next base: position 86,413 of record CAVVXH010000006.1, on the reverse strand, counting down.
AGATTAAGTCAAAAGCATGGGTGCACTGGTGGTGCATGCACGCACTTCAGCATAACAAATGGACTCCAGCATATCAACCACCTTTTTTGGTCACAACACCACTAATATTGGTGATTGTCAATACCTGAAGCGTAGCGACTCATAAGAAGCTTTGCCGAAAGAATCAAAAGACACTCAGAAAACGTTTGATTATTTTTCTTTTTTAATCTAAAATAAAATTAAAGAGGAGTAGGTGTTAGTATGGCGACCAAGAAAGAAGTAAGAGAACATTTGAAATTGGCCTTAGAAGCAATAGGTCAAATTGAGCCTTGGTTTGATAATGATTACAAAACGTGGGTTTTCAGTCATCCTCTATATCCTGTCGAATATTCGGGTGACACAGAAGAAGAAGTCATTGAGAATTATCCACTCTATTTACAAGATTTTATTGATGAAAGGCTTAGAGGTAACCTAAGTCCCGTTACAGAAAATAAAACTAAAGGGCGAGGTGGAAGAAGAATAGGCTCAGGAAGACCAGCGGGGACAACAAAAGAACCTAAAAAACGAGTGTCTCTTCCTATTGATATTGCAAATTGGATTGTCATGCCGGATACAATCTTGCATCTCCGCGCTTTGGGAATTCCGCATATGTGTAGGGATAACTCAAAATTCGGGTAATAAAGCACGTTCAAGGTGTTTTTGACTAAGGTCGCGAAATGTTAATTGGTTGCTTGGTTGTAGTTATGGATTCAGAAAAAGTTAAATATCCTCGTACAAAACACTTACCCTGGTCTTTAGGAGTAACTCATGATGATGTGATATTAATTTCCACTGAAGTCTTCCAAAATAGGGAAGTTATAATTACAGAAAAACTTGACGGTGAAAATACCACCCTCTATTGGGATTGTATGCATGCACGCTCCCTGGAAACTACATATCATCCATCTCGCAGTTGGATCAAAGCCTTTCATGGAAGCATTATTCATCTAATTCCTTTCGGATGGCGTATTTGTGGAGAAAATATGTATGCTCAACACACAATCAAGTACGCTAATTTGAAGAGCTATTTTTATATATTTTCAATATGGAATGAAAATAATGAATGTTTGAATTGGGATGATACCTGTGAATGGGCTCAGTTATTAGGTGCGGCAACTCCAGAAGTTTTATATAGAGGTATATGGAATGAGGATGACGTTAAGACAATTCAAATAAATCCACAAAATTGTGAAGGTTATGTTGTACGTCCAGTAAAAGGCTTTCATTTTGATCATTTTGATAAGTGCGTGGCCAAATTTGTCAGAAAAGGTCATGTTGACGAAACAGCTGAACATTGGATGTACAAAGAACTCATTCCAAATAAATTGTTAAAAAATAATTAGTGAAGAGTGCCTCTTATGGTTTCTGCCAATAAGCTTTTTTGTAAAATTATCGAGGGAGGTAGGCCTACCTTAGACGAGTTTTTGCAGAGTTTTTGTCATATTTTTGAATTAATACAACAACTTCATTCAACTCCTCAAGATAAAGAATGGCATGCGGAAGGGGATGTTTTTAAACATACTCAAAGGGTCCTTGACTGTTGTTACGATATTATCGAAACCGAAGCCTGTCATCTCACGAATGATCAAAAGCTTGCCTTGATTTTGGGCGTTGTTCTTCATGATATCGGTAAACCATTGACCACGAAGGAAGTGGAAATTAATTCAGTATCAAGAATAGTCGCTCCCAATCATGAAGCACGAGGTGCTTCCTATCTTGCTTATAGAATTTTGGACTTGGATATACCTTATAATATAGTTCTTTCAGTTCTTAGTTTGGTTAATTATCATCATATGCCTAAGCTTTTGGTTATTAAAAATGCAACGAAAGCAAATTACTATCGTCTCACGCGACTAGCAAACGTGGAGCTCCTTTATTATATTGCCAAAGCAGATATGCTAGGCCGTCAATGCGAAGATCAAGAAGGTCAATTAGATTTGATTCGTTTATTCCGAATTTATTGTGAAGAGTACGAAATTTGGGGAAAAATAAATCCTTATGAAGAATGGCGAGTATTTTTTGAGCACGAACTTCGAAATTATTCTTCCGATTGCCGAGATTTTATTTATGGAAATGCAATAAGAGACTTTGAAGCTGGGTTTATCTTTACTCCTCATGAAGCAGTAGCAAGACATTATTCTTATTTAGATTCTTTTCCCCAATTAGTCATATTAATGGGGCCAAGTGGATCGGGAAAATCCAGTTGGATTCAAAAATATCTTAAAGATTATTTAATTATCTCTCTCGATAAACTTAGAGAAGAATTTGGGAAAAATCAAGGAGATCAGTCCAAAAATCCAGAGGTTTTGTTAAAAGCCAAACAAGAATTAAAATATCATTTAGCACACCATAAGAAGGTGGTTTGGGATGCTACTAATCTTCGAAAAGATTTTCGCAGTATGTTAATCGGACTTGGAATGGATTACCATGCACTTGTCACTATAGTGGTCTTTCACCAAAAAATAGCTGAGGTTTTATTGGGGAATAAACAGAGAACCGAATCTATTCCGATAGGAGTCATTCATGATCAAATAAATAGATTGGAATGGGTTGAACTTAGTGAAGCACACCGAATTCTCTTCGTGAATCGAAAGGACAATTTACATTTTGTTGGGGGATGTTCTCCTCGTTTGTCACCTTTTGAAGATTCTCCAATTTTATAGCAAAGAAGGATATCGTTTTTAGAGGTAATTTCTCTTTGCGCCTTTTGTTTCTCCTAAATAACAAGTTCGCACCTGCCATTGGTGCCTGACCTGATATTCTGACATTTGCCGATGCGATAACATTGCTTCCTAAAGGGCAAATGTCAGAATGTCAGGTCTGGAACCAAGGCTGAAACGTTACCCCCAAGATTTACGCAACTGAAAAAAGCGTCGTTTTCAATTAATAACAAGATACTAAATTCTGAGAGGTAACGTTTAGCCTTGGTTCCAGACCTGACATTCTGACATTTGCCCTCCTGGGAGGTTACGTTATCATTGTAGGCAAATGTCAGAATATCAGGTCAGGCACCAATGGCAAGGCGCTTTAGGGGGCGCCGTAGGCAACTGTCTCGCTTTGCATTAAAAAAATAATGTAGTGACTAAATGTAAACGACTTGACATACTTGAAATTTCAATTTATCCCTAAAGCTGAGCAATCAAGGAGAAGTAAAAACAACTTAGGGATGGTTTATGTGGTCTGAGGCTGCAATAAGCTAAAAATAAAGCTATTCAGGGTCTTCCTTCATCTCGGCCAATTTATTTTCAATCGTTTCAAAGTAATGATCCACAAACAAGAATTGGTTTCTTAATGATTTTTCGTCCATTTCATTTTGATGTAAATGATGGAAGAATTGACTGAAAAGATAGCGATATTCTAAAAGTTGCTGAGCAGTACTTTGGATAAGAGCCGTCTTATTCTCCTGGTATGCTGGTTCTTTGGATGCTCTTTGCAGTGTCGCTAAGAAGTCTTGGAGATAACCCTTAATGTCGTTGATATCCAACTCTATTTCATGTAAATGAATATACATGTTTTTTTCCTTGACCCATCCCATAAGTTGTTGAATAAGACGCTTAAATTGACGAAGCCGATTGATGTGATTGCGATCGGTAATCGGAGGTAATATGTTGATGTGAGCTGAATAGAGCTGGTGGAATAGAGGAATATCTTGAAGGGCATTGTACTTCCAATCAGCGCGCATGACCTTTGAAAGTAATGGAGTAATTTGTGAGACAACTTCTGGATCTCTCGATCCTAATTCATTAAGTTGATTGAGCAAATAGACAAAGTGTTCGGCCTTAGAGGCCATTCTAGAACTGGAAGCTAAGGGTTGTCCCATTTCGTAAATAGCATATTGTAAATCACGATAGAGATAAGGATCGGTTTTTGAGGACTCTGTAAGAGGTGACTTTATAGATTCTGACAATTGAAGATACAACGTGTCAAGTTTTTCGATATTATATTCTTGGTCCATAAGAGATTTAGTTTGAGCAGGTTCATGGCCAACAATCCACTCTGAAAACCCTCCTCGTGTACGTATATATGGGTTTGGATCACTCTGAAGCAGGAAGGAACGGTAGGCTGATATTGTTGCTCCTAAAGTATGTAACTCAAAACGTTGCCCATTGATAGCTCCTTGTAGTTCCATCTGCCTCATGCTTGCTTCTTTATCAGGTGAGAGCTGGTCTGAAGAATGGTCAACTTCTTGTATGTGGGGTTGTTTGATCTCTCTGCTTTGAGAAAAGAGTTTGTTGTGGAGTGACTGAAAATAGTTTTTAAATAACCCAGCAGCTTTCTCAGGATTGACTGAATAGCGAATGACGCGAATAAGCTCATCGTCGGGTAAAGCCTTAGCTTGTTGGTTAAGCTTCCAGAGTTTTAACATTCGATATAAATGCTTAAAACTATCTTGCTCTTCTTGTTCTAGACTGGCTAAAACATGATAAGAGGAAAATTTGTTCATTTTTATTTCGACTTGATCATTGAGATCGTGGTACTGTTCGTAGCGATTTAAAAAGGTGAGATAGCGAGAATTGAGAAATTTTTGGCTTTTTTCCAAGTTTCTGATCAGTGAGTGGTCAAGGATTCCTTGCCATAACGGAACTAAGTTGTTAATCCAGGGCATCAATGTATTTTGATTTTTGATACTGCGCTTATATTCCCACAGTTGGCTTTCCAGTCTTTTTAAGGCCCACTTGAGGTCTTCCATGTGATGGAGTAAGATTTCTTTAATATTTTCAACTACTTGTATAAGTTCTGGCCGCCACTGTTCGATCCCTGTTTGATCCAATTGCTGAAAGAGTTCAACAGCTATTTGTTGAAGAAGATCCGTATATCTCCACATCCATTCGTTGATGGAGTTGACCGTCCGTTGCCATTCAGCTTCTTGAGTGTCGATTTAGCTATGACAGCTTGGGTGACTTTACGAGTGAAAGACTCGACTCCTTCGGAAAGCTTTTTATTGGCTCCGCTTATCAAGGATTGGTTGAGAAGGATCAGGTTCGGTGGGGATGCTATTTGCGATTAGTGAGCTATAAAGGGATTCTTTTTCTTGTAAGTAAGTCTGTAGTTGTTCAACTAAAGCCCTTTCAAAGGATACAATACCTTGAAAATCGATCGCTTGCCTCATCATGCTAGCCTCTTCCTCTATTGGTGGAGAATTTTGCGTTTGGGAAAACGTCTCAAAAGTCGAATTTACGACTATCTCTATGTTCTAATTTATTTTGACATATTTTTAAACAATAATCCAGCAAAAAAACACAGACGTACAAAGGGAGCAATTAAAAGTGGTGATTGCGTAGATGGAATTGTAGATTAAATACAAATGGCACGAAGACACAAAAACACAATAGAGAGGTATTGGCAAAAAAACTGAAAAAAATGGTGGGAATTTTCATTCGAATTCATCGCATTTCTTCAAATCTCCATCTGTTCTTCAGGCTTACCCTTAACTCTTTTTGAGACTTCTCTGCCTTTGCACCTCTGTGTTTTATTGCCCTAAAAAATGGCATTGCTGTTTGCATGTTAAGATGATAGAATAAGGTTATACTGCAAAATAGCATTTTACGTAAGCGTAACGCATTAGGAACATTCATGCAAAAAGGGCATCTACTGCAATTCGATTGTCAAGGTTGTTGCCAACCTGTTCAATTTTCTCTTTTCGAAATAGAAGACGGTAATACTGTTATCGCTTGCTCTTCTTGTCAAAAAAAATATGCACTGAACGATAAAACTCTGCAACGTCAATTAGCCAAATTTCAAGCCTTATGCTTGCAAATCGCCGAATCTGAAGAAATTTTAGGAGATACAACGGTTGGTGTCAGAGTGGGAGACAAGAAGTTGAAGTTCCTTATAAATTGTTGCTAGCTCGCCTTACTTGTAAGTTGGATCTGAAGGTTGGCACAGAGCAACTTTCAATTACTTTTCGCATGGAACCTTTTAGGGATTTGCCAACGCCATTATAATGAGGTAATAAGATGAATCAACTTGATCAGCTAAAAAAAATGACAACTGTAGTTGTCGATACAGGCGATATCAATTCTATTAAGCAATATCTGCCGACAGATGCAACCACGAATCCATCGTTGATTCTCGCAGCCGTAGCAATGCTCAGTACCGTCCACTGCTCGACAATGCAATCGCTTATGGAAAAAATCATGCGAAAAACCGTGAAGAAGAGCGTTCCCTGACTATGGACAAACTTTTTGTCAATTTTGGTAAAGAAATACTTAAAATAGTTCCAGGAAGAGTTTCAACTGAAGTCGATGCGCGTCTTTCATTTGATGTCGATGGAAGTATTAAGAAGGGTAAATTTTTAATCGAACTCTATGAGGCTGAAGGTATTTCTAGGGAACGTGTTTTAATAAAATTAGCTTCTACTTGGGAAGGAACGAGAGCTGCTAAGGAATTGGAAAGTGAAGGAATTCATTGCAATATGACGTTCCTTTTTAGTCTTCCTCAAGCGATTGCGTGTGCCGACGCTAAGGCAACCCTGGTTTCTCCTTTTGTTGGACGTATCCTTGATTGGTATATAAAAGAAAAGAATGTAAAGGTTTTCCGGCATCGAAGATCCCGGAGTCCATTCAGTCAAAGGAAATTTATGAATATTTTAAGAAATTTGGCGTTACCACAGAAATTATGGGTGCAAGTTTTCGCAATAGTGGAGAAATTCTTGAATTAGCGGGATGTGACCTTTTGACAATTTCACCTAAATTTTTACAAGAATTATATAGCTCCGAAAGATCAGGTGATTAGAAAATTGGAGACTTCGATGGCAAAATCGAGCACTATTGAAAAAATTGACATAGATGAAAAGATGCATTTCGTTGGCTTTTCAATGAAAATGCAATGGCGACAGAAAAATTATCGGAAGGAATTCGTAAATTTGCCGAAGATGCAATAAAATTGGAAAAATATTTGGGATTCAATTAAAATCGGGAAAAACTTTGAAAACATTATCCTCCCATTCCTAGATCATCCCTTAATGTTGAAATACGATATTCTAAAGAAGAAGTTAAATTTTTGAACTTTTCTTTAATGTCTTTTATTTCTTTGTCTATATTAAATTCAATTTTTGAAGCATCTAATTTTTTCTGATCGATATTTAATCCTTCTATTTGTTTTATATGTGTATAGATTTTCTCCAAAATTGATTTTGTATAGTCTATATCAATCGAATTGTCTGTCCCAGAGATAATATTTGAAATTACAGATGTGGCCATTGAAATGGAAGAGTCTAAATATGCTTTTAATGATTCAAATATTTTTATTTTTATTTTTTCTATCTCAATTTGCGTATCAGGAGTGAATTTATTTGATAATTGATTAATTATTTCTAAGGTGAATACAGCATTCGTTGATATATCTTCTAATGTCGCATTATTTAGATTTTTGAACATCATCATTTGATCCGTTGCTGAGAGGATATCTTTTTTCAAATTTTCAATTTTATTTTCAAGTAGATGAACAGCTATATCTTCAATTTCAGGGTTTTTTGATATTTTTTCATGTTCATTTAGAAGATTGGAAAGATTTTTGATTAAGTAATTTAAGCGGTAATTTATTAGTTCTATAATTAAATTAACGTTGTTTATAATGTTGCTGTCTATTGATGTAATTACATCAGCATATTGATTACATAATTTGTAAGCTTCTAAGTCTATATTTTCTAACTCTTTTTGTAAATTTGGTGAGGGATTTGTATCATTTAATAATTTATTTAATACTTCAAGTTGGGGTGACACTTTGAAAGTCATATCTCTTCTGACAATTGCTTGGTTCATGTCATAGGAAATGCTCCCCGGGTCGGTCATTGTGTCTTGGATTTTATTCCAAAACAAAGAAATATCTTCTAGGGTTATTGGAGAGTTTTTTTTAATTATTATTTCTATTTGTTCTTTAAATTCTGGAATGTTTGATTTAGCTGCATTAGAATTATTCAATTTATTAAAAATGTCAATATATGATTCAACATTTTTGAATGTTGTAAGTAATATTTTTTTTTGTTCAGCAAATTGTTTTTCTAATTTGGATTCAGCGATAGTTTCACTAAGAGAGACTTTGGAAGATTTTTGACTTAGGGGATCGTCTTGTTTTAAAGATTTTTCAACAATATTGTTAATTTTGGTTTTATCAGTTTCCGATATGGGTGCTGCAGCCTCTGTCTTTTTTGGAACAGGATCGATTGTTGGTTGATTTGGATTTTTTCCGCCTATTGTAGTCATAATTTACTCTTTTGTATAATATTTTTTTAATTGGTGTATATTACTTACTTATACATCCTTGATTTAATTTTATTAAAATACTATTTCAGTGTAAATAAAAAACTTTGCCTGTAATTTATAACATTGAGTATTTTTTTAACGCAAAAAAGCAAGCGAAGGCGCAAAGATCATGGAAAACTTTGCGCCTTCGCTTGCTTCTCCTAAATAACAAGTTCGCGCCTTGCCATTGGTGCCTGACCTGATATTCTGACATTTGCCGATGCGATAACATTGCTTCCTAAAGGGCAAATGTCAGAATGTCAGGTCTGGAACCAAGGCTGGAACGTTACCCCCAAGATTTACGCAACTGAAAAAAGCGTCGTTTTCAATTAATAACAAGATACTAAATTCTGAGAGGTAACGTTTAGCCTTGGTTCCAGACCTGACATTCTGACATTTGCCCTCCTGGGAGGTTACGTTATCATTGTAGGCAAATGTCAGAATATCAGGTCAGGCACCAATGGCAAGGCGCTTTAAAAATCTGTTATTTCCCGATAGGGGGCGCCGCAGGCAACTAGTGTTAGGGCCTACGTAATTCCCTTTTTTTCTGAAAAATAGGTGTACCATTTTCGGAAAGGTTTGTGAGGTTCTTGATGATGGTAAGGGCGAACATGATCGGCATGCATACAGTTTTCTGTACAGCATCCGTTATATTGCTTTAGGCAATCTGGACAGCAAAGAAAAAGAGCATTACAGTGCATATTAGCACAATTATAATATGTTTCATTCGGTTGATTGCAATGATGACAATTGCCCACAACTGGGGAGTGTTCTTCGCTAATTGGGGCTGTCATACGATCATCAAACACAAAGAGTTTCCCTTGCCAGTGCTTCGATCCTTGTTTATGCCCATAATTGATCACTCCGCCATCAAGCTGATAGACTTTTTCAAATCCTTCTTCCTTGAGTAAAGCTGAAAAAAATTCACATCGAATACCCCCAGTGCAATACATCATGACCGGAGTATTCTTTTTATCAATTTTATCTTTTAACTTGAGTGCGTAATCTTTAAATTCTTGCGATGTTTGACAAGGGGGACATTCAGCAGAGTCAAATCGTCCAACCCTCCATTCATAGTCGTTACGAATATCTAGAAGCACGTGATCATCGTCTTTTTCAAGCATCATTTTCCATTCTGCAGGGGAAACGTGTTCTCCTCGCAAGGAAAAATTGACTTCAGTATTAAATGCGACAAGTTGTTTCCGATATTTAATCGATAGCTTTGGAAATGCATGCGTATGGTAAGAGTCGACCTTAAATTTAATATCGGGGAATTCAGGACGACTAGAAATCCATGCCATGTAATCGCGACCGTCTTGTTCTTTGGCGCTCATTTGGCAATTGATCCCATTTTCTGAAAGATAGATTCTGGAACGAATATCTCGTGAAGAACAAAATTCTCGATGATTTTTGACTTCTGCTTTTGGGTGATCGAGAATTCCTAAATGATAGTAAGTAATAATTAAATATTCATTTTTTTGCATGAGCATGTCCGTATGCATAAATCAATTGTTTTCCAATTGAAATTAACACTTTTTGCATTTTTTTGTCTATTCGTTATTGTGGTCTGAGGGTCGAAAAAATAGCGGGAATTGCTATTTTCTCTAGCTCTAATAGTTGAGCTTGTGACATACTAAAGAAAAAAGGAGTGCTCTCATGTCAGAAAACGTAAAATATTTAACAGATGAAAATTTCCAATCGACAATCGCCTCAGGTGTCACTTTAGTGGACTTTTATGCCGATTGGTGCGGTCCTTGCAAAATGATCGCCCCTATTATTACGGAATTAGCTGATGAACTTCATGGCCAAGCTACAATCGCTAAGCTCGACATCGACAGGGCTCCAGTGACAACAACTAAATGTGACGTCACGTCAATTCCGACTCTTATCGTTTATAAAAATGGTCAAGAAGCTAAGCGTTTCGTGGGTGTAAGAGATAAGAATTCTTTGAAAGCTGTACTTCAAGAGTATATTTAGTAGGGTCGTAGGGGTTCTATGCGGATTATGGTAGCTCAGCTGAATCCTATTGTAGGAGATTTGCGTGGTAATACTGCCAAAATCATCTCCTCCATAGAGATAGGACGTCAAAAAAATGCAGAACTCGTGTTATTTTCCGAGCTTGTCCTGTCAGGTTATCCCCCGCAGGACTTTCTTTTGCTTTCAAACTTTATTGATCAGGTCTCTACTTGTCTTTACGAAATTGTCGAAGCTTCAAAAGGGATTGCTGTGATTGTTGGATTACCTCGACGGAATCCGACATACAGGGGAAAAGAACTCTATAATAGTGCCGCGATCATAGAAAATGGAGTCTTGCTTGGTTTTCAAGATAAAATGTTATTGCCAACTTACGATGTTTTTGACGAGAGACGCTACTTTGAACCAACAGTGCAGGTGAATATACGGACAATTGGAGGCCGACGAGTTGGGGTTACAATTTGTGAAGATCTTTGGCAGAATAGCTCTATAAAAGAATCTCGTTATCAACGTGATCCAGTTCAAGAATTAAAAATTCAAGCTCCGGATTTCGTTGTCAACTTGTCTGCATCTCCCTACAACTTATTCAAAGAAGAATTTAGGACTATAGTTTGTAAAGAAGCAGCTGATGAGTTGAGGTGTCCTGTCATTCTATGTAATCAAGTGGGGGGAAATGATAACTTGATTTTTGATGGTCATAGTTTATTTGTAGGAGGTGACGGTCAGGTTAAAAAGCAGGCTAAAGGTTTCGAAGAAGAAATGATGATGATTGATACGAAAGATACCAATAGTATATCGTTAACTCCAACGAATCTCCCAGAAGATTTGTATCGTGCTTTAGTCTTAGGAGTTCGAGATTATTTTGTTAAATCCGGTTTTAAAAAAGCTTGTCTTGGTCTTTCAGGGGGGATTGATTCAGCGGTAGTCGCTTGTATTGCTGCAGAGGCATTAGGAGCTGAAAATGTCCTGGGAGTGTGCATGCCTTCCCGTTATTCTTCTACAGAGAGCGTTAGAGATGCTAAATTGTTGGCTCAAAATCTGGGGATTTCTTTTCATGAAATCTCAATCGAGGCTCCTTTTCAATCCTACTTAGAACTTCTATCTCCTAAATTTGAAAACAAAGCTGAAGATCAAACTGAAGAAAATCTCCAAGCGCGCATTCGAGGGATGATTTTGATGGCGCTTTCAAATAAACATGGGTATGTCACACTTTGTACAGGGAATAAAAGCGAGTTGGCTGTCGGCTATGCAACTTTGTATGGCGATATGTGTGGTGGTTTGAGTGTGATTAGCGATATTGTTAAACGGCAAGTTTATGTATTGGCGCACTGGATTAATCGATCAAAAGAGGTGATTCCTTCCCATTCAATGACTAGACCTCCTTCGGCTGAATTGAGACCTAATCAACTCGACTCACAAACGTTGCCTCATTATGATATCATTGATGATGTTGTCGAAGCTTATGTGGAACAACTTTGTACTAAGGAAGCTATTGTTGAAAAGTTTGGCTATCCTCTTGAAGTAGTTGAAGATTTAATTCAAAAAATTCATCGCAGTGAATTTAAGCGTCGTCAGGGGCCTTTGGGATTACGCGTAACTCAAAAGGCTTTTTTTGCGGGAAGGCATTTTCCTGTTGTGCAAAGATTTATCTGATCTAAAGTATTAATTCTTCTGCAACCGTATCGTAAAATAAAATACCTCGTCGAGAAAGCTTCCACCGTTCTTCTTCATACAGGAGATAACCTTCATTTTTAAGTTGCATGAGAATTTTTTTGCAGGGGGAGCTCAATTGGCCGTGTTGTTGCTCAAATATGTCTAAGTCGACTCCTGCTAACAAACGCAAGTGAATTGCAAGCAGTTCACGTTGGTGAGCTTCTGGAAGAAGCTTTTCGCTGAAATCGATTGGAGAGGTTCCTTCTTGTAGATATCGGAGGTATTTGGAAAGATTGGCAACATTGCGAAAACGTTGCCCTTCCCAATAGCTAAAAGCCGATGGCCCGAGTCCCAGAAAGGGACGACCTGTCCAATATCCACTATTATGACGTGCTATTAGACCATTTTTAGCGAAGGCAGAAATTTCATATTGTTTAAAACCTGCCATTTCAAATCTTGAGCAAGCCTTCTCGTACATGATCTTGCTGATTTCATCGTCAGGGAGTTGTTTTATAAGAGAATCACGATATTTAAAAAAAACAGTATGTGGTTCGATTGTCAAATTGTATAGGGATAAATGAGTGATGGGTAGGTCTGCAGCTTTTTCGAGTGTCGCTTCCCAGCTTTCAAGGGTTTGTCCTGGCAGATCATACATTAGATCAATGGAGATGTTAGAAAATCCTACTTCAGAAGCCGTCTCTATAGCTTGAATTCCTTTTTTTGCAGAATGGCGGCGACTTAAGGTGACGAGGTGGTGATCGCAAAGCGATTGGATTCCGATGCTCAATCGATTGATTCCGATAGAGTGATAATCCTTTAAACTCTTTTTCTCGATATTTTCCGGATTTGCTTCTAAAGTGATCTCCATGTTGCGAAATTCATCCTCGGATTGCAACTTAGAAATCCAAGCAATGATTTCCGCAATAGAAGGTGCTCCAAGAAGATAGGGCGTTCCTCCCCCAAAATAGAGGGAGATGATTTTCTTATTTTCTACAAGTTTCTGAAGCCCTTCCCATTCCAGTCTGATTCCTTGCACTAAAAGATCTTTTAGTGTTTGTTTATCCGGTAGGACATAAAAGTGACAATAATCACATTTTTGCGTACAGAAAGGAATGTGAATATAGAGGCTTATAGATTCTTTACCAGTCATCAGCATCTGGGTCGACGATTCCGCCGCGTCTCCATCGATTGCGATCACTAAAATAAGAATCATTATCTTCGCTTTCAGTCTCTTCTTCTTTTTCATCATCGGAGTCGTCTTTGTCATCGCCAGTTGCGGTATCCGAATCCATGGTGCTGGTTTCCATTTCGAAGGTTGAATCTCCGACTCCTGCTGTATCTGTCATATCAATGTCTGGAATGGTTGGCATTTCCGTAAAACCAGCTCGTGCTGGTTGACGTTTTGGGGTCACATACTCTTCGATCTCTCCACTCTCTTTAAGAAATTGAAGTCTTTCTTTTTCTTCTTCAATTTTGGATTGAACACCAAGAATTTCTTCTTTGTGTTTTTCAATATCTTTCTTAGGAACTAATCCTAGTTTAAGCCATTGCTCTAGATCTAAAAGTTCTGATTCTAGCTTTTTTAGCCTTTCACTTTTTACATGTCTCATTCGCTATACCACATTTTAAGTAAAAATTTTTCTTTACGTTTACCTGTTAAGGTTTCTCTATCCATTATCAAGTAGGCATTTTCTAATCAAGACCTTTTCATCTGAAAGGCTCAAAGAGTTTTAAAGCAAGCGCTCCTAATAACAAAATCGATCCACATGCAAAATATGGGAAAAATTAAACACAAAGGCACGAAGGCACAAAGAGCACAAAGAGATCTTGCATGTAGAGTATAAAATCTACCTTTTTTTTCTTTAAACTGAAGATTCTTCGCGTAAAATCTCTTTGTGCCTTAGTGCCTTTGCGTTTAATTTTTCCTATACTTCTTGGCCTATATCTCGGCTTTAAGATGTAAAAATCCGATAACCGAGCCCACTAAAAATATCATTTCGGCAAATAGATAGCAATAATAAAAAAAAGTATCGCCGTTACCAAATCCATAACTATGAAGTCCTGTCCCTAGAATGTAGTTAACTCCATACCATGTAAAACTAATAGCCAGGAATCCTAAAACGGATCCTATGGCAAGTCCAAGATGTTGGATTTTCCCAAAACGATAAGCGTGTATCCAGAGCAGATAAATACATATAGATATAAAAGCCCATGATTCTTTAGGATCCCAATCCCAAAATCGCCCCCAGCTTTGAGCTGCCCAAACTCCGCCAAGGAGAGTTCCTCCAATAAGCAACACGACTCCAGCATAAAGGATTTGTAGTAAGGTGTGAGCCACAAGGGTTAAAGTAGAGGTTTCGTGTTTATAATAAGCTATTCCTGCTAGGTAAATGTGCCCCAGAAGGCTGGCAAGGAGGAAAAATCCATAACTGCCGACGACCATCAGCACGTGAATAAGTAGCCAATAATGAGAATCAAGCACAGCTTGCACATTTTCAAGATCACTTGAATAAAAATTGAATTGAAGAAGCAACAGGAGAACCGATGATGCTGCAGCAGAAGCGATCAGTGGGAATGTAAAAATCATTCCTCCGGTGATATATAGAATTAGGCTGATACAGACACTTACCCAAGGAACATAGAGGATTGTTTCAAGCATATTTGTGACCGGTGGGCGTCCCAAAATATAACAACGCAAGGCTAAAATCAGTGTATGCAGAGTAAACGCTATTAAAAGAACATAGATAGCCGTTGAAGAACCTCTTCTAAATAGAAAAAAAATAAGGGCTAAGGCATAAGTGAAGATGCAAAAAAATGTCAACGGATAGCGCGTATAAAATGCTTCGGCATAAAGCTGTCCGATGGATGGATAAGAAAGCTCTTTTTCTATCGCTGAACTATATTTTTTTCCGGTTAGCCCGCGGTATCCCTCCATTAATGAAGCGGCAAGCAGATTTTTTAATTCACTAACTTTATCATTTTCGTTTGTAAGAATGGCCTTTTCAAGTTGGAAATAGAGGTTGCGAATAGTGTCAAAAAGTGAATTGGGATAAGGAGTAAAATTTGGGACTAGTTCAAGTTGCCTATTTGTAACATTATAGACTTTTGTATGCAGTGCATGAAGGGAATACCATTTTCCTTGTTGAAATTTTCCTGGAAGAGCTTTAAACAATTCTCCTGCCTGATCTAGTCGCACAGCAAGAGGATGTTGTTGTTCAAGTTGAAGGGCTATTTCCTTAGGAGTGTGACGATTTATCAGTTGAGTGTAGGAGTGGTTAAAGTGTTCGTCATTTGCAAGAGTGTTGAGTTTTTCTAGTTCTAAGAGAACTCCCAAAATCCTTTCAATTTCTTTGATGAAGACGTCATTTTTTGAGATGTCAGTGGGCAAAGGATGATCGACAACAAGAGGCATCTCACGACGTAGATGTTGCCAGGGAAAAGATGTGGGTGAATCAATAATGAATAAGGTATTGTCTTTCCATTGAACCCATAACCCTGGTGAGAGGGTTTTAAGTTCAAGAGTTGTGCGTCCTGATCGGTTTTCAGGGGATAGAAATGTTTGATTATAATGTTTTGAGATGAGATGTTTGAGAGTTGCTAAATTTGTTTCCGGATCTTCAAACGCCTTTCTAAGCATTTGTGGGCTAAACAGTTTCTGTGGGGAGTGAAGGTTTAAAGTTTCTTTAGTGGTTTGATATTGGATGCGTAAAAGAGGGGAGTCGTTAAGTTGTTGAGGTCCAAAAAAATGGAGTTGCCATAAGATGTCGAGAGCTTCAGAGTTTGATGAAGGGATTTTATGCGTGAGATGGTAAAGGCGTTGTGTAGAATAGCTTTCAGCGGGGAGGAATCGGCCCTGATAAGCGACAGGGAAGGGTTCGATGGCGATTAGCTTAGAAAAAGCAAGAAAAATATAGAACCATAGTGTGATCACTTTTTTCAATGGAATCTCCCTAACGAAAATAAACCAGTTTAATGCAGGAATCTTCATCCTTTAACAACTTCATTTCTAAGGCGTCAGCGGGAGTGACCCAAGTAAATCCTTTATGTTCATTGAAATCAATTGTTACAGCTCCGGGATCACCATCCAGCTGAGTGCGAAAGATGTGAAATACATAATGATTATCTTTGCTGTATTCAATATACACGGTCTTTACTGTTTCAATTGGCTGATTAGAGATATTATAACCTGTTTCTTCTTTGAGTTCCCTAATGGCTGCTTGTAGAGGAAGTTCGTACTTTTCTACTTCTCCTGCAGGGGGTGCCCATTTGTTTCCTTCAGACATGTTGTTTTGACGATGTAAAAGTAGAATTTGGTCTTTATATTCAATATAGACGGCAGCAATCTCCCGTTTTGGTTTGAAATGTGGTGTGGGTTCTAGATAGACTGTTGCGGGAAGTTTTGAGAGGAGCAAGCAAGAAATGATTAGAATCAGTTTTTTCATAATTAATCGAATTTTGTGTGTGGTGTTTGAAAATTTTTTCGTGCTTATGTATAGGCTTGAACACGAGCACGAAAAATGAGAGGGGATACCCTATGGGCGTTCCCAGATCAGATCGCCTGTATATATATCTAGACATGTTAAATAGGTGCTAGTCCCTTTGCGATCTTTTGAAAAGATAAACATATAACCATTAGCGATTTGCCATGAGAGGATTTTAGCGTGAAAAGTTTTACTCCATAATCTTATACCATAGTAGGTGTAAGCGCTGACATTATCTTTACTGTCGAAGGATGAGATCACAAAGACCGCATCGGAATGCAACATCATCCGTTCTTGTTGAAATTCATAATCGTTAGAGACAGGAGATTCAGCAAAAGCTTGTGTGGCAAAGGCACAGCAGGATAACAAACCGATTAACATGTGACGAATAGTTTTCATTAAGATAACCTTTTGTAAAATATTTTATTCACTCTCGTGAATTTGATAGTGCAAGAATACAAGAAGAAGGTTCAATTTGTCAATCAGCAATTCCCGCTAATTTTCGTGCCCGTGCCCGAAATCAACATCGGAATCATGCTTTTGACTCAATCTTTTTTTGAATCTTAGAATCAAGAGGCTCCAATCTTGAAAATAGCCTTGCCATTGGTGCCTGACCTGATATTCTGATATTTGCCTAAACGAAAACAAGACCTCTCAAAAGGGCAAATGTCAGAATGTCAGGTCTGGAACCAAGGCTAAGGCGGTTCATCCTAGAATTTGCTTCCCCCATTTCCGGATCCAAAATATGTGACTTCTAATTAAGTATGCACCCCTGATTATAACATCCAAAAACTTTTTGGAGTGCTGTGGCTCTGCCACAGCGCGTGAAATAGGGATGTTGTCTCGCTTTATGATAGGCCTCCTACTCGTAGCTTCATTCAGACCATAAATGTATGTCAGGAACGGATTTGTAAAACAACAAAACCCTTGCCAACCGAAAGGGAAATTTTTTTTAATTGCATGCTTTATCATCTAAACCTTCTTCACGCGCTGTGGCAGAGCCACAGCACTTCTGAGTAAGCTTTTGAGTTTACTTCTTGATATTAGCGGCCGCTGGTCGCTGGGGGCTCCAAAAAGTTTTTGGATGTTATAATCAGGGGTGCATACTTAATTAGAAGTCACATAGAGAAGCAAATTCTAGGATGAACCGCCTTAGCCTTGGTTCCAGACCTGACATTCTGACATTTGCCCTTTTAAGGGGTTTTGTTCTCGTTTAGGCAAATATCAGAATATCAGGTCAGGCACCAATGGCAAGGCTATTTTCAAGAGAGCCTCTTGGTTCTAGGTTTCAAAAAAAGATTGAGTCAAAAGCATGATCAGAATGATAAACTACAATTTTCGATGTAACATGAATGAATTATGCTAATCCTTTATGCCAAATTTTAGTTTTCCAGTGTACAACTATTAATCACACCCCAGGGGATATGAAAAGTTCAGAAAAATACCGTTTCATGATAGACTTGAAGGAATGGCTATGCTTGGTATAAAAGGATCAGAAAATGAAAAATATCATTACATTATTAGAAGAACGGGGTTTTATTGAAGCCCTCACAAATGAAGAATTACGAAGCCTCTGCGAAAAACCTTTAAAGGAGAACACATGATACTTCACTTTCCCTCACAAGGGGCTATCGTTTCATATCTTGAGCAACATCCGTTGACAAGTAAGGAAACAAATCAGTATTTGAGCGAGGAAAAAATCATTGAAGCCGTAGCTAAATTTTTTGGCGACCAAGACAAACCCGAAATGTGCGTTGACACGGGCGTCATGCTAACGATGTATAATTTAAATGAAAAGTTAAAGCTCTCAGAAATGGTTCTTGAGAGTATCACTTTGATTTTAACAGACGCTCTAAAAGATTGCGCTAATGGCAAAAAAATTGACTGATATCATAACAGCTAAAAAATTTGCGCAATTTCTTAGCTGTTACGATACTTTACATGTAAGATCTCTTTGTGCTCTTTGTGCCTTCGTGCCTTCGTGCCTTTGTGTTTAATTTTTAAAAAATCGTTCTAACTTCATGCGCCCTGCCACCGTGCGAAAGGTCTATTGCGAAAAGTTCATTTTATGATAGACTTGAAGGAATGGCTATGCTTGGTATAAAAGGACGAGAAAATGAAAAATATCATTACATTATTAGAAGAACGGGGTTTTATTGAAGCCCTCACAAGTGAAGAATTACGAAGCCTCTGCGAAAAGCCTTTAAAGGTCTATTGCGGTTTCGATCCCTCAAGCGATAGCTTGCATCTAGGCAACATGGTTGCCATCATGGGCTTGGCATGGTTTCAACGTTGTGGTCATACTCCGGTGGCGATTGTTGGCGGTGCAACAGGAATGATTGGAGATCCATCAGGTAAAAGTTCAGAACGACAGCTTTTAGATTCTGCAACAATTGATAAAAATTTAGAAGGTATTCGCCAAAATTTAGAAACCATTTTGTATGCCAATGAAAAAAGCTTCGCTTCCGAATCACAATCTCCATCCCCACCCCTCATCCTCAACAACTATGACTGGTTTAAGGACTTTCCTTTCATCGATTTTTTACGCGATGTAGGGAAATATTTTAGAGTCAGTGTGATGCTGGCTAAAGATAGCGTCCGCTCCAGAATGGAATCGGATGAAGGAATGAGCTTTACGGAATTCTGTTACCAAACTCTTCAAGGGTATGATTTCTACCATTTGAACAAAAATTACGGAGTCAGTGTTCAGCTTGGCGGGAGCGATCAATGGGGAAATATTACGGCAGGAATTGATCTGATTCGTAAGAAAGAGGGCAATGCAGCTTATGGGATCACTTTCCCCTTATTGACACGCAGCGATGGGCAGAAATTTGGCAAATCTGAAAAAGGAGCGATCTGGCTTTCACCCAATAAGTTATCTCCATATGAATTTTATCAATATGTTGTGAGGGTTACGGATGAGGATGTGATCAAATTGATGCGGTTGTTGACATTCATGGAGCTGCCGGAAATTCATCATTACGCTGCAATGATGAAAGAGCTCGACTATGTTCCAAATACTGCTCAGAAGAAATTGGCGGCGGAAGTCACTCGCCTTGTGCATGGGGAAGAAGGGTTAAACACAGCCCTAAAGGTGACTCAAGCAGCTCTACCGGGAGCTAAAACAGTCTTGGATGCTGACGTTTTGGAAACTTTAGCTAAGGACATGCCTAGCTGTTTGTTGCGAGCAGAGGAAGTGATTAATGTTCCTTTAATCGATTTAATTGTCAAGGCGGGTCTGCAATCGAGCAAAACAGAGGCCAAAAAATTAGTTCGAAATGGGGGAGTCTCAATGAATAACGATCGCATTGAGAAAGAAACTGATTGTGTAGAGGAAAAGGACCTTATCGAAGGGCGCCTATTACTATTATCTGTTGGTAAAAAGAATAAGCTTTTGATTCGGGTTGTGAAGTAACAGCTTTATGGAAAGCCCCTCTCTATACCTACTGGAGGATAGAGAGGGGTTTTGTTATGCGCATTTGTTTAGAATACGTATTTTGCAGCTACGAACAAAGAGTGGTTATTTTGATTGCCACGGTCCCTGCGATTGTTATCGCTGGTTGTACCGAAGTAATTATAA
This sequence comes from uncultured Parachlamydiaceae bacterium, assembly GCA_963752155.1. GTDB lineage: Bacteria > Chlamydiota > Chlamydiia > Chlamydiales > Parachlamydiaceae > JACCRY01. Next base: position 66,464 of record CAVVXH010000006.1, on the reverse strand, counting down.
CCGATATCTAGGTGTGTGTTGCACAAGATGTCAGGTACAGTGATACCGGCGCCAGCTTGGTACGCAAATTTGCTTTGGTTACGACGATGACGACAATTGTTTGTGCAGAAATCTCCGATAGTTGTATCAAAGAATCTTTCATCCCATCGTAGTGCAAATCGAGTATTTGCATAACCGATACCACCACGGATGTAGGGCATAAAGCTCATGCACTCAAGAGCCCAGTCGTAACGCACGTTAACCATACCTGCATAATTTTCTAGGTTGCGATCTCTTCTAAAGTTATCAAATTCGAATGTTGTATCAGCATTTTTGAAGTGAAGTTTGTCGATTTGGTTGCGACGATATGTGAATTCACCTTCAACGCTAAAGTTATTGCACCATTGGTAGCCAACGGAAGCTCCAACAAAGTATCCTGTTTTAAAGTCGACTTTGAGACGTGTATCGCTGATACTATTTCTGTGGTTATTTCTATCAACCCAGTTTGGTCCAGCTTGTACACTTACATAGAATCCTTCGTCTGCTGAAGAAATTCCTGTTAATGTTAGACCTAACAGACTACTTAAAAGAAAAAATTTATTTTTCATGATTTGTTCCATAAATGAAAGTTGAATATGTTGTGTTTTGTCCAGTGCTGCCTTTTGTCATCATGGACAAATTTATACTCCTCCGGGCTTTTAGCCATCTCTAACATCAAAGACCGGTACGAATATAGTTTTTATTCTAACATATGCTAGAACAAAAGTGATCATGCACATTTGCTGTTAAAATTTCAACACCAGTGTGCTATTTACTCTAATTTCATCTCCACAGCCCATTGAAAAGGGTATTATTTTTTGATATTTCCTCCGCAGGTCTGAATTCTTTAAATAATTTCACTCTTTTGGGGTGCCCTGAATCAAGTTTCAAGGTCCCTTTTCCCTATATTAGGGCTTTTTCCTTCTTTTGCCTTTATAGTTTTTTTTTTGCAAGATTAAATGTTGCTGGAAAGTATTCAACATCTAAACTTTTATTAAAATTGTCCTCTTAACACATGTGTGAAGGCACTATTTATTTTTAAATAAAATATTTTATTTTCAAAAAAAAATGAAAAAAATCCGTTTTTTGTGAGTTAATTTTGGGTCATTTTGTGTGTTTTTCAAGTAAATTTTTAACCTCAATAGCTCGAATTTTAAGATCTTCATATTCTGGTGATTCTCCGGCATATAAAATGGCTGTGTCCAATGCTTGTAGAGCACTTTGCCTTTCATGAATTGCGAATAGACATTTTGCTAAATAAAAATAGGGGGTGGGGTCTTCGATTTCGTGAATTGCAGCCATTTCATATGCATCTATTGCAGATTCGAAGTTTCCGGACATTTGTGTGGACATCCCTAAGCCTAGCCAATAAACATGGTTGTTGGAATTGATGAGTGTGAGGAACAAAAATGCATCAGCTGCTTCAATAAATTGGTGATTTTCGAAAAGCTTGCGCGCAGTCATGTAGAAATGGGTAATGGTGTCATCAGAGATTCCTAAAATCTCTTGAGGGCTTTTATGCTCTTTCAGTTCTTTGCGTAAAGGTTCTCTTTCCTTTAATTTAGCTTTGGCTTCAGCTGAAAAGACTAATTTATTTGGATTGGATTTTCTCATTCAACGACCTATGAAGAATTGGTGACTGAATAGTCAACAATATTAATTTAAAAGGCAAGAATAAAATAATAAATAAGAAATCGACAGGTGCGGAATACTAAGAAAAATTAAACGCAAAGTCACGAAGGCCAAAGAGCACAAAGAGATCTTCCGCGAAGAATCTTCAATTTAAAGAAAAGTATTATACTTTACATGTAAGGTCTCTTTGTGCTCTTTGTGCCTTTGTGTCTTTGCGTTTAATTTTTTCCTATACTTTATACCCTAGTATCGCAGCATCTTTTTCGCCTACTAGACAACTTGTTATTTCTCGATAGGGAGATCCGCAGGCACGAAAGTTTAGCGGAAATTGCTTTAAGAAGTTCTTTTTGCTTGACGATTATTTTAAAATCTGCATATACTTTATTTATATTGTAACTATTCGTGATTGTTTGTAACTATTGAGAGCTATAGATGTCGCGCATAAGTAAAATTTTAAGTCGAGCTCGTAAGGAGAAATCATGAAACAATTGCCGATAGGCCTAAGCGATTATAAGCAACTGATCGAGGAAGATTGGTATTATATCGACAAAACTTTGCTTATCGAAGATTTGATCAATTATGGCGGTTTAGTTTCCCTTATTACTCGTCCTCGTCGTTTTGGAAAAACATTAAACTTGTCAATGTTGAAATATTTCTTTGAAAAAGCGAATGATTCAAACGAACATCTATTTGTAGATAAAAAAATTTGGAGTGTTTCCAAGGCCCGAGCTTTACAAGGAAAATTTCCTGTTATTTTTATGACGTTTAAAGGAGTCAAGGAGACAACTTGGGAAAGTACATATGAAAAGTTCATTCATTTGATTGCGAAAGAATACCGTAGGCATGAATATTTGCTCGATAGTCCCGCCTTAAGTCCAAATGAAAAAGCGATTTTTACGAGAATCGTTTTGTTGTTAAGCTCAGAAGCGGAATATCACATGAGCCTAGTTTATTTATCAAATTTTCTGGAACGGCATCATGGGGAAAAAGCGATCATATTAATTGATGAATACGATGCGCCTGTTCATGGGGCCCTTTTCCATGGATACTATGAAAAGGTGGCGTGTTTTGTACGAAGTTTTTTAGGTGATGGTCTCAAGGATAACTCTAGCCTTAAGCTCGGAGTGATTAGCGGCATTTTACGGACTGCAAAGGAAGGAATTTTTTCTGGTCTCAATAATCCTAAAGTATTTACAATTTTACAGGAGCGATTTGCAGACAAGTTTGGATTTACTGATGGTGAAATAGATCAATTATTAAATGATTACAAACTCGATAAGATAAAAGAAGATTTCAAATCATGGTACAATGGCTATCTGATTGGCGAAACTTGCATTTATAATCCGTGGTCATCATTAGGTTGTGTGGATGAGCAGGGGAAATTGCAACCTTATTGGGTCAATACAAGTGACAATGCACTCGTTGCTAAACTTATTGCTACAGCAAGTCCACAAATTAAAGAAGCATGCGTTGAATTGTTTAAAGGCAATGTTCTTCCGGAAATACGAATTGAGGAGAATATGGTGCTTCCGGGTATGGTAGGTAATCCAAATTCCATTTGGTCGCTGCTATTGTTCAGCGGCTATTTGACAGCAGCTTCGTATAAACTTAGCGAAGGAATGCAATACGGTAATCTTGTCATTCCAAACAAAGAGATTCAGATACTATTTGAAGACCTTGTTGATAAGCTTTTCAGGCAAAGCCTAGGACAATCAGAGGTCGCAGTGTTAGAAGAAGCCCTTCGAAAAGCTGATGGGGGGTTATTTTCTACTATGCTATCGAAATTTATGACACAAAGCATGAGTTGGCATGATATCTCTGAGAATGAACCGGAAAGCAGCTATCATTTGTTTGTGCTTGGTTTGCTAGTTGTTTTCTCAAACAGTTATTCAATACGATCCAACAGAGAAAGTGGCTATGGGCGTTATGACATCGTATTAGTCCCACATGATTTATCCAGACCTGGGATTGTAATAGAGTTCAAGAAAAAAGAAGCTAATGAAACTTTAGAAGAGTGTGCAGAAAGAGCCCTCGAACAGATTGTACAAAAAAAATATGCTGCAGAATTGCAAAGTGCGGGGATTAAAAATATTGCCCTTTTTGCAATTGCTTTTCATAAAAAAGAAGTACTACTTAAACAAGCGTAGGATAATTGTCCGAGTCCGAAAAATCACAAAAAAAAAGCCTGGAGCATTTGCTCCAGGCTTTACATTGAAGACTGTACTAGTTACCTTATTTAGCTGTTGCTTCAATAGTTGGGGTAGGAGTAGCTGTCGATTTTTCTTCAGCTGACTTTTCTTCAGTCATTTGGATGAATTTCTTACTTAAACCGAAGACAGATAAAATCCACAGGAAAACCACACCGACAACAATCGGAGCAATGATCGGGACTAGCTGGTACAAAGCAGCGCCGGAAGAGGCTGTAAGAAGACCCATTTGAATGTAGGACCCTCCTGACTTACCACCACGTCCACCAATTACGTCTACAGCAGCTTTACCTTTCACTTTCAATTCAGGGTCTAAAGGAATATACGCCATTTCTTTGGTTGGATCGAACAGTGAATACTTCACAGCCTTTCCAAAAGCGTTAACTCCGAGACCTAGCATCACAGCAAAGACAATCAACTCACGTTGAATAGTTCCATTCGCAATAGCTTCTGTGATTTTCATGCCTGTTGGCAATTGCAGGTTGTTGTAATAGATAACACCGAAGAAAATCAGAATCCCGGCGATTAAGACGACTGGAGTAATCAAGGCGCATGTTCTCCATGAGAAACGTCGTAAAATGTTACTTCCTGCAAGCATCAGAAGAACGGCGATACCACCCGTTACTGTGGATAATCCACCCATTACGTGATTGTAATCGAGTTCGTTAGGATAGGCGATTTTGATTTGTCCTTTCCATACACCTTCAAACACGTTGATGGAAACACCGTATGAAAGAACCAACATCGCAATGAGGCCTAGATAGGGAGAAGCAGCGATATATTTTAAACTTTCCATAAGAGAAAGTTTTTCTTTTTTCTTTTTGCCTTCGCCCATAGCTTCAGGATCGTAGTATCTTTTATCTGTAAGAACATAGCGATTCATCCAATAAAAGAGAATAAGCAGAAAGATTCCTGCTACAGTCACTAGACCCATTAAATATTGAAGTCCGAGACCTAAAGCGACGTCGCGAGAAAGACCTAAGTCCTGGACGTATTGAGAAATCAACATGATTGCTGGACCTGAGAACAGTAAACCGAAGTTACCAACGAAACCAAACATTCCATAGAAACGACGTGCTTCTTTAACGGGTGTAATCGCATTGGCAAATTGCCAGAACAGTAAGGATAAGACAGCGCTGCCCCAAAGTTCTGATAGAATATAGAATAAAGTATATGTCCAATTACCGACCAGAGGAATAATCCAACGTATAAGCGGGTAGTTATCTTGGTGTTGAGTAATAGTATCCAAACTCATATGTAAAGTATCTTTGAATGGATAGATCAGATAAGGAAATGCGGAAAAGAAAATAAGAAACGGCAAGGCTGTAATATAAAAGAGACCTTCGCGTTTAAAAATATTTGCAGCTTTTGAATAAAGAATCATAAATAAGACTGCAGAAGCGGTGACTCCAATTCCCTTTGCAAAGGATAAACTTTCAGCACCTGCGCCTGGCGCATTTACAAGTATTGCATCCTTAGTGTCACGCAAAAGCGTGTAGATAAATAGAATGCAAAACATCATCAGTCCCATAGGAAGGAACTTTTTAATTTCGAAATTATGGATTGGCCATAAGACTTTCCGCCAACCCGTAAATTCTTCCTCTATTTGTGCCATAAGATCTCCTGTTAATTGTTTTTGTTACTTTTTGTGATCGTAGATCATTTTTTTGATTCCTTGAATTTATAGTATATCATATTTTACATTATAAATTCAATAGGTGTTTTCAAATTTTAATTCATTCGTCAAGCCCAGAAGAGTTGTTTCTAAAGAAAGAATTCTTCCTCCGGCTGCGCAGAACCCTTGCAATTGGCGCTTTCCCGGTAAGGAAATTGCAGAGGGGCATATAATCAAATCATCCAAGCCTTCAAGATGTGTAATAAGAGATTCTTCTGGAATGGGGCGATATCGAATTTGCATCGTTGATAATTTCTTTAAAGCTTCATCAAGTAAAAAATTCCATTGATGAAAAAATCGATTCATCGGAGGGAGGCAAATGCCAACTTTGGCTTCGGAATCCTCTACGGCAATGAAATTTCCATTCACTTGATACAAAAGGGGTTTATAACATTCTTCATTTAGAAAAATGAGCTTTTCAATCGGAGTAAAAGAATCGTCTAGACTCAACTGAATGAAGATGTCCACTCCATAAGGGAATTGTCCGGCAAGTTGTTTGATGTAATCGAGTGCCACATCGCGACAAAAAAGCAATTGAGAAAAGGGGGTGGCTTTATCGGAATGAAGATGTGTTTGAATCCAATCGTCGAAAGCAATTTTGTCAGTTTTTTCAAGAATTTCTTGAGATGAAAAAGAGCCCTGATAAATGACGACACCGCAAGTTGAATCCCTGAAGCGATTCCAAATGATCTCGTGAAAGTGTTCGATGGCCAAGCATAAAGAGAGGAACTGTTGAGGATGTTTAAGAGGATGCAACAAGCGGCTAAACAGTCCAAAATCGAGTTCCCAAAGAATTTCCTTTCCTTTTTCTACTGTAAGAACGGCTTCATGAATGCTTTTATTCCATTCGAGAGCAGATTTTTGTGTGGCGTTTAAATGTATTCTAACGCTTTCTTCGATTCTTTTATTGATCATTATTTAGGGGGCTATTCGTTTGTGAAAATGGTGGTAAAGAATTGTGCGTCCTTTTTCGCGCCAAAGAGAGTCAAAGTAGGAATCTCCATAGCCTGGCCATTCCGTTGTGCGATGAGGAAAAGGAAGATTACAGATAAAATCAGGAGAATTTTTAAAGATTTTAAGTGTCCATTCTGAATAAGAAAGGTCATCGGTCACTATAGTGACACTGCCCTGATCAGTTAAAAGTTCTGCTATGGCTTGGACGAAAGATGGTTTGACTAGGCGGTGTCTTGCATGATGGCGTTTAGGCCAAGGATCAGGAAAATTAATAAAAATTTCTTGCACGGAATTTTTTGGCAGGTAATTTCGTGAAGCAAATTCTCCTTCTCCATTGATGATGAAAAGATTATCGAGTTTAAGATTCTTAATTTTACACCAAATTTTCCTTGTGCGTTCAAGTTTCATTTCAACGGCGACCCAATTTGTCGTAGGATCTGAGGCAGCTCGTTGAGCAATCCATTGTCCATTGCCACTGCAAAATTCAATCTTTATTGGGTTATGGTTTCCAAAAATGTCAGGATGATCCCATGCCGGAAATTCGAATCGGCAGGTTGGATTGATCGATTTTGTGAAATGGCAAATATGATCATGAATGACAGTTTTACCTTCAGTGCGAGCAATTGGAACTTTATGATCAGAGGGCTTCATAGACTATTTCTAAGGCGTTAGTTTGAGGTGATTAATGATGTTAAGTAACGAGAGTTCTCCGGTATAAAGTCCTGCTCCGTCAATACAGTCAGCAATAGGGTAGTTACCACTACGTGTGCGAATCAATGCGGATAAGTGGGCTCCACATCCTAGCATTTTCCCTAGATCATACGCAATACTTCGCACATACGTCCCTTTGCTGCAGGTGATGCGTAAATCAATGAAGGGATAGTGATACGAAATCAGTTCGGTTTTAATTTGTAAGGTGACAGGTTGACGTTCGACGACTTTTCCTTGACGGGCAAGCTGATAGAGTTTTTGTCCGTTCATTTTTTTTGCAGAAAACATCGGTGGAATTTGTTGGATTTCACCTTGGAAGGAGTTTAAGGCTTGCTTGATTTGATCTTCGGTTGGGGTGAGAGAGGAGGTTGAAACAGTCTTTCCCTCGGCATCGTAGGTGTCTGTTTCAATCCCCAGATGGATTTGCGCTACATACTCTTTTTCTTCCCCTAAAAACTGATTAGATTGAGTTGTGTATTTTTTCCCGATGAGCATGACCATGACTCCGGTCGCCATAGGGTCGAGTGTGCCGGCATGTCCAATCGTTTTTACATTTAAGCGTCGTCGTAAGATGGCGACGAGATCAAAAGCTGTTTTTCCTTTAGGTTTATCAACGAGCAAAATCCCTTCGCTAGTCCGGTGTTCACTATTCATTGGGGATATCCTCTTCAACACTTTCATCGACAGGATGAGGACGCGATTGCTGCTCTTTTCCGATCTCTTGAAGGAGCATTTCGACGCGCATTTGTTTATCGATGCTGTCATCGAGTTTGAAAGTTAACTGAGGAAAGTATCTCATCACAACTTGTTTTGAGGCATTGACAGCGATGAATCCAGCTGCACTATTTAAAGCATCCAGAGTTTCCAGTTTTTGGGCCTCTGTGCCAATGACGCTTACGAATACTTTTGCATAATGCAAGTCTGAAGTGATTTCGACATGAGTAATAGTCATTAACGAATTGATGTGCGGGTTGCGAGCATCCTTGCGGATAACATCTGAAATAACTTCTTTGAGTAATGAATTCAGCCGAGCCGTGCGTTTTTTTGCCATATAATCCCTGGGTTGGTACAAATATAGCAGACTTAAGCAATTCTCAGCAATTCCCGCTAATAAAAGGAAGCGGGCTGGCTGCGGGCAGCCATCAGGGTCATTTTGCTCCTCATCCGTAGCTAAGGCTACGAATTCGTCGCAAACTGACCCTGCTGACAGCCCTCGCTCAGCCGGCTTCCATTTATTAGCGGGAATTACTGAGAAATTCTAATAAATGCCTATTTTGCGCCAGCGGATAAATTGTTCGAGAATTATTTCTTGAATGAGGAAATAACGATTTTCTTTTTCATGGTCAGAAAAACTTTTAAGAAGAACATCGAGATCTTTAGGCTGCGAAGCGTTAGATAAGGCAACCATTCGTTGAACAATTTCTTTTTGAATTTGAACTGAGTCGCATTTTACTGGGTCCATTGGTTTAGTGAGAACTAAGGCGCAAATATGATGCAAATCATTTTCCATCATGAAATGTTGTTTTAAATGAGACCGGAGGTCATTTGAAATGGATCTATCTATTTTTAATCCTTTGCTGATAGCGCGCAATGTCTCAAAACGCTGTTGGCAGGTCTCTGCGCAAATATTGACAAAGTCCTTAAGGGGAGCTGATTGAAAAATGTTAGGGCGTTTTTTATCTAGAGTTGTGTCACTGATGAAAAGACGTTCGGTTTGTTGAAGGAAGGTGCAAAGTTCTTTTGTGCGAAGCGAGAAAATTAAATTAGGAAAATAATTGAATAAAGTGAAAAAAGTATTTAGTTGAGGAGTTTGCCAAAAAGCCATTTCAGCGGGGTCATCGATTAATATGTATTCCTTTAAGATGTCCCCAATCCCCTTTTCTAGTTTCTGAATATATCCACTTTGTTCAAATGTTTGAAATGTAGCAAGATCCGTTTGTTCGATATTGACGACAATGTTCATCAAATTGTTGGTCTTTTCGATGGAATGAAGAAGTGATTTGCTGTTGTGAATCCAACTATCTTTTGGTAATTGAACAATATTTTCTAATTCTTGTATCAGTAATTGAAATTCTGAAGTTAGGTAGTCGAATGTTTCGTTAACTTCTTGAACTCCTTCAGGTATTTTATCAAGTTCTACGAGGCGTGCATCGACTTCCAAGGCAGTTAAGCGGACATCTAAAAGCAGTTTAGTATTAGAAGAATGATACTCGCGGATGATTTCTGTAAGAATAGAAGAAATGGCTGTGAGATACTTTATCTCTTCAGTATTTTTTGTTTGATTGTTGGTTGTTCCAAATGCGTATCCTACAGAAGTGGTAAAATGTGTCCACCAAGAGAGTTCTGGTTGCCCATGGAGGGCATCTTTAATGGCTTCTAAAATGGGTAGAAGGTGATCATATCGATGATGTTTGGCTTCTTCTCTGACGGTATTCAGTTGAATTAAGATTTTGTCGAGAGCTTGAATTTCCGAAGCTCTACGGTAAAGGCTTCCATAGAGATGGGGGTGAAGGGCTACGAGTTTTTTGCTATATGGAGCAATGGATTGGCGGAACATTGTCACAATTCCAGATTTGCCATTTCCATTGCTTTGATCTTTTTCCATCTTTAAATTGCTCTTTATTTGTAAGTGGATCTCTTTTATTTATTTACCATATATTTAATTTTAAGGCAAGAAGGCACAAAGAGCACAAACAGATTTTACACGAAAGCTCTTCAGTTTAAAGAAAAAATAGGTAATTTTTATACTTTACCTGTAAGACCCCTTTGTGCTCTTTGTGCCTTCGTGTTTAATTTTTCCTATACTTTATACACTAATATCGCAGCATCTTTCACTTCACTCCTATTAAACAACATGTTATTCCAGATAGGGCGCGCGCGCAGGAAATTGTCTCGCTTTTCGTTAAAAAATATTGCTTTGAAATTTCTTGATAAAGTATAAAGAAATTAGCTTCAGAAAACTTAAGCAAAACGTTCAATTCACAGGATTGCAATCAGCTATGAAAAGTCACCTCTACACCTACCTCACCCCTGATTGTGTCATCTCCTATATCACTTGGCCACGCCCTCTATTGAGGGCATGGAGCAAAATGAATTGGTGATGGGATCTTGTAGCTTTCTGTTCTTCCCACCCTTTGTTCCTTTACATTCATATTGAATGAAAATCATTTTAGATTGTTAAACAATGGTTTAAAAAGAAGGCGAGACCTCTCGTTTTTATTTGTATTAAGTTTCTCTAAATAAGGTATAGAGTATGAATTTCCAACCATTATCAAATGCTTCGGTAGGGTCTGATGCATTTGCTAGAGCTTTTAATAAGCTCGAAAGTAATCTTTCGGAATTATCCAAAATTAAAGAGAATTTTCCTTCTCGTTATCAAAATTTGAGTGATTCAGAAGCTAGAACAAAGGCAATTTTCCAGTCTTTCCATACGGAAATGGAAGAGATCGTCTCTAGAAGTTGTCAATTAGATGTTGAAATTAATGAAAACGAGAGAAATCCGCAAGTGCTTAAAGTATTGATGAGTAAACGCAAGGGTGTAGAAAAATCAATTGAAAAAGTATTGAAAGTTTCTGTACAAGTTCTTACAGAATTTCAAAAATTAGAAAAGAATTTACCTTCTATTGTTGAAAATATTTCTAATTTAGAAAAGAATCAACCTCTGCCACATACTCAAAATCGAAAAGTGAGGGGAAAGCCTTTCATTATCGTGAAAGACGGGAATCTTGAAAATGCAAAATCTGAATTTGAAAACACAGTTTATTCAACTCTAAAGATAGTTGAGGAGATGGTTAAATTTCATCCTGTGCCTAAACAAAAAGAAATCGTTGGGTTGCCGGTTGAAATGATTCAATTGATACCTAAACACCTTCTCAGGAATGATGAAAGGTTTGCTAATGATGTTACAGGATTAGCTGAATTTTTATATGTAAGTAGTAGGTTTGATGCTTATGATGTAGCCAAACGGCACATGCAAAAAAGAATATATCTAATTAGACTTGTATTTGAAGGCGTGAAGTATTATTCAGAAGGAATACGAAATGCAGGTTATAAGATACATGATGAAGTCAGTGCAATGAAGGTTTATCAATCTTCAGAAAGTAGTTTCCCGAAATATTATGAGGAAGCTCATATTTCACTTTCTCCACAGATACAACTTATCTCGGAATCGATGAAGACAAGTAATAATCGAGTACGGATTTTAAATCCTAAAAATGTTCCACTTAAATTGTATTTTGCTTGGACATCAGGAGCTTCGGTTTCGTTAAATGAAGTTTTAAACACGACCGATCGAGTTCCAGAATATATTAATTTGATCGATAATATCTCTGAAACTCACGATAGAGACTGTTTATTTTTTTGTTTAAATAAAACAGTTATTGATGAAAGATTTATCAATGAAGGATTTCAAATCGTTCTCGAAAAAATCTATAATACGCTTATTTCCTTAGAAGAATTCTTAAAAAGTGGGAATCGAACTTTTACCAAAAATATCATTCCTACTACTGAGACAACTTTGGTAGTAAGGTATTCGTATGAAGACTCAGATCTTCCAATTCGTATTGATAATGCGATTGCAGGGATGATAAATGCTTTAAATGATTATATTTCTAGAGAGGGGAACCTACCTGTCTTGAAAAAATAAATGGCTATGTTCGATTTGCACATTGTAGATTTTCGGCCACCTCCGGTCTCCGGTGGCTAAAAATCTACACTGTGCAAAATCGAACATAGCCAGAAATTCAGCTCCAGTTGGAGTTAAACTAAAGTCACTCAATTCTTGAGGGGACTCGGATAAACTCTGAGTTTCTTTCTAAGATCGCATGGTTGAATTGGGAATTTTAAGAAGAGAGGAAATCTCTCTAGCAGATCTTGTGGTATGCTGCAAGTTTGCAAATACATCGAAAGCCACAATTTTTTCAGAGATACCTGTGCGAGATCGATGAAGCTTCTTGCATTTTGAAGTTGCTTTTTCAGATGAAATTGTAGATATTGATTCCATAGAGTCTATCGCCTTTGTTCTGGGTCTTAGAAGTACAGACTTTAAGCGATAGGCTCTATTTTTTCTATATATATGTTCTTGTCGTATCCATTATTTTTATTTTCCAGCTAACTTCTGATCATAACATCAAAAAAATTTTTGGAGTGCGTGTGGCTTTGCCACCGCAGAACGGAGCCTCTATACGAGTTATGCCGGCAGACGTAGCCTCGATAGAACTCAAGCAAGTTTTCTAAACCGCTACAACAAAGGAGAATTCAAATTGTAACAACGATAGTATGAGTTAATGGAGGCAATGTCTACCGGCATGACTCGTATAGAGGCTGCGTTCTGCGGTGGCAAAGCCACGCGCACTCCAAAAATTTTAATTAGAAGTCACATATTTTGGATCCGGAAATGGGGGAAGAAATGGTCGCAAAACGTCGTTTCGTTTTCTCCCCATGCCTGACCTGATATTCTGACATTTGCCGAAGCGATAACATTGCTTCCTAAAAGGCAAATGTCAGAATATTTTTAAAATTTCTTGTGAGAAAAAACGCTTTCAACTAGAGTCCATCTTCTATGCTATCGGTATACAGCATATGAAGAAAAGCAAATTTTCGATAACTTTGGCAACAAGCGTAATACAGCATTTTGTCACTGGGGATTTAGCAGCAAAAGAATTGATCCTGAAACTGGATTAGTATTTTTTGGCAGAAGATATTATGACCCTGAGATTGGTAAATGGATTACTCCAGATCCACTTAGATTCATCGATGGACCAAATGTCTACTCTTTTGTCCAAAATAGGCCCATGAAGTACCTTGATCCAGATGGGAGATGGCTGTCTGAACTCATAGGAGACAACTACGAAAATATAGCCAATAGCATTTTAACAAGTAACATTATGGAATACGGAGGAGTCGAATGGGATGCATTTGAAGCGCCCAACTATTTTTATTACTCAACGAAATACAAAATAGGCTCTCCCCGAAATGATGGCCTAAGCATGACATTTATTAATGGAGTTGGAAACTCCAAGAAAGATTCTATGGCCGCGGCAGAAATGTATTCAGATATGGCTGGGGGACGTGAAGTAATAGGAGTACATAATGCAAGCTATGGCATTGGCTTTGATGTAGTAGAATGCGCTCTTAATCTTTTAGGAGTAGAGACAACTCCTTCCAAGTTATTAAAAGAGAACTGGAATGAATGTTTTGCAAAAAATGATCGTCGCATTTTACATTTAGGGCATAGCCAGGGAATGATTCATACCAGGAACACTATTCCTTCTTACGACAAAGAATTGATGGAAAAGATCGATGTGATTGCAGTTGCACCCGGAGCTCACGTCCAAGAAACTGATTTTGGAAAAGCTATCCATTATGAAAGCTACCGTGATTTTGTTCCCTTATTCGATAAATTTTTAAAAATAGCGACATTGGATTTCGCTGCCATCGAGAATCGAGCCCCTGTGGTAATGTTATCTCCTCACGAAAACGCCTCCTGGTTTGATCACTTTAACGATAGCCCAACATACAAACAGCCAGTAAAAGACAGCTTAGAAGCTTTTTTCCAAACTTATGGGGCAGCACAATGAAAAAAATGATAGGTTTTGGATTATTGTTTTTAATGTTTTTCTTATTTATTGCTTTAGGAGGATGTGATAAACGTAGCGAAAAGGCAAAAATGGTTCATAGGGCTGTTTACAAAACAGCTGAAACATTAAATAATCGCTTTCAAATACGTTATATCGGCATTTCTGAAGCCGCAGACGAAAATTATTATAAAGAAGTAGGAATGTTTTTTGAACTACATCGAATTACGAGTATAGAAGAAGGTCGAGAAATAATAGTTGATTGCGCTGAAGAATTGTTAAATGAAATAAATTCCAATCCGCAATTACTTCCTTACTTAAAACCCTCCCCTTTTACCGTGAAAAATATTGAAATAGCCATCTATGTTCGCCACCCAAACGGAAAAATTGTTTACCATCCGGATCTTGGAATTTTATCGCTTAGAGGTGGAATCATTAGATATTCTACTGATGCACCGGAAATGCTTTATAAACCTGGATTTTATACTGAAGAAAAGAAAACTATGAAGATGCTTTGAAAATTGTACAATCGCAGCTTAATAAGGAATGAGGCAACTAATCAGGCCTTTTTGGAAAAATTTTAACCTTATTCCCTAAAAATGTGGAACAGCACAATGAAAAAAATGATAGGTTTTGGATTATTGTTTTTAATGTTTTTCTTATTTATTGCTTTAGGAGGATGTGATAAACGTAGCGAAAAGGCAAAAATGGTTCATAGGGCTGTTTACAAAACAGCTGAAACATTAAATAATCGCTTTCAAATACGTTATGTTGGCATTTCTGAAGCCGGAGGCGAAAATTATTATAAAGAAGTAGGATTGCATTTTGAATTATTTCGAATCATTAGTAAAGAAGAAGGTCGAGAAATAATAGTTAATTGCGCTGAAGAACTGTTAAAAGAAATAAATTCCAATCCTCAATTACTCCCTTACTTAAAACCCTCCCCTTTTACCGTGAAAAATATTGAAATAACCATCTATGTTCGCCACCCAGACGGAAGAATTCCTTATCATCCGGATTTTTGTGTTTTATCGCTTCAAAGAGGACTTCTTAGCTATTCTACAACTTCTCCGGAAATGCGTTTAGAATATAAATTTTATACTGAAGAAGAAAGCTATGAAGATGCTTTGAAAATTGTACAATCACGAGAGCTAAATAAGGAATAACGCAACAAACTAAACCTTTTTGGTAATAATTTTAACCTTATTCCCAAAAAATGTGGAACAGAACAATGAAAAAAATGATAGGTTTTGGGCTCTTATTTTTAATGTCTTCCTTATATGTTATTTTAGGAGGATGTGATAATCGTAGTAAAAGACAAAAATGGTTGATAGGGCTGTTTACAAAACAGCTGAAACGTTAAATAATCGCTATCAAAAATGGATGTGAAGACTCAAATGGTTTAATTCTCCTATTTTGATTTTCACGCTAAGCGAGACAGTTGCCTGCGGCGCCCCCCTATCGGGAAATAACAGATTTTTAAAGCGCCTTGCCATTGGTGCCTGACCTGATATTCTGACATTTGCCTACAATGATAACGTAACCTCCCAGGAGGGCAAATGTCAGAATGTCAGGTCTGGAACCAAGGCTAAACGTTACCTCTCAGAATTTAGTATCTTGTTATTAATTGAAAACGACGCTTTTTTCAGTTGCGTAAATCTTGGGGGTAACGTTCCAGCCTTGGTTCCAGACCTGATATTCTGACATTTGCCCTTTAGGAAGCAATGTTATCGCATCGGCAAATGTCAGAATATCAGGTCAGGCACCAATGGCAAGGCGCGAACTTGTTATTTAGGAGCCAGATTCAAGAATCTGCTGATATGTATCTTTCAGCTTTTGTTTTAGCCGGAGTAAAAACCTTAGTCGAAAAACTAAAAAATGAACACAGGCATGGGGAGAAACGAAACGACGTTTTTCGACCAAAACCTTTGTCATTTCTTCCCCTCATTTCCAGATCCAAAATATGTGACTTCTAATTAAAGTATGCATCTTTGATCATAACATCCAAAAAATTTTTGGAGTGCGCGTGGCTTTGCCACCGCAGAACGCAGCCTCTATACGAGTCATGCCGGAAGACGTAGCCTCGATAGAACTCAAGCAAGTTTTCTAAACTGCTACAACAAAGGAGAATTCAAATTATAACAACGATAGTATGAATTAATGGAGGCAATGTCTACCGGCATGACTCGTATAGAGGCTGCGCTCTGCGGTGGCAAAGCCACGCGCACTCCAAAAATTTTAATTAGAAGTCACATATTTGGGATCCCATCGGAAATGAGGGGAAGAAATGACAAAGGTTTTGGTCAAAAACGTTGTTTCTCACCAGGCCAGGCACCAATGGCAAGGCACTTTTCTTAAAAAAGCGATTTTTAAATGCATATCAGTATAAAATCAGGATGTTTATCATTGAATTGTGTCAGTTCTTCAATGGATGGTAGCTTTTTAAGTGGCCATAAGAATTCAAGTGTTGGAAATGAGACTGCTAGACGACTAAGATCTTCCAGGGAGAGACTAAGGGCCTCTACTTTAAGATGAAAGGTGTTGAGTAAAGGGAGCCGATCCCGATTTGAACAAAGTAAATCAATTATTTCGGATCCATTTTTAAAATCTAGCGTACAGGAAGAGTTAAAGCACATTTTCTTTAAAGGGGAAGTTTTTAATGTAGAGAAAAGAGCTTGAAAGTTAGTTGCATTTATTCGATGTAAGTCCAGCGTTAAGCTCTCAAGTTTTGGGCATTGTTGGATTAACTTTATAACACCCTGAGTTGAGAGCTTTGAACAGTTGTAGAGCGAAAAAATTTGTAAATTGGACCATTCTTTTGCAATCGATTGAAGAGTTTCATTTTTTAATAGTGTTTTAGAGTCTAATAGCTCAAAATGTCTTAAATTTTTACATTTGGCTAATCTAAAAAGACTGTCAAGGCTGAGATGATCACATCTCGCTAATGCAATTTTTTCTAGACTCTCTTGAGATAAATTGATAACTTTTGAGAAAGAGCTATCCGTTATTGAAATATTTTCTATTTCAAATTCACAAAGTTTTCGTTCGTTTTGATTTATAAAATCAAGCCATCGATCAAAAGGTTGGCAAGCAAATTTTTTGACTACCTCTATATCAGAAGAGCTTGCAATAAATCTATGACGTAAAGTGTTATCTCCAGCAAATGAAATTCCTATTTTTGTTAATTTTTCACAACATGCTATAAGTGCATTCAGAGCAGACACTTTGATATTCGACTTCTGACAATTTAAAATTTTTAGGGATTGGAGATTTGTGCATTGAGAAGCGAGAGCAAAAAGGGAATGGCTAGTGAGGTGACCGGCTTCATGAATAATAAGAGTTCGAAGATGGGATGAACTTCGGGCTAATTTTTTAATATTTTTATCGGTGATCAAAATCTTATCACTTTCAAATTCACTGATTTCAAATGAATCAAAATTGGGGAAAGAAAATAATGTGTCGTGATCTTCTTCAGTTAAATTTGAAGGATTATATAAATTGAATGAAATATCTTTAAAATGAATTAATTCTTTTAGTTTAGAGATGGCTAAGCGGTTACTTAGACCTGTTATTTCAGAAGAGCCATAGGTTAGAAACTCCTTTATCAATCGAGGATTTTTGGCTGCAAAATAAAACGATTTGCAGGTTTGAGCAAACATTCCAACTGTATCCCAAGTAGGACTGTCTTTGATTAAAAGTTGTAAAATAGATTCGAGAATCACTTTGGGAAGGGGAGAACGGGTTCGAAGTTCTTCAGTTTCTTTAAAACAGAAGTTATTTTTTGTAGGATTCAGCAATGACCTAGAAGCTTTTTGTTTCTTTATGAATTGAGTGCAGAAAAAACGAATGAGCTCGCAGTTGCTTATATTTCTAAAAGCCATTTGCTCTTTTAGTTCATTTAGCTCAACCAAAAGGTTAGGAAAACGGTCGCTAGATAAGTTAACTTCTTGAAATATTTTTTTGATTCGTTCCCAAAGAGTATTTTCAAGTGTTTTATGTATAGAGATCTCATTAATTAGCTGATCGAGGACCTCTGAAACCTTCAAGGGTCGGGATGCTTCCATTTTGTTCCTCAAAGAAAGGGATCATTTTTGTTAGCGTAATGGAAACATGTAATTTAATCAAGATGTTTATTAACGGCCTTAACGTCCAACATTAAGTTGAGATTGGATGCTCCTGATTGCAGAGGCAATTTCTCCTTGAACGGAAGGGGGAGAAGCATCATAGGAAGCTTGTGCATGTTTAAGGGAAGCTGTGAGTTGATTTTTATCTAGATAGACTTGGGAGATAATCATTTCTAAGCGCCATAGATTCCCCTTATCTTGACTGCCAAATTTATCGATGTAATCTAGTAGAGGTTCTATTGCGAAATCTTTATTTCGTCCTTTTTCTTCGCTGTAGGCTTCAAATTCAATGACGGCTAAGTCATAGTGTGAGTGAAGTTCATTGTTGGGATCTAGAGCAAGGAGCTGTTGCTTGATCGCAACAGCTTCCGGGTCATGAATATGCCCTTCTTCAGCTAAAAAACGATATCTTTCGGTGAGAAAGTAGTTTTTTAGCTCCGATTCCATCCCTATTTTAAGGAGGTAGCTTGTATCATTTGGCAGATCCAATTCTTTAGATTTTTCATAAAGCTTACGGAGTTCAAGACCCGATAACTTTTGGGTTTGAGAACTTTGAAGTTTATCTTTGTAACTTGTATGATTGTCCACCATTTTTTTAAGATGCTCAGCATAAAGGCGTCCACCACCTGTACGATACCCTGTCACTCCAATTTGTTGTTGGGCTGAGGAATCGAGAATGACAAGTATTGGAAAACTGCGGACATCATATTTTTTCTGCAGTTGTTTGTTCTGAGCACTTAGTTGAGGTGAGACTGGACTATAGAGAGGAAAATCGAGTTTAAGAAAAATATAATTCTGACCGGCCATTTTTGCAAATTCCTGAGAATCAAAGACTTCTTTTTCAAGCTTATTACACCAGCTACACCAATCGGAGCCGGTGAAAAAAAGGATGAGCGGTTTAGAAGAGCTTTTGGCTTTGTCAACAGCTTCTTCATAGTTTGTCAGCCACGATATTCCGACATGTTCGGTCATCTCATTGGCTGATAAGTGGCTTGTCACACATCCGAGGACGGTGATTACTAAAGTAATAATGTATCTCATAAGACCTCTTTCATAGAGCATTATCTACCTATTTACATGTTCGCATATTATGAAATTTCTTCCAACCACAATTGGTTATGTTTTTCTTTTAATAACTATTTTTTTTTCCTTTTGGGATAATGATAGCTGATGGTTTTAGTTGGTAAATTGGCTTGTTGTCTTTGCATCCACCATTGTTGCAGTATTCCAAGTAATGTTGAGGAAAGCCAATAAATGTTTAATCCAGATGGAAAATGATAGAACATTATCGTAAAGATTAAAGGCATAAATGTTGTCATTGCTTTTTGTTGTCTTTGTTGATCTGTCAGTTTATCTGGATCAATTTTAGGAGCGAACATTCGTTGTTGTAGGAGCATAACTCCGCCAAGAAGAAAGGGGAGTAAATGGAATTGATTGCCAATAAAAAATATAGGTGTTTTCCAACTAAATAATACGTCTGGAGAAGTGAGATTATCAATCCAACCAGGAATAAAAGAAGCCCCCCGTAGCTCATACGTGGTTTTAAGTAAATCAAACATTCCAATCAGAAAGGGAATCTGGATCAGCATGGGAATGCAGCCGGTTAGAGGATTTACCCCTTTTTCCCGATAAAGCTCCATGATTTCCATCTGGGCTTTTTTTGGATCTTTTTTATTCCGTTCTTGGATTTCAGCCACTTGGGGAGCAATCTGTTGCATCCCAATCATCGATTTTGTAGACCATGCGTTTAAGGGGTACATCATGATCCGTAAAGCTACAGTTAAGAGAATGATCGAAAACGCCCAAGATCCGGTAATATTGTAAAAAAACTTCATTAAGATAAAAAGGAATTTGGCAAATGGCTCCGAAATGAATGAAAAGTAGCCATGATAACTTTGAATGGCAATGTAATCTGGGGTATATCCGGTAGCGAGGTCAGAGTAGATGTTGTCGACGGTTTTAAGGATTTCGCTGGAAAAGGGTCCTGCAAATATGCGTAAATTCATTATTTTTTGAGTAGGCTTGAAAGGAATCATTAACTGATATCCAGGAAAGTTCTCGGCTTGGAAACGATCATAAGATTGATCGATTTCTACTAAGCGGGATGGAACTGTTTGACCTGGGACAAATGAAGCTAAAAAACCATCGCTCACGTCTCCGAGAGGGTCCATAATAATTCCAAAAAATCCGTTGGAATTGCCGAGCCAATCGGGATGAGTTGAACTATTCGTCGTTGATTCTTTTGGAAGGGCAATCATTTCGACTGAAGGCTTTTGGTTCCGTGTGATTCGATACTTTAAAACGGGTTCAGGGGAGCCGGAAAAAAGTTCGACTTCGGGAATACCGGAACTAATCCAAAGGCCTCGTTTGTCGCCTTCTACTTTGATTGATAAATCAAAGGTATAGGGGGCTCCATCTTGGGAAAGTTTAAATGTTTTGGTGATGGTGCGTTTTTTTTGTTGCGATTCAAGCACAAGTGTGGTGGCGTCAAAGTGTTTGACAGTGAAGATCGCTTCAGCAGTTTCAGGATTATCAGAATGAAGGTTTAATGCATAGTAACGAGGGTTTACTTGTACCGATTGCCATTGCCCTGTTTCGATCAAATCGCGTCTTAAAAGAGGATAATAGCCTCCGACTGAACCTTCTGGGTGTTCTATGTAAGGACCTTGAGGCTTGTTGCCGGCAGTATAATAAGGATGAGCCGGAAAATGGTCATTATAAGGATGGTCATGTTCAATATCTTTGTCGAATTCAATGGGTTTGACGACGCTTTTTGGGTGAGTGGGTGTTTCAAAAGGCAAGTTAATTTCGACGAGAGCTCCACCAACATTCGAAATGACGAGTTGTTGATATTCGTTTTCGAGGACGTAATACTCTTGGGTTGTCTTTTTGGCTGAAGCTGCCGTGGCTTTGAGGGGCATTAAATCTTCAAATGGAGTAAAAGTCTTTTTTGCTCCGTAATATACACCGACAGGCAGGTAGTGTTCGCCGGATTTGACCACAGCGATGCCTGTATGGGCTAAAGATTTAGGTTGGTGATTTGGGTCAAGTTTTTGCTTGAGCAATTCTTGCTTATCATCTGAGATGCTTAAAATGTTATTGGCATATTCGGCTAGATAAATTGAAGGCTGGGTATTTTGGTCGATGTTGTCTAAAACGATGATTTGGACATCTTCGGTTCCAACATCAGGTAAGTCACCAAGAAGCAAAGGCTCTTTAGGATTTTGACGATAAAGAAGAAAATCTCCGATTTTTTTAGCATCTAACGTAAGAGTAAATTTTTTGGCAGGTTGAGTGCTATCCTTTGCAGGGATATAGACGGTGGAAGGAGAATTGGCTGTCCAGGAGGTTGTATAAATAGCATCGCCAATATGTAATCCGTTGGCTAAAAGCGTTGTCCCTTCTTCGTCAGCGTAGAACGCTTCGATAGGTAGTTCACTGTTTATAGCTGTTTCTTCATCAATTTTTTCTTGGAGCTGTTGAAGTTTGGTGAGATTTTTAGCGTGTTGTTCGATGTGCCATTGTTGAACCTTTTCTTCATATTGCCAATCAAAATAGGTCTTAACGCCAAAAAGCGTGAGAAGCATGGCAAGAGAAAATATTAACGTACGTCTATCCATATAACGAATACCTAAGGTGAGGGTGAGATTTTAAGTTTAACAAATTTTGTTTCTCTTGACAATCGATATTTATTATTCTGCTAAAATTTTTTGGAGTGCGCGTGGCTTTGCCACCGCAGAACGCAGCCTCTATACGAGTCATGCCGGCAGACGTAGCCTCGATAGAACTCAAGCAAGTTTTCTAAACCGCTACAACAAAGGAAAATTCAAATTGTAACAACGATAGTATGAGTTAATGGAGGCAACGTCTACCGGCATGACTCGTATAGAGGCTCCGTCCTGCGGTGGCAAAGCCACGTGCACTCCAAAAATTTTTTGGATGTTATGATCAAAGGTGCATACTTAATTAGAAGTCACATATTTTGGATCCCATTAATTCTGGTACTTTCTTATATTTTAATAAATTCTTCCAACAAAAGCTTGAATTGCAATATTTTTTGATCAAAATAATTTCATGCATTTTTTCCTCAATCTTATACGGGTACATCTATTTGCCTAAACGAAAACAAGACCTCTCGAAAGGGCAATGTCAGAATATCAGGTCTGACGAAACGACGTTTTTCGACCAAACCTTTGTCATTTCTTCCCTCATTTCCGGATCCAAAATATGTGATTTCTAATTAAGTATGCACCTTTGATCATAACATCCAAAAAATTTTTGGAGTGCGCGTGGCTTTGCCACCGCAGAACGTAGCCTCTATACGAGTCATGCCGGTAGACGTAGCCTCGATAGAACTCAAGCTAGTTTTCTAAACCACTACAACAAAGGAGAATTCAAATTGTAACAATGATAGTATGAGTTAATGGAGGCAACGTCTACCGGCATGACTCGTATAGAGGCTGCGTTCTGCGGTGGCAAAGCCACGCGCACTCCAAAAATTTTTTGGATGTTATGGCTTGCAGGCTTGCCAGCGCATTCGAAATAGGTCACCATATCCACGCAATTGAGCAGGCTGATTGCTGAAAATTTATTGGTTCTGCTTTGCTATCTACAGCATTAGGTCCAGTTGCAGGATGATCACCTCTACCATGATTAGTTAAATCCGTTCGTCCATCAGGATCAAAATAATACAAGGGATTATTTTGTACTTATGGGTCTGAGGGTCCCCGAAAATTTAGAGGGAATTGTTATATATGTTATCTTTATATTTCCAGATTTCATATATAATCATTTTCTCATAATCTTCAACATTTTTTTCCTGATTCTTTCACGATATCACTTATTGCTTGTTGGCATGGTAAGGTGAGTTTATTCAACTTAACTTAAAGATGAGGGTATTCATTTTTATAACGAGGATTATTTAAGATATTCCGACATTTAGGACAACGAACCACAGCATCCATAAAACTCTCACTTATCCATGCATCGATACAAAAAGGACAGATTAGCCATTTTTCATCACCAATTTGGGCTATTTCAGTAATTAAAGAATCAGGAAACTCAAGATTCATAGCTTCTTTATATGCTAGGAAAATTTGAACTTCATTTTCATATGAATCTAGTAAATTATCATAAAAATAAGGAATTTTTAACCATTCAGGAAAAATCCACATGGGGACATCATCTTCATAATCAAAAATCCAATATCTAGAGAGCCGATGATCAGAAATTTTAAAAATATCACATGGTTTAGCCCTGGGGCAAGTCTCATCAAAATCACAAATAAAATAATAAAGTTTTTGCTCTAACATCATCATTCCATAAACACAATATTCCTTTCCTATTTTTAGAAATTCATATTTATCATTTTTTTCTTTATCGAATATTATTTTCATTTAAAATCCTTTTGACTATTTAAATTTAAATCCTGTTTTTTCTCCAGTTTTTATATTTTCCCAATTATGAACATTGGTATGTGTACCACCAGTTTCAACATTAATCCTTTTTATTGTTTTTCAAATTTTAATATATATATAATTTTCTTAACATTGAATTTGGTCTTTATTTTATTAATAAAACCATGCCAAGATTTAAATGAAGTGATATAGTTAATTATTTTCATTGCAGTATTCAGGCATATTTTCCCATTCTATTTGACTTGCTTGAATAATAATACTTTCATATTTTGAAGTTCGTTCTTTTGGAGGATAATTACACCATCTGACAAAAAGATCCATTGCATCCCCAGAAATTTCAAATGATAGAATTTCACAAGAATCAAATTCCCAACTTAATTTTATAGCCGAAGTTTTGTCAATAAAAATTTTTTTAACGTCAAACAAAATCAAATTGCCTGCTATAGTGTTACGATTTGTAAGAGGAACTTTAACTCCCCATTCCGGAATAATTTCAGAACTTTCCATCCGAATTTCAATTATTTTTTCATTTTGCTTAATTGCAATAATACTTCCATCATGGAAATAACTTGGATAGTCCGGTATGTTCATAAAAAAAATCATAAGGTGACGACAGATTTAAGGTATTGTTCGCAAGTTTTTACTTTAATCATCATATTTTAAATGATGATGTTTATTTATTTGCATCCATTTGTCTAAATCTTTAAATAAAATCTTTTTCATTTATGTTCCTTAATTAGGAATTTCTTCAGGTCTGGGGTGTCTAACTGTTGGTTTTCCTCGGCGATAAATTCCATCGGCCAAAGGATTAACCTTGGTTTCTTTAACGTTAGGTCTTTCTATAGGGCCATGAGCTTCATAGGACAAAGAAGTGTTATGTACAACAAATTTGGTTTCAATGTCAATCCTTTTTTCCTGAATAACTCCAAAAAAGAGCAATTCTCACCAATTGTTTGTACCTCTGTGCATGCTTGTGCTCGAAAAATTAATAGGAGTTGTTATCAACATCTTTGCATAATCTACATTCGAAGTCTATACAAGCAATTTCCATGGAAGGTTCGTTTGCAGAATCAAGGAATTGAAATAACTTTTCTCGAGGTGTTGTGGGAATGGGATGGAATATCGATTGATATGATTTATTAATTGCACACTGGAAATAATTAGTTATTGTTTTTTTTAAACACATTTTATTTATATCATCGTTTCAGTAGATCAACATAATTACTTCTTTAAAAACGAACTCCAGATTATGGATGTCGTTAGTTTTAACCTTAACAATAACATCATTTTCAAGTTTGGATTGATAATAAGATACCAACTTAGCATTATTTAATTGAAAATCCAATTTAATTTCATCAAAGTCAATTTCCATATCACCTGCTTTTTCTCATAGTTTTTTAAATTCCGATTCTTTGTGTATTTGAAATTCAAAATCTATACAGACTATTTGCATACAAGAATCACCAATTTTGTCTACAAATTGAAATAATTTATATAAATAATTATCATGATTTATGTCTTCATTACACACCGATAATTTACTTAAAGATTTTTCAAAAAATTGAGTTTTAGATTTATTTCGATAAAGCTTAGAAATATACATAATTTCTCTCCAATCTATAAATGAAATCACACCATTAAATGTAACAACAACATACTGAAGAGACCAATTTTTAATAGTAATCACTAGTTGATTATTTGCATAAGAATATGATAGCCATTCAGAATCATCTAATCCCACTACATTTAGTGCTGTTTCTTCAAAAAAATTTTCCATCAATTTCCAATCAAATTTAGTTCAAAACTATGAAAATCCAAAATTTTAGGTAGGATATTCCAATTGATCCAGAAAATTAGTTTTAATGCTCTCGATCTTATAATTAGTTAATTCTAGACCATCCGCAATCGTCTTAAATGGGGTATAGATATAGACATATTGATCATCTATAGCTCTGACAGTTGTGTCAGTTTGTGCAATCAAATATGGATATGTTGTTATCTCAGGATTATCCCATGTCGCCGGATATTCTTTAAACAAAAAAAAATCTCCAAAATCAAACTGTTGGACGTTACAAACAATATTCAAGAAATCGTCTAGCTCAATAGCTGAATTTTCCATGTCCCATAATAACGGCATTAGGCCGTTTTGTGCTGCACCCACGATATCATTAAGAATGACATATTTAAAATGAACAAATTTTAATAAATAGTGAATAACATCGAAAATAATTTTTCCAGGTAAACATCCTGGATCGTCAATTATAATTTGATGCCATTTAGAGTTTATATTATTATCCATTAGTAACTTCCTCTCAAAAAATTTATTGGTTCTGCTTTGCTATCTGCAGCGTTGGGTCTAGTTGCAGGATGAAAATGCGGATTAGGATGATCACCTCTACCATGATCAGTTAAATCTGTCCGTCCTTCAAATTTTCCATTTTCATCAAATGTGGCACCCTGCTTATACGGTTTGCCGTCTGAACCCTTTCTTATTCCGGTTGTTGTATGAGGCGTACCTTCAGCAGCTGGGTCTGGCAAATAATCTGAAGTAAGAGGATGCCTTGGAGGACCCCCTTTCACATTATTTGGCCTCTCTTTACGTTTTCTGTCTTTTCCAGAATTCTCTTTGCTCACGCTATTTGCATAGATATCTAATGCCTTCACTCCTTCATGGGCAGCCAATCCTAGGCCAAAAGCAATAACCGTGGCTCCAACAGTTTCAGCAGTAACGAATGAAATTGTCGTTCCAGCTGCAACTGTCGTTCCGACTGCCGCAGTGGTTCCTACTGCTGCAGTCGTCCCAACTGCCGCAGTTCCGGCAGTAGCTACAGCTGCAGTTCCTCCCCATGTGACAGTGAACCATTCTATTAACAATACCACAGGTGCAAAAAATGCAGCCCGTCCATCAGGATCAATATAATACAAGGGATTATTTTGTACATAGACATAACAATTTGGACCAGCAGCATCCCCAATCGGATCAGGAGTTAACCAACAAAGTGTTTTGGGGTCATAATAACGTTTGCTAAAATTAATAAACTTAGTTTCAGGATCAATTCGTTTGCCTGCATAGCGCCATGGAGGAAGGATTTCTTCTTGATTTCCTTGAATTTGTTCTTCGCCAAAAGCACTGTAACGATAGGTTGTAATGCAATTGCCGGTACTGTCCAATAAGGCTCTAACGTGACCAAATACATCATGGAGAGGTACATAAAGTACGCCCTGGAGCTCAAAGGCTATTGCACGGTTAAATGGAGTTAAAACTTGCAGCTCTTGGATAACACCATCTAATGATACTGTGCCTATTTCTTGGTCTTTCTGCCAAAGAAAGTGTATTTTATTTTCTTTATGATACTTATGCTTCCGTGCTATGCGCCTTCCGAAAGCATCATAGATGTAGAAGTATGTATCAGTGGGCGTTTTGACTTCAATGAGGCGATCCAAAGCATCATAACGATATTGATTCATTCCATCCGAAATACGATTACCGTTAAGATCGTGGCTAAAGTGATGATTCTTATCTTTAAGCAAAGCATTACAAGCATTAAATTCACGAGAATGCCCATCATATGCAATAGGATTTCCTTGCCAATCATACTCGAAGGTATGTTTTGCAGTCCCTTTTTCAGACAATAGTTGATCTCGAGCATCGTAAGTATATGTGGAAACATTTTTTCCTATTTTATCACGCAAAGTACGTTGCTTGAGCAAATGGACATTATATTTTAATGTCTCTTCCCAATGAGTTGTATCGATGGCAGTAACCCTGTTAAGGAGGTCGTAACTGTTACGTAATATTCCCGCCTTCTTAGGTAAGCAAATGCGCGTGGGATTAGAAGATTGATCATACGCGATATATTTTTGTTGATAGGAAAGAATCCCTTGCCTTGTGATTGTGTGAAGACGATTGCCTCGATAGTCATAAGAAATGGTTGTTCCATCTGGCAGAGAAATTTGCTTTACGTGTCCAAGCAAATCATAAGCATAAGTCCATGTGTGGCCATAGGGTTGCTTGTCAGTGATCAGTTGATTATACCAATCATAGGTGCGTGTAATGGCAGTCTTATTTATTTTATCCTTTGCTTCAAGAAGGTTATCGTTGAGGTCGTAACGATAGCTATAAAATATTTTTCCATCGGAAGACTTTAATGTTATATTGCGACCTAAACCATCATAAGTGTAAGAGAGCTTGGTGCCATCATTTTTAATTAATGCTTTAAGATTACCCGTAGAAGTGTATTCTCTTTGAGTCGTTTTTTGATCCGGAGTTCCTAAAGCTTCTATTGTTGTCTTTAAATGGTTTTAATCAAACGTCCATGAGAATCATATTCATGTAGCGTTTTATTGTCGTTGATGTCAGTACTTGAAATGCAATTTCCCATAGCATCGTAGCAATAATGCCTATAGAGATTCTCTTTTAAGCCTTCTTGTCTTTCACTAGTTAGTCGGTTCATGAAATCATAAAAAAGATAGCGGGGTGCTGCATCAGGCTTCTGTTCGAAGATGAGATTGTCATTGGCATCGTATTGTGATATTGTCACATTTCCCAAGGCGTCTTTTTCATAAATGATATTTCCATGAGAATCATGGTTCCATTCAAGCGGATATGCCAATTTTTCTTCAGAATCGTAGATTGATTGAGCTATTAACCATCCACATAATGCAATAGGAGAAATACTGTCAATGTTAAATTTTTAATTGTCTCGTTAAATTTTAAGGAGGGAATTCTTAGAAATATCTCTTGTAGGTTGTACGAAAATGCATGACTATGGTAACAAGACTATAGGCAGAAAGAAGGTTATTATGGAAGAAAGAATGAAAGCATCGCAATTTAAATCGGAATGTTTGCAAATCATGGATCGAGTTCAAATTGAAAATGATCAAATATTAGTTACTGATATTGAATTGAACTTGCTTCTCAGGTGTATGCACCTGAGAAGCAAGAATAGAGGGCCTGTGGTCTGATCCTATTATTTTATATTTTCCAGAGCTCTAGTCGCTGTCAACTGATAAAGTGCACCTTCAAGTTGGCCTATTTTGTTTTCTATTAAACTAGAAAGTGAGTCTTTAACAATTTTGCATACGGTAGCTTCCGAAAACCTTCCAGTTTCAACCCTTTGACGTACAAGACCAGGAACGTCGTTGTATTCTGGCAAATTCAATTCATATTCATCATTTAAAGTTTTACCAATCTCGGAGCATGCTTCTAGGCTAATGTTACCTTTCAACAATTCTTTCATCCGTCCTAGCTTCTCCATTTTAGCATTTATACCTTGGATTTTTAATTCTTCGTCAGTAGGGGTTCTAAAGCGTTGTTGTTGTACAGATGGTTGTACAACAGGAGGAGCTACATGTTGAGTTACCGGTTTCGTAGGTTGAATTGTAGGTTCTATGCGATAAGGAGCATTCGGTTTCAAACGTTGAGTTGTAGATGCTTGTTGAAGAGGAGTGCCTTGAGGTTGGTTATCTGAGAGTGATTTTTCTTCCAATTTTTCGTCGGAAGTAGGAGAAAGTCTTCGAGTAGAAGTTGATGGATCAGTAGGCAATTCGAGTGAATATATCGCTGCCATTGAAGAGCCGAAGCACTTTGAAACCGATGAATCACATAATCCTGTCCAAGAAAACATCCAACGCCCAAGAGATTCAAGCAAACCTAAACTTTGCCAGGTGCCTTGATAAGTTTGAAAACTATCATTTTTGATTTTAGATATAACTAAATATTTTCCTTGATCTGCCTTATCGGAAATGCATTCTCTGATATGAGGTGAATCTTTCAAGCCGATCAGTTGTTCGTAATTAAGTGTGACTGCATTTATCCTATTCATAAATTTATCCTTATTTTTATTGTTAAATTTTTTTGTCTATACATTAATAATATCATGTCTTTAATTTATTTGCAAGACTTCCTATAAATAGTGCTATATATGTTATAAAATATATTGCAAAATATTTTAGTCTTCGATTTCGATCCCAAATCAGATCCATTTCCTTCTTGAGGTAACTCAGAAGTGCTTGTGACTTTGCCACCGAGCGCGAGATCTATTGCGAAAAGTCTAATTGGATAGGTAATAGGTTTGTACATCAGCATAAATTGAGATTGTATTGCTGCCTGTAGTCTTTAAAGCAACTTCTCGCGCGGTGGCAAAGCCACACGCACTCCAAAAAATTTTTACTAAGTCAACTTGAAATAGTGCCAGATTTCAAATGAGACCAAGCTAATCACTTAATCTGATTATTAAGGACATGATTGAAGTAATACCTCGCCAAGGCCATCACTACCTTGAGCCTTTGCAACATTGCGAACAGCGTCCAGCAAAACTTTTTGGGATTTTTCATCTCCATTGAAGCTTTTGTTTAAAGCCGCCTTCAAATAAGCTACGGCTTCATCATGATCTTTTAAAGAGTTAATGAGGTCTTCATGAGAATCAACACTACGCTTATCTTTTTTATTCACAGAATGTCCCGAGGTTTTTAAGATTGCTTTCATGTGGCCTATGAGGTTATCTTGTAGTCTATCGATCGGTGAATATCCATCGGAATATCTCTCAAGAAGGTCATACACTTTTGTAGCGATTCGTGCATGGAGTGAGGCACGACCCAGTGCATCATTGGTCTCAAGATAGAGACGTTTCAACTCCCTATATACTTCAATGACTCTTGAAGCTACAAAGGGGTCTTGAGTCCTCTTTTTAAATTCATCAGTGAAACTAGCGTACCAAACTTCTCTGCAGATTTTATCTAGATCAGCACAATCATTCTGATATTTATGAAAAATATAATGACCCCCTAAACATCCAATAATTCCTTTCTCTTTTTTAAGAAAATTGGCTAGAGTTCCCCACTCATTTAAAGTAATGAGATCGTTGATTCTTGTTTGATTATTAATGGAATCGCTTAGCGGATGATTATTCATTTTTTCCTTTTATATTTCTTTATTACGGTAAAACCCGAAAGTTCATTCTAACCACTAGACGACTTTCGAATACTGTAATCAATATAAAGCATCTCTTCTTGTCATGTCAAGATTGACTCAAAAAAAGCAGCCCCGTCTTCGGCGGGAATTGCTTGCTTCGACGAAGTGGATTTAAGTATCAACAAAAACGCCTCAAGAGGAGCAAGGACGGCAAGGACGGCAAGGACGGCAAGGACGGCAAGGACGGCAAGGACGGCAAGGACAGCAAGGACGACAAGGACAACAGGGACAACAAGGACGATCAGCAACAATTAGAGCCATTATAGACATTAATCGTCAGTCACCTGATAGTCTTTATATTATCGTCCTTGCTTGTCGTCCTTGTCGTCCTTGTCGTCCTTTCTGTCCTTGCTTTTACCCCCATAATCCTCTGTCTAGTTTAAATTGAAGAGATATTCGTCTAAATTTTATCCAATTACAAATCTCTTTGTTAGTAAGCTCTATCATGTTTTCTTCAGCATTTTCTTGTTTAGATACCAGGTCAAGAAAACCATTTATCTCTTTATGTTCATTTCCATATCTTTCACTTAGAAGTTTTATAATTCGAAGTCGATTTTGATGATTAAGCTTAACATCTTGGATATCCTGCTGCCAAGTATTGAGGTTTTCTATATCTGTTTGTAATTTTATTTGTGCCGCAGGTAAAACGGAGTTTTCCTTGGGGATTGGTTTAGTATTCAGTGGTTGAAGGGGTAAGCAAAGCAGAGCCTTCATAGAATTATCATAACATTTCTTACTCACAGAATCACATATGCCACAATTTGAAAACATCCAACGAAATAGAGATTCAAAGTAATCCATTCTTTTCCAAGTTCCTTCGAAGGATTTAATACCATCTTTTACAATCAAAGATATAATTAAATATTTTTCATTTGAGGCTTCTATCTTTAATTCATTTTGAGCGTCGTCTACACTATAGCTATTAAGTTTATTAAGCCGTTCGAAACTGATTGTGCACATAAAATCTCCATTTATTTAAGTTAATTTGAAAATTCAAATTTTTGACAACATTTTTTCCTTTACAAAAATGATAACATATTTTTAATTTCTTTGCAAGAGTTGTTGTATGATTTTTTAAATTAACAACTGAACTTTAGAAGTGGAAGAAATTCAAACGTACATTTTATCAGCTAAATCTTTCAATGATAGATTATTTTTAGAATGTAGAATGGCATTGTCAAACTGTAAGAGGGTGTTATCGTACTGATCCGCGTGAGGACGCGACATCACCGTGAATTTGAGGGATTTATCTTCTAAGGAGTCAAATATAGTTTTTATAGACATTTCGACGGGGTTCTTTGCCGGCAAATAAGCTCCAAACTGGTCTTTAGCTAAAATATTAGCCTCAAAGAGATCTGAGGCAATTGAAGCAATCACGCGTTGTGTGGCTCCTATCTCATGAGAGAGTTGTTGCACTGTTGCAGGTTTTTTCCCCTGTAAAAATAATGAACTGCAGTACGTACAGATAGCTAATCCAATATATTTTTTGGAAGCCACTTGAAAAGTTCCATCGCTATCGCTAGTTGTTGAAGTGAGTTCAAAATGATAGGCAATTTCAGCTCCTAACAATACAATTTGCCAGCTAAGATTTACCCATATTAAAAATAATGGTAGTGCTGCAAAGCTTCCATAGATCGCGCTGTATTCCGCAACTCCGATTTGAAAATGAATATAGATCCAGTTGACAATCTGATAGATTGTTCCGGCTATGATGCCTCCAAGGATAGCCCAGCGCCATTGAATTGATGTATTCGGTACCACTAGATAAATAAAACTGAAAAGTATCCAATTCAATATAAATGGAGTCGACTTTAATAGAAATAAAAGATAAGGGCTTACAACCTGTATGAGAACGTTTTCATCGGAGACTTGATTGACCAACGTTACGGCATAAATCGACAAGCTGCTTGAAAGGACAAAGAAAACGGGACAGAAAATGATGAAAGCTAAATAATCCGTTAATTGTCTGCTGTAAGAACGTTGTGTTTTAACCTCCCAAATTTCGTTAAGAGACGTTTCGATTTTACTAAGTAATTGAAAAGAGGTCCATAGTAGGAGGAGAAGGCCGGTTGCAGCGATGACTCCTCCGTGTGCTTCATCGAGGGCCCTGTAGGAAAAAGTGATCAGTTGTTGGGCTATATCTCCTTGTTCGACTCGAGTTTTTATTTCAGATTGCAAATAATTTTCAAATCCAAAACCTTTAGCAATGCCAAAAGCGACAGCTAAAACTGGAATGATGGACAATAAAGTATAAAATGTGAGTGATGAAGCTTTAGAAAAGCAATCATCTTTAACAAAACCACGAACAGAAGCAGCTAAATTGTCAACGATACGCTTTAACTTTCGGTATATCCAATCTTTTTTCATTGAGTTTGTCTTTCGTTTTTTTCGGCACGTGTTTCAAAAACATCGTTTAAATATATTTTTCGCAAATTAACTATTCTTCAACCTTTTTTGTGGGTTTATGAGAATGTGTCCTAGCCGTTTTCATAGCAACTTTTGGAGAAGCTTTTGGGTGAGGAATGGGATGTTTTCGACGGAGATTGGATTTTGGCCGTGAGCGACTGCCTCTAACGGAATGAGCCCGCCTTTTTTGTTTGGGTAATTCAAGAGGTCGGTAAATTTTATTCATGATTCTTTTACGTAAGCTGACCCCGGGAACTGGAGCAAATAAAAGCGCTGTGGCAGCGCCTATTGCGCTGCCAATTAAGGCACCTAAAAGAAATTTTTCTTCGGTTTTCATTCGATTATCTCCTTGCTTGTACTTTATTATATAGATTTAATCCTAAAGTAGCCCAATCAAGAATTTTATTAATATGATTATTTTGGTGTCCTTTTTTAGGATGCGAGACAGACGAAGAGAGTTTGTCGACAATAGATGTAAATAATTCTTTCCATTCGTCGAGTTTATCTTCAAAATCATGTTCCTTTCTGCTAATTCCGTCCATAACCGACTTAGCTTTATCACAGATGTGATCGTATTCATCTCCAAAAGATTCGCGTAATTTCTCCCCGGATTTAGGAGCAAACAGTAGCCCTGCGATAGCTCCAATGATGGCTCCGGCAGCTCCACCAGCTAAGAAAGGACTGTACCCGTGAGTTTCCATTCCTTGTAAGGAATTGAGGACATCATGCGCTTGAGAAGCGAAATCATCTGCATATTTATGCGATTTTCCTTGTAAGGAATTCAGGACATTATGTGCCTGAGAAGCGAAATCATTTGCGTACTTATGCGATTTTTTATTGAGTTGATTACAGCCTTCAGAAATGTCATGACGTAAATCTTTTCCAGATTTAGGTGCCAGAAAAAGAGCCACGACTCCTCCTAGACATCCACCGATTAAGGCTCCCTTAATAAAATCTGCTTGGTCCATAGTATTACCTCCTAAAAAATTTAGTACCTATTTTTAATGCTGTTACAACTAAATCAGCTAAATCATCAGTGTAGTTATTGTCATTTTTTACAAATTCTTTATATTTTGTTTGATACTCGCGAAGATTGTTTAACTTCACTTCACTAATATCCCCTAGATTAGAAATAGTTTTGAAGGTCGAATCCATTAATTTCATTTTATGGGTCACATCATTGATTAGATGGTGGGAATCTTTTAAGAATAGTTGTAATGCGCATAATGTGCGAACAACAAAAAACGCTAAAATGGCAAAAATAATGATTCCAATGATGGAGCAAATTTCAAAAATCATACGGCCTCTAAGATTTCCTAACTAGAGCATTTTTATGGATCACTGATGTCTATTTTTACTATTGAATTAAAAAAAATATTTGTCAAATAATTTGATGGATTCAGCAATTTTGCTAAACATACGGGCATTTGAGCAGTGAAATTAGAACGATTTTTTGAAAATTATTTCGTGCCCGTGTGCGTGCTTGAAAATAGCCTTGCCATTGGTGCCTGACCTGACATTCTGACATTTGCCCTTTTAAGAGGTCTTGTTTTCACTTAGGCAAATATCAGAATATCAGGTCAGGCACCAATGGCAAGGCTATTTTCAAGATTGGAGCCTCTTGGTTAAATCGTTCTAATTTCATATACCCTGGGTTTTTGTGTTCTTCAACTTAACTTTTAATAGATAAAGCTTTAATATGGTATCTTACTGGAAGTGCATAGCAAAAATTGCCTAAATTTGTTTGCATGTGCTCAGTGGCATTAATTAACATGTTTGATGGAAGAAATTATGATTGAATCGCGTACACAAGAAGCTCGGATTCTTGGAGATTACATCCTTATTAAGCAAATAGGACATGGCTCTTTAGGTACAGTCTTTTTAGCAGAGCATCTTTTTATGAAAAGGCAGTTCATTGTAAAGCTTCTTCCAGAAGAACTTTCAATGGATCGCGCATTCATTCAACGGTTTGAAGAGGAAGTTGGAGCTCTGGCAGCTCTAGACCATCCTAATATTGTCAAAATCCACAATATTTCTTTTTCACAAGGCCAATATTTCTTGGTCACCGATTGCATTGTTGACTCGTTGGGAGAGACTACGAATTTGGCACAACATATCATGGGGCGCAGTCAACGCTTTGGAGAAGAAGAGCTTTACGATATCCTCTTACAAATTGCCGATGCCTTAGATTATGCCCACAGTAAGAAAATTGGTAAAAAACCGGCTGTACATCGAGGGTTAAAGTTAAATAATATATTGGTTGGTCAAGATAAAAATCGTGTGGATGTTTATCTGTCAGATTTCGGGCTATCAAAAATTATTGGTGTGGGGGCCGTATTGACCCGAACTTATAAAGTTGTGGCTGAAGCTCTAGGAGCTGCATCTTGTGTAGCTCCTTCAAAACCTGGAAATAGTTACTTTTCTCCCACTTTAGATCATTTAAAACTCACTCCCTTGCATGCTTCATTTTTGCAAAATTTCGCTTTTTTAGCTCCAGAGCAAAAGAGGCTCGATTCAGCTCATGGAGTAGACGCTAAAGCTGATGTTTATGCTTTTGGCATATTAACTTATTTTTTGCTAACGGGGGAATTTCCTGAAGGAAATTTTGATTTACCGTCTTATCATCGTAGTGATTTAACGTGCGATTGGGATTCTTTAATTGAAGAATGCTTGCGCACTGACCCAGCAAGACGTCCAGAACTTTTAATTCCTATTTTAGGCGGGATCCATAAAATAAAGGCATCTCCTGAAGTTTCTGTGTCAAAAGAAAAAGACGCTGCTACATGTGAGAAAGTCCCTCCCGAGCAATTACAGGGGGTTGTGAAAGAACCTTCTCAATTACGTCCGGTGATTCATACCAATACTTTGGAGATCCCGCAGGTCGATCCTGATCCGGCTGCCATTTTTCAATTTGAATTGGGAGTTAAACAATATACTCCGGAGTTGCGTGACACAAAAAATATTAAGCCTTTACAGACGGAAATGGTTGTCATTAGAGGAGGCGTTTTTTGGAGGGGAAGTAATGACGGGAACCGCGATGAAATGCCGAGGCATCAGGTAAATTTATCGAGTTATGCTATCGATAAACACCCCGTGACAAATGAGCAATTTGTGCGGTTTTTAGATGTTATGGGAGGGGAAAAGGATAATAATCACCAGGATATTATTCGATTAAAAGATTCTCGGATTAAACGCGCTGCGGGTAAGTTGAGCATTGAGTCTGGGTATGGCAAACATCCTGTTGTGGGCGTGACCTGGTATGGAGCTGTAGCTTATGCAAAATGGGTGGGTAAAAGGTTACCCACAGAAGCTGAATGGGAAGTTGCGGCTCGTGGTGATGTGGAGGTTGCTTTGTACCCTACAGGAGATGACATTGAAAAGACTCAAGCTAACTTTTTTAGTTCTGATACAATAGCTGTGATGAGCTATGCTCCGAATGGTTATGGGCTTTTTGATATGGCAGGAAATGTTTACGAATGGTGCCATGATTGGTATGGATATAATTATTATGAGACCTCTGTCCAAGAACCTGATGCTCCTGCAGGGCCCTGGCAGGGGGTCTATAGAGTTTTACGAGGGGGTTGTTGGAAAAGTTTAAAAGAAGATCTCCGTTGTTCGCGACGTCATCGCAATAATCCGGGGACTGTTAACAGCACTTATGGCTTTCGATGTGCAGCGGACGTCGAATAATAAATGGGAATCAAATCAATCAAAATGGCCTTACACTATGACATCAGTACTTTTTGTTTGTTTAGGTAATATTTGTCGTTCACCCGCAGCCGAAGGGATTTTGCGACATATGCATGAAAAGTCGGGCGGCATACCGCCATTGCATGTGGAGAGTTGTGGACTGGGTAGTTGGCATATTGGGCGGCTTCCCCATGATCAAATGAGAGAAGCTGCAAATGAACGTGGAATTGTTTTGCTTAGTAGAGCTCAGCAATTTAAACCTTCTTTTTTTGATCAGTTTGATTATATTTTAGCTGCGGATCATTCAATAATGAATGAGTTATACAATTTAGCCAAAAGCCCCCAGCATAAAGCAAAAGTCCATTTGATTGCTGAATATAGCAAAAGTTATTTTCGCGAAGAAATTCCTGATCCTTTTTATGGAGGAAAAGAGGGTTTTGATCGAGTATTAGATATGCTTGAAGATTCTTGCCAAGGTCTTTTAGAACATCTCGTCAATGCAAAAGATAATAACTTGTAGTCCATTATTCATATGTTTCATTCACAAGTTTTTTTGAGTGCCTCATATACAACCTCAGGAGAATTTTCGCCATCGATGGTGGTTAAGATATTCTGTGCGGTATAATATTCAATGAGAGGTTTAGATTGCTCATGATAGACCCTCAATCGTTCCTGTACCACATCTATGGCATCATCTAGGCGTTGTTTTAGCTCTCCTCCACATTGATCACATCTGCCTTCGACTTTCGGAGGGGAGAAATACTTATTGTGAATGTGGCCGCAGCTTTGACAAGTAAGTCGCCCTTCAGCTCTTTTAGTAATGGTCTCGTCAGAAACAGCCAAATTAATGGCAATAAGATGAGCTTTTTCTTCGATATAGTTGGCAAGAGCTTCAGCTTGTGCTATTGTTCGAGGAAAGCCATCAAGAAGAAATCCAGCTTCGCAATCGTCGGCCTCAATACGTTTAAAGAGCATTTGCAGCACTATTTCATCGGAAACTAGGTGGCCGGATTCAATGATTGCTTTGACCTTTAGTCCAAGAGGTGTATTGTTGCGCATATTTTCACGAAAAAGGTCTCCGGTGGAAATGTGAGGGATGCCTAAAGCTTTTGCCAACATGACAGCTTGAGTTCCTTTGCCAGAGCCTGGAGGTCCTAATAGCAGGATAATTTTTTTATGAAGTGGATGAGGCGGCACAGCTGTGCAGTAAAGACCAGCCCCCAAAGAAGAAAGGATTAAGCATAGGTTAAGAGATAAAATTTTCATAAGTGAACCTTTTTGATCTTATTATTGCATAATATCTTAACAAATTCGACTGAAAAAGGAGGCCATGTGCGATTTTTTTTATTTTATTGCGTCATGCAGTTTTGTTCGTTGTGTACTCCTTTAAGTGCAAGAGATTTCCATGCTATTCTGGTGGCAGATAGCTATTCTGAGGATATTTCTCGAGCCACCAAAACGGATCTTCAGATGATAGAGAGGGAAATTCAAACGATAGTGGAAATCGGAAAATACAATTTAAAAGTTCGACTTTTTAACAAAGCAAAATCCATTGCTCATGATGTATTAAAGACAATTAAAAGTTTAAAGGCAC
This sequence comes from uncultured Parachlamydiaceae bacterium, assembly GCA_963752155.1. GTDB lineage: Bacteria > Chlamydiota > Chlamydiia > Chlamydiales > Parachlamydiaceae > JACCRY01. Next base: position 28,488 of record CAVVXH010000006.1, on the reverse strand, counting down.
AAAAAGATGATATTCTTCTATTTTACTTTTCAGGTCATGGGTATAGAACTTCGTTAAATGAAGGGAGTCCATGGCCGAATCTTGATTTTCCTCTTGAAAATTGTGGTTTAGATTTTAAAGAAATTATTGAAGAAATACGAAAGAAAAGAGCGGGGTTATCAATTATATTTGCAGATTGCTGTAACTGGAAAATTTCCCAACGGGCTCCCCCTGTTATAAAAGGTCAACTTCCTGAATTGACGATTTCGACATCTAAAAAGAAAAACTATAACACTCTGTTTTTTAAAACTAAGGGGATAATTGCAGTAGTAAGTGCCAGTGCGGGTCAACCTTCCTATTGCACTGTGAAAGGAAGTTTTTATACGCGTTCTTTTCTTAGAAGTTTAAAAAAAGTTGTGGAGGGGGAAAGAGGGGAAGTGAGTTGGTCAGCAGTGTTTAAGGGAGCTCGTAGAGAAATGGAAGATTTACTGCGCCCCCATAAGTTAAAGCAAGTTCCTGTTGTAGATATGGATTTTTTTCATTGACTTGACAATTTTGATACGTTAAAATATAAATATCTAGATTTAAATCCTTATAAGTTAGATAAAACTATGGAAGAGTTTTAAGAAAAAATAGAGGTTAATGAGCTATGATATCGAAGTTTCTTGATCCAAAAAATGATGTAGCTTTTAAAAAAATTTTTGGCACAGAAAAAAATAAAGATATTCTGATTCATTTCTTGAATGATATGCTTATCTTTAAAGAGCATCAACCCATCGTTGATGTAACTTTTTTGAAAACCATTCAAGATCCCGACATAGCAGTTTTGAAGAGCAGCATTGTAGACATTTTATGTAAAGATCAAGTTGGTAATTATTATATTGTGGAAATGCAAGTCGCTCAAGAAAAGGGATTTGAAAAAAGAGCACAATATTATGCTTCTAAGGCGTATGTCGCACAGGCTCCTGTAGGGGCAGTATATCATGAACTTAAAGAAATTATTTTTTTCGCTATTGCCGACTTTACAATGTTTCCCAATAAAAAAGCGTATAAATCAGATCATGTTATATTAGACAAGCACACTCATGAAAATGATCTAAAAGACTTTTCCTTTACGTTTTTAGAACTCTCAAAATTTAACAAGAAAATTCATGAACTTGAAAGCATGACTGATAAATGGGCCTATTTTTTTAAACATGCAGAGGATACATTCCCAAAAGATTTAAATCAGATCATTGGTCAGGACCAAATTATTGAACGTGCTTTTGATGAATTAGATCGATTTTCTTGGAGTGAAGAAGAGATGCGAACTTATGATCAAGCTGAGAAATATAGGGGAGCATACTTTGCCGCTATGGCTCAAAAATTAGATGAGGGAGAGAAACTAGGAATTAAAAAAGGAGAGAAACTAGGAATTAAAAAAGGAGAGAAGCTAGGAATTAAAAAAGGAGAAAAACTAGGGATCAAAAAGGGCGAGAAATTAGGAATTGAAAAAGAATTCAGTGAAACAGTTAATAATTGTCTTAGGTTAGGTTTTACAATTTCTCAGATCTGTGAGATTACAGGCCGTTCTGAAAAAGAAATTAAGGCTTTCTGGAAAAATACCACTGTTTAAGTACTTTAAAGAACAACGAGCTCCATCCGGAGCTCGTTATCTGGTATAGGATTAATAATCCATAGCCCCAGCTGGCATTGCCATTGCAGGCTTATCGTTTGGGATGTCAACGATACAAGCTTCTGTAGTCAGCAAAATACCAGCAATCGAAGCTGCATTTTCAAGTGCGCATCGAACCACTTTTGTTGGATCAAGGATCCCTTCATTGATCATGTCAACGAAAGTATTGCCCAAAGCATTGTAGCCATGATTTTCAGGTAAAGTCTCAATATGTTGAAGAATGATAGCTCCTTCTTGGCCTGCGTTCTCAGAAATCATGCGCAATGGAGCTGTAAGAGCTTTGGAAATAATCTTTGCTCCTGTTTTTTGATCTCCTTCAAGAGATTCAATCAGCTTATTTAGAGCAGGTAGACAACGAATATAGGCAATTCCTCCGCCAGGAAGAATTCCTTCTTCTACAGCGGCAGCCGTTGCATGTTGGGCATCATCTACGCGATCTTTTTTCTCTTTCATTTCGACTTCTGTTGCAGCGCCGACGCAGATTTTTGCCACACCGCCAGCCAATTTCGCTAAGCGCTCTTGCAGCTTTTCGCGGTCATAGTCTGAGTCCGTTTCTTCAATTTGACGTCTAATTTGAGAAATACGATCTTGAATCTTTTTCTTGTCGCCAGAACCTTCGACGATGATTGTGTCGTCTTTACGTACAATGACCTTTTTCGCGCGTCCAAGCATATCCAAAGATGTTTGCTCTAATTTATGTCCAAGTTCTTCACACACTACTTGAGCACCTGTAAGGGCAGCGATGTCTTCTAAAATAGCTTTGCGACGATCTCCAAACCCTGGGGCTTTGACAGCACATACCTTGAGGCTGCCACGGAGGCGGTTAATGACTAGCGTTGCAAGCGCTTCACCTTCGACATCTTCTGCGATGATGAGCAATGGAGCACCTGTTTCTGCAACCGTTTGGAGAATTGGAATAAGATCTTTTATCGCCGAGATTTTCTTCTCATGAATCAAAATGTAGGCATTTTCTAAAATGGCTTCTTGGTTGTCTGGATTCGTTGTGAAATAAGGGGAGAGGTAGCCACGATCAAAATTCATCCCTTCGACAACTTCTAGGGTAGTTTCAAAACCCTTAGCTTCTTCGACAGTAATTGTGCCGTCTTTTCCTACACGTTCCATCGCACGAGCAATGATTTCACCAATTTCTTTGTCGTTATTAGCCGAAATTGTTGCAACTTGTTCGATTTCATGTTTGCTGTTAATTTTTTTACTTCTTTTTTCAAGTTCTTTAACGACAGCTTTAACCGCTATTTCCATTCCGCGTTTGAGATCGAGAGGATTGGCTCCTGCAGCAACATTTTTAAGCCCTTCACTATAGATGGCCTGTGCAAGGACTGTCGCTGTAGTTGTACCATCTCCGGCAATATCAGCAGTCTTGCTGGCCACTTCCTTAACCATTTGGGCACCCAAATTTTCGTGTCTATCTTCTAATTCGATCTCTTTTGCGACTGTAACACCGTCTTTAGTGATGTGAGGAACGCCATGTGCTTTGTCGATGATGACGTTGCGACCTTTTGGACCAAGCGTAACTTTTACGGCATCTGCAAGAGTGTTCACCCCTTTAAGAATTTTTTGACGAGCTTCTTCTCTATAGATAATATCTTTAGCTGACATATATTTGTCTCCTCTTGGGTTAAAAATTATTTTTCGATAACGGCGATGATCTCATCAGCTTTAATGATGACAAATTCCTGATCACTAATGGTGACCTCTTGTCCAGAGTATTTTTCCATCAATATGATGTCGTCAATTTTGACGGGCATAGGAATTAGATTGCCATTTTTGTCTTTTTTGCCGGTGCCAATAGCAACGACTCGAGCTTGTTCTTGTTTTTTCTTGGCTGAATCGGGCAAAACGATTCCACCTTTGAGCTTCGTTTCAGGCTCAAGACGGCAAACAAGCACTCGGTTGCCAAGAGGGATCAACTTCGTTGCAGGCTTTGAACAACACGATTTTGGGGTATCCATTTGTTGAGTTTGAGACATAGGGTTTCCTCCTAGTTTAGAGATTGTTTTAGAAAGCTTAATTGTATGAGAGCCCATTTTTTTTTGCAAGGATAAATTTAGCACTAAGCTCGCGCGAGTGCTATTTTTTTAAAGCAAGTAATTCACTTAACTGATCAAGTAAGCTTGAGTAGCGAGCAATAGCCGCTTTTACTGGATGAGGCTCCAGCATATTGATCCCCGCAACTTTTAGCATATCGATTGGATATCGACTGGATCCGCCTTTGAGGAAAGTTAAATAATCATCGCGCTCTTGATTACCACCATGGGTAATCCGTTCGGCAAGGGCTAAGGCAGCACTAATTCCAGTTGCATATTGATAGACGTAAAAATTGTAATAGAAATGGGGAATGCGCGCCCATTCAATGTCAATTTCACTATCGATGACGACATTTGGTCCAAAGTACTTTTGATTTAATTTCCGATATTCTTGTCGTAATAGCGTCGGTGTTAGGGGAACCTCTTGCTCAGCTAGAGTGTGAATGAGCAACTCAAATTCTGCAAACATTGTTTGTCTAAACAATGTCGCTCGAATATCTTCAGCTTTTTGATTCAATAAATAGATTTTCTCTTCCTTACTCTTTGCTCGTTTCAGTAAAAGTTGCATCAAGAGCTCTTCGTTGAATGTGGAGGCAACCTCTGCCACAAAAATGGAGTAATGACCATAGGCGTAAGGTTGATGTGAATGGGTTAAGAGGCTGTGCATGCTATGACCAGCTTCATGAGTAAGCGTGAAAACGTCTTTGAGTTTTCCCTTATAGTTCATCAAAATATAGGGCATGCTGTCATAACTGCCGCTGGAATAGGCTCCGGAACGTTTATTTTTGTTTTCATAACGATCTACCCAGCGGTCTTCTTTGAACCCTTTTTTTAAAAGGTTTTGATATTCAGGTCCTAAAGGTGCGACAGATTCTAGGATTGTGTCAACAGCCTCATCATAAGACATTTCAATTTTATAATCTGATGTAAGGGGAACATAAATGTCATAAAGATGCAATTCATCGACTCCTAAAATTTTTTTTCGCAATTCCATAGACCTATGCAGAGCTGGTATTTCACTATTAACCGCAGTAATTAATGCGTGATAGACTTGTGGATCTATATTTTGAGGAAATAAGGCAGTTTCTAGGGTTGATTTGTATTTACGCGCTCGACAGCTGAAAAGGTGAGCTTGAACTTCGCCGTTTAAAAGTTCACAGAGTGTATTTTCAAATTCAGAAAACTTATTGTGGAGTTGTTCAAAGGCATTTTTTCTTAAAATTCGATCATGCTCACGCATGTAGACTCCGTATGTGGAATGAGTGAGTTCAAGCTTATTTCCTTGCCCATCAAGAACTTGTCCAAATTTGAAATCAGCATCATTGATGGCACTGAATGTTTTGTGGGACGTCTCCATCGCTTTGCTTGCTTTGGCAATAAGTTCTTCCATTTCGCACGAAAGGGTGTGTTGCTTAAGACGTAGAATTTTTTCTAGATAAAATCGATAGGCTTCAAGTTCAGGAGCTTTCAATAGAGCATCAATTGTATTTTGGTCTAACTCTAAAAGTTCAGGTTCAACCCAAGCTGATTCTTCGCCGAAATCATTGGACAGAGAAGAAATTTTACTGAAAGCAACTTTATATTCGTCAAGAGTGAGTTCTTCATCATGGCGCAGATGGGCGTATGTGTAAAGCGTCGACAGCTTTCTGCTGACAGTCAAATATTTTTCCAAAAATTCATTTAAAATTTTAGGATTGGCAAGTTTGCCTCTATAGGCTTCAAATTCGGGCCAATGAGGTCTTTCTTTGATGTGGCATTCTTCAAAACTTTTTTGCCAAGTGGCTAGATCAGGAAAAAGAGATTCAACATTCCAACGATCTTGAAGGGCGACTGAAGAGCGTTCTACGACCATGTATTTCTCCGAGGTGATAGGTGATTTAAGCATTAAGGGACTTTGCAACAATAACTTGCCCCAGCAATTCCCGCTAAACTTTCGTGCCCGCGCCCGAAAATTAGCGGGAATTGCTGAACTTGCCCAATCATACCTTTAATATATATGTACATCCAATCAAAACAGATACAGTTTTAAATTGCAAAAAATTAGATGCAGAGTTATCAGGAAAGAGCTATCATCACTATTTTTTCAAAAGGCTGAGCATGGATTTGGAGAGAGACAGGAACAAGAAGCCCACCACGAGTCAAGGATATTTTATCGTTAAAAATGATCGTGGATTGCATACACGACCCTCGACAGAGATTGTAAGGTTAGCGACTTCATTCAAGTCTGAAATAAAGTTAGAATTTCAAAAAATGTATGCAAATGCAAAATCGTTACTTGGCATATTGTTGTTTGCTGCTGCAAAAGGATCTAAAATTAAGATTATTGCAAATGGAAAAGATGCAGAGGAAGCTGTTGCAGCGTTGCAGGAACTAGCTAATAGCAATTTTAACATTAAGTACTAGTGGACTGGTCAATAATAACTTGTGCTCCCGTGGCTGAATGATCGAAAGTGACCCAATGTTACAATATAGGGTCACTTTCGATCGTTCAGCCACGGGGCTTTGGCGCAGCCGAATCGTACATAGCTGTCTGGACGGCTTGTAAAAAGTTTTGTTGCTTTGGGGGGTCGTCACAGCGGTAAATGTAACCAAAATAGGATAAATCATGGGCCTTGATGTTCATGTGAGCTAATTCAGTAGAATGAAGATTGAATTTTTGCAAAGCAAGGCGAAGTTTTTCTTTTTGCTCAGCTTTTTCAATTTTTATTAAAACAAAGATAAAATCGAGATCTTGTCGAATGCGATAGTGACTTCCTTCAGAAAAGCCATATTCAATAGTGCTCAGAAGCATTAAAAAGAGTGTTTTAAGGGCTTCAGGTTCCAGAAGTGAACGCATTGTTACAGGCATTAATGAAAAGAAGAAATTTTCTAATAGTAATTCATTATAACGTATGTCATCTCCTAAAAGCTCTTTAAGAGCACTAAGAAGTTCATTTTGTTTTGTAAGCATCCCACCATTAAAATCTCTGAATTCTCCAATAAAAGTAGATAAATCCGTGACAACAGAGTGTCTGGCTTTATAGAGATCAATGGAGTGATCTTGGCGTAGAAACGGATCTTTAGGTAATTTTACTCGCAAAACTAAAGCTTCTTTAAGATGTTTATTTCTTAACGTGCCTATTGGCTTTGATCTGTCATAGATATATTCTAGAGAAGAATTTTCAAACAAAATCTCTGGTACTCGAGGAGTGTTCGGACCTACGATACGTACTATAATCACTATAAAGGAAAGATGTGTGTTTGTCTGTTCATGAAAGGTAATTATTACTTGAGGAATATCTCGTAAGTATCGGATTTCATTGCTCAAGCTCAGAATATTGCGCATGATTTCTTCCTCATTACAAGGCATAAATACAGGGTGCATGAGGTGGCCAATATTGTCTTTAAGTTCTTTGGGAAGGTTGTCGTAAAGTAGGGAAATTTCTTCAGCCGAGAAGTCTAGTCCATCGCTTTTTTCAATTTCTAGATAGAGGGTGCTGAGGCTGTCCATGCTGCGTCGATCAATAAAAAAAGAGTGTTCAATGGAGAGAGCCTCTGGGATATGGTGTTGGATGATTGTGAGAATGTGTTTTTTTTCGAGTAGCTCTCTTTCTTTAAAAAAACTTAGATTAATTAAAATGCAGAGGACGTTTTTCTTCCCTTTAGGTAAATGGAGCTTAGATTTAAAAATCTTTAATCTTATATGACGTTGATCTGGAAGATCTTTAATAGCGGAATGTAGATCTTTTCGAAAAAGATAGTGGATGCTGATGATTTTACTTAAATGACGACTGGAGCGAGGCGTCTTAAATTCTTCTCGAGTCATGACCAATACGTGCTGCATTTCTGCTAGAATCTCATGCTCAAAGATTTTTGGAAGTCGCCTTGCAAGGTGAGAAATATCCTCATGAATACTAGCTGTTTTGGCATCGGCAGCCAATCCTTTAACTTCTAAAATGCGTCTAGCATAGTAGCTGGATTCTAGCCCTAACTTGATTTCAGCTTCGATGATAGGAAGTGAGGTCAGAATTTGATTAAGCTCTGCCTCATCTTCCACTGCGATGACAATTTCACAAAGTGTCAGAATCCCATCGTTGATATCAGGCATACGAAAGTCCATCGCATTGATGAGAACCACATTTAATCGTTTTCCAGGAATAATCCAATGGCTGATCATCTCGAAAAAGAATTTAAATGAACTTGATCGAGATTTTGCTAAGAAAATGAAAGACTTCTTAATCGGAGTGCTTTGACAGTGTGTGGAGGTGACTAGAGGAAGAAGCATTTGAAATTGTTCTTTTTCATTAGAAGTGAGCTTTGGGGAAAAAAGATCTTCAGGCAATACCTTGGCAAGCAGGCGAGTCATGATTTCTACATGAGGTAAATGATCTTCTTCAGGATCAACACACGGAACAATTTTAGGGATATGCAAATAATTTGCCATTGATTTTCTTGCCTTAGCTATTGCCTACGCATAGGGGTCATGTGGTCTGATACTGGGATCTTAATTTAAAAGGATTAATTTAATCCAGCAATTCCCGCTAACCGAAACTTTGCGACTTCTTCCTCCCCCCCATTTCCAAATCCAAAATACGTGACTTCAAATTAAGTATGCATCCCTGATTATAACATCCAAATACTTTTTGGAGTGCTGTGGCTTTGCCACAGCGCGTGAAGAAGGTTTAGATCATAAAGCATGCAATTAAAAAATTTTTTCCCTTTCAGTTGGCAAGGGTTTTGTTGTTTTACAAATCCGTTACTGACATACATTTATGGTCTGAATGAAGCTACGAGTAGGAGGCCTGCATAAAGCGAGACAACATCCTATAATTTTTAATTGCATACTTTATGATTAAACCTTCTTAACGCGCTGTGGCAGAGCCATCCTATTACCCATAAGTCATATGGGCCTTTTGTTTCTCCTAAATAACAAGTTCGCGCCTTGCCATTGGTGCCTGACCTGATATTCTGACATTTGCCGATGCGATAACATTGATTCCTAAAGGGCAAATGTCAGAATGTCAGGTCTGGAACCAAGGCTGAAACGTTACCCCCAAGATTTACGCAACTGAAAAAAGCATCGTTTTCAATTAATAACAAGATACTAAATTCTGAGAGGTAACGTTTAGCCTTGGTTCCAGACCTGACATTCTGACATTTGCCCTCCTGGGAGGTTACGTTATCATTGTAGGCAAATGTCAGAATATCAGGTCAGGCACCAATGGCAAGGCGCTTTAAAAATTTGTTATTTCCCAATAGGGGGCGCCGTAGGCAACTGTCTCGCTTTGCGTTAAAAAAATAATGTTGTGTTAGGGCTATATCGATGGATAAAGCCTACGTAACTTTATCCTAGCGTAAGAAAAAAACTTATGGGTAATAGGATGGGCAGAGCCACAGCACTTCTGCGTAAGCTTTTGAGTTTACTTCTTGATATTAGCGCGCCGCTGGTCGCTGAGGGCTCCAAAAAGTATTTGGATGTTATAATCAGGGGTGCATACTTAATTAGAAGTCACATATTTGGATTCGGAAATGGGGAGGAAGAAATGGCAAGGTTTTGTTGTACACGGGCACGAATTAATTTTCAAAAATTCGTTTTAATTTTATGTGCTCTGCATATACAAGATTTTAATATTGCTCCGATTTCTCCTTATCGTCCATTTTTTTTATTTTTTATGATTTCGATGTTGACATTTATTCCAGCTCTGCTATCATTGGGAAAGTTGCCTCGCATAAATATACGCTCATCTGCTTAAAGGCAAGCTATGCGCTCATAGACAAGAAAGAAGACATGGCAAAAGAAGATACAATTAAACTTGAAGGCACCGTTGAAGAGTTATTGCCCAATATGACTTTCCGAGTTGCATTGCAAAATGGGATGCAAGTAAATGCCCATCTATGCGGTAAAATGCGGATGAAAAATATTCGTGTGCTTGTCGGAGATATTGTGACAGTAGAAATGTCGCCCTATGATCTAACAAAAGCACGTATTACTTTCCGGCAAAGATAGTGCTAAAAAAACAATGAATGTTGATTTTTTTTGATTCTATACTTTAGCAGACAATCTATACTGACGTGTTCCTGAGCCTCATGGGTCGAATACATTTAAAAGATAATTGCCCAGATAGCTCAGTGGTAGAGCACTTGCATGGTAAGCAAGCGGTCGTAGGTTCAATTCCTATTCTGGGCAGAAAAGAACAATAACAAACAATAAAATAAGTATACTGGAGCTAACGGAGGAAGTAAAATGGCAAAAGAAACATTTCAGCGGAAAAAGCCACACGTCAACATCGGAACCATCGGTCACGTTGACCATGGTAAAACGACACTGACTGCAGCAATCACTAAAGTTCTTGCAGAAACAGGCGGAGCAAAATTCAGAGATTATGCCTCTATCGACAATACACCTGAAGAAAAAGCACGCGGGATTACGATCAACTCAACTCACGTTGAATATGAAACAGACAACACGTCACTATGCACACGTCGACTGCCCAGGCCACGCCGACTATGTCAAAAACATGATCACAGGTGCTGCTCAGATGGACGGCGCTATTCTCGTTGTTGCTGCAACAGATGGTGCTATGCCTCAAACACGCGAACACATCTTGCTTGCTCGCCAGATGCAAGTGCCTGCTATCGTCGTGTTCCTCAACAAAGTCGATATGCTTGGCGAAAGCGATCAAGAACTTCTTGACCTCGTTGAAATGGAACTGCATGAACTGCTCGAATCTAAAGGCTACAAAGATGTGCCGATCATCAGAGGTTCTGCTTTGAAAGCTCTTGAAGGCGATCCTAAGTATGTTGAAGCATCAAACAACTGATGAAAACAGTCGATGAAAAGATTCCAACTCCTGCACGTGAAGTTGATAAGCCTTTCCTAATGCCAATTGAAGACGTGTTCTCCATTTCCGGCCGTGGAACTGTAGCCACAGGACGTGTTGAGCGCGGAATCGTTAAAATCAACGATAAACTCCAACTCGTTGGTCTTGGACCATACACGAGATACAGTTGCGACTGGTCTTGAAATGTTTAATAAAACTCTGATGAAGCTCGTGCAGGGGAAAACGTCGGTATTCTTCTACGCGGTGTTGAAAAAGACAGATGTTGAACGCGGAATGGTTCTTGCTGCTCCAGGAACCTGCACTCCACACACCGAATTTAAAGGCCCTGTTTACGTTTTGACAAAAGAAGAAGGCGGACGTCATAAGCCTTTCTTCACCGGATACCGTCCTCAGCTCTACTTCAGTACAACAGACGTTACTGGAACAGTTGAACTTGCCAGCAGGTGTTGAGATGGTGATGCCTGGCGATAACGTTGAAATCACTGTTGAACTTGATTGCTCCTGTTGCTATGGAAAAAGGGATGCGTTTTGCGATCCGTGAAGGTGGCCGTACTATCGGTGCCGGAACTGTTTCCGAAATCATTAAGTAATGAATAGCAGTGAGTACTCAGGATAAGCATTGCAGATCTTTGTAACAGATTGCTATGTCTTTGAATCAGAAATGAGTTCAAGTGTATCGTATTAATGGGTGTGTAGCTCAGCTGGTAGAGCAGCGGTCTCCAAAGCCGCCGGTCGGGGGTTCGAATCCCTCCGCACTCGTTGTAAGCGATTACCATTTGAAGTTCCTGATAAAGACGTCAAAGATGTGTAGATGGCAAGATCAAGACAGTGGAAGTATAGAAAGTTATGGAAGTAAAGAAAACCAGTCCTCGCTGAAAGCGAAACTCAGTAAGACAGTTAGGACACTGTTCGAATTTGTTGGAAGATATTAAGGATGAATTTAAGAAAATCAATTGGACTAGCCAAGAAGAACTTAAGTTCTATACAAAGATTGTCGTAGGAGCGACATTTGTTTTTGGAATAGGCATTTATTGTGTGGATTTAGCTATTCAGAGTGCTATTGCATCTCACTTGGGAGTGTGTTCGTTTTGTTTTTGATTAAGCAGATATAAGTTTATATCTGATTTAAGAGTGCTAATGCGGAGAAATAATGCATAAGTGGTATGTTGTGCAAGTCGTTGTCCGACTCACGAAAAAAAAGTTAAAAAAGCCATCGAAGAACAACGCGAACTAAAAGGGATGACCGATTTTATTGACAGATGTCCTTTTGCCTATCGAAAATGTTTCAGAAGTGAAAAAAGGACAGCAAAATATTGTTGAAAAACGTTTGTGGCCTGGATATCTCCTAGTTAAATGAATCTGAATGATGAATCGTGGGTATATGTCAAGAATACAGCTGGAGTCATTGATTTTCTGGGCGGAGATAAACCAACACCGTTATCTCAGAAGAGAAGTCGATGAAATTCTCAGAGATCTCGAAGATAAAAAAGAAAAAGTCACCAAAAACATAAATTTGAAGTCGGCGATCGCGTCAAAATTATCGATGGAGTCTTTGTTAACTTTATCGGAACAGTTACTGAAGTATTCCATGATAAAGGACGCTTTAGTGTATTGGTTTCGATTTTTGGACGAGATACCCGTGTCGATGATCTCGAATTTAGCCAAGTCGAAGAAATTACAGAAGAAAAGACATCTGTATAATTTTAAGATCTAAGACTGATAAGTCTAGAGCAATTTGAGGAGAATATGGAAAATGGCAAAAAAAATTGTTAAATTTATTAAGTTGCAAATTCCTGCAGGAAAAGCCAACCCAGCGCCGCCAATTGGACCAGCCTTGGTGCAGCAGGCGTCAATATTATGGCGTTCTGTAAAGAATTTAATGCCAAAACACAAGCGATGGCGGGAGATATTCTTCCTGTTGTGATCACTGTTTATCAGATAAATCATTTACATTTATATGCAAAAAACCCCCTGTTGCCGAAATGCTGAAAAAAGCACTGGGATTGCGAAAGGATCCGCTGTTCCTAACCGCGATAAAGTCGGCAAAATCACACGAGTCAAGCAAGTAAAATTGCAGAAGAAAAAATGCAAGATATTAATGCAACAGATCTTGAAGCTGCCACTAATATCGTTCTGGGAACAGCACGATCCATGGGAATTGAACTCAGTTAACTGAGTAAAGAAATAACAATTATGGGTCGTCCAAGTAAAAGAATTCGGGAGATAGCCAAGAATGCTAGATGCGCATAAAGACTATAGCGTTAAAGAAGCTATCGCTATTTTAAAGAAATGTCCGCCGGTCAAATTTGATCAGTCGGTGGAAGTTTCTTTAAAACTGGGCGTTGACCCTCGCAGATCCGACCAAAACGTTCGCGGAACTGTATCATTACCGAATGGAACAGGAAAAACAATGAGAATTCTCGTTTTCGCAAAAGGTGATAAGGTGAAAGAAGCCTTAGCTGCTGGTGCCGATTATGCGGGCAATGAAGAACTTATTCGAAAAAGTTAACGGGGGTTGGACAGACTTTGATGCTGTCATTGCCACACCCGACATGATGCGCGATGTCGGTAAATTGGGTAAAGTTCTAGGACCTCGCGGACTGATGCCAACTCCTAAAGCAGGAACTGTCACAACAGATATTGCGAAAGCTATTCAAGAGCTTAAAGGTGGTAAAATCGAATTTAAACTCGATCGCCATGGCGTGATCAATAATGCCGTAGGGAAGCTTTCATTTGATGATGAAAAGCTTGTGGAAAATATTCGAGCCTTTCTTAATGCTGTTCATACGGCAAAGCCTGCCTCCGCTAAAGGGCAATATTTGAAATCCTTGGTCCTTTCTTCAACAATGGGTCCTGGTCTTAAAATTGATCTTCGCGAACTTGATAGTAGCGTAAGGAGGCAGTTGAATCATGAGAGAAGAAAAACAACTCCTTTTAGATGAAATTAAAGAGCAAATTAAGGCATTTTGCATCTTTTGTCATTATGCGATACTTGGGCTTAAAGGCAAATAAAGCTGGAGAGTTTCGCCGTCAAATTGCTGCCCTGGGGGGCGATGTAGAAGTGATGCGCAAACGTATTTTGCGTCAAAGCAGCTGAAGCCGCTGGAATTGATCTTGATCCATTGAATCTTAGATGGACATATCGGACTTGTCTTTGCAAAGAATGATCCTGCAGAAATTACAAAATCTGTCTATAAGTTTGTCAAGAGAACGAAAAGGCCATTGAAATCGTCGGGTGGACGTTTTGAAGGGCAAGTTTATCAGTGCTGAAGATGTGGAACGCTATCCCAGCTACCAGGCAAAGATGAAATGCGAGCTCAACTGCTCGGCTTATTTGAAGCTCCGATGGCTGCAAACATTGGCTGTTGTCGATGCTCTTCTGACAAGTGTTATTTATTGCTTGAAAATAAATGCAAGGGGCGACAGATCAAAATGCCCCAAGCGATAACAATGAAGAATAATTCTTTTAACAAATTTTAGAAAATTAAAGAGGTAATACCGTGAGTAACAAAACTGAACAACTCGTTGAAGAGCTCAGCAAATTAACAGTTTTAGAAATGGCTGAGCTAAAAAAACTATTGGAAGAAAAGTGGGGTGTTAAAGCTGCTGCTGCTCGCTGTCTTTGCCGCAGCTCCTGCTGCTGGTCCCGCTGCAGCTGCTGCTGAAGTCTACTGAATTCCAAGTCACATTGACGGAAGTTCCTGCTGATAAAAAAATCGGCGTCATTAAGGTCGTTCGCGAAATCACAGGTCTTGGCTTAAAAGAAGCTAAAGATCTTGTCGATGGCTGCTCCTAAAGTATTCAAAGAAACATGTCCTAAAGCTGAAGCTGAAGACATTAAGAAAAAACTTGAAAATGCTGGCGGTAAAGTCACTCTTAAAGGACTTTAATCTTATAGTCTCATGGTTCAACCAGGTGATTGGTCAAGAGTGCATTCTAATTGCGTTAAATTGAATCATTTTTGATCATCTTAGCTTTATGCTTTTATGACGTAGATCTAAACTTATTTATAGAATCTTGTTCATATATAGCTATATCAGGGAGTCTTTCAGGATGTTGAAAAGGCCGCCGCATCGCGTAGTTTTGTCGAGAAAAAGGAAATTATTGATCTTCCTAATCTCATTGAAATTCAAGTTAAATCATATAACCAATTTTTGCAAATAAATCGCTTTCCAGATGAAAGAGAAAATATTGGGTTGCAAGAAGTGTTCAATGAAATTTTTCCTATAAAATCCTATGATGAAAAAACGATTCTAGAGTTCATTTCATATAACTTAGGTGTACCCAAGTATAGTCCTGAGGAGTGTATTCGTCGTGGGATTACCTATAATGTGACTCTAAAAGTCAAGTTTCGTTTAACTGATGAAACGGGGATTAAAGAAGAAGAAGTCTACATGGGCACCATTCCACTCATGACTGATAAAGGAACATTTATCATTAATGGGGCTGAACGTGTTGTCGTCTCCCAAATGCACCGTTCTCCCGGAATTTGCTTCGAACAAGAACGTCATTCGCGCGGAAATGTGATTTATTCTTTCCGTATCATTCCTTATCGTGGAAGTTGGCTTGAAGGTGCATTTGATACTAATGATCTAATTCATATTTATATTGATCGCAAAAAACGCCGTAGAAAAATTCTAGCAACTACTTTTATCCGTGCCTTGGGCTATTCAACGAATAATGATATTATTGAAGAATTCTTTACGACTCAAAAAGTAAAGATTCGATCTGAAAAAGAATTTTCTAAAATCGTTGGAAAAATTCTTGCTGAAGATGTGAGAGATGAAGAGGCTGATTTAACTTTTGGGAAAGCTGGAGAGAAATTAACGACTGCAATGTTGAAGCGTATGGCTGATGCAGGAATCGACTTTATTCGTATCGCTGAAGATGCTGATGAAAATAGTCCTATCATTAAGATGTTACTTAAAGATCCGACGGACTCTTACGAATCAGCCCTTAAAGATTTCTATCGAAAAATTCGTCCAGGTGAACCTGCAACGCTTTCTAATGCTCGTTCGGCTATGATGCGGTTGTTTTTTGATCCGAAACGTTACAATTTGGGCCGCGTAGGTCGTTATAAGCTCAATTCAAAATTGGCTGTTGATGTCAATGATGAAACTTTGCAAATGGTGACTTTGACTAAAGAAGATGTGATTGGCGCCCTTAAATATCTGATCAAATTGAAGCAGGGGGACGAAGATGTCTCCATCGATGATATTGATCATTTGGGAAATCGTCGTGTTAGTTCTGTTGGGGAATTGATTCAAAATCAATGTCGCATCGGGCTTGCCCGTATGGAAAAAATCATTCGTGAAAGAATGAATCTTTTTGATTTTTCTTCCGACACGTTAACTCCGGGAAAAATTGTCTCAGCAAAAGGGCTAGCAGGAGTTCTAAAAGACTTTCTTTGGACGATCGCAATTGTCCCAATTTATGGATCAGGCAAATCCTATTGCAGAGTTGACGCATAAACGTCGGCTCTCTTCATTGGGGCCTGGAGGATTAAATCGTGATCGTGCTGGATTTGAAGTGCGAGACGTTCATCCTAGTCATTATGGTCGTATTTGCCCTATTGAAACTCCTGAAGGTCCAAACATTGGTCTGATCACTTCGCTTATCTACATTTGCGAAAATTAACGAGTTTGGATTTATTGAAACTCCTTATCGGATTGTGCGGGAAGGAGTTGTGACAGAAGAAATTGAATATATGACTGCGGATCAGAGAAGAACGTTGTGTGATTGCTCAGGCTTCTGCGCCTCTCGATAAATTTGGCATGTTTGCAGAATCCTATTGTTGGGCTCGGTACAAGGGTGAACCTTCAGAAATGGAAACCTCTCGCGTCACGCATATGGATGTTTCACCGAAGCAGCTTGTCTCTATTGTGACAGGATTAATTCCATTCTTAGAACACGATGATGCTAACCGAGCCTTGATGGGTTCGAACATGCAACGTCAAGGGGTTCCTCTTCTTAAACCGGAAGCGCCATTGGTCGGAACAGGTCTTGAAAACTCGAGCTGCACGTGACTCCGGAGCTGTCGTTATTAGCTACAGAAGATGGTATTGTCGAATATGTCGATGGTTTTAAAATTGTCATTGCTCCAAATGACAATCCCATGGAAAAACATACTTACCTCCTTAAAAAATTTGTCCGTTCAAATGCTGGAACTTGTATTAACCAAGTACCTCTTTGCGATGTTGGGGATAACATTAAAGCTGGCGATGTTATTGCTGATGGACCTGCTACCGATAAAGGGGAAGTTGCGTTAGGCAAAAACGTTCTCGTAGCTTTTATGCCTTGGTATGGCTATAACTTTGAAGATGCGATCATCATTTCTGAAAAACTTTTAGAGAAGATGACGTTTTACTTCGATCTACATTGAAGAATTTGAACTTACGGCGCGCGATACAAAACTTGGTAAAGAAGAGATCACTCGTGATATTCCAAATGTATCTGAAGAAGCTCTTCTAAACTTAGATGAAGATGGAATTATCCGTGTCGGTGCTGAAGTTAAGCCGGGAGATATTCTCGTTGGGAAGATCACTCCAAAATCTGAAACAGAGTTGGCTCCGGAAGAACGTTTGTTACGTGCAATTTTTGGCGAAAAAGCCGCAGATGTTAAAGATGCTTCCATGGTGGCTCCTCCAGGAACGGAAGGGATTGTCATGGATGTTAAAGTCTTTAGCCGACGTGATAGTTTGTCTAAAACGAGTGATGAGTTGGTCGAAGAAGCTACCCGCCTGAAAGAAATTCAACGCGATTATAAAACTAAACAAAATGAATTGCGTACAGAACGGCATGAGCGGATTGGAGCTTTGCTGTTGAATGAAATAGCTCCAGATACGATTGTTCATCGTCGCACGGCTGAAGTTTTATTGAAGAGGGATCTGTATTATCCAAGAGATCATTGAAGCTCTTCGAAAAGGAAAACGTTGAAGACCTGTTGATGTCTGAAAATGATTTATATCCACTTTAAAGCAATTGCTTTATGATTATGAGATTACAGTTGCAAACGATCGAAACGCAATATAAAACGAAATGGAATTGCATCGAAAGGGAGATACAGATCTTGAACCAGGCATCATTCGTCAAGTTAAAGTGTATGTTGCTTCAAAACGAAAATTGCAAGTTGGAGATAAAATGGCTGGTCGCCATGGAAACAAAGGGGTTGTTTCCAAGATTGTTCCTGAAGCAGATATGCCTTACATGGAAGATGGAACTTCTATTGAAATGATCTTAAATCCTTTGGGTGTACCTTCCCGTATGAATATGGGACAGCTTTTTGAAACGCATCTTGGATTTGCCGCAAAACGTGCAGGCATTTTTGTGCAAAGTCCTGTTTTTGAAGGATTTCCTGAAGAAAAAATTTGGAATATGATGCGCGAGCAAGGGCTTTCGGATACCGGTAAATTCTATCTTTATAATGGATGCACCGGTGAGCGTTTTGATAATCCTGTCGTCGTAGGCTATATTTACTTGATGAAACTTAGTCACTTAGTGGCTGACAAAATCCACGCCAGAGCGATAGGTCCCTATTCTTTAGTGACTCAGCAGCCTCTTGGGGGTAAAGCCCAGATGGGAGGTCAGCGTTTCGGAGAGATGGAAGTGTGGGCTGCAGAAGCTTATGGAGCGGCTTATCTTCTGCAAGAGCTATTGACAGTTAAGTCAGATGATGTGGCTGGACGTACGCGCATCTATGAATCAATTGTTAAAGGTGACAATATTTTGCAAAGTGGAACGCCTGAATCGTTTAACGTGTTGATAAAAGAGATGCAAAGTCTCGGTTTGGATATTCGTACTGAATCAATGGGTGGCTAATAATTAGGAGAGATGGATGTCGAAGAAAGGTCAGCAACAAGAACATTTTGATAAGCTAACAATTCAAATAGCCTCTGAGGATGTTATTCGTAATAAATGGTCGCGCGGCGAAATTAAAAAAGCTGAAACCATTAATTATCGTACATTCAAACCCGAAAAGGGGGGACTTTTCTGTGAAAAGATTTTTGGTCCCACTCGCGATTGGGAATGTGCTTGCGGGAAATATAAGAAAATTAAGCATAAAGGGATCGTCTGCGACGATGCGGGGTAGAGGTAACTCTTTCTAAAGTGCGTCGTGAACGCATGGCACACATTGAATTAGCAGTGCCCGTGGTTCATATTTGGTTTTTTAAGACAATGCCTTCTCGGATCGGAAATGTCTTAGGAATGTCTTCAACTGATCTCGAAAGGGTTATTTATTACGAAGAGTATGTTGTCATTAGACCAGGACATACGGATCTTGAGCTAAAGCAATTGCTTAATGATGTGGAATATCGTGAAGCTCAAGAAAAATGGGGTCGTGATGCTTTTATCGCCAAAATGGGTGGCGAAGCTATTCAGGAACTTTTAGCCCTCGAAGATCTACCCACTTTGCTAGTGGATCTTAAGGAAAAATTGCGTAAGACAAAGTCTCAGCAAGCGCGTATGAAGTTAGCTAAACGGTTGAAAATTGTTGAAAGCTTTGTGACTTCAAATAATAAGCCTCAATGGATGGTCATGCGCTCCGTGCCTGTCATTACCACCAGAT
Organism: uncultured Parachlamydiaceae bacterium; assembly: GCA_963752155.1. GTDB lineage: Bacteria > Chlamydiota > Chlamydiia > Chlamydiales > Parachlamydiaceae > JACCRY01. The sequence continues at coordinate 9,402 of CAVVXH010000006.1, read as the reverse complement.
CTGCGTCCTTTGGTTCCTCTCGATGGGGGACGATTTGCTACTTCTGACTTAAATGATCTTTATCGCAGGGTCATTAATCGAAATAATCGTCTTAAAGCGATTCTAAAGCTTAAAACGCCTGAAGTCATCGTTCGCAATGAAAAGCGAATGCTTCAAGAAGTCTGTTAGATGCTCTTTTTGATAATGGTCGTCATGGGCATCCAGTGATGGGGGCAGGTAATCGTCCATTGAAATCCTTATCAGAAATGTTAAAGGGAAAACAAGGGCGTTTCCGTCAAAACTTATTAGGAAAACGGGTCGACTATTCAGGACGTTCTGTGATTATTGTGGGTCCTGAGCTGAAATTTAATCAATGTGGTTTGCCGAAATTGATGGCTCTTGAGCTATTTGAACCTTTTATTGTGAAACGTTTGAAGGATCTCGGATATGTCTATACGATCCGATCTGCTAAAAAAATGATTCATAGGCATGCTCCTGAGGTATGGGATGTGCTAGAAGAAATCATTAAAGGGCATCCGGTCTTACTTAACCGTGCACCTACATTGCACAGATTGGGAATTCAAGCTTTTGAGCCTGTTTTGATTGAAGGAAAAGCGATTCGTGTTCATCCTCTCGTCTGCGCAGCTTTTAACGCTGACTTTGATGGAGACCAGATGGCTGTTTATGTGCCTCTATCAGTTGAAGCGCAGCTTGAAGCTAAGTTATTGATGATGGCTCCTGATAATATCTTCTTGCCATCTTCCGGTAAACCGGTTGCTGTGCCTTCGCAAGATATGACTCTGGGCCTCTACTATTTGATGAGTGATCCTTTGTATCATCCTGATTTGCATGGTCACCAGATTAGAGTTTTCCGCAATACGGAAGAAGTGCTTATGGCTCTTTATTCTAGTGGTAGCTACAATTGGTACGATTCAAATTTGAGTTTTGAAGATTCTAAGCAATTTTATTCTCGTGGTTTGCATATTCATGAGAAGATAAAGCTGCGAACAATCGATGGAATTATTGAAACAACGCCTGGGCGTGTACTTTTTAATACGATTGTTCCTAAAGAGCTAGGGTTCCAGAATTATAGTTTGCCTAAGAAGAAAATGAGCGAATTGGTCTTACAATGCTATAAAAAAGTAGGGCTAGAGGCCACCGTTCATTTCCTAGATAATCTAAAATCATTGGGCTTTGCCGAAGCGACTCGTGCTGCGATCTCCATGGGAGTTTGTGATGTGCGTATTCCTCCGCATAAGCAAAAGATCCTTAAAGAAGCTCATGAAAATGTGGCGCTCGTTAAGAAACAATATGAAGATGGAATTATCACCGACGGTGAGCGTCAGTCGAAAACGATTAGTATCTGGACTGAAGTTTCTGAATCGCTTTCAGAGCATCTCTTTAAACTTCTCAATCAGGTTGAAGATTCTCGGATGAATCCTCTGTATCTGATGATGGATTCTGGAGCACGTGGAAACAAGTCGCAAATTAAGCAGCTTGGAGCTCTACGTGGTTTGATGGCGAGACCTTCTGGGGAAATTATTGAATCTCCTATTACTTCGAACTTCCGTGAAGGATTAACGGTTCTTGAATTTTCAATCTCTTCACACGGAGCGCGTAAAGGGCTTGCTGATACCGCTTTGAAAACAGCCGACTCAGGATATCTAACTCGTCGTCTTGTGGATGTGGGTCAGGATGTGATCATTACTGAAGAAGATTGTGGAACCCTCAACGGAATTGAAGTTTCTGCGATTAAGCAAGGGCAGGAGGAACTCCTATCTTTGAAAGATCGTCTATTTGGTAGAACTGTTTGCGATGATATTTATCTTCCTGGAGATAGGACCAAACTTTTGGCTAAATCAGGGGACACTCTTTCTATTTTACAGGCAGAGGCCATTGATGACTCTGGAATTGAAAGTGTCAAAATTAAATCTGTACTGACTTGTGAAACTCGTAGAGGAGTTTGTGCGAAATGTTACGGAATTAATTTAGCTAATGGACGACGTGTAGGCATGGGTGAGGCCGTAGGAATCATTGCTGCTCAGTCGATCGGTGAACCTGGAACACAGTTAACGATGCGGACGTTCCACCTTGGTGGTATTGCTTCGGGTAACGTGACGCCTGAAATTATGGCAGGTCATGACGGGATTTTAGTTTATTTAGATATCCGTGTTGTTCAGAACGAAGACGGGCATTGGATCTCTTTAAATAAAAATGGATCTCTTAACATTGTTCGAGACGAAGGACGTTCATTAGAAGAATACCGTAAACTCTTAAGTACAAAAACAATTGAACCATTGCAAGCCTTTGCTGTTGAACTAGGCACGAAGATTTTGCTTGCTGATGGATCAAAAGTTACGGTTGGTACAAAAGTTGGGGAATGGGAACAACATAATATCCCTATCATTTGCGACCGTCCAGGTTACGTCAAATATGAAGATCTAGTTGAAGGGATCTCCACTGAAAGGGATCTCAATAAGCATACAGGACAAACGGAGTTTGTCGTTAAGCAGCATCGTGGAGAGCTACATCCTCAGATATTGATCTACGAAGATGAAGCGTGTTCCGAGCTGATTGGAACATATCCGTTACCTGCCAGTGCGATTATTTCTGTAGAAGAAGGGCAATATGCCTCTGCAGGTAAGCTTTTAGCAAGATTGCCTCGTGGCGCTGCAATGAAAACGAAGGATATTACTGGAGGGCTGCCGCGTGTTGCAGAGCTATTTGAAGCGCGTAAGCCTAGGGATTCAGCAGAGATTGCTAAGATTGACGGTACAGTCGACTTCCGTGGGATTCAAAAGAATAAACGGATCGTCGTTGTTCGCGATGAAGTCACAGGAATGGAAGAAGAACATCTTATCCCTCACACAAAACATTTAGTTGTGCAGCGTGGTGATAATGTGGTCAAAGGGCAGCAGCTGACAGGTGGTGTGGTTATTCCGCATGAAATTCTCGAGATTTGCGGAGTTCGCGAACTTCAAAAGTATCTTGTGAATCAGGTGCAAGAAGTTTATCGACTCCAGGGAGTGGACATTAACGATAAGCATATTGAAATTATCGTTCGACAGATGCTTAAGAAAGTGCGTATTGTAGACCCGGGTGATACCAGTTTGCTGTATGGTGAAGAAGTCGATAAGAAGGAATTTGAAGCTGAGAATAACAAAGTGATCAAAGAAAGCGGTAAACCGGCGCAAGCGTTGCCTGTGTTATTGGGAATTACCAAGGCCTCTCTTAGCACTGAATCGTTTATCTCTGCGGCTTCGTTCCAGGATACGACTCGAGTCCTTACCGAAGCAGCTTGCGCAGGTAAAACAGATTACCTTCTAGGATTTAAAGAAAATGTGATCATGGGACACATTATTCCTGGAGGAACAGGTTTTGGTCATCATAAGAAGGTCAAAAAGTTTGTCGATCGCGAGCTCGAAGAGGAACTTATATTTGATTTTGAAGATGATAATGACGAAGATGATGACGATGATGATGACAATGAAAGGGGGCCAGGAATGGATCCCAATGGGCCATCCTCAGACCTTGATCTTGATATAACGGTCCAGACTTTTTAATTTAGAGTATGGTAACAGCTAAGAAATTGCGCAAATTGTAGCTCATCATTCCGATGTTGAGTGTAGCCGGGTAGCCTCTAAGTGGTCTAAACAACTGCGTGGAGTCGTAATAACCAAATAAGTGCAATTTCTTAGATCTTGAAAATAGCCTTGCCATTGGTGCCTGACCTGACATTCTGATATTTGCCTAAACGAAAACAAGACCTCTTAGAAGGGCAAATGTCAGAATGTCAGGTCTGGAACCAAGGCTAAGTCGGTTCATCCCTAGACTAGAATTTGCTTCTCATTGAAAATTAAAAACACTCTGTTAGAGTAAGCAATGGAAAAGATTCTCCTTATACGTATGCCATTGGCGAAAATTGGACTGCTAGGAAGAAGCAGGGAAAAAGAATACCTAGTATAGTAGAGCTTGACACGTTCTGTTTCTACTGTAGATCAACGGTATAAACGATAAGAACGATAGGAACGATAAGAACGATAGGAACGATAAGAACGATAGGAACGATAAGAACGATAGGAACGATAGAAACGATAAGAACGATAAGAACGATAGGAACGATAGAAACGATAAGAACGATAGAAACGATAAGAACGATAGGAACGATAAGAACGATAAGAACGATAAGAACGATGGAAGAAGACAAGAAACTACCTCATCATGAATTGACGGGCGCCATTCTGAACTGTTGTTTTTCGGTTGTTAGTAAATTTCCGGCATAGGAAATTGGAATGGAAAAGACTGCAAAGCAATGCGGACTTTTCGACTAGTCTAGAAATCTTTAAGAAAACTGTGACGACCCGAGTATTCCACAAATTTTTATCGTTTTATCGTTCTTATCGTTCTTATCGTTCTTATCGTTTTCATCGTTCTTATCGTTGTATCGTTTGCATCGTTGATTACATCTACATTTACATCTACATATTCAACTCACAGGACATTTTGAGCTTGTTTTCCTGCAATTTCATTGATGTTCACGAAGTCTCGACAATTGACACGCATTCCGAGCCGTACTACCGTACTACCGTACTAGCTTACCTCTTATGTTGAGTCCAGCAACGTAATCACATTCACCATTTACCTATGCTTTAAATTAGAGAAGTGATATTATATAAGGAAATCAATAAAAAAACTAATTGAGGAGTACTGTATGAATGGATTGCCAAATAATGGAGTTATTTCAATGTCAACAAATAGCTTAGATAGTTTTCCACAAGAAATAAAGAAGACAATTTTATATTCTAGCGATATACCTGAGCAGAATAAATGGTCACGTGTTAGCAAGTCTTGGAACGCAGAGGCTGTAGAACTGTTATTTAAAAGTAAAAAACAGTTTTATTTGACAAAAGCACAAGCTAAAGAATGTTTTATACCTCATATTCCTTTAATAGGTCAAGTTGAATTCAATCCATTAATGCAAAAGAACGTGAACAAACTTGCTGCAAAACCTCGAAAAGAAAATCTTAATATTTTACAGAAAGCTATTCAATCTAAAAGCATCTTAGTAAGTTTGAAAATTTTAACACATCCACAAACCCCCCCAGCTGATATTATTGATCCGAAAAATCTAGACTTTTTCAATTTTAATTCTTGTGAAGAAATAATTGATGCATCTGAGAGGTTTGTATTTTGGTGTAAGAAAAATCAAGCGGAGTTTTCCTCGCTGACAATTTTTGAAACGAGTAACGAGTATTTGGCTTCATTCCCAGCTGTGTTATTGCAATTTATGCCAAATTTGACATATTTGTCTTTAAATTGTTGTTACTTGACTACATTTCCCCTTGAAATTTGTTTATTAAATCAGTTGAAGGAACTTAAACTTAGTTTTAATTATCTAACTTCTTTCCCTGCTGAAATTGGTCAATTAACAAACCTTAAAACTCTCTTGGCATGTGAGAATAGATTGGGAGGTTTGCCCTCTGAAATTGGTCAATTAACAAAGTTGAACCTTTTGAACCTTTTTGGTAATAATCTGAAGACTTTGCCTCCGGAAATTGGACTATTAACAAATCTATATAGTCTAAATCTTGCTTGTAATAAATTAATTACATTACCAATTGAATTTTTAAAATTGACTGCAAATTTGAATTTTTGGGAATTTAAAATAATTGATAATCCAAATCTCACTCTATCACAAGAATTTTATGCCGCACGACCTTTCTTTGGTTATTGTAGTATAGATAGAACAATAGGTTATTTATTTGGTAAAATTTTTGCTGGTTTTAACTATTATGGGAGACAGAAAAAAGAATGGGAGGATCAGTAATTCCCGCAGGGAAAAAAAGGAATGCCCTCAAGAACCATTCAAGAAGGTAAACGCAGAGACGGGGAGGCGCAGAGACGCAGAGGGAATTTTTAGTTAGTGATGTTGAGAACTTCATTTTATCTATATTTTCAATAAAATTTGATCATTAGAAACATGATTTTAAGTAAAATCTTTGCGCCTCTCTGCCTCCCCGTCTCTGCGTTTATTTGCTCAAGGGGATGTGTGAAGCTGAAAAGCGACATGAAGAAGTATTTGACGATTTTCAAATATAAGTTTGAAGCCATAAAATTTTTTAAATAAGTCTTGCCTTATCTTGTTTCATTTGGTAAAGTGGCCTTTTAACCTAGAAACGGCAGTTCAAGATGATAAAGTGATGCAAGATTTTGAGTTAGAATCGCTTCTGATGGGGGGTGATCATTCCCAAAAGGTGAAGGCGCCCCCCATCAGAAGCGATTCTAACTCAAAAGATTGCGTCAATTTATCGTCTTCAACTGCCGTTTCTAGGTTTAATTAGAGGGGAAACAAATACTGGCTATGCAAGCAATATTTCTTGATATAGAAACGACTGGTCTAGACTGTACTCGGCACTGTCCGATTGATGTGGCTTTTGAAATTGTCGACATGACAACTTACCAACGAAAGTATCGTTTTCAAACGTTAGTTAAGCAGCCTGCAAGTGCTTGGGAGCGCTCTGATCCTTCAAGTTTGTTGGTTAACGGGTATACTTTTGAACAAATTTCTACTGGCAAGGATCCTTTGCTAGTTTCAGAAGAAATTATCTCGATTTATACATCTTTAGGAATTGAACGTGGCAAAGCAGTTTTTATTTGTCAAAATCCAGCTTTTGATCGTGGGTTTTTCATGCAACTTGTCGATGTCTATACACAGGAAAAGTTGCACTGGCCTTATCATTGGCTTGATTTTGCTTCGATGTACTGGGCTTTGTTGCTTCAAAAAACTAAAAATGCAGGATCTCTTTTCCCTGATTGTATTAATTTGTCTAAAAATGAAATTGCTAAAGCTTACAATCTTCCAGAGGAAAAAACACCTCATTGCGCAAAGCAGGGTGTTGAGCATCTGATGAGTTGCTATCAGGCTGTTTTTGGAGTTCGATTTATTGATTGAATTTATGTATAGATCTATAGGTTTCTTTTTGGAAACCAATAAGAAAGGAGCATTGCAATGGCTAGAGCTGTTCCAATGAATCCTAAGGTAACGCTAGTGGGAAAATGAACCCAGGGTGCAGCTAGCATTTTTATTCCTATAAATACAAGAATCATGCCGATAGCATAGTGTAAGTAATGAAAAAGTTCAAGGGAGGCTTTTAAGGCAAAGAACAGGGCCCTTAGGCCTAAAATTGCGAATACATTAGAAGTGAAGACGATGAAGGGGTCAAGAGTGATGGCAAAAATGGCAGGAATTGAGTCGATGGCGAAGACTAAATCGGAAAATTCAACCGCTAGAAGTGTCATAAGCAATGGTGTAGCATAATTCTTGTCCTGAAGTTTAATAAAAAAGTTTCCGTTATGGTATTCAGGGGTGACTCTAACCCATTTCCTAACCCAACGGGTTAAGGCATTTTCTTCCGGATCCCAGGCAACAAAAAGTTCCTGCACAGCAGCACTCTCTGCGGCGCGGAAGACACACAGTGGATCGCCACCTACGTCACCGGCAAGACCTTGCAGCTCGCCTTCTTCTCCGGTTCCAGCATGCCCGTCTTTACCCTTGACGCTATCTCGAACTCCACCAGCGTCTGCGGCCTCTACACCTACCAGCGCTAGACAGCCTTCATGGTTTGATCGCCGATAGACCTCAGCTATTGTTCATCAAACCTTGCCGCTGGTCGTCGTATACTTGCCGCACTATGACAAGCTCTTGCCGCATCCTTCTTGCTCTGCTCCTTCCCGCGCTTGCGTCCTCGCTCGCGGTCGCCCAGGCCGGCCCGTACAAGGTTCTCAAAACGAACAAGGTCGGTGGCGAGGGTGGCTGGGACTACGTCACTGCCGACTCCGACGCGCGCCGCCTCTACATTGCACGCTCCGGTGCCACAGGCACGGTCCACGTCTACAATCTGGACACCCTCGCGCCTATCGGCGAAGTCGCCAACCGGCTCCGCGCACGGTGCGGCCATCGATAGCGCGCTGCACCACGGCTTCGCCACCAGCAAGCCGGTCACCATGTTCGACACGGAGACCCTGAAGGTCATCAAGACCATCGACGCCGGTGGCAATCCCGACGGCTATCTCGCCGACCCCGTCGCGCACCGCGTCTACATCCTCTCGCACACCGCGCCCAACGTTACGGTGCTCGACGCGCATGACGGTGCCATCCTCGGCACCATCGACCTCGGCGGCGCCGCCGAGCAGTCCGTACTCGACGGCAAGGGCCATCTTTACATCGACATCGAAGACAAGGACGCCATCGCCGTCGTCGACACCGCCACGCTCAAGATGACCGGCAAGTACGACATCTCCAGCAAGGGCGGCGGCTGCGCCGGTCTCGCCATCGACACCGAGAACGGCATCCTCTTCGCCGCCTGCCGCGACAAGAACAACATGATCATCCTCAACGCCGCCGACGGCAAGATCCTCGCCACGCTGCCCACCGGCGTCGGCTGCGATGGCGCCGTCTTCAACCCCGCTACGCATGGAGGTCTTCAGCACCCAGGGCGACGGCACGCTCACCGTCATCAAGGAGTCTTCGCCCACCAGCTTCGCCGTCGAGCAGACCGTCACCACGCCTGCCGCGCGCCAAGACGCTCACGCTCGACACCAAGACCGGTAACATCATTACCGCCACAGCCCAGTACGGCCCCGCACCAGCGGCAGCGCCGGGTGCGCGCGCCGCTAGGCCGCCCATGCTGCCCGGAACGTTCTCCATCGTCGTCATCGGCAAGTAAAAGAAAAGCCCCTCACAGTGAGGGGCTTTTTGCTAAAGTACATCATTTAGCAAGTCGAATAGATTACTCGTGCGGATGACCGCCGCCACCGGCATGGCCGCCACCACCGCCGGCGTGACCACCGCCACCACCGCCACCACGGTAGCCTGGAAGAGCGTGTTCGCCGCCGGCACCGTGGTTCTCCTTCACGGCGTTGCCGCGGCCGTCGCGGGCCTCATTGCCCTGGAAGTGGTTGAACTGCTCCGAACCGCGTCCCGGCATCGGACCGTTGTAACCGTGATGCGGGTCGTAGCGGTTGTCCACGTGTCCGTGGAACCCTTCCGGCCCGTGGAACCACGGCCCAGCACCATAAAACACGCCGCCTCTGAACCAGTCGGCCCGTAGTAGCCATACGGCGAGCAGTTATAGGGCGCGTAGTCGTAATACCCGTAGGGACAGACCGGCGCAATGCCGATGCCGATAGAAATCTGTGGCGTGGCAACCGGCGCAGCGGATTTTGCAACCGGTGCTACAAACACAAGTGAAGATGCTGCGAGCAGAACGTACTGAAAACTGACGCATTATATTACCTCACAAGGTGTGAGTGCGCCGACCCTGCGGAGTTGTGCCGTTCGGCCTGCCGAAGCCATGATTCGCAGGGGAGAATTTAGTTGTCCCCGATTTGCTCACAACGACCGATTTCGAAGCGAATTCAGCA
>CAVVXH010000005.1:0-197559 GCA_963752155.1 uncultured Parachlamydiaceae bacterium | reverse complement strand
GGCAAAAACACATTTCAGGAGGATTAAAAAAAGTACTTATCAGCCTTCTTAACCAACGAAAAATTACCTATACCATCCCTGAAAAACCCAATAGCAGACTCCAAAAGTATAAATTGGAAAGACAAAATAAATGATTGAAAATTAGTACAGAAGCCTATCTACTTTGTCGGTAACTTTAGAGACTGGATTCATGTTGGAAAAAGTTTATAATGATGGAGGTCTTCATCAAATAAGACCTAGACCTGTTAAGGAAGAAGAAGAGGATGAAAAAATAATCCCACCAAAAGATAAAAGAGAGGGAAAAGAGAAAATTGAAAATAAAGGTGAAAAAGAACCTCCTAAAAAATCAATTGTTAACCCTGACGCTAAAGCAGAAAAGAAAGATGCAGAAAAAAAAGCTTAAAACTCTAAAAATTAAAGAGTGGCTGGTTGTGGAGTGCCATTAGGTTTATTTTGTTCCTCATCGGTACGTTGACTGCCCCACTTCCAATTCCGGACTTCCGGCATATCTTGACCATGCTTAACGATGTAATGTTTATGCTGAATGAGTTTATCCTGCATCGTCTGTTTCAAGTAGTCCCCTTTAGCTCCTAACTGTGGCAAACGATCTATCACGTCTTGGACCAGATGGAATCTGTCCAGATCGTTCTGTACTCTAATGTCAAAGGATGTTGTTATGGTGCCTTCTTCTTTATAACCGCGGACGTGCAGATTGCGATTAGTCCGGCGGTAGGTCAGTCGATGGATCAGCCACGGATATCCATGAAAGGCAAATATGATTTGCTTGTCTTTTGTGAAGAGTGAGTCATAATCCTTATCGCTCATTCCGTGCGGGTGCTCCGTACTAGGCTGCAGCCTCATGAGGTCAACGATATTGATTACTCTGATTTTTAGATCAGGCAAATATTGACGAAGGATAGAAACGGCAGCCAAGATCTCTAGCGTGGGTGTATCTCCGCAACATGCCATTACTACATCTGGCTCGGCCCCTTGGTCGTTGCTTGCCCATTGCCAGATTCCAATTCCTTCCTCGCTATGAATGATAGCCTCATCGATAGTTAACCATTGAGGCATTGCGCGTTTTCCTGCTACAACCACGTTCACATAGTGCTTACTACGCAGGCAGTGATCAACAACCGATAGCAGGCAGTTGGCGTCAGGCGGAAGATAAACGCGCACAATATTGGACTTCTTGTTGACGACGTGATCGAGAAAGCCGGGATCCTGATGGGTAAAGCCATTGTGATCCTGTTGCCAGACATGGGAGGCTAGCAGATAATTTAATGAAGCAATCTTCTGACGCCAAGGGAGTTCTGCTGTGATTTTCAGCCACTTGGCGTGCTGGTTGAACATCGAATCGACGATGTGGATGAAGGCTTCGTAGCAGTTAAACAAACCATGCCGTCCGGTGAGGAGGTAACCCTCAAGCCACCCCTGGCTCTGGTGTTCGCTTAGCATAGAGTCCAGCACGCGTCCAGCAGGGGCGAGGAATTCATCATTGTCTCTGTCCTAGCTTCCCATTGCCGATTGGTCGTTTCAAATACAGCGCCGAGGAGATTTGACAGTGTTTCATCAGGACCGAAGATCCTAAAATTGCGAGATTCCTGATTTAATTTGATTACATCACGCAGAAACTTACCAAGCACAAGCGTGTCCTGAGCATTGACAGCCCCAGGTGAAGGAACGTCCACCGCGTGGACACGGAAGTCCGGCATTCGCAGGTCGCGCAGCAGCGCGCCGCCATTTGTGTGTGGATTGGCCCCCATCCGTCGATTGCCTTTAGGTGCCAGCTCTGCCAATTCTGGCAAGAGTCGGCCATTCTCGTCAAACAGTTCTTCTGCTTTGTAACTCTTCATCCAACTTTCCAGCAGTTTCAGGTGCTCGGGATGCTCGGGGTCCACTAGAATAGGTACCTGGTGTGACCGAAAAGTTCCCTCGATTTTGCAGGCCGTCGACGACTTTCGGTCCTGTCCACCCTTTGGGTGACCTTAGGACGATCATCGGCCAGCGTGGCCTAGTCGGGTCCTTATTGTTACGTGCATTGGTTTGAATTTGATGAATGCTTTCAATGACCTTTTCCAAAGTGATGGCCATAAGTTGATGCATCTCTTCAGGTTGATCACCCTCTACAAAAAAAGGCGTCCAACCGCAGCCTCGAAAGAATTGTTCTAATTCTTCATGTTCGATGCGCGATAAGACAGTTGGGTTGCTGATCTTGAAGCCATTGAGGTGGAGGATAGGCAGCACGACCCCATCATTAATTGGATTGATAAATTTGTTAGATTGCCATGCAGTAGCAAGAGGGCCGGTTTCCGCTTCTCCATCACCAACGACGCAGGCGACGATCAGATCAGGATTATCAAATACTGCTCCGAAAGCATGACTGAGTGAATACCCGAGCTCCCCTCCTTCGTGAATAGACCCGGGGGTTGACGGCGCAACGTGGCTAGAAATTCCACCGGGAAAGGAGAATTGGGTGAATAGCTTTTTTAGTCCATCTTCATCCTGGCTGATATTCGGATAAATTTCACTGTAGCTGCCTTCGAGATAAGTATTGGCCACCAATGCTGGTCCGCCATGACCAGGTCCGGAAATGTAGAACATGTTAAGATCGTATTTCTTGATGACCCGGTTCAAATGCACATAGATGAAGTTTTGGCCTGGCGCCGTTCCCCAGTGTCCCACTACCAGTGGCTTCACGTGCGACATTTTCAACGGTTCCTTCAGAAGCGGATTGTCGTAAAGATAAAGCTGTCCGACAGATAGGTAGTTGGTGGCGCGCCAATAAGCATCTATCTTGTGGAGTAATTCCGGAGAAAGAACTCCGGCATTCTCTTTGATAATGGTTTGTATGGTCAAAGCTTAATCCTTCTTAGCAATTTCGATTTCACACAATGACTTGGACTATTTGAAGGCTACGTGATCACACTCAACAAATCAAGGTATAATATTCTGTCATATTTCAAGCTCGTTATCCTTTGCTAGGAGTATACTAAAAGAACTAAAATAGGACGGTTGCGGAAAATGTACCTCCATCTAAATTCAGATCACCATAATTCCCTATGCGATTATGATCAAAATAACAGTGATGTTCTACTCCCAAGCTTATAAATAATCTCATGCTATTACAGAAGCATGTTTCCCATGTGATACCAAATCCAGCATCCAGTATAGATTGGCATGAATGTTCATGTTGCCTTAGATTACAGAAGATTCCTCCGCCAGAAAATAATTCGGCTTTTTTGAATTTTCCTCTATAGTGTCCATATAAAAATGATCCTCCGAGATCCCCATACAAGCTAAATCCACAGCCAAGATCGAAGTTAGCTTCGATGCCAAATAGTGGGCCTAGGCCTGAAAAGTCTTGGGTGTTATGAGCTCTAAAACCGGAAGCTAAACAATCTCTCGACTGAAATGCTTTCACAGATTGGTCGATTAGAGCTCCCCGGAGACCTAAAAACGGTCTAACAGTGAAACAGGAACAACTCTCAAATTCATATGCAACCACAAGGTCTGCCACTTGAAAATGGAGTTTCCAGCGATTTTTTTGAAAATGAGAATGCTCCCTTTCAGCTTTTGAGCGAAAGTCTGTATAAAATAGCCCCACATCCCAATTGTTGGTAAATTGATATCCGCCTCCAACAGTAAAACCTGGTCGCCATTCGAAATGGAGATCGTCTCTTTTCCCTTTTAATTCAGAAAAAATTTCTCCGTCCTTTGTAAAGTCGATTTCCTTTGAAGGAAAACACTCTGAAAGGCCCCCTTGATGGGCCCTCCAGTAGATCAAACTAGCGCTTAAAAAACCTTGTCCGGAACAAGATTCAGGACAACATTCAGGGTAACATTCTGATGAATTAGCCTGTAGGCTTGTGGTAAAAAGCGTTCCTGTTACCAATAATGTGATCACGAAGGCATTTGCGCTGTTAAAAATATTTTTCATTCTATTTTCCTTATCTTATTGTATTTGCTTGATCACAAGATGTGCAGAAACCGGACGCGTTCCCCCAGCGAGAGGAGTAATAGTTAGCGCTGTGCTATTTCCCGCTGGATTGACAACTTCAAGTACTGAATCAACTGATGTTGTCGTAACAAGAGCCATTCCGACAATTTGAGATGTGCCGGTCGCTCGTCCTACCACAGTGTAAGCTAAATCTGCACCATTGAGGTCTAATATAAGCTGTCCAGCTTGATCTACACTGACTTGAAATGTGACTTCATAAGTTCCAATGTTAGGCAAAGTAAATGAGGAGGCCGTGGCTCGTACAATTCCACCACTGGCGGGTCCATCCTCCGGAAATTCTACTGCACTGCCCACTGCCACAGTTGCAGCATTGTCTGGAGGCATTAATGCATAAAAGTCTCCAAAGGCTAGTATTCCGCCTGTTCCTGTGGCCCCTGTAGCTCCAATGTCTCCTGTTGGACCAGTGGCTCCGATGTCACCGGTTGGGCCAGTAGCGCCTATGTCACCTGTTGGACCTGTAGCGCCTGTTGCACCTGTAGCGCCAGTGTCGCCTGTGTCACCCGTAGCGCCTGTTGCTCCTGTGTCACCGGTTTCTCCTGTGGCCCCTGTAGCTCCAGTGATACCTGTATCTCCTGTGTTACCTGTAGCGCCTGTGGCTCCTGCATTACCGGTTGCCCCTGTAGCGCCTGTAGCTCCTGCATTACCGGTTGCCCCTGTAGCGCCTGTTGCACCTGCATTACCGGTTGCTCCTGTAGCGCCTGTAGCTCCTGCATTACCGGTTGCCCCTGTAGCGCCTGTTGCACCTGCATTACCGGTTGCTCCTGTAGCGCCTGTGGCTCCTGCATTACCGGTTGCCCCTGTAACGCCTGTGGCTCCTGCATTACCGGTTGCCCCTGTAACGCCTGTTGCACCTGCATTACCGGTTGCTCCTGTAGCGCCTGTGGCTCCTGCATTACCGGTTGCCCCTGTAACGCCTGTTGCACCTGCATTACCGGTTGCTCCTGTAGCGCCTGTTGCACCTGCATTACCGGTTGCTCCTGTAGCGCCTGTGGCTCCTGCATTACCGGTTGCCCCTGTAACGCCTGTGGCTCCTGCATTACCGGTTGCCCCTGTAACGCCTGTAGCTCCTGCATTACCGGTTGCTCCTGTAGCGCCTGTGGCTCCTGCATTACCGGTTGCCCCTGTAACGCCTGTAGCTCCTACATTACCGGTTGCTCCTGTAGCGCCTGTGGCTCCTGCATTACCGGTTGCCCCTGTAACGCCTGTAGCTCCTGCATTACCGGTTGCTCCTGTAGCGCCTGTGGCTCCTGCATTACCGGTTGCCCCTGTAACGCCTGTAGCTCCTGCATTACCGGTTGCTCCTGTAGCGCCTGTGGCTCCTGCATTACCGGTTGCCCCTGTAACGCCTGTAGCTCCTGCATTACCTGTGGCACCTGTAGGTCCTGTGTTACCTGTCGATCCTTTGGGGCCTGTGGGACCGGTTGCGCCCGTAATTCCTGTGATGCCTGTTGGTCCTGTTGGTCCTACAGGTCCTCCTGATGGTCCTGTGGGCCCCATTGGGCCTGTGGCTCCTATGCCTGTTGCTCCTGTAGGTCCCGGCGTGCCTGTAGCTCCTGCGGTTCCTGTTGCTCCTGTAGCTCCTCGTGGACCTGTAGACCCAGTTGAGCCGGAATGGCCTTTAGGTCCGCGAGGTCCTTCATGGCCACGAGGGCCACGAGGACCCTCAACGCCTATTCCGCCTTCTGTGATAATCACTTGCATCTGTTCCACAAGTTGATTTTGAAGCTCCGGCAGGAGCAATATGCCTTCATTTAGCAAAGCTTGTGTGGCTCTGAAAAGCCCTGCCTTTGTAAGGGTGCTATCTCCGCAACCACACTCACCGCAACCCTTTGGGAGAATTGGATTTGGATTTTGTAATAAAATATGGTCCTGAAAAGTCGATGTAGTTGGTGCTGAAGGGGTGGCCGCCAAGGGTATAATGGCTAGCAGGGACGCAGTAAAAAGTTCCCAGATCATAAGGGCTCCTTGTTAAATAAATTTTAATGTAAAAAAAAATTCAAATTATTTACAAGAAAAAAATTGGAAATTATAGAATTGTCTATAGGAATTGTAGATTGTCTAATAGAATATTCAATAAGTTTTAGCTAATAGAAAATTTACTGGAGATTGGCTATGAGTTGGGTTTTTGGGTAAAGTAATTATAAAGTTGTCCATATATATCAAGAACAACGAAGTACTAAAACAGAAAAGTTTAATTTTTTTTTAACGCAAAGCGAGACAGTTGCCTGCTGCGCCCCCTATTGGGAAATAACAAATTTTTAAAGTGCCTTGCCATTGGTGCCTGACCTGATATTCTGACATTTGCCTACAATGGGAGGGCAAATGTCAGAATGTCAGGTCTGGAACCAAGGCTAAACATTACCTCTTAGAATTAAGTATCTTGTTATTAATTGAAAACGACGCTTTTTTCAGTTGCGTAAATCTTGGGGGTAACGTTCCAGCCTTGGTTCCAGACCTGACATTCTGACATTTGCCCTCCTGGGAGGTTACGTTATCATTGTAGGCAAATGTCAGAATATCAGGTCAGGCACCAATGGCAAGGCGCGAACTTGTTATTTAGGAGACACGAAGACGCAAAGAGCACAAAGAGATCTTACATGTAAAGTATAATATTTTTCTTTAAATTGAAGATTCTTCGCGTAAGATCTCTTTGTGCTCTTTGCGCCTTCGTGTCTTTGCGTTTAATTTTTCTTAGTATTCCGCATCAGTCGATTTTGTTATTTAGGAGAAGCAAGTGAAGGCGCAAAGAAAACGATACAACGATAAAAACGATAAAAATTTGTGGAATAAGTACGTCACAGATTTCTTAAAGATTTCTTCTAGACTACCTCTAAACATTATTTCAAAAGGTCGTTCTACTTCGACCTCTAGGCCCATCTTTCTTATCGTTTATACCGTATCTAACCAACCACCTAGAATATTAGTTTTTAAATGAGTTATGACAAGAGCGGGGCGTTCCACTGCTTCACTGCCGGTATCTCTTGATAGTAACTGAGGACACTTAGCGTGGCCGTATCCAACATGAAGTGACATCCCGCCGCAACCGGAAATCCAAGCCACCGAGCCACTAAGACTCTCAAAAGATGTCCGTGGGAAAAAAGGGCGACATGCCCGTCTGCTGCGCGGACTCTTGCAATCACCCGATCGACTCGAGCGCCAATCTGCTCTGGGCTTTCCCCGCCTGGGCAGCCATCTCTAAAAAGCATCCAATTGGGTGATTTCGCATGGATCTGTTTCGAGGTCACCCCTTCATATTCGCCGTAGTTCCATTCCATCAGATCGCGATCGATTTCGGCCTGTCCGCCGAGGCCAGCCAGTTCGCAGGTCATCCGTGCGCGCTCGAGTGGGCTGGTCAGAACCAGCGCGAAACTCTTCTTGGCAGTGAGCGGCTCAAACAGTTTGGCCATCCTGCGGCCATTCTCCGTGAGAGGAATGTCGGTAATTCCAGTATGTTGTCCACTTAAACTCCATTCAGTTTCCCCGTGTCGAATTAGATAAATTTGTTGGAGCGGCTTAGTCATTATTTCTCCTTTTTTAGTGATCTTACCAGATCTAAATCTTGACAACTCGTTAAGTTGAGGCAACATAGGCTTTTAAGCCATAATTTAATGAAATACGTTATAGTTTTGAGAGTGTATGATTCACTCAAAAAAAGATAGAGAAGAAAATACTAAGACATTTTGAATCCTCAGATGCGGTATTTCTATTGACCAAAAATGAATATATCGGTGAAAATTGACCTTTCGAAACAAACACAAGTTTATTCGGTTTCATGCGAACCGTTATTCTCAAATTTTTTTGTTCTAATATAATTAACCAGGTGAAACATATGTTAAAAATGATTACAATGAAATTTAATGAGGTCTATTGTCTAGAACAATTGACCAAAAAAAATAACTTGATATATGTGGGATCTGCTGTCGTAGCTACAGTTTCAGTGTTAGCTATTTCTATCTTAAGCGGAACACCTCTTTCAAGAAAAATTATAGCTATATCACTCGCTATGCCAATTTTAGTGATTGTAGCCGGAAAGCTGATTACACGAATTTCTACTGCCTACCGCGATGCAAAAAGTCACGGTAGCAATCTTAAAGGCCCTACTAATCAAATACCTTTGTTCCCTGTTCATGCAACTGAAGAGACTCCTTCTATTGTTCCTAAAGAGAACAAAAGAGAATCGGCCTTTCCTTCAGAACAACAACTTCCAGACATGCCTCCTCTGGAGAAAGTTGTAAGTCCGAAGGTATATCTGACGGAGGAAGCTGAATCTCAGAAATATGATCCTTTGAAGGAAGTTGTAATTCTGGAGGTATTTCTTCCTCCAGAGGATGTGCCTCCAGAATGCCCTGTGGAAGCCGCATTATGTCCTAAAGCTAATGTTCATGTTCATGTATTGGAGGAAGCTAAATCTCAGGAAAATGATTCTTTGAAGGAAGTTGAAATTCTGGAGGCATCTCTTCCTCCTGATATGCAGCTTTCACCAGCAGATATGCTTCCTCCAGAGGATATGCCTCCAGAATGCCCTGTGGAAGCTGAATTGAAATTGATTCGCCAACTAACTGGGAATCTAAATGAAATGTGTGATGTTGTAAACAATTTCAGAGAAAACTTGACTGCTAATTTTATTAGTGAAAATAAAAAAAATAATTTGCTAGAAAATGAAAAAATGGATTTTAATGCTATAATTATTGTAGCTAAAAAAATTGAGCCTAAATTTCAAGGATTGAGTCAATTAACAATCCTAGAAGAAAAATTGAATGTTTGTGCAGAAATATTTGAATCTAAAGAATTTAAAGAATATATTGAGGCAATTAAAAAACAGATATTCGCTTTTGATAATAGTGTAGAGGGTATTATACGTGAATTTCTTATTGCTCCTTTTCAGCACTTAATTGCAATTAAAAACCTTTTAAATGATATTATTAAGAATGCAAAGAGTTATGATGTTAAAAATCGCTTCGAATTAGTAGCTAGTAATATCAAAAATACACTTATGCAATTAAATGAATCAATTAAAACTTTAAGAAAAACGAAGGGATTGATAGGTTCTATTAAAAATAAAACCGAAAAAATCATGGAAAGAGGGCTTACCTCTCTCGTCGAAGATACAACCAAGAGTTGGACGGAATCGACAAAAATATCGAAGGGAGTGATAGGTTCTATTAAAAATAAAACCGAAAAAATCAAGGAAATAGGGGAATCGGCACTTGTATCTTTCTTAACAATCGACTGATGCGGAATGCTAAGAAAAATTAAACGCAACGGCGCAATATGCCGCATTCGGCATATTGCGCAAAGGCGCAAAGAAAATGTTCAGTTAAATCACACGTATAGGCCGTTTACAACGCGACAGATACCTTCCTTGACAGAACTCTTTCCAAAATTAATCAAAAGACCCAATTTGATGTCGCTCAAGCGTAAATATGTCAACAACTGAGCCTTATGTATGTCTTGCTCTTTTTCTGTGGCCTTTACCTATATGATCACTTTATTCTCTACAAGGAGATCCAAGATATACGGCTCTCTAATCATTACGTCTTTAAATCCTATTCTTAGGGTCCTTTAATTTTCTATGAGCTAAAACTTATTGAAGATTTTTTTCTACTTAAATATGCACTAAAAGGCAAAAATATGACTTATGGGTAATAGTATGCGTACGCGGGCACGAAAGTTTAGCGGGAATTGCTGCTTCTCAAATATCTTTCCTTCTTTCTAGGCTTTTATGAGGGAGGTTGTCGAAAAATTAGATTAAATATCTCCGAAATCATATCGATAAGGCTAATAGAGATTCTCGCCTCTTTTTCTATACAACAGTTATAGAGAGTTGCTCCGATTTTGGTAGAAAGCGCTCCGGAAATGATAGCGAATGCTGCTGTTGCAACTGTTAAAATTGACAATCCAAGAACTTTTGTGCCTAAAATTTGCATGGCAGCTTCATGCGTTGCATTTGCATAAAAGTATTGTCCCCATAAAGTTGTAGGAGCATATTGTGAATAAGCGTAGAAGGCAACTCCATGTTTTAATATAAAACTGCCCACATTCATTGCTTGCATAACAGCTGCAATACCAAATCCAAATCGAATAAACCGTCGCTTAATCAGTTCTGTTCTTTCGATGACTGGAGAAGGAAAGCTGGTCTCTTCAACTCTAGGTAGGGTGGCAGAATTATTGCCCAAGCGGCTACTTTGTTGCGTGTTATTGGTGCCATCTGAGCTTGAGATGGAAATTGGTACTAAAACAACAGTGTTGTCTATCATGATCAGTCCTTAATTATAACTCTTATTTTATTTAAAAAGGCTATTATGTCAAAGCTCAATTCATGTTTTTGACTTAACCTTTAAATTTCTCCCATGATTGTCTGCAGAATCCTCATTTTTTATTGCCATTCTGCGAGCAATGGGCTATCTCTCGCAGAATCCTTGTTTTTTATTGCGATTCTGCGAGTAATCAACTATATTTATAAGTAATAAGTTCAATTTTAGAGGTCCAAAAAGATGGCGGAAATTATTGCACGACTTCCAGAGCTTTGCATACTTGATAAACTCTACCGCTCGTCTAGACCTGAATTTCTAGCCATTTATGGTCGTAGAAGAGTTGGGAAGACATTTTTGATTAGAGAATTTTTTCGCGATAAAGGGATCTTTTTCCATCTTACAGGTGTGAAGGATGCTCCTGTACGAAAACAACTTCGCAACTTTACAGATGAATTCAAACGTATCTTCGGATTCCTCCCCAAAACTCCCCCCAAAGATTGGCAAGAAGCCTTTTCATGCTTAAAAGAAGCTATTGATAATCTATCAGGATCTCAACGGATCATTCTTTTTTTTGATGAATTACCTTGGCTAGCATCGCACCGTTCCGGCTTTCTACAAGATCTGGATTATCTTTGGAATAGACATTTGTCAACCCATCATCGTGTCATCTTAATTGTATGCGGATCAGCAGCAGCTTGGATGATTCGAAAAGTCATTCAAGATAAAGGAGGGCTGCACGGTCGATTAACAGCTTCCATGCGTTTACTTCCATTTAATTTATCCGAAACTGAGCAATTTCTTAACAGTCAGAATATTATACTCGATCGAAAACAAATTATTGATCTATATATGGCCATAGGAGGTGTTCCTAAATACTTAACGTATGTGGAACGTGGGCTTTCAGCAAGTCAAAACATTAATAAAATTTGTTTTAAGGGTCCACTCAAAAAAGAATTTGAAGAACTATACTCATCACTATTTGATAATCATAAACATCATGTAGCTGTAATTCGCGCCATTGCAAGCCGCAATCAGGGATTAACTAAAACTGAGATCTCTATTGCCACAGGAATAAGTCCGGGTGGAGGCATGAATACAATTTTAGATGAGTTAGAGCAATCAGGTTTTATTGCGTTAATACCAGATTTAGGGAAAACAAAAAAGAACGTACGCCTTAGGCTTATAGATGAATATTCTCTCTTTTATCTTCGCTGGATTGAACAATCACAGGCCTTGAACATAGGGGGAATCGATCCTAATTTTTGGTTAAATATAGATGGATCCTCTGAATTACGCGCATGGGCTGGTTATACTTTTGAAGGCATTTGTTTGAAACATATTCAGTTTATTAAAGAGGCTTTGGGTATCTCAGGAATCGTAACACATGCTTCAGGATGGTTTTATAACCCGAAAAAGCAGTTCTGAAAAAGGGGCTCAAATTGATTTAATTATTGATAGAGCTGATAATTGTATCAATCTATGTGAAATTAAATTCACCAACAATCTTTTTGTTATCAATAAAGCCTATGAAAAAGAAATTAGCGAAAGAAAAGCTATCTTTATCGAAAAGACTCGAACTAGAAAAATCAGTTTTTTTAACCTTTCATCTCTCCTTATGGCATCAACAAGGAATCCGGTTATTTCGGAATTGTAGATAAAGAACTTACTATGGATGACCTTTTTTAGAATTAGCGGGAATTGCAGGGTTTTAGCCGTACTTGGTTCCCAAGAAATGTAATATTTGCTATTCTGTAGCTCTTGCTTATTCTATAAATCCTAAATTTAAGTGTAAAAATGACAGATACTGAAACCAAAATAAGAATCGCTCCTAATTCAAAAGAATCAGAAATGTTGGTTTTAGGTTGCATGTTAACTAGTATCAACAGTTTAAACATCGCAGCAGATGCACTAGTGATTCAGATTTTTATTACACAGAACATAAGCTTATTTTTGGTGTTCTTAAGTTCGCTTATAAAAGTGACAAACCCGCTGATGTCCATCTCATCTGCGAAGAACTCAGCGCGCAAGAAAAACTTAAAGCTGTTGGCGGCCCGGCTTACATAACGACTCTAGCACAGTATGCAGGCACTTCGGCCTATATTGAAGAATATTGTCAAGTCGTCAAAGACAAGTCGATACTGCGTAAAATGATCAGTGCGTCGCAGATTATTGAAAAAGATGCCCTTGAAGAACCCCAAAATGTTCTTGAATCCTTAGATAATGCTCAGCAGCTCTTTTTTAAAATCAGCCAAGCCGCTAATCCAAATAGCGGAGTCCTTTTGTCCGAAATTTTAAGCGGTGTAAAAGCTTCTTCTCAAACTTCCTTTATCAAAGAATTGGAGGCTAAACAAGAGAAGTTTCAACTGCTTGGACCTGACGCCGGAGGCATTACAGGGCTACCTTCTCATTTTGCAGATTTTGATAAAATGTTAAATGGGCTCAATAATTCCAACCTGATGATCTTGGCTGCTCGCCCTGCTATGGGAAAAACTGCCTTTGCTTTGAATATAGCCGAAAATGTCTGTTTTAAAAACAATGTCCCTGTTGGCATATTTTCGTTGGAAATGAGTGCAGAGCAGCTTGTCCACCGGATCATTTGCTCGCAGTCGCAAGTAGAATCCACTAAAATCAAAAACGGCTCTCTGGACAATCGTGAATTTCAACGCATTGTGCAATGTGTTGGTGAAATGCAAAAATATACGATGATTATCGATGATCAGCCAGGCCTAAAGATTACTGATTTGCGTGCTCGTGCACGACGTATGAAGGAGTCTTATAACATCGGATTTTTGATGGTCGACTATCTTCAACTCATTTCAGGAGCTTCTACAAGCCGTTCAGCTGAAAATCGTCAAAATGAAATCTCTGAAATCTCACGAATGTTAAAAAACTTAGCTCGTGAGCTGAATATTCCCGTTCTTTGTCTATCTCAGCTCTCTAGAAAGGTCGAAGAAAGGCCCGGCCATCGGCCGGTGATGAGCGATCTAAGAGAAAGCGGAAGTATCGAACAAGATTCTGACGTCGTGATGTTCCTATTAAGGCGTGAATATTATGATCCTCAAGACAAACCGGGCTTAGCAGAACTTATTATTGCCAAAAACCGACATGGAGCCATTGGAACAGTCAATTTGACTTACCGCAAAGAAATTGTTCGTTTTGAAAACCATGTAGCCTTAAAATATTCACCTGCTGAAGAGGTTGAAGTTCAATCTAATTTCGGAGCTTTTATGCCGAGCTCATAGGGATTAACAAGAGAACTCTTGACGTGTACACAGTGCATATGTTAAAAACATTTGCTTAATGGCAATATTGAAAAAAACCGTTTTTCAAGACTCTGCAAGCCTTTATTTTAAAGACTACAACACTAAGGTTTTATATGTATCTTTACTCATTTTTCTTTTTCATAGTGATGTTTACAGTCTCTCTTTCTGGTTCTCTTTACGAACACTTAAAACCTGCGCCAGGTAAATCAGAAAAAAGTCGAATGAAAGGGATCGATTTTATCTACATGATTAACTTAGATAAACGTCCTGAAAAGTACGAGCAAAGTTTAAAGCAATTAGCTCCTTACGGCATTCATCCTTATCGCTTCTCTGCGGTCAATGGGTGGGAGCTTTCTCCTGAAGCCTTAAATTCACTGGGAGTGATTTTTGAACCTTGGATGGAAAAAGGGATTATGGGAACTTGCTACTTACCTGAGAATGATGGAATGCATACTCATGAAATGATTGAAAAAGCTGGTCGCAATTATTACAGCCATTGCCTTTCTCGTGGAGCCATCGGAATTGTCTTAGCCATACTTCAATTCTCCGAGATGCTTTGAAGTCTGGATATGAAACAATTTGGGTCATGGAAGATGATATAGAGGTCAAAAGAAATCCACATGAGATCACAGCACTCATTAAAAAGCTAGATAAGCTGGTTGGAGCAGATAATTGGGACATTCTTTTTACCGATCCCGACACCAAAAGAAGCAACGGCGAATATATTCCTTGTACGGGGTATGCAAAAAGACCCAATTTTCAGCCTAAAAATCCTGGGCGATTTGTTGTTCGTGCAGATATTTCAAGCGATTTTAAGAAGGTTGGAGCCCGCTATGGAGCCTATTCGATGATTGTTCGCAGATCTGGTATGAGAAAAATATTAAACTTTATTAACCAGTATGGTGTTTTTCTCCCATTCGATATGGAGTATTATCTGCCCGACAACATTAATCTTTACTCAATGCGATATGACGTGGTCTCAACATTACCTGATGCGTTATCTGACAATGGCAAACCACGTTATCAACCATAATTTAAACAATATTAATTTAGGCTGAAGCTTCTTATTTCACAGATCGATCGAAGTATAAAGCGCAGACTAAGTCATCAACTTAAGGATATAGTCAAAATCATGCACACTTTCTTTTTGACTCTTTGGATCCTCTTATTTTGCCTTTCCTGTACCTTAGAGGGGCGAGAAAAATTAAAATCGGATATGGTGATCGCAACAACACAAATTAAACTTAAGGGATTTTCTAGTATTTGGAATCCTTCTCTCATTAAAATGCGTGAAGGCTTTCTCTTAAGTTTTAGATATTGTTTAGCGCCTGAAAAGCCTTGGATTTCCTATATTGGCGTTGTTATGTTAAATGAGGCTCTGGAAGTTATTTCAAAGCCACAATTGTTAAACACTCGTCGAAAAAGTGATGAGACATCCTCTCAAGCTGAAGATGCCCGGCTTTTCGCTTCCAATGGCGTCGTGTATGTTCTTTATAATGACAATACAGAAGTTGAAAATCCTAATGCAACGCATCGTAGAGATATATACTTAGCTAAACTTTCTTTTAGGAATTCTAAATTTCACTTATCAAAACCCTTAAAGCTTTTTCATTCCGGAGAATATAATACTCGTCGCGTTCAGAAGAATTGGGTTCCTTTTGATTGGAAAGGAAACATTATGATTGGTTACTCAATCAATCCCCATGAAATTGTTCATCCTGACTTAATCACAGGAGAATGTTCTCAGGTGTGTCAAACGCCCTACGCGAATGAGTGGACATGGGGAGAACGACGTGGAGGAACTCCAGCTACGTTAGTGGACGGAGAATATTTGGCCTTCTTTCATTCGATGAACGTCACTGATTCCGAGGCTTCTAGAGGCGTACATATGTACCATTATTACATGGGGGCTTACACCTTTTCAGCCGAACCTCCTTTTCACGTTAAAACAATGTCTCGGGCTCCAATCATTGCAGATGGATTTTACACATATTCTTCCTATCATAAACGAGTTATTTTTCCCGGCGGATATGTGGTCGTAGGTTCTACAATCTATTTGGCTTATGGAAAGGATGACAGCGAAGCATGGATTGCGATTATCGATAAGAATAAGCTCATTGAATCTCTCAAATCTGTTAAGGAACTATGATCGGACATTTTTTCCTCATTTTTTTCTTTTTCTGTGCCTCTATAAATGGTGATGAGGTGATCGAAAAAATACGGCATCCTCACTATCATCTAAGCATCAATTTATTTTGTGCTGATCGGAGTGGATTAGCGAGAGATCATTCAATTCTCACGACGGCTTTAGAAAATTTAGGATGCAAGGTCAATCATTACAGCGAAGCTAAACCTACAGATGTGCAACATGCAGACATCAATATCTATTGTGAATCCCTGATTCCTGAGTGCTTTTCTTTTTCCTCTCGAAATTGGCTTATTCCTAATCCTGAATGGATGTGGGACAATCTTAAATCTATAGATTCAGTGGATCTCATTTTATGCCGCACGCATGAAGTTGAAAGAATCTTCCAATCGATTGGAAAAGAAACGTATTTTTTGGGATTTTATAGCTTCGATCATTACGATTCTTCTAAAGAAAAAGATTATAATTTATTTATTCATGTGGCCGGAACGAGTGCACATAAGGGAACCTATCCCCTTATAGAAGCTTGGAGACTGAATCCTCATTTTCCGCATTTAACTGTCATTAGATTCACCGAGCCTGAGAAGAAAGTCCCAGAAAATGTGACTTGGATCAAGGATTGGATGTTAGATGAAGAATTGTGTGCTTTGCAAAACCAGTGTGGCGTTCATTTATGTCTGTCGCAAACAGAAGGATTTGGACACTTTTTAGTCGAAGCCATGGGAACTAAAGCTGTTGTCATTACGACTGATGCCCCTCCTATGAATGAATTCATCAAGGACAAACGCTGCTTAGTACCTTATACTGCATGGTCTATTCAAGGCTTGGCTACAAAGTATTATGTTAGTAGAAAAGATATAGAGAAGAAGATCAAAGAAATTTTGCTTCTTCCACAAACTGAACTAAAAAAAATTGGAAATGCTAATAGAGAATGTTATCGGAAACTCCGTCGAGAGTTTCATTCCAATTTGGAGAATCTTATAAAAAGTCATCTCTGAATTAAGTAACTTTCTAATTTTCTAACAGCCTCTTGACAACATCTAGAAATAATGATCTAATGCTATATCAGATGCGTCATTCGATCACATAATTCCTAAAGGACTGTTTCACAGTCCCTAACCCATATAAGGAGAGATATGCGAACTCTAGTTTTACTCATGATTATGTCCATATTCACTACCAGTACATCGTTTGCTAAGGAAGTCGTGTGGGAAGATGTTTGCCTATCACTTTTTGGTGGGGTTGAAAACTTTAGAGGCATTCCTGAATTTGATGGAGGGAATAATTATGGGGTTTGTATTGGATTTAGTACAGCAGCTCCAATCCCTTACTTATGCACATATGGTTTAGGCTGTCAATTAGGAGGCAGCTATGCAGCGCTAGATTTCGCAGGTCGTGGCTGGAATTCTTCCAATAAAAAATCGATTCAAAGTCAAGAATTTCTTACTTTAGGCTTCTTTCTGCATCCTCATCCTCAAATTCCAATGAGTGTTGGAATCGTATACGATTGGATGTTTAATCAAAACTACAGTATTTTCGCTAAAAATCCCACATTGCAACAACTTCGAGGTCAGTTTGGTTTTTTTGCTACCCGAAGTGATGAAATTGGTTGTTGGGGAACATATGATATTAAAAAAACGGATAAAATTCAAAATTATAGTGCCTATGATTTTAAGATCACATACCGCCCCATTGCCCAAGCTAATTTCTTTTGGCGACATTTATACGGAAATGGTGTGGAGTCAAATGTTTGGATTGGAGCTCCGTTGCGCAATCGATTGAATAGAAAAATTTCTAATAGACCTGGGAAATATATTGTAGGCCTAGAGTTGAACGTTCCCTTTTTCGAAGATTGGGTTTTTGCAGGCAAAGCTTCTTATATGCAACCTGGAACTAAAACAGGCGTTTATGGAGAAAGGGAATATGGAAGCAATATCTCAATAAATATTGTTTACTTTTTTGGAGGAAATCCGAATACTACGGAAAATTCTGCATGGTTACCCTATATGCCAATAGCTGACAATAGTAATTTCCTAGCTGATTTAGCAACAAAAGCTTCTAATTTTAAACGAATGAAATATTAATAAGTGGAAATAAAAAATTATGAGTTCACCTTTAGGAAAAGGCTATCCTCTTTCAAGTAGTTCAGCATATACTCAGCATCTTAGTGAGGAAATAGAATGCGAAAATAAAAAAACGATTAAGTTGCACCAGGTAATTCTTGGAAGTTCTTTCCTGATTTCTTCTGTAATCGCTTATTCTTTAAAACGGCACATCGTTTCAGCGCGTTGTTTTCTTCTAGGTTCAGCTTTTACAACCCTTTCGAGCTCATTTGTCAGTATATGTTTTGGTCAGAAAAGGTCTATAGACGTAATTGGACAAGAAATTAAAAATAATCGCGTTATCTTACCTAAAGAATAATCACTTTAGGATTCTAAATAACAAAATCGACTGATGCGGAATTCTAAGAAAAATTAAACACAAAGGCACGAAGGCACAAAGAGCACAAAGAGATCTTACGCGAAGAATTTTCATTTAAAAAAATAGGTGAATTTTATTTTACATGTAAGATCTCTTTGTGCTCTTTGTGCCTTCGTGCCTTTGTGTTTAATTTTTCTTAGAATTCCGCATCAGTCGAATTTGTTATTTAGAAGCAAGGAATGTCAAAAATTAAACTATTGATGCATTAATTATTTACATTGTATAATTATAATAGCAGAATTATAATTTCATGGAGGCAACAAATGGAACTTTCAGAAGAAATTAAAAAAGTGGAATCATGGATGACGGATCTATCAGCCGCCTTGAAAGTTGAACTTCACCTCGATGAAGAGGGAATATGTAGTTTTAAAATTGGTGAGGAAACGGTCGTGACTGTAGAGGTTTCTCAAGATTTTCCGATGGTCAACATCTACAGCACATTAGTTACCTTCCCTGAAGATATGGATCAAGCAACGTTAATGATGGCTCACAGTTTGGAATTGAATGCTTTTCAATCTTTAACACGTGGCGGGGCGATCGCCGCTGTACCAGGCGAAGGAATATTAATTTTTTGTTATACAACACCTACTGAAGGAAATAATTCAGAAACATTTAGTCGTATTTTAGGCGGATTTATTGAGACAGTAGCTGAACTAAAAGAGATATTAACCAACGAATTATCAAAAAACCAAAATGCAAATATTGTGGCTCCAAGTCCCAAAACCCCGTTTATGATGTTTAAGGGTTGATAAAAAGCTAAATCATAGGAGACTTTATGGATCCAACCTTAGGACACAATATTAATTTAAATACTGGGATCTCTAACCTCGTAAAACGATCTTTCGAGGTAGCAAAACCTCCTCCACTCTCGATCAGCACAGAGTTATTAGAAAAACCTATTCAACGGGTGCCTAATCCACATCGAAGTGAAAGAGCTGGTTCCCTGTCAGTTCGAAAACCAATTCATGAATCCGAAAATAAAAATATAGATCAGATTGTAGAAAGTATGTTTGGAAAGCCCTCTGCTAATCCTGATAAAAAAAAACGTATAGATCTAGGAAATACTCAGATTGATAATAATCCTTTTGAATCTACGTCAACAAAAACTGAACCAAAAAAGGTCGATTTAAATTCAGTTAATAGTGTAGATGAAGACCAATTTAATATTCCAAAAGTGCAGGATAAACCATCTGAAAGAATACTTTTAAAAAAAGATAATACAGGAACGACCGAAAAGATTGCAAAAGAGCATATCGATTATGCGAATTTCTTAGAACCAACATTTAATGAAATATTTCATCTAAAAGATTTGGGAGACTCTCAGGCTAAAGATAATTTCCGTTCAGAAATGGCAAAATTGGGATTTAAAGAAGATCCAGAAACAGGAGTTTTCCATAATAAGAAAACAGGTACTCTTTTTTATTTAGCTGTAAAATCAATTAATTTTGGGAACGGAGAGTTGGTACTTTGTTTTCCTGGTTTGGGGTCTATAGGAAATAGAAGTCATTTTAATAATAATGAACGAAAAAAAATAATGAACCAAAAAACACAAGAAAAAGAAGGAAGTCTGGCTTTGGCAGGTAAAGTCTTGAAAAGTTTTGGTGATGCGGATTGTCAAGAAATGTTAAAAGATTTTTTTGGTAAGAAAACCAAAGCTTCAGATGACGCCATGCAAATAGGGATAGCATTTAAATCATTATTGACTGCAATGGAGAAAGAACAAGATAAACCAAATTATAAACCAACGATCATAGGACACTCAAATGGCGGAGGATTAGCTCAATGTGCTGCGGCTGCAGCGGGAGTTAAAGGAGTCGTTTTTAACTCTAGACCTGTTGGGGCTGAGGCAAGAAAAAAACTTAATGAACTTAATAAACCTGACGATGGAGGAGAAAAACGTCAAAATATCACAGCATTTGTCAATAAGGGAGATTGGGTTTCAAGCAAAAGTGGAGCTGTTCAGAGACTTGTTAGAATGACATCTTTTCTAAGAACCTCTGGTGGTCCAGTAGATTTAGCTAATACAACCTATCTGGTTCCTAAGCTACAGAAGAAAAAAGAAACTTGTGTTGACTCTCATAATAATCTTCAGGGGCGGCTTTATTACACATATAATGAGGAACCCGACTTAAAAAGTTAGCCTAACCAGCCTAAACGTATCTATATTACATCTTTTCATTTACATTTTTTATTTGATTTTAAGATCAATTATATGATATAATTTAATAGAAGATATCAAATAAGAGGCGCATAATGAATTTTTTATCTCTACCACCTAGTGTTAGGATGTATCATCTGAGTGATTTACTTCCTTACGACATATCAACCAAAAAATGTCAAAAAAAAGAGTTGGAAGAGTATTTTTTATTACTATGTGCTGCGAAAAATCTCACTATTGGCTTGCTTGAAAAGCGCAAATTAAAGAAGATTGTGGACCCTATCGTCGGAGAAAACTTATGCCAAGCTAGAGCTCTTCAAGTCGCTCTTTTAGTCGAGAAGTGTATTCAAAGCTTTGGGCAAATTAAAGACGAAATTGATTTTGTTTTTAATGAAGTGAAAGAACTTTTAAAAAATTCAAAAAAATCGAGTTCTCAAAACTTTGATGAACTCTTTAAAAGCAAAATCGATATCAAGTTGTCAGAAGTAGAACTATTATTTATTCAATTCTATCTTTTAACTGTAGTCAAGAAAAAAGAGATTAATATTCCAACTCATAAAACAAAGACTTTAACGAATGTAGCAGTTCTGAATTATAGTGTATCAGATTTTGAAAAATTACGAGAAGTTCCTAAAACGTATGGAGTCAATTGTGAGCTTAGCAAAAGATTTTTAGAATGTTTGCGTTCAAAGCTCCAGAAAAACATTTCTGAATCCTCTTCGCAGTTGATGATTAAACTTGCCGGTGAGGGAAAAATTTCAAGGATACTACCTGTGAAACGTACTGAAAAGGGATTATTTTGTACACCTTTTTATGGGACAACTCTAGTTTTTTTAAACACAGCATTGCATTATAAAATACCAATCGTGCTGTGGGTACAGCAAAAAGATGGTAAAGATCTAAATATCGTCCGCAATATATGTGTCTCCCATCAGTCTAAAAAGAACGGGGATCAGTATAAACCAAAAGCTCCTCATTATAGAGATGCTAATACCCTAGCCATCGTTGTAAAAGGGATTGCTGTGAGAAATTGGGAGTTTAATTCGATCGCTGAAATTACCTATCATGAATTAGCTGAATATCCTGTGAAAGATATCGTCTTAGCCAATGCTTCAAAGCATCGTCAGTTGCCTAAAAACACTTTAAAGAACGATCCTCTGCCAGTTGATACGGATCAGGATCTCCAATTTCATTCTCAACTAGCTGAGCAGTGGAAATGTTCCGATAAAGACCCTTCCCTTTTTTTTGTGAATCATGTTTATTGTGAACGTTTAGGAAATATAAAACCCATAAGATTTGATGTAGACAGCTTCCTAGAAGAACATTATGCAGATTTTTATTATGATAAAGATCGAAGAAAGATTGAACGATTAGCTTCAGAGCTTAATATAGAGTTCAAAGTCAGCCTTCAAGATAGTCAAACAATGATCATTACATTATCGACAGAGGATGATTTAAAAATTCTTATGGATAAATTGGATCAATCTCCATCTGAAGTTATTTTATTTCATAATAAAATTAGCAGTTTTTGTTTGTTGAATCATCATTATATATCCTTAGAAAAGGATTTGCAAACACCAAGGCTTTTAGAGCTCGCTCGTTCATTCCCAAATCCGATAAAGTTTTTGATTGACCACAAGTTTTATTGGCCAGTTTTATGTAAAAATATCGTAGATTTTTTATGTGAAAAACCGGAAAATTTTGATCAGCCTGATTTGATGGATATGTTTGCTGACGATTTAATTCATAGAAAATTTTATTCGATTCAGGCTTTAGGCCATGCGCTAAAATCGCCTAAATATAAGAAAAGAGCAACAAATTTGTTATTGAATGAATCTATCCATTCTGGTATATTTCGCGCGGCAGCTCGAAAAGAATTGGCACAGTTGATCAATGAACCCCTCATCCGAGAGCATTTTGAAAAAATGTTACAAAAAGAACCCATTATGCAGTTTTCCTTGGAATTAGAGACCTATTTGGAAAATATGGGCCCTTATATGGAAATCTTGGACAGGTTACTATCATCTAAGATAAATACTAATGGAATTTATGCCGACCAAAAATCTAACAATTACATGAAAATTGATGCTTTATTTTCAATTATCAACGATCAAAATCTCGAAACACCTCTCAGGATAGTGGCTATGCGGCAATGTACTGAGTATTTTCTTAATATAGAAGAGATAAATTCATTTCACATGAAAAATTTCGTTTATATGAAAAAAATATGTCAAAAGTTAAGACATGTTTCTGAAAAAACTCTTTTGAATGAAAGCATTATAAATGAAAGCAAAAAAATAACTAAGCTAATCATTTTTCATTTATATGAAATTGAAAGAAAGAATAAAATTAGATATTGTACGGCAGAGTTTTATTTACCGCATTTACAATTGATCGAGTTATTAGAAACAGCAGAGGAGCGTTCATGACTACATTACAAGAGTTACATAGAAAAACTAGCTCTACTGTCGAATATAATAAATTGCAGAGGTTTGTCCGGCCTATGTGCGAGTACTTTAATATTAGTCAATTTTATTATTGTAAGGTGCAAGGCTATGGGAAGCAGGGTTTTTTTTCAAGTGTGGAAACTAATCTAGATTGGAGGGAATATGTGTTTAACAATACAGCTTTGATGAAGTCATCTCCGGCTTTACGTCACCCCGATACACGAAAATCAGAATTAGTCCTTTTCAATGCTTCAGATTGTGATGCATGTAAAACGTTAGACATTGCATGGAATAAATTTAACATCCATTTTGCAGTCAATATCCAAAGGAAAAGTTTAAATGCTGTGGAGTCTTTTGGGCTTGGACTTAACACGAAACATCGTAAAGCAGAACAACATATATTAAATCATCTACCTCTACTCAATAAATTTATAGATTGTTTTTTTATAGAAAACTCCAATTTAATTCGGATCGCAGAAGAAAATCAAGTTGAAATTTCTTCAATAATTGGAACGGATTTTTACAAAGAAATCCCTGATTTATCTGATGAAACTTCAAAAAAAAATTTGCTCAAACAATTAGGGCTTAATTCTCTTAATTTGTTAACAAAAAGAGAAATTGATATGCTGAAGTATTTGGCTTATGGCTATCCAGCAAGCTACATCGCTATAAAAACGCATCTTTCTAAACGAACAGTAGAAAACTATATAGCCTCTATAAAATGCAAACTAGGGTGTGATTCGAAAGTGAGTTTAATTAATAAATCTAAGGATCTTTGTTTAGAAGGGTTCTTTGATTCCTGAAACCATACATGAAGAATAAAAATAAGGAAATATAAGAAATGAATATACAGGTTGATGAGAGAAGTCAAAAAATGATCTCGGAATATGAAGCATCTTTAAGTTTAGGTTGTATCCCTAATGTAGATGTGGTTAATCATTCTGAATTGACAATTTCTATGTTAAAATTTTGTTTTAAACAAGCCATAGCTAACTTCGAATACAAAAAAATCCGTTTGTTTTGGAGTAGTCGCTCCGTAACAGATTCTATTTCGTATCAAATTCCTATCAATATTATGTTGAAAATTGTTTATTTCAATTTAAATATTGATCATATGACATTTTCCTTTTATAATGAAAAAATTTCGACTTGCTTTGATACTTTTAAAGCTGTGGTATATTGTGGTATTATTCAAAAAAAGGAAAGTCAACTGAGACTAGAAAAGTACAATAAACTTTTCGAAGAGAAAATAAGTCTATTAGGTTTTGAGGGTGTACCTTTTGAAGAAAATAGTGAAGCGCAATTTCAAGAATTAGAAGCTCTTACATCAACTGAGGAACAGGAACAAAAGAAAATAGCAGCTACTGTTGAAATATTAGTTGCACTTTATGAAATGTTTAAAAACTCCTTAGGGGAGTCTAAAGCTAGTTTATTAAAATCATCATATGTCAATGAAGCTTTGGTTGCTAATAGTAAGAATTTTTGATACTTCTCAAATAGTCCAAGCCTCTGTGTGAAATCGAAATAGCTAAGAAACTGCGCAAATTGTAGCTCATCATTCCGATGCATATACAGCTTGACACGTTCTGTTGCTACTGTAGATCAACGATAAGAACGATAAAAATTTGTGGAATACTCAGAACGTCACAGATTTCTTAAAGATTTCTTCTAGACTAGTCGAAAAGTCCTCATTGCTTTGAAACATTTAAATACTTGATATTTGTGCCTGATGTTCGCGAACCAAACTTTCGCAACATTATAATTCCACGATCACGGTTTTTCCTACAACCAGACTTCTTCCATCGTTCTTATCGTTCTTATCGTTTTATCGTTTTTATCGTTGATTACGTCTACATAAAAAAACATATCCAGTAGCTACGTAGTCTCTAAGTAGTCAAACTATTCCCAGAAGATAGATTTTATAAATTTCCACCCAACTTTTTTGTTATTACGATTTCACGCAATGGTTTAGACCACTTGGAGGCTACGTGGCTACGGACAGCAAGGACGGCAAGGACAGCAAGGACGACAAGGACGGCAAGGACGACAAGGACAGCAAGGACGACAAGGACAGCAAGGACAGCAAGGACGACAAGGACAGCAAGGACAGCAAGGACGACAAGGACAGCAAGGACGACACTATAGATCATGGATGACAGGGTACTACCTCTGTCCTTTTCGTCCTTGCCTGTTGTCCTTGCCGTCCTTGGTTGCCCGAGAAGCTACTTAGTCTCTAAGTAGTCAAACTATTCCCAGAAGATAGATTTTATAAATTTCCACCCAACTTTTTTGTTATTACGATTTCACGCAATGGTTTAGACCACTTGGAGGCTACGTGGCTACACTCAACATCACGAATGATGAGCTACAATTTGCGCAAATTTCTTAGCTGTTACGATATCAGTCGGCTTTCTTACCTATGTATGATTTTTTACCAAAAGTTTAAAAATTGAATATATTGTTTGTTCAAGCATTTTAATGCGTTGATCTTGTTCGACAATGATTGCATTTTGAGTATGAAGTGATTTGTAGAGATCCGTCTCGAAATCATGAATTCTTTCTTCAAAATTGTCCAAACCAACAATAAAGCCAGAATAATCATTGGTTAATAAAGCTATCTTTTTAGAAAAGATATTTTCTTGTCTTTGTAGTTTTAAATCAATCTTTTCCAATCTAGTTGATAAAGAACTAAAAGTCTCTAAAGATTCTGTTATTGCCTTAATTTCTTCTGCATGCCTAGTTTGAATTTGTTTAAATCGGTCATTGTTATGATTTGTCGTTTCCAATTTCTTGCATACATCTTCACTAAAGGTGGTTTGGAGATGAATCGCTTTTTCAAGACCTTGATCAATCTTTTTCAAATTATTTTGTATGCTATCATGGACAGATTTTAGTAGATAGCCGTTTCTTTCGAGATATTCTGTTAGGTCTCCAATTTGTTCATTGTGTATCTCTTGAGTTTGTTTGAATTCATTTTTATTCTGATCTATTTCTTGAAATTTCTTATTCACTGCTTCATTTATGGCATTTTGATGAACTTTCCATTCTTCTAATTGAGTATTAGTTTTTTTGATTTCCTCTGAGATACTTTGATTTTTTTGCGATTGTGCTAACTCTAAAATCTTTAATTCATCTTGAAGTTTTTTATGAAATTCTCCAAAAACGGTTGTATTTACTTCATTGAATTTTTCATTAGTATTGAGAGACAATTTGTCAATTTCTTTTTTCAATTGGCATAGGGTGTTGGAGTGTTGTTGAAATTTGATTTCACAGTCCATTGCCACCCTTGCAGTGTAATCTGTATTAGAGTCTGCAAATGCTTGAGATTTAAAGAAAATCTCTCTAAATCCTTTTCTATACTTTTTCTCACTTTTTATTAAGTGAGATTCAAGTAATGCTAAATTTTTATTCTGATTTATTATACTCTTTGAGTTTGTAAATGTTTTAAATCTCAAAACATTGATTTCGTTTTTTTGGTCATTCAAGATATTTTCTTGACCATGCTTGATGTCTTGAATTTCTTTAAGTAGAGAAGTGAATTCACAAATTGCATTTCTATTGTCAGAGACAACACGAGCAATAGCTTGAACTGTATAGTCGCGATCTTGGCATCTTTCCAAAGTTAATCCAAAATGGGACATTTCATGTCTAGGCATTTTTCCGGGATAAGAAAATTTTCTAGCGATTTCAGTTGGATCTTGCAACGTAAATTTTGGTATCATAGTATCTCCAAGAAGATTTTGAGAGGTTTTAGGGTTGCATATAGATGCAAGCCTTCGCTGAAAATACTAAATGCCTTCTTTTTTGTCACCTTTGAAAATTTCAACAAGGACGGCAAGGACAACAAACAAGGACAGCAAGTAAGTAACATCGCAATGATCGATCTCCTTGATTGCTGGTCTTTGCCGTCCTTGCTGTCCTTGTTGTCCTTGTTGTCCTTTCCAGTTTAAATACCTTATAATCAATTATTTAAATAACAAAATATCTGTTTTTTAAAATAATGTTATGCTTTATTAATTAATTTCTGGGATAATAAAATTAAAGGAGCATGCAACGAGTCATTAATAAATAATACTTTGAGGTGATTATGAAAACAAAACATCGACAAAAGCATTTTTCATCAAATGTTGTAGAAGCAATAGAAACTTTATCTACTATTGCCAATTTTGACATTGAAAACCATAAAGATCAACATGATGCAATCAATTCGGAACAAATTAAACGATCTCAATTTTTTGACAGCTCGAAGGGCAATGGGCATATCAAGGAATTATTCAGTGTAATCCTTAGTTACCTCAAAAATTTTTATAAGAATGAATACAGCTATTTAACCGATTCTCAAACCTTAGAAGGTATCAAAGCAATCATGGCCCTAGTAGGTGATGCTGCTAAGAAAATTGATCGCTATACACTAAGTCCAAAAAACAAAATAAGCATAACCCAACTAAAAGAATATAAACAGCTCAATGATTTTTATAATACTCGTATTGCACATCAAATGGATGAAGGAGTGATCGGAAAATGGATTCTAGCTCTGTCGCAACAAAGGATAAATCGCCAGAGAGAATTACTCGAAGAACGTGAGTTCAAATCTCGCACCTTGGAAGACGCTCCTCGCCATCTTTTTGTCAACCTAGATTCTGTTAAAAAAGATAGTGAATATGAATTGTTTTTTATCCGGAAGGAAGATGGATCCCTATACTTTAGTCCACGTCTATTACGCAATATAAAACTTATTTGTGATTTTTCAGGAACTGAGGTTTCTAAAGATCCTATCGTCGATATGCCATATTGGATAGATTTTCAAATGCACTCAGCTGCTAAGCTTATCCTACATTCAATCCACGATTTAGCTGAACAGTTTTTTCACGAAGCAATGAAATTCAAACATCGTGAGCTTGTAAGTGTGTTAAATAAAGGTTTGATAGCTTTATTCTTGAGCGCCAATCCACGAAATTTAAGTCAAGAACTACAAGCTTCAGGAGAAAATAGAAAAAATTGCCGCGATTATTTTGTTGATTTTCTTTCTTATTTGCATGAAGCACTTAATACCAACGAATACCATAAAATTATAGCATACCAAGGGGATAAGACGAAGGGATTGAATCATTTACTTTGTGATATCCTTCACGGAATTTGTCGAGTCCTCTATCTCTCATTACACCGGTTTCATGATTTTGATTCCGTTATTCATAAACTCATTACATCGGTTGATGAAGGCAATTCAGTGGAAAAGTCAGCTCCTGCTTCAACAAAACATTCCCTCTATAAGAGAATTGAAAATGAGTATGCTGCACTTTCAAAACTTTTTAAACATCATTCCAGAGGACCTCTAACAAAGACTCTCGCAGCTGTACAAGATGGCTTTTGCCATACCTTCGACCCATTTACTCATCTTAATCTACCTAGTCAGCTTTATGCTTTGGCTATTAGAGGGCATAAGATTGTCAATTTGCATCTTCCATCCCCTACGTCTCAAGAGTATATCCATCGCGTTTCTGTGGTAAATGAATTCAAAGGATTCTTACGTAGTTGTATGACAGAATATCCTCATCACAAGCATTTAATCATCAATTTGCAAGATCGAACTTCTTGGCGAGAACATTTTCGGTCTATTGCCCTTGAAGAATTGCGTATGCATGATTTTGATAAATCCATTGTTGTTGTTACCTTTGCTAAAGATACGGATTTTTATCATCAATTGCCTCCCTACCAACAACAAAATCACACTAAAATATTCTTAGAGCATTTTAAGGAGCACTTAGGAGATGAAAATTCAGGGTATTATTTTCCCTCTACAATTAAATCAAATATCTTAGCAAATTTTGCCGACGGGGTCATGCACGCCATTCATCGTCTATTTTTTAACGGTAAAAATACATTAACAAGGGACCAGCGTCTTGAGTTTATTGAAATATTTGATGTATTTCTGACATTAAAAATGATAGATATTGTAAATCCAAATTCCTTTAGCCTCACTTGTAAAGACGGTGTAGACGTCTCATCCAGCTGTAATGCTCTTCTTTACATCTTTTTAAAACTTATAGGCAAAGAACCGTTTAATGAAGACGCATGGACGCAATTTAATAGAGTCCTCTATGCTCCAGCGATTATATTGCGCGAGCGACCCATTTTAAAAGAACGTCTTGAGCGTATATTAGGGGCTCTTAAGACAATCGAATATGTTTATCGTGATCTTGGACATGAAGTTTTTCAAAAAACTATTCAAGAAGCGTTTGGTCATTTCTATAAAAACCCTATCCTGAAGGGATCTTTAGTAAAGGTATTGCACGAATAGTTTCAATGTCTGAGGCTATGAACCCAGGAATGATAACATTCTTTAAGTCGGCTATCAATTTGAGCTCGCAGTTTAAGAAAAATGACAGCGAGTTCAAATTCTTTGTGATGGTAGAGTTTGCTTCGATGATGCCGTTTATTGGTCAAAGGTGTTAGCCGAAATTGGTTAGCTAAAATAAAAGACGCTGTAGCACTAATGCGTCTTGGGAAATGAGTAAAGGCTGTGGTAACGAAAGTTTTCATTGTTGAAGCTGCAAGAAGGGTGATTTCCCCTAAATGAGGCGGATTCCCATGCTGAGCACAGTGTTCGCCAACTTCTCGGGCCAAAATTGGATAGAGTAAGCAGGCTAGTAAAAGACCACGATCTAGGGGAGATTTCAATTTTTTACTTTGTAGTTTATCTGCACTTGCAAGTAGCAAGTAAATGGCTTTGCCTTCGCTCCTTTAAGTTCCTTCGCTAAAGGATGGCAAAAGCAGTTCTAATAAACCAGCCTCGAGCATTAAATTAAAAAAAGGGGCTGCAGCTCCAGATTCTAACATCCTGTAAAAGCTCTTCCAATAAACGGGCAGGTGAACTTTTTAGAATTTCTTCTCGACAGTGAATTAAAGCCTTTTTGGCTAGAGGATCAATGTTAAAGCCAAATCGTGCTCTAAATTTTAAAAATCGCAACATTCGCACAGGGTCTTGTCTAAAGCGTACTTCGGGATCGCCGATGGTACGTAAAGTTCCTTGATGGATATCTTCCCATCCTCCGACGTAGTCGATGACGTGATGGCTGGCAGGATCGTAGAAAAGTCCATTGATCGTAAAATCGCGTCTTAAAACATCTTCTTCTTCTGTGCCCCAAATATTGTCCTGTAAAATCAGGTCGCTATGATTTTCTCCGGTACGGAAAGTTGAAACTTCGAATATCTTACGTCCAAATCGCAAATGGGCCAAGCGAAAACGACGACCGATGAGTAGGCAGTTTTTTTGAAAGAGCTGTTTAATTTGTTCGGGCCTAGCAGATGTGGAGATGTCGTAATCTTTGGGTGTTTTTTTTATGAGTAGATCGCGTACGCTCCCACCGACAAGATAGGCTGAAAACCCTGCTTCTCGTAATTTTTTAATGACTAATGCAGCATCAGGATCGACTAACGTCGAGTCGATGTCATGTTCACTGGCGTAGTAAATTTTAGGGTGCACAGAGAAAAAATACTCCTTATGAGTCGTTTGACCTTATCATCAAAAGATTCAGTTTATCCATTAATGACTGCAAAGTCAATCTAATTCAGAATATTTACCTTGCTTTTTGGTCTATATCTTGAGTAAAATCCTCTTTTAACGAGATATTTTTATGGAAAATTTAAAAGTCCCAAAAGTTTTTGGAACGGACGGTGTCCGAGGCCATGCCAATACTTATCCTATGGTTGTAGAAGTTGCCTTGGCGTTAGGACGTTCTATAGGAAAAATATTCCGAAAAGAAAGCTCTGAAAAACGTCGTGTCATTATAGGTAAGGACACTAGGCTCTCCTGCTATATGTTTGAAAACGCTTTGATTGCAGGTCTTTGCTCTATGGGTGTAGACACTCTGATGTTGGGGCCGTTTCCAACTCCCGGAGTAGCCTTTATTACTCGTGCCTACAGGGCTGATGCAGGGATTGTGATTTCAGCTTCTCATAACCCTTATTACGACAACGGAATTAAAATTTTCTCTTCCGAAGGATTTAAGCCTTCAGATGCTTGGGAACAGGAACTAGAGTCCTTGCTCCATAGCCGTGATTTTGAGCATAATCTTCCGAAAGATTGTGATATTGGGAAAAACACCAAAATCGGTGATGGTGATGGGCGATACATTGAATATATTAAGGCAACATTTCCGAAAAAAAGTTCCTTAAAAAATGTCAAAATTGCTCTAGATTGTGCAAACGGAGCTGCCTATAAGATAGCTCCCCTTGTTTTTAAAGAGCTTGATGCGGAGGTTTTCCTATACGGAAATACTCCTAATGGTTTAAATATTAATGAAAAATGTGGTTCATTGTATCCTAAAGTTGTTCAAAAGGCTGTTTTAATGCATAAAGCTGACATTGGAATTGCGTTGGATGGAGACGCCGATCGCGTTGTGTTAGTTGATGAAACGGGTTCGCTTATTGATGGCGACACTATCCTGGCGATCTGCGCGAAAGACATGCAAGAACGAGGACTTTTACATAACAATAAAGTGGTCTCCACAGTGATGTGTAACTTAGGTGTCATTAACGTTTTACGTGAATCTAATATTGATGTTATCTTGGCTCAAGTGGGTGATCGACATGTGATCCAAGAGATGCTAAAATCCCAAGCTGTCCTTGGGGGTGAACAAAGTGGACATTTAATTTTTCTTGAACATAACACCACCGGCGATGGACTCATTTGTGCCTTACAAGTTTTGCGTATCATGCAAGAGAAAAAATGCAAGCTATCAACCTTGGCTACCATTGCAAAACACTATCCCCAATTCAGAATTGATGTCAAAGTGACTTCCCGTCCTCCGTTCAATACTTTACCGACTTTAACCCAAGCAATTGCCACAGTTGAAGCAGCTCTTGGAAATAAAGGTAGAGTTCTTGTTAGATACTCGGGGACAGAAAACATTTGCCGCGTCATGGTGGAAGGGCCTTCATTGCAAACTGTACAAAGATTGGCTCGGCAAATTGCCAGAATTGTCCAAGAAGAAATTGGATAAGGAGAAATAGATGTGTGGAATTTTTGGATATTGCGGTAAACGTAACAGCATTCATACCGTATTGGAAGGTCTAAAAAAACTAGAATATCGGGGGTATGACTCTTCAGGCATCGCTGGTATTAATGATGGGGTGCTAAGGCATTGCAAAGAAGTTGGAAAGATTGCTGCTCTAGAAGAGCAACTCAAGAGTGTAAATTTTCATCTTGATATTGCAATAGCGCAGACCCGTTGGGCCACACATGGAAAACCTAGTCGCATTAACGCACACCCTCATTTAGATACAGCTCAGACCTTGGCCTTAGTGCACAATGGAATTATCGAAAATCATGAACCCTTGCGGTTATTTCTTCAACAAAAGGGATTTGAATTTGTTTCTTCTACAGATACTGAAGTCATTGCTCACTTAGTTGCGTATCATTATTCAGGAGACCTCCTGAAGGCTTTACAAAGTACTATTTCTGAGCTAAAAGGGGCTTTTGCGATTGCTCTTGTGCATGTAGACTATCCAGACACTATTTTCGCAATCGCACAAGAATCTCCTTTAGTCATCGGGGTTGGAGATCAAGAAAATTTTGTAGCCTCAGACTCAACAGCTTTTGCAGAATATACTGAAAATGTCATTTTCCTCTCCCACCATGAAATTGCAAAAATTAGTTCTGATCGGATTGAGATTTATAATCTGCAGCTTGAGCGCGTCATCAGTCCCATTAAGAAGTTGTCATTTTCCGAATTCCACATATCTAAAGGAAATTACGACCATTTCACATTAAAAGAGATTCATGACCAGCCTGTAGCTATAGCAAATGCATTATTTGGACGCCTTTCCGATGAATATGGCACAGTCATCTTTAGTGAGGAAAATGTTAGTCAAATCGATTTCCTTGCGTATGAACGTATTCTTATACTAGCTTGCGGATCCTCTTGGAATGCAGGTTATATTGCTGCCTACATGATCGAAGAGAAAGCACGCATCCCTGTGC
Organism: uncultured Parachlamydiaceae bacterium; assembly: GCA_963752155.1. Classification (GTDB taxonomy): domain Bacteria; phylum Chlamydiota; class Chlamydiia; order Chlamydiales; family Parachlamydiaceae; genus JACCRY01. The sequence continues at coordinate 164,807 of CAVVXH010000005.1, read as the reverse complement.
AATTGGAGATTTCCTCTGAATTCAGATACAAAAATCCGATTGTTCTTCCAGGAACCCTTGTAATAGCTATTAGCCAATCTGGTGAGACCGCTGACACCATTGCAGCGACTCGAGAGCTGCAAGCCAAAGGGGCTAAAATTTTAGCGATGTGTAATGTGACAACCTCTACATTAGCGCGTGAAGCTGATGCAACCATTTTTTTACGTGCGGGACCTGAAATCGGAGTTTGTTCAACTAAGGCATTTACCAATCAATTGATTGCCCTTTCCCTTCTGGCTTTAATGATGGGACGGATGCATCATCTGAGCAAACAGGATGGGCAACATTTTATTCAGGCATTAAGGCTTCTACCCGAACAAGTGCAGCAACTGCTTGATCAAGCTTCGGAAATTGAAGGGATTGCCAAAAAATACGCCTCTTATGACAATTTTTTCTTCTTAGGAAGACATTACATGTTTCCTGCGAGTTTAGAAGGGGCTTTGAAGCTGAAAGAGATTTCTTATATCAACGCGAATGGTTATCCTGCGGGAGAAATGAAACATGGCCCCATTGCTTTAATTAATGAAGCATGCCCAACTGTTGCTCTTTGCGCAAATGAAGGAACTTTTTCAAAACTTCTCAGTAACCTTATGGAAGTTAAATCCAGAAATGGGTTGATTATTGCCATCGCATCTGAAAACCAAAATGTTTCCTCGGTGGCGGATGATGTAATACGTATTCCTTCCACTATTGATGCTCTAGCTCCTATTTTGGTGACAGTTGTTACACAACTTTTAGCTTATTATATTGCTAAAGAACGTGGAGCTGAAATCGACCAGCCACGTAATCTTGCCAAATCAGTCACTGTCGAGTAGTTATACCAGGCTCGGTCATAAACTTGGACTTTGTGAACTCATCTTTTTTCGCCTGTTGGTTTATGCAAAAAAGACCTACAAAGATGTATGTCTCTTTTTTGCACAAATCAACAGACAAAAAAATCTGCATCCACAAAGTCCCATTTTATGACCAACCCTTATGTAAATTTTTTCTTTAAACTTATGTTGAGCCTAAAAATGATTTCATATATCAGTTGAAAATGAATCGTTTACTGATCAATAGGAGGTTACTATGAAAAGTTTTATATTCGCTATGAGTATGATTAGCATGTGTGTTCTTGGTCAAGCTTCAGCTGCTGATGAAATCGTCTCAAAAAATTGTTGCCCACCACCCGATTGTTGCAATCAAGGGCCTCAAGGGCCTCGAGGCCCACAAGGTCTCCAAGGGTTACAAGGTCCACAAGGTCAAAGAGGCAAGGAGGGCCCTAGAGGCCATAAGGGAGATAGGGGTGATAGAGGGGCTACGGGTCCTATCGGAGACACAGGTCGCACAGGTGCTACAGGTCCGACAGGCCCTATTGGGCCGACAGGAGCTACCGGAAATATTGGAGCTACAGGCCTTAGAGGTGCAACTGGCCTTACAGGAGGTACCGGTCCTACAGGACCTACAGGTCCCGTTGGTGGTAGTTCAATAATTGGTTTTGCTTCGGGAAGCACAGCCGTAACGTTGACGACTTATGCGGGTGGAAATGCTGAAAATCCAGCTTTCTTAGGCCTTGGTATCGCTGATGATGGAGCGACTCTTGCCGATTCAGTCACTCCACCTAATATTGTAGGTAATGCTCGTCGGTTCCAATTTACTGTGCCACGAGAAGGGACTATCGCCAGTTTGGCTGGTGAGTTTACTACGGTAGGGGCTGTTGATTTATCGAGCGATGTGAATGTTCATATTTATATCTATCTTGCAGCACCTGGATCAATTACTTACACCTCAGTTGCAGACTTAGTGTTAGACCCAGTCTCTTATCCTGCCGGTACGATTCCAACTAGCACGACTGTTTTTGACAGTGTAACTGGTTTGAATATTCCAGTCGTCACGAATAATACTGTTTTATTGGTGTTTGCAATTCGATCACCAGACACTGAAGCTGCACCTCTTAGTTTAACAGGTCTTGCGAGCGCAGGTCTTACGATTAAGTAACAGCAAGCGGCAAGCAAGGACAGCAAGGACGGCAAGGACAACAAGGACAGCAAGCAAGGACGAGGTAATCAAGATCGATCATTGCGACGCTTAGTTTTTATTGTCCTTGTTTGTTGTCCTTGTCGTCCTTGTTGTCCTTTCGTCCTTGCTGTCCTTGGCCACCCTACATGATCAACATGCAAAAAACAAATGTAAATAACGCAAATGATTCAAGTATGCCCACAGAAGCAAAGCACTTACCAAATAAACTCGGATCTTTCATCGTTGCTTGAATTCCTGTTGCACAAACCCTTCCCTGAGCTATTGCCGATAATCCAATGGCAGCTCCGGCAAACAATCCCATGGCAATCCCCGAGATCGGTGATAAGGTTCCGTCCAAAATGGCTCTGCTCATGAGAAGCATCAAGATAAACCCATAAATACATTGTGAGGAAGGTGCTGCGGATAATCCAATGAATTTACCATGACCCTCATCTGTGCGACTCATGGCGGCATGTGAAGCTGCTCCAGCAATGTAACACCCAATTGTACTTCCCATGGTAGATAGTGTGAGGGCCAATATTGGGCCGACCATATTAAAATCCATTGCCATAATGTTCTCCTAAGTTATTCTATTTCAATTTTCTTTAGTGGATTGAATGGTTTACCACCACCTTCAAAGCTGTAATGATACCACTCTAAAAAGTTCAAACGCAAGCCATGGATGACACCGCCCATGATACATAAGCCCAAGTTGACAACGTGCCCAATGAATAATAGAAATGCCCCTAACACCACATTTAAGCCACTTGTTAATTCATTTAGGGTGCTCACAACCAATGCTCCGGAAAGCCCCAGGGCATAAAGACGAAGATAGGACATAATGTCTGCAAAAATTTGGATAACGTTCATCAGTTCAAGCAACCCGAAAATTTTGTCTCTGAATATTGCTAATCCTACAGCAACTCCAATACCTCCAAACATGAGCCATAGGCCATTTTCAGCACATTTGACAACGTCTGCTCCGAAGACATAGTTGACAAATGTGGTGGCTCCAAGAAATTCAGGAAAATAGAGGAAGCCCCCGATGATGAACATGATCCAACCTATCCCAGATAAATTTCTTCCAAGGTTGCGCGTTAAAGACAAACAAATATGCACGATGCCAATGACCAAAGCGATTTCAAGTAAAATCTCATTGGAAAAACTGTTGAGCATTTCATATACAGTCTGACCCTCAAAATTTGTTTGGCTGGCTGTCAACAGAATCTCTTTGGGGTCATGCATTCCTTGCAGAGCTGGAAATTTTTTTATCCAAGAATGAGCCACTTCATCAAGATGGGTAAAATGATAAGCGGCTTTCTTTTCCGATAGCCATGTCAGTAAGGAGAATTTTCGAATCGGATTGTCTGGGGCAAAAGAGACCCCGAAAAAAGAAGTTGTTAAAACTCCCCAAGAAATGCAAAAAGCAGAAAGGATCAACGCTAATTTATAGAAGCGGAATCCTTGCTGAGAAAACGATTTAGTTTTATAGCGCATGTAGAGAGCTGCAAGCAGTAAAATGAGTCCATACCCTGCATCCCCAATAATGATTGAAAAGAAGAGGGCAAAAAAGAAAAGTACCCAAAGGGAAGGATCTTTGTCACTTGTCGAAGGGGTGTCATATACCTGCACGAGATCTTCACCAATCCGAGCAAGCCCAGTATTTTCCAAATAGGTAGGAACCGCATCGGTAGGATCAATGCTCACTTGTTCTACGTGTACATTCAGATGTTCGCTCATTTCATGCACTTTGGCGATTTGATCTTCAGGAACCCATCCTTCAGAAATAAAAATTTTATCATCAACTTCATTCCCTGCAGTTTTTTCAGCTGCCAATAAATGTGCATAATTCATCTTCTTTACTAGGGCATGCTTAAAAAATACACTATACTTAGCATAATGCTTTAGTCTAGCCTCAGCATCGTGTATTTCTTTCTTTAAAAGCTTGTACTGATGTTCAAGCTCGTTTAAGCTCCCTAAGGGTTTCATTTCTATCATGTTGTCATATTGCAGCTCTTCACGATTAAGAGTGATAAAATAATCTAAATCGTGTTCTGTTGCTATATAGATGGCATTAGAGGGAAGTTGGTCACTTGCGGCGAAACCCTGTTTAGCGCAAAAAAATTGGATTTTTCTATGACACTCTTTTTCAAGAGTAATGACCTCTTCTCTGGAATAGTTTCCAAAAGGGGCGACACGAGAAATTTCAAGTTTTAAAGTGCGTTCATCTGCATATAAATGATCTAATTTTTCTTTCAGATGAAGAATTTTAGACGCGACGTCATCGGCGTTGGAATAATCTTCGAGTTCTTCTTGTTCTGCAACAGGTAGAGAGCGCAGGATCTTTATCGCTGCAGTGATGTTTTTCACATCGGTCGGCATTTCAAGAAGCTGTTTTTTTTCAGAAATGAAATGGATGGTTCCTAGTTTTTGAGCTTCGTGAAAAAACGCAGATTTTTCACACTCCATTCCAATGAATAACATTTTCTTTAAGTCAACTCGCATGTATGTTCTCCCTCGATGATTGACTGACGAGTAATGCACGTTCTTTAGCAGAGAGAAGTTTTTTCATTTCGATTTTCTCTTTAGCTACTTTAGCTTGTGAGACTGCAGCTAACTGTTGATCCCCTAAAAAGACTTTGATTTTGCGGATATTTGATTCCGCGCGAGGGATCAAAATTTTTTCGAATAAATTAACTTTAATCGACACTTGGCGCAGTTCTTCTCGGAGAGCATCAATTTTTTCCTGAGCGATTTGAATCCGCACAGAAGCTTCCATGAGACCACGGAGCCCTTCAATCAAAGAATCGACCCATGGAGGAGTATCGATTAGAGAGTAATTGAGCTCATGAAAAGTGATCGATTCAAAATAAGGAATTTCTATTCCTGCAATATTTTCATATCTCTTACGTACTTCGTTGACTTTGGCTGCATTTGAGAGGTCAAATGAAATTTTTTCATTGAGCAAGGCAGAATATGTTTCGATGGCAGAGTGTCGTTTTTCGTAATGAAGTTCACATTGCCGTGCTTCTTCCCTGGCCTCATTGACTTCAGCTTGAAGCATAGCTTTTTTAAGCTGTAGCGTAGGCAAATACTTTAGCAGCTCGGCTAAGCGTATTTGCTGGCTACGCAGTTCATTTTTTGTCAATTTTACATCAGCCATGATGAGTCTCTGCTTCAACTTCTTTCGGCCAATATTGTGCCAAGAGAGATTCCTTGATTCCCACTTCCTGCGGTTTAAAGCAGGCAGATAGAATGTCCCATCCCATGTCGAGGGCGTCTTCTAAAGGCAAGTTGACTTTTAAGTTTGCAAGCTTTTCATCAAACAGGCGTGCATAGTAAAGAAGCTGTTCATCCCAACGGGAGAGTTTGAAGCCCATCGCTTGACGTTCCTTTGCTTTTTTGGATTCGGCATAGAGGCGTATCATAGCATTAGCAAGGTCCCCATGATCCTTACGTGTGACTTTGCCAATCACTAGTTGCTTTAAGCGGGAAAGGGAGCCGAAAGGATTGATAGATCCATTTTGCAGATAGAATTGTCCTTCAGTAATGTAACCGGTATTATCTGGAACAGGATGAGTTACATCACCCCCAGGCATTGTAGTTACACCGATGATTGTGATCGATCCGCTCCCATCAATTTGTACAGCCTTTTCATAACGAGACGCCAAGTCGGAATAAAGTGAACCTGGATAGCCTCGGTTTGAAGGGACTTGGTCCATTGTGATGGCAATTTCTTTGATAGAATCAGCAAAAGCTGTCATATCAGTCAATAGCACCAGCACATCTTTATCGTTTACAGCAAATCGTTCAGCACATGCAAGAGCCATATCAGGCACCAAGGTACATTCTACAGCAGGATCTGTCGCTTTGTGGATGAACATGATGGTTTTATTCATCGAACCTGAGGCTTCGGCATTGTCAATAAAGGATTGATAGTCTTTGAAAGTAAGCCCCATTCCTCCGATAATGACGATGTCGGCGTCAGTTTGATTGGCAATGCGCATGAGCAATTCGTTATAGGGTTCTCCTGGGATCGAAAAAATGGGGATTTTTTGCGATTTAACCAAACAATTGAATAAGTCGATCATTGGGATGTTTGTTCTTACCAATTCTCGAGGAACAATTCTGCGTACAGGGTTAAAGGAGGGGGTTCCAATGTTGATAGATTCCCCGATAATTTCAGGGCCCCCATCGATAGGAATGCCTGCACCGCTTAAGCGTCGCCCTAATAGTGAGTTTCCCCATGAAGCTTGCATTTGGACATTCAGGAATGTGACCTGATCGCCGGTAGAAAGCCCTCGAGGGTTGCGGAAAGTCTGAAGAGTGACTTGATCTTCTTCAATGCGCAAAACAGAAGCGTAAATCGATCGGCTATCAGCTAGATCAATGCGTGCAAGTTCACCGAGAAAGGCCCCTTGAGCGGTTACAGTGACGAGATTTCCTCGGATATTATTAATTTTTTCATGGACTGTTTTCATCTTGCACTCACTTAAGTTTGAGGAGCCGCCTCTATAGACGTGTTAATATCAGCAAAAGTTTTATTGTAAGCATCGCTATCAAACGCTAAGAAATTCATGTTTTTGATTTGATTTTGAAGTCCTAAGAAAAAGTGACGTGCTTCATCGTGAGAATGAAAAAGAAAATGAGTATCAATCACTTTTTCAATCAGTTGAAATAAAGGAATTTGTCGATCCAGTGGGCAATAAGCATCTTCTTTATCGAAAGCATTCTGTTGCAAATAACTAAAATCATAAAGCTCAGCTTTTAAGTAGGTGATCAGATCTTCTAACGATGTGCCCTCTTCACCAACAACTTCCATTCTTTTGGCTATTTCATCGCCATCTTTTAGGGTTTTTAAGGCCTTTTGGACCATTCCTCCCCAACCTTCAGCCTTTTGGTCTAGTTCACGGGTGACGTCTCCGATATATTTTGACCAAGAGATTAAGGGGTCGATTGCGGGGTAGCGTCTCGAATCAGAACGAGCTCTAGACAGACCTAAAAAGGCTCCAACAACAGCTAATGTTGCTTGAGTAACGGGTTCTTCAAAGTTGCCTCCAGCCGGCGAAACAGCTCCACCAACAGTTACAGAACCTTCATTTCCATTGTCCAATGCGACTACACCTGAGCGCTCATAGAATTCAGCTATTCGAGAGGCTAAATAGGCTGGAAAAGCTTCTTCACCCGGAATTTCTTCAAGTCTACCGGACATTTCGCGTAAAGCTTGCGCCCAACGTGATGTGGAATCGGCTAAAAGCAGAACATCGAGACCCATTTGTCGATAGTATTCTGCAATCGTCATGCCCATGTAGATCGAGGATTCTCGGGCTGCCACCGGCATGGATGAGGTATTGCAAATGATCACTGTACGAGTCATCAAGGTTTCATTTGTATGGGGGTCAATCAAGTGGGGAAATTCACGTAAAATTTCGACGACTTCTCCGGCACGTTCTCCACAAGCACAAAAAACGACGATATCGACAGAAGAAAATTTGGATAGATGATGTTGAATGACTGTTTTACCTGCACCAAAAGGTCCTGGACTGCAAAATGTTCCTCCTTTCATTATAGGAAACTGAGTATCAATGGAACGAAGTCCAGTGTCCATCATTTTGGATGGCTTAATGCGTTCTCCTTCAAAAAGAGCATTTTTGATGGGCCATTTTTGGAGCATTGTGAAAGAATATTCCTTTCCGGAATCATCTACAGCTTTAGCAATGACAGTGTCGATCGTATAAGAACCTGGAGCAATGATCCAAGTCAATTTATAGTTGCCGTATAGAGCAAAGGGCACCATAATGTGATGGTGAAATCGCCCTTCCAGAGTAGTTCCTAAAGTATCTCCGCGCTTAACTTGTTGACCTATTTTGGCGGCAGGTTCAAAATTCCAATGAGATTTTCGATCTAGAGGCTTAACATAGACTCCTCTGGGCAAAAACAAACCTGCAACATTAGAAACTTCTTCTAGAGGATTCTGTAGGCCATCAAAAATAGATTGTAGTAGACCTGGACCTAATTCAGCTTCAAGTAATTCTCCCGTGAACTCTACAGGAGTATCATAGGCAATTCCTTTTGTGTCTTCAAAAACTTGAATTTTCGCTTCATTGCCTGCAATTTCGATCACTTCAGCTTTAAGCTGGAGGTCATCTACAAGTACCATAGCCACTTCACCCTGTCGAATATTCCCTTCGAACTTTACATGGAGCAAATTTCCAAATGCCTTGACCACCTTTCCTTTTTCCATTTGATTAGATTGAGACGTATTATATGTCATGCACTATCCTTTATGTATGAATCGATAAGCTGATTTCCTTTTTTATGATCTAAAGCTTCCCAGCGTTCGACTAAAATGAGTTGTATCATGTACCCCAGAATGCGATCTATGGTAAATACCTGGTCGTCAACTAGCTCTGAAACTTTTTGGAAACGAAATTCGCAAAAAGCTTTATGTAAATCGATTGGAGACGAGTAGTGTTTCTCAAAAATGGGCAGAAGTTCAGCAAATTCTTCTGGGGGCACAAAATTTTTAACATCTTTTTGAGCCAGTAATTGTTGAATAAAATTTTCTTCTGGATTTTCAAACTGTAATTCCTGAAGTAGATCACGGTTTAAGTATTTTGAACGAAAAGCGGTTTGTATTAACCGTAATTTTCTCTCAAAAAGTAAATAGTGTCTTACAAATCCTTTGCTCTGAGCTGCCTCTTCGCGAAAATAGGTAGCGATAAGTTCCGGAAAATGGCGCAATCGTTCTTGTTGACTTTCATATTTTTCCAAAAATGTTCGAATGTAATAGGGAAAAAGTTCCGGATACAAAAGAGCCTCTTCCAATTCAGATTCATCGAGGTTGCCGTAGGGATCTAAGGGAGCTTCTAGCCAGAAAGAACGGAGGTTTTCAATATCATAGTATCTTCTTAGGGTTCTTGTGAGGGCGTAATCATGGCTTTGCAGATTGTCACGGAGAAGTCTTTTAAAATCTTCGAAGTGAATCTCCGGCGGGATCCCAATTTGGAGTTCAGGCAGTAACACTCCTATAAAATAATAATTTGCCATAAATACTCTTAATTTTATTCTTCAGTTGAAGCAAAGATAAGTTTGCGGAAATCTTTTCGTATGTAAAGTTTTAAAAACTCGGTAAGTTCTTTGTCTGTCAATACGAGTGTGATTTTTTTATCTTGCAATTTGACTTGTGCTCCACCTTCGAAGTTTCCGATCAAAAGGGGATGATTTTCTAATTTTGTATAAACTTCTTCTATGAGGCTTTTGGCGATTTCTTCTGCAGAACTTGTTTTGGGGATGACAGCAGAAAAATCTTTAGAAAGGCCTTCTTTTTCGATGTTTTGAATCATGGCCTTGAGAAGTTGGGCAATGACTTGGGGGGCGGAGCTTACGTTGACGACTAGATCGTGAATGTATTTGCTAAAAAATTTATGTTCAATTTTTTGTCTAAGGGCTTCGAGTGTTTGTTCGGAAGCTTGAGTCAGGGAAGAATGGAAGACATTTCGTTCTTGTTCGATGGCACTGCGCCCTTCATCCATAAGTTCTCTGGCATTCTTTTTAGCTTCAGAAAGAATCTGTTCGGCCCGTTCGATGGCTTCTGCAATGATTTTCTCTGCTTCAAGTCTAGCAGGTTCTAGGGTCTCATGTCGGAGCTCATCGCAGATCCGTTTAATTTTATCTTGCCCTTTATCTAATGATTTCATTTTAGCTTCTCCATGTAAAAATTTAAATTATAATATAAAGATGTTTAAGACTATCTTTTTTGAGCTTGCAATTTTCTCATAAGATGGAAGATATAATATTAAGGATGAACGATTGTTGATTTTTTTGCAATGAAAATAAGGACATAATTTTAGTATAAAAATCCAAACAGCCACAGCGGGATGCGTCTATTCACACCATGCTCAATATCATCTAAAGCAAGGTAACTATTGGCATCGCTTCCAAGTTGCTTAGTGTCTTTATTTTTTCCTCCTATTTCAAAATGATATTTTTTTTCCACGTAAAAATCGGTTTTTTTTGCTGTAGTAATATTGTATACGGGTCGAAGGCTACTTAAAAAAAAAGTTTCTCTTACGGTCCCTATATTTGGGTGCAATGAACAATACGCAAAAAGCTGATTTGTATTAGCAAGGAAAATTTTTTCGGGAGTTTCTATCCGTTTCAATTTATCACTACTCGATTCCAGGCCTTGAATGATGGAAGCATCTTGAAGATAACTAAAATAGGTCTTGAGTGTTCTATCATCACCGACATCAATCATATTTTTGATCGTTTGCCAATTTGGGGTAAATGGCACTGCGCGAGCAATATAAGTGATAAGCTGTTTGATTTTCTTTATACTGTTTCCTGTAAGATGTGGATAGATGGCAATTAAATCTGATTCTAGAGTTGTATGTAAGTTCTGTTCTAAAATTATCTTAAATTCATCTATAGACTCAAAAGTGCGAAAATATGGGTAATACCCATACTCAAGATACTCTTTAAATAACTTTAGAATTTTTAATTTATGTCCTTCAAGCTGGTGAATGACATTAAACGCTAACTTTGTATGGCCTGAGATAATTTCTTCAAGACTGCATGTCGGTAACATTATTCCATATTTTAATCCGATGAATTCGCGTAAAGATAACCCATACATTCGATAAACAATGGCTCTACGAGTCAAGTCATGACTTCCTTTGTGAATTTCAAGTGCTGAACTTCCTGAGGCAAGTATTTTGAGATCAACAAAAGTATCATAAATACTTTTGAGCTCGATTGACCAATTTGGATATTTATGTATTTCATCAAAGGCGATAGCTTTGCCCCCAAGCCCATAAAACCTCTCAGTTATCTCATAAAGTGTCTTTCCTCCCATCAAAAAGTGATCTGCTTGAATATATAGAATTGTTTCATTCAATGGGTCTTGATTCGCAAAATCGAGTAGATATTGAATAAGAGTTGTGGTTTTACCAATTCCGCGCTCTCCTAAAATAATAGAAAAGCGATGTTTTAAGGAAGTGGTTTCAATGAAATAACGTCGATATTGCTCAAACTTGAGCTTAATGAAATTTTGACTCAACTCCCTAAGTTCGTCAAACATAAAAACCTCATAAATGGATTACATTCCATATATATCATAAAAAGATATGGAGTGCAATCCTGAGTTTTTGATACCAAAAATGTGTTGAACTTGAAATTTGATGGTGATACTCTTTGGCTTAAACTCTATACTTTTGCTACAACTTTCATGGAGAGTTCTCATGTTAAAAAAAATAGTATTTGCAGCGTTCTTGGTGACAATGCCTCTTTATGGAAACAATCAATCCACTTATTACCCTGTGGGATATCCAGAGCAAGAATATTCACAGTCCCCTGATTACAAAGTAGAAAATTATTTAGTTGAAGGGGCAGATGTGTATCCACCTCCGACACCAGGTTGTACAACTAGTTCCTATCCTTACGAGGCATATCCGGGTCTTGCTTATGAGAGCAGTCTATCCACTGTGCAGATCGTTACAACTGTGGTTGTAGGTGTAATCATCATCGCTCTAATTGTGGTCGCTTTTAGAAATACACCTTGCAATTCTCATTGTCATTAAGTTAACGAGTAAAATCTTTTTGGAGCCCTCAGCGACCAGCGGCGCGCTAATACTAAATAACAAGATACTAAATTCTGAGAGGTAACGTTTAGCCTTGGTTCCAGACCTGACATTCTGACATTTGCCCTCCTGGGAGGTTACGTTATCATTGTAGGCAAATGTCAGAATATCAGGTCAGGCACCAATGGCAAGGCGCTTTAAAAATCTGTTATTTCCCGATAGGGGGCGCCGCAGGCAACTGTCTCGCTTTGGGCAGAGCCACAGCATTCCAAAAAGATTTTACTCGCTAAATTACCTTTGCTCTATTAATGTAATTTTGATATAATCTTGAGAGATGAATAGTTAATACTAACAAAAAAACAGAGGAATGCTAATGATGATAAATAATTCATATACTTTAGACAAAAAAGCAATAGAACAAGCTAATCTTTTAATAGAAGAGGCTCAAAATCTAATCTGTTTGGACATGACGCCCAATGAGGAAAAAAGACTCGAAGAACTTGTTTCAAAAATAGCTGAGATATATCAAAATAATTTAAGTAATGTTATAGATGGACTTTATAGCGAAGATAACCCACGTAAACAATATTTACTTACAAAAGTAATTCGTAAAGTTGTCAATGAAATTGAAAACAGAAGTAATTATGATGGAATCATTTATCAAGTAAAAAATTCATTTGGAGCGATATCTTATTTAATTGGAACAATACATAAGGGAAGTTTCCAAATGGTGAAAAAGTCTCCAATCGATCAACTCATATTAAACGCTGCCGAGCTTATCACTGAAGTAGGCATCTCTGAAGGGGTCTTAAGGGCTATATGGGTGATGGAGAAGTCGTATGCTACCCAGCTCTCTGAGCTCAACAAAATCAGATACCATATGGATTTGAATTTTACTCTTTTAGCATTAAATCAGGATATTAAAATTTCGGGTTTAGAAACTGCTGAAGATCAATTCAAAGATTTAGAACTTGCACGGCAAGAGAGAACCTTAAATTATTTTTCATCTATAGAAAATTTAAATAAGTTCGCAATCCATGCTATGTTTATAGATTATGAATGTATACAGGCATGGCAAAATGGCGATGAAAGAAAACTTAGAAGTCTTGGCCAAGACTATACAATTCGAAAGGAAGCAACTGTAAAATGGTTAAAAAACTGTGATAATGACTTGATAAATAAATTACAGAAAACTAAAGTTTCCATTTGTATTGCGGTTGGAGCTCTGCATTTATTTGGAAAAAAGGGTTTAGTTAAGGCTTTTGAATCAAATGGCTTAGAGCTTACAAAAATAAGTTGTTCTGATATCCCTAAACTTGTTCCATTTATTACTGGTCTAGTTTCAGGCCTTTATGGAGTCCCAGAGACAGGGATTAGAAAAGTTGAAATGCTTGATGATCCTATCGTCATTCAAAACAGCGATGCATTTAAGTGTGCAATCACTCTTTCAAACGGATTAAAGCTTCTACGAATGCTCACTTGCGAAGAATTGAATGAAGTGCGTAATTGTCTGCCTTCGAAGGGTATTGTAGATATCCCAAATAAAGGGATCTCATACATTGAAAAAGGAGAACTCCCTCATGAAGAAGGACTTTTTCTTTGCTATATAGAATGTGAGGACGGTGATGATATTGAGAGGCTTTTAACCCTTGAAGAGTATGAATATCTTAAGGCTTTAGAATCAAATGACTTAGAGCTTACAAAAATAAGTTGTTAGGTTAAATACGTGCTGTCCCATGCACTACAGCTTGCATTTAAGTTAGGAAGTAAAATCTTTTTGGAGTGCTGTGGCTCTACCACAGCGCGTAGAGGCGTTTTAGCTACTATCTTCATAGTCGTAACCTTCTTTACGGGCTGTGGCAGAGCCACAGCACTCCAAAAAGATTTTACTTGCTAAATTCTGTTTAGAATTCAGCCCTTCCAGGATAACGAGGAAATGGGATAACGTCTCGAATATTGTCCATACCTGTTACAAATTGAATGAGCCGTTCAAATCCTACTCCAAAGCCAGAATGAGGAACAGAACCATATTTACGAAGCTCTAGGTACCACCAGTAATCAGTTTCGTTAAGATTTAACTCCTTCATTCTATTGCTCAACACACGAATATCTCTCTTCACGCTGACTACCACCAATGATTTCACCAATTTTGGGCACCAAAACATCCATCGCTGCGACAGTCTTATTGTCACTGTTCGCACGCATGTAGAACGATTTTATCTCTTTTGGATAGTCGGTGATGATGACCGGTTTACAGAAAAATTCTTCCGCAAGATAGCGCTCATGTTCCGATTGGAGGTCTAGACCCCATTTCACAGGATATTCAAACTCTTTGCCTGATTTTTCCAAGATACGCACAGCATAGGTGTAAGAAGCACGTTCAAATGGGGTCTCTACGATGTGTTTTAAGCGCTCTAAAAGTCCTTCAGACACATGCTTATCAAAAAATTCCATGTCCTCCGAGCATGAATCCAAAACATGATCCAGAACATATTTAATATAGGCTTCTGCACAATCCATGTTGTCATTGAGATCTGCAAAGGCCATTTCGGGTTCAATCATCCAAAATTCTGCCAGATGGCGCGATGTATTGGAGTTTTCAGCTCGGAATGTGGGGCCAAATGTATAAATATCAGAAAGTGCTGAAGCATAGATTTCTCCATTCAACTGCCCTGAAACTGTCAAATAGGTAGGTTTTCCAAAAAAATCTTTTTCCCAGTCAATCGCCCCCCTTTCGTCGCGTGGAATTTTTTCTAAATCGAGAGTCGTCACTCTAAACATTTGCCCTGCGCCCTCGCAATCAGAAGCTGTAATGATGGGGGTTTGCAAGTATAAAAATCCACGTTCCTGAAAGTATTTATGGGTAGCGAAGGAAAGGGCGTTTCTGACACGTGCAACAGCCCCTATAGTATTCGTACGAGGTCTTAAGTGAGCAATTGTGCGAAGAAATTCAAACGTGTGACGTTTTTTTTGTAGAGGATAAACTTCCGGATCGCAAGTTCCAATAATTGTGATTTCATTTGCTTGTAATTCAATTTGTGGTGTATTCCCTTGCCCCATCACGACTGTGCCTTTAACAGCCAAAGCGACTCCTGTGGAAAGATTTTTAATGATTTTTTCATAGTCTGGGAGTTCGCTATTCACGACCACTTGTAAATTGGAGAGGGTCGACCCATCATTTATTTCAACAAAGGAAAAACTTTTTTGATTTCGAACAGTTCGTACCCATCCTTTTATAGTGGCTTCACTTCCAACTAAAGTTGCCCTTCCAGGTGTCGGATTTTTAAGTTGTTTAATCTTAGAACGCATTATTTTCTCCTTTTATAGTTCCAAATTCACGCAATAAAGCAATTTCTTTTTCCCATAAATGTACTCCACCAGGAGTTTCAAGGTATTTTGGAAGATGGCGAGTACGTTTATCTTGCATTAAAAAGCTAAAGCTCGCCATTCCAATTTGTCCTTCCCCCAAGGGCTGATGACGATCGACCCTTGACCCTAAACCTTTAAGTGAATCATTCAAGTGAAATGCATAAAGGTTTGAAAGGCCGATTTTAGCCTCAAATTCATTAAGGGTCTTATCCCAACCTTCAGGTGTCCTTATGTCGTAACCGGCAACAAAAATATGGCAAGTGTCGATGCAGACACCTATGGGGATGCGATTTTTTACTCTAGAAACAATATATGCTAGCTGCTCAAAATTCCATCCCAGGGAGGATCCTTGGCCTGCAGTCGCTTCCAATAAAAGACGTGTATTTCCTTCTGCAGCGAAGGATTCGAGTTCTAGCAAACTTTCGACAATAAGATTTAGGCATTGTTCTTCCGAAGAATCTAAGGCTGCTCCAGGATGAAAATTCAGATAAGTCACCTTCAATTGATGGCAACGAATCAGTTCTTCTTTAAAGGCTTTGCGGCTTTTATGCAAATTCTCTTCTTTTGGAGATCCCAGATTAATTAAATAGCTATCATGACTCATAATTTGTTTTAAATTGGTTTCATGTAAAGTGCTATTCCAGATCTCAATTTCTTCAGATGTTAGAGGATTTCGATCCCACCGTTTTTGGTTGGCTGTAAACAACTGTATTGTTGTCGCCCCAATAGATTTTCCCTCTAGTAAAGCTTTATAGGCCCCTCCTGCGGCTGACGTGTGAGCACCTATAAGCAGTTCGTGACTATTACGCATATGATTCCATATATTAAGTGATTTAGGGGTATACCGTACTATCTTTCAAAATAAAAGAAGCGCGATATTGCCCTTTGCCATACGTCCATTTGACTTCAGCTTTAGGATCGATGAATTGATTGGGTTGTAGCAACGCATCGTGCAACTCCCGTGCGGCAGTAGGACTGGAGCTAGAAAATTCAATTTCAACTTTGATTTGATATCTTTCTTGCTTCTTATTGAGTTCTGGGCGCTTAACCATTGTATAGTTGATTCCCTCAATAGATATTAAAGGAGATGAGCTTTCTTTTCCTACAATATTTGGATGAATAGAGAGCCAGGCCAAAAGGTCGCTAACTTTTGGAGAGTTCGGAGTCAAGGGAAAGAGGTCAGGAACTTTTTTAAGCTCTTTTTCTAGGACATAGACCCTGTCTGCAATTTCGCCTTGAGTTAAGGATTCGAGCGGAGGGATATCCTGTAGATCATTTTCATTGGATTTAGCTGCGAATTCCTTTTCGAACACTGCATAAGGCTTATGCATAATGCCTAAGAGTTCAGCGTATTTTTCTCGAAGCACGTCTTCTTGGCTAGCAAGATAAGTCTGTCCAAAAATGTAAAAAGCAAACGCTAGTCCTATGCAAAGTGCAGAATAGATAAAAAGAGGCTTCTTTAAACGTTTCCAGGGATGTGGATAGGAGAACTCATTTTGCAAGAAATTCACTTGATCTTTGTAGCCAGGAAATGCTGTCAATGCTTCCCCTATAGAAATGGCATGGGAATTCAATTCTGTCGTCGAAAATTTTGCTAATACCGTTTCAGATAGAGGGAGGAGGTTCCCGTGAAATCCACGAAGTAAAAAATTTGTTAGTGTATTGCTAACTGAGCCTTCTCCCGTCACTAATAAGGGGGGGATTTCGAGTTCTCGTGCCTGCTTCATTAAGGAATAAACTAGCTTTTCAATCTCGATGTTAAAGTCTTTAAGCTTTTGGGTCGTAATAGGTAAGTCTTGAGAATGGATATTCCCCCAATTAAGAGAAGAAAATGCTTTTTCAAAAGCCTCATCTTCATTTAACCCACTCTCATTTCGATAAGCCTCCTTTAGAAAATTGACGCCGTAATCAGTCGCTTTGGAAGCAACTAACTTTCCTTCTTTGGCATAGACACAAGATGTTTGATCTTCACCTAAGTGTATAATAAAAAGGGTCGCAGCGTGATTTTGCAGTGCAAAGCAGCTAAAAGCCACTAAGGCTAAAGGAACCGTAGCTACAATTTCAGGTTCAATTTCTAGCGATTTCCATTGTTCAAGATGGCGTTGAAGGTGCTCTTTCTTGACTGCGAGCAACGTCAGAAGGGTGCCATCGGAATTTTGTAAAACTTTGATCTTATCTAAAATAGCTGTTTCGGGAGGATAGGGAAGCAATGGTTCGGCTTGAAAGGGCAGGACAGCTTCAATATCGCTCTCTTTTTTAAGCCTAATATCTAGGGGTCTAATGAGAGTTTCATTTGTGTCGATGGAAGTTACAATGAGGGCTTTGTCGGATAAATCTAATTGCGTTCTGAGCTGTTCTTTTAACAAAAGAGGATTAAATTTCTTTTTGGGATCCTCTAGATGAACTTGGAAAAGGTTGTCTACATGTGGCTTTTTCTGTCTATACGAAAGCTTAGCACCTTTAAGCATAGAAGAGGTCAGTTCCAATCCCACTGCCAAAGTTGCATATGCTTTTTCTGCCATGTAATATCCTTATAAAATAGATAACCGCTAAGAATGATTTCTCACTTGGTAAATGAGCATTATCCTACAAATTGACAGATCTAGCAAGACTAATTTTGGACTAATTGGACTAAAAGATTAAAGTCGATATGCTGTTCAACAATGCTGATGGCTTTTTGGACTTTGAGTTGATCTTCTGTTCCAATTTTACTTGTAAAGGAAGTGATCATTTTCATGGCATCAAAGCTACATACCGGAGCATAAAGAGCGGGAATCTGAAACGCTTGAATTTGTTCGATGATGGTTGGACTGGGATGTACGTGTCCTGTCAGAATCATTCCGCCGGCAAATTCTTCAGGCGCTGCTTTGTGTTTTTCTATATTAGAAAGAATGATTTCTTCTCGGTTGGCAGGAGTAATGATCAACTCATTCATTGTGTACTTCGATGTATATGTTTCTAAGGAATCCGCAACTAAACGCATGTGTTGGAAGTGGCGACAGCGATGGTTTTCTCCAGAAAATAACTTTGCCTTAAAAAGATTTGCAAAATCTTGAATAGTGGGTTGACTAAGAAGTTCACTGTAGGGAACGCACCCAATAAGTGGGATATTCCATTTTTTGAGTGATTTGGGAAAATAGTGTAAAATCATTTCGCGTTTGTCTTCCATCACACGATTTAAAATCACTCCTCGAACATGAACACCTTGCTGTCGACATAAGTTGATATTAAGAGCCAATTCGTCATGGGCAGATCCCAATCCTCCAGAGGCTATGAGGATAACGTCAGTTCCTAATTTCGAAGCAATAACGGCATTACTTAAATTGACGATAGATCCAACTCCGGCATGACCAGTTCCTTCGACAATTGTGTAATCATTATCGGCAGCAATCTCGTGATAGGAAGATAGTATGTTTTTGAGCATCGATTCTTCAGAAAATTTTCCATCCAAAAAATCGCGAGTAAATCCTCGAGGGATGATGACCGGACTCATTGAAGGCCAAGGTTCTGGGAGGGAAAAATGTTTTTTAAACAGGATGACATCTTTGTCAACATTTGTGGTTTCATCAATACGGACATGTTGTTGGCCAATAGGTTTAATGAAACCGACTGAAGAAAAACGTTTTTTTAAACCCGAGATAATTCCAAGGCAAAGCGTTGTTTTTCCAACATTTTGTCCTGTAGCCGCAATAAAAATTGAATTTTTTTTCATTTTTTCCTAGTGACTAAGTATTTTAACTTTTTTCATGACTTGATTAAAATAATCTTTTGACCATTGTTCAACTTTTGACGGATCTTTAATAAAGTTTATGATGTCGGCTTTCGCTGATTCTATATCGAGTGTAGCGATTTTTTGTTCAAAAAGAGTGAGAGTAAATCCTCATGAGTTAGCGAATATTTCAGAGGGTCTTATTTTTCCAGAATTTTGCATAAAAGATTCACATTTTTATTTTGATAAAGATGAGCGATGTCGGTCATCAGAGAGTGTGAAAGAAGATAGATATCATCGGAATCAATTCTCATTCTTGCAACATAATCGGCAAGGGCTTTTTCTTTGGATGCAATGAAGAAATGAGTATTTCTATCATGCTGTTCATTAGAAGCCCTTAATAAGATTTCTCCAGTATATCTGTATTATGTCGACTTATTGGTTATTTTGTCAAGTTCAAAATTAAAGAAGATCCAGTATGTCGACATTTTATCGACATACAGGTTATGTGATGCAGGCGATGTCTAAAAAAAACACGAGCCCCTTAGAGGGGCCCGTGTTCGGTTAGAATGATAGCTTTTAACCTTCCCTTTGAGGAGAAGGAGATATCATCTTATTGGCAGCAAGCTTGAGCTTCTGGTTCTGCTTCACCACAAATGTGTTTGTAGTAATATTGTGGTACCCATTTTACATGTTTGTCGTAAACTTTACGATAGCATTTTTGTGTTTCATTAACTGTATAGTATTGAGGAACTTTACGAGTGCATTGTTTAGTGTAATATTGTGGAACATATCTGCAGCAAGTTACATCATAACATTGATCAACATAACGGCAGCATTGTTTTGGGCAGCACTTTTCATCACAAACAGTGCGGCAAGTAGTATAATAGCAAGGATTATATTTGCACATTTTAATCCAAGCTTCACCACAAGGTCTATCTGCAGGTTTGCATGGCTCTGCTTGAGCGCAGCATCCACCTTCAGAAGAATCTCCACTCCAAGCTTCATCAGCTACAAGTCCAGCTCCAAATAATAAACCGAAGCTAGCTAAACACAATGATAATAATTTTTTCATAATAGACTCCCTTTTTACAGGTTAATACTCAAAACGTGAATCGCATTTTCAGCGACTTCCTATTTGTCAAAGTGTCAATTTACGATTTTTTAGTCAAATAATTTTTTTAAAATATGTTTTACACTCGAAAAATTGTAAAAAAAAATTTGAATAATTGAAAGTGGAAAAGGAAAAATAATGAGAAAGATGCTGCGATATTAGAGTATAAAGTATAGGAAAAATTAAACGCAAAGGCACGAAGAGCACAAAGAGATCTTACGCGCAGAATTTTCATTTTAAAAAAAATAGGTGAATTTTATTTTACATGTAAGATCTCTTTGTGCTCTTTGCGCCTTGCCATTGGTGCCTGACCTGATATTCTGACATTTGCCCTCCTGGGAGGTTACGTTATCATTGTAGGCAAATGTCAGAATATCAGGTCAGGCACCAATGGCAAGGCGCTTTAAAAATTTGTTCTTCACATTTACATTTCACATGGAGGTGAACAAATGGTTTCGCAGGGAACAGGTTGTTGACACACATGTTTGTAGTAATATTTTGGAACCCACTTACACTTACGTTCACACACTTTTCGAGAACAATTTCTGACTTCAGTTGTCGTAAAATATTCGGGCTCGTAACGGCAACATGTTTGCGTATAATACTGAGGAACATATTTGACGCAAATTTTTTCATATTCTTTTGCCACATACCGACAACATTTTTTCTCGTAACATTTAGGTTCGGTAATCGTTTTCCATTCATTAAAAAAACAAGGTTCATATTTACAATAAAGTTGGAAGGTATCTCCACAAGGATGTTCTTGTGGTTCGCCACAACAGAATTCTTGATTAGAATAATCTTGTTGATCACTTGAGTTTGGATAATTGCCTGTTACACCATCATAGGAATCATATTGCTTTTCACCATAACCATAACAGCCTTCAGTGAGATATGGGTTTTCCTCTTGATAGCCTTCGCCCGCATAGTTATCATCATTCCATTGTTGATAGTGTGAACTATCGCCTGTAATTGATGCGGAGAATAATAAGCCAAAGCTGACTAAAACTAACGAAAGAAGTTTTTTCATAGTGCCCTCAGTTGTGAGTTTTCAACATTTTCATCGATTTCTTATACCAGGCGCGGCCATAGATTGTATTTTTTTGCGTGCGCCTGGTATATATGACACACTGGAGTCTTCGGCAATTTTAGACAACTATTTTTTTTCGGTTTTTAAAGTTTAACTTCTGGCGAATTGCTGAACAAAGTCGAAAAGGCTTGCTGAGACGGCAGAAATTGTGGTAAAATGAACTATTTAAAGAGACTATTTATCAAGAAAGCAACTCTTCATGAAATCGAATCAAAGAACACCTAGGAGCTATGATGGAACGCGAATTACGACGCGTCGCATTGCGGATTTGCTGACTCAAGTCCTTTCTTCCGTAGAAGAGTTGCGCCATGACCGCCCAGAATTAGTGTTGGCTGCATGGCCTGAAGTCATTGGTCAGAAATTGGCAGGAATGACCGAAGCAATCTCTTTTGTAGAGGGTGTTCTGTTGGTGAAAGTTAAAAATGCAACGTTACTGAGTCTCTTAAATCAGCATGATAGACCGCGCATTATGCGCAATTTGGAGATGAAGTTTCCCTCTGTACGTTTCAAACAAGTGGTTTTTCGACGAGGTTAGGGGCTGTCCAATCATACAAGTTATTGTTGCACAGTTCCATTAGAATGTGCTTCAAAAAAATTAATTATCAAGGTGTTGAATGACTAACAACTCATCAAATCCAGAGAATTCTGGCTCATCGCAAAAGGAGTACACTGCAAGTTCTATTACCGTGTTGGAGGGTCTTCAGGCTGTCCGAGAGCGTCCTGGAATGTACATAGGTGATACGGGTAGCAGTGGTTTACATCAATTGGTTTATGAAGCTGTCGATAACTGTATCGATGAAGCTATGGCGGGGCATTGTTCAGCTATCTGGGTAACGCTGCATAAAGACGGGGCTGTGACAATTGAAGATAATGGACGTGGAATTCCCGTCGAAAAGCATGAAAAGGAATCGATTAAAAGAGGACGCGATGTTTCGGCGCTAGAGGTCGTCATGACAGTTTTGCATGCCGGAGGCAAATTTGATAAAGATACTTATAAGGTCTCTGGTGGTCTTCACGGGGTTGGGGTGTCCTGCGTGTGCGCACTTTCAAAACCGATGACTGTCCAAGTCTACAAAAATGGTCAAATCTATGAAATGGAATTTAGCAAGGGTTTTGTCTCCAGAGAGCTGCAAATTGTAGGAGCAACAGAAAAACGAGGAACTCGTTTGACGTTTATCCCAGATGAAACCATCATGACTGTAACTGTATTTGATTATGACATCTTGGCAAAGCGATTGCGTGAGCTTGCATTCCTTAACAGAGGAATCAATATTTATTTTCATGATGAACGCAATCCGGAAAAAGATGATGTCAATTTTTGTTATAGCGGGGGGTTGAGGTCTTTC
Organism: uncultured Parachlamydiaceae bacterium; assembly: GCA_963752155.1. Lineage (GTDB taxonomy): Bacteria > Chlamydiota > Chlamydiia > Chlamydiales > Parachlamydiaceae > JACCRY01. The sequence continues at coordinate 142,561 of CAVVXH010000005.1, read as the reverse complement.
GTAGAGTACCTTAATGAGAATAAAAATCCGGTGTTCCCTGTCCCTGCTTATTTTGTAGGAACGCGCCCTGGCGATGATGCGAATATAGAAGTAGAAGTCGCTTTCCAATGGAATGATACCTATACAGAAACCATTTATTCATTTGTAAATAATATTGCCACACGTTATGGAGGATCCCATTTAACTGGTTTTTCAACTGCTCTTACTCGAGTCCTCAATGCTTATATCAAAGCTCATAGTAAAAATGAAAAGATCCAAACAACAGGTGAGGATCTACGTGAAGGGTTGACTGCCGTTATTTCTGTGAAAGTGGCAAATCCTCAATTTGAAGGGCAAACTAAGCAGCGGTTAGGTAATTCAGATGTAGGCTCTGTCGTGCAACAAATTGTCGGAGAAGAGTTATCCATTTTTCTCGAAGAGAATCCGGTCATTGCCAAGGCCATTAGTGATAAGGCTTTGCTAGCTGCTCAAGCCCGTGAAGCTGCGAGAAAGGCTCGCGAATTGACTCTTAGAAAATCAGCGCTCGATAGCGGACGGCTTCCAGGAAAACTTACAGATTGCCAAGAGAAAAATCCGGCTCTCTGTGAAATATATATTGTAGAAGGAGACTCTGCGGGTGGTTCAGCTAAATCGGGTCGCGATCGCCGTTTTCAAGCGATATTGCCTATCCGCGGTAAAATCTTAAATGTCGAAAAAGCACGCCTGGAGAGGGTTCTTCAAAATACTGAGGTCGGTACAATGATCTCAGCCCTAGGATGTGGAATCGGGGTCGATGGATTTCAACTTGAAAAACTGCGTTACCACAAAATCATTATCATGACGGATGCGGACGTCGACGGCTCTCACATTAGAACCCTTTTACTTACGTTTTTCTATCGACATATGCCTGCTCTAGTTGAGAATAGCTATATATACATCGCACAGCCTCCATTGTATCGCGTTACGCGCAAAAAAGCGAGTCGTTACATTCATAGCGAAAAAGAAATGGATGATCATCTTCTGGAACTTGGTATGAGCGATCTTCATATGAAATTGCCCAATCAGGAAGCATTATTAGATACTTCGACTTTTAAAAAGGCCATGGAGTTGCTTCTTGATGTGGAATCGTTCGTTCAACGCTTGGATAGAAAAGGGATCTCATTTCGCGAATTTTTAGCAGCAAAAAATAGTCAAGGTCAACCCCCACGCTTTCAAATCAATTTGATGGAAGGATCCAAATTTGCCTATTCGTACGACGAATTTGAAGCCTTGAGAAAAAGCAACGAAGAAGCTCAACGTAAACGGCATGAAGAAACCCTGGCGTCTATTCCGGAAGCGGAAATTAATCCTGAAATGCGTACTTTTAAGCCGGCGCGTCTGCACTTCATCGAGCTCTATGAAGAGGAATCTTTTAACCGCCTGGTTCTTCAGCTTCAAGAATATGGATTTGACCTCAAAGATTATCTTGTTGCCGAAAGAGAACTCTTGTCTCTTGTTGAAGATAATCAGCAAACACATCCTTTCAGTGTGCTGCACGATGTAATTGAATTCATCCGCAACAATGGTCGAAAAGGAATCGAGATCCAACGCTATAAAGGTTTGGGTGAAATGAATGCCGATCAACTTTGGGAAACGACGATGGATCCTGCCAAACGGACTCTCATTAAGGTCACGTTACCGGATCTAATCGCTGCAGACCATATGTTCACTATATTAATGGGTGATGAAGTGCCTCCGCGCAGGGCCTTTATTGAGAAGCATGCGCTATCTGTCAAAAACTTAGATATCTAGGGGTGATCCATGTCTTATACCGAAAACGAAAAAATTATCTCTAGAAATGTCGAAGACGAGATGAAGGATAGCTATTTGCGCTATTCGATGTCTGTAATCATTTCACGGGCCTTGCCTGATGTGCGTGATGGTCTCAAACCATCACAGAGGCGCATCTTATTTGCCATGCGTCAATTGAATTTATCTCCAGGTGGTAAACATCGTAAGTGTGCTAAGATTTCAGGCGACACATCCGGAGATTACCATCCGCATGGAGATCAAGTGATTTATCCGACGTTAGTACGGATGGCTCAGCCTTGGGCCATGCGCTACAGACTCATTGATGGTCAGGGGAACTTCGGCTCAATTGATGGTGATCAGCCTGCTGCTATGCGATATACAGAAGCTCGCTTGACAACTGCGTCAGTGCAGTTGATGGATGATCTCGATAAAGAGACTGTTGACATGGTTCCTAACTACGATGAAACCAAAAAAGAACCAACAGTTTTTCCTGCTAAATTTCCTAATTTGCTCGTCAATGGATCCACAGGTATTGCCGTAGGAATGGCAACAAATATTCCTACTCATAATCTTGGGGAAGTTGTCAAAGCGACATTGCTTCTATTGGATGATCCAACAGTTTCTGTTGACGAGATCATGAGAGTGATGCCAGGTCCTGATTTCCCTACAGGAGGCATCATCTGTGGTTACCGAGGGATTAAAGAGGCGTATCATACGGGTCGCGGAAAGATCTTTTTGCGCGGTGTGATGCGCGTCGAGGATCATAGCGGAGGAGGCGATCGTCAAGACATCATCGTCGATGAGATTCCTTATGGAGTCAACAAGTCTCGTTTAATAGAAAGCATCGCTGAACTTGTTAAAAATAAGGGAATCACCGGAATTTCGGATCTACGTGACGAATCTGACAAAGACGGGATGCGCATTGTTTTCGAATTAAAAAAAGGAGAACTCCCTGAAGTCATCATTAATCAACTTTATAAGTTTACAGATTTAGAAGTGACTTTTGGTTGCAACATGTTGGCGATCGATAAGGGAATGCCACGTCTAATGAACATCAAGCAGTTCATCGGAGCGTGGATTGAACATCGCATCGAAGTGGTGCGTCGGCGCACTCGTTTTGAACTGAATAAAGCTGAAGCACGGGCTCATATCCTCGAAGGTTACTTAAAAGCAATCGATCAGCTCGACGCCATAGTCAAGCTCATTAGAAACAGCAATAATCGCGATGAAGCGCGTGTCGCTTTGGTTTCTGAATTTGATTTCACTGAACGACAAGCGAATGCTGTCTTAGATTTGCGACTTTATCAGCTCACAGGTCTTGAACGAGAAAAAATTTCTGAAGAATATCAGGCTCTTTTAGCAAAAATCGAATATTTTAGAGCAGTGTTACAAAACGAGCAAATGGTTCGAGATATTATAAGAGAAGAGCTTGAAGAAATTTCCAAGGTGCATAAATCTGGTCGATTAACTCAGATCATACCGGCTGAAAGTGAAATGCAGATGGAAGATTTGATTGCGAATGATAAAGTCATTATCACCCTCTCTATGGATGATTATATTAAAAGAATGCCTCTAGATACTTTCCGAGAGCAACGGCGTGGCGGGCAAGGGATCGCAGGGATGCAGTTAAAACGGGAAGATGACGCCCCTAAAGGAATCTACGTCGGAGCAATGCATAATTACTTGCTCATTTTTACGGATGCTGGACGGTGTTATTGGCTTAAAGTGTGGCAAATACCAGAAACAGGTCGAAAATCTAAAGGAAAGCCCCTCATCAACTTGCTTGGCGATCTGCGTCCTGAAGAAAAAATTGCAACGATTTTAAGCGTTGAATCATTTGATCAGAGCGACACCTATATTTTGACTGCCACACGCAAAGGGATCGTTAAAAAAACTGAAGTTAGAGAGTTCAGCAATCCTCGCAAGAAAGGGATTTGGGCTCTAGGAATTGATGAAGGAGACGAATTAATTGCTGCTCGAATTGTGCGACCGAATCAACAGATTATGTTATTTACGCATCAAGGGATGGCGGTTCGTTTTGACGAAAATAAAGTTCGTCCAATGGGACGTTCCGCAAGAGGTGTTAAGGGGGTTACGTTGAAAGATGAAGCTGACCGTATTGTCGGCTGCGAGGTAGTTGACGGTAACGAAACCATCTTGGTGGTGTGTGAAAACGGATTCGGAAAACGCTCAAATGTCGATGAATTCCGTCAAACAAATCGTGGGGGAGTAGGTGTACGGTCTATTATCACTAGCGATCGGAATGGCAATGTTATCGGAGCTCTTTGTGTGCGCGATAGTGATGGTTTGTTAATGCTTTCAACTTCTGGGCAGACGATTCGGATCAATATGGACCAGCTGCGCGTCATGGGACGTAGCACCCAAGGGGTTAAATTGGCCAATTTACGTGAAGGAGATACCCTGAAGGCTATCCAAAAACTCGAACAAGAAGAGCCTATAGATTTGGAAATAAAATCGCCGACAATGAGTTCTAATTTGCCTGAAGAAGCCCTGAATGAGGATACTGATGAAGAGAACTTTGAAAAAGATGAAATGGAAGATCCTGATCTTGAAATGAGTATAGAAATGGGGGACATAGAAGAATGAACTTAAAAAAAGGTCGATTGATCGCATTCGAAGGGGGAGAAGGGGCTGGTAAAACAACTGTTTTGAATAAAATCGCTCAACTTTTAATGATGGATGAATTTGAAGTTGTCAAAACCCGCGAACCCGGAGCGACTGCTCTGGGCGAGGAGATTCGTTCGCTGCTATTGGAGAGTGGTCGAGCGCTCACTATTTCGAACAAAAGTGAGCTTTTGCTTTTTTTGGCAGCACGCGCGCAGAATCTTGAAGAGATCATCCGGCCGGCTTTGGAACGAGGAGCTTGGGTATTATGTGATCGGTTTAATGATTCTACAATCGCTTACCAGGGGTGGGCGCGAGGAATAGGGATTGCTGAGGTCGAAAATCTTTGTTCATGGGTGTGTGGGGACATCGTGCCTGACTTAACTTTTTATTTGAAGGTTGATCCTGCAGTAGGGTTGGAGCGGACGCAAAATGTTTCGCAATTAGATCGTATTGAAGCAGAAAGGGGAGAGTTTCATTTAAAGGTAGAAGAGGGATTTCGACAAATTGCTCTATTGCATCCGGATCATTTTACATTCATCGATGCTAGCCGATCAATGGGAGAAGTTGCTTCTGACGTGTGGAACGTACTAGACTCCCATTACGGAAAAGAATTACGGAAGATCTAGTACACCATAAAGTTTTTACTGACTACTTATGTTTGATTATTTTTTCGTCTATAAGCGGGAACTGCTGCTCTTTAAGTGTAAATCTATTGCAGAAGAATTCTACAATTGATAAATAAAAGTAACGAAGTTAACGCGAGCATATGATGTCAAGTTTAGCCTTATCAAAACAAATTTTCGAGTTCATGGCAAGCAAACCGATTATGGCTGGGCTCAGTGAAACGGATTTAGCAGGAATTCCTCAGTGCTTAGAACTTCTTTCATTTGAACCCGGTGCGGTTATTTTCCAGGAAGATGAACACTCTAACGACCTCTATCTTATTCTTGAAGGGGAAGTCAATTTGCTAAAAGATGATGAAAAAAAACAGCACCAATTTCCCATCGGCAAATTATTGGCCGGGGAAGTTTTCGGAGAAATGTCCTTCTTAGACGATAGCCCCCGTTCCTGCAGCATCAAAACCAATTCCAATTTGACCCTTGTAAAGATCTCTAGAAAGGAATTGGAGGCCTCTGATCCACATATTCAGGAAATATATGGAAAAATTCTTCGTAACATCACAAAAATTGTCATTGGCCGACTTAGAGGGACCAATGCGTTGATGATAAAAAATAGAAATGCTGGAATGCGAAACTTAATGTTGCATAATGAGTATGGACGACTTTTGCTTCGATTAATACTCATCATGCTGTTGACTGCAGGGATCTGTGGAATAACCTATCATTCAGAAAGTTCCTTAGAATACTTCCCTTTGTTTAATATTGCTTCTTTATTACCGCTTCTTTACTTTATACAATCCTTTGCCAAATTCCATGGATTTCCAGTAAGTAATTTTGGTTTAACGCTAAAAAACTGGTCAGAATCTCTAGTCGTGGCAGTTACGGCGACACTTGCTTCAGCAGGAGTACTTGCTCTCATTTTCTTTTCCATGAGTCAGCTCCAATTGCTTCCTTCAGACGGGCAGGAATTGTCGCTAAAGTATGTCGTAGGTTATGCAATCTATGTTTTATTTTTAGAATTTATTCTGCGCGGGGTGATGCAAACATCCATTCAAAAATTCTTATCTGAATTGTCAGTAGGGCATGCGATATTTTATATTGCTGCTATAACAGCGAGTTGTAACTTTTATTTTGGATTCGAAACTGTTTTAATTGTTTTCGTCGTCAATTTTCTTTGCGGTTATATTTACTCGCTGAAGAATAATTTATTTGTCTCGTGGTTCGCTCATTTCACTATAGCTTTAATGCTAAAAATGATGGGATTCGTACCTTACGCAAATTTTTTCTGAAGGCAAAATTTTAACTTTCATATAACTCCTAAATAACAAAATCGACTGATTCGGAATACTAAGAAAAATTAAACCCAAAGGCACGAAGGCGCAAAGAGCACAAGGGGATCTTATGCGAAGAATTTTCATTTAAAAAAAATAGGTGAATTTTATTTTACATGTAAGATCTCTTTGTGCTTTTTGTGCATTTAATTTTTTCCTATACTTTATACCCTAATATCGCAGCATCTTTCTCACCTACCAAACGATTGACTTGCTCTGCCGCTTACATATTTCTTGCCTTTTATTGAATTTTTATATTGCATTTTTTTAGAAGATAAATTAATATAATGATCAGAATTTTTAACAAAGTATTTAAATTAAAAGGTGGCTATGATTCTAGAATCTTCTCAATATAAGTTTGCTCTTCCTCCTCTTACTCAGGAAATTATGGGATATATTTTGCGAAAACTTGATCCTAATAATGGTTATGCTTTTTTGGCAACGAGTAAAGCTGCTAATCAGTTAAGACCTTATGTTATATCCGAAGAAGCTAATAGATTAGGTTATAGGAAAGAAGATGGAAGTCATTGTGAGTACATTGTTCGTCTTTATACTGTAGTAACAGAATGTCTTCGACATAAAGCTATTCCTAAAAATTGTATTAAAATGAAGGACGTGAAGTACTCTAAGGGGACACCAACAAAAAAGAAAGTCGATTTATTTGGAACTATTACTGCTATATTATCATGTGATTCAAAGAATCTTTCCTGTTTTTTTTCTTCTACTAAAGTTTATGATCTTCAAAATATTTGTCTTTTTCTACGTCAATTTTCTTTGCCTGTAGATCAAAAAGCGATTCCTCCCGAGACAATTGAGGAAGTTATAAACAAAAAAAATACTGAAGTGTTAAGTGCACTATTGGGTTTGGGTGCGAATCCAAATGATGTGGATTATTTATACATTCATCAAGCTGTTAAAAGTAGAGATGTGAAGGCTGTGGAAGTGTTAATGAAAGCTGGAGCAAATCCTGATTCGGTATTGAAAGTACCTTATGCAGATATAACAGAACAAGATAGTTTTGGCTTAAAAGTTACTTATAATACCAGCGTAAATTACAATTATTTCACTCCTTTGGAATTGGCCATTGATAAAGATTATGTGGAGATGGTTAAGGTTTTACTCACAAAATGTAATCCAAATAAAATCGGGAATCCTAATTCTGATACATTGCCCTTTTATCGTGCTTGTAAGCGGGATAGGGTGAGCATTGTGAAGCTTTTTTTGGATTGTGTTCCTGATTGTGATCTAAACAAAGGATTGGAGTGGTCAGTTCAATATAATAGCTATGACTGTACTGCATTATTCTTAAATAAACCAGTAGATCCTAACCTATCTAAATTAAATGGAGAGCCATTGCTCTGTGTTGCAGTAAAGATGGGAGATCTCAAAGCGGTAAAGCTGTTGGTCGGATCTAAAATAAATCTGGAATGCAACACGCTTGCAGGGGAAACTCCCTTATATTGCGCCGTCATGGGATCTTTTAAATTGAAATGTGAACGTATTGAAATGGTAAAGACTTTAGTTGAAGCTGGAGCTAATGCTCAGGCTCTAGGGCCAACAAAAAATATGTCTATCATTCAACATGCAAATACGAAGCGCAGTAAGAAGATTTATAATTATCTCCTTAATAGAAAATAACGACAAAACGAGCGCTTTCTCAAGAGAAGGCGCTCGTTGTTGAGTTTCTACGAATTAGGAACAGGACAGCTTCCATCCGTAATGTATTGCACTCCATTAGGACCGCTTCCAACATTATCTGGATCTAAACGGGCTGAAGTCTCTGCACAAAGAGAACGGCTTACAGTCATAGATGCTTGGATAAAAGCATTTACGGGTGTTCCTCCAGTGCCTTGTGAGCCTCCGACTAAAAGATCGTTCCCGAAACCATTTGTTCCAGCACTATTTCCTGCGATGTTGCAGCTTGATAGGACGGCTACCCCACCAACTGTTGAAGCAACAGCTCCACCACCTTGAGCAATCGCTATAAGTTCTGCTGGAGGTACTCCAGGAGTGTTGTCTGCTACTCCTGCTACTAGAGCCTGGAATATAAAAATTGCTGGTACACCATTAACCGGAATGCCTGTGACTGTGTTATTGTAAATTCCACAATTTAAAAGGGTTACAGTTGCGTGCGTAGTCGTTAAAATGTTATTGATCAAATTCCCCACTAGGACGCCTCCTCCTGCAAGTTCGCATGAGTTTCCTATGATTTGACAATTTTCAAGTAAGGTAGGGATTGAATCTATATAACATGCGCCACCTGCACCACTACTATTGCCGTTCATTTGGCAATTTATAATGTTTGCTTGGGCAGAAGGATCAGGGAGAATTGCACTTACAAATATAGCACCTCCTCCGAAAGCACTGGCCGCATTGTTATTAAATATTGAATTACTCACATTTAACGAGCCCTTAGACCCTTGAGGAGTTTGAAAAAATACAGCTCCGCCGGCTCCGAAAGCTGAAGTTGCTGTATTGGAAGTGAAAATACAATTTGCAATAGAGAGACTATTGTCAAAGGCCCCTACGGCACCACCACTCGCATCGGCAGTTTCTGGTGGAACCGCACCCCCGGTAGTGTTGTTATTTGTAAAGGTCATGTTAGTAATAGTAACAAGCCCTCCACTTCTAAATTGTCCGAATCCTCCTACTCGATCTGTAGCATTATTAGTAGCTGTGCCTCCACTTATATTATACGTAGCACCAAGAAAAGAGTTGAGAGCGCCGCCATTGCAACCGGCAGAAATCGCCTTATTATTGGCGAAGGTACAATTATTTAGGTTGACTACTGTTGTAAGTCCTCGTGCAGCCATTGCTCCACCCCCTGCAGCGATAGGTGCTGTAGGACCTACTGAGAACATGGTCGCATTTGTAGCGTCTGCTGTATTGTTGTTAAATGTGACGTTAATGAATGTTGCTTGGCTGTTATTGACAGTTACACCGCCTCCACCAGTATGGTAATAGTTGACTGAGGTCACTTTTTGACCTGCAAGGCTTTGGGCTGTAACGACTCCACTATCAGGCCCGGCTGCATTACCTTCTGTTATAGTTAGATCTTCAACAGTAACTCCAGTCACACCATCTAAAGTGACGACATGCCAAGCGTTGGAACCGCTACTCAAAGTACCACTCAATAGGGTAGGATTTGCAGTAGGATTTCTTTGAGAGACGGTTTTCTCGTTTCCTTTAAAACCACCATAAAGAGTTACATTTGATGGTAACTTAAATGTAACGAGATTGGGCTCTGAACCGTTATAACCGCCTCCGTAAGGAATTGAAGGTACGTATGTGCCCTTAGCAATCCAAATTTGGTCAGAACCAGGGGTATTGCTTGCTGCAGTTAAAGCGGCATCAAGATTGTTAAATGCTTGAGTCCAGCTAGAACCATTTCCTCCGGCTGGGGCACTTGCATTGACGTAAAAAATAGCTGCTTGCGCATCATACGCAAGACCCATTGAAGCTAGTGCTAAACACATACGCACAGTCTTCATGAATTTCAATTGAGACATACAACCTCCTGATAAGTTTTAGGTATAAAGGGAACCCACATTCGAAGCTTTTTGAATACCTTCAGTCATTTAATTTCATATGCCTGCAAATGTCAAATAAAAAAAATAAGTTTCTCGCTAATTTTCGTGCCCAAGGACGACAAGGACAACAAGCAAGGACCATCCTAATTGATTTGCTTCTTGTCGTCCTTGGGCACGAAAATTAGCCGGAATTACTGTGCCGAACGTGCTTTGGATGTAACGAATATATCGATGTGATATAATGAAGATGTGGATAACTATTTTTTTTATTGAGATGCAATGTATGGATTTTATAAAACATAAAAGATTAATTGACCGAGATTTACCTCTAAATGTATTGTTGTCAACTGGCAACTCCACCTATGAAGAATCTTTAGATAAAATTGTAAAAGAATTTATGTCTTTAGAATCAGAATATATTTATGAAAGAATTAGTCGTTATTCTAAGCTGATGTCGAATCATTTAGCTAAAATTAAAATAGCTCAAGAACTAAAGGAATCTTTGAAATTAAATGGAATTTTTGAGCAATTATCCAAAGCGATAACTTGTATTATTGAATATGGAGAAAAAAGTTTAAAAATGGAAGATTGGGAAGCTTTAAAAAATAATTTGTTCTCACAATCAAAAAACTTTAAACAATCAAGCAAAGCCACTCTCCGAGAAGAATTAGAGATCACAGATGAATCAATGCAGGCATTAGATGAGATTGCTAATGATTTGTTTGAAAAGGAAAAAAATTCAGAAGTCCTTGCGATCCGGTTTCTTATTGCAGTACTCGATCCAAAGAAAGCTCTCAACTGGACAAAATTGGGGATCGCACACCAGATAAATGAAAATTACAAAGAGGCACTTAGGTCTTATTGCTGCAGTATGCTTTTTGACCCTACAGATATATCAACAAGGTTTTTTGCTGCTGAGTGCTATTTATTTTGTAACCAAATTGATGATGCTAAACTTGAGCTTGAAGCGGCTTACGAATTGATTTCACAAATTCAAGACAACAAAGAATGGAAAGAACGCTTGAGTAGTCTCGAATTGGCTATTAATGGGCTGTGAGCAGCTATGTTAGACGTTCGATGACTTTCAAAGGAAGCATATCCATCCCCATATTAACATATCTAATCTAAATTTATTATAAAATAATATATAAACGTTGTCAAATTAATAGAATATATTGCATTTTTTAAATAAATTGTTTCAATTATAATATTCGTGATATAATAAGTTTATGTAGGAGCGTGGTAAGTTCAATTTTCTATATAGATAAATGTGCGAGAGTCTTAAGAGTTATTTTTTGAGTCGAGGTCATAAAGTATGAATTCAATACGATCATCTATGAAGGCCTTGTCGACATCGGTTAATGAATTAAAAATGAGTCCATTTCAAGGCTTAAAAACATTATCAAAAAGTTTGCAAAGCGATGTCATAGGCAATAAGAATGCATCCAATGAAGATAAAACAGAACCACGTTCTCGTAGAAGCAGTGGTCTCCAAAAAATCAGTGAGCAAAATCGGGCAACTATTGAACCTTTGTCCGGTTTAACCGACGATGATAATATTACAAAAACCTCCTTTCAACAATCCATTCGGAGTTCTATTACGAGTGCGCTTGAACTTGCCTTTAGATCTGTCTCAGGCCAACCGAAATCTGAATTGAAACCTTCTGTTCGTACACAAGTGGAAACTGAGAATCCTTCATCAAATTTTAATGCAAATGTTTTAAAACAACTCAAAGTTGAAATTTCTTTAGCAAAGACTACGGGTGAGATCGAAGAAATTCGTAAAAGAGTAAAGAGTTTAGATACAGAAGCAAAGAAATACAAAGAAGAAGTTCTTAACCGAGACTCGCACGATCAAAATCATTTAAATCTAGTTTCAACTCTCGCGGAATTCGAAAAAATAAAGTGGTTATTAACAGAAAAAGCATCTGTCATTGAAGCGCGAAATAAATTAAATGAACATAAGCTAGAAAATTCCATAAGCCCAGAAGTCATGGCAGACAAGTTTTATGAAGAAAAATGGAAAGCTGAAGGTATGAATAATCCCGGTGATATTATTCGAAAAGTATCACTCAAAAATAGTAATATTACTCAACAAGACCTAGAAGATTTAAGGGCCTTAGCGAAGTTAGAAGAAAAAGACTCACAATTTAATGGTCTTTATCTCTACGCCGGAGCTCTTTTAAAAGAAATTGAGGATTCTATAGATCGAAGAAGTTCGCAATTAAAAGAACTGGTTAAAGTTATTAATGCGACTCCTCCTCCTTCAGAAGTTGAGATCGCACAACTAAAAATCCAATGCCATCAAATGTTACATAATCCTTTCGAATTGGCGATTGATTCCGAATTAATTTTTAATAATTTAAGTATTAAAGAGAGTGTATGTATTCAAGAAATTCTTGAAACGAAGACCTCTTTGTCTCCTGCGGAGATCCTTTCTGCCAAACGTGAAGGACTGAGTCGAATCCGAGAAGTTAATCAAAAGAAAGTGGAAGAAGGAAAGTGTGAAAGGAAAGTCTTAATTTCCGGAGGTGGACCTGTAGGTCTTACTTTAGCCTTATCCACAGAAATTATGGGCCATAAATATCAGCTTATAGAGACTCGTGGTCGCGATCAATTTACGTACCAAGCAGAACTTGGCCGTCATAATATCATAGCCTTAGGGAAAGATAATGATGCTCGAGCCCTAGTGATGCTCTCAGCACAGAATAGGCAAAAACCAGCAGATGTGGAGATTATGAATTTCTTTGGGATACGTGATGAATTGTTAATCTCTGAGAGGGCACAAGAAGGTGCTCTCGGTCTACAAGACTTGGATGTAGAAATTACTGATTTACAGCACTCCATGCTCAAAGCTTTAGCGATACTGCAAGGGAAAGTTAAACCTTCTGAAGGAGAAGGGATTACAAGCAAAGATAAGGAATTAGATTTATCCGTGAAAGTAGATGGTCATTTAGAGACTCTTATGTCTCTTCAGTCTAAAATAGAATCTCTTGAAATGGTTGAAGGTAAACTTCAACTGACAGTAAATGTGCGCAATGAAAAAACTCAAGTATCTCCCGATGTCGTTTTTATCTCTGAAGGTGCCGGATCTAGCACCCGGTCTAAGCTTGGTATTGAAAGAAAGGAAATATCGAAGACGGTGAAAGTGGCAGTTGGGTTATTTGAAAAAGTTGATAATAATACAAAAGAGAGTGAGGAGATCGCCGATACAAAAAGTGAGATATTAAAATCTCGTGTCAAGCTTGGAAAGGTTATGGCAAAGACAATTCCACAAACGATTAAAGCCGGTTTAGTTGATACTATGGGAATTACAACGCGAAAAATTGTAGATCCAATGGCAACTTTTGTTAAACAAACCGGTCGCTTTGTGCTTTTGAGTCAAAATATGGACAAAGATTATTCTTATTCAAGTTTAACTGAAGCCGAATCAAAAAAATTAACTGCACTTCAGCAAGAAGCATCGTTAATCAATCCGAAATTGCGTGAACTCGAAGATATAATATTAGAAAAATGTGTAACAGAAGGAATCATGACAAAAGATGAAGTTAGAGTATTTAGTAAGAAACGTCAAGATTATGCTACAAAAAATGTTCCCTTACGACTAGCAGCGAGTGAAGAGTTGCTTAAAGCAATTGAAGAAAAGATAGGTTCAACTGAAGATATAAAATTAGTCAAGAAGTTGATTGTCAACCTTAGAAATAACAAAGAGCAGGAGGAGGAATTGCTTAAAACAGTAGCAGAAGAAACTCGAAGATTTTTTAAACCTGTCTCTAAATATGTCATTGGATCTTTTCAAGAAGGAAAAAGAAAATACATGTTCTCTTCACCTGTTGATGTGCAATTGACAAGAGCGGAAACGAATCATGTCCAAATGGGAAACACATCTGTGGTTTTAGCAGGAGACTCAGCCTCTACGACGGATCCTGCCTCTGGGTCAGGAGCTCGCACAGGTATTTTGCAAGCTCATATTGCGCAAACAACGTTTCTAAGTCCCCATTTATCTGCAAATTCATCAGCTCGCGGAGCCGCTTCAGGTTCACTTTCTGCTTTAACTGATAGCATGCGAGAAGAAGGCTTGGCTTATCGAGCCAAATACAATGTAGGAACAGAAAAGACTCAACGATTTGTGGATCTTGCTGTAAGGAATGGGGTATTATCACAAAAAGATGGAGATGAGATTTTAATGCTCAAGAAAATGAGCAAACTTAATAATGAACCTATTTCATTGGATAATATTAAAAATCACATTAAAAAAGAGATTGGATTAAGTGGATTAGATCTAAATAATAAAAATCCGATTAAACCAACTCATTTGAGTGGACTTCCTTTAAAAGCGGAAGAAAAGGAAGTTGTTGCGAGCGTTCTCCAAAGGTTGATCAATCCTACTCCAAATGACTCAAAATTTTCAAAAAATGAGATGGATATCTTACGGGATGTTGTGGGTCCTTGGGCACTGGACTATCGAAAAGGAGCAACAAATCCCAAACAAGCGTCATTAATTTACTTGGCTGGGATGGCTTTATTCTTAGAAGGACAAACTGGGAATAGTTCCGGACGGCCGATATAAAATAGCCCAGCCTTCGCTCTCCTTGTTTTGCGCATGTCATTTTCAAGAAAACATATTCTTTTTTATTTTGGTGTTTTTCCATAAAAACCACTTTTTGTTTTAATTTTTAATTAGATCGATTTGACAATTAATTATTTATTATAAATAATATAATTGTATGTAGTTAAAAAAATTAATATTTTTTAGAAACAATTTTTATAACTTAGTTAAAACAGATTTTTTCAGTTTATATTAATATTGATAATTTTTGGAGGGGTTATGTCACCTAATACTTCTAATATAGATTATTCAATTCGCACATCTATAAATCCTCTAACTACCCTGAATCCGAAAACAGGAGAAAGTGAAAAAGGAATTATAAGAAGAATTTCAAGTAGACTATCCAAAGCTTTAATGGAGCAATCAAAGTCAGTAAACACCAATAATACAAAGCCTGCTACTACCGAAGAAACAAACTCTTCATCAAGAAAAACTTCCTTAGCTATACTCCTCAGAAAAAGCTCTATAGGAAAAAATATCTTTAAAGGGGCAACTGAATCCTCACGACCTCGATCTAAAAGTGCTCCGGCTGCCCTGCAAAAGAGCAAAGAAGTCGCTCCACTCACTAAAGCTGATTATATTGAAAGAGCTATTAAGGAAATAAACATCTATTACGGTAAGAATTATGGAGATATAAACAGTCCACACTATAAAAATGCCATAAGTGAACTTAAAGAGGATTTAAATAAAATGAATTTTTCAGAACTCCAATCATTCTATAATGTAGAACGCTTAGCTAAGGGGATTGCAAGAGATGAACCTGAAGTTGTAAAAATCAGGCAACGCATAGAAAATGAACTCTTTACTGGAAAAGAAAAAGAAGAACAGCACGAGATAAGAAAACAAATGCCGACCTCTGAAGACCCAGACAAACTCAGACCGACTAAAATCGATAGTCCAGAAGTAAGTGCAATGAAAGAATACTTAGTGCTTAAAAGCTTTAGAGATGAACTCGCTGAATTAATGTTTAAAACCTATAAAACTATTGACTCGCGCAAAATAGAAGATGACGATAAAAAATATATTGAAATCAAGGGCAAAGTGAACCAACTTTCCTTAGAAGCGGTAACAGATAAATTAAAACAATTTAAGTAAGAGTCCTCCCTAAACATCTCACAAAATGCAATGATAGATATGATCAAGCTTTCCAGTTTTAGAGTCTGGAATGATCTTGCAAGGAGGGGTCTCCGCGCATATTGGCTGAGCATACGGACAACGTGTGCGGAATGGACAACCTGAAGGAGGATGCAAAATGGAAGGAATCTCTCCATGAAGTTTCAGACTAGAACGATGATCACGAGGGTACAGTTTTGGCATCGAAGCAAGCAAAGCTTGTGTATATGGATGCTTAGGGTTAGTAAAAATCTCTTCGACAGAACCACTTTCCATCACTTTCCCCAAATAAAGGACTAAAACCCGATTGCTCATGTACCGGATCACAGAAAGATCATGCGAAATAAAAAGATAACTCAATTGTAGCTTTTGTCTTAAATCCACTAGTAGATTTAAAATTTGTGCTTGTACAGAAACATCCAAAGATGAAACCACTTCATCGCAAATGATCAATTTCGGATTCACAATGAGGGCTCGCCCAATACAGATTCTTTGCTGCTGTCCGCCTGAAAATTGATGAGGATAACGCCACATCGCTTCCCTGGGAAGGCTTATTTGATCAAGCATCTCTCCTACACGTTCGATTTCTTCCTCTTTTGATTCTACTTTCGCGTGATAGCGCAACGGCTCTCCAAGTGTCTCTCCAATCGTTTTTCTAGGGTTAAGCGATGCAAAAGGATCTTGAAATACCATCTGAATCTCTGTTCGCAACTTCAAAAGATTCTTAGGACTCTGCGCTAATAAATCATTTCCCATAAATGTAATTGAACCCTCTGTGGGTTTTACAAGGAGGATTGATGCTCGCGCCATTGTGCTTTTTCCTGAGCCTGACTCCCCGACGACTCCCAACACCTCTCCTTTATCGACTGTAAAACTCACGTCATTTACAGCTTTAGCATACCCAACGACTTTCTTAAAAATCCCTGAGGTCACTGGAAAATGGACCTTCAAGCCTAATACTTCAAAAATAGGATCACTCATAAAGTAAGCACCTCGCTCGATGATCCATTTCCGGTAAATTAAAATTGGGCACGGCTCCATGAAGGCATTTATCCATCACATAGGGACAACGAGGATGAAATCGACAACCGTGTGGATAATGCGTTAATGGAGGAACGCTGCCAACAATAGGGATAAGTTTTTTCCCTTGAACTGCTAAACTCACTCGCGATTGAAACAATCCTTTGGTATAAGGATGAGAAGGGTTATCAAAAATATCAATCGCCCTCCCTTGTTCAACGTCCTGTGAAGCATACATCACAATCATATCATCTGCATATTCTGCTACAATTCCTATATCGTGTGTAATCAATAACACTGCCATGTTTCTTTTCTGCTGCAAAACACGGATTAACTCGAGAACTTGAGCTTGAATTGTGACATCCAAAGCTGTTGTAGGTTCATCTGCAATCAAGATTTCCGGTTCCCCAATTAAGGCCATAGCAATCATAATACGCTGTTTCATTCCACCGGACAATTGATGCGGATAATGATCAAACCGTTCGTTAGGTGAAGAAATTCCAACTTCCATTAAACCCTGGATCGCTCTTTCTTTAGCTTCCGGACCATAGATTCCATGATGAAGTTCTACGCTTTCTACAAGCTGAGTTCCGATTGAATAGAGAGGATTTAAACAAGTCGAAGGATCTTGAAAGATCATCGCTATCTTCCCCCCGCGAATCGCTCTCATTTTTTTTTCTGACAACGACAATAAATTTATTCCATGGAAGAGAACTTCCCCCTCTGAAGACACAGCCGGAGGCTGAGGAAGGATGCGCATTAATGAGAGTGCCATCATCGATTTACCGCAACCCGATTCCCCCACGATGGCTAGAGTTTTTCCTTTATGCAAATCAAAAGAAATATTTTCGACCACTGCATACAAAGATGCACCAAACTGCAGTTTTGTGGTTAGATGACGTACTTGTAGGATAGGATTTTGCACAGTAAGAGTTACTCCGAGCTTGCTTTATCTCTAGTTGTATAGTAATATCCAAATAAAGAGGCAAGAACTGATATGAGAACTTTTTTAAATTTATTTGGTCGTTCCCCGTTCGTTCCATTGCAATCTCACATGCAAAATGTTGCTGATTGTGTTCATCAGCTCGTTGAACTTTTCGATGCGATCGAGAATAAGGATTATGAACGTGTAGATAAAATTGCGAATGCTATCTCTGAACACGAACACATCGCAGACATCACCAAAAATGACATCCGCAACCATCTTCCCAAAAGTTTATTTCTCCCCATTGACCGTAGCAATCTCTTGGATATCCTCTCTACTCAAGATAGAATTGCAGACTGCGCTGAAGATGTCGCCATCTTAACAACTCTCAAAAAAGTTGATCTGCTCGATGCCTTCAAAAAAGAATTTAATCTCTTCTTACATAAAAATATCGAATGCTTCGATGAAGCTCATAAAATCATCCAAGAGCTGCACGAACTTCTCGAATCTTCGTTTGGAGGCATCGAGGCCGAAAAAGTCAAATCAATGGTTGAAAGGGTCTCCTTTAAAGAACACGAAGCCGATCTGCTCCAACGTCAATTGTTGCGAAGTTTATTCGCTGCAGAAAATCAACTCACTTTCGTCACCTTTGATCTTTGGCAAAAAATTTTCTTTGCTTTAGCTTCGATATCCAATTTATCGGAAAATCTTGCGAATCGTGTTCGAATGACTTTAGAAATTAAATAACATGAATTTACACCTCTGAAGGACACTAATGCCCCCTGACCTTCTTCTTACGATTTGTATTATTGTAGCCGGCTTTTATATGGCCTGGAATATTGGCGCCAATGATGTGGCTAATGCGATGGGAACTTCCGTAGGCTCTGGAGCTCTAACTCTTAGACAAGCTGTGATCATTGCAGCTATCTTAGAATTTGCCGGAGCTTTCTTTTTCGGCTCCAATGTTTCTGAGACGATCCAAAGAGGGATCATCGATGTCTCAACCTTCAATCACAATCCGCTTCTATTAGTTTACGGAATGTTTTCTGTATTGATCGCCGCAGGAGCCTGGCTCCAACTGGCCTCGTACTATGGTTGGCCTGTTTCAACGACACACACTATTGTAGGCGCCGTCGTCGGCTTTGGAATCATTTGTGGAAGCATTGAAGCTATTTATTGGAAAAATGTCGGTTCAATTGTCCTAAGTTGGATTATTTCTCCGCTTATTGGAGGAATCCTCTCCTTCTTAATTTTTACGTTTTTGCGCCGCTTCATCTTCTACGCCTCCGAGCCTCTCAATGCAGCAAAACGGATCTCCCCTTTTTTAGTCTTTGGCGTCGTCATGACATTGAGTGTGGTGCTAGTCTTTAATGGTCTAAACAATTTGAAATTGGGATTAACCCTCTGGGAAGCGCTTTTATGGAGCTCGATTCCAAGTTTGATTGCTGCGTTTATCAGCTGGAAACTTGTACATAAAATGTCTGTCCACAACTCGTACGGCCACCATAAATGCGACACCCATACCGTGGCCATTGATGAAATTGAACAGGCACAACATTGCTTATTACAAGCAAGTTCCGCTTTTCCTAATGAAATTCAAGGTCGCCTATCTGCAATGATTGAAGAAATCGACCATTTAAAGCCCTCTATAAAAATAGAAAATGGTTCGACACCAACCGATTCCCAATATGCTGCCATAGAAAAAATTTTCGCTTATTTGCAAATCATGAGCGCCTGTTTGATGGCTTTCGCCCACGGAGCCAACGATGTGGCTAACGCTATCGGCCCCCTTTCAGCTGCTATTTCAACTTTGCAAAGCGGCACGATTGCAGACTATGCCCCAATTCCCGCATGGATTTTAGCCATGGGGGGGTGTGGTATTGTCATCGGACTAGCCACATGGGGTTGGCGTGTGATTGAAACAATTGGCAAAAAAATTACTGAATTGACTCCTACACGTGGATTTGCAGCTGAATTTGGTGCAGCAACAACGATCGTTTTAGCCTCGCAATTTGGAATGCCTATCTCGACGACGCACACTCTTGTAGGCTCTGTTTTAGGGGTCGGGCTAGCACGAGGAATCGAAGCACTTAATTTAGCCATGACACGGGATATTTTTATCTCCTGGTTAGTGACTGTCCCTGCAGGAGCGGGAGCTACAGTCGTCATCTTCTATATTCTCAAGGCACTCTTTCTCTAGAAAATTTACCGAGGTCTCAATGCCCCATACATCCTCAACGTTTTTTGACAAAACTATCTTGATCACAGGTGGAACAGGAAGCTTTGGCCAATGCCTAGCAAGACGCCTACTTCATGAGGATGAATGCAAGAAAGTCATCATCTTCAGCCGAGATGAATGGAAACAATGGGAAATGCAGGAATCTGATCCCATTTTTAAAAGAGGAAAAGTTCGATTTTTCCTTGGTGATGTCCGAGATGTCAATCGTCTAGAACGCGCGTTTACGCATGTAGATTATGTCATCCACACGGCTGCACTGAAACAAGTCCCTGCGGCTGAATACAACCCAACCGAGTTTATTCAGACGAATGTCTTCGGAGCCATGAACTTGATCAATGCAGCTATCAATTGCAAAATTGAAAAATTGGTTGCCCTCTCTACGGATAAAGCCGCAAATCCTGTCAACTTATATGGGGCCACAAAACTATGTTCAGATAAACTCTTCTGCGCAGGAAACGTGTATTCCCTCCATCAAACGAGATTTTCAATTGTACGTTATGGCAATGTCATCGGAAGCCGCGGCAGCCTTATCCCCTATTGGAAAAAACTGATTGCCCAGGGCGCAACTAGCCTTCCTATTACGGACGTTCGCATGACTCGCTTTTGGATCACGCTAGATCAAGCTGTTGATTTTGTCATGCTTTGCTGTGGAGACATGCGGGGAGGAGAAATCTTTGTGCCCAAAATTCCAAGTATGAAAATCGTCGATTTAGCTCCCGTCATAGCTCCGAATCTACCTTATCAAATCGTTGGAATTCGACCTGGAGAAAAGTTACATGAATGGATGATCAGTCAGGAAGATGCACGCCATAGTTTGGAGTTTGATAAACATTATGTCATTCTACCTGAATTTATGGCTCAAGACTCGATTGCGTTGAAGAATCATCTGCTAGAACGTGGAGGTAGGCCATTGCCGGAAGATTTTGCCTATACGTCCAACACAAATAGCGATTGGCTAACTTCCGAGCAGCTAAGGGAATTAATTCAAAAATTTTTATGAAAAATCAGCAATTCCCATTAAAAATTAAAGACTGGCTGGCTGCGGACTGCCATTCTTTATTTTTAGCGGGAACTGCTGATGAAAAATCTAATTTACAACTTGAAGAAAAATATTGTTATTTGATATAATAAAATATATGGGTTTTTTTAACAAAAGGAATGTAACTATGAGCGCATCAGGTTCAGGAAAAATTTCCTACTTTGCAGCTGTGTTAATGAGCATTAACATCATGGTGGGAGCTGGAATATTATACGCTGTTGGGCCAATGACTGCGACTGCTGGCAGCTTTAGCTTTATGGGATGGCCCCTGATTGGCCTTCTTTTATTTCCGGTCGTCTGGTCTATTTCGAAGGCAGGACAATTATTTCCTGGAGAGGGTGGATTTTACAATTACTGCTCCGAAGGGATCTCTCCTATAGCCGGTTTTATCGCCCAATGGGGATTTTTCCTAGGATACATGGGAACAGCCGCGAGCTTAGCGACAGTCTTACGCGATGGAATCATCAAAAACAGTGGAATAGAATTTTTTCATGAATATCCATTTGTGTTCAATCTTATCCTCGTGAGCTTCTACATTTTGATTAACCTCATTCCGGTGGAGAAACTTAGCCGAATTCAGAGCATTGCCACTCTTTTAAAAATCACGCCGCTTGTGATGGCTATTGGGCTTCTATTCTTTTATTTTGATAAAGACTTAAGCTTCGACATCTCTGCGTTAAAAAACATTGGTTTAACAGCTTCGACTGTGCTCTTTTCTTACTGGGGATTTGAAACTTGCTGCAGCATAGGCGGTCTTCTAAAAGATGGACCTCAGAAAGTCGGATCGGTTATCCTTACAGGATTTTTCATCACTGTTGCTCTTTACTGCTTGTTTCACCTAGGTGTTCTTTATATCATGGGAGCTGAAAATCTAGCGACTTATGGAGCCATTGAATTCCCACGTTTCTTGGGACTTTCACCGGCCTTGCAGTCCGCCATTCAATTAGGAATTGCTTCTGCAATCTTGTTAAGCTGGGCGAATTCGATTTTAGGAGCTTCTCTTGCTAACATTACGAACCTCAACCAACTAGCGAGCAAAAAATTGTTCCTAGGCCATGAAACTTTAACAATCGTTAATCGTTATGATCGCCCTTATAACGCAGCATTAGTCTATGGAATAGCGCTTTTTGCCATGATTACTTTCATCCAAGATGTAGAAGTGTTATTTGCTCTAACTGGATTGGGGATCCTAACAGCGTTATTCTTGACATTAGTTTCAGTATTCCGCGTGTACTTACAACAGAAGAAAATTCCGCAAATTCTTTTCACCTTGGTGGCGTTTGCTTGTTGCGGAGTTTTGATCTATTATAGCATTATCAAGCTACCAAGTATCCTGTATGCGACCCCTCTTCTTGGAGGAATGGGCTTAGGTCTGGTGATGTTTAAGCTGCAATCTATTAAAGGCCCTGTAGAAGATGCGTCAGCTGAAGCATTATAGATAACACTATAAAGAAAATAGACTCCTTCGGAGTCTATTTTCTTTAAGCGATTACGGGGGCTCATGTTCATTATTCGGCTTTTAGCATCTATTTTTTTGTTTTTAATGAGCAGCTGCAGGGTAGGACCTCTATATGATCCTCCTGACACGTTAGCGCCTGACGCATGGAAGAATTCACAAGACATTACTGCAGAGAACACGTACGCAGATTATTGGTGGGAAGTCTTCAATGATGAAATTTTAAATTGCCTAGAAACAAAAGCCATTGAAAACAATCCCACACTTTATGTTGCCCTTCAAAATCTTTTCAGAGCTAGAGCTTTAGCAGGTGTAGCAGCAGCCGATCTTTATCCTCAGTTGAACCTGAATCCCAGTTATACCAGCACAGGAATCTTGCAACAAATCTTTCTTCCTAAAAATTTGCCAATTCCGGGTCTAAGCGGTTCGATCCCCCCGTTTAGGGTCCATTTATTGCAATATTTACTGCCACTTAATTTAAATTATGAAGTCGATTTATGGGGAAAACTACGCGATCAATACGATTCAGCTCTCTTTAATGCTGAGGCCCAAGGAGAAGCTTATTGCAGTTCGCTACTCTCCTTGACCGCGGATTTAGCAAACACTTATTTTCAATTGAGAGCATTGGACGCCAAGATAGACTTATTAAATGCTACGATCCAGACACGTACGAAGAATTTGGAACTCACTCAATCACGATTTAATAAAGGACTGGTCACCTTTCTTGATGTCACTCAAGCAGAAGTTGATCTTGCTAATGCAAGAGTTTCCTACTTTGATGCAATCAGGATGCGAAATCTTGCAGAAAATCAGATCGCCGTCCAGACAGGTCAATTGGCAACAGAGTTCCATCTAGCCCATAATCCCTTAAAGGGGGATCCTCCTGAAATTCCAGCCGGTATTCCTTCTACAGTCCTTTTGCAACGCCCCGATATTGCACAAGCTGAAAGAAACATGGCCTCACAGCATGCCCTAATTAAAGCTGCTTATGCTACTTTTTTTCCATCTTTCAGCTTAACAGGTGCTTTAGGATACTCCAGTCCTGATTTCTCAAGGTTTCTTAGATGGATTAGCCGTTACTGGACTGTTGGAGTCAGTGGTTCTCAAATGATTTTTGATGGAGGACGAGATACCTATAATTACCAAGCCGCTTGGGCTGGATTTTTAGAAGCCAGCGGAGAGTATCAACAGCAGGTTTTGACAGCATTTCAAGAAGTTGAAGATAGCTTGAGTAACATCGAGCAGCTCAATAAGGAAGGTGAGCAACTTGCAATAGCCGTTAAATCGGCTAAAAGAGCGACAGAGATCTCATTAAACCGCTATCGAAGAGGGGTTGCCATCTATCTTGAAGTTGTAGAAAACGAAAGACTTCAATTGGAGGCAGAGATTAATTGGGTAAATGTTGAAGGGATGCTTTACGTTTCGACAGTTCAACTCATCAAGGCGCTAGGTGGAAGTTGGCAAACGTCTTTAGAAGATCCTCTGGTAGAGGATCATCAAAGTTGTTTTCAATAATCAAAATGCCTTTAAGTTGTCCTCCTTTTCTCGGTGTGGGTTTCTTTTCATTATGAGATCAGAACATTTAAATCTGGCGCTATTTCAAGTCGACTTAGTAAAAACTTTTTGGAGTGCGTGTGGCTCTGCCACCGCGCGAGAGGTCTATTGCGAAAAGTCCATTTGGATAGGTAATAGGTAACTACATCAGCATAATTGCTAGGCATCACCTCGTCGCTAATCACTGGATCTTGGTCTTATTTGAAATCCTCCCCCTACGCATAGAGGTCATGTGGTTTGATTGCTGCCAGTAATCTTTAAAGCGACTTCTCGCGCGGTGGCAGAGCCACACGCACTCCAAAAAGTTTTTACAAGTCAACTTGAAATAGCGCCAGATTCTACATAATGTTCTGATTTCAAATCTACTCCAAACGCCTTCTAAAGAGCCAACCTGCTGCACTCAAGGTAAAAAAAGCAATAATGGCCATCTGCCATGTATTCCCCAAGACAACTTGCCAAGGCATCCCCTTCAAAAATGAACCCTTAACAATAATAAGAAAATACCTCAACGGAATAACAGACGTTATATGTTGCAACCACACCGGCATGTTCTCAATAGGAGTCGCAAATCCAGATAAAGAGATCGCAGGGCTAATGAAAATAAATGCCCCTAAAATCGCTTGCTGTTGCGTCGAACATAATGCTGAAATAAACAGTCCGATCCCCACAATCGAGCTCACGAAAACTAACATGCTACTATACAATAATAAAAAAGATCCTGTGAACGGAATCTGAAATAGAAAGATGGCTGCAAGAATGATAATCGTCCCCTCCACCATCCCAATGAAAATAGCAGGTAAAGCCTTTCCTATCAAAATTTCTATCGGTAGCATCGGCGACACCAGCAACTGGTCAAACGTGCCCAGCTCCCTTTCTCTGGCGATGCTTAAAGCCGTCACCATCAAACATGTTAGCATTGATAAAATTGCACAAAGGCTTGGCACATTGTACCAATAATAAAGAAGATTGGGATTAAACCAATTGCGCGGGATCAACCGAGTCTGCTGAACGTGGATCCCATTCTTTGCTGAAAAGTCATCATTGAACTGGTTAATAATAGAGCTACTATATCCAAGAAGGATTTGTGTCGTATTCGATTTTCTACCGTCAAGGATGAGTTGAACGTCAGCTGACTTATGTGCACCTAAGTTCCTCGAAAATTGTTCGTCGATATGTAGAACCATCAATCCATATTGATTATCTATATAAGAAGGGATCTCTTCCACACCTTTCAAATAGGTGATTTTCGAAAAAATCGGAGAGCCATGAAATCGTTGCACAAGCTCGAAGGCTTCTGCTCCATTATCCCTATTGAGAATCCCAATTGATACGTTTTTGACATCCAATGTTGCGGCCCAAGCAAAAATGATCAATTGAAAGATGGGAGGAAAAATTAACAAAACTCGACTTCTTTTATCGCGCCATACAGCTAGAATTTCCTTCACAAGAAGGGCCCAAATTCTTCCTAACATCTCAATCCAACCTTTTCACCGTGCGGCGCGCTGTTGCGATGAAAATGACCATTCCAATCCCTATCATCGCCAAGGCATCATAAAGAAGCAATGACCACACATTTCCTACCAAAAATAACGTTTGAAGAGAAGATACAAAATAACGCGCAGGAAGAATATAGGTGATCATTCGAATAGGAAGCGGCATACTAGCAATTTCAAAAATAAATCCCGATAACATAAAGGCTGGAAGGAAAGCTGCAAAAATCGAGGCTTGGGATGCTGCAAATTGATTGCGAGAAACCGTAGAGATAAACAATCCTAGCCCCAAAGACGAAACAAGGAAGATACCTGAAATAACTATCAAGAGGAAAAATGAGCCACGCAAGGGGACTCCGTAAAAAAAAACAGCAATAAAAACACACATCAACATAGAACTCATTCCAAGCACAAAATAGGGTATGACTTTTCCTAAAAGGATCTCAAAAATGTGTACCGGTGTAGACATCATTGCCTCCATTGTCCCTCTTTCCCATTCTCTTGCGACGACAAGGGAGGTCAGTAGGGTACCAATGAGAGTCATGATGATCGCCAAAGAGCCTGGAATAAGAAAATTCCGACTTTCCAGCTGTTCATTATACCAAAAGCGAGGCTGAATGCCGACTTTAGGCAGCCCCTTTAAATTGTATGAAAGACGTTCTTGTTGCAGCCATACTTGCCAAGCTCCTTGAACATAGTTTTGCACAAAGTTAGCTGTATTTGTCTCACTGCCATCTGCAATCACTTGGATCGGAGCTATATTATCAGGCCTTAGCCTGAATTCGGAAAAGTAAGAAGGAATCACGACAAATCCCCTAATAGCTCCGCTAATGATGTCATCTCCCAATTCGCGCCGATCTCTAACAACTTTGACATCAAAATAAGGCGTAGAGGTCAACGATTCGGCAAACCGCATTGCGTCGGGAGCTGTGTCCTCGAGGACAAGGCCAATCCTTAGCTGATTCAAATCTAAGGAAACTCCAAATCCATAAATAAACATCAAAATCAACGGCAACCCAATGCCAATCAAGAGGCTGCTCGGATCGCGAATCATCTGATAAAATTCTTTGACAATGAGTGCTTTCAAACGTCTCAAACAACAAATATCATTTCTTACGTATGTGTTGCTCATTTTCCCTTCAATTTATCATATTGTCCGATAAGGTAGATAAATGTGTCTTCTAGTGTAGGATCTGGATTTTCAAGTGATGTAGCCAGGGCCTTCAGATCACTCGGAGTGCCCATGTGAATCACTTTGCTTTGATAAATCAGCGCTATCCTATCGCAATATTCTGCTTCATCCATAAAATGTGTTGTCACCATCACTGTAACCCCCTTTTCGACGAGTGCATTAATATGATTCCAAAACTCTCGCCTAGTAATCGGGTCAACTCCGGATGTTGGCTCATCGAGAAAAAGAACCGTAGGATGATGCATCAAAGCACAAGACAAAGCGAGTCTTTGCTTGAATCCAAGAGGTAATGTGCTAGAGGTTGTGTCTAAATAGGCGTTCAAATTAAAGATGTTTATCATTTTTTGAATGATTTTTTTCCGATCGTTCCCTTTCAGATTATAAATCCCTGAAAAAAAATTGAGATTCTGTTCGGCGCTGAGATCCCCATAGAGGGAGAATTTCTGTGCCATGTACCCAATTTGCTGCCTGGCTTCGCCTGGAGCCTTTTGCAAATCCAATCCCATCACAAATGCATTTCCCGATGTAGGTTTAAGCAATCCGCAAAGCATTTTAAATGTTGTGGATTTTCCAGCTCCGTTAGGCCCAAGCAATCCAAAAATCTCCCCACTATGCACCGTAAAAGTAATCTCGTTCGCAGCGGTGAAAGATCCAAATTTCTTCGTCAACGCTTGAGCTTTGATAATCGTGTCATTTTTTTCAGTGATTTGAGGGGTTATTTCCGTTAACACAGATGCCCCTCCAGGTCCTCCACCCAAGATATCGATAAAAGCATCTTCAAACCGTGGGGGTGTAGGGGCGATCTGAATTTCATTTCCAGCTTGCAAAGAGTCAATATCTAAAGGAGGAGTTTTGGCCTCTCTCACGACTACGCGCACATCCGCGCCCTGAATGACTCCATCGATGACATTTTTTTGAGAAAGAGCTTTTCCTAAAACCGTACGTCGACTTCCCTGAATACCTTTTAGAATGAAAGTTCGACCAACCATTTTTTTTGTTAAGTCCCCTGGTGGCCCATGGTAAAGCAGTTTTCCTTCATTAAGGAGCAGAACCGAGCCACATTTTTCAGCTTCATCAAGATAGGCTGTGCTCCAGACGACCGACATCCCATCCTGAGTCAACTCATTAACCATTTTCCATAATTCGCGTCGTGAAATAGGATCGACTCCGACACTTGGTTCGTCCAATAGAAGTAAAGAAGGTTTTTGCAATAAGGCACATGCTAAGCCTAATTTCTGCTTCATTCCTCCGGAAAGAGCTCCAGCAAGCCTTTCTGTGAAGGGTGCCAAAGAGGTAAATGACAACATTTTTTTAAATTCTATTTTTTTATCTTCACCCGTAACCCCTTTTAAATCAGCATAGAGATTTAAATTTTGAATGACAGTAAGGTCTTCATAGAGCCCGAATTTTTGCGGCATGTACCCGATAAGTGATGAGATCTCTTTAACCCCTCGTATTGAGTCATACCCTGCAACAGTAATTGATCCGGAGGTCGGTGTGAGCAGACCAGCGATAAGGCGGATTAATGTCGTCTTACCAGCCCCATCAGGCCCTGCCATACCAACAATCTGCCCTTTAGGGATGGTAGCTTGGATGCGGTCAAGAGCAGGAGAAGCTTCTTTATCGAAAATTTTAGAGACATTTTGAATATCAACTAAGATCTCCACTTACTTTTCCTCTTTTTGGAGGAGCAATCTGACAGTGACGGGCATCCCTTGACGCAAACCTCTATCTGGGTTATCCGCATAGATCCTGAGACGATAAACTAGATCGGTTCTCAACTGAGTTGTTTCTACTGTCTTTGGGGTAAATTCTGCAACAGGAGAAATGAACCCCACCTGCCCTTTGTAAACGACCCCATTATCTGAATCTGTAAACACTTCCGCTCTCATTCCTGGATAAACCAAGCCAAGATCCGGTTCGCTAACAAAAGCCCTTATCCATACAGGGGAGGTGACGGATAGAGTATAGATAGGATCCCCAGGGTTCACGACAGTGCCGGGTTCTCGGATCCTTGTAAGGATAGTCCCTTCTGTAGGAGCATAGACTTCAGTGAATTTGAGGTTGGTACGAGCAACCGCAAGAGCCGCTTCGGAGGATCTTTGATTTGCAGAGAGGACAATTTTATTTGCCGATGTATTGTCCAAATCCTCTTGAGAGATGCTTCCATCGGAAATTAGTTCTTCTCTCCGTTTCAGAACTCTCTCAGCATTTGCTAAGGAGGCTTTTATTGATTCAACATTAGCTTCTGCCTCATCGACCAGATCGGCATAAGGTTGATTATCGAGGAATGCCATGAGCGTATCTGGCTGAACCAAGTCCCCTTCTTCAAAAAACATTGTATTCACTCTTCCAGCCACGCGAAAACCCAGATCTACCTGACGCACATCCACATTTCCAAAAAGAAGAATAGCGTCTCTGTGTTTGGGCCTGGTGAGGTGTTGCCAGATGTATAACCCTGATCCTGCAATTATCAATAAAAGGAAGATTATGAGAACTTTGCGCATCGAATTCCTCTAAAAAAAGATCTAAAATTCGATTATGAGGCATTCCAAATATTTTTACACATAAAAATGAAAAACTTAAAATATTGCCTTAACGGTGTAATCATGATCTTTATTTGCCACCCAATGCCACTGCTTGAATGTCAGGTCGTCTGTTGCCCTCCTCTTCTTCAAAAGGCTTGTGATTTTGTCAAAAGCCACATCACTTACAAGCTCTATATTTTCAGATTGATAAATGTAACTATAGGTGTCTGCTAGATAAACTCGACCTTTCCTTCCAGCCCAAGCACTCAAATTTTCAACATGTTTTATCACAAGCGTATCAGTGACTTGATTCAAAACATCAAAAAATTTATCCAAAACTTCGTCTTCTAAGAATGAAAAAATAGAAGCATTGAATTTTTTTTTAAACATAGAAAATAAACCGTCTCTCAAGCTAACCGATAATTGGGAAGCCACTAAAGAAGAAATCACATAATCAGCCTCTTCAAATTCAGCTAACACCCCCGGCAATCTCGCAGATCTTAAATTTGATGCTGCCTCGACATTCACTTTCTCTAAAAACCTCAAACTGTTATTTATAAATTCCTCAGGTGTAGATGTTAATAAATTTTCATAAAACGAGGAAAAGTTCTTTACAGAACAAGTGAAATCGAGAACCACAGTAGAAACTTTTGTGCTCCCGTTTAACATTCTATGCAATTTTTCTAAAGTAATGGGATCAATATCTACAAGAACTAATTTATTACATCTTTCAAGAAGCTGAGGTAAAGGTTCAATAAACTTATCGTCGTAAAATTGTGCTCCGCAAACGACCACTATTGATTTATTAGGATCAAGAAGACCACTTCCTTCAAGAATATATCGCTGTGTTTGCAAAACATGATTATATTGATCATTACCTAAATACGCAAATTCCGGTTGAATAGACAACTTTTTAAAATTTGAAAAATTATCTCTTATAATAATATTTTCATCAGTAAAAGTTTTTGTAAAATCAATACATATTATTTTATGTGTTTCTTTCCAATCCTTAATTTGACACTCCTTCCCACAATAAATGACACTTTTGCATCGTGAACATTTTTGAATTTGATCTTGAGTCAGTTTTATATGGCATGATTTACATTCATAAAAAGCTGAATTCTGAATATTATTTAATTCACTAATTGTTGACATATATTACCTCTTTGTAACGATTTATCAATTAAATATACAGATCTACCTATAATATTGCAAGCTATTTCCGAAATGACAAAATCGACTGATGCGGAATGCTAAGAAAAATTAAACACAAAGTGAGACTGTTGCCTGCGGCGCCCTTATCGGGGAATAACAAATTTTTAAAGCGCCTTGCCATTGGTGCCTGACCTGATATTCTGACATTTGCCGATGCGATAATATTGCTTCCTAAAGGGCAAATGTCAGAATGTCAGGTCTGGAACCAAGGCTGGAACGTTACCCCCAAGATTTACGCAACTGAAAAAAGCGTCGTTTTTAATTAATAACAAGATACGTAATTCTGAGAGGTAACGTTCTGGCCTTGGTTCCAGACCTGACATTCTGACATTTGCCCTCCAGGGAGGATATATCATCATTGTAGGCAAATGTCAGAATATCAGGTCAGGCACCAATGGCAAGGCGCTTTAAAAATTTGTTATTTCCCGGTAGGGGGCTGCGCTCTAGCCTGTTTCGCTTTGCGCTTACAGCATTTAATAATTATCCTCCTAAGATAGGCTGGAATTGCTACTAACTGATGAACTGTCGAGCCCATTCCCGATATTCTGAAATAGGGTGCTCATCGCGAAGTAATGGAGGTTCAGTGAGAAATGTTTTATGCTCCCAAATCTCGAAGTCTTCTTGAACCGTATGAACAGCTTGCTTTTGCACTGCCATAAAGATCGCTTTCTTGAAAAGTAATGTCGGAATCCACCGCAGTAAAGGATTTTGAACTGTAAACTTATCATAAAATGAAAAAGCAATCGATAATTGAACATGATTGGCTTCAATCGGAACAGCTGAGAAAAAAATACGAAATTTTATCCCGTAACTTTTTACTGTATTTTCTGAAAAATGATAACCCAATCCCCAACATTCAGCAGCCACATCAGCATCACTCGAAGGTTTAAATCCTGCAAAAGCAAAAGAACCATTGGCTTGATATCGGATTGACGAAGAGGGACCCATCGATATGAAATCCCTTATAATTTTAACGGAATTCAATCCATGCAAAGATGACAAATGTCTCTTATCAAAAAAATTCTCTACGATTTCCAGAGGATGTGATGCAAGAGAAAACGTTTGATATCCAACAATCGGAGACCAATCTTTATTATCCAAAGCCGGAACATGCCAAGTTGGAGCCTCCCCATGATCACCCCCATAGTAGACCAAAACAAAACCATTGACCTCTTGTGCATGCCATGTGTTAATTTTACACTTGCCACAGCTTGCTTTATCAGTGGCTCCTCTAACACATTGCCCTTGAATATCAAAACAAAAGGCATGGAATGGACATTGAATCAGTTCTCCCTGAATAGACCCTCCATAACCTAAATGAGCTCCTAAATGAGCACAATATGCATCCATTGCACATATTTTTCCTGAGAATGTACGAAACAAGACTAGATCTTGGCCTGCCAATTTTTTGGTGAGAATTTTTCCTGGGGGTAAATCTGAAGATCTTGCGAGAGCATACCAGCTCTTCGGAATCTGCTTAAGGTAAAATCTTGTAACCATGACATCTCCTTACTCTATAAATTTAACAGTATTCCATCTTAACTAATAGTAAAAAAAAATTACATTTACTACATATTTTTTTTAAAGTAATTTGACATTATAAGGGCATTCTGTGACTCTAGTTAGTACTTGCCTTTCTAATAGAGTGAAATTATATGACATCAGATACAAAAACAGATTGGGAATTTTGCGTAAAGAGCTTAAAAGAAGTTTCGCGTTCCTTTGCATTGCCGATTTCTATGCTTGATAAAGAATTATGCGAAAGTGTGACTTGCGCTTACCTCCTTTGCCGTATTGTCGATACTATTGAAGATGATCCCAAACTTCCTATTGATCAACGAGAAGTTCTCTATGAAAATTTTCGCCAATTTCTCCTTGGAAAAATTTCTCGCAAAGAATGGTCGCAAAGCGTCCAGGGATTGTCCGGAAGTGAATCCGAAGTCTTTTTAGCAATACATATGGAACGTGTATTAAATATTCTGAATCGTAAATCGGAAAAGATACAGAGTATTTGTCACCAATGGGTTATGGAAATGTGTCGCGGCATGGAAATTTATAGCCATCGACCAGTGGGTGGAGATGGAATCCATGCCCTTATGCACATTAATGACCTCTACCGCTATTGCTATTTTGTCGCAGGCACGGTTGGCTACTTATTAACAGAATTGTTCATCCTCGAAAATCCCGAAGCCTTTGATGATAATAATAAGAAAGCAATGCGCGATTATGCCGAATCATTCGGTGTGGGACTTCAATTAGTTAATATCCTCAAAGATATTGGAAAGGATCTCAAGAACAACTATTCTTTTATTCCTCGATCCTTGGTGCCGGAGATGAACTATAAATCCCTCTCCGATCCCACCAAACAAAAGCAAGCGCATCAGATGTTATCAGTCATCTATAAGAAAGCTTATGAGCTCCTTGATGGAGCACTAGAATATGTTCTGCATGTACCTCCAAGTTTAAAATCTGTAAGATTATTTCTTCTCATTCCGATGTGGATGGGAGTCAAAACCTTAAAATATACTGAAGGGAATGGTGACATTTTTAAGAGTGACACTAAAGTCGCAATTTCTAAAATTGAAGTGGCAAAAACTCTAAAAGACTCTATGCTATATGCTCAGAATAATGAAGCCATCATACGTATCCACCATTCACTCCAAAAAGCCAATCATTTAAGTGACGCAAGTTTATGAACGGGTTTGACTTTGTAAGCTCTACACATGCAAAATGCATTCTAGCAGGCGAACATTCGGTCTTGCAAGGCTCTCCGGCTATTGTTTTGCCTGTAAAGGAACGGTTTTTTAACTTAAACTACCAAGAGTCTTCGTCTTCAATGAAATTCGAAAGCGATTCTTTTGAAGAGGGTCTTATAGCAGTATTTTTGAAGAGTTTAACGAAAGGTTTAAAGCTGCTGGGAAAAAATCCCCCAGAACAGCTTACAGGGGCTTTCCGTCTTAATAATACTATAGACGTCGGTGCCGGAATTGGATTTTCTGCTGCCTTGTGTGTTTCTATCTCCCGTTGGCTGGCCTGGAAAGGTTGGATAGATGAAAGCCAAATTTTTGATTTTTCTTGCCAACTTGAAAATGACTACCATGGTCAAAGCAGCGGTCTAGATATTGTAGGAGTGATGCATGATACTCCTATCTGGTTTTCAAAGTTGGAAACTATGCGAGAAATCATTCCTCATTGGAAACCTAACCTCTATATTTCTTTTTCAGGGTTTACCCGGCAAACTAAGATCGCTGTTGCTAAAGTAAAAAAGTTTGTTCAATGTAATCCTGAAGCAGCTCTGTCGACTTTTAATTCAATGAAAAAAAGTACCCTATTAATTGAAAAAGCTTTTGCTTCTAATTCCATTTGTGGCCTTCCACTATTGATTCAAGCCATTGAAGAAGCTTATAGATGCTTTAAAGATTGGGAATTAATTCCTTCTAAACTGCAAGATCACATTAATCTTTTATTCCAATTAGGAGCTCTAGCTGCAAAACCCACCGGAGCAGGGGATGGGGGCTATGTGTTAAGCTTATGGGAAAAAAGCCCCCCTAATACTGTGGGGCTTAAATTTATAACAGTTTTATCAACATACGCCTCAGTATAAGGATCTCTTTTATGGAACAGCAAGAAAGTAGATTTAACGACAAAACCAATCTAAGGGAATTCTGTTCAAGCTTTCACAAATGGACGAGCAATGAACGTTCAGAACGATTAATACAAATGGGAGCTCTGACCTCTGAGGACCTTCAGGTGTTAAACAAGGAAGGAGCTTTAAGCCATGAATTGGCTGCGCAATTTATTGAAAATTCAATCGGATCTTTTGCACTTCCCCTAGGCTTAGCCCTTAACTTTAATATTGATTCGATAGATTATATCATCCCCATGGCTATTGAAGAAACTTCCGTAATCGCAGGCGTTAGCAAAACTGCCAAGTGGATAAGAAATAGCGATGGGGAAATCTCAACCAAGAGCCTAGGGTATCTTGGAGTCGGTCAAATTCAATTTCCCTTTGTCAACGATTTAAATTTTATCCATGACGTGATTACAACACACGAAACTTCATTAATTGAGCTTGCGAATCGAGAAATAGCTGGAGGGATTTTTGCTCGTGGAGGAGGAGTAAAAAAGATTTTTGCTCGAGGAATAAAGCGTCCGGATAACCACCACATGGCAATTATCCATTTATTAATAGACACTTGCGATGCGATGGGAGCAAACATTATTAATCAAACATGTGAATTTTTAAAACCAATTATTGAAGACTACCTTCAAGAGAGAGCAGGAATCTGCATTCTTTCAAATCTAACTGATGACAAAATTGCCCAAGCTAATATCGTCATCAAAAAGATTGATGCTCAGCTAGGCGCCGATATTGAAGAAGCCTCCTTGTTTGCTCAACTTGACCCCTATCGCGCAGCAACAAATAATAAGGGCATTTTTAATGGCATCGATGCATTCCTTATAGCCACAGGGAATGATTGGCGCGCTGTTGAAGCCGGAGGCCATGCCTATGCGGCTCGTCATGGACAATACAGTTCTCTTTCTAAATGGACGATGAACAATGGACACCTTCATGGTCAACTCGAGCTACCTATGGCTGTAGGCATCGTCGGAGGAATCACAAGTTTGCATCCAATCGCCAAAATTTGCTTGCGCATGTTGCGCGTAAAGAGCAGCGCAGAGTTAGGTCGCATTGCTGCAGCAGTCGGCTTAGTCCAAAATTTAGCTGCGCTTACAGCACTTGTTACAGGGGGGATCACTAAAGGGCATATGAGATTGCATATTCCTAATCTTGCAATAGCTGCCGGAGCTACAAAAGAAGAACTTCCCATCGTACAAGAAATGTTAAAGGAACGCTTAAAAATTCGCAAAACAGTGACAGGCAGAGACGCACAAGAAATTCTAAATCAAATAAGAAATGTTATTATATAAATGAAAACATTGCATCTAAGTGTACCTAGCAAAACTTTCCTACTGGGAGAGTATGTCGTACTGGAAGGTGGGCCTTCTCTTATCCTTACCACAGAACCACGTTTCCAACTGACAGTTAACAAGTCGAATGATGACGATACTCTTTTTTCTATCGATCCAAATAGCCCTGCAGGAAAATTATTGACAAGAGACTTTGATTTCTACCGACACTACTCTCTTCATTTTAATGACCCCTACAAATCTCTTGGAGGCTTTGGTGCCTCAAGTGCACTATTTCTTTTACTAAAAGCTATGAAATCGCATATCGAATCCACACCTTTAAATGATGATGATCTACTTGAAGACTATATTGAACTGGCATGGGATAGAGTAAGCATCGCTCCAAGCGGTGCCGATCTGATCGCTCAGAAACATGGAGGCTTTTGTTATTATCATAAATCAACAAAGGAAACTAAAACATTTTCATGGCCCTTTTCTGAGCTTGGATATTGTTTAATTCATACCGGAAATAAAATTGCCACTCATACCCATCTTAACCAATTATCACAAGTAGATACACAAGAGCTACGAGAGACCGTTTTAAAGGCCTTAAATGAAGTTGAGTTGCATCATAGCCTTGAGTTTATGGAATCGATTTCACACTATGGCAATACAATGAACAAACTAGGACTCGTCTGCAACAATACCGTAGAAATGATTGCACAACTCTTATGTTGCCCTTACACTCTAACAGCAAAGGGGTGCGGAGCCCTCGCTGCAGATGTCATTGTTTTATTTTATGATAAGAATAACCAAAATGCTCTGATTGAATGGCTTCAAGAGTACAACTATCACGTGATAAAGTATGGCCTTGAAGTCTCTCCAGGATTAAAAGTAGTGCATTAATATGAAAAAAATAGAGATCATTCAAGCCATCTTAAAGGGCAAACAGTTTCAACTTACTCGAGATGCAACTGCACGAGAGTTTGCTCCTGCGAATATTGCCCTATGTAAATACTGGGGTAAACGTGATCGTGAGCTAAATCTACCTATGACCAGCAGCCTCTCAATTTCTTTAGGAACGTTTGGAACAACAACACATTTAGAAATCATCGATGCAGAAACTGATAGAGTGGCTTTTAATGACGATTCTATAGATTTTAGTTCTTCTTTTTATAAACGATTGATCAACTTTCTAAATCTATTTCGAGAGGAGAATAAGTGGCGTCTTGCGATCAAAATAGAGTCTACAATCCCTCTTGCAGCAGGCTTAGCTTCTTCAGCTAGCGGATTTGCTTCTCTTATCAAAACAATGAATTTATTATTTAATTGGCAGTTAGATACCCCTGAATTGTCTATCTTAGCTCGATTAGGAAGCGGCAGTGCATGCAGATCCATCGATTCAGGTTTTGTGGAATGGAATGCAGGCGTAAGAGAAGATGGCATGGATAGTTATGGAAAAAAGTTAGCTTCTGAATGGTCTGAATTGTGTATTGGATTATTGATCTTTAGTTCTAAAGAAAAATTAATTAGTTCTCGCGAAGCAATGGAACGAACTGTTGAAACGTGCCCTTTTTATCGTTTATGGCCAAAGAAAGTCGAAGAAGATTATATAGCCGTTAAACAAGCGATCCAAAACTTAAATTTCCATCAATTGGGGACAAGCGCTGAATCTAATGCCTTGGCCATGCATGCGCTGATGATGAGTAGCTGGCCTCCGGTCATTTATTCTCTGCCGGAAACCCTTCTGGCGATGCAGAAGATATGGGCGCTGCGTCAACAAGATTTAGCGATTTACTTTACGCAAGACGCAGGTCCAAATTTAAAACTCCTTTTCTTAAAACAAGATCAAGCTTGTGTCTTAGATCATTTTCCTACTATGCAAGTAATTCATCCGTTTGAGTGATATGATGTGCATCTCCTCCAAACAACCCCTTTTTTTGAAGACTTGCTCGTTAAAACAACCCCCTATTTTATAGACTTGATAATTGAAGGACTCCTTGGGATCTTCCATTGAATACAAATTGTTATCACTCCCGTTCTATCTTTTAGGGCAAGTTCATCGGCTCATTAAAAGCTCTGAGAAATACACCTGAAGGCTTTCCATTTTTGGCTTATCAAGCATTTAAAAACTCAAAAAATCCGATTTCCGAAAAACATTGCATTCTTGTCAACCAAAGTGTAAACTCAAAATAAGCAGAGGGGTTCACATGAGTAAAAAAGCCACTAATCCGCCAGTGTTTTATACAATAGTGCAGGCACAGTTTAATCCGATTGCAGCCATGATAAATTATATAAATGAAATCCAGGATAAGCTTCGTTTGGATGGATTTACTTTATTCGATCAACAAAAGATTACTCAACTTCAGTTTGATACTGCTGTGCCAGGTAAGGCTGAAGTCGTCGAAAACCCTATTTGGCGAATTACAAAAAGTGATCGAAAATCAGGGTTTATTCTAAGCCAGTCGCATCTTGTTTATCATACAACTCACTATCAAACACATAATGAGTTTTTTGAGAATTTTTTATTAGGACTGCAAAAAATTCATTCAATTGTGAAGCTCGATCATCTAAGTAGATTGGGTTTACGGTATTTAAATGCTATTTTGCCAACAAAAGATGAAAACATTGATAGATTTTTAATTAAAGAAGTTCATGGAGTGAATGTTGATGCAAATCCCCGATATTCCCTATATGAGTCTGTTTTTGATACGAAAATTGAATCGATCTCATTTCCTGGTACATTAGTAAATCGAATTTATTGCCGGTCAGGTCAGTTAGGTTATCCTCCAGATATAGCGCCGCATGATTTATTACAAATGCCACAATTTGATAAAATGCAAAGTATTTTACATGCAATAGTAGATATAGATCATTTTATTGAAGGGCAAATGCCTTTAGATTCTGAACACGTCAAAAAACACTTAACTGCATTACATAAGAAGATTAAGGAAGCGTTTAAAGCAACTGTAACTGATTATGCTATAAAGGCTTGGGGGTTATGATTAATTCTGCTTATTCAGTTTTTTTGAATACACCATCAAAGCAGGTCTTGAAAACGATTGGAATACTAATCGTAGGGACAGGCAGTATGTATAGCCTAGATGCTGCTCTACAATGGCACTCCCATTTAGAACACCGAAGTTCATTGGTGCTAGAAAAAACACCCATTCCCCATTCACACATAGATGTCCGTACACCAAAAGAGCATTTAGAAAATATTCGTTCTATATTAAATCCTTCTATTTCCGATTTGGCCTTTTTATTAGATGTGTCAAGACAATCAATTTATAAATGGTTATCACAAAATTCTCATCCAGAATTAGAAAAGTTCGAAAGCATCAAAACTCTTAGCAAAATTGCTGATATATTTAGGCATGCGGGTATTAAACGAGCAGAAGTCTTGCTAAGCATGAAAAATTCTTCAGGAATGTCTCTATTTGAACTTTTGAAAGCCAAACAACCTTATGAAGAACAACTTAAGTTATTAATAGCTGAAGCAAAAGCTATGGAAGCATCGCATGAGCAAATGAGAATCGCAAGTTCCAAAGCTTTACCTACAAATGACTGGAGATCATCTATTTCGATCCCTGCTTATCAAGAAGATCTTTAAAAGGATATCTCACAAATGCTTGATAGAGGTACTAAATGGAGACAAGGAGGGTTTGAAACTGCTTGCATAAATCTATACATATCTGATACTATCTAATCAAATGACTAGATTTATCAAGGTCGGCGAAGCCGCAAAAGTTTTAGGGGTCAGCATTCAAACTCTTCGACGTTGGGAAAAGACAGGCTAT
Source organism: uncultured Parachlamydiaceae bacterium (assembly GCA_963752155.1). Classification (GTDB taxonomy): domain Bacteria; phylum Chlamydiota; class Chlamydiia; order Chlamydiales; family Parachlamydiaceae; genus JACCRY01. Next base: position 103,591 of record CAVVXH010000005.1, on the reverse strand, counting down.
CTAATGCCCGATCGTAAATCGGAGGGAAAAACACGATATTATGATCTAGATAAATTATTAGGCAAGAAAGTTTTTGATAACGGTTTAACAGTCGCTTACGCAAGGGTTTCAAGTCATGATCAAAAAAAAGACCTCGAGAGACAAGCGGATGTTCTGACTTCTTATTGTGCAAAACAAGGATGGGATTTCCAAGTTATTCAAGATTTAGGTTCAGGAATGAATTACCAAAAAAAGGGTCTTAAGGCCCTCATCAACTTGATTCTTGAGCAAAAAATCTCCCGTCTAGTATTAACGCATAAGGATCGTTTATTACGTTTTGGTGCAGAATTGATTTTTGCACTTTGCGAGGTAAAGCAAATTGAAGTTGTTATTATTAACAAAGGCGACGAAGCTTCTTTTGAAGAAGAGCTTGCACAAGATGTGCTAGAAATCATTACTGTTTTTTCTGCTCGTTTGTACGGTAGTCGCAGTAGAAAAAATAAAAAACTTGTAGATGCTGCAAAGGTGTTGATTGGCGATGACAAATGAAATGACTTTAACCTATCAAACTCGTCTACAGCTGAATGAAAACCAAGAAGAAGTTCTTCAAAGTTGCGCTTATTTGCTGAGTAAAGTGGAGCGTTCTTTATATGCAAAAGTAGCTAATGGAGAGAGCTCCTCAGCATCATGTAAAAATAGTTTTCTAAAAATTTATGGCATTACAGCGAGGCAATTTAATGCTTGTCGAGTCAGCCTTGAGGGAAAAATATCTGCCTGCAAAAGCGGGCAAGAACAAGCAATTGCAAGTCTAAAACAACAAATCGCTACTATTGAGAAAAACATTAAAAGCTTAGAAAAAAAAACTTCAAAACAATTTGTTCTCCATCAAAAAAAACGACGCAAAGAGAACTTGTCTCATCGTCTTTCTTGTTTAGAAGAAGATCGGAAGCAAGGTCGTGTTCGTCTTTGTTTTGGAAGTAAAAAACTATTTCGCGCTCAATTTTATCTCGAAAAAAATGGTTTTGCCTCACATCAAGAATGGAAAGAGCAATGGGAAGCCAAACGCAACAGTGAATTTTTTGTTTTAGGATCAAAGGACGAAACGGCAGGCAATCAAACATGTACTGCCAGTATTAGAAATGGGAGCCTATGCTTGCGGTTACGTTTACCTACAGCTTTGCAAGAAAAATGGGGAAAATATCTAGAGATTGAAAATGTTGCCTTCGCTTATGGACATGAGGCCATCCTTGCAAGCCTCAATCATCCGGAGGGCCAAGCATTGTCTTACCGATTCAAAAAAGATAGAAAAGGTTGGAGAGTATTTGTTTCAACAGCCTTAAAAAAAGTGGCTTCCGTTTCAGAAGAGCAACGTGGAGTTATTGGGATTGACCTTAATACAGATCATGTTGCCTATATGGAGACAGACCGCTTTGGCAATCCTGTAAAAAGAAAAACGTTTTCTTGGGTTTCCTACGGGAGAAGCAAAAATCAGCTGAAAGCTCTTACAGGTGATCTTTGCAAGAGCCTTATTGAGAGAGCAAAAGAAACAAAAAAACCAATCGTCATTGAGAAATTAGATTTCCAAAAAAAGAAGGCAGTTTTGACGGAAAAAGGAAATTCTAAGTGGGCACGCCTTTTATCTAGTTTTGCCTATGGGTTATTTTTTGTTTTTCTCATGGCGCGAGCATACAAACATGGAATTACAGTCCATCAAGTCAATCCGGCATTTACATCTATTATGGGCCGCATTAACTATGCCACGCGTTATGGTCTAAGTGTCCATCTTGCAGCTGCACTTTGCATTGCAAGGCGTTATCAACAATTTTCTGAAGCACCCTGTTCTCCCGAAGGGAAAATTCCCGACGGAAAGGGAGGCCATGTCACTTTTGTTCTACCCGAGAGGAATCGAACTAAACATGTATGGCATTTCTGGGGGCAGGTGAAAAAGAAATTAAAACGGTGCTTGCAGCACACATTCGGGCGATAGATAGAAATCGATCCTTGAGTCCAATAAACTCGACTCTTGAGACAAAGAAATCCCGATTGATATTGGTGTGATTCCAATACGTGAATCGTTAGCAAAACTGCTTGGCTAGCGTTCTGATGCTCTTCTCTGTAATGATGAGATTTGTACAGATTTTTAGTAGCGGCTTTTAACATTTGAAAGTTCATTGCAGCTTGGCTTATTTGAAAATGAGACCACAGATTTTTGCGCTGTTGTTATTTCTCATGACTGTGACATCCCTAATGATAAAGAAGAGTTAATAGAAGTTATTATTGGCAAAAAACTCGCTGTGCTGGATGCAAGCTTAACAGCTGCAAAAAATATTCGTCGCCTTCATATTCGTTATAGAAGTTGCGATCCAAATCAAGAGCTCTTTATTGAGCTACAACGTTCTGGTCATCGATCTATTAAAAAGGAAAATTTTGTTAGATCAGCCAAGCTCGACTCAAATTTTGAACTTCCCATTGATGAAAAAAAAGTCCTAAAACAATGGTTAGCTGCGCGCTATGGCCGACCAGCTTTTCCTAATGAATTCGAAAAAAGATTTGGCGGCAACAAAAAATTTGAAGAGAAGCTATTAAAGATCTTGAAACCATTAAACACTTATTTAATAGGTCTTTTTTTTGATTTGGGTGAAGAAAGATTTATAGAACTCGACCTAGGAAATCCTTATTTCTTACAAATTTTTATTGTTTATGAAAACGTCCATGGTCTAATAGCAAGGCAAATTGCACAAGATTGTGTTCTAAAAATAAAAGAATTATTTTCCAGGTTTTTTGGAACACCTGATACTGCTACTGAGATAGTTCTTGAATATTGTTTTGCAGTGGCAGATATAAATTTCTCCTTAGCAGACATCCGAAAATCAGACCAGTGGCGATTAGATTTCATTAGCCTCCGAGAAACACCCGCCGCACCATATTTATCCATTGGTTAATTTTCATTTGACAACTAACTTAAATAAATGCTATCCAACATTCTAAAAGTAATTATAAAAAAAATTGTGAAAAATCAATGATTGAATTTGCAGTGATCATGCTCATTAAAGACAAAGTCAAATACTTTTTACTCATCGGCGCTATAGCCTTTTCAACTTTCTTAATGACGCAACAAAGTGCTGTATTTGCAGGATTAATGTATAAAACAACTGCAACTATGCGCAACACAAAAGTTCCAATATGGGTTGTAAATTCTCTCGTTGAGCAAATAAATTTAACAATTCCTATGAGAGATACAGATCTTGCAAGGGTACGTTCAGTCAGCGGAGTGGAATGGGCTCTTCCTTTGTCTAGTACTGATTTGCTTGCTAAACTATACAGAGGGAAATTTTTACCGATAAAACTTGTAGGTGTTGATTCAGCTACTCTGTTAGGAGTGCCTCCAAAAATTTTAGAGGGAAATCTTGAGGACCTTTGGAAGTCTGATAGTGTTCTCGCGGATCTTGTAGCCATTGAACATCTAAGTCAAGATTCAAATAATAAAATGGGTGTCGGCAGTCTCATAGACCTTAATGATCATGAAGTAAGAATTGTAGGAATTGTTCAAGGGGAAGATAGTCCTTTTAGCAATCCGACTCTATACACAACCTATAATAGATCTCTTGAAATAGCCCCTCTAACAAGGTTAAATTTAAGCTATATTCTTGTACAACCAAAACCCGGTATTGATGCCGAAGAACTTGTAAATGCTATTCAACAAGAGACTGGGTTGAGAGCTTACACCGAAAAAATGTTCTTTTGGAGTACACTTAAGTGGTATTTTTTTAATTCAGGAATTCCTTTCTCTTTCATAATTACCCTAATCCTTGGGTTTGTTGTTGGCATAGCAATTTCCGGACAAACATTTTACGCTTTTATCTATGAAAATCTAGGCAACTTCAGCACCTTAAAAGCTATGGGAGCATCAAATAAGTTAATTTCTTATATGCTTATGGCTCAAGCGGCAATTTGTGGATTGATTGGGTATGGGATTGGACTCGGGCTGACGACTCTTATCGGTATCTTGGCACTTTATAGGCCTGAAAAAATATTCTTTTATATGCCATGGCAAATCCCCATTATCATTTTCATAAATATTTTCATTATTTGTACTTTCACCGTATATCTTGGCATCCGAAAGATTCAGCAATTGAGTCCCGCCGAAGTTTTTCGTGGAGGAAAGGGAGAATAATTCCAGCAATTCCCATTTTTAGTTTCATACATTAATAATCCCCCAAAGCAATAAAACAAAATGAATGACAAAAACCCCAATTATATTTTTCTGTTGCAAATAGATGACACCCATAAGAATATTAATTAGAGAAAGATTCAAAGCTTTTAAATGATCGATAGGAAAAAAAAAGAAGAAAATAAAAGTTGAATTAATGACCATACTTTTATAGCCTTTTGCATCTTCTAGAAAATTTTGAAGAGAGGTTTGTAATACCCCCCTTGCAATGAATTCTTGTGCTAGGCAATATATAGCTAAATATACACCTTGACGCGAAGTTAAAAGACTCCAAGCTTCCCTATTTTTTTGAATCACTAGATCTGGATTCGTCCCAAAATACTTATTGAAAATATAAAATGAGCCAATGGCTAAAATCATATATATCAAAGTCGAAAAAATGGGCGTTTTATCTTGAAAATTAAATCCAAATGTTTTCCATTGAAAATCATTCTTTTTTATCATGAATAATGTTGGTAAAAAAGCAAGTAACCAGGGCAGATTCATTGCATTTTTTGAGAAAGCATATATTGAAAATGCGACAGATCCCCCTAATATTAAATATAAATGAAGTAAAAATTTTCCATAAGCAAATGATCTTTCACTTGAATTGGTGTTTTGTCTTAAATTCTCCAGTAATTTAATGTTGGTAGCGCGGACATTAGAAATACTAACTTTTGCAATATTAATTGAGAGTTGACTTAAAATTTCTGGGGTATTAGTTAATGAGTCCTTAGATAAACTAATTACAAAAGAAGGTTTTGTTGCCTTTATAGTGGCAGATCGGGGAGAACTATCGATGAAAGCCATCTCTCCAAAGATATTGCCAACCCCAATCCTATCAATAAAAATCTCTGAAGAATGCTCCTCATCCCACTTTAAGACACTTACATCACCATACAACAATAGATAAACTTCTGTAGATTTATCTTTTTCCTTAAAAATGATTTCATTGGGATAGAAACACTGAGGTATGACATACTTTTCTAGGGTGCGTAGTTGTTCTTTTGACAATCCTTGCAAAAAAGCATATTTTTCTAAGACTTCCGGCTTTTCAAGTTCAGAAATTAATTTTTCAGATAATTCTATCCGATCAATCCTTAGACCGGTAATATTACTACTCATTTTCTTCTCAAGATCCGGTAAAGAAGATAATGCCTCCTTCGACAACACAAGAATCTCTGCCGGTTGGATAGCCTTTGCTGATGCATTTCTTGGGAGGCCTGAAACAAAACTAATTTCACCAAAAAATTTTCCCTGGCGAATGGAACAAATAAGCAGCTGGGAGGTGTGATCCTTATCCCATTTATAAATATTAATATACCCTTTAAGAATCATATAAAGATTTTGGCTAGAGTCACCTTCTTCAAATACAAATTGATCTTTCTTGTAGTTTTTGCGGACACACACCCCTAACGTCTTTTTAATTTGTTCTTCCGAAAATCCTTCAAAGATAAGTTCGTTCCTAAAGGCATAAAGTTCGTTGTCTATTTCGGTACTCATAAATTTTCCCTCGATGACTCACTGCCACCTTCTTTCTTCTTTTCTATAAATACATCGACTTGCTGTCCAACATACATGTGATAATCTGAAGGAGAGGTGAATGCATAAATCACTTGAAGAACGCGAGTATCCACTCGTTCTTGACTCGAACCGGTTAAAGATACCTTGGGAATGACAAAAGGTTCAATACGCGTAAAAGTCAATGGGATCAAGATAGAGGTATTATTTTTAGGAAAAGCGACTGCAGGGCTATTTTTATTAAAATAACCGGCATTCTGTTCATCAATGTCAGCCCGCAATTGCAAATGTTCGATATCTCCAAGCATAAGAGCCGGGCTATTTTGCGTCACCAATTCTCCCTCACGAATATTTAACTGTAAGATCACCCCGTCTTTAGGCGCTCTAACAACTAATCGATCAAGAAGCGTTTTAGTTCTTTCAACTTGAACTTCCGCAAATTTTAACTTTGATTTTGCGATTGCGTAATCCGCTTGACGTGTTTTTAGATCTTCTTTACTGATAGATCGTGGATCTGTCACATTTTGGACTCTTTCTACAAGATCTTTAGCCCTTTCAACATTATTACGCTCAACTAAAATATTTGCCTCTTGGACAAGAAGTTGCGAGGCTAAATCACGTGTGTCGATTTGAAAAAGCGGGTCATTTTTTTTAACTTTATCTCCCACTTCAAGCCATAACTTTTCCACTAAACCATTTTCAGGCACTCCTACTTCAATATTTTTATCTACAGATTCGACTATACCGGTCGATGCAATATAATTAGAAAAGGGGGCCTTTGAGGGCTCTTGAAAACCTTTTGATTTGGTAATTTCAGTATTAGTAATAACTGAAAAAAATACAGCCATCAAAATACCGCAAAGAGCTAGGTAAAAACTAGGCAATCTGAAAAGAATCATTTTTGTTCTAGCCTATTCATTTCCTACACCTACGTATAGGGGTCATGTAGTGTGATACTGAGCGGAAAATAGCATAACAATCTAAATATGTCAACAAAAGAATCAATCTGTTTTAAAATTCTAACTTGACAAATATATTAAAAAAAATGTAAAAAAAAAGAATAAAGAGGTTGTTTAATATGCCGATCTCAAATCACCAGCTTAATTTTACCGATATCCAAATCCTGCAAAATGCTGTAGAAACAGCAATTAGAAAATCGCAAAAAGATTTCCTTTCTAAACATACCGACGAAGGATATTGGGTGGGTGAATTGATCGGAGACTCTGCCCTCGAATCTGACTATATCATGTATATGCACTTTATGGAGCGTGTCGATAAAGAAAAACAAAGCAAACTTGTTAACTATATTTGCTCGCAACAAAATCAAGATGGCGGTTGGCCACTTTACTATGGAGGACCTAGCGAAGTCAATAACTCTGTCAAAGCTTATTTTGCCTTACGCCTAGCTGACAATGATGAAAATGAACCGCACATGATTAAAGCAAGGGACACAATTTGTTCATTGGGTGGAATGGAAGCTTTAAATACTTATTCAAAAATCTATATGTGCATGTTTGGTCTTTGCACATGGGATGAGGTGCCTGCTATTATTCCTGAACTCATTTTCTTTCCTAAATGGTTTACTTTCAACTTCTATGAAATTTCGGCTTGGACTCGAACAATTGTTGCACCGCTCTCAATCATTTATAGTACAAAACCTCGCATACTAACCCACATCCGATTAGATCAGCTCTTTACTGGGAAAAAACATCTGCCAAGAAACAATCAAAAGTTCTTAGGGAATCTATTAAAAAAAGTTGATGTGGGTTTACGCCTTTACGATAGCGTAGCCCACCACAGCAACATTAGAAATCAAGCGATTGATCAAATGAAAAATTGGTTCATCGATCGATTGTTAACACCTGGTGGTTTAGGGGCTATTTATCCGGCGATGCTCAATGGAATTTTTGCTCTTAAATGTTTGGGATATTCTGCTGAATCACAAGAAATGCTTAGGGCCATCGAAGAATTTGAAAAGCTGGAAATCATTGATGAAGAAAAAATGCGTATACAACCTTGCATGAGTCCTGTTTGGGATACTGCTTGGATGTTAGTTGCCTTATTGAAAAGTGGGATTCCATCCGATAATCAAAACATCCAAAGGGGCATTCAATGGCTTTTGCAAAAAGAATGTCGATTTAAAGGCGATTGGGCAATGCGTCACTCAGACCTAGAGCCTGGTGGATGGTGGTTTGAGTTTGATAACCCATTTTATCCCGATGTAGACGATACCGTAGTCGTACTCATGGGTTTGTATCTGGCAGGTTTTGAGGATGATCCGGCATTTAAACGGGGTTTCAATTGGATGGTTGCTCACCAAAATTCTGATGGCGGGTGGGGAGCGTTTGACAAAGATGTTACAAATGTGTTTTTAGAGAATATCCCTTGGGCCGATCATAATGCCATGCTGGATCCTTCGTGCGCGGACATTACAGGTAGAGTTTTAGAATTTTTTGGAATGATCGGTTACAATGAGGCTAAAGTCATTGAGCCTGCACTAAACTTTCTTAAAAATCAACAGGAAGATGATGGAACGTGGTATGGGCGTTGGGGAACGAACTATGTCTATGGTACATGGCAAGCTCTATGTGGTCTAGCAAGTATCGGGGAGGATATGCAGCAAGAATATGTGATTAGGTCCGTCAAATGGCTAGAAAAGGTACAGAACGAGGACGGGGGATGGGGAGAAACGTGTGCTTCCTATGACGATTCCGCTCAAAAAGGAATTGGCCCCAGCACTCCCAGCCAAACTGCTTGGGGACTCATAGGTTTGCTTTCAGCTGATGTCCACCCTGAAAGCCCATCTTTGCAAGCCGCTATAAAATATCTATTGGCTACTCAAAATGAAAATGGAGATTGGGATGAAAAACATCATACAGGAACAGGCTTCCCTAGAGTTTTTTACTTGATTTATTCTTATTATCGCAATTATTTTCCGTTGATAGCACTCTCTCTTTTTCGGGATAAGGTCAAAAAGTATAAAGGATAATAGAATGTACTTTACCATTGCACGTATCTATTTAAAACATGAGAATGAAGGCAATCTAAAAATTCGGTAAAAAATTACGTCCTATGGAAATTGCTGTAGAAATCTCTTATGTGACCAAACGTGTTCTTATTGGTGAAATTTATTTAAACATTCTGAAAGGGATTGATTTTACAGCTAATAAAGGAGAGTTAGCTTTAATTACCGGCCACTCAGGAAGCGGTAAAACAACTTTGCTTAGTATTATTGCTGGCACTCTTCATTGTGACTCAGGTGAAGTGAAGATTCTTGGGCAAAAATTAAATAAATTATCAGATGACGAACTCACGACATTTCGTCGAAAGCATATTGGGTTTATCTTCCAGCAACATCAACTCATTAAACCCTTGAACCTCCTTCAGAATGTCTCTATCCCTTTATTGTTAAATGGACATACAAAAAAAGATGCTTTTGAACAGGCTGCAGAAATGCTTAAAAAGGTAGGGCTCAGGGGCAAAGAAAAGATGACCCCTTCTCGCTTGTCCGGTGGTGAACAACAGAGGGTAGCCATCGCTCGAGCTCTTGTGCATGAGCCTCAACTTGTCATTTGCGATGAACCTACAGCTTCACTCGATGCTGAAAATGGAGAGATTATTATGCAATTGCTCGAATCTGTGGCTAAATCACCAAATAAGTGTGCAATTGTTGTGACGCACGATAACCGTATTTTTAAATATGCGGATAAAATTACTGTAATAGAAAATGGTGTTATTTTAAGACAAGAATAGACTGAACACAAAATGATTCATATGATTTATGCGCTTCTCTCAATGCAGCAGAAAATGAAGGATAGCCAATGCTTGTTTTGAGCTCCTTAAGAAAAGTTTCAGGTTGTAGATGGAATTCAACTTGGTTGCTCGGTTTTATTACTTCCTTCCTCTTGTTAGGCTGTTCTCTTGAACCTCGTTATCAAGCTTCATATCCTGATTCTCCAGGATGGAAAGCACCGCAAAGCGAAGAGGTTGAGTGTGTAGAAGATCTTGATTTTGATAACTGGTGGGAGCTTTTTAATGATGAGAGACTGAATGAATTAGAAAAAATTGCCAGAATAAATAATAAAGATATTTTTGCCGCTATTCAAAGGGTCTATGAAGCACGAGCTATGGCTGGGATTACGGGAGCCGATCTCTATCCTCAGATCTCTTTGCAGCCCGTTTATTCTAATGCCTATCAATTGATTTCCCTTTCTGCTACTAACTCTGTAATTACCGGAATTCCAGGAATTCCTGCATTCACATTACCTCAGGATACACGCACCCATATTGAATTATTCCAAATCACTGGGAATCTCAATTGGGAACTTGATTTTTTTGGTAGATTGAAATCTAGGGAAGATTCAGCCATTCGGAATTTGCAAGCTCAGCAGATGGCTATGAAGGGCGTGCTACTGACAGTTGCTTCGGATTTGGCCGTCAACTACTTTCAATTGAGAGCTCAGGATGCCCTTCTAAAGTTACTTACAGAAACAATTCGAGTGCGTAAAGAAGCGTTTGAAGTCAATACTGATAGGTATGAGAAGGGTTTTATTAATTTCTCTGATGTTACAAGAGCAGAGACTTTATACTACAATGCCCAAAGAGACTATTTCGATACACAAGCACAACGTTCTTTAAAAGAAAATATGATTGCTGTTCTAATCGGTGTTTCTCCTTCAATGCTTAAACTTGAGTATCTTCCTTTGGAAAATAACCCGCCTCGCGTCCCTGCCGGTATTCCCTTGGATGTTTTAATAAATCGTCCGGACATTGCTCAAATGGAACGCAAGGCTGCCTCTGAACACGCTTTAATTGGAGAAGCGTATGCCAACTTTTTTCCTAAAGTTACATTGACTGGGGCTCTAGGGTATTCCAGCCCTGACTTCAAGCATTTTTTAACGTTTTTAAGCCGCTATTGGACTTATGGAGTGAACATCTTTGAAACACTATTGGATGGATATCGCAATGAATTTAATTTAGATCTTTCCTATGCGCGATTTTATGAAGCAAGTGCTATTTACCAACAAACCATTCTCATTGCCTTCAGGGAGGTAGAGGATGCTCTTTCGTCGATTGAATTTCAAGATAAAGAGATTATAAGTCTTAGGAAGGCTGTCGAATCCTCATCTCTAACCACTATTATTTCTAAAGATAGATATGATCGAGGCTTAGTTAATTACCTTGATGTGTCAGACAGCGAACGTACAGAATTAGAAACGAAAAGTAGTTTGATAAATCTATTAGGCTCCCAATACGTCTCCACCATTCGTCTCATTCAGGCATTGGGGGGATCATGGGATTCAAACAGCTTGCCAAAAAATTAAATTATATTTATCTAGAATTTACATGACCCCATGAGGATAAATATGAAGAAATTGGCATTTATTTTTTTAATTTCCTTTTGCGCCAATGCTTTGGGGCACATAGAAACGGATGAACCCTTTATTTCAACTCAGAGGATAGAAATTCCCAAGTTTAAAAGTGCTCGCAATTCTTCCCTTCTTCAATATGAGCAAGGGTATTTGCTCACTTTTCGTTACGATCCTAAATATACCATTAAATATATGGGTATTGTGCAATTAGATGCAAATTTTCGTCTTATTTCTCAACCGAAAATATTCAAAAATTTTAGTGATGAAACTCCTATTCCTACTTTCATGGAAGATGCCAGAATTTTTGCATACAATAACGAGATTTATTTGCTATATAATGGCAGCTTAGATCCTTCATACAAGAAATTTGTGAATAGACGTGACATGTTCATTTCAAAGCTCTCAACTGATTGCAACCAATTTTCTCTGTCAGCTGCTCTCATGTTGATTAATCCTGAGCATCATGGAAACCAATTATGGGAGAAAAATTGGGTTCCCTTTGTTTGGAAAGATAATTTGATGATGGCTTATTCATTTAATCCACATGAAATCATGATTACAGATCTTGAAACCGGTAATTGTCCTGTTTATTGTAAAACAACGTCGTCAGTTGATTGGAAATGGGGAGAAATTCGTGGAGGGACTCCTGCTCAATTAGTCGATGGGGACTATTTAGCTTTTTTCCACTCGTCTATCGATTTCCCTTCAGGCGCGCGTCATTACTATATTGGAGCCTACACATTTGCTTCCGAGCCTCCTTTCCAAATCACAAAAATCACTTTGGAGCCATTGATTGCTAAGACTTTTTATACCACCGGAATGAAATCACGAAGATCAATTTTTCCATGCGGATATACAATTTCAGATGAAAAAATATATCTAACTTACGGCAAAAATAATTCTGAGGTCTGGATTGCGACCATTGATAAAAGTAAACTTTACTCGCTTTTAAGCAAAGTGGAGACGGTTGAGAAAGATCAATGAATAGCAGTGAGGGCCAATTTTAATGCTTGCGAAAGCCAAAACGTATATCTTTTTGGATTTTTCAATAGATCTTGTTGTAATATAACTGGGTCAATCCAACGGATATCTTCAACTTCTTCAGGATTAACATTGATCTCTTCTCCTTGAAACATCCCCACTAGAACATGGTCAATTTCATTTTCAGTGAGTCCGTTTTCAAATTCTACACTATAATGAAATTTTCCGATTAATTTTAATGGGGTCTCTATTCCCATTTCAAATTTTAATCTCCTTTGTGCTGATACAGCAAGCTCTTCTCCCTTATGAGGATGGCTACAACATGTGTTAGTCCAAAGACCTCCACAATGGTATTTTTTCGAATGACGTTTTTGTAGAAGCAGTTCAACGTTATTTTTATTCTTGCGAAAAATAAATACAGAAAAGGCTCTATGTAATAGAGCTTCTCGATGAGCAGTAATTTTTTCCACCGTACCGATTTCATTATCATTTAGATCTACAAGAATAATGTATTCATCGTGTTGACTATTTTCCATTTTATCCCTTGTCGTCTGAATTTTTTTAATGATCAAGTATGTAGTCGGTGAGTTCAAAAAGAAGAGTACAGTCGGTTGGCAGCTTTTGCAAATGATGTTTAGCTGAAAGCTTTAAAGTTTTGACAGCTGCTTGGGTTTTATCGATTCCCCAAAGTTTGACATAAGTCATCTTATTGTGAGCAACATCTGAAGAAGTTGCTTTGCCATGTTTTTGAACGCTTGCGGTGAGGTCTAATAGATCATCTTCGATTTGAAAAGCTAAACCGATATCCCTACCAAAAGAACGGAGAATCTCAAGCGTCGATTCTTCAGCATCTGCAACGATCCCTCCCATTACTACAGCAGCTGTTATCAAAGCGCCTGTTTTACAACGATGCAACTCCTCTAAGGCCGATTGGTCTAATAGTTTGCCTTCAGCTTCAATGTCCATGACTTGGCCAGCAATCATCCCATGGCCTCCAGCATTATGAGAAAGTAAGTTAATCAGCTTAATTTTTATTTCTGGAGAAAGTAAAGGATCTTTTGAAATTATTTCAAAGGCATATGTCAATAAGAAATCGCCGGTTAGTACAGCAAGACTTTCAGGAAAGGCTCTATGTAAAGAAGGTCTACCGCGACGAAAATCATCATCATCCATGCATGGAAGATCGTCATGGATAAGAGAATAAGCATGAATCATTTCTATAGCACAAGCAGCGGATAGAGCCTTTGAAATAAAACCATTGCAAACTTCTGCTGCAGATAAGACTAATAGTGGTCGGAGCCTCTTTCCGCCTCCAAGAACAGCGTAACGTGCTGCCTTAAATAGTTGATTGTAGGGAACATCATGCTCTGCTAAAAGAGTATCTAAATGGTTATTAATTAAAGCTGTAGTCTTATAAATATATTCCTCGATCATAAAATCCTTATACTATTAAATTTCTCGGGCTCTCACTATATCTTAACGATACTATAATACCAATTTTATGTCCACTTCAGTATTCTCTTAGGTCCACAACATGGAAAATTTTGATGTTTGAAAAAGATAGCTTTTTTTGCTTATAAATATAACAGTAGGGACTAATATATTTATGTGGTGATTTATGAGCGATGAGCGGCAACAACTGATTGAAAAATTCATTATGAAAAAACATATCATTTTTGCATATTTTCCTCTTTTGGGATCGAATGATTCTCACCTAGTAAAGGTAAAGATAAGCTTACAGATAAAAAAAATAACTTTTTAAACATTTTTTCCTTCCTTCAAATAACTAATTTTTTGGTTGTACTAAAGTTCTTATATTCCGATATATTAGCATTAACGCGAGTTCTGGACAAGCTTGGAGAATACCAGCAATTCCAGTAAATATTTTTTTTATCTCTTTTTAATATAAAGCCTGTTATTTCACTTCGGTGGGATTGGCTGGAAGAAAAGCAAAAGGTTTCGCTTCTTCAAAGTTGCTAACCGCATTTCCTGAATAGATTTTCCCTCCGGTTAAAGAGAGCTTTTTTACCGGAGCCCCTTTTTTCAAATTCAGATCGGAAAGAAGAACCCAAAAAACGTTTGGGCTTGTAGAAGAATCATAGAAATAAACTTTGTCTTTTTGATTTGATACAGTCCTCCATATTGTCGAAGCAATATTTGGTTGCTCCGGGAGTTGTGATGCCTAAAGGCACGCTGACGCTGCGAATGACGCTCAGCACGCTGGCAACGGCCTGATTGGTAAAAGTTCCATTCTGGAACAGCTTTGATATATGCTGGAGCAGATTCCTTAGGAATGGCCTCTATCAAAAAAGAAGCCCGAGCAAACCGATCGGCAGACCGGTTAGTTCCTGGAAGGAAGATCAAGCCGCCAATGCTTTGCCAATATGTGTTTAAGGCAAGCTGTTGATGTAAGTTGGGGAATTTGTCTGAACTACATATTGTTTGCCATGATGGATGACAAGGTTGCCGTTGAGGTATTCTAAGATTGCAGAATCTCCATCGGGATCGGAAATGGATAGATGCATCTGAGCTGGGTAATCCATTAGGTAATATAGGCGCTATAATTTGGAAAGGTTCTTGTTGTAAAGCGTCGACGGCCTCAGAAACAGTCGCAAAATTGTCCAGCACATACTGCGCCCAAATCGATATGGACATCACAGGCTTGTTTCCGCTGGGCTTGCCATAATCCGATTCAGCAAGATATAACATGTTAGCAACGAGCCCTTTTTCATTCATCCCGTCTGCTGATCCCGCATTATAGCCTGAGACGATGAGGCTGCCGTATTTGGAGGTCCAGGTTATAGATTGCGGTCCTGCGGCGCCGTTACGTGTCATACCCTGAGGGAAGGCCCAAAGATCGGATTGCAGATCTTCCATCCAGTCCATCGATCGGCCTGTGATTACCACTCCGTCAGACCCGACAAAAAGGGCGCGGGTGCATGCCTCGGCTGTCTGAGTCATTGAGGCAGCAACAAGAAAAGTGAGTAAAGTCAACTTGATAGCTTTCATTCATTTTCCAATTGTTAAGAGTATGAAAAATAACAAATAACATTGTGGACTGAAAACTGCAATCTATTTTTTAAAATAAGAGAAGAGCATCCTTAAAAGATAATTATTTAATGTAGACCCATACAGTTTTTGGTCCATTACCAACCATTTTAAGCAAACCTTTTGCTTTTAGTTCTAAAAGATCATTTCTGAGAGATCGCTCTGATGCTGTTATGGTGTCCTTCTGGCATAGAAGTTTTTCCTGATTTTGCCAGATCCTTGCCAGATTTTTTTTCATTGAAGGTCAGCTAGGTATTAATGGTCTGTTTTTTCTCCCCCCATCTGGGGAGAAACGAAACGATGTTTTTCGACCAAAACCTTCATTTTCGGATCCAAAATATGTGATTTCTAATTAAGTATGAACCTTTGATCATAACAAAATTTTTGGAGTGCGCGTGGCTTTGCCACCGCAGAACGCTGCCTCTATACGAGTCATGCCGGTAGACGTAGCCTCGATAGAACTCAAGCAAGTTTTCTAAACCCCTACAACAAAGGAGAATTCAAATTGTAACAACGTTAGTATGAATTAATGGACGCAACGTCTACCGGCATGACTCGTATAGAGGCTGCGTTTTGCGGTGGCAAAGCCACGCGCACTCCAAAAATTTTTTGGATGTTATGATCCGTCGGAAAAAATGGGGGGAAGAAATGACAACGGTTTTGGTCGAAAACGTCGTTTCGTTTCTCTCCATTCCTGATTTGATAAGCCTTTAATGCTTGCTCTTTTTCACTTTGCGGAAGCTTTTGCGTTTTTTTTAGCAAGCTTAGATAAAAGTGTTGGAATCAGCTCGGAGACAGTGGGATGAATAAGCACTGTTCGTTCTATCACAGAATAAGGTGCTTTAGCGACCATGACGACAGCAATTAACTGGACAACCTCATCGCAGGATGTTCCCAAAAAGGAAGCACCCAAAATCTGCTTCGTTTTTTCTTCCACTATAATTTTTAGAAATCCTTCGGTTTCTCCTTTTTCTCGGGCTCGTGCGACAGCCGTCATGGGGAGTTTTGCGACCAAAACATCTTCATGCTGTTGCCTTGCCTCCTGCTCCGTTAGACCTACTCTTCCTAAGGGTGGATCAGTAAAAAGGGCATAAATGGGAATGCGATCGGTGATTTTTCGCGATCCATTTTCTAGGAGATTATCCCTTACGATTTCAAAGTCATTATAAGATGTATGAGTGAATGCTCCTTTTCCATTGCAATCACCAAGGGCCCAAATGTGGGATTGAGATGTGAGCAGCTGATCATCAACTGTAATAAAGCCCTTCTTATCCATGATGACTTTCGCGTTATCTAGTCCCAGGTTATCTGTATTAGGGATTCTCCCAGTAGCAATTAATAAATGTGTGCCTGAAACTTCCTGCTTTTTTCCATTTTGTTCAAGTTGAGCAAGAATATGTCCCTCTTGGCTATCGGGAAGAATCTTAAAATTGATCGCACTTGTGAAAAACTCAATCCCTTCCTTTTCCAAAATTGTTTGTATTGCTTGAGAGATGTCTTGATCTTCTTTGGGCATAATGAAAGGATTTCTTTGAATAACGGTGACCCGACTGCCAAAGCGGCGAAAAATTTGCGCAAATTCAAGACCAATATATCCTCCACCTAAAATCAAAAGATGAGGGGGAATGGAGTCCATATCCAAAAGAGAACTATTGGTGAGATAGGGAATTTTTTGAAGTCCTGGTATAGCTGGGATAAATGACCGAGCTCCGACATTGATAAAAATCTTGTCTCCTTCTATAAGGTCCTCTCCCACTTTAACTTGATGGAGACCAGTAAAGGATGCATGCCCCTCAAATAGTGTGCATCCTTCTGTTGATTGCAGAAAATTTCTCACCCCTTCTGTGCCGGCCTTGACTATGGCATCTTTTCGCGCTTTGATTGCCTTGAAGTCTATTTGAAAATGATCAATATCAACTCCAAAAGCCTTGCTATTGCGCACCGAATGGACAATTTTAGCGTTGGCGACAAGGGCTTTAGTCGGTGTACAGCCAGTGTTAATGCAAGTTCCGCCGAAGTTATCCTGTTCAATAATGGCGACTTTGCTTCCCTTTTGACATAAACTTTTCGCCAAGAACGGGCCTGCTTGGCCAGTTCCGATAACAATGGCATCAAATTTCTGGACCATATTGTCTCCTTTTTTTAAATTTACACTTTTTTCTTTTTTGTTTATAGAAATTATTATGACTATATTACTCAAAAATGTTTCCAAATTTTTTAACCAACACGCGGCATTGGAACCGCTTACTTTGACCATTGAGGATGAAAAGACAACAGTTTTAATTGGTCCAAGTGGTTGTGGTAAATCTACTTTACTTCGGCTCATTGTTGGATTAATTCCCCCCTCGGAAGGTCAAATTTTCTTTGACAATGAAGAAGTAAATGATAGTAACATTAATTTGTTACGCAGAAAAATTGGCTATGTCATTCAAGATGGGGGACTATTTCCCCATTTACATGTTAAGGATAATGTTTCTCTGTTTGCTCGCTTCCTAGGATATTCACCTAAAGTTATTGATAAGCGAATCGATATTTTGTGTGACCTTGTCCATCTTCCATTAAACATTTTGCATTCTTACCCTTTACAGCTTTCGGGTGGAGAGCGGCAGCGAGTGAGCTTAATGCGAGCTCTCATGCTCGATCCTGACTATATTCTTTTGGATGAACCGCTGGCAGCCCTTGATCCGATTACACGCTTTGAATTGCAACAGCAACTTAAACAGATTTTTTCCTATCTTCGAAAAACGGTTATTTTGGTGACACACGATATGCGCGAGGCTGCCTATCTAGGGTGTGAAATTGTTTTGATGCGTTTTGGGAAGATCATTCAAAAAGGTTCTTTTCAGGATTTGACTCGATCTCCTGCAAAACCTTTTGTCAGTGACTTCATCCAAGCACAACAATATACCATCGAGATGATATGTTAATCCTTCTTATTTTCTTATCCATGTCAATTCACGCGCAAGATACCTTCATCGTTGGCTCCAAACGCTTTACAGAATCTTATATTTTGGGCGAAATCATTAAGCAGGAGGCTGAGCAAACAGGTGAAGCTAAGGTGCTTTACAAAGCGGGTCTCGGGAATACTGGTATTGCCTTTGCAGCTTTAAAAGAAGGAGCCATTGATCTTTATCCCGAATATACCGGAACCATCGCTCAAGAAATTCTCAAGTTGCCAATCGATCAAAAAGTAGATGTAGAGACTTTAAATAGCAAACTTCAGCCGTTGGGAATTGGTGTTGCTGTTTTTCTAGGATTTAATAATTCATATGCTTTTGCTATGCGTGAAGAGCAAGCGCGTGAGCTAGAGATTCATCGTATGTCCGATCTCAAAAGGTATCCTCTTTTGAAAATAGGATTTTCGTCAGAATTCTTAAAGAGAGCGGATGGTTGGGAAGAAATTAAAAAAGCGTACGATCTTCCTCAACAGGATGTGATTGGTATAGACCATAGTTTAAGCTATGAAGCGTTAAGGAATAAGCAGATTGATGTGACTGATATTTATAGTACTGATCCAAAAATTGAGAAATACCATTTTCAAATTTTAGAAGATGATCTCCATTTTTTTCCTGTCTATGATGCTGTCTTACTCTATCGTCTGGATGTACCCCAAAAATTCCCCCAGATATGGAAAGCTCTGCAAAAAGTATCTGGAAGCATTTCCAATGAAAAGATGCTAATGATGAATGCAAAAGCAGAACTGTCAGGGGAGAATTTTGAGAAAATTGCGCGCAATTTCTTGTCGAACTCAACGGATTCAGCTTCTCAAGAAACTTCTTTTTTGGAGTTTTTATCGGACTTAGGCCTTTGGCGATTGATAAAACAGCATTTATTTCTCGTGTTTGCTTCTCTCATTCCTGCTATAATAGTGGGTATTTCACTTGGGATATTAGCCACTTTTTCTTTTTCTTTTCAGCTGATCATTTTAAATTTTGTGGGTATCATCCAGACCATTCCCTCTTTAGCTCTTTTTGTTTTTTTGATTCCTTTGCTACAAAAAATCGGGACAACACCCGCCCTGATTGCTCTATTTTTCTACGCTCTATATCCTATTGTGCGCAATACTTATACAGGGTTAAGCGATATTCCCAAGCCTCTAAGAGAGTCTGCCATTGTCCTGGGCCTTCCCTTGCTGCCTCGCCTGTTTCAAATTGAGATCCCTCTTGCCTCACGAACCATTTTAGCCGGCGTTAAGACAGCAGCCGTTCTCAATGTCGGCATGGCCACGATTGCCGCTCTCATTGGCGCTGGCGGTCTTGGCGAGCTCATCATGACCGGCCTGGCTTTAAACAACACAACAATTCTCCTTTCTGGAGCCATTCCCGCTTCTCTGCTTGCTATCTTAGTTCAATTGGGATTCGATCTTCTGGACCGTTGGCTTGTCCCAAAAGGATTAAGATAAAAGCCGTTTTGCGCGTAAAAGCCCCGCGTTTGAACTACACAGATCAAAAATTGATCATTTGAACTCTTTTTACATCCTGGATGAAATTTTTTACGATTTCCTCTTCAAAGAAATCCGCCTCAATATACTCTTTAATGTTCTCAACATCCATTTGCAAAAATTTATATTTGGTCTCAAGTTCTTTCAATGACATCTCGACATTTCTTAACTCTGTCAAATTTTTTCCTGCTTTTTTAGTCTCTTCTTCTAAAACCAGTCTTCTCTTTTCTAATTTCTCAATCTCTTCTTTTTTGTTATCTATATCATTTTTTGTTTGTAAAATTTCAGCATCATTAAGAGAGATTTGATTTTTTATATCTTTATGTTCGGTTTTGCGAACTGTCAGTGTGCTCCGAAAAGATTCAAGATCTTTTTTACAAACTGAAACCAATCCAACAATAGATGAATAAAAAGGAATCATTCTTGTGTAACGTTTAGTAAAGAGACCCGTAAATATTCCAACAAGTGGGATCATATCGATGAGTGCATCTCTCCTATTTGTTTCAGCTTGAGTAATTCTACTTTTTACTTTTTTTACTTCTTGTTTAGCTTCATCTACTGTTTTTTCTAAGTTTTTTTCTTTACTTTCTAAACTAGCTGATTTTACTTTTAAATCAAGAAGATTCTTTTCGCTGGATTGCCATGTTTGGAAAGTTATAGAAGACGCCATTTCATTGGCTATGAGTTGACTTGCAGTGGCCTTTTCATTTGAAGAATTTAATTCTATGGCTTTTTTTGTAGTTTGGGTGAGACTTTTAAAGTGATTAACGATTGTTAAGCAAGTATCTAATGATTCAACCTTAGAAGGAGAGAATAAACCCTTCTCATATTCCAAGATTTCGCCGAATAATTCATTTTTTCTATCATTAAATATTTGAAAACTCATATTTAGTTGTCCTTTTTTAATTTGAGTTGTGAATTTATAATAAACCTGTACACGAGGTGAACAGGCTTATTAATATAAGAAACATTTATATTTCTTCAGTAATTTTGTCTTCTTCTTCTATTTGATTTAACATTTCAACAGAAAGTATTTTAATTAAATCTAAAGCTTTTTCTTTTCCAGGTATGTCCATGAGGAATTCATCCATACCTTTCTTCACTTCTAACATAGAAATATTTGCGAGACGATTAATTTGAGCTAAAGATAGCCAGTTTAATCCTGTGAATTTAATTGAATTGATGAATTCAATTTTATACTCAGGGGCAATGCTAATAAGATCTGCAGCGTTTTTCACATCATCTGAGTTAGCAAGTGCTTCACATTGTTTTTTTGCTCCCATCCAAAATAAACGGGTGTTTTCGAAGATAGTTCGTATTTTTCCTAGAGTTTTAACAACTAATTCCAAAGATTTAATAGATTCTTTTAAACTATCCATATTATTCGCAGATGATTTTAATTCTGTAATTGTTCCTATTAATTCAGAATTGGCATCTCTTAGTTCTTTTTGAAGATTTGTTCTTTGCTTCATGATCTTCATTTCTCTGTTTTCCAAGCTTTTCACTTGTGTTTCCATAATATTGGTTATTTTTTCTAAAGATTCCTTAACTTCTTGTATAAATTTTTCCTTAGATTTTTTCGCTGTTTCCAAACTTTTAATAGACTCTTCAGTAAGGAGAATATCCTTTTCAATTTTCAGTTTTGCTTCACCATCATTTTCTTTGATAAGCTTTTCTTGCAGTTCTTTAAGCTTGAGTTTTTCTTGTTCAATTTCCTGAGTTGTTTGATTTAATTCTTCCTTGGTCTTTTTTTCTGTATCTAATAGTTTTGTCAAGCTAGACTGTAAATCACCTTCAATTTTATCTTTGGCCTCCATTTTTTTTGAAAGGGTATTGAATGTTGTTGTAATAGTGTGTACAATAGCAGCCGCTGGACTTGCAAATGTTGCTCCCACTATGCCTGCAGCTGATGCTAATGGCTGAATAACTGCAGTAACAATTGATACTGCAAAAGCTTTTTGTCTTATTTCATTGGCCTGTTTTAATAGTTTAGCTTCTTCTTCTTTTGCATCATTTATAGCTTCGTTTAAGTCCTTTGTTTGTATTGTTAATTTATCTTGTCGAACTTTAAGCTTGTCTATTTCCAATTGGGCCTGTCCTTTCTTCTCAGTTGTCTTATATTCTTCTTCAGTGGCAGCTACCAATGCTTCAGCAGATTCATCACATAATACTTTAGAAAGGGTGATCATCTCTCCAGATAATTTTCCCATCTCATCGGCTAATTTCGCGGTATTAGCAATCTTTGTTAGAGCCAGAGATATATTACCTTTTTCCGCAATAAGTAGGGCAGACCGAAAGGCATCTAGCGCTTTTATGGTTGTTGCTACAAACGTGTTGGTAACATTTGATGAAATGTTGATTAGACTGTGATAATCAGCCAAAATCTTCATTATTTTTGGGGAACATGTATGACCCTTACCCCCACAATAAGCTAATTGAAGCAATTTACCCACTTGGGTCAATTTAGTCATCGCATCTTCAACATTGATTGTTTGGTAGTTAGACCCTATACTATGAACAATGGTTTTAATCCTTGGGTCACTATTAATAGCAACTTCTATATGATCTGAGGTTTTAATGTTCATGGTTGGGAACACATACGGTTCAAGTTGTGTTCCTGGATTACTTTTTGATGCTGGTTCCATTTTTACTCCTCAAAGTTAGAGTGGTTTTTTGAATATGTCTCAAAAATCGTTTAAAGTGTCAAGAATTAATAACGCACACGGGCACGAAAGTTTAGGGGGAATTGCTGTGTATTTACCCAGGAACTTGACTGGATTATGGTCTTATGCTATCAATCAAATTAAGGTTTGTAAGACTATTTTCGAGTTTACTGACGACAGAAAAATCGCACCCTAGCGCCAACAAACGTAAATAAAATATTAGCTCAACCGGAGGAAAAATATGAAAATCTTGATCGTTTTAACCTCGCATGATCAACTCGGCAACACCGGCTTAAAAACAGGATTCTGGTTGGAAGAATTTGCGGCTCCCTATTTTGTTTTCAAAGACGCTGGGGTCGATTTGACGCTTGCTTCGCCCAAAGGCGGCCAACCCCCACTCGATCCAAAAAGCGATCTTCCGGAAAATCAAACTTCCGCTGTCACGCGATTCAAAAAAGATGAGAGCGCGCTGAAGGCGCTCGCTAACACTCGTCGGCTGGAGGATATGAAAGCAGAAGATTACGATGCTGTTTTCTATCCAGGCGGACACGGTCCAATGTGGGATCTGGCCGAAAGCCCGGTTTCGAAAGCATTGATCGAAACATTCTATAATTCTGGAAAATGGATAGCGTTCGTCTGCCACGCACCTGGAGTCCTTCGTCATGTCACTTACAAGGGGGAACCTCTTGTGAAGGGAAAACATGTAACCGGCTTTACGAACGGCGAGGAAGAATTGGTAAAGCTCACCCACGTTGTACCATTCTTGGTTGAGGATGAAATGATGCGCCTTGACGCCATATTCGAGAAGAAGAAGAACTGGCAGCCTTTTGTCGTCACTGACGGTCGTCTCATTACAGGTCAGAACCCTGCATCATCAACATCTGTGGCTCAAGAGCTTTTGAAGTTCTTGAATGCATCAGGATCGGTGCCGTCAACCGACAGCGTACAAATCGAACAGAAGAACTTTGAGATGCCCCCGCAGGAGGGTATTTCTGTGGCCTATTTTCTCACTGTTTCTGATATTGACCGATCGATTCGATACTACGAAAAGGTATTCGGCGCTCGTATTCTGAGCAGGGGAGACAGCAATGGAGCACCTGGATACGTTCAGATCGCCAATACATGGATCCTTTTCAACGTCGGAGGGGGGTCTACCGAGGACAAACCGTCGGTAATCCTCAGCGTTCCCGACCCGAATCACATTAACAGCTTTTTGAATATCCGCGTTGCGGATATTTGGGCGTGCTATAAATCATGGAAAAGTCGAGGTGCCGAATTCATCACAGAACCGATACCCAAGTACGGCGAGATACGTTGCTACATCCGAGATCCTGACGGTTATATCATCGAGGTTGGACAGAGCACCACAATGAAATACGGTTGAACAGAGATAGTTCACGCAATAGCTTGAAGCCCTTTTTTGGCTATAAGATTAAGCATTTTGAGAGAAATACCTCGAGGGTGTTTTTCACCTCGCTCCCACTGTTGCACAGTAGAGACACTTGTATTTAGATATAATGCAAAGACGCCTTGACTCACTCTTTCCCGCAAACGAAGACTTTTTATTTCTCGAGGAGACAAACTTTCAATAGGCGTGAGACACATCGCATTAAATTCGTGCATGGTTGTTGCATCGACAAGCCCAGCATCATACAGGCCTTCTACAGATTCGTGAACTACTTCTAGAATTGATTTTTTCATATTAATATACCTCAACTAATTCGCTTGCCTGTATAGCTTGAGCAAGCTGCTCATCACTAAAGCTAAAATATATTTTAGCTAATTTTTTTAGGGCGGTTTCTTCTTGCTCAGAAATATTTGAGCGTACATTTTTTGCATAGCCATAAACAAAAATCCGAAAGAAAAGCATTAGAGACCATGTGAAGAAAAATCTTATACATCCGTAGAAGTAGATTAGCCATAATTTGTGTTTGGTAGAAAATTGAAATTGAGTTTTAAGTATTGAGTGACTATTGGAATATTATTAAAAACCCGCTGGAGGCAGCGGAAAAAATAGTCAGGAAATTAAGGACAAATAAGTTGTAATATAATAGTTGATTCTGATATAATCACCTTTAATTACATTTTACACTGGAGGCCATATGATTAATACAGTTGACATACAAACAGACAGGTTTAAATTAGCAGAGCATTTTAAAGAAGTTAATAAAACTATTCCAGAAGAAGTGAAGGTATATTTACGCGCTTTACATGCTTCTCATGGCAATGCAACTGATGACTGTACTCACGCACATTTTCATGATACTTCTACTTTGAATATTGACGGAACATGGGCAAATGATAAGGGCTTTAAGTTGAACAAGTGTGTAAGAACTTTCCTTTTGCAATATGGCTTTAATATTCCTCAAGATAATAAAACAAGGCCAAAATACCTAAGCCCTGCTGACAAGCCAATCGCCTATAGTGAAGACGAAATTTTACTTATGTCTAAGGGGATTAAAATGCCTGTCACAATGAGAAAGATGGACAGGGCACATAATGGTGCACTCTTTGACCATATTCATTTTGTATGCGATGATAATAAGCATGAGCCTGTTCTCAATAATAATGGAACATGGGATCGTCCTCTATTAGGAAGAGAGCTATCCGAAGAGGAAAAAGCCTTCTTAGATGCCATTAATTGGGCATATTAGGGACAGTGAGCCAATTGTAAAACTGATTTACCATTGCTTTTAATTCATCTGGAACATACTGACGAAAGCCAGCCCATACCTTCCATCCCTTTTCTCGAAAAGCCTTAGCTGTTGCTAGCCCAATCCCACTTGTTGCTCCAGATATTAGTACAACCTTTTGTTCAGCAAATAATCCCGAAGTAATAAATAAAAATGCAAACAGCAGCTTTAGAATTCTCATGATGTTTTCCTTTTACCTTTCTAAATTAGTCATATGCGTTAGCATAAATGTGAAAGCCTTTGCATGCTATTCTAATTTCGCCATTTTTTTTAATGACGTCAAAAAGTCAGTAAGCTCACGCATAGCACCTTTTCCACCTTCGTAGGAAGAAATCCAATGGCAACATTCTTTCACTTCTAATACTGCATCAGCAGGACAACAGGACAGTCCTACAATTTTGAGTGCTGGCATATCAGGTAAATCATCGCCGATATAGCAAATTTCTTCCAATTTTAAATTGTATTGATTTGCAAGTTCATTAATGGCTTTAGATTTATCTTTAGCATTTTGATAAATATGATCAATTTTGAGCTCTCTTCCACGTCTTTCTACCACTGGAGATTCGCGGCCTGTGATTATCGCTGTAATGAAACCATTTTGTGCAGCCAGGACTAATCCAAGACCATCTTTTACATTAAATGTTTTGATCTCATCCCCATTGGACGTATAGGTAATTTCTCCATTTGTTAAAACTCCATCTACATCTAGAGCAATCAATTTGATTTTAGCAGCTCTTTCAAAAACATCTTTAGGCTCTGTAGTTTCATAACAGGATATGGAATGTGTTAAAGCCAAAAATCCAAAAACAAAACATAAAATTTTTTTCACAGTGATACCTTATCTTTAACAAGAACCAAGTAAGAGGATCATAGCATTAATAAA
Organism: uncultured Parachlamydiaceae bacterium; assembly: GCA_963752155.1. Lineage (GTDB taxonomy): Bacteria > Chlamydiota > Chlamydiia > Chlamydiales > Parachlamydiaceae > JACCRY01. Next base: position 77,800 of record CAVVXH010000005.1, on the reverse strand, counting down.
AGCTTCAGTGCAACACAAAAAAATGGGGACAATAGAGAAATTGCTGTGCGTAATTTTAATTGTTGCACAATAATTAGAAATATATTACAATCATGCTACGGGGTTTTTTGCCCCTTGTTAAAGGATATATTAAACAAAAGGAGTAAGTACCATGTCAACGTATAGTCTCACCGAGGCTGTCCACATACAGACGGTCCAATTACAGGATGTTCTACTTGTACCATCATCCATTTCTGCATTTTCTTTGTCTTATTCTTCTCGGAAACATTCTCTCCGTAAGCGTTCTAAACGCTAATTTCCCCCTTTTTAATTACATTTTTTTAATTAACGCCCAATAAGCTTATTCGAATGCCTTGTCTTGAGCATGTTTTTTCTAAACACCTCCTTGGCTCATAGCTTATTTGGCAATGGATTTTTCATCGCGCAAAATAATTGCACGTGGAAGGTCGCTATTTATTTTTAAACAATTATTTATTAGGTATTGCTATGGAAACACAATTTCATTCGTGGATTTCAATTATCCCCCACGAAGTTATTAAGAAAACACAAGAGAAACAATTCGTTTCATTAGTTACAATGCTTGCCAAAGTATCTTTGGAGGCGATACAGCTTTATGAAAACTTGCAATTGGGGCATCTTGATGCACTTGTAGGCAACTATGGATGCGAGGTACACGCATTCAATATGCTATCTCTAGCTCATCCCAGAGAGTTAGAAGAAGAATGTAAATCCCTAAAATCTACATGTCATCGTATTGAGGAATGGTTAAGACAAAGTCAATCGATCAATGAGGTTTGGATATTCGATCAAGCTTATACAAAACTTGAAGCTATGGCGAGGATATCTCCAGGGATGATGTACCTCATCAAATCTCGAATGCTAACAATTACAAAAGAATTTAAGCACGATGCTGCAAAATTTGACACAAGAGAATATGAGGATCTGAATACAAAACAAAATAAACTTAGAAATCTAATTCAAGATCCTGGACTCAGCATCTCGAAGGCTCAAGCAAAAAAGATCGTTTCGATTGCTCAGTCAAGCATGTCTGAAAGTTCGATCCAATTGATGCGAGCAAAATTGGAACAACTCATGGTAGCCAATGGAAAAGAGGACACGGTTCTTAGAGCAATGATGCTTCCGGAGAATTTGTGTCCTCCATCCCAAGACAATGGCAAAAAAACATATTCTTGTGCTTATTACAACACTAAGGCGTTGTTGATGTTGTTAGCTACACTAAAGGCTTCTTTGATTGTCAAAAAAATGACAAAAATGAATGAGCCTGTCCAACACTTTGATTTTAAGTCTTGTGGGGAATTTGGAAAATTTCAAGAGATGACTACGGATGAAATAAAAAAATATCCTGATAAAGATCCAGTGATTGTCTGTCAAGCTTATATTCCTGATAAAATTAGCCGTTCAGAATGGTTAAGGAAAGTCAATGAATATGGTTTAGGGAATATGATCCTTGCAGGAGCTGCCCAAGGAGATCAATATGTTCCAAGGAAGCCAGAATTTTTTCCGATACCTCTAACCGAAGCTGCTGATGAAATCAAATACCAGTCAGAAGTCAAAGCTCGAGAACTCGAATGCTTATGGATGAACGGTATTTTTGATCTCGAGCACTTTTACTGCTCAAGTTGGAAAGATAGAGGCAAGAATTTAGGAGAACTCGAACCATGAATCTTAACACAAGCACGCACCTTCGACAACCGAAGGTGCTATACATTCTATGTGGCGTCAAGATGTGGGAGTACTTTAGCCTTTATGGGATGCGGGCTTTATTAGTTTTATATCTTGTGAATCAGATGGGTGTTGATGATGTCAGAGCCTTTGGAATCTATGCAGTTTATTGCTCATTATTTGAGTTCGGAGGCATTTTGGGAGGAAGATTTGCAGACCTTTATTTAGGGTTACGCAAATCGATCCTATTAGGAAGTTGGATCATTGCCGTCGGCCATCTATGTCTTTCCATAGAAACCCATCCTTGGGTGTTCTATGGAGGACTTGCATTAATTATTGTAGGCTCTGGACTGTTTTCGTCAAATCTATCTGCATTTTTAGGATTATTCTATGACGACGATGATCCTCGACGTGCAGCAGGATACACCTTATTTTATGTTGGGACCAATATCGGAGCATTTCTTGCAAGCATTCTTTGTGGAATCATAGGTGAAATCTATGGTTGGCACTATGGATTTGGATTAGCAGCTTTAGGGATGATTGTAGGGAACATTTTATTTCTTTGTAGTCATAAACTCTTTGAGGGTAAAGGGGAACTGACTCAAAGAAAAGACAAAACATTAGGATTTGTGTTTTTGGCATTGGCATTTCCCATCTGTTTTCTGTTAATCTATTGGGAAAATATTTCGATACAAATGATGCCTTGCATCTCCCTTTTAACCATTTTCTATTTCGCTAGGAAAATGGCTTTATCTAGGAGTTTTTCTAAAGAGAAACTGATCAAGTTTGGAATATATTTGGCTGCGTTGACTCTATTTTTTGCAGCAGAAGATCAAACAGCTTCAGCCCTCTTAATTTTTAGCGAACGATATGCCACTAAAACAGTTGCAGGATTTACGTTTCCTGTCACAGCATTACTTAGCCTAAATCCTTTTGTGATTATCGTTGGAGGTGCATTTATTAGCAGATTAAAAACTAAAGGGACTTCAGCATTTTTTGTAATCATGGGTTTGCTTTTAGCCTCTGCTGTTTTTGCAGCGTTGATGATCGCCTGTCAATTACCTAACCATGACGGATTAGTCCCCCTAGGTGTTGTGGCGATGGCCATTTTAATACTCTCTTTAGGTGAAGTTTTGCTGGGACCAACCCTATTTTCTTATTTTTCTGAAAATTCTCCTAAAGAATGGCTGGGAGCTACCATGGGATTACTCTCTTTAGGATTTTCTCTAGGAAACACCCTCTCAGGGATTCTGAGTAAATCGATGGTTGTAAATGCAGATAATCCTATTGAGGCCCTAGAATCTTATGGCCAAGGTTTTGGTCTTTTATCACTATTGCTTGCATTGGTAGCATTAGCTATTCACCTTAGTCTGAAAAAACAAAAGGAGTTAATTTCATGAATTCTATACACATAGACTTTAAAAAAGAAATTTTTCAAATCGACCTGTTGATTGTTCTGATGGATATGCAAAAAAATTTGTCTCCTCATCTAGAACAGATCAATACAGCATTAAATGGAGGAGTACTTTTCAACATTCAAAGAGACAATTTCCAAGGAAAAAAGGGAGAAATCTTAGAGTTTACGACAAATGGATTGCATACAATTCCTAGGGTTCTTCTGGTTGGAATCGGAGAATTGACCCATTTGACATCTCTTGAATGGCTAGAAATCGGAGGCGGGCTGTCGACACTGTTAAAAAGTCAAAAAATTGCTATTGAAGCCTTTTCTGAACAAATCTTTGACTTGATATTGGGACTGAAATTGCGTCATTGGCATTTTAACAAATATCTTTCTGAAAAAAGTGAGGATAAAGAAGTGACTATTCTGATTAACGATCCTGAAAAAGCTACGACTCAATTTTCTGCAACAGAATTTCTCTATCAGGGTGTGACCTTAGCAAGAGAATTGACCTCAGAGCCCGCTAATCATCTCTATCCAGATGCTTTTGCTAAACGATGTCTTGAATTAGAAATTTTTGGTGTCAAAGTAGAAGTCTTTGATGAAAAGTCTTTGGAGAATATGGGAGCTGGGGCAATACTCAGCGTTGGGAAAGGCAGTTGTCATCCACCTAGACTTGTTGTGATGAGTTGGAACGGTGGGATTGAGGGACAACAGCCTGTCGTGTTGGTTGGAAAAGGAATCTGTTTTGATTCTGGGGGTATTAATATTAAAACAAAAGAACTTCCAGAAATGAAATTTGATAAGGCAGGAGCCGCAGCCGTTACCGGAGCCATGTATGCGATCGCAAAGCAAAAAATGCCCCTAAATGTAATTGGAGTGATCGGATTAGCTGAAAATATGATTGATGGAAGGTCTATGAGGCCTGGAGATATCATTAGAACACTCTCTGGGAAAACTGTCGAGGTTGTCGATACAGATTATGAAGGAAGATTGATTTTAGCTGACTGTATAACCTATGCACAAGAAAGGTATCATCCTTCAGTGATCATAGATTTTGGAACATTGACTCCTGAAACCATTGCTCCACTGGCTGATGAATATGCAGGATTATATTGTGAAAGTGAAATTTTGGTAACGTCCTTGCTTGAGGCGGGCAAACACAGCGGTGAAAAAGTTTGGCATCTTCCTATGGGCCCCTGTTATGCAAAACAGATCCGTTCAGAATGTGCGGACATTAAGAATGTCGGTGTACCAGGTTTTGGTGAAGGTGCAGCTGCAGCAGAGTTTTTGAAGTGCTTTGTCACAACTGGAGTGCAATGGGCGCATTTAGATATAGCTGGCGTTGCGTGGACTCTTGACCATTGCGCATTAAATCAGAAGGGCGTTACAGGTTTTGGCGTACGTTTACTGGCAAACTGGCTACAACAGCAAGTCCCCGCTAAAATTTTTTGAATCGTCATGTGAAATGGGTTATTGTAAACGAGAATCGACATTCTCCGGTCTCCAAAATCTTCATAGCAATTCCCGCTAAACTTTCGTGCCCGCGTGCGTGCGTGTGCCTGAAAATTAACGGGAATTCCTGCTGAATTTATCAATAGTAATGACTTTACAACAAATGGCCCTCTGGCGTCAATTCGATATCAAACTAAGCAATAATTCCTAGCGAAAATCTCAAGATACAACTATGATAGTCTTGTAATAGTTTATAACGAAAGAAAATATGAGGGCCGCGATGAAGCGCATTTATTTATTGCCCAATGTCATTACAGCTTTTGGTCTCTCTTGTGGCCTGTTTGTCATTTTTAAGATGAATATGACTGCTAGTGGTCAAGCTAACCAGGAACTGCTTACCGCTATTTCAGGAATACTTTTACTTGCTGCCCTAGCAGATCTCCTAGATGGTGCTGTGGCAAGAGCTATGAAAGCTGAAAGTGAATTTGGAACCATTTTTGATTCTTTAGCTGATGCGATTACTTTTGGAGTTGCTCCTTCGGTGATTGTATTAAAAAGTTTGTCCCTAGATCCTGGAAATAAAATGTCATTTTTCATTACCGTAGCTGCCATGATATACTCTGTGTGTGGAATTTTGCGATTGGCACGGTTTGGCGTTCAAGCTCAGAAGTCAAAGGAAGATCAGAACTTTGCAGAATCGTTCACGAAAAATTTTACTGGATTACCCATTCCTGCTGCGGCTGCAGCTGTGGTATCGATGAACTTGTTGATGGCCTCAACTGAACTCCATTCTGTTGTCGAGGTCTCCGAAGAAGTTCGTGTAGGGGTGTTATTTGCCACCCTGTTATCAATTGGTTATTTTATGATTAGCCGATGGAAATTCCCTAGTTTGAAAAGTTTACATATCCGCCTAGTCTCATTTCAGGTAGTTTTTTTGACGGTCATGGCAGCAGCGTCGATTTTTTATGGCTTGCTGCACCATTTTGTGCTCATCTTTTTTGGTTTTTCTTGGCTATATGTTTTCGTCGCTTGGATTCTCTCTTTGATACGTATCTTTTCAGGGAAAAAATTGACCACACTGGAAGATTTCGAACCTGAACCCGATTCTGAATTTGAGGATGAACAAGAGAATGAGAGCAAAATGTAGCGCCAATACATTTTGCTTGAGTTTTCAATTACATGATTCAGCAACGTTCTTTTTCTTTTACTGGTTCTTTTTCTTTAATATATAAATTATTAAAAGATTCAAAAGCAACAAGATTAGTCTTTTGTTCAATTTTAATTGGTGTAAAAGTTGGTATAAGAGTTTTAATTATTTCAGATCTAAATGTATTAATGTTTAATAGTTCATATCTATTTTTTAAAATAAGATGTCCTACTTCTAAAGGAAGTTTAATCTGCTGAAGAAAAGAGTTTGAGTCAAATAAAAATCCACATAAGAATAATAAGTCTGAGGAAAAAGGAATCTTACTTTTAATTCTACCTTTAGCTATTTCATATGCAGATTCTAAATTAGGATCAAAAAAGCTAATTTCAATTTTCTCTTCAGGATTTAGGTAATATTTTTCAATCTGGTTTGCAAGTTTTGAGGTTATAGCAGCATCATTCAATTTTGAATAGGTTATACCTGTACCAATATGACCATAATTCATTAGACTCATCATTAGATTACTCCTTTTTTGTTGAGTTTTTTAAATTTATTATAGCATTAAGTTTGATTGTTGTCAAGATGATTTCTTTTCTGCAAGACTAGGTTGGCCAATAGTTTAAACTATTGGCCTATTTTTGTTCCTCTTTATTTTTCAGGAGTTGCAGGTTGAGGACGTTGTAAGGCAGGATTAAATTTCGGTTGTCCATCAGCCGTAAACTTGATTCCTAACCCAGTTACCAACTTCTCAATATCTTGTTGAATCTCTTCAGGTTGAAATTTATCAAAAAAAGCCAAGATTTGAGGGAGGCGTGCTTCCAAGATCATACGATTTCGAGATGAAAGAGCTCTCGATGATAGGGCTCCGATAATAAGGTTGGCACGTTCCTCATTTGTGTAACGCTCTCCATTTGGTTTGAATGTGAGTCGAGTGTATAAATATTTAGCGTTTTCGGCTCCTCCTCTGTCGATATTTTCTTTGCAAGCACGTATAGAGGTGATAAGAGGTTGGGTATTTCCATTAAAATTATTAACATTTTGAATTGAAAATATTTCAACATAAGCTTGTATCATGGTGTAAACATATTCTTGATAGGCTCCAAGCAATTCGGCTGCCTTAACTCCTTTAATGTTTGTCTCAGTGAAATGAGTATTTGCTTGCTTTACAATGGCATCTAAAACAGGACCCCAAAATTCCGCATTTCCAGGCAAATAGATCCCATTCCCAGTTTCTGCTTGGGTGCGATCAAAATATTCAAAACATTTTGGTTGCAAGAATTTTTCTTTTAATTCTATTCCAAAAGCTTCAGCATTGGTCCATACTTGATTTTCAACATTTTTCCACTCCCCATGGCCATAAGATCCCAATTTATAGAATTGTGAATCTTTCGCTAAGGTTATGCCAATAAAGGACATTGGGTATCGACGTTGCATTTCCATAATGGAAGAACTTCTCTCTCCTTCTCCACCTTTATTCTCAATGTTTTGCAGGTTCGTGTAGTACACAAAGCTTGGAATAGTGGGATCAGGGTGGGCAGCAAATAGATTATTTTCTGCCGCTTGCACCATAGCGGCGAACTCCGGTGAAATCACAGCTCCCACTGTTGGAGACCCTCCATAGCAGTTATTGATCCTTCCTTTAACCGGATTTTCTTCAGATCCTATGCTTAATCTTGTCTCTGATTGTTTAGAGGGATTGTTGGCAAGCATATGAGGGTCGTACGTACCTAACAGTTGCAAGTACCCATCTTTTCTTGATTCGCTGACCAGCGATGCCACAGCCTGCCCTGGATGTTGGAGCGCATAATAGGCTTTAGCTGTAAGACCATGATCTGTCATCAATTGCTCTTGTTGAACTTTGATGGAACTTTTAATCAGATTTACAAGTTTTCCCTCTTCTTTCGGAGTTGATTGATTTTCTGCAAGATTTGTGATGGCTTTTCCCATTTCTTCGTAAGCAAAAAGCACATTTACATCATTCCAAATACCGGAAGCCAACTTATGGACCATTTTTATTAAGGGATGGTCTGAGTCCTCTTTTAATGCATCGTATGTGGGTGATTGAAGAAAATTGCGCAGATTTTCTAATATCAATTTGTTTGCAAGAGGATAATCTTGAATGTCCTTCGAAAATAAATCTTCAAGTTTATCTATGTAACTCATGTCATTTACGAATTGTTTTCCTTTTAAAATTGAATCTAAGGCTTCATCGGTTATTTTTCCTTTTAATTCGGGAAATTTCTCCTCTATTACTGTTTTTAGAGTTGTCGTATTATTGAAAACTTGGGTGTCAAATTGATCGATAGTATTTTTAATTTCATTTGATTTTTCTGCAGTCGGTGTAATTCCACTTGCCTTGAAAGCGTTTAGAATACACTCGTTGCAAGACTCTTTTTTTTCTTGAGTTATTGCAAGTTCTTCAAAGATCGAATCAACCATGCTCTCAACAATTTTTTCTGGAAGTTTAGGAATCTTATGTTTAATTGCTTCAGTAAGGGATTTTTTGTCAGTAAAGGCTTCAATGCCAATACTTTTTATAGAATTTTCAATTGCAATTGACTCTTCTTTTGTTGGTCTAACTCCATTATTAGTGAGGGATCGCATAACATGTCTGAATACCTTATTGTTAATGTTTTTATTCTTTGAAATGTCGGTTATGTCATTTTCTTCTAAACGAATATTATTTTGGATTTCTTGATCAAAATTAGTTCGAAAGATGCTCCTTAGAGTGTTGAATTTTTTTTCTTGCTCTTTGCTTTTCATCGTTGAGGTAGCTTCAGGAAGTTCTAACTCTGAAGGAAAATAACCGGAGATAAAGCCACTAGCAATAGAAACTCCAGAAGCAGCGTAGGAAACAGCAGTTTCAACAAAACCTTTATAATCTTTAATTTCGATACTTTGTAATGCTTTATTTTCTATGATGCATGTTGGAAAGGACACAAAAGGAGGTGTTTTTATTTTTTCAGAATCAATTTTTAATTCTAGTGACGATTTTAAGATGTTAAGTTTAGGCAATATAATAGTTTTAATCAGTTGATGTATTTCAGACTTTTCAGGAATCAATGTTAATTCGAAATTTATTGCCGCTGTAATTTTTACGATTTTATCCCTGATGGTTTTAAGATCCTTTTCAGTTACTCCTTCTTTGTTGATTACACTAATATCTAATTTGTCTGTAATGCGTTGTATTAATAATTTGAACGAGTTTGTATTATCAGAATAATCAAGATAATTTAGATAACTAATTCTATGAGTTGAATCATTCCATTTTATTTTAGCGGGGTTGAGACCTTTCGGGGCTCATAGTGCGTAGGGAAAGGAGTATATTTTCGATTTCTTGAAGATTATTTTTAGCTTCTGTAACATCTTTATTTATTTCCATTTGCTTTTCAGTTGAAAGGACATTTTTGACTTTATTCATTTGAGATTCTACTAATGGGCTATGAGTTGTTAAGCTTAAGTTAGACAATAGAGGAGGTGTAATTGTGTGAGATTTCTTAAAAATTTCAGATATTTTTTCGAGTACTGGTTTTCTTTTACTATCTGCTTCATTGATTGGATCTAGTTTTTCTATTAATTTATCTACATCTTTTTGCATTTTATTAAGCAAACTAATTGTTGAATTTTCTAAATTATCTTTTTTATTAATGATTTCTGTTAAAAAAGCGAAGTCATTATCATCAAAATCTTCTATATGATTATTTTGTACTAATGAGAGATAAGTAGTTAATCTGCCATCTGTAGTATTGATGTAATCCATCTTTTGCCCTCCATAAATTAAGTTTATTATCTATATGTGTTGTTTTTATTTTTTATTATGTATTTATCCTATAATTAAATTATATGTTTTTTATGGAATGCTTGTAAATGAAAAAGGACAGCAAGGACGGCAAGGACGGCAAGGACGGCAAGGACGGCAAGGACGCCAAGGACGGCAAGGACGCCAAGGACGGCAAGGACAACAAGGACGACAAGGCAAGGACATCTCTCCGTAGCACTCCTCTTGCTTCCTTTCCTGACCTTGCCGTCCTTGCTACCCTTCCTGCTTAATCTCTCTCGTCAGCTTATCGATTTGCACCAAAGGTTCTAATTCACCTTCTCCAGAAGCTCCAGTTCTTTAAGCTTTCTCGCAGAAACAAGCACGCGAGTTTCAAATGATCCCACGGCACTATTATAACCTGTAACAGCACGATCAAGGCCTTTCCGAAGATCTTCGAAATGCACCATAAATCCTTTAAGTCGGCTGTAAAGATCTCGTCCAAGAGAACTAATTTCTAATGCATTTTTAGCGATCAATTCCTGACGCCACCCATATGCCACAGCTCTCAGTAAAGCAATTAAGGTTGTCGGAGTCGCTAAAATAACACGTTGTTCAACTCCATACTCGATTAAACTTGGATCCTGCTCCAAAGCTGCGCTGAAAAAAGTCTCTCCTGGTAAAAATAATACCACAAACTCAGGGGCATGTTGGAATTGTTCCCAATAGGATTTAGAGGCTAATTGAGTGATATGCGTACGTACTTGGCGAGCATGATCTTTTAATTTGAGCAATTTAAATCGTGATCCTCCGTCTCTAAGGCTTCTAGATAAGCATATAATGGTGCTTTAGAGTCTACAACGACTTGTTTTTCATTTGGCAATTTGACAACTAAATCGGGTCGCAATCGTTTTTCGTCCGAAACAACACTTTCTTGCTGTGTAAAATCGCAATGTTCCAACATCCCTGCGATTTCAACAACGCGACGTAATTGGATCTCACCCCACCGTCCACGAACATTTGGAGCTCGTAAGGCATTGACAAGGTTTTTGTTTCTCCTTTTAAGTTGCAATTGTTCGGAAGCAAGATGCTTAATTTGTTCTGTAAAACAGGCATAGGATGTTGCCAAAGATTTTTCGATTTCTTGATTCTTGTGATTGACCTGACATAAAGCCTCTTGAATAGGTTTGATTAAATCGTCTATAGCACGCTGCCTAAGCTGTAAATCACCTTTGGAACTTTCTTGCAATTTTTCAAACCTCGCTGTAGCCAACTCCAAAAATGAATGTGTGGAGTTTTTTAATGCATCAGCTGAAAGAGCTTTAAATGAGTCGGAAAGTCTTTGTTGTGCGACTAACACTAAGTCTGTTTTCTCTTGCCATCCTTTTCGCTCTTGTTCACTCGTTGCTTTAAGGTGGGCAACAGTATGCTTTAAGTTCTCCGTTCTCTTCGTATAGGCGTTGCAATTGAAGTTCAAGATCTTTTAGGCGTAGATGCCTTTTCCTCTGCAGAGGCACGACGTTCACAAGTTTCTTTTAGCTCTTTTTGCAAAGCATTTTCGACAAAAGATGTCGTTGATATGCTGTTCGCAGCTCTTCTATATTGTTGTTGCTGTCCTGAAGATTTTTCTCTAAGAACCGCTAATTCCCGGTCCCGTTTTTTGAGGTTTTTGTAAAACCAAAATAATCCGATGAATGAAACCAGAAAAAAAGCTAAGCAGGCAGCAAAAAATCCGAGTGTTTAAAGCTTGGGAATAAATATTTCATGTGGTAACCTTGAAAGTAAAATATTACAATAATATCTGAATGAAACAACTTTTACGCAAGACCTTTTTTTTAGATTGGGCAATTCCCTTCTTCTTCTAGCGATGATTGCCCCCTTTACCCCGGTGCTAGATCTAGCTTTTGCAAGCTATTTTTATGATGCGACGACTCATCAATTTTCTACAGACCCTGTTTTTACTTTTATTTATAAGTGGGGACTACTTCCAGGACAACTTCTTGGTATTGTAGCATTTTTGGTACTCCTTTCATCTTATTTTATTCCTTCTTTAAAGCGATGGCGATACGCGGCTCTTTTAATTGGACTTACAATTGCGATCGGTGCGGGTCTGATGACTCAAGTTATTTTTAAAGAATTTTGGAAAAGACCTCGTCCAAAGCAAGTCGAACAATTTGGTGGAACAGAACCTTTTAGGTCTTTTTATGAACCTAATTTTTCAGGCAAGGGGAACTTTAAATCATTCCTCTCAGGGCATTGCACGATGGGATTTTGTTTTTTCTCTATTGCCATTTTAGGTCGACGTCTACAAAATCGGGCTTATTTTTTCTGTGGAATGCTTCTAGCATTAGGCCTAGGTTTTTGTCTTGCTTTAGCTCGGATAGCTCAAGGGGGACATTTTTTTTCCGACACTCTAGCAGCAGGCTGCTTGATGTGGATTACAGCCGCAACTTGCGATCATGTTTTGTTTTTAAGCCGATGCACAGCTGATATTGCGGAAATTGATTGCCTCGAGTAGATGTTGTTCTTGGACGTTGGGAGCCTCTGCTAAGTCTGCGATGGTCAAAGCCACTTTAAGGATTCGGTCGCACGTGCGAGTCGAGGCCTTCCAAGCATCTACCGCATGGCGAAGTAAGTTGTGGCAAGCTGTATTTAACTGAATGTAGGTTTGAATTTCCCGCGAAGAGATTTCACTATTCGTTTTAGCATTGCCATACCTCTGCCTTTGTCGCATACGCGCTGCACAGACTCTTTGTCGGACGACGGCAGAGGTTTCTCCTGCATTTGTTGTAAAAATTTCATCGTAATTCAATGCTGGCACTTCGATGTGCATGTCGATGCGATCTAGCAATGGGCCAGAAATCTTACTTCTATAGCGTTGGATTTGTAGTGGGCTGTCAGTGCACAGTTTTCGTGGATGTCCTAGATTGCCGCAAGGGCATGGATTCATCGCTGCAATGCAAATAAAGCTCGTGGGAAAGGTAAAATTGCCTCGTGCACGACTGATTGTCACTTTACGATCTTCAAGAGGTTGTCGAAGGACTTCAAGCACTAGACGTGAGAATTCAGGTAGTTCATCAAGAAATAGGATTCCATTGTGAGCAAGAGAGACTTCTCCAGGGCGAGGGATCGTTCCTCCTCCAATCAACCCCGCATAGCTCACTGTGTGATGTGGAGAACGAAAAGGGCGTTGTGTGATGAGGCCTTGTCCTTCAGGTAATAAGCCGGCGATGGAATGAATTTTCGTAGCTTCTAAAGCTTCCTCTAGGGTTAATTCCGGAATTATTCCGTTCATAGCTTTGGCAAGCATTGTCTTACCCGATCCTGGAGGTCCTGAAAGCAGTACATTATGTCCTCCGGCAGCAGCAATTTCGATTGCCCGTTTGACGTGAGCTTGACCTTTGATGTCAGAAAAATCGATGGTTGCAGGAGCACTCTTGAACAAACTTTCAGAGATTTCAACTGTCGTTTCTTTAAGGGCAGTAGGATCCTGGAAAAAGCGGACAGCTTGATGCAGGTGTTGAATTCCATAGACTTTGATGCCGGGAATAGCGGCTGCTTCTTTAGCATTTTGTGCAGGTAATAGGACCCCTTTTTTCCCCAACGAACGTGCAAGCATTGTGATCGCTAAGGCCCCTTGAAGAGGGCGCATTTCGCCGCTTAAACTAAGTTCTCCTATAACGAGATAGTCTTGGGTGTTTGCAGTTGCTGGGAGATAATTGAGAGATCGCAATAAGCCTAAGGCAATAGGTAGATCATATAGAGGACCTTCTTTTTTAAGATCTCCGGGAGCTAAGTTGATCACAGCATATAGATTATAGAGGCTATAGCCAGCATTTTTGATGGCTGAGAGGACTCTATCGCGTGATTCACGTACGGAGGCATCAGGGAGACCTACAATGATGACCGTTTGCTTAGCCTCTTTTTCTTCATTTTTAACAGCATCGACTTCAACATTTACCAATACAGCATCCAAACAAGCGAGTGATGCAGAATCAAAAAGAGAAAGTGCCATGTTTATGATGCTCCGTGCCAAAAACGATGATTTTGAATATAAAAGAGTGGTGAATTAATAGCAAGCAAGGACAACAAGGACAGCAAGGATTGTGACAGCAGGAGGGAAGCAAGAGGAATGCTACGGAGAAGTGTCCTTGCCTGTTGTCCTTGTCGTCCTTGCCGTCCTTGTTGTCCTTTGTCCTTGCCGTCCTTTCTTCTTTGTAATTTTTTCCAGTAGGATGATATTTCTTGGTTAAATTGTCCGAATATCTTATTTTGTGGTTATATGGCTATATCGGATAATGAGCTTTTCAAGACGATACACAAGATAGAAATTGAGACGACTCATCTTGCTGTAAGTCTATTGGCAGGTGCCTACCGCTCCGCATTTAAGGGGCGTGGTATTGAATTTGAAGAAGTGCGAGAGTATCAAGCAGGCGATGAAGTACGCAGCATCGACTGGAACGTTACAGCTAAAATGGGGTATCCTTACGTGAAAACTTTTAGAGAAGAACGAGAACTTACAGTGATCCTTATTGTCGATGCCTCTTCGTCGACTCGCTTTGGCTCGACGAACCAGACTAAAAAAAAATTGATCGCTGAAATTGGAGCTCTTATCGCTTTTTCGGCCATGAAGAACGGGGATAAGGTCGGTTTACTGACTTTTACAGACAAAACTGAACTCTATTTGACTCCTAAAAAGGGTACTCGGCATGCTTTACGTATCATCAGAGAACTGTTACTCCCTCCGCCGTTTAGCCGAGGAACAGACCTGAGTAACGCACTCTCTTATGTAGGAAAAGTTCAGCGTCGCCCTGCAATTTGCTTTATCATTTCCGATTTCATGTGTCCTGACTTTTCACATGAACTCACACTTCTTTCTGCAAAGCATGATGTCGTTGCTATTTCCGTCATCGACCCCTATGAGGTGTCATTCCCTAATGTCAATCTTGCAGAACTTACAGATTTGGAAACCGGAGAACATCAGGTTATCGATACAGGTGCATCTTCTCGTCAACGCAGTTTCATGGAAGCTGCAGAGAAACGTTTATCTGAAGTGAAGACTTTAGTAGAGAAGGGAAAGGGTGGTTTTATCGATATACGCTCTGATAAACCCTATTCTCACGAAATTGAACGGTTTTTTAAAATGCGAGGTCGTCGTTTGTGACGGCTCCCGATCCCTCACAGTTGAGCGCTGTGTTATCTCTTTCGGATCCTCAACAATCTATTGCTCTACCAAAACATTTTGAAGTTAATATTGATCTAATTTATCCCTCTGATTATCATTTAGATAATGAAGAGATGCTTGACCAGCTTTTGCACAATTCAGGAATAGATCAAGTACCCCCCTTTGCTCTTGTCAAGCAAACGACTCAAAATTTGCCTTCTAAAGATCCATTGTTTATTCATCAAAGGGTGAGTTATCAGCTAGAACCACAACTCCCAGGAAAGTATGGTTTGACGTTTTATAAAATTTCTTTGCATCCCAACGATTCTAAAGTTAAAAAGCCTATTGATGTTATTTCTCCAATCATTTACGTGAATGTCACTTTACCGAAAGTTCCTGCAATTAATCTTGAAGCAGAAGCTGCTCCTTTAAATGGCTTGGCAGAGAGAGTTCCCGTTGAATTGGCCGCTGAAGAACGGCAATACCTCTCTCAGGATCAATCAGCCTATAACGTGGAACTCTTTAAAAGTCGGGAAATGCCTTGGCATATAGCGTTTGGTTTATTTTTATTGTCATTGATCCTTTTGGGGACGGCGCTATTATACAATTACTTACAGAAAATGAAACCTCGGCCACAACCTTTATTGAAAGAAGACCATTTGGCTGAAGCAGTGAAACTTCTTAATCAACTCAAGAGTCAGCCAAGTCTTCAGAGTTCAACTGTTAGGGATTTTATTAATCATATCACAACAAGTTTACGCAATAGCTTCAAAATACGTTATCAGATTTCTTCATCTTCATTAACAACACAGGAATTTCTTGAAGAGGTTAGGGCAAATCAGGCGATGACTCAAGAGCAAAAAATAGCGATTGAAGAGGCTATGCATTTAATGGATCGAATCAAATTCGGCGAATACAAACCCTCTTTGGAAGAATGTGCAAATTTAGTTAGTTTTGCAAAGCTTTACAGTTCCTCGGATATGATTTTAATTGAATGAAAAGTCAAGCCTTGTTCACTTCTTCGCTCAATTATTCCTCCTCTGTGTTCTCTGTGATCTCTGTGATCTCTGTGGTAGATTTTTTTTACCACAGAGATCACAGAGAACACAGAGGAGGAATAAGAGCGAAAGTTTCTCGTGTACAAGTGAACATAGCCAAAAGTCATTTACGGCCTCTTTTACGTTTTTTAACTTGGCTTTCTTTAATAAGGTCATCAAGAGATTTGAAACTTTCAGGAGGCGCCGGCTTAAATAGGGTTGTGAATTCTTCAAGAGAATCTAAGAAGAATGCTAGCTTTAATAATGATTCAAAGGCAATTTTCCCGGTTCTTTCAAATTGTTTGATAACACTTAAACTGACTCGTGACTTTTCAGACAAACTCTTCTGACTTAGGTTTAAAGAAAGCCTTTTATTTCGCATTTGTTGAGCGACGAATAGGGCTACTTCGTAAGGAGTCATCATGAATAGAGGCATCATAGCATCCTTTATGTGCAATTATTGAGTATAATAGCTATCATAGCGTCTTTTAATTGGGAAGTCAAGTTTTTAGATGTCACCACCTTCCTCAATTATCATTCTTATCCTTATTATCGTTCCTATCGTTCTTATCGTTCTTATCGTTTATACCGTTGATCTACAGTAGCAACAGAACGTATCAAGCTGTGAACATCAATGAAATTGCAGTAAAATAAGCTCAAAATACCCTGTGAGTTGGATATGTAGACGTAATCAACGATGCAACGATAAGAACGATAGGAACGATAATTAAAGAAGGTGGTGACATCATTGAACATTTAATTATCGAAGATATCGGAAGATATCAAATGAGATTGATAAGAAAGTCAAAAATCTTTTTAACGAGAATGAGAAAGAATTAATTCAAAAAAGCTCTCGTATTTATTGATTGAAGGAGAGGTGATTTCGGGGTCAAATTTGAAAAATGTTCCGAAATAGGGATTACACAGAAGCTAGAGATAGAGCTTTTGCAGAGTTGGATGCAGTCATTGAAAAGATAAAAGAGCATACCTTGCTTCAAAATCTTCAATCAGAAGTAAGCATAGCAGCTGCAGAACCAGAAGTAAGCTCTCCGGTTGAAAATGCAAGCGTTGCGGCTGCAGTAAGTACAGAGGCATAGGCTTTGGCAAGAACAGATTCAGCTTGAGCTCTATCTATAGTCGCTTTCGCAGCATCGGTAAAAGTACCAACTCCTTGTCGATAAGAATCAATTGCTGAATCATAAGCGATGTTCGATGCTGCTACAAGGGCTATGGCAGAATCATACTCTGCCAAAGCACTTTTGACCATATCGTATGCCTTTGCCACTTGGCGAATTGCCTTATCTTGAGTTTTTCTCAGTTCTTCCTTTGCTGCAGCACTTTTGGAGCGAACGATATCCAATGTGTTTTTACGCATACCGCCATCATACAATGGCCACTTGAATTCTATAAAAATGGCTGTAGCAGGCTTATTGACCCATGCTGTCGGTGCATGTTTAGTGCCCACTGCGCTGATGTCTTGGTAGTTAAAGCTATCGAGATTGAATGTTGGATAAAAAGAGGCTTCAGCACTGCATATATCGGCATGACTCGCACGCAGTTCTGCAAATGCTTGAATAATATCCGGACGTTGAGCCAAGGCTCGACTAATGTAGCTATTTACATCGGCTGTAAGCTCTTTTGGCAAGACTTTAACCGATTCATCTGCTATTTTGAGTTTTAGTGTAGGAGTCAATCCCATCGCCTCCAATAGGCCATGGTAGGCATCATTATCATCCGCTTTTGCTTTTTCAAGATCAAAACGAGCTTTCGCTGTGTCCCTAAGTGCTAGCGCTACTTTAGGTGCTTTTTCCAAACCTCTTACTTGCCTGGATTCAGCGGCTTCTTGAAGTATTTCAGTATTTTTCAATGCTTCCTCTGCTACACGCAATTGAACCCTAGCGGCATTAAAATCAAAGTATGCCTGGGCTACATTAAAAATTAATTTTTGATGCGCTTCTGTAAAGGCGACATTGGATGCAAAGGATCTCTGCCTAGCAGCCTGAAACATGCAATCCCGTTTACCAAAATCAAATAAAAGCCACTGAATAACCAAAGATGGAAAAATTTGTGCTGTATCAATGATAATTTTTTCAGTCGGATTAACAAATTTTGGCAATGGAATAGCTGTATGCTGATAACCAAGCAAGGCATCTGCACTGATTTGTGGAAGATAATTGGCTAAGGAAAGTCCAACTTCAAAGGCAGCTTGTTTTGACTTTTCCCAGGCAATTCGTGTGTCTGGGTTAGCTTGTTGCGCCAAATCGATCAGTTCAGCTAAATTGTACGCATGATCCAGATCCATGCACCCTTCTTCAATAGGATAAGGGGGGATGTCATGAGGAGGAAGTGAAAATTTCAGAGGTGCACATGTCGGCATCTCAGAATTAATATCGTCGTCAGTATACCAAGGACGATCAGGAAATTCAGGGGCAAGATGCCGAACTGATGGATAACATCCGTTCAATAAACAACAAATAAAAAAACTTAAAATACGCGTAATAAAGGGTTTCATTGTGCTTCTTTTATTGCCTGATTAATCGGTTTGAAAGAGAGAGCAGTTTGGTGAATGAGTCCTTCAAGCTTATGCAGGCGTTCATCAAGGGTTCGATACCAATCGCTACAAGCGAGTAGCCAATGATCATCACAATTTTTTGCGGCTGCTTGTTCAAAACTTTGAATAAGAGAGGCGGTTTTAGGGAGAACGATTAAAGAACCCCGTTCATTTTTTAGTTGCTCAGCTGCATCAGAAAGCCAGAGGCTAAGCAAATGACAATAATCTTTCAGCCCGTTAGTCAGTGTTGGAGAGAGAGGCATAGCGTAAGACTGCTCTACTAATATCATTATAGGTCCACATACTGCCTGCACAGCATTTTGTTCTACCTTTATCGCCTTAGGTTTCAAAGATTCGAAAGAGATATAACGCTTTGTTCGAAAGATTGCATCGCTAAAGGCAAAAAATAATGTGTCTCTTTGAAACCGTTCTTCATGTACTGTTTGAGGTGTGAGAGCGATCATTTGCGACAATTTAACAAGCGCTACAGACAAAGAAAACTTTGCTTGTTCAAGTGCCGTTGTCGGCCAAATCAATGTGTATACGATGAAAATAATCATGTTACCAAGCAGAACTCCTACAACTCTATCTCGAGCCTCAGTCAAATCAATTGTGGGTCCATATCCAACAAGAACGCATAAAAAAAAGGCTAATGCAATTTGCAACCCTGCGTAAGAAAGATGTTCAGAACTTGTCGCCACCCAAGCTGCAAAAAAGGATATTGTAGCAATCATCAAGCTCAAACCCAAAATTGTAGTCAAATAAGGCATGATATAAATGATTGTGGCTAAGCCCAAACCCCCGCCTATAAGAGCACCACTCAATCTCAAATTCATTTTCTGTATTGTCTCGTCAAAGGTACCAAGAGAAACAAAAAAGCAAGTGATCATGCATGTTCGAATTCCAGGCCAATTCAACATATTGTAAGTAATGTAAGCAATAAAAATAGCTAGGGTAGTCTTCAATGCATAATGTATATAACTTGGGTTAGTAAAAGCATCCGCTACTAAAAGATGTCGTTGAGTTGTTTTAATCTGTGGAGTTGTACTTTTAGGTATTAACCTGGCAAGTAAAAGCTCACGCTGAGCCTCAACAATTTCAATTATTCTAGCAAGTAAAAGGGAGGCCTTTCTCTCGTGAATGGAGCTTCTATCGTAATCAAGAGTGGGTTTCATGAAAATGGGGAATGGTTTCAGTTCTTGATTGTATTGCTTGCGCAAGAATTTTAACCATCGATCCACACTTTGAGGCGGCATCTACAAGTTTGGGTTCGAAAACTTTTAATTCGATCCATTCATTAAGAAATACAATTAATCGACTCGTCTGAGCTAAAAGAGCTTCGTTTGCTTGTTTATTTCTTTGCAATTTATTGTCGACAATAGCCGGAATTTCTAAATATCGAAAAAGTTCGCTTGTCTTTGACTCCGCATATTCAACTCTTTGCTTTTGATCACTTAGATTATTCTGTTCAGTCAGCAACCCAGCAGCTATATCAAGTTGCTCTTTTAAGCCTTGATCAAATAAATCAGCTGGATTGCGTCCGGTAAAAATATTTCCCAAGGCAACGACTACTACAGGTAACATGACGATGGCCCATAACCAAAGTACAGATCGAGTAAGCAGATCTTCGCTTGAATGCAAGGGAGTCGAAGAAGGAATAAAGTCAATAAGGGTTAATGCGGTCGTTACAAGAAAGCCTGTAAGGAAGCCTAAAGGTCCGTAAGATGAAGCCCTTGAAACAAACATGCCCGCAAAGATAATGATAGCCATCAATGGTAATCTCAATCCAGGTTCATCTGCAGAGATCATATAAATAGCAATTGTCAAAAATACAGATATAGTCACTGATATGGCAGCTATTAGACCTGTTAATAGAGTTGAACCTGATTCTTCCTTTGAAATGAAAAATAAAATATAGGCGGAATATGCTGGTAAAGGGGTTTGGAAGGTTTCTAATAAAATAACAAGTATAACACTGAGAATTGTGATCCGTAATACATTTTCGAGTCGTCCTGGTTTAGGCGCAAGCTCAGTTCGCAGTTGTTGCAGCATCTGCATCATTAGGCCATCCGAAATAATTAAGTATAGAACTGAGATTGCTAAACAAATGGCTCATATGTTCAGATGGTTCACAGTGAATGACGACGACTGCAGTGGCACCGATACGCATCAAATCATTTGGTGGATTATCTAGGAGGATCCTCACAGGAAAGCGTTGTGCCAGCCTAACCCAATTCAATGTTTTTTCAATGGTCGGCAATCCTGTTCCAAAGCTAGCATCTTCAGAAGTGACCCCCCAACCAATGCTTTCTACATGTCCCTGTATCATTTGTTCAGGATTCGACATCACATAAACTTTTGCTACAGATCCTACTTTCATCCTTCCGATATCGGTTTCTCGGAAATTTGCCACTGCATACCATCTGGAAGTATCAATCATTGTAAATAAAGGTACGCCTGTGGAGGCATACTGGCCCACAGCATAATTTAGCCCGACTATTTTGCCGTTAAAGGGAGCTTTGACAATGGTCTTAACTAGATCCCATTGCGACAAATCGAAATTCGCACCACTACTATCTTTTAAGGCACGAGCTTGGTCAATTTCTTCAGCAGTCACATATCCTTTATGAAGTAGGGGTTCCATACGTTCAAGAGAGAGGATAGCAAGTTGATGTTGAGCTTTTATAGCATCAAGTTTGAATTGAAAAGGTTCTGGTTCGATCACAAAAAGAATATCACCGGCCTCGACGCTTTGATTGTTTTCAATTTTGAGAGAAATAATTTGTCCAGAAACCTGTGGAGCTATATTTGCATAGTATGCCAACAAATAGGTATCATCAGTCCTGGGTCGTTGATCCAAACGCAATACAACCAAAAAGCTTGAAATGATCAACATAGCAATCACGGTGAGTGCAATAAGAATTCCCACTGATTTTTTCAGGCCTAATAAAGCCTGGTTCCACATAACGAAAAGCTTGTTCTTTTTATTTTTCATTTGTTTTTACAACTGCTATTTTTTAGATTCAGTTACCAAATAATAAAAGCCATAAAATAAATGTTAGAGAAATGGCTAGCCCAAGATAGATCAGTAATTTTGCTGGAATGAATTCGTCAATGTGAATTTTGACAAAAATCACGTAGATAATGACTGTTAATATAATTCCAAACACAGCACACAACATCCATGCAGGAAAATAAGAGCCCGCTATATTTTGCATCGGAGAGGTATTACATGAAGACAAAGTCGCTAAACTGCATATGCGAGCATATAGGCTATACTTTCTTAACATAATTTTGCCTGTGCGATCAATTCAAAAAAACTTAAGTATATTATATCTTTCTAAGAAAGTCAAACATTGAAATCCGTTTGTTTTATGTTGCATAAACAATTGCTATCTGCTAGCTTAAAAGAAAGCTCAAAGGGTAGCTCTCAAACCATTTGAATTTAGGTTTTTTAAAGAGGGAACCCAGTTGCAATCGTCACACACGTATAAACAGGAAAAGTTATTATGAATTTCATTTCTGGTGCTCTAAGAGGTGCATTGAATACTTCTGTTCAAGTACTCAATCAACCTGTTGTCAAAGAAGGTGTAAAAAATTTTGCTGGTACAGTCACTTGTGCGTTTGGACTAGTAGAATTGTATGATATTTATCAAATTGTTCGCGGCAAGAAAATTTCATCTGAAGATTTTTCACAATCCTCTGAAAATGTTGAATTACTCCAAAAAGCAATTATCCTTAGTGCTAAAGTTTCACTTGTTTTAAGTGCAGGTGTTTCTCGTCCAGGGGTGTTTATTATCTCTTCTCTCGCTGGAGCTATTTTTTCTGCTCCTCAGTTAGAGCGTGTTTTTGGACCTAATACAACATTTGTAGCCAATTGGGGCCATCCTCGCCATTTGGTCAGCCTAGCTGCAGTGATATTAGCTCTGCCATCTGTTGCGAAGTCCACTATTGAAGGTATAAATTGGGCGTATAGGAAAATTCAGGAGATCCAAAACTCTTCCAAGCCTGTAAAATCAAAGAAGTCTGGGTTAATAGATAAGCCAAAGATTGAGAAGTCAAAACTTAAAAAATGGTCTTCTGACTTATACGTCCGGATGATGGCTCTATTTAATACGATCACAAGTCGACCAACATTACATCTCGGAAATCAATTTGCCCGTTATCTTCTTCAAAGAGTTTAAGGGAAAACCCATTCCCATTGGCGCCTGAACTGATATTCTGATATTTGCCAAACAAGAACATGACCTCCCAAAAGGGCAAATGTCAGAATGTAGGTCAGGCATGGGGATAAACGAAACGAAGGTTTTGGTCGAACAACGTCGTTTCGTTTCTCCCCAGATCAGGCACCAATGCCATAGAGGTGCTACGATACTTTACATGTAAGATCTCTTTGTGTTCTTTGAGCCTTCGTGCCTTTGTGTTTAATTTTTTCCTATCCTTCATACCTCAATATCATAGTATCTCATAAAAAAGCGGAAATTTGAATTTTTCGTTTATAAATCAATAAAAAACATTTGACTTATAATTAAATATGTTCTATAATCTTTTGTATGAGGCTAATCAAATATTTAAAGAGATACTATATCGTCACTTAGAGAAATAATAGATCTTTCCTCTTATAAGTCTTAACATTTTAATTATAGGAAAATTTATGATAGGAAATACCAATAATATCCCAAAAATTTCAGCAACGAGTGGTGTCGACATGGGAGTAATGGCAATTTTAACTCGTCGAAAAGTTATTAATGATATTAAAGAACTTCAAGCTTTGCGAAATGCTCTGAATTCAAATAACTTTTTACGAAGCGAAAATGGAGCAAATGTATATACGATAAGTAGATTAGGCGATTGGGAGCGATATTCAATATCTTCCATAGTAGATAGAGTATTCAAAGGAGCAATTCAAACCAAAAATGAACTTGTAATCCCTGAAAAGGGTAATGAAAAAGTACTTGCAGAAATATTGACTAAAGGTCGATTGGTAGATGAAATCGGAGAAAGAAATATATCCCGAGCTATAATGGCAGCCGAGTCGTCTACTGAAATTTTTAAGTACTTATATGCAGAAAGAGAAACAACGTATGCATTTCTTTTTGCATTTAGAGCAGGACTTATTGAATACGCTTCTAAAGGAACTAATAAGCTGAATGATAATTTTAAGGCTC
Source organism: uncultured Parachlamydiaceae bacterium (assembly GCA_963752155.1). GTDB lineage: Bacteria > Chlamydiota > Chlamydiia > Chlamydiales > Parachlamydiaceae > JACCRY01. The sequence continues at coordinate 54,439 of CAVVXH010000005.1, read as the reverse complement.
AACTCAAAATATTTACGAATCAATTCTCTGATGAGATGAGAAAATTTGATCAGTTGGCTAACGATGCGCTAAGAATTGCAAGGGAAACTGATGATAAAACAGTAAATATGAGAGTTTTAGATTTTGGGCATTGGTTATTAGACACCGAAAAACTAGGTAAAGAAATTCTCACTGCAGATGAAGAATACAGAAAAGCCTATGAAGAATTGAGAAAAACCTATACTGAAGGACTCAGAAAGAATGAAGAAGAATCGATAAATAAAAAAATGATGATAAAAAAGAGACGTAATGAAATTTTAGCGCTCTTCCCTGATATAAATAGATTTGATAAACTAATGGATTTATATATACAATTAGTTGCACTTGGCAGGGACGATGAATTGAGAAAAGAATTAGAAGAGCGTTTACTACAAGATATAGGTAATGTTGAATGCATAGTTTTCTCAAGCAGACCAAGATAGTTGCCTGCGGCGCCCCTTATTGAGAAATAACAAATTTTTAAAGCGCCTTGCCATTGGTGCCTGACCTGTGGAGACGAAATGGGGGGGAAAAAATGGCAAGGCGCTTTAAAAATTTGTTATTCCCCGATAGAGGCACCGCAAAAAGCTATATCTTCGATTGAACTTTTCTGTTAAATAGCGTGTCTTGAACTAATTGCGGATGGCAGAGCAGGTAAAGACAGGGCAGCACAAAAAGTGTGAGAAATGTTGAACTGAACAACCCCCCTATGACAACTGTGGCAAGTGGTTTTTGTACCTCGGCTCCGGTACCGGAGGCAAAGGCCATTGGGATGAATCCTAAAGCTGCCACCAAAGCTGTCATCAATACAGGACGCAGCCTCGTGAGAGCCCCCTGAAAGACAGTTTGCCTGATACCTTCAACTTTTCCGTCTCTATCCAAACTTTCTCGCTCCTGAAGCAATTGATTGATGTAAGTCACCATCACAAGGCCGTTCAGTACAGCAATTCCGGAAAGAGCAATGAAGCCCACAGCTGCAGAAATAGAAAAAGGGATATCACGCAACCAAAGAGCCATGATTCCTCCTGTAAGGGCCATAGGAACACCGCTAAATACAATCAATGACTCCTTAATAGATTTCAAAGCTGTGAAAAGTAAGATAAAGATCAAAGCAAAGCAAAGTGGAATGACAATCAGAAGATGGTTACGTGCTGAAATTAAATTTTCAAATTGTCCTCCCCAGTCCAACCAATAGCCAGGCGGAACTTTAACCTGAGAATGGATGTTCTTCTTAGCTGCTGCCACAAAGCTTCCTAAGTCATTGCCTCGAACATTCGCTTGAACAATAATGGCACGTTTGCCATTTTCGCGAGTAATTTCGTTAATCCCTTCTGTCATTGCTATTGTGGCGACTTCCTTAAGGGGAATATATCGATATCCTTTTCCACTTAGATCATCATTTTTTGGGAGAGCAATGGGCAAGTTGCCAAGGGCTTCAGGGTCTTCTCTCAAAATTTCCGGTAAACGGACCATTAGATCGAAACGGCGATCGCCTTCAAGGATCATCCCTGCTTTACCTCCTCCAATTGCAATTGAAATAGTATTCAATATCTCATGTGTGCTGATTCCAAGGCGTTTTGTCGCTTCACGATTAACCTTTACCTCTAAGACGGGAAGACCGTCCGTTTGTGCTGTTTTGACATCTGCAGCACCCTTGATTTTCCTAAGGGTTCCGGCAATATCGTCGGCAACACGTTGCATAATGTCAAAATCATCCCCAAAGATTCTCACAGCAACATCACTGCGAACTCCAGCAATCAATTCATTAAAGCGCATTTCTATGGGTTGAGTAAATTCATAATTATTTCCAGGAAGCAACTTCAATTGTTCTTCAAGCTGTGCAATCAACTCGTTTTTTGAAAGAGAGGGATTGGGCCATTCATTTGGTGGGCTGAGCATCACAAATGTATCGGAGACGTTTGGTGGCATCGGATCTGAGGCCATTTCTGCTGTACCGGTTTTAGAAAAGACGAAGGCAACTTGAGGAAACTTCTTGAGGGTCTTTTCTACGTCAAGTTGCATTGCCGTCGATTGAGAAAGAGAGGTGCTTGGAATACGCACTGCATGTAAAGCAATATCCTTTTCATCCAATGCTGGAACAAATTCCTGTCCAAGGTGTGAAAAAAATAGCAACGAAGCTGCTACAAGAAGGGCAGCATACGCTACAACCATCCCAGGAGCCTGTAATGCTTTTTCGAGTAATGGGGCATAGCAACGTTTTGCAATTTCATTGATCTTATTTTCTTTTTCTTCAATCTTTTTAGTCAGAAAAAGAGCAATCATTGCTGGTGTAAAAGTCAGTGAAAGAACTAAGGCTGCCAGCAAAGCAAAAATAACAGTCATCGCCATCGGTTCAAACATCTTACCTTCTACCCCAGTGAAGGTCAAAAGAGGAATGTAGACAGTCAAAATGATAGCTTGTCCGAAAACAGTGGGTTGAATCATTTCTTTGGTCGAAAGAACAACCTCTTCAAGGCGTTCTTGAAGGTTGAGAAGTCGTCCAAGCTTTTTTTGCTTTTCGGCGAGCTTACGGATGCAGTTTTCGGTGATGATGACAGCCCCATCGACAATAAGGCCAAAGTCCAGGGCCCCAAGGCTCATTAAATTGCCGCTTATGTGTGTTTTGACCATCCCAATAGCGGTTAGGAGCATCGATAATGGGATGATAAGTGCTGTGATGAAAGCCGCACGAAAATTTCCCAACATGGCAAAAAGCACGACAATGACAAGTAAAGCCCCTTCAAAAAGATTTTTAGTCACAGTATCGATTGTTGCATCGACAAGTTTTGTTCGGTTTAAAATTGTTTTAGCTTTTATATCTGGGGGAAGAGTCTTGTTGATTTTTTGCATCTTTTCATCAACGCTCAAAGCAACTGTACGACTGTTAGCGCCGATGAGCATCATTGCTGTGCCAATCACAACCTCTTGTCCGTTTTCAGTAGCGCTGCCGGTGCGAAGCTCTTTGCCGATCGCTACATTGGCCACGTCTTTAATGTGGATCGGTACTCCTTTTCGCGTATCAATCACCACATCTTCGATTTGATCTGACGTTTCAATACGACCATCGGCTTTGACTAAATAAGTTTCGCTGTTGTGTTCAATATGTCCGGCACCAATGCTTAGATTGTTATTTTCTAAAGCCGTGATTAAATCTTGGAAAGTGAGTCCCAATGCCGTGAGTTTATTGATATTAGGCTCTACGTGATATTGGCGGACATAGCCTCCGATAGAGTCGACTCCGGCTAGCCCCCGAATGCCATTCAATTGAGGACGGATGATCCAATCTTGCACAGTTCTTAGGTAAGAGGCGAGCTCAGTTTTAGTCTTTAGCCGATGCCTCTCTGGAGTCAAATAAGTTCTATCACTTTGCCAACCGGGATGTCCATCGAGGATCTTAGCACCCTGACCAAGAGGATGTTCATATTCCACAGTGTACATGTAGATTTCCCCAAGGCCGGTGGAGATAGGACCCATCTTGGGTTCAACGCCTGCAGGAAGAACCTCTTTGGCTTCAGCAAGTCGTTCGTTGATCTGCTGACGGGCAAAGTAGACATTCACATGATCTTCGAAAATAGCCGTGACTTGTGAAAATCCGTTGCGGGAAAGAGAACGCATGGATTCTAAACCTGGAATCCCTGCAAGTCCATTTTCAATGGCAAATGTGACCTGCTTTTCGACTTCAAAAGGGGAGAGACCGGGAGCAGTCGCATTGATTTGGACTTGATTGTTCGTGATGTCAGGGACAGCATCAATCGGCAGATTCCTTAAAGAATAAAAGCCGTAAGCAGCAATGACAGCAGTCAATACTACGATTAAATAGCGATTATAAATGGAAAATTTTAAAATCTTTTCAATCATAGTGAGGCCTTAATGTTCGTGTTCAGCTTCATCTTTTTTGTGGTCGGCTTTAAGTAAGAACGTATTCTTTGAGGCATAGATTTCATTTGGATGAATTCCCGAAAGGACTTCATAATGATTTCCATCGCAACGCCCTAATTTAATAGGACGTATTTCAAACCCTTTTTCTGTGTAGATGAAAGCACAGTCTTCTCCATCAATATTTTGGACACTTTCTTTGGTGATTGCTAGAGCGACAGGGATAGTTGTTGAGGGTGTTGAGGTCGTAACAAATGTTCCTGGATGCCACTGGCCTTCGTTGTTATCTAGGGAAGCTATCGCTTTTGCTCTGTGTGTATCTTCATCTATCACAGGGCAGAGATAGAGAATTTGAGCTTTGCCTTGAAGTCCATTTGCATCTGTGACATCGATCATTTGCCCTTTGTTCACATAGGGGAGATCTTGTGGATAAAAGCTGAGGTCAATCCAAAGACTAGAAAGGTCTCCAATCACATAGGTTTCATGGTCAGTTTTTAGGTATTCACCTGCTGTGATGTCTCTGGATAGGACGGTGCCTTGTAGGGGGGCTTTGATTTCATAAGTGGTGAGTTGAGAAGGGTGAGCCATGGGTAAATTGGCAATCTCAACTTCCGACAGTCCTAAAATATGTAGCTTTTGATTGGCTAATTGCAAATTGAGAAAGGCCTCATCAGTTTTGTGAAGAACTTTTTGAAAATCTTGAAGCGAAGAAACATTTTTTTCTAATAAATTCTTTTCTTGCTCTAACTGGATTGTCATTTGTTCTGATTTCTTTAAGGCTGTAAGATAAGTCGTTTTAGCTTCAGCAATTTCTCGACTTTCTAGAAGCGCAATCACTTCATCAGCCTCTACAGATTCGCCCAAATTTTTTTTAGCTTCTTTGGCAATACCCTCCAGCTTAGGGTAGATGTGAATGATTCGGTCTTTGTTGATTGAGATGATTCCTGGGGATTGAATCATTTTTTGGAGATTGCCAGGTTGAGCTTTTTGAAGGATGATTCCTGCAGCATCTAATTGTTCATCTGTTAGGACCACATATTCTTCATGTTCATGATCGTGTTCGTGATGATGATCATGAGAACTATGTTCTTCATCGACCTTCCAGAATATAAAAGCTCCAATGATGGCTAAAGTTGACAAGCTTAGCGTTAGAATATTTGTAGTCTTTTTCAAGATAGTTCTCCGCTTGGTTTTATTAAAAACAGTTCCCACATAAATACTGGAGCTCTGTTCTGAGGTGGTGATATTCCGCAAGGGCGTCGATTAATTGAATTTGAAGTTCAATAGGGTGGCTTTGAGCTGACAAAATGTCCAAGCATTCATATTTACCCTCATTGTTTCCTTCTTCATAGGCTTGAAGAATCTGAAAAGCAGCAGGAAGGCTTTCATTGTGGAGAATGCTGACAGTTTCAAAACTTCTCAGTAAGTGGTCATGAACATTATCACAAGCCATTTTTAATGAGTTTGTAAATTCTTCTAGTTTATAAGAAGCAGATAGAGATTCCCAACTTGATCGGCAAATATTGCCTTGATTGCGATCAAAAATGGGAAGAGCTATATCAAATTCTACACTAATTGAGTGGTCTCTATGGCGATTGTCTCGACTGATGCCAGCAGTGACTTCAAGATCTGGGACAGCGTTTGCCTTTTGGAGATAATAGTTTTCGTTAGCAGCAAAAACAACGGAGCGGTATTTTGAGGCTTCCGGATGATTCGAAAGAGCACAGAGATAGTCATCTAAAGGTTTTGGGGAGCAAAAATCAAAGAAAGGGAAAGTTATTTCATCAAGAGATGTAAAGGTGCAACCACAGATTAGATTGAGCTCTCGTATTGATGAGGAGAGATCTCTTGCAGCTTTTTTCTGATTAAGAATAGATCTGTTTAATTCCAGTTCAGTTTCTTTGAGAAGGATGGGATTGGCTTTGCCATGATTGACTTTCTCTGAAATGCATTTTAGAGAAATGATTGCATTTTCATTTGCAGCGTTTAAAAACTTAACTTTTTCAGCATTGGCGATCGCATCGATGATGAGATCAGTCACTTTGTGTAAAAGCTCTTGCTTAAGAATCTCACGATCCCAAAGGGCAATGTTGGCTAGTGCTGCTGCCGCATTTTGACGAGCAGACCTTTTATTGCCTAATTCAAAAATTTGTGAAAGAGCGACTGAAGGGCTACTTGAACTGAAACCGTGATGACTTCCCCGTCCACCAAGGTTGTCAACTTCAAGAATGAACACAGGATTAATTCGAAGCCCAGCTTGCAAACAGTCAGCTAAGAGCATTTGAATTTGAGCATCTGCTTGTTTAAGGGCTAAAGAGTGCTCGATCGCCGCATCCAATGCTTGTTGTAAAGTGTGAGGTGTAGGGGCACCTAGAATCTCCTGTGTGAGAAATACGTATAAGAGGGTGATTAGAGAGGTGAGATAATAGCGAAAGCCTGATTTCATAATTTCTCTTCATTTTAAAGGATCCAAAGGGCCATTTTTTGTTAGCCTGCTTTGGAAGAGAGGCTAACATGGTTGTTCTTTGGAAGCAAGGAGAAATTTTAGAGTTGAGCAAAGAAGATCGGGCTCTTGGCCAGATCGAGCTACACTTTTATTGCGCGTCATTCGTTCGACAAAAAAAATCAATTAAGCTTTGAGTACATATTCAATTTTATCTATAACTTTTAGTAAAGGAGCTTCTAATTCTTTCCTCAATTCATGGTTCCTGCCAAGTGCAACTAATTGGATGTATAAATCCATTAGATTATTAAACTTATTTATATCATCGGGCGCTGAAAGTTCATTATATATTTTTCTCTCCAACTTTTTCTTATTTTTCCATTCTTTATCATAGGCTTTTCCTGATTCTTCATTCGAGGATATTTCCTCATCTGTGGAAGATCCCTCTTCTGAGGATATTTTGGTTGGTGTTTGAATTGAAATATTTTTTTTTGTATTAATATTAGCATGGTTTTTAAAAAAAACAGTAGCGATAGTGAATATAATTGCCACTACAGCAATGATTTTTAAAACTGTATTGCCTAAGGAGTTATCACTTCTTGGATCTTGTACATTGAAAACTCCATGAAGAGTTTCAAGTATTAATGCTTGATTATCATTTTGAATTATTGCTCCGTTATTAATATTTATTGGAGTAATCATAGTTCCTCTTTTAATTTATAAAGTTATGTTAATTTTTCATTGATATGCAAGATATCATACATCTGATATCACTTAATTAATATTTATGCAAGTTATATTTTATTAGCAATTCTCGCTTATTTTGCCCGAAAAGGAGCGAAATTTCAACGAGAATTGCGATTAGATCTGCAAGGCTGAGAACTACTCCCAGGCCAACGACTTGGAAACGATTTCATAGACGTTTGTCGATAACTCCGGTTGGACAAGGATTCGATCCAGTTCTTTTTTCATCGCTTTCTTTCTCATCGGATCGAGTTTATTGTAACTTCTAAAGGCCCTAGCCAAGCCGGCAGCTATTTGTGGGTTAAGTTTATCGAGTTCAAGTATGCGATCCGCTATGAACGCATAGCCAACCCCATCATTGCGATTGAAATGTACCGCATTTTGAGAAAAAGAAAAAATAAGAGCACGCACCAAATTTGGAATACACATGTCAAATATAGGGTCTTTCATTAAGGTAACAACTTTTTCGTAGGTCCCATCTAATTTTGATGAAGCTTGCACTGCTAACCACTTGTTCATGACTAAAGTATCCTCTTTCCATCGAGTATAAAACGATTTCAACGCCTTTTCGTTTTGCGGACAATCGATATTCACAAGCAATATTAGAGCTGTCAATTGATCTGTCATGTTTGTCGCTTTAATAAATTGTTCTTCACAGAGAGAAATGGCCTCTGGTGTAGCAAGGGTGGATAAGTATGAAAGGCAAAGATTCTTTAGGCTCCGTTTTCCAGAGGAAACGGCATCAAAATGATAGGGTTCAGTGGTATTCAATCTTGAATAAATCTTTTTAAAACTCTCTTTGTAAGTTTCTGCCAATTTGTGAACCATGAACTCTCGTACTAAATGAATACCATCATAGTCGATTGGATTCAAACTCTGTGCCAAAATCGATTCAGCAGGTAAGATAAGGGCTCTAGCCTTGAAGGCATCATCTAAATCGGGGTCATTGAGGATGGCTCCAAAAGATTCGATAAATCCTGAATCTAGGACTAAAGATTTTCCTTCGGAAAGATCAGCTACCATTTTTAACATCAGTTCTGAAGCTAACTCCTGTCCAGCTTCCCAACGATTGAATGGGTCGCTGTCGTGTGCCATGAGGAACATGTAATCATGGTGAGAGTGTTTTTGTTTTACTTTAATTGGAGCAGAAAAATCTCGATTAATCGACAATACAGGAGCTTGTGGCACATCTTCAAAAACAAAGCTCTCTTCTTGGCGAGTTATTTCTATGAGAGGACGTTTTAGGAGAGTTCCCGCTAGTTTTAAAGGCAAATCTTTTCCATTTTTTCCAATCAGCCCTAGAGCTAATGGGAAGTGAAATGGCTCTTTTTCGCTGCAATCGGCTGTTGGAGCACAACTTTGAACAATTTTTAATGTGAATGTCTTTTTATCTTGATCGTAGAGTGTGTCGACCTGAATCTCCGGAGTTCCTGCTTGAGAGTACCAGCGCTGAAATTGAGTTAAATCTTTTCCGGAAGCCAATTCCATTGCATGAACGAAATCTTCAGTAGTGACTGCTTGACCATCATAGAGTTCAAAGTATTTGTCAATGCCACGACGAAAGGCTTCTGGTCCTATTAAAGTATGAATCATTCTGATGACTTCAGCCCCTTTGTTGTAGACTGTAGCGGTATAGAAATTGTTGATTTCAAGGTAGGATTTAGGCTTAATGGGATGGGCTGTAGGACCGGCATCTTCTGTAAATTGTGAAGCTCGCAAGGTGAGGACGTTTTGAATTCTTTGAAGAGGCCGAGATAATGTGTCAGAAGAAAATTCTTGATCACGATACACCGTGAGCCCTTCCTTTAAAGTGAGTTGAAACCAATCTCTGCAAGTGACGCGGTTTCCGGTCCAATTGTGGAAATATTCATGAGCAACCACAGCTTCAATTTTGGCGAAGTTATCATCAGTGGCTGTGGCAGTATCTGCAAGGACACAACTTGTGTTGAAGATATTCAGACCTTTATTTTCCATAGCACCCATGTTGAAGGCATCGACGGCAACAATCATAAAGATGTCGAGGTCATATTCAAGACCAAAGACCTCTTCGTCCCATTTCATAGCTTTAATCAAAGCACGCATAGCATGGTGACATTTCGCTTCATTTCCTTTATCACAATAGATCCTCAAATCGATTTTTCTTCCACTCATCGTTATAAATTCGTCACGAATGGACCCTAGATCACCGGCGACGAGAGCGAAAAGATAAGAAGGTTTGGCAAACGGATCTTCCCATTCAACCCAGTGTTTTCCGTCATTAAGAGCTCCTCGACCTATTTCATTTCCATTTGATAAGAGGATAGGATATAGCTTTTGATCGGCTATGATTCTTGTTGTATACTTAACCATCACATCTGAACGATCGAGAAAAAAAGTGATTCTCCTGAATCCTTCAGGTTCATTTTGAGTGCAGAAAATAGTTCCTGATTTATAAAGTCCCTCTAAGGCAGTATTATTTTTTGGGTTAATTGTATTTTCGATTTCTAATATAAAGCTGTGATTTGATGGATGAATCGTAAGAGTTTCTGCTGTGAGAAGATAGTCATTTGGAGCTAATGTGTGCCCATCGATTTTAACAGAAAGTAGTTTCAGGTTTTCTCCATGTAGCACTAAGGGAGGATAGGTCTTATCAGAGTTAGAATTGGGATTTTGATAAACATTCATTTTTGAGGAAACTATAGTTTTTTCATCATCGAGATTAAAACAAAGTTTAACTTCTTTAATGAGATACTCTGGGGGTCTATAATTAGCTAACAAAATCGGTTGAGGCATAGCTTTGGCTGTAACTTCAGTTTTCATTGGATCGACCTTTTGTGAATTGTCTGAATTTTGTGCTGAAAGAGCGATAGGAATGAGAAATATAAACGATAAGAGTTTAGCGAATAATTTCATAAAAATCCTTAAATTTTGATGTTTTTCAGTGATTTAATTCATCAGAGATGTTTTAATTATATAGAATCAGTCCAATCTTTTGCAATAAGTTTGTATGCCAGCCGAGATTTGTTTATGAAAAATAGCGCGATTGCCATTATATTTAATCAGGAAAAAAATGGTGTTTTGCTTGTTAAAAGGCGGGATGTTCCTGTGTGGGTTTTGCCCGGTGGGGGGATTGATTCAGGTGAAATTCCGGGTGATGCAGCTGTTCGCGAAGCTCAAGAAGAAACAGGATTGGTCGTGAAGATTGAGCGACAAGTTGCCAAATATTTACCAATCAATCGATTGACTAGTGTCACATATCTTTATGAATGTTCGGTGATATCCGGGGCTTTTTCTACCGGAAATGAAACACAAGATATCCAATGGTTTGATCTAAACAAATTGCCTTCTTCATTTTTTTATGTTCATCGAGAATGGCTCGACGATGCATTAAAAAATGAGCAATTTTTGATTATAAGAAATTTGGATTCAGTGACTTATTGGAAAGTATTTACTTATTTTTTAAGGCATCCCACCCATGTCGTACGCACGTTGCTTTCTCGCATGGGATTTCCTTTAAACTCATAGAGTATGATGCTTTTTAATATACTGCCAAAGAAGGCCTGAACATTCGTCTTGAATCAAATCCCTTGGATCTATCCAATGACATTCAAACTCTGCTTCTGCTTCATTTTCTAGCAGATATAGATTTTTAACGTGATAAATCATCCCAATTTGAAAGAATATGCAAGCTTCTCTTTCATCAATTTTTGGAATATCGATAGTTGCTGATAGGCTATCTACAAGAATGAAAGACTTAAATCCCATGGCTACTTCTTCGACGAATTCTCTTCTAAGAGCCTGCTCAGGGGTTTCTCCAAATTCAACTCCACCTCCTGGAAAGTCAAATTTGCCAGAGTAAGGACCTCCTCTTTGCTGGATGAGCAAAATTTTTTCTTCTCTATTTGCAATGCCATAGACTCCGGTTCTAGTAACTCTTTTGGTGATATGGTGATTCATTGTTATTGCCATATTTTGCCCTTTTTATTTTCTGATCCCGCTGCACTTTACCATATTAGACCATGAAAATCTAGACATAATTCAACAATTCCACTAAAAATTAAAAAGTTGACATATTTTTATCAGAAAAGTACATCTAAGCTTATGCACGATACACTTAATCAAGAGAATGAATCAAATATGATTTCTCAACCCAATCAAGGAGTTATTGTGGGGGTCAATTCTAATCAAGAATGGCTCTTGCCTTGGTGGTTGATGAATTTTCAAGTACATAATGTGCTGCCTATTACCTTTATTAATTTTGGAGATATGACTGAAAAGGCGATCGAATGGTGTCGCCTAAGAGGGAATCTCATTGATCTTAAAATGGAAGAAAACCTGATCGCACCTAAAGAATCTGTAGATGTCGATTTGGCAACTATGTGGGAGTCCATGCATCCGGAAGTGTGGAAAATGCGTGAGGGATGGTTTAAAAAGCCCTTTGCAATGCTTTTATCACCCTATGAACGAACAATATGGTTGGATGTGGATTGCCAGGTTAGAGGTTCGATCGAAACTATTTTTTCTCAGTGTGAGAATGACGCTGGCATTTGTCTTGCTCCTGAAGCTGACTATTCACAAGTCATTAATTTTAATAGAAAAATGATTTTGCCTGGACAATTGATGTTAAATTCAGGTGTAGTTGTTTATAAAAGGGGTTCTAAAGCCATACAAGAGTGGGCTCATCAGGTGCATGAGAATACACATCTTCATTTTGGAGATCAGCAACTTTTAGTCAATATTTTGTATACTCATGGAATGGGTTTTACTTATCTCTCGCGAGAGTATAATTGGATTGCAGAATCAGGAGCTAATCCTGATGCCGTGATATTTCATTGGAGTGGTCGATATAAGGATTATGTGAAATTGCAGATTGAATCCATGTATAAAGTTTTTGGAATCAATTTATTTTTAATGTAGAAGAACCCTCAAAGTGGTCTAAACCTCCTTGTGAAATCGTAACAGCTAAAAAGATTGCAGATTGTATAGCCACGTAGCCTCCAAGTGGTTTCAACCACTGCGTGAAGTCGTAATGTCCAAAACCTTGCCATTTCTTCCTCCCCCATTTCCGGATCCAAAATATGTGACTTCTAATTAAGTATGCACCCCTGATTATAACATCCAAGAACTTTTTGGAGTGCTGTGGCTCTCTGCCACAGCGCGTGAAGAAGGTTTAATCATAAAGTATGCAATTAAAAATTATAGGATGTTGTCTCGCTTTATGACAGGCCTCCTACTCGTAGCTTCATTCAGACCATAAATGTATGTCAGGAACAGATTTGTAAAACAACAAAACCCTTGCCAACCGAAAGGGAAATTTTTTTTAATTGCATGCTTTATCATCTAAACCTTCTTCACGCGCTGTGGCAGAGCCACAGCACTCCAAAAAGTTCTTGGATGTTATAATCAGGGATGCATACTTAATTAGAAGTCACATATTTTGGATCCGGAAATGGGGAGGAAGAAATGGCAAGGTTTTGGTCGAAAAACGTCGTTTTGTTTCTCCCCATGCCTGACCTGACATTCTGACATTTGCCCTTTTGGGAGGTTACGTTATCATTGTAGGCAAATGTCAGAATATCAGGTCAGGCACCAATGGCAAGGCGCTTTAAAAATCTGTTATTTCCCGATAGGGGGCGCCGCAAGCAACTGTCTCGCTTTGCGGTAAAATCAAATTTCGTATTCAGTTTTTTTAGCTGCAAAGATTATGTTATTTAGGAGTTAAGGGAATTCTCCTCCTTAAACCAAATTGCAAGGCATTTCTTTTTCAGACAAATCATCAAGCCTTAGATTGCTAATTTTATTTTTTTTTAAGATATTAGCGACTTTGCTTGATACAATTATCATATATGAATTATTTGGAGTGAAAAAATCACATTTATCCCATTCATCAATTTTAAAATATAAACCTCTATATAATTTTCATATAGGTCCTTCTGAAACCAATTTTCGCTCAATTATTTCTGAATTATTATAATTAATCGGTCCACTATTTCCAGTAACTGAAAAACCATGATAACCATCGATTTCTCTTTTTTTCTTGTCATAAAGTTGAATGGGATAAGTCTTCCATCCAGTTAGATTGTTATCTGCTAAAATTTTTTTTAAGTGATCAGAAATTAAAAATAATCTAGGCCATCCTGTATCTAATATATCCGTGAATTTATTTCCTTGGTCATGTTTAAAAATTACTGGAAAATCTATTCCTTCATATTTCCCTTTTTTATCATGACCTACTTCACCCGCATAAGCCTGAAAAGTATACGATCGAAGTTTGCTATTAAAATCAAAAAAATTATGCATTTCTATCCACTCCTAATCCAGCCGGCCCTGCTTGAAATGTGATGATAAGAGCTTGCTTCCAAATTTGGGAAAAAATTTTTGAGTGATTTAACCTCTTAATAAACCATTCCGATAATCCTATTATTCATGACCGGTTATAATGCGTACAGGAATCTCTATTTCAGATATATTTTCTAAAAAAAGATTAGTGATTTTTTCTTTTTTTAAGATGTTAGCTGTTTTTTCAGTTATAATAGTTCTATATGAGTCATTTGGCGTGAAAAAATCGCAACCATTCCATTCATTTAATCCTATTGAAAGTCCTTTATAATATCTAGACGTTGGTCCTTCTGCTATTCTTCTTTTTTCAATAATTTTTGAGTCTTTATAACTAATTTGCCCGCAAATTCCAATTACTGAAAAACCATGATAATTGTTAATTTCTCTCTTCTTCTTATCGTAGAGATTAATAGAATAAGTTAACCAACCTGTTAATTGATTGTCCTCTAGAATAGTTTTTAAGTGATCGGAAATTAAAAATAATCCAGGCCATCCTGTATCTAAAATGTCAGTTAACTTATTGCCTTGATCTTGTCTAAAAATCACTGGAAAATTTATTCCTTCATATATTCCTTTAATTAAATTCCACTCATTATACAAGCCATTTTTATCAAGACCTAACCCAACAGTGTAAGCTTGAAAAGTAGATGATAAGAGTTTACTATCAAAATGGAAAAGTTATTTGCGTTCATTATACATTCTAGTAATGCGTTTTAATGCCATATTCAGTCATGATTCTTTTTCCTTCTTGGAGAATTTGTTCTGTTGTTAAAGGTGAAACGTTATCATACATTATCCCACGCCAAACTTTATTATATTCATAAGCATTTTTTTGATAACTAGACTTTTCCCACCAGGTAAGATACTTAGGATCATCAATATTTATATTTACATTTTCGCGTCTAAGAAGGCTTCTGTATTTTTGCGGAAAAACATGATGCGCATCGAATAAATTTCCCGGATCAATCCCTGTTAGTTCCTTCAAATTATATCTGTAATTCGATTTTGTAAAGGACTTAAATTGTGGAGTTCTAGCTAATTGTGATCCTACTCCTGTCTTAGATGATAGCTCTGATCCAGCTTTTAATGATCCGCCGGAAACTGCATTTCGTAGTAAAGTAGAAGTCCCACCTAAGCTAAGAAGCCCATCAACAGCCAATGCCGTAGTACTTGACATTCCGGTTTTTTCTAGGACTTGGACTGTTGCGGTATTTCGGATATTCCCGGTGTACATTTGATTAAAACCGGTAATAAAATTATCAAGGCCATGACATGTGATTGCTAGACCAATTGGTGTTGATAATCCTCCTGTTCCTATTCCTGCAAGGCTAGTGCTAATCCCTGCAGCGCATTCGGTAAATCCCCCGAAAGCTTGAGCAGCACCCATGAAGCGAGGACTATTTAGCGTGTAATTAAGAGCTTGATTTCCCGCCCAAGAACAATTGGATTTGAAATCACTCCAAGAACTGCTAAAGCTAAAGTTCTCCAAGAATAATCCAAAGCGATCCACGCAACAAGTTGGACAATTACTGACATAGGCATATAAATTAGGACCTTCGCTTCACCTAAAGGATCCAAGGTTAGCCATTGAGCTGATTTCGGATGATAAAAACGATAACCGAAGTCAATTATTCCGAGCTCAGAGGATTCGTGTCGTTTTCCACAAAATCTCCACGGAGAAAGAAGTTTTTCCGATAAGTCTTCTCCAAACATTGTTAAAAGGCTTTTATCGGCAAGATTTCCCGTTTCCATTTCAACAAGGCCAACAATATGTCCATGAACTGAAATGATTGGGCAGTAATTTTGCTCGCCCATTTCAACAGCAATTGGAATGGAACCTTCATTTCCGGACAATATCTTTAGATCTAAGTTAGATCTTTCGCTATTGTATGAACCTATTTCTTCATGGCCATCGTAAAGGTAATTAGTGATTTTTCCCGAAGTTGTTAAAGACATTTTCCGAATTCCGCTACTTTTAGGAAAATGAATTCTTTTAGGCTTTCCTGATAAGTCGAATTTTTCAATGCGAGCGTTGTAAACGACACTCTCATTTTTTATTCGTTCTGTTTTCGTGAGAAAACATGGGTTGTAGATCTGCCTGACAGATGAGCCATCCGGATAGATGGAGTTAGGAGAATAACGCATAGCATAGCCTTGGAGGCTACGTGGCTAAACTCGCGAATGATGAGCTATAGTCTGCGCAAATTTTTAGTTTTTACGATTTCAGAGTGGGAGTTTTTTTTGCTTGTACAAATTCACCAAAATATTCTACAATTAGAATTTCGCAATAAGCTCGAACTTAATGATGAGGTATTAGCTCAGTTGGTTAGAGCGCCACGTTGACATCGTGGAGGTCAGCTGTTCGAGTCAGCTATGCCTCAATTGTACCAAGCTCGGTCATAAACTTGGACTTTGTGAACGCCTCTTTTTTCGGCTGTTGATTTATGCAAAAAGGCCTACAAACATGTATGTCTCTTTTTTTGCACAAATCAACAGACAAAAAAATCTGCATCCACAAAATCCAATTTTATGACCAAGCCTGGTATTCAGCTTATTGCAAATTCTTTTATCACGACCTTCAATAGATTACTCGCATTCATATGGATTCCGATCAACTTGCAATTTGCTCCACCGCTGCCGAGTTATTAGCTGTAGCTGTTTGTAGACTTTTTCCTGAAGCAGATCTGCTTTCTGGAGGAGCGAATGAATTAGGTTTTTATTACGATTTTGCCACCTCTCTTCCAACAGATACTCAATTTATTACTCTCCTTGAAGAAACAATGCGTGGATTGGCTAAAGAAGCCCATCCCATTTCTGAACGCAGCATGATGCGGGAAAATGCAGCCGATCTCTTTCGTCACCGTAATCAACCTTTTAAGGCTGATTTAATCGAGTTACTCCCTTACAACATTGTCAATTTATTAGAATTCGATGGTTTTCTCGATGTGGCCCCTTCGAGTTATGTAACATCTACTGATGAAGTCGCCGCTTTGAAAATTTATGATATCGAGAATATTACTCTTTATCACCCGCAGCATGGACATTATCCCGCCGTCCGTGTCACAGGCATGGCATTTAAAGATAAGCAGCAACAGAAAAAATTTACTAAGCTTCAAAAATTTCAGCAAGAAAATGATCACCGTTTATTGATTAAAACAATGGAACTCTTTGCTTTTGATCAATCATTCAGTTCTGTGTCGCATTTTTGGCTCCCTAAGGGCACAATCATCCGCGACATTTTATTCGATCAATGGAAACGTCTTCTTCGAAAATTAGACATTCAACTTGTTGAGACCCCTAAGTTTGTTAAAAGTGATTTTCTTTCTAAAAATAATTTTTCCTTTAAGAGTGAATCGTCGTCATTAACACTTGAAGCTCAAGATGATATTCTTTTGCCGGTGCAGACTCCGGCCGAAGCCCATGCACTTCTATACAAAACAAAAGTGCATTATGCCGCAGATCTGCCCATTCGGTATGCTGAAATACAAGAAATTCATTCGCCTGAGATGCCGCGGACGCGCTTATGGGGGATGTTAAAAACAGATTCCTATCTCGCTGATTTTGTTCATTGTTTTTGCGAACCGGACCAAGTTTATGAGGAAATTATTTCTTCCTTGCAAATGATTAATGAATTTGTTACCCTATTAGGTTTTGGGTGTCAGTGGATTCTTTCGTTAAATGGTAAAAGAATTGCGGGGACTCAAAAGCAATGGGATCAGACATCGGCTTTGATGGAACAGGCGATGATAGCTTGCGGATTTGAGTTCAATTATAATCAGCAAGCAAGCACGTTAGTTGGGCCGAAAATCGAAGCTAGGTTGCAAGATGTTATAGGGCAAAATTGGAGTGGACCCGAAGTGGGGGTTGACTTTCATTTGCCAACAAGTTTACAATTGCAATATGTGCAAGATAACGGATATAGGGCCTTACCTATTATGATAAGGCAATCCATTATGGGACCTCTGGAGCGATTGATTGCATTGTTGGTTGAAAAAAATGAAGGTGTGTTGCCTTTGTGGTTGTCACCTGAACAAGTGCGTATCATTGCAGTAAGTAATAGGCAGCGTGTCTATGCCAGGGCGTTACAAGTTGAATTGCAGCAAGCAGGTTATAGAGTTGCAATAGATACAAGGAGTGATCCTCAAGGGCATTCTTTAGCAAGTAGAATTCATGAAGTTGAATCTGCTAGAGTGCCTTATGCGATAATTGTAGGGGATCGAGAAGAGAAAGAAAAAATAGTGAATGTACGCCAATGCGGCCAAAAGGCAACTTCGCAACGAATGGACTTAAAAACATTTCTTGGCAAGTTGCATGATCAGTCTTCAAGTTCTCTAAAGGCGCAGGCATCATAAACTATAAATAGGAGCCGAGTAGCGGGTTGAAAGCTAATAGAGAAATACGTGCACCACGTGTGCGCCTCATAAGCCAAACTGGTGAACAAATAGGTGTTGTCCCGCTCTATGAAGCGTTGGCAAGAGCCGATGAAGCCGGGTTGGATCTTGTTGAGATCGTACCAGGTGCAAATCCTCCTGTTTGTAAAATTATTGATTATGGCAAGTTTCGTTATGATCAAACTAAACGGGAAAGAGAGAATAAAAAATCTCAGCATCAGGTTAAAGTTAAAGAAATTAAGCTTAAGCCCAATATCGGCGAACATGATCTAGAAACAAAAATAAATCATGCTCGCGAATTTCTTGAGGCTGGCAATAAAGTAAAAGTCACTTGTACTTTTAAAGGTAGAGAAATGGCTCACCCAGAAGTGGGTCTAAAGCATGTTAAAAAAGTTTGCGAGAGCTTAGATAAATTCGGAACCCCGGAATCAATGCCCCCCAAATTACTGGGAAGGATGATGAGCATAGTGATTGCTCCGGGAGTCAAAAAGAATAAAGATTCTGCCTCGAGTGATAGTCCGGTAGAATAATAGGAGAATATCCGTGCCTAAAATGAAAACAAAAAGAGCCTTATTCGCAAGGTTCAGGGTGACAGCGACAGGAAAGCTTAAACGCTCTCGTGCTGGTAAACGCCATATTTTGACAAAAAAGACTCCGAAACGTAAGCGTCAGCTTTCACGTCCAGGATTAGTTTGCGAAACACAACTCAAGATGTATAAACGCTTAATGGGTGTGTAAATAAGTTAAAAATTGTCTGATTTTAAAGAAATTTAAAGACAGACGCAACAGTGGAGATTACCCATGGTTCGTGTAACCAATGCCGTAGCTTCACATCGACGCAAAAAAAGGATACATAAGAGAGCTAAGGGGTTTGTCGGAGATCGTAAAAATCATTTACGTCTCTCCAGTGAAAGCGTTATGCGCGCCCTAGCTTATAACTATAGGCACCGAAAGATCAAAAAACGGGAATTCCGCAGATTGTGGATTCAGCGTATTGGCGCAGCCGCTAAGATCAATGGGATATCTTATAGCAAATTTATCAATGGTCTGCTAAAAGCAAGATGTGAGCTCAATAGAAAAATGCTGGCCGATATGGCTGTGCGCGATCCTAACGGATTCGCCAAAGTTGTACAAAGTGCTAAAGAGGCTCTCGTTTAAAGAGTCTGTAAGTCCCGTCAAGTGAACCAAATAGGTCACTAGATTTTCTCTATTTTTCGTGCGCGTGCTCGCGCCCGAAAAATAGTGAATTTTACGAGAGTAAAACTTTTGGGTGCAGTTCAAATGGATCAAAATATTCGCCAACTTCATGACCGTTTCTTACAAGAACTACAGATAGCAAAAACGAGTCAAGATCTTGAAAATATGCGCGTGCGCTATTTAGGAAAAAAAGGTCCGGTGCAAGACTTAATGAAAGAATTGAAGTCTGCTGATCCGGAGAAGCGTAAAGCCTTTGGAAAAGAGATCAATGATTTGAAAGAAGCGCTGACTCAAGCTTTACTTGAAGCAACTGGTTGCATCGCAGATCAAGAGCTCGATGCTCAGCTTGCTGCTGAGGTCTTGGATGTGAGTTTGCCTGGCAGGAGCTATTTTGCAGGGGTTAAGCATCCAGTCACAGAAACTCTGGACGAGATTCTTACAATTCTGAGAGAAATGGGATTTTCAGTCCAAGTTGGACCTGATATCGACACAGATTATTATAATTTTGAGGCCTTGAATTTTTCTGCTGATCATCCTGCGCGTGATATGCAAGACACTTTTTACATTGCTCCCAAGGTTTTGCTTCGAACCCACACTAGCAATATTCAAGCACGTGTGATGGAGCAATATAAGCCACCGATACGCATTGTTACTCCGGGCAAGGCTTTCCGCAATGAAACTATTACTGCGCGTTCACATGTTTACTTCCATCAGGTTGAAGGTCTTTATATTGACAAAGATGTGACTTTTGCAGATCTTTTGGCGACTTTAAAAGAGCTTTTTTGCAAATTATTTCATGCCGATATTCAACTTCGTTGCCGCCCTAGTTACTTTCCATTTGTTGAACCAGGTATGGAAGTCGATGTGAGCTGCTTAAATTGTAATGGGCACGGTTGTACTCTTTGCAAGCATAGTGGATGGCTTGAAGTGGCAGGAGCGGGGTTAGTGCATCCAGAAGTGCTTAAAATTGGGGGTATTGATCCGGAAGTTTACTCAGGCTACGCTTGGGGAATGGGTGTAGAAAGGATCCTAATGCTTAAAAGAGGAATTAAGGATATTCGTCTTCTCACAGAGAATGATCTGCGCTTCCTAAGGCAATTTAGTGCTGTCTAATGACTAGTTTTTCTAAACAATGGCAAGTGACCAGGGAAGAATCTGGGATGCGATTGTTACAGTTCTTGCGTAGTAAGTTAGAAGAAAAGTGTTCCCTTCGTTTTTTGAAGCAATCTTTGGAAAGAAATCTTTGTTTTGTCAACGGACGTGCTGAACGTTTTGCTTCAACTCTAGTGGGTCGTGGGGATGTTGTTGAATTTATTTATAGACCCCCTCAAGTTTCCACTTCTAGAAAATTTTTATCTCCTATTTTATACGAAGATGATGATTTTCTGATCATCGATAAAGCTGCAGGGGTGAATTCTGAAGATACAGGCTTATTGGAAGATCTTAAAAGCAAAAGATCTTTAACATATTTAGAGCTTGCTCATCGCCTCGACAAAGAGACATCTGGTGTGTTGATTTTTATCAAATCGGAAGAGGCAAAAGAAGCCATTTCTCGGTTATTTAAAAATCGAAAAATCTTAAAGAGTTATTTTGCCATTGTGCAAGGGATCCCCAAAGAGTCAAAAGGACGAATAATAAATTATTTGGGAAAAACGACAACTTATGTTGGTCAGAATCTCTGGGGTGAGGTAGCAAAAGAAAAGGGGGCTTTAGCTATTACAGAATGGGAAGTTGTTAGAAAAGGAGAAGTAGCAAGTTTATTAGCTTGCTATCCTCATACCGGACGTACGCATCAGATCCGAGTTCATTTGGCAGGAATGGGGTATCCCATTTTAGGGGATTCCCTTTACCATAGGGGCAAATCTATTGACTATCAGCCGAAGAGATGTTTATTACATGCTAGTAAAATAGAGTTCACCCATCCTGTTAGTGGGAAAAATGTGTGTGTGGAATCTGCGTTGCCGGTTGATTTTATTCAGGCTCTCGATACAAAATCTCTTTTTGTTGATCCATCTCCAACGATAGGTCCAATAAATGAAGATACTGATTGTAAAGACTTCTGCTTTAGGAGATATTGTCCATGCTTTTCCTGTTTTAGGATATATCAAGAAAAAGTTTCCGAACGCGTGCATCGATTGGGTAGTAGAGAAGTCATTTTCATCGCTTCTCTTGGCGCATCCGTCAGTGAATCAAACGATTATTATAGATACAAAGGCCTGGCGAAAGAAGCTATTTCATTTTTCTTTGCGATCAGAAATGTGGCAATTTATAAAACATCTTCGTCAAAAGCGTTACGATGTGATTTTCGATTTGCAAGGTAATGTTAAATCGGGTTTGGTCACAGCAATAGCAAGAGGTGGTGATAAAGTTGGATTTTCAAAGGATAGCGTTTCTGAATGGCCCAATGTGCTTTTTACAAATAAACGATTTTCAACTTCTATTCATCAAAACGTCTGTAGTTCTTACTTGGATCTAGTCCAAGGGTATTTTAACCTAGAAACGGCAGTTCAAGATGATAAAGTGATGCAAGATTTTGAGTTAGAATCGCTTGCTGATGGGGGCCGATCATTCCCAAAAGGTGAAGGCGCCCCCCATCAGAAGCGATTATGGCTCAAAAGATTGCGTCAATTTATCGTCTTCAACTGCCGTTTCTAGGTTTAACAATCATGAGCCTCAGAGGGCCTCTCCGGTCATATTCAATTTATCTGGAGATGAACAGGTTCAGCTAGAAAATATTTGTGAAAGGTTAGTCGGAGTAAATTTGCCATTGGTGATGGTTTGTCATGGTTCTAATTGGAAAAATAAGCAATTGACCCCCCAGGCGTTGGTTGAGTTCTTAAATTTGCTTCAAGGGCATCTTAACTGTTATTTTGTATTCATTTGGGGTACAGAAACAGAAAAAATTGAAGTTCAGTCTCTTCAGAGTCAATTTGAGCAATCTCTTTTGTTGCCAAGGGTGAGTCTGCCTGTATTGCAGCAACTTATGGGGATGGTAGATTTGATTGTGGCAATGGATTCCCTTCCCTTGCACCTTGCTGCGACAACGACAACTTCGACCTTTAGCATTTTTGGCGCATCATTAGGGCTTAGATTTGCTCCTGTTGGAGAGCAACATCGCTTTTTTCAAGGAGCTTGTCCTTATGGGCGTTCTTTTACGAATCGTTGTCCTGTTTTGCGTACATGTCCTACAGGAGCCTGTATACGGACGTTATCAGGAAAACAGATCTTTGAAAACTTTACCAAGCAAACTTCAGCCTCTTAAGAGTAAGTCAATAAGGACTAGAATGACAGCAATTCCCGCTCCTAAATAACAAAATCGACTGATGCGGAATACTAAGAAAAATTAAACGCTAAGCGAGACAGTTGCCTGCGGCGCCCCCTATCGGGAAATAACAGAGATCTTACATATAAAGTAAAATTCACCTAAGTTTAGCGGGAACTGCTGCCAGAATAACGACAATTATTTTTCTATCTCAATAATCAAAATTAATATATATGTCTAATATCAAGGAAACTTTATATGGAGGCGTATGCGAGATTTTATATTATTTTGTTGCTTCTTGGGTGGATTTCAGGCTTTAGAAGCGAATGTCAATGGCATGTCAGATTTTTCTCCGATTGAATTTTCATCTTCTAGCGAAAAGGAGAGTACCTCATGTTGTAAACCAGGCGCAACAGGCCCAACGGGTCAAACAGGTCCCAAAGGTGAGCATGGAGATAGAGGACATAAAGGTCACCATGGAAAACGGGGGCCAATGGGTCCCAAAGGTGAGCACGGAGATAGAGGACATAAAGGTCATCATGGAAGACGGGGTCCAACAGGTCCCACAGGGGATACAGGACCTACAGGAGCAACTGGCCTTGTTGGACCAACAGGTCCCACAGGTGCAACTGGACATGTTGGAGCAACAGGTCCCACAGGCCCTACAGGTGCAACAGGGCATACCGGAGCAACAGGTTTGACAGGCCCTACAGGGCCAACTGGGCATACCGGAGCAACAGGTCCAACAGGGGCTCCTGGAGTACCAGCCCTAGAAATTAACACCTTTTTTGAAGCTACTAGTACTCAAAGCGCAACTTTTGGTCTAGAAGGAACCAGTTTTTATATACCTTTTGATGCATCCCATTCTACAAGCTCCGCAGTCGATGGAGATACTGATCGAGAAGGAATATTTTTAAGTGAATCAATGATAGGCACAGGCCTGTTTGATACAGTAAATTTGCCGCTAGAAAATTCAACGTTACCGACCTATTACTTGGTGATCTATCAGGTCTCTATAAGACATTCAGGGCCTGAAACAACGATTTTTGGGTTAGAGTTGAACGGAAATTCGTTGGGTCAGCACACGTATTTGACCTTACCTCATTTAACAACATCTTCTTCAGAGGTTCACCAAGTAGCGCAAGCTAGCAATACGAGTGTTGTCGTCAATCCTCCCGGAGTTGCCGGAAAATTGAGGATTCAGCATGTAGCGGGTGGATCTCAAATCCCTGTGGAGACATTTGCATCACAGGTTGAGAATACAGTTTCCGGAGAAGGATCATTTATAGGTTCCTCTGCGCATATTACCGTAGTGAAACTAAATAACAATAACCGGACTCCTTAATTTTAAATAAGCCAAGAACATAGAAATGTTCTTGGCTTATTTTGCATTCAGTAGGTGTGAGAATGAATGACGTTTTTGGTAGATTGTCCATGGATGCCTTAAAGCATGGTCCTATCGAAATGAGTGCTGGTATAGGGATGATCATCTCAGGAATCATCATATTGATTCTTCTTTTCTATTTTCGTGGATGGAAGACTCTTTGGCGGGATTGGCTAACTTCGGTAGATCATAAGAAAATTGGGATGATGTACATCACTGTAGCTACCTTGATGTTAGCTAAAGGACTAGTGGAAGCCTCTATGATGAGGGCTCAGCAACTTCTATCTGTCGGCGATTCACACGGCTTCATAGAGCCTTCTCATTTCCAAGAGCTCTTTTCAGCTCATGGAACAACGATGATTTTTTTTGTGGGGATGGGAGCTCTTTTTGGGCTATTGAATCTCATTGTGCCTCTGCAAATAGGCGCACGAGATGTTGCCTTCCCCTTCATGAATTCGTTAAGTTTTTGGTTATATGCTGCCGGTGCCATGCTGATCAATATATCGTTGATCATAGGAAAGTTCTCAGATACCGGATGGTTGGCCTATCCGCCGTTATCAGGGATAGAATATAATCCAGGTGTTGGAGTTGACTATTGGATTTGGAGTGTGCAGATATCAGGAATAGGATCCTTGCTTTCAGGTATTAACTTCTTAGTGACTATTTTGAAAATGCGATGTCCTGGCATGACCTACATGAAGATGCCCTTATTTGTCTGGAGTGCTCTAAATAGCATGCTCTTAGTCATATTTGCTTTTCCTATTTTGACAGTCACATTGGCTTTGATTTCCCTCGATCGCACTTTGGGAATGCATTTTTTTACAGCAGATTTTGGTGGAAATCCTATGATGTATATCAATCTCATTTGGGCTTGGGGTCATCCAGAGGTCTACATTCTCATTCTACCGGCCTTTGGTGTGTTTTCCGAAGTTGTAGCTACATTTTCACATAAGCGATTATTTGGATACGTTTCGATGGTGTGTGCCCTTTGCGCTATCTCATTTTTATCTTTTCTTGTTTGGGTGCATCATTTTTTTACAATGGGAGCGGGGGCAAACGTCAATGCCTTTTTTGGAATTATGACAATGTTGATCGCCATTCCTACCGGAGTGAAAATCTTTAATTGGCTTTTTACGATGTTCCGTGGTCGAATCTATTTCTCTGGTCCGATGCTTTGGTTTTTGGCCTTCATAGCTGTTTTCACAACGGGTGGCATGACCGGAGTATTAATGTCGGTGCCTGCAGCAGACTTTCAACTCCACAATAGTCTTTTTCTTATTGCTCATTTCCATTCTATGGTAATTGGTGGGGTCTTATTCGGTTTATTTGCTGGGCTCGCTTATTGGTTCAATAAATTTATTGGATTTGGACTTAACTTTAAACTCGGTGTGGCTTCCTTTTGGTGCTGGATTGTTGGATTTTTTGTGGCTTTTATGCCTTTGTATGCACTGGGGCTCATGGGAGTCACAAGGCGATTAGACCATTATGAAGCCTCTACAGGATGGCAACCTTTGTTTATTCTTGCGGGATTAGGGGTGTTGATCATCATTACTGGTGCGCTACTCATGCTGTTTCAAGTCCTGAGTGGAGTTAAAAATCGCAAAAAAAATAGCGTTACAGGTGATCCTTGGAATGCTAGGACCTTGGAATGGTCGGTTCCAACTCCTCCTCCTTTCTATAACTTTGCTTTCATCCCTGTGGTCGACGAAATTGATCCCTTTTGGGAAATGAAGCAACGTCAATTGCAAAAACTCGAGCGGAGTTATGCCTATAATGGAAGCGGAGAGAGCAAGTATGGCAATCCCCCCAAGGACCCTGCAAATACGGAGTATGAAGATATTCACATGCCTAAAAACACACCCATGGGAATGTATATTGGAATATTGAGTATGCTTTGTGGCTTTGCGATCGTTTGGCATATTATTTGGCTTGCTTTGATCAGTTTTTTAGGAATTGTCATTGTTGCCATCTTCCGACTTACAGACGATGACATTTATTACTATGTCACTGCAGCAGAAGTGAAAAAAATTGAAGTAGAGCTAGCTAAAAGGCAAAAACGTGCTTAGGGACCGGGTCAAAGAGTCAGTAAGGTCAATTGTGCGTATTGGCAATTCACAAGCATTTTGGGGCGATCGCTTGACAGCTTCAGCCTCTTTGCTGCAACAACAACCAGACCTCGATTATTTGACTCTAGATTATTTGGCAGAAGTCAGTCTTTCCATTATGGCGATTCAAAAAGAAATGAATCCTAATGAAGGGTATGCCAAGGATTTTATCGAAACACTTCGTTCTCTAATTCCTTTTTGGCTTGAGGGTTATAGATTTAAAATTATAACGAATGCTGGAGGACTTAATCCTCTAGCTTGTGCTAATGAATGTAGAAAGTTGCTTAATGCTAAAGGGTGCAATCATCTGAAAATAGGTGTAGTCGATGGAGATGATGTTTTTCATCACTTGCAAAAGGATGAAGATGCAAATAGAGTTTATAAAAATCTTGATACCCACGAACCCTTAGAAACGATAAGAAGCCGTTTGATGACAGCTAATGCCTATCTAGGGGCTGCTCCATTAATTGAGTTGTTAAAAGCTGGCGCTGACATAGTTGTGACAGGACGCGTGGCAGATCCTAGTTTAACCGTTGCGCCGTGCGTTGTCCATCATGGATGGGCATTAGATGATTACGATAAAATTGCTCAAGCGACTGTGGCAGGTCATTTGATAGAATGCGGATCTCAAGTGACGGGAGGAGCCACGACAAATTGGCTTACTCACTTTACTTCAGTTTCAGAGGCTGCAAAGTGTGGATATCCCTTTGTGGAAGTTGCTTCTGACGGTACATTCATTATCACGAAGCCTGAATTAAGTGGAGGGAGAGTGGATGAACAAACTGTAAAGGAACAACTTCTCTATGAGATTGGGGATCCAGCATCTTATTTAAGTCCTGATGCAACAGTTTCCTTCCTAGGCCTTCAACTTCAACATATCGATGTGAATCGCATTCAGGTTTCCGGAGCCCAAGGAAGACCTCCTCCATCTACGTATAAGGTCAGTGCAACTTATGCTGATGGCTATAAGGCGGAAGCGATGCTTGCTATTTTTGGAGTAGATGCAGCTTTGAAAGCAAAGTTGTGTGGAGAAATCATTTTGCATCGAGTCGCCGATGCAGGATTCAATTTAGAAAAGAGTCACATCGAGTGTTTGGGGGCCGGCGACGTTGTTGGTGGAGTAGTTCCCGGATTTGGGAAGCATTCTTTAGAATGTGTTTTGAGAATTGCTGTGGCTGATTCGCGTCGTGAAGCTCTCGAGTGTTTTTCTCGAGAGATTGCTCCATTAATAACAAGCGGCCCACAAGGTATTTCAGGTTATACGACAGGACGCCCTCATCTAAAAAAAGTTTTTGGATACTGGCCGTGTTTAATTGAAAGGTCTCTTGTGAATCCGCGCATTCAAATGGTGTAAACAGAATATGAATCTCATTTCAGTCGAAAGAACCGAAGAATTTACTAAGATAACTCTCAATAGAGCGGAAAAGCGTAATGCTTTAAGTATGGTTCTTTTGGAGCAAATATGTACGGCAATACAAGAAACGGAGAATACACCTGGACAACGTGCGATATTGATTACCGGAAACGGTCCGGTTTTTTGTGCAGGGATGGATCTCGAAGAAGCCGCAGACCTTAAAAATCTAGATCCTCTAACGCATCTTATTGCAAAGACGTTGACTGCCATTCATACTTCATCGCTTATTACGGTTGCAGCTGTGAATGGGACTGCTGTAGCCGGAGGAGCTGGCATAATGTCTGCCTGTGATTTTGTCATTGCTTCAGAGAATACTAAGATTGGTTATCCGGAGATCCAACGCGATTTAGTGCCAGCCCAAGTATCTACTTTGTTAGTACGCCAGGTCTCATGGCGAATTGTGCGAGAACTTTTGTTGTTTGGCGAGCTTATAGATGCGAAACGAGCTCTTGAAATAGGTTTGATTAACAAAATAGTTCCATCAGAGGAATTGGTACAAACTGCTATTGGGTGGGTGGAGAAGGTTATCAAGTTTAATTTTGAAGTGATAGGGGCAACAAAAGGATTGTTAGGTAAGTTGGAGCCCGGCAACTTTGAGGAACAGCTACGCATGGCTGTTGATGTGCACAAGCAAGCAAGACTCTCTAAATCCACAAAAGAAGGATTGGAGACATTTTT
The DNA here is from genome assembly GCA_963752155.1 of uncultured Parachlamydiaceae bacterium. GTDB lineage: Bacteria > Chlamydiota > Chlamydiia > Chlamydiales > Parachlamydiaceae > JACCRY01. The sequence goes on along the minus strand of CAVVXH010000005.1, from coordinate 26,609 downwards.
TAAGAAATCTTCTGTGGTCTACCATGGAGTACGATTTGACGTGAGACGTTGCGAGTATAAAACAAGAAATGACAAAACTGCTTATTACGAAGCGATTGCTCACCCTGGAGCTGTCGTCATTTTGCCTTTGATGGATGATGGATCGATTGTGATGATACGCAATCAACGCATTGCAGTTGGACAAACCCTTTGGGAGCTTCCAGCTGGAACTTTAGAGCTGCAGGAGGCTCCGGAAGCTACTGCCTACAGGGAATTGATCGAAGAGACTGGTTATCAAGCTAAAACGATGGAACTGTTGACAACGTTTTATTCGACACCGGGGATAAGCAATGAGGTGATGCATGTTTATGTTGCACGGGGGCTGAATTTTGTTGGGCAGAACTTGGATGCTGGAGAAGAGATTCTTCCCGTTGTTTTATCGCAGAGCAAAATCATGACGATGATTCAAACTGGAGAAATTAAGGATGCCAAAACGTTAACGACTTTGCTTTATTTTGCAAATACTCACGTAACGAGGTAAAGTTGTTCTTCAAAGCCTAAATCTTCTAGTTTCTTTTCTGATGCTCGTTCATAAAGTTCCGAACCAAAGGCAATCACCTTCTCTAAGTTTGGTTGGTTTAATTCTGCAGGCTTGCTCTTGAGTTGATACTGGTTGAAGAGCTCAGGGTACTTAAATTTATTGCGGATGTATTTATAATTTATGTATATCAAATCTTTAATATTTTTTCGTAAAAAACCAATTCGTAATTCTTTTACTTGAACTTGAGGATTATTTCTAAAACAATATTTTAGCCATCCCCATATCGAAGACATAGAACAAGTGCCAAAATCTTGTGCATCATCTGAATATGGATCCTCCTCTTTAAACGATTTTTCCAACTGCGAATACACTTTATCTATTTTCTCATTTTCAAAATTGAAGAATAAACTAATCAACTCTTTTTCTAAAATTAGATTTGATGGTATTATAAAAGAGCGAACAATTTTGGCTTGTGGTTTGATAGCCTCTTGATTGGAATTGGTCCAACTTGAAGTTTTATTCCAAAGAAACCCCAATGCATTTTGCAAATCTTCAGTTACAGTTGTAGTAACACCTTCTCCAGTATTTACTACCCGAAGACGGTATGTACTGTCTACTTGCTTTTCAATTTCGAATAGAATGGCATGACCAGCCTCTTTCTTTTTTCCATGATATCCTCCATGAAACGCAATTGCACCCCCCCCCCCTCCTATCTAGTTCCATAAATTTATCTATAAATCTTTTGTAGGCAGATTCGAAAATGCTATTCTTTTCCACAAACAAATTTATTTTTTGTTCAGGTGGTCTTACATGTTTCTGTGCTATTTGGGCCACACTGGGTATGCTCGCGAGATTTTGTTGTTCCTTCTCACGGTTCTCTTGTCTTTCATGTTGATTTTGCATCCGTTCATATACTATTTTCTCTTCATGAATTATATCAGCTAAACTTAAACCCATTTCAAGACGATCTTTGATCGACTGTACAGTTTTATTTTTGACGTCTATTTTGCAATTTGTTAAATACTCTATTACATATTCACTGCAATCCCGATGATTTCCAGACAATTTTACTAGATCGCCTAATATTTCTTTATCTGTTGGTCTTATTGGAAATTCGCTTAACATAAACTGTATCGACGACTTAAACGTAACTTCTTCCAATGGTGAAAATATATTAATCTTGTTATCGATTTTTAAGAAAAAATCATTGACTTTGCAGATACTTTCGAAGCATATTTTACGATCAACCTTATGATTAAGAGAAAAGGGAAGAAAATACTCGGAGAATTCAGGTCGCATAGATAAATTGGAGAAGTGATGTTGTTTCCACAATTGCTCATCCTCCAGTTGAGCTGCACACTTATTAAATAAAGCCCAGCTTTTTTCAATGGTGATTTTCTTTTTCTCTTCATCGCTTGACTTAATAATTCTTTGCCAATCTTCTATTCCCAAAATTTGCTTAGCTAGTGCGTTGTCAACAAATTTAACAAAAGGTTGTTGCTTAGGGGTGGCAATTGAAGACCAACTATTCATATAAATATTTCTCCTCATTTTTAATTAGCATGTTTCAGATTAAAACTACATGTGGATGAACCCTGCGTGGAGATAGGCTTTCATCACAAGAATCCTGTTTTTCTAATAGGATTCTTCTAAAGCTTGTTTATGTAAACAACAGAGACATTTAAACTTCAATGACCCTTTTAACCAGACCTATCACTAGAATCATTACCAAACCTTTCCAAGGTAGCTCTTGGCTTCATCATATCGATTCAAAAGCATCAATGTTAATCCAATGTTCTCATTACATATTGCAACGCAGGGATGCGTATTGTTAAGAGTTTCAAAAATGACAAGTGCCTTTTTAAAAAATTCAAGAGCTTTATTATAAGAATTATCTATTTCATCATTGTCGCAGACCTCTTCGGATTCCTCTCCTTTAAACTCTTTGTAGTACCTTCCCAGGTTCAAATAACTTGAAGCTAAACATGGATGATTTTTTTCTAAGATTTGCTGTCGAATTTCTAATGCCTTATTTAAATTCTCTAAAGCTTTTTCACTATCCTTCAGATCTATTGCGCATAATCCGATATTATTATAGCAAGTTGCAACTAACGGATGACTTTCTCCCAAAATATTCTCTTGTATTTTTAGGGCTCTTTTCAAATTAACCATTGCCTCCTCAAATTTTCCCATCTCCCATAGATGCATACCAAGATCATTATAACTGATGCCGACCAAAGGATGGTTTTCCCGAAAAGAATTTTCTCGCAATTCTCTGCTTCGTTCCAAATATTTTGAAGTTTTCTCGTCTAAGCTCAAACCTCGAAAACTTATTCCCTTATTATGATAACTTGTAGCTTTATCGTTTTGTATAGTGGGATATTTAGAAAAGTTCTTTTTCTTTTGGATCTTTAATGCTGTTCTTATCGACTCCAAGCCTTCCCGATAATTTCCTAAATCGTTTTGAATCATTCCAATATTAGTGTAGCTCCTCGCAATAGCAACAGTATTTCCCTCTTTGGAAAACTGTTTCCTGAGATCCAGGACTTTCTGAAAATATTCCAAAGCTTTTTCATTGTACCCTAAATCTCGCAGACTCATTCCAATGTTAGTATAGTTTGCAGCCATATTAATATAGTTTGCAGCCGTAAGAGGCCTCTGGTTTTTCTTTCTCAAACATAATGCTTTAAGATGAAATAACAGTCCTATGGAAGAAAATCCCTTAATATTTGCTAAAAATCTCCCAGACGCAGACAGTATCTCAGCTTCGTCATTGAAAGATAGATGTTTAATATTGGGATAATTTTTTTGCTTACAGAAATGTAAAAAACATGCCATACCGATTGGCCAACTTTCCACATTATTTTCATCAAAACGCTTAGCTATTTTACCCAAAGAAATAAGACCTATATCAGGAACGATGGATTTGGCAACCATATTAAGAACATAAGCACTCCTATTTCCATTATTTAGTTTTTCGGTATCAGCTATGGCAGATTCATCTGTAAATATTTTGGATAAGAGTTGCGCGATTGGCAGAACTTCATCGTTATCAAAGCTAGAAAGGGTTTTCAGAAACAGATCCCACTCACTTTTTATCGTGAGGAAATTGAGCGCCAACGAACTCTTATCACTATTAGGGACGATAATTTTATCAATCATACTTTGAAGAGACGACCAGCTATTCGTACCAATCATTTTTTGGGTTTGAATATTTGGATGGGTCATTAAATCTAGCCGCGATTTTGAACTGACCGTAGGGAAATAAGGAAACGTTTTATCAAAGAAATTAGGAAAAAATTGGATTTTAAGTTTGTATTTTGGTAACATTGCCACAAGCAGAACGTCATTATCATTTTGGGAACTCGAAATTACCCATCTCTTTTGATTCAAACATCTGCCTCCCAATCTACAACTGAGATCGAGAATCCTGTGAAAAAGTTCATTTATCATCTTTAAATCGGGAAAATCTCCCCCCTTCACCACCTTCATTCGAAGACAAGCTTTACCAATTATTGAAGACTGTTTTTTTAGCTCCTGATGCTGTGGATCTATCTGGAACCAAAAATCACCCCATAATGGGGCTTCTGGTACACGTCGAGAAGATGAATATTGCATAAGAGCTCCTATGATTTATTTTCAGTAAACTATATGGTCATTAGACAAGGAAGTGAATAAAAAAATGTACAATCCATTCCTCCAGGAAAATCTCAGTTTAAGGAAGTTTTGATTAAAATGCAATTTTTGATCGATAAATCCCAAGATTTTGAATTGTTGGACGCCGCTACTAAAAATCTGTATAAATCTCATCATTACAGAGAAGAGCATCAGAACGCTAGCCAAGCAGTTTTGCTAACGATTCACGTATTGGAATCACACCAATATCAATCGGGATTTCTTTGTCTCAAGAGTCGAGTTTATTGGACTCAAGGATCGATTTCTATCTATCGCCCGAATGTGTGCTGCAAGCACCGTAAGAAAGAATAAACTCGCTTAAATTCATGTGAACCTTAGCAGCTAACATCTTAATGTAGGCCCTTCTTTGAAAAAAGATTGAGTCAAAAGCATCATTCCGATGTTGAGTGTAGCCACGAAGCCTCTAAATAGTCTAAACCACTGCGTAAAGAGTTTGTGGGTAGGTTGCAGGGCACATGAAATTGTGGATAATTAATCTTGATGATTAACATAGTAATAGCTATAGTTTTTTTGTAACAACTAACAACTGAGGATCTTATGAAAGTAATTTTAATTGCTGTTTTGGCCTTATCGTCTTTGTTTCTTTCAGCTGAAGAATCTAAACCATTTTTCCAAAAAAAGCAATCGCAGCCCTATCATTTATCTATAGGGGCTGTTTTATTTGATCGAGAAGGTCACATTGCTTGTCATCACTTTAAGGAAATTTACGGTTATAAGGATGTTTTCTTTTTAATGCGAGAGAGCATGGAAAATGATGAAACTCCTTTAATGACTATGCATCGAGGCTTAAAAGAAGAATTTGAAGCTACAGGAAAACCCATAGCATTCTTAGGTGGATTAACAGGATTTTTACACGATTCCCCACTCGCTTTCGAAAAAACAACTCTTTATGTTGTTTGCCAGCTGCTCGAATGGCACCCAGAAAGCAGAAATCTTGCAGATACAGAAGGTAGTAGCGTCATAGAATGGCATGAGCCCCATGTTTTGATTTCCTTAATGGAAGAGCAGGCAATTCGATACCCTAATCGAATAGATGTAAATGAAGCCGAAATGGTTAGGCGGGCAATTCCGTATATTCCACAATGAGTCTATCTTAATATGACTCATTTCCCTGTTTTATCGATAAGGAGATTTGGCTGCAGCAGTTCCCGCCGAAGGCGAGAATTGCTGCAATTTTAACTACTTTGCGCTAACAAAGAAAAAGTTAAAACTGATATACTGGTGGAAACTTGTACCTAGAGGTCAAAGTAGAACGACCTTTTGAAATAATGTTTAGAAATAGTCTAGAAGAAGTCTGTGACGTACTTATTCCACAAATTCTTATCGTTGTATCGTTGTATAGTTTTCTTTGCGCCTTTGCGCCTTCACTTGCTTCTCCTAAATAACAAGTTCGCGCCTTGCCATTGGTGCCTGACCTGATATTCTGACATTTGCCTACAATGATAAGGTAACCTCCCAGGAGGGCAAATGTCAGAATGTCAGGTCTGGAACCAAGGCTGAAACGTTACCCCCAAGATTTACGCAACTGAAAAAAGCGTCTTTTTCAATTAATAACAAGATACTAAATTCTGAGAGGTAACGTTTAGCCTTGGTTCCAGACCTGACATTCTGACATTTGCCCTCCTGGGAGGTTACGTTATCATTGTAGGCAAATGTCAGAATATCAGGTCAGGCACCAATGGCAAGGCGCTTTAAAAATCTGTTATTTCCCGATAGGGGGCGCCGCTGGCAACTGTCTCGCTTTGCGTTAAAAAAAAATTAAACTTTTCTGTTTTAGTACGAGGTATACTTCGTCCGAGTGCAAGCCCTAATCTTTCAAGGATATTAACGACTCTTTGATTTAAGCGACGGTCTCCTAAATCTACAAATTTCCATCTCATCTTCTACCCAACTCATAGCCAATCTCCAGTAAATTTTCTATCAGCTAAAACTTATTGAAGATTTTTTTCCACTCAAATATGCACTAAAAGGCAAAAATATGACTTATGGGTAATAGGATGGGCAGAGCCACAGCACTTCTGAGTAAGCTTTTGAGTTTACTTCTTGATATTAGCGCCCGCTGGTCGCTGGGGGCTCCAAAAAGTTTTTGGATGTTATAATCAGGGGTGCATACTTAATTAGAAGTCACATATTTTGGATCCAGAAATGGGGGGGGGGGAGAAATGGCAAGGTTATGACTTCACACAGTGGTTTAGACTATTTTGCGGATCCTTGTTCTGCTTTCTGGCATAGTTTGATTTTTGTTATAGATAATCTTCGTACGAATTGGATGGCTTCTTCCAAAAATTGGGATATTTCTTTTTGTTTTTCAAAAAATCTCGGAAGCACATTAAGCACAAAACTTTCCAGATGCGGAGGAAGCTTCTTAAGTTTAAAAAGAAAAGGCTCCATTCTCTTAAAAGCAGGATCATATACATCATTATAAGCAAATAAAATTTGGATAAGCGCATCTATTCCCCGGAACAAATGGAATTGGTAAGCTAGGATTCCTATATTTCTTGCTGAATAATCTTTAAGTTCTTCATGGGCTTCGAGAAGAATAGGAAAAAACTCCTCAATGATCGTCTCTTTTAACGCCTGAGGAATAGGCTTAATTTGAGATCGGATTTTTTGAACAAAATGTTTTTTATCGTACAGAATTTTACAGGACTCCAAAAGGCCAAGGAAGGTATAAGGTCTAAAGGGAAATTCCTTGAAGGTAATCTGATGCTTTACAATAAGTTTTTTGACCACGCAATTGACCCAAGCGGTTGTGTTGTAACCAATCTCTACTTTTTTACTGTGAATTAGCAGTTTATCATTAATGGGTGACCAGGAGTTATCCCAACCATTGCACAGTTGAAGAGTGGATGGGGCAATTTCGACAATCTTCGCATGGGGGATTTTTTTATAAGTATTTTGTCTAGCATTTGGAAGGGGAATTGTTTTGAGAATTACCAAGAGATCAAAATCGGATTTTTCATCCTGCATATTTTGCGCATAAGACCCGTACAACAGGATAGCCTTGAGATCTAAATCTTGTGCAAGAACTGTGATTGCTTGATCGATGATCATATTTCTATGGTTTCATTTCCTTCGAGAGATTGACATAATCTCAGCAATTCCCGCTAATTTTCATGCCCGTGCCCGCGTGCGTGCCCGAAAGTTTAGCGGGAATTGCTGACACTCAATCATTTACATTATTATCTTCTGCAGGTCTCTGTACCGAATAGATAATCGATACTTAATTTGCCCGCTCCTGTAGCTGCGATATAAAGCAAACCACCAATAATGGCTAAGTTTTTGAGGAATTCAATGAGTTGTAATTCAGATTCCGGAGGATTGATGCCCCAAAATTTGTGAAATATAATTGTCACAGGTATTAGATAGAGAGCGATGATTGATGCAGTCCACCTGATTTTACAGCCAAACAGCAGTAGCGCTCCTCCCAAGACTTCAAGAATAGCTGAACTGTATAAGAAAAAAGGAATTAAAGGCATCCCCTTAGCGGCCATGTAGAGTGATGTTGCGTCGGGATGAAGAAATTTCCCGATTCCGGATAAAATAAAAATTGTGCAAAGGCAAAGTCTTCCAAGTAGCATTGAGAACGAACAACAAGTGTTTTCAGAACACGACATCATATAGGCTCCTTAATTTCAAAAGGTTAAAGATTTTATATATATTTTTTGGCTTAGGATGTCAAACTAAAAAGCGACATCTTCAGACTTGGAGCTGTAGAAAATTTTGCAAGATAGTTTAATACACCCAATCACACCCTTTTTAATTTTTAATTGACTGAAAACTTTCAGTTGTTATACTCTAAGGTTTAGATATTCTATTAAAAAACAACAAATTAATTTATGTATTACGAGTAGCCTTTATGGAAATAGCAAATCTAGGGAAGCAAATCATTCAGACATTGCATTCCTTGTTTGATGAACGACCTGACTTCTTTTATCTGACCAGAAGAGATAAGGTCAACCACCTCGTTATTTTGGTTGCTGTAGAGGCATTTGGGATTCTCGTAGCATCAGCATGTTACAGTGGTATTGAATTTTCTGCTGTCAACTTGGCAGTTCAGCTTAGTTTCTCTATTTGTATTGGTATTTCTTTTGGAGTCGTGGTGATTGCCATCTATGTCGCAATTGCCGCCTGTCGCGAGTTTCATTCCAGGTTTCAATATATAAGTTCTATAGTCACATATTCACCGGAAATTAAATCAGATCTTTTATATTCCGATATTTTTTTGAAAATTGCTCTCTACTTGGATTTCAAAAATCTTCACGCTTTTTCTCAAGTCAGTAAAGGATGCCATGGAATGGTTTCTAAGATCAATGAGGAAAGAAAAGCAGCTTTTAAGGAAATAACTTTTGGCAAGAAAGAATGGCATAAATATCTGGGCTTGAATGTCGTAATTGAACCGCCACTTCCTCATGACATCATTCAAATCTTAAATGGACCTTGCCCGGCAGATCCTGCTAAAAAAGTGCGCGATACCCATATACTTACATTAATTCCTAAAGATTTATCTTTAAAAAGTCTTGAAAATCTCACAACAAATAGTTTTTTAAAATATTTTTCAAATTTCCCTATTTGTTTTTTTACCTCTAAAAATTTCCCTAAAAATGTATCATCATTTGTGGACCCTAATGAGAAGTCATATTGGATTCTTATAAAAAAAGATATTATTGGCGGATCTGATCTTATTAATGGGACCAGAAATAAAACCAAAGATGAACAAAAAGAAAGGTTGATGAATATCTCTAAAGAAAATAGAGTTCACTACACGTTACCAACCACATTGGAAGCGGTAGTTTCCTTTGCACATCTGGCCATATTAAAAGAAACTTATACTGATAAAGACCCTGATCATAGTACTTTTATGCATTGTCAAGAAGAATTTGCTGACGGAATTGGCTTTGTCGCTACAAGGAAATTCGATGGAGAAAAAAATATCTGTTTTTCCACGTGTAGAATTATAAACCGTCACGTACATGGTAACTTCTTTGGAGCTATTGGAGTGCTACGTTTTAGTAAATCCAGCAATCAATAAAAACAGTTTAAAGATCTAGACTCATTGCCTTTTTAGCTGCATAGACCTCATTGAGCCGAGAAACCGGCAAACTATGAGGCGCAGTTGCCACAATTTCGGGATTAGAGACTATTTCCGCAACAATTGCTTCCATCGCTTCAACAAAGGCATCAAGTATTGCCTTAGATTCTCATTTTTATAGCATTTTTTGTTGTACATTAAGCCTAATACACTATATTGTGGTGTTTTTAAGGTGTATTAGGCTTTAATGCACTACATAAACTCGTTTTTTTTGTACATTAGACCTATTACACCACAATCTTTGAAGAAAGAGCTATGACTAAGCAAGCTGAATATGAGGTATGGCACAAAACTTGGCATTGAATCCTGTCTTTAGCTACCGAAACTCATTGCCTTTTTAGCTGCATAGACCTCATTGAGGCGGGAAACCGGCAAACTATGAGGCGCAGTTGCCACAATTTCAGGATTAGAGACTATTTCCGCAACAATTGCTTCCATCGCTGCAACAAAGGCATCAAGTGTTGCCTTAGATTCACATTCTGTAGGCTCTATGAGCAGACATTCCTTCACTATCAATGGAAAATAGATTGTCGGGGCATGGAATCCGTAATCGAGAAGGCGTTTGGCGATGTCCAACGCTTTGATGTTTCGATCGGCGTAATTGTCCGCTTGCAATACAAACTCGTGCATGCAATTTTGTGGATACGGATCTGTCAATAAACGACTCAATTTTTTCTTCAGATAATTGGCGTTTAAGACTGCATTCTCTGCAATGCGTCTTAGTCCATAATGTCCATGAAGACGTGCGTACAGATAAGCTCGTAAATAGATCCCAAAGTTTCCATGGAAGCTCGCCATCGAGCCTATGCTCATTTCTTTGTTTCGTACAACTTTATAGGTGTCTCCATTTTTTTCAACTTGCGGAGTCGGAAGAAAGGGTTTGAGTTTATCATTGCACAGGACGGGTCCCGAACCCGGCCCCCCGCCTCCATGCGGTGTTGAAAATGTTTTGTGCAGGTTAATGTGCATCACATCAAACCCCATTTCGCCCGGTCGAACAATATTTAAAAGAGGATTTAAGTTAGCTCCATCGTAATAAAGAAGGCCTCCAGCTTGGTGAACGACTGCGGCAATTTCTAGAATTTGCGGGCTGAAGAGACCCAAAGTATTTGGATTAGTGAGCATCAACCCTGCAGTCTTTGAAGAGGCTGCTTTACGGAGCTCTTCCAGATCTATATCTCCGGTAGGTGTAGAGCGAATTGTCTTTGTGGTCAGTCCTGACATCGTAGCAGATGCAGGGTTTGTTCCGTGTGCGCTGTCTGGGATGAGCATTTCGGTGCGGTCAAGGTCTCCGTTGCGTCGATGATAAGCGACGATCATTTGAATCCCTGTGAATTCCCCCTGTGAACCCGCATTCGGCAACAACGAGCCAGCTGTCATCCCGGTGAGTTCACAAAGAATGGTGATCAGTTCATCAATGACTTGTAAGCACCCCTGACTTGCTTCATCGGGTGCTAGGGGATGAACTTTTGTGAAACCTGGGAGCTTGGCTGCCACTTCATTAATGCGTGGATTGAGCTTCATCGTGCAACTTCCCAATGGATAGAAGTTGGTATCAATCCCCATGTTGCGTTTTGAGAGCTGTACAAAGTGGCGAGTGAGATCGATTTCAGAAAGTTCAGGAAGATCGAGAGGTGTCTTTCGTTTTAGTTGGGGGTCTGGAGTATACCTATTGAGGTCTTCCCAATCTTTAGCTAGACTATAAGCATGTTGATTTGTCTGAGATTTTTCAAAGAGCGTTTTATTCATTTAGCCTCTCAAGGTTGCAGCGATTTCTACATAGCGATCAAGCTGAGCCTTCGATTTAGTTTCTGTAACGGCAATTAAAAAATAATCCGATAATTTACGGTCAAAGTCTCCTAGAGCAAGCCCAGGTTCAATATGATGTTTGCGGAAGTGGTTTTGGACCTGTTGGAAAGGAACTCCAAATGTCATAGCAAACTCATTGAAATTTGATCCTGTGCTGAGCAGAGAAACTCCAGGAACCTCTTTGCTTTTTAGCTCGAGTAATTTTTCTTTAAGATAACAACATCGGGCAAAATTTGTTTGTGCCAATGCCGGAATTCCTTTCTTGCCATACCATGCAATTGCAACTAAACTTGCTAATGCTGCCAAAGCTTGATTTGTACAGATATTAGATGTGGCTTTTTCTCGTCGGATATGCTGCTCTCTAGCTTGCAATGTCAGTATAAACCCTCTTTTTCCTTCCGAATCGATCGTTTCTCCAACAAAACGTCCGGGCATTTGACGAATGAATTCTTTGCAACAGGCTAGATATCCAACATAAGGACCCCCAAAATGTAATGGCAACCCAAAAGGTTGACAATCTCCCACGGCAATGTCGGCTCCAAGTTCTCTTGCAGAGGCATAGATTCCATAGCTGAGGGGATTAGAGACCATGATGAGCAACGCCCCTTTGTCTTTAATGTCATGGGAGATCTTTGAAACATCCTCCATGACCCCCAGAAAATTAGGCGATTGAACGATCACTGCAATCGTTTTTTCGTTGATTAGAGGGGTTAGTGCAGTTGAATCGATTTGCCAGGAAGGGGTCTGAGGAAGTGTTTTGATCTCTATTGAGTGACTGCCAAGATATTGTTCAATCACAGATCGATAGCTTGGATGTAATGTTGGTGAGATGAGAATTTCCTGACGCCCTTTTTGTAAACGGAGGGCCATTAAAAGTGCTTCAGCGCACGCTGAAGCTCCATCATATAGAGAAGCATTAGAAACATCCATTCCTGTGAGGGCACATACAACTTTTTGATATTCATAAGTGGCTTGCAGCATCCCTTGAGAAGCTTCAGCTTGGTAGGGGGTGTAGGCGGTCAGAAATTCAGAGCGACTGCAAATGGCATCCACTAAGGCTGGAATGTAGTGTTCATAGGCTCCGGCACCCAGATAGTTGTCAAAATGTTGATAACTATTCAAATTAGCAAGACTCTGCATGAGTTGAAGTCCTTCAGATTCCGAGAGGCCGTCATCTTCTACAGGGGAAGGAATTTTAAGAGATTGAGGGATGGCGTCGAAGAGTTCTTCGATGCAGCTGATGCCTATCTCCTGCAACATTTCTTCGATCTGCGGCTTTTGGTTCGAAATAAAATCCATAGTGGCTCACTTCATTGTGCTAGGGCAATTTGGAATAATAAGCTTCAGATGTCATCAGATTCTCAAGTTCTTTAGGATTGCTTAACTTAACGGTGAATATCCATCCTTCTTTTTCTGGGGAACTGTTGACAAGATCCGGAGAAGTGGCAAGATTTTTATTGACGCTTAAGATGGTTCCTGAAACTGGCGAGTAGACATCTGCAGCGGCTTTAGTGGACTCTAGGACAGCAGCTTCTTTTCCGGCCTGAACCTGCTTCCCTTCTTCTGGAAGCTCTACATAGACAATCTCGCCTAGCTCTTTTTGAGCATGCTGTGAGATCCCTATGGTCCCGATATCGTTGTTTACTTCTATCCATTCATGTGATTCTGTGAATTTCATACCTTATCCTTTGATGTTTATAAAGGGTATTTGAGTGACTTTAGCGGCGCAAAAGCGATTTCGAATTTGAACTTCAACGCTATCGCTAGGGTTTAATGGCTTCCGAGTCATTGCTAGCGCAATGGATTGATTTAACGTTGGAGAAAAGGTTCCTGAGGTGACTTTGCCGATCTCTTCTCCGTTTTGGAAAATAAGATAACCATCACGTGCAACACCAGGATCGATTAGAACAATTCCACACGCGAAACGTTTAGCTGAAGAGTTCTCTAAATCTACCAAAGCTAACTTTCCAAGAAAATCTCTTTGGTCGAGTTTTACGCACCAGGCTGCTACACTTTCTGTAGGAGCGATCGAATCGTCGATCTCATGACCATAGAGCGCATAGCCCATTTCAAGACGAAGAGTATTTCTTGCTCCAAGGCCTGCGGGAAGAATCTTTTCAGGAGTTCCTTCTGTTAAAAGAAGATCCCAAAGGATCTCAATGAGCGTAAGAGGAGCATAAATTTCGTAGCCTCCGGCCCCAGTGTATCCTGTAGTAGACAAAAAGAATTTTTTCTCTCGGAAGAAAATCTCCATAAAGTGCATTGCTTTTTCCAGCGAATGGCTTTCTGGAAAAAGTCGGGTGATTATATTTTTAGCTAGGGGTCCTTGTATAGCGAGGATCCCTTCTTCATCATAATGGGGGATAATCGAAACGTTAAAAGCCTTGCTATAACGTTGGAGATGAGCTAGATCTTTCTGTCGATTTGCAGCATTAGCGATCATGAAATAGTGGGTTTGATCAATGCGATAGACAATGGTGTCATCGATGGCTGTCCCTGCATCTGAGCAAAGAACTGTGTAGGTTGCTGTTAGATTTTTTTTACCGACAATTTTATTAGCTGAAAGGGAGTCGATGAAACGTTCAGCATCCGTACCTTCGATAGCAATTCTTCCCATATGGGAGACATCAAATAGACCTACTTTTGTGCGTACGGCCGTGTGCTCTTGGAGAATACCGGTGTACTGCAGAGGCATTTGCCAATCTCCAAAATCGACAAATTGAGCTCCCAAAGCTTTGTGTTGATCGTATAGGACCGTTTTCATCGTAAAAGCCTTACACTGCCCCATAAAGAGGGCTGTTCTTGGAATTTAAAGTCTTCTGCTAGTACAGAAAAATGTTGGGGGGAGCCTCCTGCACGGTTGATCCGATAGGTCATCCCTAAGCGATCGAACTGCGCGGGATCATACCCATGCAAGCAATTTGCGGGGATATAGCAGTTCATGGAGTAACTTTTTGGTTTAAAGGTAGAGTGCACCTTTAGGTCTTGAGGATCGCAGAGTTCGTGTGCATCTTCGGTTCTAAATTTCGTGAGTTCTCCGGCTTGAACACCTTCAACGGCTTCAGGTAAAAAGAAAAAATGGTGACAAAAGCGAGTGTTGTATCCGGAGGTCTTGACATCGCGCGTATCGATGCAGAGTTCTATGCTATCGCCTTTGTCGTGTTGTGGGAAGATCGATTTCAGATAAGGTTGATTGATAGTTACAAATAGCTCGACCCCTTCAAAACTCCAGCCAAAAGCAATTTCAGCAAAAATCGTCTCAGCAGTTAGGGCTGAGAGATTAGGGAGTTGGTATTTAGCCGAGTTCTTTGCGGTGAGTGAGAAGGGGGGCTCTTTACTGGGGGGCAGAAGTGGGCTTTCAATATTAATTTGAAAAAAATTGAGGGGTGTAAAAGGGGGAGTATTTTCCATATTTTCTCGGTTGTGTTGAGGTCTTTTGCGTCATTACACCAGCTTATCTATTTTAGGCCAAGTTGAAATTTTGAGATGTTTTTGGTTTTGCATAAATGAAGTTTTTATTACATTAAATTTAAACATGTATACCATCCTGGTATATCTTACTTAAAAAGTGTCATTTAAATATGCCTGATCCCTATCTTGAAGCAATGATGCATGGAGATTTTACTCCTAAAGATAAAAAATCTGACGAGGTCACTCCTCCTCCAGCTAAAGATTCTTTTGATATAGCTATCGAAAAGCAGATTGACGCGTATATTGATAGTTTAAATCTTGAAGAAGAGTTTGGGAAGAGCACTCTAATTTCTCCTGAAATGAAAAAGAAGCAAATCAGAGAAGAAATGAAAGCGAATTTGAAAATGCCTGAAATTGAAGGATACATTACGGCTGCTTTCAAGGCTTTAAGGTCTGAGGGAGAACATTATCTGGGAGCAGAACTTTACAAAGAGATGATCGACGAATTTGATGTAATCATTCCGAAACTTGAAGTCATGGACCTTTCTCAACCTGTTGAAGAAAATTTTCAGACATTGTTGAATATTTCGGATGAAGTGATGACTGGGATCTTTGGGATGGCTATAGAGAAATATAAGGAAGGGGATTATTCGACATCACTCTCTATATTTACATTGCTGACTACCTTAGATTCTGGAAATTCAGAATATTGGTACCGTCTTGGGATAGCAAGTCAAAGATTTGAGAATTATGACATGGCTTTAAAGGCTTATGAAACATCTATAGAATTGGAGCCTGATCTCATGGAAGCCTATCTTTTTGCAAGTGAATGTTGTTTGCATAAGGGAGACTTGGAGGGGGCGAAGGTTTTCTTTAAAAAAGGGAAAGAACTTGCAGACGCTCAGGAATTAGATGAAGTTTGGTCGACATTGATCAAAGAAATTGCATCGGTGCTTTAACTTATAAGAAAGATCTATAGAGGCTTACCCAACAGTCCATGCGGGAATAAAACAGATATGGCGTTCTTCATCGATTGAGAAATCCCCCCGGTAAATATAATATCCCCATATACATGAAAACCTCAAACATGACTTGTTATACGGGATTTTACCTCCAGTAATTGGCGGGTAGCGGATTGGAGGCAGCTCGAAAAGAAGGTTCGTAATGGCGGACATGGCTCTTCTAAATAACAAAATCGACTGATGCGGAATACTAAGAAAAATCAAACGCAAAGCGAGACAGTTGCCAGCGGCGCCCCCTATCGGGAAATAACAGATTTTTAAAGCGCCTTGCCATTGGTGCCTGACCTGATATTCTGACATTTGCCTACAATGATAACGTAACCTCCCAGGAGGGCAAATGTCAGAATGTCAGGTCTGGAACCAAGGCTAAACGTTACCTCTCAGAATTTAGTATCTTGTTATTAATTAAAAACGACGTTTTTTTCAGTTGCGTAAATCTTGGGGGTAACGTTCCAGCCTTGGTTCCAGACCTGACATTCTGACATTTGCCCTTTAGGAAGCAATGTTATCGCATCGGCAAATGTCAGAATATCAGGTCAGGCACCAATGGCAAGGCGCGAACTTGTTATTTAGGAGAAACGAAGGCGCAAAGAGCACAGAGAGATCTTACATGTAAAATAAAATTTACCTGTTTTTTTAAATGAAAATTCTTCACGTAAGATCTCTTTGTGCTCTTTGCGCCTTCGTGTCTTTGCGTTTAATTTTTTCCTATACTTTGTATCTTAATATCCCAGCATCTTCTCTCCTACCAAAAAAGTCAATTCAATCAGTGAAATTATGTATACTACTAATGGATCATTTTTATTTTGAAAAGGGATTATTTTCGTTTTGCGCTGACAAAACTGAATTAATAATTGCAAAAATTACTTTATTGTAATAATATAAAAATATAGGAGTGTTTTTATTAAATTAGATTTAAGTTTAAAATTAGATTGTAATAATTGGAGGTGATATGAATACGCCATTAAATTCAAAATCAAACTTAGAGCAACGTAACTTAGATCTAGATGTAAAAAGTAATAAAGAATATAACAAATCTATTATCTCTAAAGCAGATGCTTCTTTGGACGTTAGTATGGGTCCTAGGAAAAAGAATACGACAAACTCACATAAAATGAAAGAAGGAAGTCCTTCTTCAAGATTATCCACTTTAAAGACCGTTGCAAAAGCTGTTCGAAGAGATACGGGTCAAATTATAAATGAATCGAAATTATCCCCTAAAGAAAAAGAAAAATTAGAGAAAATAGATGCAAAGTTGAGTGAATTAAAAAAATTAAAAGAAAACTATGAAAATAAGTCGACTGTTACCACTCAAGGTCGAATTTCAGAGAAACAATATAAAAAAGTCTTAGCTGAAAGAAATGATTTGATTGAAGAGCGTAGGAGTTTGATTAATAAGTTAAACATACCGAAGGAAATGAAAGAACCTGTTTCTCAAAAAAGTGTAAGTGTACCAGAAAATCCTACCCATATTCCTTCTAAATCTCCTCTTTCGGAAGAAGCAGTTCCGAAGTCAGAAAATAAATTAGCACGTATTATGCCAGAGTTAACTGAGATAGAGAATTCATTGAAAGAGCTTAATGGAAAAAAAGAGACACTTAGTGCAGAGTTGCTTCGTGTCAACGCAAGAGAATTTCCAGAACTTAAAAATTATTATGACCGTAGGGTAATTGAAATAACAGAGGATCTTAAAAAAATAGATATTTCGATAAAAGCAAAAGAAAGTAGGCAAAGTGAGCTTATTGAGTCATTAATAATTGATGATCAAGAAGAAGTCAAAGAAATAGGCGTTAAAGTTAAAGAATTAGTTGTAGATTCTCTTTCTTCGAAAGATGATGTAGAAATTAATGTTCACGAACTAATACGTAATATTGACAATCACTTTGAAGATTTTAACAAATCTATTGACGTTCAAAATGAAATTGGTTGGGGAGATATTGAGGAACTTCTTAGAGAAACTGAAAATATAGCTAATAAATTTATTGAGGAAAATAGTAGTTTGACAGTACCTTTAAATAATCTAGAGGCAGCATCTGAGAAGGAAAAGCAAAATCTTTCCGCTTCTTCTAGAGCTTCAGAGAGTTCAAGTCAGCCAGTGAGTTCATCCGATAAAAAAACAGATTTCTTCTCTAGCGCTAAACTTAAAATATCAAAAGGTCTATCAGAAATTCGAAGTGACATAAAAGCAAAATTGGGAATTGGTCGAGAAAGTAAATTATTGAAGATGGAAAATAGATTAAATAAACTTAATCATGATATTCAAAATGCTGAAATTAAAATGGATGGAAAGATTATAAAGCTGATTGATGTAGGCCCGTTTAGTCTTGAAAAAATTAATATAAAAAAAACTCCTGAAGGAAATGCTGAATTTGATATATTTGATAGGAATAGAAAAGAATATAATGAATTAAAGTCAGCTATTGGAGTGGCTAAACAAGAATTGAATAGATCAAAATTTTTTACTGGACTTGATAAAACAATTAAAGACCTTCAAGCTCAAAAAAAACAAAAAGGGGATCCAATTCAAAAACAAGCCCTCGAGACAGAATTGGCCAAAGCAGAAGCTCTAAGAAGTTCAAACTATGTGATGCTGCCTCTTAATGAAGATCTACCGACAAAGCCAGCGAGCATAAGACAACAAGGAAATCCAGATCCAGCTTTCTTAAGCCATTTGCAATCAGAAAAGTTAAAGCCTCTAAAAGAGTTTATAGGCACATCTGATCATCCACAAATACAAAATCTGGGAAATTGTTTTGTTGGTTTGTTACAGAATTTAGGAGCTAAAAAAGATGATGTTGAAAAATTTATTGTCGCTGGTAACGCATCATTTAAACTTCCCCATATAAAAGATCTCAACGAATTAAAAGATGATGAACATGTCGTCGTTGCAACAGATGGAAAGACTTCTGTTACATATACAGGAAAGGAAATTAAAGAAATGGCTGAGTCAGCGCGAGCATGGACAGCTGGCCAACGAAATGGAACCTTTAGTGATCCGGGTTTGTCAACCGGGTTAACTGAGAAAAATAAATTAGCTATGGCCAAAGTGATGACATTTTCTAGATGCCCTCGTGCAAGTTTCGATGTGCAAGGAAATATAATTCCAAGAATCCCAGGAGAAGCAGGTCATTTTGTCTGCAATGCAAGTGCCCCAGATTTACAAGATGCAGCTATTTTGAGTGCAATGTCAACCAATGACCAGGTAGATGTAAATAAAATCAAAACTGAATTTTTGGAACCCATACTTAATGATTACATTGATGAATGTGTTAAAAATGGTGTAGAAGTAATCAATGTTGGTGCTATAGGTTTGGGCGTTTTTAGTGCCCAATTAAAAGAACCTGGAATGAAAGAACAGTATGCTCAAAATATTGTTGATGCTGTGACTGCGCGATTGTTAAAACATCCAGATTATAAACCTACTGTTGTTTTTGCGGGTCAGGAGTTTGAAACTGTAAATTTAACTCATTGTAAAGACGCTATTCAAACAAATAATGAGTTGGCTAATTGTGAATTAGCTGCGGGAGCTGCAGGAAAAGTGAGCGCTTCACTTAATGCTGGTGATCAGAACAAATTACCCGGATACCATGCTTGGAAAAACGTAAATAATATGCTTGGAGATAAGGAACAAGGTCACATTGCTGGAGTTTTTGCTGGGAATTTGAAGCAAGATGAAATGAAGTTGCTGAGATCACCTTTTTTTGGGATTTTTCAAAGTCCAATTTTTAACCCCTATTTACGAGATCAGTTAAGTCAATCCACTAGGTCTTAAATAGCTGTCCAACTTATTTCTGAAGAGGTTCTTTTTGTCCTCCGTAGCTACGCTACGCTTGCTATGGAGAACTTCTCCAGTAATCAAGAGAATTCTGTGTAAATCTTTTAAAAATAAACTTGACATCAGATGGACCGATGACTAATGTCGGGAATAGGTAAATACCTTATTTTTTTAACCTGAAAGTTAGGATAAAAATGAATAATGCTTTAATAGATTCAGCCATCCAGAGATCTGAAATAACCCAGAAAGTCCCTAAATATTCGGGTTTATTTAAAGATTATCAAGTTTTGTCTAAAGCCTATGATGAGTTTTTCCGCGCAGAAAAACTAGCAAATCCTCAACTTCAAAAAATTATTCATTATTTCGATCAACAGCCATTTGGACATTTCAAAAATTTTCACGAATTAGCCCATGCACTCTTTCGTCAAAGAGGAATTACCTTCAACGTCTATTCCAATCAAGATGGGCAAGAAAAAATTTTCCCTTTCGACATCATTCCCCGCGTTATTGACCACAAAGAATGGCAAAAAGTCGAACGTGGATTGGAGCAGCGCATTCAAGCTCTAAATGCTTTTTTATTAGACATTTACAGCAAACAACAAGCCTTAAAAGATGGAGCTCTTCCAAAAGAAATCATCCTCTCTTCGACAGGATATCTTCCACAATTACGAGGAATTACTCCTCCTGGAGGAATTTATCTCAATATTGCCGGAATAGATCTCATCCGAGAACACGACTCTTTAACAGTTCTTGAAGATAATTTAAAGGTTCCGTCGGGGGTTTCTTACGTCCTTGAAAATCGGCGTATGACCAAACAATTATTTCCGGGTATTCTTTCTGACGTACCTGTTCTAGGAATCGATGATTACCCCTTACGATTAAGAAATACCCTTTTAGCCAATGTCTCTTCTAGCAATAATGATCCTCTTTTGGTGCTCTTGACACCGGGGCCCTTTAATTCTGCTTATTTTGAACATGTCTATCTTTCCAATCGTATGGGCTGTCCACTGGTTCAAAACAGTGATTTAATCGTCGAAAATGAAATCGTTTATTTAAAAACCCTCAAAGGATTAAAACGGGTCGATGTGATTTATCGTCGTACCGATGATGAATTTATCGATCCTGCATTTTTTAATCCGAAAAGCCTTTTAGGGGTGCCTGGAATAGTCAATGCTTACCGCAAAGGAAATGTCATCTTAGCAAATGCACTAGGAAATGGTGTGGCTGATGACAAAGCTGTTTATCCTTATGTTCCGGATATGATTCGCTACTATTTAGGAGAAGAACCAATACTTCCTCAAGTTGAAACCTATTCTTGCACAGATCCTAAGGCCTGTGAATATGTTTTGAATCATCTACCTTCATGCGTCATCAAAATAGTCAATCAGTCCGGCGGATATGGTATTCTGATTGGAGAACAAGCTACAAAACAACAGCTTCAAGAGATGCGACAACGGATTCTGGCCAATCCACGAGACTATATCGCACAGCCCCTTAAGCAACTTTCGACTAGCCCTACTTTAAGTGATGGAATGATATGTCCACGCCGTATAGATCTTCGTCCGTTCATCTTGACAGGACGATCGACATGGACACTTCCTGGAGGATTAACACGCGTTGCTTTGGTAAAAGATTCATATATTGTGAATTCTAGCCAAGGTGGAGGCTCAAAAGATACATGGGTATTAGGTGATATATGATTTCTCGCATAGCAGAACAAAGTTTTTGGATGTTCAGATATCTCGAAAGAGAAGAATTGTTTGCACGTCGCTATCTTTATACGCATCTTTATAGCCTTGATAGCTTCGATCATTCCTTTGATGAATTTTTCCAAATCTTACAGCCTTCAGAACAATTTCTTTTCTCGAAGCTCTATAATGGGCAGGATAAAGATGAGGAATTGATTCCTTATTTTCGTGTTTGGCAAGAGTTGAATCCCGATAGTTTGCTAACTTTGTTTGGAGCTGCTAGAGGCAATGCCTTGCTCATCCGTGAGACGATTAGTGAAAACATGTGGCAAATGATCAATAAGCTTTATTTGTGGTTTCAGCAAGAATCGACTAAAAATTTATACATGACCGAAAGGTATAATTTCTACACTCACATTATTGAAACAATTCAGCTTATAAAAGGAATATTTTTTAATTCACAACTGCGTGATGGGTACTATGGAGTGATGTTAATTGCCCGGCTGCTGGAAATCGCGTTGCAGATCGAAGGCCTGTATCGTCATGCGCTCGACCCACGCCGCCGGCGTGGTGATCGGCGACCGGCCGCTGGTGGAACTGGTGCCGCTGTACAAGGATCCAAAATCCGATTTCCTGGTCACGCAGTATTCGATGAAGCATGTCGAACTGGCGGGCCTGGTTAAATTCGACTTCCTCGGACTGACCACGCTGACGATCCTGGACCGGGCCGAGGGCTTCCTGACGAAGACTCGGCACGCCGGTCGATCTGAAACATCTGCCGCTCGACGACAAGAAAACCTATGAGATGCTGGCGACGCGGCGAGGCCGGCGGGGTGTTCCAGATGGAAGGCCAGGGCGTGCGCGACATGCTGCGCCAGATGCGGCCCGACCGGTTCGAGGATCTGGTCGCCGCCGTCGCGCTATACCGTCCCGGGCCGATGGACAGCATCCCCGAATATTGCCGCCGCAAGCACGCCGGCGTATGGGAGGCGCCGCATCCGGAAATTCACGACATCCTGGCCGAGACCTACGGCATTATCGTCTACCAGGAACAGGTGATGCAGATCGCCCAGACGATGGCCGGCTACTCCCTGGGCGGCGCGGACCTGCTGCGGCGCGCGATGGGCAAGAAGATCCCCGCCGAGATGGAGGCGCAGCGGGACATCTTCACCAAGGGCGCCATCGCGCGCGGCATCGACCCCGACGAAGGCCACCGAAGTCTTCGATCTGATGGCGAAGTTCGCCGGCTACGGCTTCAACAAGTGCCACGCGGCGCCGTACGGATTGCTCGCCTATCAGACCGCCTGGCTGAAGGCCAACCACCCGGAAGTGTTCATCGCCGCCTGCATGAGTCTCGCGATCAACAACACCGACCGGCTCGCGGCGTTGAAGCAGGAGGCGGAGTCAGGCGGCATCGCCATTCTGCCGCCGGATATCAACCGTTCGGCGGCGGATTTTTCGGTCGAGCGGCTGGACGACGGACGGCTGGCAATTCGTTACGCGCTCGCCGGCGGTGAAGAGGGTTGGCTTCGCGGCCATGCAGGCGGTGGTCGAGGCGCGTGGCGACACGCCGTTCGCCGATCTCGCCGATTTCGCCGACCGCGATCGATCCACGCCAACTCAGCCGCGCCGCAGCTGGAAAACCTCGTGCGGGCCGGCGCGTTCGACCGGCTGGAGGCCAACCGCGCGCGCCTGTTTGCCGGCGCCGAAACGATCATGCGCCGCGCTCAGGCCAAGCGGAGGAAAAAGCAAGCGGGCAGATCGGCCTGTTCGGCGGCGTCTCGAGCAAGCCGGAGCCGCTGCGCATGCCGGATACGCCGGACTGGCGGCCTGTTGGAGCGGCTGTCGTTCGAGGCCGAGGCGATCGGCTTCCACCTGACCGCGCACCCGCTCGACGCCTACGCCCAGGCACTGCGGCGGTTGGGTGCGGTGCGGGCGAACGAAGTCGAGGCCCGCGCACGCGCAGGCGTCACGCCGGGTCGAAGCTGGCCGGCACGGTCATCGCGACCAAGGAACGGATCACCCGCACCGGCAGCCGCATGGCCTGGGTGCGCGATATCCGACGCCTCCGGTTCGGTCGAGGTCACCTGTTTCAGCGAAGTGCTGAGCCGGTCGCGGGAGACCCTGGCGCATGGCTCGAACGTGCTGGTTACCGGCGGATCTGAAGGTCGAGGGCGAGGCGATCCGGGTGACGGCGCAGGACGTGATGTCGCTGGATCAGGCCGCCGCCTCGGCCGGTGCGTCGATCCGCATCTGGCTGCGGCGAGACCGAAGCGGTGCCGCACATCCGCGATCTGCTCGCGCGTCAGGGTGCCGGCAGAGGACGGGTGATCCTGGTGCCGCGCATCGATGACGACAGGAGCGTCGAGATCGCGTTGCCGGGCGGCTACAGCGTGACGCCGCGGCTGGCGCAGGCGCTGACCATCCTGCCGGGTGTGGAACGGGTCGATGAGGTGTGACCGTTTAGCGCTCACTTAGTACGCACGTGGCCGAACGAGATGCCCACAGAGATTGACAGCATCGCCCAGGAGACTGCGATCATCGCAACTTGCCTGGGCAGGTAATGAAACATGCAGGCGGCCATGATCAGCAGGCCCATCACACATGTCGCCAGCAGTCTGGGCAAGCGCACTTCGTCGAATTGTCTCAAGGCACTCTCCCCTCATGCTTCGGCGCAACATCCCCATGCCGGCCGTTGACGGACTGCGTGTCGCGGGCTGTGAGGCCGTCTTGCAGTGTGAATGCACATCGCGTGCCAGGATAAAAAAGGTCTTCAAATCAAAAGCATAATAAAACAGGTTAACAATAGCTTTCGCAGATTGTAAAGAATTCCGACGGTGGCAATGGCGGTCGCGGCGCTGGTGCTGCCGCGTTGGCCATCTTTGTCGGTGGTGCGGCGGTTATTCCTGTCCGTTGCTGTGCGGTACGCCGGATGACGGTGACGCGGTATCGTTGCGACACACATCGCGCCCCTCGCGAGTGACACCAATCGGACCGTCTGATGTCCAACCGTCCACGCGGGACCGGCCCGTTTCGCGCCAATATGCAATTCGACAGGATAATTTTGCGTCGCCGTGCAACTTCGGCCCGTCGCGTTTATATTCTTTGCGGTGAGCCTCGGCGTCAGGTGCAGGGGTTTGAGGTGTGATACCAACCGGCGGAAACATTGACGTACCCGTCATGACCGGCCGCCGAGCCCTACAAGATTCACACAACTCAATCATGTTGTGTGTAGCAGGAAGTTTTGCGGGTTTGATTCGTTATTGGACGGATCCGGTGCGAGAGCGTCGCGTGCCGGGGTGTGGCTGGCGAGCCGCCATCCCTCCAGCATGGCCTGCAATCGCAACATACCGTTGAGCATGACCACTGGCCCGGGTTTACCGTAATAACAGGTCCAGCCGCCGAGACGCGCACAGACCCATGCCACGTGCGCGAGGCTGCCTGGCGCGTGCGGGTTCCGCTGGCGGGTCGTCTTCCCTTCCAGGCTCATACTGACCGCTTTGATGGCCGGCAACTCGCCTGCGCCGAAGACGTCGGTCATCGGCCGTCCGGCTTCGCCATCGCGGTCACGGACCATCCGCAGCACCTCGATGGCGGCGATCAGCGTGGCGGTGGCGAGGTTCTCAAACGGACCACCCTCGGCCACGCGCACCGCCTCGATGTCGAACCCCCTGGTCTTCATCGTCCGGAACAATTGTTCGATGGTCCAGCGTTGGCGGTAGTAGCCGGTAATCCGCCGCGCCTCGGCGAGGCGTGTGGCGGCGTGGCTTGTCAGCAGCCGCCAAAGCACCGGATCGACCGCTTCAGGCGGATCGATCTCGCGCGCCTCGATCAGCGTCACCGTCACCGAGGTGGGCAGCTTCGCCGCCTCGGCCGCGCGGTTGCGCTTCGGCCGTTTCAAGACAACCGCGCCGGCGCGCAACGCCAGTGTCACCTGGCGCGCCCGCCGGCCCGGACCGGCCGGCAGCGAGATTGTCTCCCGGCCCAGCTCACGCCAGGTGACGGGCTTGCTGAACAGGCGCGCCCCATCGTCCAGCACCCGGTCGTGACTGGCACGGAACAGCACCTCCACCCCGGGCGGACGCAGTGCGAAATCCTCATAAATGTCGCCCTCACGGTCACCCACGACGGTCACCGCGCGCGCGCCGGCCACGCGCAGCGCCTCGCTCTGGCGCGCGGCGTCCAGCCAACGGCGGCTTTCCTTGTCCTCGAACGAGCGCTTGTTGGAATGAACCTGAGCGGCGGAGCCGTCCCGGATCAGCAATTCAGCGTGCACGAGTCCCAGCAGTGCGCCGTCCCCGGCATCCACGGCGATCGTGGGATGCAGATTGACACTGTGTTTGTTCCCGTCGTCCCGCAAGCTGGTGGTGTCCTGGATGGCCAGGATGTGCCGTCCCGCCACCAGGCTCCGGGTATGGGCACCGGCGGTGGCGATCATCTCTGCCGGCGTGACCGCTTCGCAGCGAAGGAACCGTCCGAACCGGACCTCGCCAGGTCGATTGCCGCCCAGGGCTCGGACGCTAACGCCGGATTGACCCACTTCCACCAGCCGCGCGAGCAGCGCGGCACCCGCGGCATGACGACGCGCGTCACCAAACCGACCAAGAGAAGGGGGCATGAGTGGAACTCCCGATGGATCAGGCCGCCATCGAGTCAAACCAAAGGGATTTGCGGCAAGCCGAAATGTGTGCATCTGGTAGGCTCGGCGGCCGGTCATGACGGGTAGAGTCAATGTTTCCGCCGGTTGGTATAAGACATCAACAACCATGCTGCCTTGACCAGTGTTCAATCGCACGCAGGTCAGGCCGGTCAATGCATGAGTATCGCACAACGATCCGGTTGGCGAGGCAGAAATAAACGCACCAGGCCCCGCCGCCCTGTCCTCGATCCAATCGCCGCACGCCGTCATTGCCCGGCGATGGCCTCCTCAGCCGGCTCCGCCACGGTTCTTTCCGGCTCAGGCTCCGGCGGCAACAACCGCAGCGCGGAGAACGGCGTCGCGATCCCGACCATCGAGAACCGCATCTTAAGCCGGCGATTGAACTCGCGGCCGACCGTCCAGCGGCCGAACGGCGTGCACATGATCCGGCAGCGGATCTGCAATGCCGTGTCGGTGATGCGGTCGAGCCCGAACACTTCCAACTCGTCGAGGATGATCCTGCTCCAGGCTTCTTCCTCGCGCATCTGCCGCACGATCGCGCGCATCAATTCGATGACCCGGTCGACATCCTCGTCCGCCGCGACGTTCACCGCGATCACTGCCCGGCTGTAATCCCGCGTCATGTTGGTCACCGTGGTCACCGCACTGAACGGGATGACCACGACCGAGCCGTCCTCGGTGCGCAGCCGGATCGTTCGCACCGACAGGCTTTCCACCAAACCGGATTGGTCGCCGACCTTCACGATGTCGCCGACCTGCATGGTATTCTCCAGCAGCAGGAACACGCCGGTGATGACGTCCTGCACCAGTTTCTGCGAGCCAAAGCCGATCGCCACGCCGACGATGCCGGCGCCGGCCAGCAGCGGGGCGATGTTGACGCCGATTTCGCTCAGCACCATCAGGCCCGCGACCACAAGAACGGTGATCGCCAGCGTG
>CAVVXH010000004.1:0-153455 GCA_963752155.1 uncultured Parachlamydiaceae bacterium | reverse complement strand
TTGATTTTGTTCTCAGATTAGGGGAAAAAATCATTGCTCTAGAGGTTAAAAGTGGTCAAGAATCCATAAAGCATTCTGGAATAGACTCTTTTATTAAACAATTTAACCCATACAAAGTTTTACTGATAGGAGATTTTGGTGTCCCTCTGAAGTCATTTTTATCAAATTCTCCACGATCATTATTTGAAGAGCAATAATGACATAAAGGTCAATTAGCTTCATCTACACACCTAGAAATTCACATAGAATTTAAATTGAGAATATGTCATCATTACAAATTTAACCTGTTTAAGGAGAGATTATAATGAGCCCACCTGTAGAAATAAATTTTTGGACGAAAAGAGCATTGCTTAATAATGTAGCTCTTGATTTTATTTGTCCTCCAAATTGTGAAAAAAATAAAATTTTTCAAACAGGTAATTCTGCTATAGAGGCCTTGATCAAGGCAAAACAAAATATTTATTCCAATAAAATAATAAATAATTTCTGGCATTACAGTACAAAACCAATAAAAGCTTATACAAGAATGCTTTATACAATTCTCGTTACAATGACTGTTTCACCCCTTGGAGCATGCTACCATGGAACTATAACTATTAAAAAGTTAGTAGAATATAAATGGTCAAATGATACTTATCTTAATAAAGAAGAAAAATGGAAAGAAGTTATAAGCTATTTTAAAGCATTCACGTCAGATTTTTCGTGTTTTTTTGTCGGAGCCGTACTAGGATCCTTTTTAGCTTTTTCTTTTACAGGTACTATTGCTTGTTTAAATGATCTATCGGCTGTTTTTGCCGGTGGCAATGGAATGACTCTAATAGAAACGATTAGTAATCTAGCTATTTTTTTATTGCTCGATGGCAGTCCTATTTTTATGCTTGAAACCCATGCACCATCTATGGGACTTGCAAGGTTTCTTGGTACTGAAGAGTCTAAAACGGGAATGTATTTAGTTCTTGAAATGAGAAACAAACTTGGACTTGTCGATCAAAATGGTCATCTTTTAAATTTTTCTGCAAGAGATCGATTAGAATATCAAACATCTCAAACATTTACAGGGACAAATTTTAGATTCTCAGGGAATGTAATAAATAACTTAAGAAAACTTACTGAAGCTGCCGAATTTGATCTAATAGATTTAGTTAAGGAAGCATCTGAATGGCTAACAAATCATAATGAACCTGCTATTACTTATAC
Source organism: uncultured Parachlamydiaceae bacterium (assembly GCA_963752155.1). GTDB lineage: Bacteria > Chlamydiota > Chlamydiia > Chlamydiales > Parachlamydiaceae > JACCRY01. Next base: position 152,258 of record CAVVXH010000004.1, on the reverse strand, counting down.
ATATCCTTTAAACGGAAATGCGATTGCAGTAACTCTTGAAAATGCTTTACATAAAAAAATTCGCCTTCAAGATAATAGTGAAAAAACTTCATTAAATGCGATTGGTAAATACTCCGAAAATTTTTCTTCAACTTATAAGCTTATTGAAGATTTGAAAAAATTAGATTATAAGATTAATGTCTTTCTTGATTTTTATAAATCTGTACAAGAATTAGCCATGAAGCCTTCAATTGCTCTAGAACTGTTATATGCTTTAGCGAAAAAGAAAATAAATATAAGTCTTGAAAAAGAAAAATCTTGCATCTCACCTAACATTTATTTTCAGTATTTTAACCATTCATATTTTCAATCAACTCATTTTCAAAACTTCAATAATACCGATTTTCATTCTGAATTCCTCAGAAATTACGAAAACCTTGGATGTATCAATCCAAACACCCCTTTTACAGGAAACCCGTCCGATCTCTCATCTATTTTTCTACAAAGAGTTCAAAAAATTAATTGGCATCTAAAAAATACTCCAAACACTCCTTTAAATTTAGAAAAAGTGATTGACCTTGCCCCTGAATTCTCTTATCAAGAGATGAAAACGGCATTTAGAAAATACAGCTTAGCCTTACATCCTGATAAAGGGAGTGTTTTGCAAAATGACGAGAATGTTTCAAAAGAATTATTCAAAGCTTTTGGAATGATAAAAACAGAAATTGAAAATAGTTTAAAGCAGAACATATAATTACCAGAAAAAGCACGATCATAGGAGTGAACAAATAGGACACTTCATCGGATCGTGCTTTACAGCTTTACAATATTCACGTGCAAAATAAATCATCTGCAAATGAAGCCTCGCCCAACTCTCCTGAGGAAAAATAGCCTTAAGATCTTTTTCAGTCTGCATCACATTTTTCCCATTGCTAAGACCCCAGCGTTGAGCACAACGATGGATGTGCGTATCGACTGGAAATGCCGGCAAATTAAAAGCTTGAACCATGATAACAGAAGCCGTTTTATGCCCTACACCAGGTAAAGCCTCCAAATCTTCAAAATTACAAGGAACCCTTCCATCGTGTTTATCTATTAATATTTTTGAAAGATCTCTGATAGCAGCTGCCTTTCGATTTGCCAATCCGCAAGGACGTATTATCTCTTCAATTTGTTCCACGTGTATAAGGACCATCTTCTCAGGAGTATCTGCTAAGGCAAAAAGCTTTGGAGTGATGCTATTGACACGTAAATCCGTACATTGTGCCGAAAGCAATACTGCAATCAGTAATGTATAGTTACTATGATGTCGCAAGGGAATCGCAGGACTGGCATAAAGATGATCTAGAATTTCTTGAATCTGCTTTGCCCTGGCCTTCAATGCTTTATTCATTTCTATTTTCCAATGCAAAATTGAGAAAAAATCGAAGACAAAATTTCCTCTGTTGTGTTGATGCCAATGATTTTACCCAACTCTTTTAAAGTTTGTCGCATGTCTGATGACAGAAATTCAGGCGATATCCCTTGCTCTAAACCAATTATGACGGCTGTACAGCAAGTAATCGCAGCAACAAGGGCTTCTTTGTGACGTACGTTGGTAATTAATACTTCTTCTCGTGAAGGAGGACCTTCATGCCAAATAACCGCATCAATTTTTTCATGCAAAAGCTCAAGTCCTTTGCGCGACATCGCCGAAAGTTCTACAAAATGAGGAAAAGGAATCACAGGAAGCGTGGGATGAGGCAAATCAATTTTATTCCAAATGATAATTGTTTTATTGCTCGGCACAAGATCCATAAGCGAGAGATCATCATTTGTAAGTCCTTTAGAGGCATCCAAAACCAATAAAATGAGATCAGCATTCGCCATAGCTTCTTTCGAACGTCGGATTCCCTCCTGTTCAATAAGATCTTCAGCATCACGAATACCTGCCGTATCGACTAATTTAAAATTGAGTCCATTTAGGCGAAGATGATCTTCGACAATGTCTCGAGTTGTCCCTGGAATATGACTAACAATCGCTCGCTCCTTGTCTAATAGAGCATTCATCAAAGAAGATTTTCCAACGTTAGGGCAACCAACTAAGCAAAGAGCAATGCCTTCGTGTAAAATTTTTCCATTATGAAATGTCGCAAGCAATCGTTCCATTTCAACACAAACTTCTTTTAAAAGAGTGCAAACTTCATCCATTGTCATAAATTCGAGACCTTCTTCGGGAAAGTCGATCCATGCTTCAAAAATAGCGGCAATTTGGGTCAGTTGCTTTTGAAAAGATTTGATTTTTTCAGAAAGACGACCTTTGAGTTGATTTCCCGCAGCATCCAAGGCTTTTTCATTTTTTGAGCAAATGAGTTCTTGGATAGCTTCTGCCTGAACAAGATCCATTTTTCCATTCATGAAAGCCTTAAAGCTGAACTCTCCTGGACGTGCAGCGCGAGCTCCAGCTTGGAGTACAGATTCTAGAACTCGTCGTGCTATTAAACTGCCACCATGACAATGTATTTCTACAGTGTCTTCTCCTGTGAACGATCTTTTACCGAGCATGACAAGAATTAAGACCTCATCGATCGGCTCTTTAGCTGCATTGAAGAGGGTTCCAAAATGCACTGTGTGCGTCTTATAGCTCCGAATAGGTCCAGAAAAAATCCTTTCTGCCACGCCAAGAGCATGTTGACCGGAAATGCGGATAATGGCTACTCCACCATCTCCTGGAGGGGTAGCAATAGCAGCGATTGTTTCGCCAGGTTGATAAGGCTGATGGATAAATTCCATAGAAAGAAAAATTTAAGTTTGTTTTTTCCTCTCTAATATATCGAAACGTAAAATAAAAATAAAGTGAATTCAGATTCATTCACGTCTAAAACCGCTTTACATACTACACAAGCTCACAAAATAATAGCATAAAATAACTCAATATGTTAAAGTATTAATTAACAAACCAGAACATAATATTTTCAGCCTTGTTCACTTCTTCGCTCAATTATTCCTCCTCTGTGTTCTCTGTGATCTCTGTGGTAGATTTTTTTTACCACAGAGATCACAGAGAACACAGAGGAGGAATAATTGAGCGAAGGTTTCTCGTGTACAGGTGAACATAGCCTATTTTACTATTGAGGTTAAAAGTGTCTATTCCTTTTTTTGCTCCTATGTATAACGAGCATGGGTATAGTGAATGTATCTTAAGCAATTGGTTATTTGATTTTGGTCAATCCGCTTACAAAATAGAGCCTCCTATTCAAGGCGAGACGTGTCGAAAAGTCGTTGAAATCAAAAATTCATCTCCCTCCTCGATGTTAATGACCATAGCAAGAATAGCAGCAATAGTTACAATCGCATTGCCTCTAACAATACTGGCTGTTATAGAGAAGTTTTTATATTGCTGGCGCTTTAAATTTCAAGTGTGCAATGCCGGCTCTCAAATTATGTTCGAACAGTTATTTTCTAAACCCTCTAATAATCAAGTAATCAAGAGAAATAAATGCTTCAATCACTTTGATCTATTTAATCAAGATATGAGAAATATTATCTATTCAAAGATCAGCTATTCCGATCGCTTTTCATTATTGCAAACAGAACATTCAATGTATGAAGACCCTACATTACAGAAAGAAGTAAAAAAATATCTACTAACAAAAAGAGTTTTTAAGATAATCAATCCAATGAAAATGGATTTCATTTTTCAAAATTCATCTCTTATTCCTTTAAAACAATTAAAAGACGAATGCTTAGAAAAATTAGGCGAGATTTTTATTCCTATTAACATAGAAAGAGCTATTTCAATAGTCAATACAATAACATATGATGCAAGAGATCCAAAAGACATAAGAATCCGTGCTTTGAAAAAAATAGTTGCTTTTATCACAAAAAGAGATTTTGAAGGGGCTCTTTCTCGAGCAAAATCATTGTCAAATGCCACTGTAAATGTATTTAATCCATTTTGGAACAGAACGAACGCCTTAACTAAGGGGTATCATGAACATCTTTTAGGGGCAATAGCTATTTCCGTAAATCACAAAGGCTTAAAAGAAAAGGGAATAAATATATATAAAACCATTAGAAGTGAGAACGAAGAATCATTTCCACTTCGGAAACATATTATTATAATTATTCATCAAATTCTTAATGAAGATTTCTCACAGACAATATCCTTAGGAAAGGCTTATTTGAAAGAATATCCAGAAATAGCTAATAAATTTACCAAAGAGAATAAGATTCATTCCTGGGAAGCTTCTTTACAGACACGGCTTAAAATGAATTTTGAATTGGCCAACACTGAAGACTACTATGTTCATTTAATAAAAATAGCTCAAATGTTAATGTCTCTTAATGATTCAAATAAGAGCCTCTACGTACTGGATCAGGCTATTTTAAGACTTAACTCCGATCCTAATGAATCTAGATACTACCAAAGTGCATTTAAAATTATAAAGCAATTAAGCAAATTTAATTTGGAAAAAGCTCTTGAAATTGCAGATTCTATTAAAGGAAACGCTTACAAAAATTTCGCATTACAGTCCCTGATCAATTCCTTGGCATCTTCTGACCCTCATCGTGCGTTTAATCTCTTGAATTCTATAGACTATTCTCCTGTGTCTTTATCTTACGCTCCTGGTTTAAACTTTTCTCTAAGACTTAACGATTTATGTACCATTCTAAAACATGCCTTACTCCTTCTAAAAAATAGTGAGACTGAGAAATTAATCAATCAAATTTGGGAATCAATTAAATTTGATTACTCCGAGCTCGAAGAGATCTCTACATGGGCTGAAATGTTAGAAATTATTACAAATTTAGATCAAAATAATGAGATCAACTTTGAAACAATAATAAATCGCTCCGAAATCACGAACAATAACCTTCCCTATGCAGCTGTAGTGACAGCTCTAGCTTTAAAGAAAATTAATCCTAAAAAATCTCTTGGCCTGGCAGAAGCTGCAGAGAACTTTATCTTGAAACTTAGACCTTCAAATGTAACTTTGAAGGAATACTGCCTAAATAAAGAAGTTAAAATGCTCCTTACGGAACTTATCAAGGTCTACGCATCTGTTGATCCGCACAAAGCTCTAATGTGGAGCGAAACTTTGGATATCGAGAAAAATCTGATGCTAGAAATTTGTAAAATTATCTTAGATGACATAGAAGAAAATGCACTAGAAGCCGTAATAGGTGATTATGATAAATTTGACTTTGATGATTTTTAGGTATATTTGAGAAGGCAAATTCAGCCATTCCTCCGTTAAAAGTAGCCTTGCCATTGGTGCCTGACCTGATATTCTGACATTTGCTTAAACGATAACATGACCTCTCAGAAGTGCAAATATCAGAATGTCAGGTCTGGCACCAATGGCAAGGCGCTTTGAAAATTTGTTATTCCCCGGATACTTGCAGACCTTAAAAATGTAAAACCGCTTTACACAACACGCCAACTCACAAAATTATAGCATAAAATAACTCAATGTGTTAAAGTTCTAATTAATAAACCAGAACATAAAATCTTACTATTGAGGTTACAAGTGTCTATTCCTTTTTTTGCTCCCATGTATAACGAGCATGGATATAGTGAATGTATCTTAAGCAATTGGTTATTTGATTTTGGTCAATCCGCTTACAAAATAGAGCCTCCTATTCAAGGCGAGACATGTCGAAAAGTCGTTGAAATCAAAAATTCATCTCCCTCCTCGATGTTAATGACCATAGCAAGAATAGCAGCAATAGTTACAATCGCATTACCCATAACAATACTGGCTGTTATAGAGAAATTTTTATATTGTTGGCGCTTTAAATTTCAAGTATGCAATACCGGCTCTCAAATTATGTTCGAACAGTTATTTTCTAAACCCTCTAATAATCAAGTAATCAATAAAAATAAATGCTTCAATCACTTTGATCTATTTAATAAAGACATAAGAAATATTATCTATTCACATATCAGTTATTCCGATCGCTTTTCATTATTGCAAACAGAACATTCAATGCATGAAGACCCTACATTACAGAAAGAACTAAAAAATCATTTACTAACAAAAAGAATTTTTAAGATAATCAATCCAATGAAAATGGATTTCATTTTTCAAAATTCATCTCTTATTCCTTTAAAACAATTAAAAGACGAATGCTTAGAAAAATTAGGCGAAATTTTTACTCCTATTAACATAGAAAGAGCTATTTCAATAGTCAATTCTATAACATATGATGCAAGAGATCCAAAAGATATAAGAATCCGCGCTTTGAAAAAAATAGTTGCTTTTATCACAAAAAGGGATATAGAAGAGGCTCTTTCTCGAGCAAAATCATTGTCAAATGCCACCGTAAATCTATTTAATCGATTTTGGAACAGAACGAACGCCTTAACTAAGGGGTATCATGAACATCTTTTAGGCGCAATAGCTATTTCCACAACAAACTGTAGTAACCGCTTAAAAGACGAGAAGAAGGGACTAAATATATATCAAACCATTGGACATGAGGGCCAAGAATCATTTTTTCAACTTAAAAAACATATTAAAATAATTATGTATCAAACAACTGTTGAATGCAGCCTCTCACAAATAATAGAATTAAAATTTATGGAAAATTCTTATTTGCAAAAACTTTCAGAAATAACTAATGAAGTAATTAATGAAATTGCTAATGAGATTCATTCCGATAAAGCTTTTTTTCAAGAAAGTATTAAAAGGATTTCTGAATTGGCCAACAAAGGCTTAGAAACCGATTTTGAATATTTTAAATTGGCCAATACTGAAGATTGCTATGTTCATTTAATAAAAATAGCTCAAATGTTAATGTCTCTTAATGATACAAAACAGAGCCTCTACGTACTGGATCAGGCTATTTTAAGACTTTACTCTGATCCTAATGAAGCTAGATACTACCACAGTGCATTTAAGATTATAAAGCAATTAAGCAAATTTAATTTGGAAAAAGCTCTTGAAATTGCAGACTCTATTAAAGGAAACGCTTACAAAAATTTCGCATTACAGTCCCTGATCAATTCCTTGGCATCTTCTGATCCTCATCGTGCGTTTAATCTCTTAAATTCTATAGACTATTCTCCTGGGTGTTTATCTTACGCTCCTGGTTTAAACTTTTCTCTAAGACATAACGATTTATGTACCATTCTAAAACATGCCTTACTCCTTCCAAAAAATAGTGAGACTGAAAAATTAATCAATCAAATTTGGGAATCCATTAAATTTGACTACTCCAATCTCGAAGAGATCTCTACATGGGCTGAAATGTTAGAAATTATTACAAATTTAGACGAGAATAATGAGATCAACTTTGAAACAATATTAAATCGCTCCAAAATCACGAACAATAACCTTCCCTATGCAGCTGTAGTGACAGCTCTAGCTTTAAAGAAAATTAATCCTAAAAGATCCCTTGGCCTGGCAGAAGCTGCAGAGAACTTTATCTTGAAACTTAGGCCTTCAAATGTAACTTTGAAGGAATATTGCCTAAATAAAGAAGTTAAAATGCTCCTTACGGAACTTATCAAGGTCTACGCATCTGTTGATCCGCACAAAGCTCTAATGTGGAGCGAAACTTTGGATATCGAGAAAAATCTGATGCTAGAAATTTGTAAAATTATCTTAGATGACATAGAAGAAAATGCACTAGAAGCCGTAATAGGTGATTATGATAAATTTGACTTTGATAATTTTTAGGTATATTTGAGAAGGCAAATTCAGCCATCCCTCCGTTAAAAGTAGCCTTGCCATTGGTGCCTGACCTGATATTCTGACATTTGCTTAAACGATAACATTACCTCTCAGAAGTGCAAATGTCAGAATGTCAGGTCTGGAACCAATGGCAAGGCTATTTTCAAGATTAGAGCCTAGGGTTCAATCCACTATGGGGCTCAAACCACACTACGTTAGTCTTATTAAAGTATAATTTTTTTCTACAAAACCGACCTAACTCATCTTTTTTTCATAAAATAGTAGCAATAGAATAACCCAACATGTTATGTTCCGAACTTATAAATGACAACACCATTTTTTAACATTATTTTAGGAGATACAAATGGATTTTTTTGCCCCCATTTACGATGAGTATGGATCTAGCGAATGCATCCTTAGCAATTGGCTATTTGATTTCAGCCAAACCGCTTATAAGATAGAACCCTGTATCAAAAGTGAAACTTGTCAAAGAGTCGTTGAAATCAAAAGTTCATCTCCTCCTTCCCAATTCGCAAACATAGTTCAAATAATAGCCATATTTACAATCGCTTTACCCTTTACAATCATAGCTTTTGTCGAAAAATATTTATACCGCTGGCACTTTAGATTTCAAGTATGCAACGTCGGTTCTCAAATAAAGTTCGAACAGTTATTTTCTTATAAACCCACAAATGAAGAAACAAAACCTCTTATTAACCAAGTAACCACAATAAATAAACATTTCAATCTATTTAACCAAAATATAAAAAATATTATCTATTCAAACTGCAGTCACTCCGATCGCTTTTCATTATTACAAACAGAACACTCAATGTATGAGGATCCGACATTACAAAAAGAACAACAAAGATATTTATTGTTAAAAAGAATTTTTAGACTAGTTCATTCTATTAAAATAGAAGATTCCGATCATGTTTTAACAGTATTGAAAAACGATTGTTTAGAAAAAATAGGTGAAATTTTTACGTCCTTTAATGTCGAAAGAGCAATTTCAATAGTGAGTTCCATACAAAAAACAAAAGATGATAAAATCCATAGAAAGATTCAGGCTTTGAAAAAAATACTTGCTTCTGTTGCAAAAAGTGATCCATACAAAGCCCTTGCTCTTTCAGAATTATTAACACCTAATGTCTCTTACTTAAAAAAACTCGAATTAGAATTAGACACTAATCAGTATATTAAAGTAAATCATAACACTAGGTTTCTGAGTGCGATTGCGCTTACAATAGCTGAATCAGATCTACTAAGAGCATATAGGATAGCAAACATGATTGAATCATACCAACTGAAAAGATTTGTTTTAATAGATATAGAACTCATTCATAAAACGATTACTTCTGCTATGGATGCTTTTAAAGAGATCAAAAAATTTAATGTAACAAACTCACCGACTATGCACTCTTCTATTAAGAAAAGAGTCTCTGCATTATTAAATTTAGCAGAATCTCTCTATCCTTCCAATAAAATTGAAGTAGAAAAACTACTTGATCAAATTTTTATATGGGCCGACACTGAGAGCTCCTATGGGTTTTTTGTAAAAATAGCTCGAATATTGATGCCTTCAGATGAAAAAAAAGCTCTCCATTTAGTAAATCAAGCTGTTTTAAGACTTCATTCTGAACAAAATGAATCTAGATATTACCAAAGTGCACTTGAAATGGTTAAGGAATTGAGTAAATTTAATTTAGAAAAAGCTTTTGATATTGCAAATTCTATTAAAGGGGATGCCTACAAAGATGTCGCTTTACAATCTCTTATTATTCCTATGACCTCATCTGACCCCAAACGTGCTTTTGAGCTCTTTAAGACCATAAACTATTCTCCCGTAGACTTATTGCATGTTCCAAATTTAAACTTTTCGCTTAGACATAAAGATTTATGTGCTATTCTGACAGCCGTAGTAGCACTCCCGAAGAATGTTGAGACTAAAAATTTAATTATTCAAATTTGGAATTCAATTAAACCTAGGCCCCACTTTTCAGAAGACAACTCGACGTGGGCTGAAATGTTAGAAATTATTGCAACTTCTGACCAAACTAAAGCTCTTGATTTGGGAAAAACAATAAAGTTATCCGAAAATTGGTTTTTAACAAACCATAACTTTCCCTATGCATCCATGGTCACTGCCCTAGCTTTGAAGAAAATCAATCCAAAAAAATCTCTTGAAATGATAGAAGCTGCAGAGGATTATCTCTTAGATCTAAGACCTTTAGGTATGACTTTGGAAAATTATCAATTAAATGATATAGTTAGAATCGCTCTTATTGATCTTACCAAAGCTTACGCATCTCTTGATCCAAATAAAGCGCTTACATGGTGTAAAAGTCTAGATATTGAGAAAAATCAATTGCTCGAAATTTGTAAGATAATCTTAGATGGCGTGAGAGAAGCAATGGAAACAACAATTGATAAAAAAGGCAATCAGGATGAATTTGAGTTTGGAGAATTTTGAAGGGCCGATTGATGTGCTCTATCATTTAGTTCAACAATGTGAAATCGATATCTACGAAGTTAAGCTCCAAATTGTTACAGAACAATTCCTCAATTTGTTAAAGCAAGTTCCTTCTTCTGTGGATGTCGGAGCTGAATTCATCGCGACGGCAGCTGCCCTCGTTTGGTTCAAAAGCAAAACACTTTTGCCGAAGGATGAACAGCCTATTGATGAAATAAACGAAGAAGAAGATCCTCATTTTGAGATTATTCATCATTTAGTTGAATATTGTCGATTTAAAGAAGCAGCCAAGGATCTTATAGATCGTGAACGTCAACAAAAGGGATACTATTCCAGAGGGTTGGTGACCCCTGCAGAGCTGAAGCGCCCTCTCGGGATAGATCACTTGACTCTCGAAGACCTCACAGCACTTTTTAAGGAAATAGCCCTCAAAAGTTCGTCTCAAAGGGGAACCCTTTCAGGTGAAACCTGGAAGCTAGCCGATAAGCTCTCTGAACTTCGAGATTGGCTAGCCTTAAGAAACAAAATTTACTTTAAAGAAATTTTTTCCTTCGATAAATCGCGACTTGAACTCATCGTTTTTTTTCTAGCTGTTCTAGAGTTGATGAAACTTGGAGAAATTTGTGCAATTAGGGATGAGGATGATAATATTGCCATCTATTTAGTTGTAGGGCAGGATACAGAGCACTTTTCATGCTTAATTTCTTAATTCCTTGTTCCATTTTTTTATCTGTTCCATATATATGGAACAGTGTAGAATTTGGAACAGAAGAGGGAGGTTAAATGAAAGGTCGTTTTTTAATACCAACATTCAAAAAATCAATCGTGGAAAGAAATATTTTCGCAGATAAGTCTTCACTTGTTTTGGAATGGCTACTTTTGAGAGGTTCTGATGGTAAAATTTTTTCTTTAAGAGAAGTTTCTCATGCTACAGGCATTAGTTTAGGCACTGTTCATAGGGTATTTGATAGCTTAATTTTGAAAGGCTATCTAGAAACTATAGGAATTAGAACAAACAAGAAATTTTCCATAAAAAATGCCCGAGGCCTTCTTTTTGACTGGATCGAATGGTATAGTTTAGTAAACAAATGCAAAATATTTCCATATAGCACCGGTTTTCAAAATAAAAAACAGCTCTTGGATGAACTGATGCATTCTGAACTTAATCAAAAAGTTGTTTTAGCACTCCATTCTTCTGCTGAAGCTTATGATTATAAAAACACGAATTTACAACAATTAGAGCTATATTTAATTGAACCTAACATTAGATTGGAATTGGAAAAAAAACTGAAGCTAACTCCTAAGGAAAGGGGATACGATGTCTTATTGATTGAACCATACTATAAATCAATGCTTAATCAAAGTATAATCCAGCAGACACATCATTCTAAACAATGCATACTTCATTCCCCACTACTTCTTACTTTTCTTGATCTTTATCATTTTCCTTTACGAGGAATAGAACAAGCAGAATTTTTAGTGCAACACTTCCCTGAACTTAAAAGAATATACAAAAAAAGATCGTTAAAATGATAGACCAAATTGAAGAGAATTTTGTGATTGAAGACTTCTTAAATTCAATTGGTCCTTGGAAAAATTATATAGTTATTGGCGGAGGATACGCTCTAATTATATATAAACTATATTTCTCGAACAACGAAGGAATTCCACCAGCAGGAACTCGCGATATCGATTCTCTTATTAGCCGAAAAACTCCAAAAATATTTGAAAAAAATATTGCTCAATGCTTAGGAGAAGCAGGTTTCAGACAAATTTTCAAAGATTATGAGAATCCTGCGACCGAAAGCTATATTAAAGAAATAAACGATATTGAAGTAGAAATTGAATTTTTAACAGACGACAATACACGTAACAATAAAAATAAAAACATCATAATTATCAGCGCTGGTGTTATTGCACAGCAATTATCTTATATTCAAATGAGTCTTGATAATATTAGGGAATTTAAAACTTTCTCCGGAATATCTGGAAGGGTAGCTTCTCCGGGGGCTTGGATGTTTCACAAAGGACTTACGTTTGTAATCGGGAAATAACAGATTTTTAAAGCGCCTTGCCATTGGTGCCTGACCTGATATTCTGACATTTGCCTACAATGATAACGTAACCTCCCCAGAAGGGCAAATGTCAGAATGTCAGGTCTGGAACCGAGGCTAAACGTTACCTCTCAGAATTTAGTATCTTGTTATTATTTGAAAACGACGCTTTTTTCAGTTGCGTAAATCTTGGAGGTAACGTTCCAGCCTTGGTTCCAGACCTGACATTCTGACATTTGCCCTCCTGGGAGGTTACGTTATCATTGTAGGCAAATGTCAGAATATCAGGTCAGGCACCAATGGCAAGGCGCGAACTTGTTATTTAGGAGAAGCAAGCGAAGGCGCAAAGAAAACGATACAACGTTTTCTTTGCGCCTTCGCTTGCTTCTTTGCGTTAAAAAAAATAATGTTGTGTTAGGGCTATCCTAGCGTAAGAAAAAAAACTTGCCTCACAAGTTAATACTAAAGACTGCAACCAACCGATTTTTAACTCGAGGATTGATCAAAACATACGACGAATCATTCGTGAACCAGTTTTTGTTGATCCCTATAATCACGTCGTCATCCACTTGCCAGTTCAGCAATTCATGAGCACTCATTTTCCAAATCGAGCCATCTTGTAATCTCAGATAACCTTCAATGGGGTTAATCTCCGTGATCCAATGCGAAAGCATCCCGCGACTCTGTGGATTAATGAGCTCCACATCGATGGATGTTCCACGTGTATAATTGACAAGTTTGTACGTCGACCAATTGAAAAATCCCCCGGTTTGAATGACAATAATATCCTCGTAATTCCAATGACGTACAGCACGCTGATCACGATAGCGAACAGCCCAACTGGAACCATTATTGAGTTGAATCTGGTCTCCCCGCCTCGAAATGAAATAAGGTGTCAACGCTGCAGTAGGATACAGCGCAGAACCTCGATCGATGACAATCACTTGAGGTAAAGGCCTAGGGACAATGACCGGCCTTTGAGGTTGAGCGACAACCACTGGAGCCTCCGCAAAGCCCGTAATGGTATGCGGATGTTCAACGCGTTGTATCGGAGTAGGCACCGAGACGAATGTCGATGTTGGAGTTGGAACAACAACTGCTGAGTTTGAAGGTGCAGGCCGATGCATTTCCATAGCAACAGGAGATCTTTGAATAGGCGTAGACCGCTGTCCAATAACCTGACGGGAATGACTTTCTACGGGTACTACGACATGATTTGAAGTAACAACTTGAGGTCTTACTACAGGAGTCCGTTGCCCAATTTCTGGTCTTGATAGCATTTGAGAAGGAGGAGTATTCACGATTGCAGTCGTATTGACTCTATCACCCAAAGTTTGTCGACGTTTATCTTTTTTATGATGTTCCTTTTTCTTTGGAGTTACTGTTGGGGTATCTACAACCACCTTTTGCTGTTGTTCAGGCTGCACAACAACGATAGCCTTGTTCTTTTCCTTTTTTTTCTTGGATTTATCCTTTTTGTGCTGCTTATTTTTGACTGGCACGACAACTTCAGACGATGTTTGTTCAATCTGCGTTGACTGTTCTGGTCGAGCAACAACAACACTTCTTCCACTTATATCCCCTCTTTCAGCAACCGGTTGTCTTGTTCCATTAGACTGAAGAGGTTGAACCATTCTTTGTCCAATCGGTTGACGTTGCTCCTGCGCATGCATGTTCCCAAAAAATAGGGAGACCATTGAAAACAAAGAAACAATAGAATAATTAGTATATCGAAACAACATAATGTAAACTCCTAACTAGAAGATTTTAAACAAATTTACATCATTCATTGTACACTTTGCAGAGAATTAATGAAATGAGATAGAATGAAAATCAGCAATTCCCGCTAAAAATTAAAGACTGGCTGGCTGCGGACTGCCAGCAGGTTCATTTTGCTCCTCATCCGTAGCTAAGGCTACGAATTTGTCGCAAACTGAACCTGCTGACAGCCCTCGCTCAGCCTTTCTTTATTTTTAGCGGGAACTGCTGAATGAAAATCTTATTAGAAAGGTTTGGAAACCATTCTAGTGAAGAGAGGAAGGAATTTACCTGGATAAATATCTGCTTGATAACGGTCTACTTGAATAAACACAGATTGGTCTTCCTGAAGATATTCGACGATTTCATCCAACACATGTGCCGGAATAAGCAATCGTTGACCGCCACTAAAACGAATAGCAGAAAAACAATAAGAATGATCTTTAAAAGAAATAAAGACGCGAGAAGTTGATCCTTCTGGCTGCTCCGAAGGGATCTGAAGACCATAGACATTCAGGAAGAGTCTAAGACCATCCAACGTGCGTACAAATTCCAGCTCTAACCCAGAAAATTCATTTGCAGGACACAAAAAAATTCTTTCAGAGCTGAATTCAGGGGCAGAGCCTGCACAACTTTGCGATTGCCATAGACCTAAAGGTCCTGAGCAAGAGCTACTTACGAGCAAAAGAAGGGCCTCTAAGACTCTTCTTTTACTCATTGAACTCATGACTTTGACAGAGCTATTGAACATTCTTATCCGTCTATCAATGGCAATGGCCATGATTATTGTGACCATGGTTATGACGAACAGCAATTACAATAATAGCTGCGATAACTACCGTTCCCAATACGATATAGGGCACCAAGGAAGGGCAGTCTTGGGAACATTCATACCCCCAGCCACCAACATCAGTCACATAACAATTTTCGGGTGCACCATTATCAGCATGGATAGGGCTTACAGATGACCCTAGAGCCATCACTGCTAATATCGCGGAAGCAACCATTTTTTTAATTTTACTCATGAGCGTACTCCTTATAGATGAAAACTCGATTGTCTAACATTTAAGACTTTTATTGCATATTACAACTTTTTGCGCAATTTCTTTTATAGGGATTCATTAAAATCATCCCACACATACACTTGGATATGTTTTTATTCCTCGTTGATATGAAAAGAGCTCATTGCATCAAAAAATTGTTTATAAAAAGAAGGAAATTCTTCTTTCATTGCAGCGGCTGTCAGAATATATACGACTCCATTTTTAGCGAGGATCATATGCATCATGCGAACATCCTCTCCACGTATTTTGGTGTCGACTTGTGATAAACTGCCTTCGCCGGCATCTGTTTTAATCTTCCCTATATCCTTCCAGACATTCCCCTTGGAATCATTAATCGATTTCACCAGCTTTAGATAATCTTTTAGCGTTCCCTTGTAAGGTTCTGCGGTGAGATTTATAGAAGGTGGCAGGGCTCCATTTCCTTTACCAACAACTAAAAGTTGGACATTCGGATTCACTTTCTCCGATTGAGCAAGTTGCCAGCCCGAAGGGGGAATAAAGTAAACTGCGCCCGGAGTCTTTAAATCCGGACTAGGAAGTTCAGAAGCTGAGGCTTTCTGATGATCGTTTGCAGAGGATGGCTTCATTGTTGTTTCTTCAGAAACAACAATTGAAGGATTCTCTGCTAACATAATGGGCCCTAGTCCAATTACAGTAGAGAATACTGTAAAGAAAAAAGAGCAATGAAACAAATTTCTATTTAACATGTCAATGCCCACAATGTCCAGAATGATGTTGTTCGTCCTTGCGATGCGTATGATCGCTTCCTCGATGACCCGTATAGAGAACAACTCCTAGTATGATGACAAAGCTTACAACAGCAATCGGCATCAGCATCGAAGATGATACTGACGTTACAGAATCTGTATAAGCATATCCTTCACTATCGGGTTGATAGCCGTATGCATCGAGCTTAGTTGGAGAGATGAAAATAGAGCCCGAAAAAGCTGCTAGAATCAATAATCTTGTTATCAGTTTCATTAAATTCCTCTAGAATTAGGATGTATAGAGCCTTCGCGAAAGCTATACCAGACGCGATCATAGATTTTGGCCTCATATACGTTGACTTTTCGGATGGAATATAATTTTTCTAGCTTTTTTTTGAAACAAAATTCTTTTCATTCCTCATTTCATTCTGCGCTTACATTCACTTTCTTTTTAGATGTTATTACAGGTTTGCACAGAAACATCATGGGGATCATGGCAATAAAAAGCCAAGCGGCTAACCACAAGATATCATTTGTTGACAACATAAAAGCTTGTTGTTCTACCAGCCTATCGATGAGGCGAGTGACTATATCCTCAGTGAATTTTGAATCAAAATTACTTAAACTTTCATACAGCTCAGTAACCGGCGTACTGTAACTAGTAATCGTTTCAGCAAGGCGGCCATGGTGAAAAATTTCTAAATGTGTCCAAATTTCAATGGCAAGTGATGTACCAAAGCCACTTCCTACCAATATTCGAATAAAATGAAACACCCCAGCAGCACTTGGGAGTCTATCTGCAGGGATTTCACTGAATGAGATCTGCACTAGAGGAAGAAAAAAAATGACAATTCCAAATCCTTGATAAAATCGGGCCAACATGATTTTATTCAGGCTAACATCTGTTGTAAAAGTAGATTGATAGAAAAAACTAAGGGCAAAAAAGAAAAAACTTAAGGCTGTAAGATATCTTAGGTCAATACGTCCCATGTGCTTACCCACCAGCGAAGAGGCTATGACTGACACGATACCCACCGGGGCAACCGCAACTCCGGCCCAATAGGCTGTATAATTTTGTTCTGTTTGCAGCCACAACGGTGTCGTCACGGTACTTGTGAAATAAAGGAGGTATCCTACGGTAATGGCTATAGTTCCAATAGCAAAGTTGCGCACTCTAAAGAAACTAAAGTCTACAATCCGATACTTTTGGAAATGATTCCAGATAATAAAATAGAGCAACGAAACAATGGAAATAATCGTCAATGCTCGGATCGCGTTCGAATCAAACCAATCCAAATCTTTGCCCTTATCCAACATCACCTGCATGCAGGCGACCCCCACCGATAATAGAAATAAACCTACCCAATCGATCGGTGTACGAACGATTTTGCTTTCTTGATCTTTTAAAAAAAACCAGGTGATTGAGGCCGAAAAAATACCTATGGGGACATTGATATAAAATATCCATGGCCAAGAATAGACCTCGGTTAGATATCCTCCGATGATGGGCCCCAAAACAGGTGCTACAATCACAATCATGCTCCAAAATCCTAAGGCTGATCCGACCTTATCCGGAGGATTACTCGCAATAAGAATACTTTGGGAAAGGGGAATTAAAGATCCTGCTACAGCCCCTTGAAGAACCCGAAAAATGAGCAACATCGTTAGAGAGGTTGAAAATCCACAACAAAGCGAAACAAGAGAAAACAACAACACAGACCACACAAATAATCGAATCCGTCCAAAATAGGCGGAGAGCCATCCAGTGAGAGGAAGCACTATTGCATTACTCGCCGCAAAGGTTGTGATCACCCACGTTCCTTCGTCAGTGCTGACGCTGAGATTGCCCGCAATGTAAGGAATGGCAACGTTAGCGATGGAAGAATCTAAAATTTGAATGAACGTGCCAAGTCCCAAAGCAAAATTTAGAAGTAGGAGACGGCTTCCTTGATAGTACTCCATCAGAACTTACTCTTTGCCTTTGGTCTGAGACACTGATTGAGTCTTTTCTTGCTTTAAATTTGCCTCGACGATCTGATCGATCAACGCATTGACTTCATCAAATTGAATATCAAAGACCTTCGTAGTTGCCACTGGTTCCTTCGGAGGAACTTGAGTAAGCATTGGCAAATTTTGATCTGTCACATCGACTGTCACTTCGGCAGAAATTCCCAATCTAACCGGATACTTTTTAACAACTTCCGGATCAAGGCTGACCCTAACTGGAATTCGTTGCACAATTTTAATCCAGTTCCCAGTAGCATTCTGAGGAGGAATCAGTGAAAAGACACTCCCTGACCCAGAACCAATTCCAAGAACTTTCCCTTCATAAACGACACTAGAACCATAGATGTCAAACCAGACCTTAGCAGGTTGACCCACACGCATATAAGTAAGCTCTGTTTCCTTATAGTTGGCCTCAGCCCAAACATAATCCTTCGGTATAATTGCCATTAAATTAGAAGTACGTTGAACCGACTGACCTACATTGACAACCCGTTTGGCGATATAGCCTGTTGTAGGAGCATAGATGGTACAGTGCCTCAAATTATAATACGCATCTCTAACAGTCGATTTTCTCTCTTCAAGAAGAGGATGTGATTCTATTGGAGTGTTTCCTAAAAGATCTTGGGCGACCATAAGTTGATACTCAGCTTGCTTGAGTTGATTTTCTGCAATTGTGAGATCATCACGAGAATGTATAAAATCCTCTTGAGAAACAGCTTTAGATCCAACCAATTGAGCTCGATTATTATGGTCAAACTGCGCTTTAGATAACATAGCTTTTCTAACAGCCACGTTAGCAGTGGAAGAGAGCACATCATCCCTCAGCTGCCTAACTTGTAAGACCTCGCTTGCAAGGCTGGCAAGAGCTTTTTCATAAGCCACTTGATAAGGAATCGGATCCATTTCCACTAGCACCTGCCCTTCAAGCACCAGATCAGTGTCATCGGCATAGAAAGCAGTCACCGAGCCCGAAACTGCAGGCGTAATATTGACGAGGCTCCCATTGGCGTAAGCATCATCCGTACTCACAAAATGTTGCAAATAAAAATACCAAAGAAGAAACCATCCTAATCCAATAATCCCAAGCACAAACGTAAGCCACCACAACATTTTATTTCGCTTATAATTCTTGGCTGAAGGAGCATCTTGAGAGGTTTTAGACCCAGGGGATGCATCCGGCTGTGCAGGTACTGCAGTGGGTTCATCAGGTTTGCTAGCTTCCTTGTGAGATGCATATGCAATCTTAGATTCTTGAGATGTCTTTAAAGGTTCTTTTTCAGAAAATGTCATTCTTTACACTTCGCAATTTTCATAACCTCCACCAATCGATTTAATTAAACTCAAAATGGCTTTGATTGTTCTTTCTAATGCCAACGCTTCTTGGTCTTGGCTAATCAGCACATTTTCTTCACTCACAAGTCCATTTAATTCATTGTCTAAACTATGCGATATCCGCAACTTTGTCAAACGATACAATTCACTCTGTTCTTTAAATTTGCGCTCATATTCTTGATAACGCTTGTAACCACTTAGAACTAATGTTAAGCCATCTAAAACCTCTTTGGTAGCATTAATCACCAAATTATTATATTGAACAATAGCCGAAGCATAGTTTACCTCGCTTGAGCGTAAATTAGCTACCAATTTGCCTCCATCAAAAATAGGCAAGGTTACAGCCGGATCTATATTATAATATACACTAGACCATTCAAAAAGCTTGGCGAGGTGTATTGTTTGAAATCCAAATAATGCTGTCAAGTTAAAATCAGGATAGAATCCAGCTTTTGCCACCTCTATCTGACGCCCAGCAGATTCAATTAACCAAAGCTGTGCAGTAATATCGGGTCTCTTTGCAATTAAGTGCAGAGGAAGATCTCGAGGCAAAGGAATTTTCGGCAAAGGATGTTGAATTATATCAATTTGTTGAATTTGTTCATCAAAATTACCTGCCATATAAGCTAAAAGTTGATGTTCGTTTACGGCAATTTGAGCTTCAATTTGCAGAAGACTGTCTTGAGTATCGATTAAATCAGATTGAATAACCTGAATAGCAATTTGATTATCAAGATTTGCTTTGACTCTTTTTTGTACTAGATCTAAATAGTTTTGACGATTGGCAACAATAGACTTTGCGATCTCACGACGTCGATAATTTGTTTGGAGCTCATAATAGACTTCAGCAATGGAAATACCTAGCTGTAACCTAGCCTGAGCTTCTTCTGCAATATTTGCTTGCACCTGCCCTAAAGCTGCTCGAAATGCATTTCGATTCTTATCCCAGAAATCGAAATTATATCTAAAATTAAGCTCTGTTTCGTACAATGTGAAATATTCCGGGATTCCGCTTTGTTTACCGGGTGTAACCGGAACATTAATCACCGGCGTGCCTGAATCTGTAGGTCCAGTATCAAAAGGGATCACTCCTGTTTTACTAAGTTTCTGCCGCGAGACGTCCGCTCCAAACCCTAGGTAAGGATAAAGTGCAGAGCGAATGTTATTAGCCATAAAGTGAGCACTTAAAATTTGCATCCGTGCAGATTGCAAAGTAGGATTTCTTGAAAAGCTTGCTTGAATAATTTGATTGAGTTGATCGTCTTTAAAGAGAAGCCACCATTCTTCCGGAATATATTCCTTTTCGGAGGTTTCAAAAATTAAATCATCTTGAGCCTCCTGAATGGCATTTTCGAGGGCTTCTGCAGGAACATCTATGGGATAGGCATACTGGACGGAGCTACATCCAGATGCGACCAAGGAGATGACAAAGAATATTATGCAAAGAGAAAAAATTCTATGTGCAATTAAAAATGGGTTCAAGGATGGTACCATAAAAAAGGTGGTAAAAATCTTCTTGCTAACCTCATACCATATTCATTTTTTTTAGCGAATAAAAAATACACAGGATTGATCAGCGAAGGCTATGTCATTTATTAGATAAATCTGTTAGAATAAGTTTTTCCGGAGGAAATGTAATAAATGGGTAAATTACCTACAACTAATTATTCAGCCGCAAACAAAACACACATTGCCTACCTATGGATCCATGTTTTAAGCACTCCAATTTGGGCAATTTATAACTTATTTCCATTTATCCTTTATAAAGACTTACATGCTACTCCAATTCAGATCACTGCCCTTGTCGCTCTCAAACCCCTCGTGTCCCTCATCTCTCCTTACTGGGCTTCCGCCATTAACGATAGGCGTGACCGTTTACTCTCAAACGTTATCTGGGCGCGCATTTTAAGCTTAATTCCTTTCTTTTTTTTCCCATTTATCGACAATGTCTGGTTTTTTATAGCAACTTTTGCTCTATATATGCTTTTAGCGCGTGGCGTTGTACCCGCTTGGATGGAAATTTTAAAATTGAATTTACCACAACCCATGTTAGGAAAAACATTTGCAAAAGGCTCTATGATTGGATATTGCGGCAATATCATTGCTCCCTTTATCATCGGATGGTCACTCGACGGTTACTTCCAAGCCTGGCGCTGGTTATTTCCCCTAGGCGCATTCATCTCTTTAACAGCTGTTTTCATCAGCATGAAAATCCCTATACCTACGACTACTGATGAGCCTAGTCCCATTTCCACCTCTCCTCCGCCTTCTACTCCATTGATTGATCAAGTGATCGCACCTTGGAAAAAAGCATGGTCAATTTTACGAAGTAATAGAGATTTCTTAAAATTTCAATGGGGATTCATGTTAGGAGGAGCCGGAACGATGATTGCGCAACCTGCCCTCCCACATTTTTTTGTAGACATTTTACAACTTTCCTACACTGAAATGTCCTTTGCACTTGCTTCTTTAAAAGCAGTAGGATTCCTTCTTTCTACTCCTTTATGGACACAACAATTGAATCGAGTAAATATTTTTCGTTTCGCTAGCTGGCCACCATTTTGGGTCTGCCTTTATTCTGCTTTCTTGCTATCTGCCCAATTAAATATCCTATGGCTATATCTAGCCTATTTCTGTTATGGGGTCATGGAAGGAGGAAGTTCATTGGCGTGGAATCTCTCCGGGCCCATTTTTTCCAAAAATTCAGATAGTTCAGGATATAGCAATACAAACGTTTTGACTGTGGGAGTACGAGCTTGCGTTATCCCAATGCTTGGAGCAATTATCTCCTATCAACTTGGATCACAGGCTGTCATTCTAATGGGTGGGATTATTTGCTTGATGGGACACTTTACTTTTCTACGTTATAGTAAGAAATTTGAAGAACCAGAAGAAGTCGGTTTAATTAAAGATGCATGACTCAAACCCATACGTGACGTACGTCACGTATGGGAAAGATCTATATATATAAGCCTATTGTGCTGAAAGTGTATAGCTATAGACTCTCCAAACGTTGTTATCTTCTTGAAGAGTGATAATTTCTGTCCCTTTTTGGCCACTAGCGAAATTAACTTGAGTCACAAAAACCATATAGTCTCCTGCCGGAGCTCCACTAGGATCTTTGGCAGTACGGATGTCGACAACCTGCCTTCTAACAACTTGTCCATGAGATCCTTTCATCGTATTGAGATATTGAATCCATTCATTGCGGCTAACAGTGCCTTGTAGCGCTCGGGTAGCCATGTCATAACTCGTCCCATAATCTCCTTTATCAACAACAAGAAACCACTGTTGAGCATATTTTGCGCTGGTATCAATATCCCTTTGTTGCTTTTCCATTTCAGGAGTCAGAGGAACATTTTGTGATTGTGATTGATTAGGGGCTGGAGGCGCTAACAATTCCACTGCAGATAACTCAGCAGAAAATATTCCTACTGTAAAAATGCTTATAATAAATGGGAATAAAACTTTACTTGCTTTCATGAGAGCCTCCTAAAAAAAAATTGAATATCACCTGGTTTTTTCTACCGTCTAATTTAAGATTATAACTTATTTTTAATTCTGTCAATCTAATCTGATTCAAAACGGAGAAAGATGAAATTAAATAAAAATAAGTTGACACAGAGGCTCATTCATTATATACTAAGAATTGAGGGGTATTGTAATTCCACTTCTTTAGGTATCAAAATTCCAGATGAAATTTCAATTGATTATTACAATAACCTCTTTACCGATCCAATTTTTACTCTAATTTTTGGATCAAACTGTTAACCATTTAGTTAAATGGTTTACAAATCACTTTTAAAAGTGATGTGATAATTATTAATAATAATTATACTAATGAGTGTTCATTATGGCTAAAAAACAAGATAAAGGTGCCAAAAAAAAACCTGCGACTCAAGAAGAATTGAAAAAAGCTCAAGGTGGCATTCGTACTGGTGCTGGCCAAGGCGGAGGAGGTCATCTCCCTCCTACGAACAGTCACTAATAGCCTTGTTTGAGTCTCCCATTGGCGCCTTAAGTTGCCTGCTGCAAAATTTTGCAGTGCACTTAATCTAATCTAAGCCAATGAAGGCAATAAGATTGAATAAAATATCTTTTTATTCATTTTATTGCCATTTTTGATTTCCACAGCTATATATATGCAAATGTCAATCTGTAGAATTCAAATCTATTGATTTTTCAAAGCTAAAAGCATACAATTGCAGATATCTAGAGGTGAGGATTTACATGAAAAAAAAATCGCCGTTCATTGGCGTGAAGACCAATTAAAAAGCCTTGAAAATTTAGTAAGAAAAAAAAGCTCCAGCTTGGCTGTGGTCTATGGGAGGCGCCGAATTGGTAAAAGTCGCCTGATCGAAGAATTTGCCAAAAAATATAAATTTGTGCGCTTTTCTGGTTCACCGCCCACTTTAAAAACCTCTGCACAAGATCAACGAAATGAATTTTCTAAACAAATGAGCAGATCATTTGGACTACCGAATAGGCAAATGGAAGACTGGGGAGATCTATTAATAAGTTTGCCACGTGGATTTTCATGTTGGCCAGTTCTTATTCATGTCAATGGGGTCACATATGTGTTAATCGAAAGTTCATATTTTACTCAAATAATCGACTTCTCTACCTTGCTCCATTAAAAAATTTTTCTTAACTATTGATTTTCCGACTCACCTTGACGTACTTTTTCTAATAAGGCAATTAATTGGGTCAATTCACTGTCACTCATATGCTTTAAGTACTTCTTACTAGCTTCGCTCATTGGCTTAAAAATGCTATCAGCTAACTCAATTCCTGCAGGAGTAATATGGATGGTCACAATGCGTCTATCTTCAACAGATCTTTGTCTGTAAACATATCCAAGTTTTTCCAAACGGTCTATGAGCCGTGAAATATCAGGCAACTTTTGAATCATTCGCCTTCCAATTTCTAACGTAGGGAGTGACCCCTTTGCAATGATCAATATACTAAGAACATTAAGTTGCTGAGGAGTGATGGGATAAGGCTTCATAAACTGTTCTAGCTGATTATGAGCTACCCATCCTGTACGTTCGATATTATTCGCAGCTTCCTCAGCCAAACTTAAAAATTTTCTTTTCTCCCATGGTTGTTGCATAGTCTACTCCTGTATTTTAGTGTATACTATACGTTTCTGAAATTGATATCAAGAGAGAGTTCTATCTTCATTGATGAAGTGTGCCAATTAAAGTAGCTTTGTGAGAAATTTTAAACATATTCTAACCAAGGGCGAGGCCCTCAGCAAGCCTTTAAGGGACTATATATTTGATCTTTTCAGAATTTATAGCGGCTCGGCAGATGGATCTAAGTGTTGCAAATAGTGTTGCAAATATAATTTTGTAATTCGTTTGGATGGGGCTCGAAGCTGTAGTGATAAATTTACCTTTTCACTTTCACTTGTTTCAATGCTCATTTGTTTGCGAATTTTTAAAAGATCCAGCAAATCTGAAAAGGGTTTAAATGTTATAGTATGACTACTCTCATCTACAATAGTTACTTCGAAATTTAAAAGGCCTTCTTTAGTTTGAAAGAAAATGATTTCTTTTATTTTGCAAGCGATTCTTTGTATGAGCTCTTTGGGTAGAAAATTGCATGTTGATAACAATCTAATTCCTTTAAAAATTTGAATTTCTTTGTTTTTTAGAGCTATACGAATTAAATTAAATAGCTTATTTTCATCTAAATTGCCATCATTAATCACATTAAAATCGCTAAAGTTCATCGGTTGATTTTGTATATGTGCAGAGGCTAAATCACATATTGCTTTTGAGGTGTCAGTAGCACAATCGTATTCAAATTCGTCTTTTTTTTGTTGTATTTGTTCTTCCAAAAGGGATTTTTCGTCTTCATTCTTTTCATTAGAGTGTTTAGCCTCCATTTCTTTGATGAGCATTAATTCAGAAAATGGACGCCATTGGAGTAGATTATTCAGATGCATATGGAAATTAACAAGTTCAAGATCAAAGGTAATTTGGGAGAGGACTTCACGAGGAAGCGTACAAGCTGAAAACAATATAACTTTTTTTGCTAGAACATTTTTATCATTTTCAAAAATTTTAGATCTAAATGTTTGTTTTATTGAATCTTTATCTAATTTACAATCACTACTAAAAATAAGCAGTTTAGCAGATAATACTTCGCCTGCAAGATAATTCGTATAGATATTTAGTAAGCTTGGAAGACAATTCATTTATTACTCCTTTGTTTAGACAACTTTTTTAAAACTATTCTTAGTTTAGAAGTATTGATCAATAAAGTCAAGCGTAATCTTGCAAGTTGATTGTCAAATGGTCTAGAAATGGCAAGGGCTTGAACAAGTCAAGCCCTCTCATCTTATGAAAATTTATTATTAATATATTATTTAGAATTAATCTTTATTTTTATTATTAAATTATTTTGGCGGAATCGCACTGCGGGAATTGTAAACCTTAATTATTATTAATACTTATTATTATTACAGCTTTATTATTAACAACCGTTTCAAGCTCGCCGGTGAAACACTTGTTGTTTAAACATCTACTACACCATTTACAATTTCTTCCGCACTGCTTTCCGCTATTCAAGGATTGCACCAGTCGATGCATTCTTTATACCTTTATATTGCATGTTTGCACATTTAATGTCAACACTCGCATCTCACTTTTTTTTCATTTTTTTTAAAATAACCTTCAGAATGCAGCTAGGAGGATTAAATAATAAGATTTTCATAGACATCTCTTGCGAAGTCAACACGCTTCAATTGAATATATTTGATGACTTTGTTACTTTGAATTTATGGATACAATTAACGAAATCATTGCAGAATATGCCTGCAACTTCACATTACCCTCCAATGAGGCTCTGGTAACCGCCAGAATTTGCCTGGCAGACACTTTGGGATGTGCAATAGCAGCTTTAAATTATCCAGCTTGTACAAAACTTCTAGGGCCCATTGTTCCTGGCACTATTGTTCCTAATGGATGTCGTATTCCCGGTACTGATTATATTCTGGATCCTATTCGCGGAGCGTTTAATTTAGGAAGCATGATTCGTTGGCTAGATTACAACGACACGTGGCTGGCAGCAGAATGGGGGCATCCCTCAGATAATATCGGAGGCATTTTACCTCTGATGGATTATTTAAGTCGCGAACGATTAAGCGAAGGAAGACAAGCTTTTACCATCCGCGATCTTTTATTGGCTATGATCAAAGCCCATGAAATTCAAGGAATCTTAGCTTTATCAAATAGTTTTAATCGTATCGGCTTCGACCATGTCATCTTAGTCAAAGTTGCCACCGCTGCCATTGCAACAGTTTTATTAGGAGGATCAAGGCAGCAAGTGATTGATGCCCTTTCCAATGCATGGATCGACATGGGACCCTTGCGCACATATCGACATGCACCGAATACGGGTTCTCGAAAATCATGGGCGGCCGGAGATGCGACCAGTCGCGGAGTGCAACTAGCCTGGATGACCTTACAAGGAGAAATGGGTTATAAGACGGCTCTGACAGCTCCCCGTTGGGGATTATACGACGTTCTCTTCAAGGGTGAACCATTTACACTGCAAAGACCCCTAGGTTCATACGTGATGGAAAATATCCTTTTTAAAATTGCTTTTCCGGCAGAATTTCATGCTCAAACAGCTGTAGAATGTGCAATTGGACTACATGATAAAATCAAAGAAAACTATGACGATATACACTCAATTGACATACACACACATGATTCAGCCATGCGCATTATCGATAAAACGGGGCCTTTAAATAATCCTGCTGATCGAGACCATTGTTTACAATATATGGTCGCTATTGGCTTATTAGAAGGTCAACTCCATGCAGACCACTACGAAGATGAATTTGCTTCTGATCCTAGAATTGATCGATTGCGTCATAAAATGCACACTTTTGAAAATCCCCATTTTTCTGCGGATTATCTCCATCCTGACAAACGCTCTATTGCAACAACATTAGAAATTCATTTCAAAAGCAATCGTCCTAAAGAATCAATTACAATTGAATATCCCCTCGGCCATCGTAGAAGGCGAACAGAAGGAACACCCCTTCTTTTTAAAAAATTCAAAGCCAATCTCCAGAATCGATTTACTTCCTCCCACATCGAAGATCTTACACATCTCTTTCAAGATGAAAACTCACTAGACACTTTATTAGTCCCAACACTCGTCGATTGCTTTACGACTTCATAAAGCCTGCGATGGCCCGAAGAAAAGGCCACTTTTTCTAGCTTCGATAAAGGCATCCATTGATAGCCAAAAATATCGTTGCTATTTTCTAAACTATTTTCACAATAAAAGTGATGGGAAAATAAACTGACTTGATAGCGTGTAAAGCTATGTTGAATATTTGGAAAAATACCTTTCCAAATCACTTTAAGTCCGAATTTATCTTCAATTTGATCTTTTAATAGTTCTGGCGCTACGCCTTCAGAAGAAACCTCAAAATATGGAAATTCGTGCAATCCCGACATCACTTTACCTGTTTGGACACACTTGACAAGCAACTCATCCTTTGAGTTTCTAACAACGGCTACAGATCGATAGAGCTTTTCTGCTTTTATTTTTTTTGATTTATAGGGGAGATCTTCAACACCCCCTAAGATATACCCTTGACATGAATTTCTAAGCGGACAAATATTACATTTAGGTTTTTTAGTACAAACCGTAGCACCAAGCTCGATTAAACCTTCAGTTAAAACCCATGGTTCTTCTTCCGGAAGGATTTCTTCAGCAATTTGCCAAATTTTTTTTAAAGTTTGGGGTTGAGATAAATCCTCTTCGATAAAGAAATAACGTGTGAAAACTCGGATCACATTTCCATCTACAGCCGCTGCTTTTTGATGAAAAGCAAAACCTAAAATGGCTCCAACTGTGTAAGGGCCTATCCCCTTAACTTTACCAAGTTGCGAAGCTTCTTTAGGCAACTGACCTCCATAATCTTTGACCACCATGGCTGCTCCGGCATGCAAATTGCGAGCTCTTGAATAGTACCCTAATCCTTCCCATGCTTTGATCACGTCCTCTAAAGGCGCAGAAGCCAAAGCTTCAATTGTAGGGAAAAGTTGCATCCAACGTTGAAAATAGGGAATGACTACCGAAACTTGCGTTTGCTGAAGCATCACTTCAGAAACCCACACTGCATAAGGAGAAGGATTATCACGCCAAGGGAGAGATCGCTTTTGTTCGTGAAACCATTCTTTTAAAGCTTTTTCATCAAAACGATGCATTTGTTTACCAATTGGGTAACTTTTAACACAAAGGATCGCTTCCCATGATACCAATTTCTTCTCATTCTTTCTATGCAAATACATCCCTATAAATCTGATCAGGATAAGGAATAAGAAAATTAAAATTTTATCTCCTTATCTTGAAACCTGATGCGTATGGATTCGAATGTTGAGTGTAGCCACGTAGCCTCCAAGTGGTCTAAACCACTGCGTGAAAATGTAAAAGCCCAATAAGTACAATAAATAGTGGATTTCTACAAATAGCTGTTCTCAAAAAACATCCTAAGGGCCTATGATAAGCTCGAGTTCAAAAAATCAACGAAAGGTCTCCATTCATGAAAATTCTAGAGATAAATTCATATATTGATTTAGACGATTATGAACATCACACTCTTTTTGAAGATTGCGAGTATCCCTGGAATGCACTTGCTAAGATTGAAAGCTACATTGAAAATTTTCTAACAAAAAATAAAACTCCTAACCCCAAATCATATCCTGGATCGATCCTAGTCAATCCGGACACCATTTTTATTGCAGAAGGAACCGTAGTAGAACCTGGAGCCTACATTGAAGGTCCTTGCATTATTGGAAAAAATTGTACCTTACGACATGGTGCTTATATTCGGAAAAACGTAATCACCGGTCATGGATGTGTCATTGGAAACAGTACAGAACTCAAAAATGTCATTCTTTTAAATCACGCTCATCTTGCACATCATGCCTATGGGGGAGATTCCATTTTTGGAAATCACTGTAATCTAGGTGCCGGTGCAAAATGTGCTAATTTAAAATTCGACGGCTCTGAAATTATTGTCTATCATTATGGGAATAAATATCCTACCGGCCTACGTAAATTTGGAGCACTCGTTGGTGATAGAGTCCAACTAGGGTGCAATTCAGTCACTAATCCGGGTACATTGCTAGGAAAAAACTGTCGTCTTTATCCTTGTACAAATTTTGGAGGAATAGCCTCTGAAAACAGTATTTTAAGATCAAATGCTGAGATTATCATTTCTACACAACAGGCAAAAGAATAAAAATGACAACTCCTTTAAATCAAATTCTAGAAAATTACCGATTAAAAATTGATGATCTAATCATAAAAAGTATTCCACAATTAGGAGAAAAATCTAAATTGCGTGATGCTTGTGAATATGCGCTGTTAAATGGAGGAAAACGTTTTCGCCCTGCGTTAGTCTTTATGATGTCAAATGCGTTAAAAACTTCTTTAGACCTATCTTTAGCAGCACTTGCTATTGAATATTTTCACACCGCTTCTCTTATTGCCGATGACTTACCTTGCATGGACAATGATCATGAAAGACGCAATCAACCTTCTCTGCATGTCGTTTTTGGCGAAGCGACAGCTTTAATAGCAAGCTATACATTAATTTCTGCAGGATATGAATGCCTGACTAAAAATGCTGAATTGTTGGCAAATTCAAACCTTTCCTATGCCCCATCAGCCTATCAGATTTGTAAACTTGCTGTAGAAAATGTATCCCACAATACAGGCCTCTTTGGAGCCAGCGGAGGCCAATATTTAGACCTGTACCCTCCAAATTTGACCTTTAAAACCCTCTATGAAATAGCTCAGAAAAAGACAGCTTCTCTATTTGAAATTTCTTTTGTTTTAGGATGGCTTTATAGTGGAGGTGACATACGAAAAGTTCCAATCATAAAACAAATAGCCTATCATTATGGGATGGCCTTTCAAATTGCTGACGACATTAATGATGTACAACAAGATCTTCTGCGCTCTTGCGCCATTAATATTGCTATCACTGTAGGTGAGGAACAAGCAACGATGTTGTTTAATCAAGAAATAGGATTGTATATAAAACTTTTGGCAGAGATTGGACTCGACTCTCCAGAACTTTTAGCTATAACTCAGGTTTAGGACCCGTGCAAGAATACAATGTTTCACTATATCTGTAGACGTCTACTTTTGTTGCCCCTGACACTTTTAGCCATTATCTTTGTCAATTTTGTGATCATCAATTTAGCTCCTGGAGATCCCGTTACTATCACTGAAGTTAGTCAAGAGGGTGGGGGAGTCCGTCGCGAAGATAGAGCTGTTGCTTTTGGCAGCGATGAACGTTTTTTACATTTTCGAGAGCATTATGGACTGACATTGCCGATTTTATTCAATATACGGCCTTTTATGACTAAAGAGGGGGTGTTGAATCAGTTACAAATGTTAGTGAGGCAAAAACCTTCGACTAAAAACCCCTCTGCACTTTCAGTGGCAGATTATAATACCTTAAGGATCTCTTTTGGAGATACCGCACGTTTTATCATGGACAAACTTGTAGCCATTTTTAGTGATCCTTCAGAGCCTTTTGATGTGAGACAGATGGCCATGACTTTTTTTGTACGAGGGGGGAGCGCACAAATTTTTGTAGGACCTGATTTAACTTCGGATCAAAAACACTTTAATAAAAAAGTCAATCAGGATAGCGAACGACTCAAAACGTTTCTTTTGCTACCAACTTATTCTGCCGAGAAACTTGAAGATAAAATAAACTCGGCAAGAGATTGGTACGATGAAAACAAGAAATTTTATCAATTTGAACCTACTTTAAAAGAAAAAATGGTTATATTTTTCTTTGAAACTCGATTTTATAAATACATGAGCCGTGTATTGACTTTGGATTTTGGAACCTTGCGGAATGATAACAACAAAACTGTGATTAGTGAAGTCACGAAAAGGTTTAAGTACTCCTTAACCCTAGCTTTTGTTCCTATGATCATCACGTTTTTTTTGTGTCAATTTTTCGCCTTCATCATGGCATTAAAACAACAAAAATGGCCGGATCATTTGCTTAATATCATTTTTTTATTGTTATATGCAGCACCTATATTTGTTGTGGCCCCATTTTTAATTGAAATGGCTCTTAACAGAAATTTTCCATTCACCAACATTCCCATTCCGTTGAGTGGATTTACAAGCCCTGATGCCATCTATCTTAAACAAACATCCTTACAACGCCTCTACGATACAATTCAACATCTAGTTTTGCCTATGATCGCTGTGATGTACGGAAGTTTAGCTGCTCAAACTCGTCTTTCGCGAACTGCTATTTTAGAAGTATTGCGACAAGATTATGTACGTACAGCCTGGGCCAAAGGGGCAACTTTATCGAATATTCTTATTCACCATGTTGGACGCAATGCTGCAATTACAATTGTAACTTCACTGGCAGGCTCTCTTGGAGTCATACTTGGTGGATCATTGATTGTGGAAACTCTGTTTGAAATCAATGGATTTGGAAAGTTTTTTTACGAGGCTGTTGTTAATCGAGATTATAATGTGATCATGTTTTCAACACTTGCGGGATCGTTTCTCTCTTTGCTAGGATTTTTAATTGCAGACATTACTTATATGCTGTTAGATCCTCGTGTAAGCTTAGAATGACCGAGCCTGGTATAAGCAATTTACGATCACAGCTTGTTGTTGAAGCCAAATATACCTAAAGGCACCTTGAATGGAAGAATAATTAATATTGCTGTTTCCTAGTTTACTTTGATTCCTAATCATAACCGCATAAAAGACTCTATAAAGCACCTTTTGAAGAATTTTAAAGGCTTCGTCGTTATTGAAAGGAGGATCTAAGGGGTTTGGTACCATAGATTGGGCTTCAGCTTGAACCATACTGGGAACCCTCCACATTGAACCTTGTAAATCGCTCAAAATGAAGCGCCATAAACTTTGATCGACCCGCTGAAGTCCGAGGGCTTGGACAACAATCTGAGAATTAAAAAATGTGACTTGGATTTGTCGATAGCAAAGAGGAGAAACGTCCGCCAAGAGCGCTGAAGGATAGATTCCAAAGAGGATTGAAACCATGGTAAGAGATAAAACTAGAGGTTTTAATTTCTTCATTTTTCCTCCAAGTCCCTTATTCAACATATAAAAGTAAACTCTTAAGGTAATCACTTTCAGGATGACAAATATTAATAGGATGATCTTGGGCGATTTGATGACGCCCAACAATGCGCACATTTCTTCCGGCTTCGACTGCAGCTTGGAAGATAACTTTTTGAAAAAGCGGTTCATCGACATAGAATGAGCAAGAACAAGTTAATAACCAGCTTTTTTGCGGCATTTTTTTAAGCGCTAAACGATTGATATCTTTGTAGCCACGACATGCAGCCATTTGATCTTTTTGTTTTTTAGCGAAAGCAGGTGGATCTAATATGACCACTTCGTAGTCGATAGGATTATCTCTTAAGAATTCGAAAACATCTTGTTGATGGAATCTTTCTTCACAAACTTCAAAGCCATTGAGAGAGATATTTTCTTTTGCATAGTTTAAGGCCGCATCAGAAAGTTCAACGGAGTCTACATTGACAGCCCCTCCGGCTAGTGCATAAACAGTAAAACCTCCACTATAGGCAAAACAGTTTAAGACCGATTTCCCAGAGGCCAATTTTCTTATTTCTTGCCGCATTTGTCGATGATCACAAAAAAATCCTGTTTTTTGACCTTTTGTAAAATCTATCTTAAATTTAAGACCATTTTCAAGAATTTCTACCGGCGATACATCTATTCCAAATAGCAACCCTAATATCGGTTTCAGACCTTCTTCATTGCGTGATGAACTATCGGATTTTTCAAAAATAACTCTAGGTTTTAAATGTTCAACTAACCATTCGACAATAAAACCTTTAAGTTTTTCCATTCCGACGGTGCCAATCTGAACGACCAATGTGTCTTTATAACAATCAATCACTAGTCCAGGTAAAAAGTCTCCTTCTCCATTGACCAAACGATAACCATTGGTCAAGGTTGGATCAAAAAGATTATGCCGTAAATCAACAGCATGTTGAAGCTTTTCCTCCAGAGCAACCAAAGGGGACATATCATCAAAAGTCAACATTCGACCGATAATTCCTGATTGTCGATTAAAATATCCATTCCCCAAGAAATGGCCTTTATGACTGTAAACAGGGAGAATGTCCCCATTTTTAAAGGAAGGCAATTGAGCAATTGCTCCGGAAAAGATCCAGTGATGACGATTTAGAATCGCCTTTTCCTTTTCGGGCTTTAAAATAACACCTGTATCGTAAATAATAAAATACCTCACCATTTACTATTGAATTTTGTACTATCACTTTTACCTTATCGTAACATATTAGGGTAAATGAGAGCAAGGCACTCTGAGAAATAAATGAGATAGAGGTGTAACTACAGAATAGCTATTGAATTAAAATCGACATCCATGTTACAACACTGGATGAATAAATCATCAAAGATGTAAAAAAACCGTTAATTTAAGGAATCATATGTCAAATAATAGTATCTCAAGTACAAATCATTTATCTTCTTGGATAAATACACAGATAAATAGCCAAAATGTCATTAAGAACAGTTTTGAGACAATTAAATGTGTTGCTGCAGGAGCCTTGATCGGAAGTGCTATTTCTTGTGTTATCGGGACCCCTTTGTGTGGGTCAATTGTTGTTGCTACAGCCACCATTCTTTTTGCTAGAATCTTCAAGGTCTCTACCCGTCATTTTATGATTCAACGCAATGCAAATGAAGAAAGCCCACAAATAGTTGAACAAGCTAAAATTATTAGTAATAATGTTCCGCAGATTGTAGCTGAAGATCCATTAGAAGATCCTCAAACAGAAGCAACTGACAAAGAAGATGAAATACTATCTCCAAAGGAAATTGTAAAGACTGTTGAGTCCCAGATTCGCTCAAATTCAGATAATACTATCACTATTACAAACAACCCGACTATCAATGCCAATCCGAAGGTTGAAAAAGTTCAAGTTGAAAATGAAACTCCCCCGAGCTTCTTCTCATTTCGAGGATTGATGGGAGCAGCTGCAGTCATCATTCCTATAGTCGTCGTCGTTGCAAATGCAATACTCAAACCGGACGTCGAACGAACTCCTCCAAAATCGGTTAAAGCCGAGCATCTTTTACCTTCAGATGAGCCATATCACGAAGAAATAAGTAATAATGCTGCAAGAGCTGCTTTATTCTTAATGACCTCTTTTTCGAAGAAGACTATGAAAAAGTAGGCATTTTTAGAATATCCGGCAATGTTAATATCTACAAACAATTGGCAGAAACATTAATGATAAACCAAAATATTGATGCCACAACATTAAAAGAATTTGAATTACCTATTAGAACTTCTGCTTTGAAACAAATTTTTATGAAAATGAATTTATTTAAATCTAATGCGTTGAATGATAAATTCATTTCATTGGGAGAAAAAATTATAAATGCTAGAAATAATATTTCAGATGAGATTGTTCAGGAATTAAGAGCTTTAGTCGAAGAATTACCTTCAATACAGCAAAAAGCTCTAAGAGGGTTGATAGATATTTTTGTTAACGTCTCGAATCTTAGTTCAATTAATGAAATGGGAGTTAACAATCTATGTATTTCATGTAAGTCCATTTTCAATTTTACACCGATCGCTAATATACAAGGACTCACTAGTGAAGAAGCTGCGGCTTTAATGCAACAAAACGCTAAAGCTCTATTGATTCAGAACGCTGTATTATCGACATTGATTCGTTTTCATTCTAAGATATTTTCTTAAATTTGGATATCAAGGCGATATTGGGAGTATGAAGTATAGGAAAAATTAAACGCAAAGCGAGACAGTTGCCTGCGGCACCCCCTATCGGGAAATAACAGATTTTTAAAGCGCCTTGCCATTGGTGCCTGACCTGATTTTCTGACATTTGCCTACAATAATAATGTAACCTCCCAGGAGGGCAAATGTCAGAATGTCAGGTCAGGCACCAATGGCAAGGCGCTTTAAAAATTTGTTATTTCCCGATAGGGGGTGCCGCTGGCAACTGTCTCGCTTTGTGTTTAATTTTTCCTCGACTTTGCTGGCTATTAACTCTTTAACAAATAGACTAAATGACCTATAATCAAAGTAAACCTGATAACATATAATTCAAAAAATTAAGAGGGAATCGATGCATTTATTGGTTATCGGCGCTGGATATGTCGGTTTAGTCACCGGAGCTTGCTTTGCAGAGATGGGTTTCAGTGTCACCTGCATAGATATTAATGCCGAAAAAATTGAAAGACTCAATCGAGGTGAAATACCCATCTATGAGCCCGGCTTAGAAGAAATTATTCGTCGCAACACAAAAGCTAGTCGTTTATTCTTTACAACCGACTACAAAATGGCCGTAGAGGAATCTTCCGTCTGTTTTATCGCCGTAGAAACGCCTATGGGAAAAGATGAGAATGCAGATCTTCGATATGTTCAACAAGCAGCAACTTCAATAGCAGAACATTTAAATGACTATAAAATCATCGTCAATAAATCCACTGTACCCGTCGGCACAACTCAACTAGTCACTCAAACCATCAATGAGCAACTCAATCGCAGAAACGTCAAGGTCGAATTTGACGTTATTTCTAATCCTGAATTTTTGAAAGAAGGAAATGCAATTCATGATTTCATGAAACCTGATCGTGTGATCATCGGTTCTAATAGTGAAAAAGCAATTGGAATCATGAAGCATATTTATGCACCATTTATGTTGAATCACGATCGACTCATCGTAATGGATCCTGCGTCAGCGGAACTGACTAAATACGCAGCAAATGCTATGCTAGCATTGCGAATTTCTTTTATGAATGAACTCTCAGGTCTTTGTGAACTAATGGGTGCCGATATCAATGAAATTCGGAAAGGAATCGGCAGTGATTCGCGCATAGGGAAGAGCTTTTTATATGCTGGACCAGGTTTCGGAGGATCTTGTTTCCCTAAAGATGTACGAGCATTGTGTTCTCAGGCCGCTAAGCACCGTTATGAGATGACTTTAACCAAAGGGATTTCGATCGTTAACACGCATCAAAAATCAGTGATGGCGAAGAAAATTTATAGATACTTCTCAGAAACTCAAGGAATGACCCATACCATCATTGCTGTGTTAGGGCTTTCCTATAAGCCTGATACGGATGATGTTCGCGAATCAGCAGCACTAGACTTAATCGAGCAACTCCTTGAAGTAGGGGCTACGTTGCGGTTGTATGATCCCGCCGCTATGGATAAAGCAAAGGAGAAACTTGGCCTACATCAGTCTCTACATTGGTGTAAGGATGAATTTGAGGCAACAGAGAATGCTCATGCCATTGTATTAATGACAGAATGGAAGCAGTTCCGAGTTTTGGATTATGCTAAACTCCTCCTCCATATGTCTGGAAATACTTTTTTCGATGGACGCAATCAATTTAATCCGGAAGAAATGTCTAACTTGGGTTTTGATTATATCAGTATTGGACGTGCACCTTCTTTTGCAGAAGGATTTGAGCAAATTTCTGTTTTGATGAATGAATTCGCCATTGAATCTATACTTGAAGGCGCAAATGAATCTTATTGATGGCAAAAAAATCGCTGAGGAGATCCAACTGGAGCTCAAAGCTTCAATAGCAATGCTTCAAGGGCGAAAACCTTGCCTAGCTGTTGTTATGTTAGGAAAACACCCTCCTTCACAAATCTATGTAAAGCGTAAAATCCAGGCATGCGAAAATGTTGGAATTCTTTCATTATCTAAACAATTGCCTGATACAATGACTGAAAATGCACTTCTTCAAGAAATCGAACAACTCAATTTAAATCCAAATGTAGATGGCATTTTAGTCCAGTTGCCCTTGCCTCCACATATCAATGTTGGAAAAATCATGCAAAAAATTTCACCGGAAAAGGATGTCGACGGTTTTCATCCAATGAACATCGGGAAATTGCTATGTGGTGAAACCGATGGATTTTTCCCTTGCACTCCTTTAGCCATAAAAACATTATTTGAGAGAAGCGGTATTGAGGTTTCCGGAAAGCATGTCATTGTTTTTGGCAGAAGTAATATCGTCGGAAAGCCAATGGCAGCAATGCTTATGCAAAGTATGGCTGGAGGAAACGCCACCGTAACCATTCTTCACCGCCAATCAACCAATATTAAGGAGTTATGTACCTTCGGTGACATTTTGATCGTTGCTGTAGGTCAACCTAAACTGATTACTGCTGATATGGTTAAAGAAGGAGCTATCGTCATTGATGTAGGAATCAATAAAATTCCCGATTCCTCATCATCGAGCGGTTATAAAATTGTTGGAGATGTCGACTTTGATCATGTTAAAAACAAATGCTCTTTCATTACTCCGGTCCCGGGCGGTGTGGGACCTATGACTATTGCAATGCTACTAAAAAACACTTTGAAGAGTTATTATAAAAAATTCCATTAGAGGAACAATTATGAAAAAAGTTAAATTAACCATCATCGGATCTGGACCTGCAGGATATACCGCCGCCATTTATGCCGCCCGTGCCAATTTAGAACCTGTCTTGTTTGAAGGATTTTTTTCAGGGCCTGCCGGTGGACAGCTAATGTCGACAACTGATGTTGAAAATTATCCAGGCTTTCCTTTTGGAATTACAGGACCTGAATTGGTAGAACATTTTCGCAAGCAAGCGGCTCGCTTTGGCACTAAAATCATCAGTGAAGATGTTGTTGAAGTGGACTTACAAAACCATCCCTATAAAGTCTCTAGCTCTAACCTCTCATACCAGACAGATGCCATTATCATCGCCACAGGCGCTTCCGCAAATCGGCTGGACATCCCTGGCACCCGTGATGGAGAATTTTGGCAAAGAGGAGTCACCGCCTGCGCTGTTTGTGATGGAGCAATGCCCATCTTTAGAAACCATCCTCTTTTTGTGATTGGTGGAGGAGACTCTGCTATAGAAGAAGCGACTTACCTGACAAAATTCGGAAGCATTGTTTATATTGTTCATCGCCGAAATGAGTTTCGTGCGTCAAAAATTATGCAAAAACGAGCCCTCGAGCACCCTAAAATCAAAATATTATGGGATAGTGTTTTGACTGAAGTAACTGGTGACACCGTCGTTAGAAACGTTACAGTTCAGAATGTTAAAACAAAAGAAATCTCTAAATATTGTGCTGCGGGAGTCTTCTTTGCTGTAGGCCACACACCTAATACTAAATTCTTAAAAGGACAAGTTCCTCTTTTAGAAAATGGCTATATCAAAGTTGAACCCGGTACATGCAAAACTAAAATCGATCTGGTGTTTGCTGCGGGTGATGTACAAGATCATGTCTATCGTCAAGCTATAACAGCTGCAGGTTCGGGATGTATGGCAGCTATCGAAGTAGAAAGATCCTTATCAGCTAGAGGTCTAAGCTAGTGAAGGTTCCAATAACTTCTTTCCTGCTTGGATTTTCTATTCTAAGCTATGCCACAGAATTTTCCCCTTGGTATCCAAATATTTTTGAAGTTCAACCAATGATCGAAATTCTCTCTTTACACTCTAGTCAAGTCGCTTCAAACCATGGCAATTTTCACAGACACCTGAATGCAACTTTTCTACGTGGGAGCATGTCCCTAGCTTATTACGATTGGTATGGCGAGGGAGAAGTGCTTCTTGCCAATGACACTCATCGCGATTTCGGATATGATAGTTGCATAGGAACTTTCCGTTATTTGATTACAAACGATGTACCCGGAGATAGTTTTTTAAGTAGTACAGCGGGATTGTCAATCATTTCAGCATCCAGACGAGCCCTGGATGATTTAAGCTCATTTCACCATGGAAAATTTGAAGGATTGATTCACTTTTCTCTTGGCAAAGAGTTCTCACATGACCAGGATTGGGATTTCCGTCTTTGGGGAACACTGGGATTGGGAGTGGCCGATGTAGGTTCTCCTTGGGGGTACTGTAAATTATGTGCTGAAAAAAAATATGCTTTAAATCAACAATTGGCCATGTTTTTAAATGGACTTTGGGGATTTGGAGGTGATGCTCTTTCTCGAAAAAAACATTTCCATGGCTATGGACCGATTGCTCACCGTTCCCTTGACGTTACTACCACCTATAGCTATTTGTTTGAGGAAGGACTTCAAGCTACCCTAAAAGGCTCCTATCGCCTTTATGCCCACAATTTTCCAAAACAAGCTTATTCCGTATCTATTTCCCTTCTTTATCCTTTTGGACTCTAGAATATTTAATATAAAAGATATTGTTTGACAAAAATAGCTGATACTATATATTTTCATATATAAATTGACAAACAACAAGAGGTATCATGGGAAAATTCGTCAAAAATCTTACTCTCGTATTTGCTACGATGGTTACATTCTTATCTAACCCGCTTTTTTCTGACGACTATGGCTTGCAGGTGGGTGTAGGGTATCGACAAGATTCCCTATCTTGGCAGCTAAAGGATTTAGGAGAGGTTAATCCTCGCGTAAAATCCAATCTCCACTTCCGAGATGTAGAAATTGTCATGATTACAACCAAGTTTAAAGCAAAACTAGGCGAGTCTATTTATAACCACACAAGCTACGATTATGGTTGGGTCGTTGATGGTAATTTACGGGAAGAACTAAATCTTAATCATCGTCGTAGAGTCGAGCATTTTAATCACAACGGGTTAAAAACCGTAGGAAGCTTTAGTAGAGCGATCTCCCACAATAAACTACGTACTAGTAGTTTTGTTTGGGATCTAGATACAAAATTCGGATTACCTATTGATTGTGGATGCAGTGAATACCAAGTTGCTCCGGTAGTAGGGTTTTCTTACAATAGACAAAGTTTTAAAGCTCGCAATAGAGAACGACTTTTTGAATCCGGTACGAAGCACAAACCACACTATGATTCAGGAGAGGATGCCGATGGGTTTTGCAAAAACACAAATTCTTACAGAACAGGATGGTGGGGCCCTTATTTTGGATTTGACCTCTTATATAATTCATTTTGCTGGAATGCATTCGGCAATTTTGAAGTTCACTTAGGAAGAGTTGAAAGAAAACGCAACAGTAGAAATGGCCCACAGTACATTGATTCTTACGAGCGCACGAAGTTTTTCTGGGGTACAACAACTCGCATTGGGGCTAACTATGTCCTATGTGAAAATTGGTATTTGGAAGCTGCTGTTAGCTACACCTATTGGACCTCTGATGACCATCGCGATTTCCTTCGCCTTTCGTCAGGAAAAGTTCGACTCGATGCTGGCTATATGTTCTAGAGATCATTTGAAGCCTCGGCTACTTATACCAGGCTCGGTCATAAAATTGGATTTTATGACCGAGTCTGGTATATTACCCACAATTTACTCCAGGAAAATCAATGAAGAAAAATCGACTTAAACAATGGTTATTGTGCTCTACTTTTTTAATTTGCTCCTTAGAATCTTCAGAAACCCTCTCAAATCCACAGCAAGAACTCTCAGAACTTTATGAGCATCACGCCTTAACTCCTTCAGACATTAATGAGCACGTCCCAGTCCTTAGAAAATTAGCAAAAGAGTGTTCATCGGTGGTTGAAATTGGAACTAGAAATATGATATCGACTTGGGGGATCATCCAAGGGCTATCAGAAAGTTCTTTTTCGAATCGATTTTATCATGGGATTGATTTGAAGAAGCCCCCACTAGATAAACTTTATTTAATTAGACGACTAGCCAATGAAAATGGGATTGCGTTTCATTTTCAAGAAGCTAATGATATGCATATCGATATCCCCAATACTGACATGCTCTTTATTGATTCACTGCATACTTATGCTCATCTTACTTACGAGCTTAATAAGTTTGCATCAAGTGTAAACAAATACATCACCATGCATGATACGAGTCCACCATGGGGGTACAAAGACGATAACGAATACAGTGGAAACTATTCTGAATATCCCAATAGCATTAATAGAACTAAAAAGGGTTTATGGGCAGCCGTAGAGGATTTTTTATCAACTCATCCTGACTGGGTACTTCTTGAAAGACGCTTCAATAATCATGGATTTACAATTTTAAAAAGGCAATAAAGGACTTTCAGGCATTGGTTTGGGGTAATCTAAACGAATATAATCAATTTTTAAAAAACCATTTGGAATTTTGTGCAAGACAAGCTTGATGAATGGAGTGACGAAGAATAAACATTGTTTGATCCAATAGCAGCAATTTCCGCTAAACTTTCTTGCCCGAAAAATTTGACAGCACTCTTTCCAAAATTAATCAAAAGACCCAATTTGATGTCGCTCAAGCGTAAATATGTCAACAACTGAGCCTTATGTATGTCTTGCTCTTTTTCTGTGGCCTTTACCTCGATGATCACTTTATTCTCTACAAGTATATCCAAGATATACGGCTCTCTAATCATTATGCCTTTGTATATCACAGGGACATGTTTTTGTCTCTCTATTCTTAATCCATTGAGAGTCAGCTCATGGCATAAAGCACTCTCGTAAATGCTTTCCAGAAGTCCTGGTCCCCCTAGCAATCGATGAACCTCAATAGCGGCCCCTATTACTTTATAAGAAATTTCATTTTCCATGATCTTTGTGTCTTTGTGCCTTCGCTTGCTTCTCCTAAATAACAAGTTCGCGCCTTGCCATTGGTGCCTCTTGATTCTAGGATTCAAAAAAAGATTGAGTTAAAAGCATGATTCCGATGTTGAGTGCAGCCACGTAGCCTCTAAATAGTCTAAACTATTCCCAGAAGATAGATTTTATAAATTTCCACCTAACTTTTTTGTTATTTCGACTTCACGAATTGGTTTAGACTAATTAGAGGTTACGTGGCTACACTCACCCCTGCTTTTACTTCTGTAAGAAATCAATGGGGTTTCTGAATGAGGGTTCTACGAAATTGGCGGCTTAGCTATCTACGAAAAGAAATCACACCTCATCATCTAGCTGATATTGACTCTGCTCAGGTAATTGGTTATCATAAATGTCATTGTCACACACAAAAAATTTAAATATTTAGGTATTTATGGAAAAATTCAAAATGACGTTCACTCCAAGCGCAAACTTCATTATCACCATTGAACGTATGACTATATTGTCAATCAATTGGAATTCCTTAATATGCCTTCTTGAAGATATTTTAAAACAGAAAATGGATTATAAACTGAAGCTGTGGTACGAGAAAAGCGATAACCGTTATACCAATTTCTCATTTCATCTATAATTGTTTCTATCTTTTGATTATTTTGCGAAGCAATTAATGCTAAACGGTCGGAAAAACTACACAAGATCTCTTTCTCAGTATAGCAGCCTAACAATTCAGCATATTGACCGTTTAGAGAAATGTCATCTA
The DNA here is from genome assembly GCA_963752155.1 of uncultured Parachlamydiaceae bacterium. Classification (GTDB taxonomy): domain Bacteria; phylum Chlamydiota; class Chlamydiia; order Chlamydiales; family Parachlamydiaceae; genus JACCRY01. Next base: position 109,878 of record CAVVXH010000004.1, on the reverse strand, counting down.
GATTATTTAATCCCGAAAAAATCGAAACTTGAGAAAACTTACTCACGCCAGTTAAAAAAACAAAGCGTAAGTAAGCGTCTTGTGATTTAATCGTTGTAAAAACGACGAGGTCGAGACAAGAAGTAATAATCACCACTTGTGATTAGCCGCAAAATCGTTGCAGTTTTATCTACATAGACAAACTCTTCTTTGATCAACTTCTCGAAGGTTTGTATGCCAATGGGTAACTTTTTCATGCTATAATGCCATTTTGATCCAAAGGAAGATTAGGAAGAAAAGTTTGTCTTTAAATAAAAATTTTGAACTTCTTCATCAGAAGAAAAAGTAGGACGTCTTGCAATCCGACTTTTTAATTTTTCGTTAAATAGATCACGTCTAAGATATTGTAGAGTCAAAATTTCACCTTGACTAGTGTTATTATTTTAGGTATCGTCGTTTGTTCATTCAACTCAATCTTACAGTCGGTTATATTCATTTCATATAAACCTCCTAATCTTGATTTTTTTCCCATATCGATGAGTCGTAAAGGTCATCAAGTTTGTGAATGAATTTATCCACCGGTATACCCACTATAAATTCTTTGCCCTTTTCGTTAACGGTAATTAAATTATTTTCTCTTAAAATTTTAATTAATTCATTTTTCTGATACTCATGTTCAAGTACGACTCCACAAATAAAGTTTGGAGCAATACGGTTTTTAACCATTAATTCATTACTAGAATCCTCTGGTTCTATAAGCGCGGTGTGCTCGATAAGATTGTTTCTCGTTCGATAGGCTGCTGAATTGGAATTCTTTTCGCCATACTTATCTTCCTTATAGGCGTACCGCCACGGTTTACAACATCTAAATCAAATAAAATTTGTATTTTACCCATACCATAAATGTTTGTCATGGAACCTTTGGTTTCTTCAGTAACTAGTCGTGTGAAAACTTGATCTCCACCCCCTGACCTTAAATCCGCTTCAGAAGACATTCCTGTTATAAACAAACCATTTTGAAATCGATCCTGAGATGACAAGGCTCCATTTTTGAGAATTTTTACAAGAATTTCTGCAGTTTCTTTGAATTCTAAATCCTCCTTTCCTATGCCATGTATTAAACCTAAGGCCCCATTTTTTCTCATTTTATCCGCAAGATCTGTAACTGCCCAGACAGTTTTTCCAGGATAAATTTCTACTTCTTCCATAAAGTCTGGATGATCTTCAAGATAAAATTAATCCCTTATCATTTACAAAATTTAGGAGTTCTTCTTTACTGCCATTAATAATAAAATTGTTGTAATTTTGAATCGATCCGCCAATTTTATCCATAATCCCTCCGCAAATAGACGATCAAATAAACAAGCATCACCTTTTCTATAATATTTACTATACAAATGATAGTAGATGTTTGTAAAACTTTATTTTACTCTCTGGGGGATTGAACAAATGCCTTGGAATATATTAGCAAAAAGAGTAAAAACAGCTTCAGACGCATTAACTCACAACACCAATCCAATAAGGTATTTATTCATGAGTAACTTAATTCAAGGCATTCAAACACCGTATATTACAACATCCGACAACCAGCCAGTAAACAACTGGCAACAAAGGCACGAACAATCAGCACGGCGTTTTTTAAACGGCATCGATAGGCATCTAGATTACTCTCTATTATGTCTAATCCGACCACAAGCAAATATTTCAAATGCAACGCTGGAAAGGTACATTAATTTGCTTCCCCTTATTAACAATAACCAACTTTCTAATGAAGATACTATAAAAGTGGAGAAATTTCATCAATACATCCGTCCCTATGTTGAACAAATCATTAATAAACGCTAAAAGCAATTTATAAAAAGTCGAAAACATCAGGAACGTGAATGGATTGGTAACAAACAATTCTTATAGCAATGAAAGTAACAGATAATATAATGCATTCATTTTTTATAAACACTCTTCCTAAGGAATTATCTCTTAATGAAGAACTGAAAACTTTGGAAGAGATGAGGAAATCTGACCGAGCACTGATGAAACTAAAAAGAGACGAAGAGAACAATGACTGCTTAATTATGTAGCTAAGCACGGTAGGGCTATGTTCACCTGTACACGAGACACTTTCGCTCAATTATTCCTCCTCTGTGTTCTCTGTGATCTCTGTGGTAGATTTTTTTTACCACAGAGATCACAGAGAACACAGAGGAGGAATAATTCAGCGAAGAAGTGAACAAGGCTCATGGTAGCTCAACATTTTTTAATATTGAGCTACCATTGTGAAGATAAAACAATTTTTTTATTAATTAACTTATCTTGATAAAACACATTAATCTCCAAAAATTGTATAATAAATTTATAAGCACAAATACATTAATTTATTTATAGTAAAGGAGAAAATATGGAACCACCGATTGGTTTTGTAATAAGAGATGATAATAAATTTAATGTTGATAAGCGTGAAGGCAAATTCATGGTTGGAGACCAGGAAGTTCCAACTGGTGAAACAATTCATTTTTATGCTCCCAATACTATTAATCAAAATGAGACTGTAAATGATTTAAATTTGAAAACGAATGATTTCTCTAGTAGAATCAGAAATCCGGAATTAAATACAATTATCCGAGAAGCGGCTAAAAAAATTGAAAATGAACAATTAAATCCAGTTGGGGAGAATGATACTTCTTCATTAAATAAAGCAATCGAAGATTGCAATGAACAATTTAACGAACTTGAGTCTGATTTTAATTTCAATTACAACAAAGACGATAATATTATTGATATTTTAAAAACACTATCAAATATTCAACCACGATATAAACTTAATTTTGCAGAAAATGGAATCTTTAATCGAGCCCTAATTGATACTCGTTATGAAAATCACGATACAAAAAACTTAATGGCTTTTGCAGGGTGTTTTCATCAATACATAAGCCAATCTAAATTTTACGTTCCTGATGATAAAATTGAATTTATAAAACTAATAAAAAATGCAATAAATGGTTTAGAAAGATTAAAACATACACATTCTCTCGATAAACATACCCTTACACCAGAAAGAATTCTCCAAATAGAAACTACTATTAAAGTGATTTCTGCAGTAAAATCTAATTTAATGGAAAAATACAATCTTAGTGAATCAGACTTGAAATCAACTGAAATTTTACACAAAGAAAATTTAGAACCTGTTAACAGTTTTGCAATCAATAACATTCTTCGGGGATACATCGCCGGAGCTTACCAATCTTTCACTCAGTCTCTGAGTTTATTGACTCAACCAGCAGAAATTTCTAGAGATAAAGCCATTCAGATCGCAAGTAAATTGATCGAATCTTTTACAATAAATGATTTACAAACAGAAGGTATTTTTCGATTAGCAGGAGATGATAGAATCATAAATCCATTAATGGAAAAATATAGACTATCCAATGATATTAACTCTATTGAAACGAAGGAGATACCAGCTACAGATAAAGCAATCGCACTAAAACGGCTAATACACTTATTTGAAGGAAAAGAAAAAGAATGTGAAGAATTAGGGAGATTGTGTAAGAATTTTAGTGAATCACAATTCGGATTAAGTCCAGATGAAATCAATCAACAAAAAGATCAAATTGTAGGTGAATTAAAGGCATTGATAGGAAGAGAAAGTGAGTCCAAAAAAGCGCTCTTAAAAGAATTAATGGGTCTTATTGAAGGAGTATTAATCAATACAAATTTAAATCACATGTCTATCGATAATCTTTCTAAAATACTCCAAAGCTTACTTCCAATGGAGAAAGCAGATGCTGAAATTATGTTGTCTAAACAATTACTTAGTCAAGCTTTAATGCATGCACTGATTGAATATAGAAATGAAATTTTTGCTTAAAAAGTCAACATTGTCGGTTTTACAGTCCTTTATCCCATAAAATTGCTCTAACAATTCATTCAAAATAAATAATTCATCAGTAAACGAATCTGTTTCTTGGCGTACGAGGTGATGGCTTTTTGCTCTAAAGTGAAACGCATTTTCCGGTATGGATTTTTTATTATTCAACCATGTTGCCTTAGTCGGGTAATCATTACGTGGAGCATACGTGAGTGGGATATTTTTCTTTTGAAAGATTAGCCCAATAAATACATCATCCGGAACTTCAGCTTTGTATTTTTCATAGTGGCAGCTTTCGTTGAGAAGTGTTTGAACTACATCGTTAGACATGATAATTCCTGCTCCCCAGATAAAACGTATATTCAAGAATTCTGGTGATAATTCACAAGGAAAGAGGGGAACGCCACCATAACAATTTGCCCTTGGAAGAGTCTCTAAGAAAGTCAATAATTTAGGAAATACGTAGAATGATGAAAGGTTCGTTCTTATGATATAATCATATTCATGGAGACTAGGCTGTAAGGCCTCTAGTGAAAGTAAAGTTTTGTTAATGATTCCTGGAACCAAACTTTCATGGGTCTTTACGGTAATTTCATTTCTTTTTATTTCAAACTTAGCGGCCAGGTCTGCATCTCCTCGAATAAAATAAGCATCAAAATGTTTAGGATCACTATTCATATAAGCTTCCCAGACCTTTTGCAATTTACTGTAAGCTGGATTAGTGTCTGATGCGATAATCAAAATGAGTATTTTTAACTCTTTTTTTGCTGTCCCGGAGGGTTCAGCCAATACAGGTTGAAAAGAAAATATTGCGATGATAAGGAATAGGAAAAGTTGCATTTTTAACCTCTTAGATATTGCCTAAAGATCTTCTCATGTGACTAAGGAACTATTGTTTGCTGCTCATCATTTGCATAATTTTACCTGATGTATTGTACATGATGTATAATACATCAGGTATATTTTGATATCAATGATCCTAAATGCAAAACGTGAATCATTACGAAAATTTTGCTAGACAAAGAGTTTCCATTTCGTATAAAACTAAAATTTATAAACCCGCTACCTGCGATACGTAATGAAAATTAAACACAAATTTCTTTTTGCCTTTCTGCTTACGCTCACGGTATTACTTTCGCTTATTCTCTATCCCTATGCGATGTCAAGCGCTGTTTTAGACCCTAAAGGAATTATTGCGCTTAAACAGCAAGACCTCATGTATATTGCAACTTTGCTCATGTTGATCGTTGTGATTCCTGTGCTTATTTTAACGTTTGCTATTTGTATCCGCTATAGAGCCGGCAATAAAGAAGCGGAGTATGCTCCAAATTGGCATGATGATACCCTAGCTGAAATCATCTGGTGGGGGTTTCCTTGTTTAATTATTCTCGTCCTTTCTGTTGTGACATGGAAAAGTAGCCACGAATTAGATCCTTTTAAGCCTTTTAATAGCAGTGTCAAGCCAGTTAAGATCCAAGTTGTTGCTCTTCAATGGAAATGGCTATTCATTTATCCTGAACAGAAGATAGCGTCTCTGAATTTTTTCCAATTTCCTGGAAATACCCCCTTAGATTTTGAAATCACTGCAGATGCCCCCATGAACTCATTTTGGATTCCACAGCTTGGTGGACAAATTTACGCAATGCCAGGCATGTCAACTCAACTGCACCTTTTGGCCTTGGAACCAGGCGATTTTAGAGGATCGTCTGCAAATTTAAGTGGTCAAGGATTTTCGGGGATGCATTTTATTGCTAAATCAAGCACTCAAGAAGAATTCGATCAATGGGTAAAGTCTGCTAAGGAATCTAGCATCGTTTTAAACGAAAAAGAATATCAACAACTTGTTCAACCTAGCTCATATGATAAGACACATCTCTACTCATTAGAAGAGAATGATTTATTTAATCAAATTATAATGAAGTACATGATGCCAAGTGAATCAAATAAGACTGAAACGATAAAAGGGTAATTTTTTATGGCAACTCCCATAACGGCAGATCTGTCCCCTCACGCTCACCACGATGCAGATTTAGAAATCTATGACCGCACTCTTTTTGGATTTTGGATCTATATTTTAACTGATTGTATCCTCTTTGCCATTCTTTTTGCCACTTATGCAGTGCTCCACAATGGAACCTTCGGAGGCCCCACATCAAAAGAGCTTTTTTCTCTTCCCTTTGCTTTAGTCGAAACCCTCCTTCTTTTGACAAGTAGCTTCTTATGTGGCTTAGGAATGTTAGCGGCTCATAAGAAAGACCAAAGCAAGGTGATCGGTTTCTTCATCGCCACGTTTTTACTTGGGGCAGCTTTCTTGGCAATGGAGTTGTTTGAATTTAGAGAGCTTATTGAAGCAGGTCACAGCTGGAGAACAAGCGCCTTTTTATCGGCTTTTTTTACATTAGTCAGCACCCACGGATTGCATATCACCTTTGGCCTTTTATGGATCGGTGTCATGCTCTATCTTGTGTGGACTCAGAGGGATCACATTGTCCACACACAGACGACTGGCATGCCTAAGCTTATTTTGGCATTTTTTAGATGTGATTTGGATTTTCATTTTCACTTTCGTATATTTAATGGGAGCACAATAACTTGGACCACACCACCGACAAACTAGAGGCCTTAAGTAAAGCACACCCTCAAGGGAATTATAGATCTTATGTGCTAGGCTTTCTTTTATCCATTGGATTGACTCTACTAGCTTTTTTCTTGTCCTTGGGCAGATATTTTCAGGTTGGTCCTTGAGTTTAGTCCTCGTGTTTTTAGCATTATTTCAAGCCACTGTCCAACTGCACTATTTCTTGCATTTAGGAGATGAATCAAAACCCCAATGGAATCTATTTACATTTCTCTTCATGCTTGTATTAGCGTTTATTCTTGTAGCAGGTAGTCTATGGATTATGTACAACCTGATGGAACGCACGATGCCAATGATGGAAATGTAGAAAAAAATTAAAACTAGAGGATTTGCATGATTAAAGTTTATTATATGCTCACGAAGCCCGGTATTATCCTTGGTAACATCGTCACCACAGCAGCAGGCTTTGCTTTAGCATCGAGAGGAGATATTGATTATAGGCTATTTTTAATCACTCTTTTAGGATTAGCCTTTGTGATTGCATCTGCGGGGGTTTTCAACAATTACCTTGATCGCGTCATCGATGCAAAAATGGAAAGAACTAAGGAACGAGCCTTAGTCAAGGGAACAGTGTCCAATCAAAATGCACTTTTATTTGGTTCTTTGCTTGGAGCAATTGGAGGTTTCATATTAACTTTCACAAACCTATTGACCTTCTTTGTTGCCGCTACGGGATTTTTTGTTTACTTGGTTTTATATGCTTTCTGGAAATATCGATCATTTTATGGCACATTTGTGGGTAGTATAGCTGGAGCAGTCCCACCAGTGGTTGGTTACTGCGCTGTGAGCAATCGATTTGATATGGGCGCGCTACTTCTTTTCATGATTGTGTTGCTTTGGCAAATGCCCCATTTTTTTGCAATCGCCATTTATCGTTTGCAAGATTACGCTGCAGCCTCTATTCCCGTACTTCCAGTTGAAAAGGGAATCTTTGCCACAAAAATACAAATGCTCTTCTATATCATCGCCTATATGGTAACAACACTTCTGCTAACGGTTACCGGCTATACGGGCAATCTGTATTTTATCATTGCCTCCATCCTTGGTTTAGCTTGGCTTGGGCTATGCCTTAAAGGATTTGACAACAAAAATGATATCGTGTGGGCAAAAAAAATGTTCGTCTGTTCTCTTGCGATCATTATGACACTATGTTGTACGATAGCTGTAGACTATATCTGACACATTTTTAGTTGTTTAATACATCGAAATTGTTTAATAGATCTATTAACATTATATCGTTGTTGTTAATCGCCATGTCCATTGGGGTAAGTCCTTCTAATGTTTGGAGGCTACTGATCGCACCATATTTTAAAAGAATTCTTACTGCGCAAAAATGTCCTTTTTCGACGGCAAGATGTAAAGGAGTATGGTTACTGGTATTAGGTACGCGAGCATTTGGATCGGCTCCATTTTGTTAAGAATAATTCCATAATATCGGGTTTTCCGGTAAGGGTACTCAAAAGAGGATAGTTATTATGGATATTGGTATTAGCGTTATATTCTAGTAATAATTTGACCATTTCTATTATTATTTTTTCTCTAGAATAAATCGCGGTTTGTAAAGCCGATAAACCAGAACCATTCAATAGATTTGGATTCGCCTTATTCTCCAATAGAATCTTAGCAATATCAATTCGTCCATCCTCTACAGCCAAATGTAATGGTGTGACACTAGTAAAGCCACCACGGTGATTTACATGGGCTCCATGCCTAAGAAGTTGACTGACAATTCGAGGACATTTGGCATCAAGGAGGGGAGAATGCTGATAAATATTTAATTTATTGGGGTCAGCCCCTAAGTTCAATAACATATTCACAACTTCCCCTTCTCCTTTTTTTACTGCGTAATGGAGGAGTGTTGTGCGGGATGAATTCACACTATTTAGAACTAATGAAAACTGCCCCCAGCGACATTGACGAATCAGTGCATCTATTTTCTTCCATACACGTTCGGGCTTGTTAACATTCAATAAAGGAGTTAAAATGCCTAATGAGTACAAACTTCTTAATGATTCCATCATATTTTTTTTTAAAGTGAAACTAATTCGACCCATTTTTTTTATTTTTAAAAAATTGCTTGGAGAAATATATTTTTTTCTATCAAGCCAGTGAATCAAATGGAATACTTTTTTTAAATATGTAGCGGCTCCAAATTGATAAATGTTTGAATAACCATATTTGCTAGCAATAAACTTCATTCCTTCATTGGCTATCCAATTTCCTAATTTACTCGTAGAAGCTAATCTACCTAAATGAACCACATGTAAATGACAGAAGAGCCTATTTCTTGATTTATCATGTAAAAAGAAGAACTTATCCAGTCCTTCCTCAGCAGGATTAATCCTATTCATTTTTAAATCCTCATTTTTATAGTATTATTTAGGAAATCTCCTTATTCATTTACCGTAAAAGATTTGCTTTTTTTATTCAAGGATCAGACTACATAAATGAAGAGCTACAATTTACAAGAAATTATTGATCATCAAAAACAAGATGAGACATACAGAAGAATAAATTGTCACAGTGGAAATAAGAAATCCTTTCCCTAAGAAATTTTGTGAATAATAGGTGATTAAAGGGATGATCTGAATAGCATGAATACCAAGAAAATGCATCGAAATCAAGTTGCTACGCACTGTCGAAAACTGAGTAAATGGAATGTTGAGACCACTTGAACCAAGATTTGTTTGTCCATAGTAGGTCATCATCAGTATACCCAAAAAACAGCTTAATATAAAAATCACAAAGCTCACACGAATAGACCACAGATAGATCATCGGTTTAAGTTGTATGTTTTTAAAAAATTGTGCAGCAATAAATACTGCAATGCCTGTACCACCTAATATAAGAACATTACATGCAACATAAAATTTCTCTTGAAGAGATTGGGTCAATAGAGGTGGAACATGTAATGAAAGATACGATGTAGAGGCCATCCAGCTTTGAGCCAACATGATCATTATTTCTAAGGTAATAATAATCATAATCATCCAGGTGATTGCTTTTAAGGTGGTTTCAGAAAGAGAATCTTTCAGATAGTGAAGATACCAACCCATCGCAAAGACGTACATAGCGAAAGAAAAAGTGAACTTCCCAGGTTTTAGCCAATGGCAAAGTTCATAGATAGAATATTGACAAATTGTAAAAGCAATTAAAAATAACACAAATAAGGCCATCAAACAACTTCCAAAATAAAATAAAATCGAATTACGTTGTTTAAGATTTTTGGGAAAATGCTTCAAATCGGAGAATAGATTTTTCTGATTTGCTTGAAGTGCGTATTTATATGCTTTATTTATTTGCATTTTGGATGCATTCCACTGTTTTTTTGCTTTATTTTTCGCTGATCGACACCCATAGGGACATAAATCACCTATTTATGAAAGAAGTGCCTAAAAATTTGATTATATTGGCACCGACATTATTGGTAAATGTAAAATTTAAATTCATTTTATGTTACATCGACATCCTAAACAATATAAATTTGCGCAAACTGTAGCTCATCATTCCGATGCATACGCATCAGGATAAGGATAAGGAAATTAACATTAACACGCATTCACGATGTTGTCGGGATATGTTTTTTTATGTAGACGTAATCAACGATACAACGATACAACGATACAACGATACAACGATAAAAACGATAAAAACGATAAGAACGATAAGAACGATAAGAACGATAAAAATTTGTGGAATACTCAGTACGTCACAGATTTCTTCTAGATTAGTCGAAAAGTCCTCATTGTTTTGCAGTAATTTCCTATGCCGGAAATTTGCTAACAAACCGATTTAAAGTTGAGAAACTTTTAAATAGTTGAATAATTGCGCCTGATGTTCGCGAACCAAACTTTTACAACATTTTAATTCCACGATTACGGTTTTTCCTACAACCAGACTTCTTCCATCGTTTTTATAGTTTTTTATCGTTCTTATCGTTCTTATCGTTGATCCACAGTAGCAACAGAACGTGTCAAGCTGTATACTCGGAATGCATACGCATCAGGATTCAGGATAAGGAAATAAAATTTTAATTTCCTTATTCCTTATCTTATCCTTATCCTGATGCGTATGCATTGGAATGATGAGCTACAATTTGCGCAATTTCTTACTGAGCACGAAAAGTTAGCGAGAATTGCTGCTTGGTTAGAATTATCTTGATTCGCAATATGCGAACTGTTATGAAAAGAAATAGAGGAATTAACATGAGATTAATTACAAGCAAAACCCTTAAGGAAGTATCACTTTTTTGTTTTCCTTCTGTAGTGGGGCTAGAGAAGATCTCCCAAAAATTAGAGAACATTGAGGCTGACTCTTTATTTTCCGCGTTATTACAAGTTTTTAGATTAAGACAAATAAAGTCAGAAAAAGAAGCTCGCGAAGCAGAAGGCCTTTTAGAATATCTTGAAAGAGCTTTTGAATCTAATCCTCCATTAGAAATAAGGCACTATAAAGAAGTTTTGTTGTTGCTAATCTCAGATTTTGATGAAAAACATTATATTCCTACTGCAAAAGATATCAAACCATATGTATTTCTCAAGCTGTTATTAGAAGAAAATAACTTAAATCAGAAAGATTTAGTCCCTAACTGTTTTAAATCAGAAAGTCAAGTGTCTGAATTTATAAATCAACGCAAGGGACGTACTCAACTTTCATATCCTCAGGCAGTCGCATTAGGACGATTTTTTTCTGTCGAACCGTCCAATTTTCTCTCGTAGTTTCACTTGACCATTTAGAAGAAATTCTTAATGATAACATCGATAAGTTCATATTGAACCTTCTTAAAAAAAAGAGAAATGTTTTATATAGAAATCGAGCCACAAAAATGTAACTCGATTTCGTTAATTAAACTTTAATTAACGATTAGGCATTTCTATACGTTCTGCTTCGATAAATTCCCTAGAATCGTTAAATTTTAAGATCAATACAGTTTTGGGAGTTACAGCATAATCTTCAGTATCTGGAGCTTTTGTATACAGACGATATGCCTCACGAATCCAATCAACATGCGTTTGAACATACACGCTCTCGCCTTGATGAGAACTTAATACCATCTCACTAAAATTCTTTATTCTAGCTCTAAGAACTTCGTTGATTTCAAAAGCCCCTGATTCCCATGGTCCCCATTCTTTAGAGAAGACTCCATCCGAAGTTACCTTATGGAGTGGATCTAGCCCATTATGTTGTTTGTAAAGCACTTTTACATCATCACCCGGCATCCCCTCAAAAGGAGTTATTTTTCTGGGTCGAAGATCTTCGCTAACTGTTGCTGTAATACCGGAGCCATTCAAAGCCAGCGCAGCGGAGTCTATAATACGTTTTTGCGGGGATGTATAGGCCGCTGTAATGCCCCAAGAAGAAACTTTACTTTGTAAATTTGCAGCTGACTGCTTTCCTTGCTCAGTAAGATGACTATTCGTATCAGCTCCATGCCAGACTCCAGCTGAAGTAGATTCTCCACCTTTGACTATATAAATAGTTGTGTTCATCATTGTGGTCTCCTTTTTATTTTACAGTAACTTCTGCAACAATAGGCAAATGGTCACTGGTCAAATATTGTTTTCTATTAATAATATCACAAATTACCATTAAAGTCAATGGAAAATACTCTTAAAATTTTCTATCATTCCTATCATAATCTATTGACAATAAACCAAGATTTCTTTATGGTGGATGATGAGCTAACCTATTTAGAATTTTTGATCATTTTTCACTTCATATACACTCAAAAATTTCGGAAAGTCACAAGATTTTTTAACTTAAGGGTTCGTTTAAAATGAAATCAATCAAAGATATTGTTAAATATTCTATAAAATTTGAAAAGCAAATTAAAAAAATTTGCTCTCCTCTAAAAGATCATTTAGATATCCCCATACTTACATATTATAAAATCTACAATGATGGGACACTAATTACATTTTCTAATTTCATTGAACAAATGGAATTCTATTATCATGAAAAATTTTATCTATCTAATCCTTACTTAGTCAGTCCTGAGCTAGTCAAATCTGGATGTGTATTTACAGCGACAACCGCGGATTCTAATTATCAGAAATCCATCGAATTATCTCGTAATCGATTCAATCTAAACAATACGTTTTTAGTTGTCCAGCAAAGAAATTGTTCATGCGAAGGTTTTCTATTCGGAAATTCAAAAACTAATTATATAGAGAATTTGTTTTTGATAGAACGATTTATTAAATATTTTAAGAATGAAGCTGATTCCATCTTAAATCAAATAGCTGCTGAAAAATTTAATCTTATTGATGCAAAAGGTCAATCATTTTTCGAACGCTCTTCTTCGCTTCCCCTTTCTAATCAAGCTTCAACACATCAATTTCTTAAAGCAATTAATCCTCTAACAAAAAGAGAACAGGAATGCTTAACCTTGTTTCTGCAAGGACGCTCTGCACAATCCTCTGCAGCAATTCTGGGTCTTTCAAAACGGACTGTAGAGCACTATTTTATAAATATCTTGCAAAAATTAGGCTGCACCTCAAAATCTGAACTGCATGAACGATTTTACTGGGAGTAGTAAATCAAATTGGTCTCATTTGGAAATTCTTACGCCGGATACGGTATTTTATACGGTTATAATACAAATCCCTTAAATAGTAATATTACTATTGTCTAACACATCAATATGTGTCTTTGACAAGAAGACTTTTCTTAACAATTTATAGGAGTTCATCAAATGAATATAGTGTCTGAAAATACTCTTGTGAAAATTTCACAACAAGAGCTTAATTTAGGTAAGAATCTAGATGAAAAATTAAAAAAAGCTACGCAATTGGGCTTTTTTTATTTAGAAATGCCAGAAGAATGCAAAAAACTTCAACACTTTGCTGTTGAATTTGGTAACAAATTTTTTACATTTCCTCACATTCAAAATCTACAATTAGAGATGCCGAATGGGTTCAGAGTCCAAAATCATACCCAAAATCAGCGACTTATTTTAGAAAATAAATACTGGGATCAATACTTTTCTCCTGAAGTTGCACTCTTAGCAAAAAAAATGCATGAAATAGGTACAAAAGTTCTTAACGAAACTCTAAGAGTCTGCGATGTGCTTGAAAGCGACCGTGATTTGGCAACAGGTGGCGCAGCCAATGAAAAAGGGCAAACATTTTTTACCTTCAATCATTACACTCCATCAAGAGAAGTCGAAGGCCTTTACCCTCACCGCGATTTTGGACAAATCACGGTTCTATTTATCAACCAAAAAGGTTTGCAAGCTAAAATTAATGATCAATATGTGGATGTCAATCCGTTAGAAGATCATTTTATTATTAACTTCGGCCGAGCCCTCGAAACTTATATCAATAATCCAGAGGAATTAACAGCAGCTTGGCATCGAGTTCAACAAGTTTCTAAAGATCGAATTTCATTTGGAATCTTTATGGATAATCACTTTGCCTTACCTATTTACAAGAGAGAAGGCTCCTCAAATTCAATTGTGGAGCCTACTTTCGGCGAATATTTGAAAAAATTATTTGCAGAAGCACATCAAGATCAATCTGCATAGCACAATTATCAACGTAAAGATTACAATTTAACCAAAAAATACTTTTTGGTTAAATTGTAATGGCGCCAATAGTAGCTTTCACGTGTATATAGATAAGTATCGATTTTCACCTCACAGGTGAAAGGTTTTACCTGACCATTTCAAAGCCTAATTTGAAATGGTCATGACTTTTTTAAAGTTGACTTTGAAATAGTCAGCACCCTAAAAAAAAAAATTAGAGGTGATAGATTAGACTTTTCCTTATCGCTCCAGCCCCATCATATAATGGATAAGAGGTTCGTAATCTCCAATATCAGCGCTTTTTAACGCAGCGATATATTGCTTACGAAATTGCCCATCCTTATTCAAGTCCACGGGCCAATTCGGAAAGGGGCATTTACATGCCTTGAGGTATCGGTCTGAAACTAGCCGTGAAAACCGACCGTTACCGTTTGGGTATGGGTGGATGTAAACAAGCTGATGATGGATTTTTGCCGCTTGCTCAACAATCGTTAAATCGCATCCTCCTTTGCACCAATACAGGACATCATCGCAAAGATGAGCAAGTGCTCCATAAATTTGATAAGGTTTGATCCCCGGGCACGTTTGTGTCGTTCGAAATTTGCCTGCCCAATCCCAAACATCATGAAACATGTCGTGGTGGATCTTCTGTAAAAAAAGAACGTTAAACCACTGTTGTGGCGGTCCAACTGGTCTTAAAAGATATTTGCTAGCGGCATTTGAGATGTTTTCAGCTTCAATGTTATTGAGATCTTCTTGAGTTTTGACCCACACAGGCTTTAGGCCGCTAATGTCATCAAGAGGAGTAGCACCTTCAGGGTAAGTAAATTTCATAATTATTCATCCCATAGTGCTGAACTAGATGAGTCGAGAAGGTTTTTTACTTCCTCATCGTGCAATTCTTTTAATAGTTTTTGGTTTGGTGACTGTTTTTCCAGACTCATCGTCCCATGGAGGTAGCGAATTTTTTGTTCCGCCTTTAGTTTTGCTTGGTTTTCTCTGGTTGTTTTTAAGTCGGTTCTCGGAACAATTGTGACTACTAAGTCGCATTCCATCGCTTCCACAATTTTTTTCAAGGTTGAAATGTTAGGATCGAAGTGTCCAGATTCAATCCTCACTACACTAGATTGCTGAATTGCAGCCCTCGCTGCCAAGATGCGTTGCGACATCCCTAGCTGGCTCCGAATAAGCGGGATCAACTGTCCCACTGAGAGGCCTTGAAGCTTTTTCTGCAAGACTTTTCCCTCAAGAAAAATTTCTTCTAAAAATAATTTTTCAGATTTTTTAGGTTTTAACATGAGTAAATCTACCTTCTTTTCCTTTATGATTGCATTAAAAGCATCAAAAGTCAACATTTTGATGTGTTTGATACCATCAAAAAGTGACATTTTGACTGCATAAAAAAGATCAAAAGAAGGAGAAAACGAGCCAAGGAAATCTAAAAAGTTCGAAAGTAGAGGAAAAACGACAAATCCTGAATTTCTTATTTTCGAACTTGGAAATGAAGGACTAAAAGGCGATCATAACACCGAGTGAACCGTTTGATAAGTTGATTGCAATGTCAGATCCTCCTAAGTATGGAGGAGGTGGGATTCGAACCCACGGTGCGCTTTCACGCACACACGCTTTCCAAGCGTGCTCCTTAAGCCACTCGGACACTCCTCCAGAAGAATACACAATAACTGTATAAGAAAATGGATTTATAGTTCAAGCTAAAGATGCAATAGAGTATGATAAAGGAAATTGCAATCAAAGGTCTGCTAATGTCTCAAAAATTTTTACTTTTCTTTTTTATACTTTTAACATACATCACTGGAAATCTCCTAGCCAATTCTGTTCATTCCACAACCCTTCCTTATGTCTTAGTGAGTGTTGCCCCGGATAAATTCTTTGTGGAAAAAGTTGCCGGAGACACCGTGATTGTCGAACTTATGGTTCCCACCGGAGCTAGTTCACATACTTTCGAACCAACACCGAAACAAATGTTCAATGCCGGCAAAGCTGACATGTGGTTTCAAATTGGTGAAAATTTTGAGCCGCGCGCAAGCAAAGCCCTTTTAGAACACAATCCCCATTTAAAATTAATAGATCTTCGCCAAGGGGTCGACCTCATCATCGATACCGAGGGAGGATGTCATTGTTCAGCACATGCTCAGGAATGTTGTGCAGATCCCCATTTTTGGTTGAGTGCCAGACAGGCTAAAATACAAGCTCGAACGATTGCTGATGCATTAAGCGAACGTTATCCAAAAAATGCTTCTCTTTATGCCCAACGTCTTAAAATCTTTATCCAAGAACTCGATGCTCTCGACAAAGAAATTGAAATTCAATTAGCCCCTTTAAAAAATCGCACAATTTTAGTGTCACATCCGGCCTATGCCTATTTTGCAAGAGATTATAACCTTAAGCAGTTATCTATCGAATTTGAAGGCAAGGATCCTTCTCCTAGACAATTGACGAATATCATCACTCGCGCAAGGCAAGCCGGCAGCCAAGCTGTCTATATTCAGTTGCAATACAACAACAAAGGGGCTTTACTTGTAGCTAAGGAATTAGGTGCAAAAGTGATTACACTCGACCCCTATGCTGAGAATTATTTTACCATGATGCGCGACGTGGCATCTCATTTTGCTGCTCAATAGTTGAAGGTTTAAAAAGCATGAATATCCCTATTTGTTGCGAAAATCTCTCTTTTGCTTATGAAGAGACTTCTATTCTCAAAAATATCTCATTCACTATCCAGGCTGGAGAATTTGTTGGCATCATCGGACCCAATGGTGGCGGAAAGACCACACTTCTAAAGCTTATCATGGGCTTTTTAAAACCAACAACAGGGAAACTTTCGCTTTTCGGCTCATTGCCTCAACAAGCCATCCGTGAAATTGGATATGTTCCCCAAGTCATGCGTTTCGATCGACAATTTCCCGTTTCGGTTTATGAAATTGCTCTTTCAGGAAGGCTCTCAAGACTTCCTTGGTATGGAATCTATAGCAAAGAAGATCATCAAATTACCCAGGAAATACTTGAACATCTTGAGCTTACTCCATACAAACACTGCGCTTTCGGAACCCTTTCCGGAGGGCAAGCTCAACGAGTTCTTATCGCGCGAGCTTTAGTGTCTCAACCTAAACTCCTTTTACTTGACGAACCCACAGCGAATGTCGATGTTAAGGCGGAAGCAAATATTTATAGACTCCTAAAAGAATTAAGTGGGAAGATCACAATAGTGATGGTAACACATGACTTAAGTACTGCCATTGACCAAGTTCAAAGAGTTTTATGCGTACAACATACGCTTCTCTCTTTACAACCTCAGGAAGTATGTGAACACTTTGCCCTTGGGCTTTACCACAAGCCTTTGCTTAATCGAGAGAACACTTTATGATTTCATTTTTCGAAGCCTTGATGGAAAACTCCCTTCTGCTGTCTGCCTTAATCGCGGGCTTGGCCTCCTCCGTGGTTAGCGGCATTATCGGTTCCTATGTTGTCGTCAAACGCATTGTGTTTATCAGCGGCAGTATTTCCCATTCTGTACTTGCGGGGATCGGCTTTTGCTTGTGGCTTGAAAGGACTCGAGGAATCGAATGGATCTCTCCGTTATTTGGTGCTCTTGTTGCCGCCATAGCCTCTGCCATTATTATTGGATGGATCCGCATCAATTATCGCCAAAGAGAAGACTCTGTCATTGCGGCCCTATGGTCTATTGGGATGGCCATTGGAGTCCTTTTTATATCCCAAACTCCAGGATACAATGTAGAACTGTCGAACTTACTGGTTGGAAACATCCTTTGGGTGACACATACAGACCTGTACATTCTGATTGCACTCGATATTATCATTTTAGCCACCGTTCTATGTATGCACAAACGCTTTTTAGCCATCTGTTTCGATGAAGAGCAAGCACAACTTCAAGGACTACATGTCAATAGCTTGTACATGTTGCTCCTGATTTTAATCGCCATTTCAATCGTCTTACTCATCCAAGTAGTAGGGATTATTTTAGTGATGACCATGCTGACAATACCTCCTGCAATTGCCAATCTATTTACAACGAGTTTATCGAGGATGATGATCGGTGCAGTACTCATCAACAGTGCATTTTGCCTTGGCGGCATGGATCTTGCTTACTACATGGACTGGCCTGGAGGAGCAACCATAGCATTAGTTGCAGGAATAAGTTATGTCGTCTGTTTATTACCTTGGATACGTCGCCTATTTATCCATGTGAGCCATCGATATTCTCCTGTGAATGTAAACAATTAATTTAGGGAGTGTTATGATTCGACGCATTGATCTCTTTATGCCACTGAACAGTCAATATGCCGTATTGCATTATTTTACAAAGAAACTCTACGAAGCTTTACTGCGAGCTGGGGTCGACTGTAGGATTCTAGTCGCAGAAAAACACAACCCACGTCCTTTCCTTACGCAACTTTTTAGTGATCCACCTGACTGCACCCTTTCATTCAATGGGGTCCTCCCAGACGAAGAAGGACGATTTTTATCTGAAATGATAAAAATACCCCATGTGTGTATGTTAGTCGATTCACCACTTCAATTTATTCCATTGGCTCAAAGTTCCTACAACATTTTGGCTTGCGTCGATCGAGGAGCTTGTCAGTTTTTTAAAAATCTGCAAGGTAAGGAAACTCTTTTTATTCCTCATGCAACAGACAACTCATTGACTTATTCTCAAGATGCACATCGTCCCTATGAAGTGCTCGTTATGGCTACATGCATCGATTATGAAGCCATTGCCAAAAACTGGAAAGCCAAGTATTCCAAACCATTAGTAGATGCCATCTTTGAAGCAGTCAGAATCACTCTTTCCGATCAAACAACTTACTTTGCTGATGCCTTAGCAGAAACCGTTGAAAGCTATTCAAAAAAACACCGAGAGATTAATATTCAATCCTTAGATATAATTTCTATTCTTGATGAAATCGAAGCCTACATTATTGGATACGATCGAATACGTCTCATTAAATCCATTAAAGATGCCCATATTGATATTTTTGGAAATACTAAGGAATTGTGGAAATACTACCTCGGAAAACAGTCTAACTGCACCATCCATGGCCCTTTGCCTTTTGAAGAAGCATTTCAGAAGATGAAGGAAACCAAAATTCTGTTAAATAGTTGCGTTGTCAATAAAGGAGGAGGGCATGAAAGGATATTTTCTGGAATGGCTTGTGGAGCTGCTGTCCTAACCAATGAAAATATCTATTTAAAAGAAACGTTTGAAGAAGGAAAGAATATTCTTTTTTATACGGAAGAAACTCTCGATACTGTCAACGATAGAATTAACAATTTGTTAACTGATGAACCTAAACGAGCAATTTTAGCAAAAAATGGATCTCATACCGTACACCATCATCACACCTGGGATCAACGAGTAGAAGTTTTACTTAAGGAATTAAATCAACTTTTAACATAAATGCAAATTTATTATAACATCTATAATTCCTTAAAAATCTTATTTTTTCGAGTGACATATTAAAATGAAAATAATATATTTCATTTTACTAATATCATTTAAGGATCATTATGTTACCTCTGGCTCCTCTTCAAGCAAGTAAAAGTTCGACTGATGCGGAATACTAAGAAAAATTAAACGCAAAGCGAGACAGTTGCCTGCGGCGCCCCCTATCGGGAAATAACAGATTTTTAAAGCGCCTTGCCATTGGTGCCTGACCTGATATTCTGACATTTGCCTACAATGATAACGTAACCTACCAGGAGGGCAAATGTCAGAATGTCAGGTCTGGAACCAAGGCTAAACGTTACCTCTCAGAATTTAGTATCTTGTTATTAATTGAAAACGACGCTTTTTTCAGTTGCGTAGATCTTGGGGGCTTTAAAAATCTGTTATTTCCCGATAGAGGGCGCCGCAGGCAACTGTCTCGCTTTGCGTTTAATTTTTCCTATATTCCCTAATATCGCAGCATCTTTCGAAGTTACATTTGCGTTTAATTTTTAAATAATTTACAATTCATTATGAAAAGATAAAAAAAGACAGAAAGATAGTATGGGAAATTCTAAAAACTCAATCAATTGTAATAATACTTGTAAATTAAATTTCGTTAATCAAAAAATTGATAATAGTCATAATCCAGAAAAATCTAAGATTAACAAATTAATTTATGATGTGGCATTAGCAACCTTTGCTGAAATGGGAGTTTCTTCAGCTATGACGGCAGTGACATGTTGTTTCGTAGCAAGTACCTCAATTGGGCTTTTGATCACCACAGCCATAGCAACCATCGCTTTAAATGCTCTATTTCGAACATCGTTCGCCTATCTAGAATATCGAGCAGATCAGATTAAAGAAAAAAAAGATTTAGGCTTAGTGCTAAGAGCGGTTCATTTTACGCGATGGTTTAATGCATTTACATTTGGTGTTTTTGAATTGACCACTACTGCAACTCTCATACATGAATTTGGACATGCTGTTGCAGCCCTCACAGTTTATCAAAATCCTAGGCTTAAAATAAGTATTTTTCCTATAAAGGGTGGCTTCACTAGAATCAGTCCAGGACCTCTAACAAAATTAGGAGAATGCCTAGGGAATAAAAATTCCTACTTATTCGTAGCTGCTGCTGGTCCAGCCTTTGGAATCCTCTCAGCTACCATAAAACTCATTTTTGCGCATCATTGCCAAAAAGACCATCCGGATATATCTAGAACACTTAATGCCGGTGCAATAACAGAAATTGCGAGTCATGTGCTATATGCCCTATCAGCTTTTGGAGAATCACGGCACAATATATCTCATGATTTTATAGCTCTCTGGAGCATTGGAAATATTCATCCAGTGGTATCAATAGTTAGCATGGTGACTTTACCTATTTTCGTAAAGATAGGGATGACATATATATGTTCATAACCCAACCACAACTTCATTTTTTTTGTTCACAGAATTGTTCGTAAATACGCGGTTGTAGACAAGTCCTATCTTTTGAACACTTTATCTACACGAGCTGAACATTCATTTCTACAGGAGAAAACAGTAACTTATAAACAAGCCCACAGCCTAAGAAAAAGAAGAAGAAAGATATAATTAATATCTCTTCTTTAAAGAAAAGTGAGAAAAAAATGCGTGAAATCGAAATACCTATTTTTTGGTTGTTATGATTTCACGTATTATTGTAAGATGAGGAAATTGATATCCAATGAGTGAATATTATTTAATTTAAACTTTACTTGGAAATTATGGGAAATATAGTAAATCTAAGCAATCAATGTGTTCAAACATTGTATTCTTTTTATAATGAACCTCTCGAAGATGAAGATCTAAACAAAATCATTGGTACGTTTGCCACAGGAATACTCATTGGTTTAATAGCTTCAATACAGGGCCTTGAAAATGCAACTATTAATGCAGCAGGGGGTATAATTTATTCAATGTATTGTGTGAAAAAGATTTTTCGTCACAGCATTGAAAAAAAATCCTTTCTTGTAATAGGCATCGATTGTTTTGCTTCGCTGATGTTAATGCTAGGCACTGTTAAAGTAGCTTGCTACATTTTTTCTGCCTATCATACTTATCTACTAGGAGCATGGATGTTTACAGGGATTATCTCTGTAGTTTATCGCAGATTTAAGTATATTAATTCGATCACTTTATATCCACCAGAAATAAAATCCGATTTTTTAAATACAGATGTATTATCAAAAATTGCTCGCAACTTAAATTTTAATGATCAACAATCCTTTTCTCAAGTTAGCAAGGGATCTCATAGAATGATTTTTAACATTAACGAACAAAGAAAAGCTTCTATAAAAGCAATCATTTTTGGCAAGAAAGAATGGCATAGATATTTTAACCTGAACATGGGAATTGAACCGCCAATTCCTTATAACATCCTTGAGATTTTAAATAGACCGTGCCCTGTAGAACCTGTTAAAAAAATACGAGATAACTATGTATTGACACTTATTCCCAAAAATTTCTCTTTAAAAGAAATCCAACACCGTTCACTTAATATATTTATATTTAATTTTTTAGGGACTTATATCAAATTATTCATGAAAGGTAATTTTTTTCCAGTGATTAGTAGCCCTATGGTGGATGCCACAATACAAAAACATACTGGGTGCTTATGAAAAAAAATCTCATTAATGAAACCATAAACCAAACACTCGAAGAACAAAAAGAAGAATTAGTAAAAATTTCAGTAGAGAACAACATTCATTATACTTTACCGAGTATCCTAGAAGCAGCAATTTCTATTTTTGCGCAGACTAAAATAAGACAAGATCTGCTTAAAGGCGAAATCTTTACACAATGTCAAGAAGAAATTAATAACGGTAGAGTAATTGCTGGGACTTTCAATAGTGGAACGGGACATCAAACCTTAAGATGCATTATCACTAACCCTAGAGTCTATAGCAATCTTGGAGTTTGTGGCGTGTTGCGTTTTAAATATTTGGATAGATAATGAGTGTCCAAGCCTATGTGTGAAATCGAAATAGCTAAAAAATTGCGCAATTGATATTAAATTCGTATTATAGTATAGTGAGGAAACTAAAATTCAATGATTAATTTAAACTACTTTACTTGGAAAATATGGAAAATATAGTAAACCTAGGGAATCAATGTGTTCAAACATTGTATTCTTTTTATAATGAACCTCTAGATGATGAAGATCTAAACAAAATCATTGGTACTATTGCCACAGGAATATTCATTGGTTTAATAGCTTCAATGTTTGGCCTTGAAACTACAATTTCTTATGCAGGAAATATGGCTTTGGGAATGTATAGTATGGAAATGATGAATCGTTACACTATTGAAAAAAATTCTAATCTTGTAAAAGGCATCGGTCATATTGCTAAAACAATATTAGCGGCAGTTATTATTAATGTTGCTTGCTACATTTTTTCTGCTTATCAGGCGTATCTATTAGGAGTATGGATGTTTACAGGGATTATCTCTGTAGCTTATCGTAGATTTAAATATATTGAATCGATCACATTATATCCATCAGAGATAAAATCCGATTTTTTAATTATCGATGTATTAGCAAAAATTGCTTGCAACTTAAATTTTAAGGATCAACAATCCTTTTCTCAAGTTAGCAAGGGATCTCATAGAATGATTTTTAACATTAACGAACAAAGAAAGGCTGCTGTAAAAGAAATCATTTTTGGCAAGAAAGAATGGCATAGACATTTTAACCTGAACATGGGAATTGAACCGCCGATTCCTTATAACATCATTGAGATCTTAAATAGACCGTGTCCAGTGGAACCTACTAAAAAAATTCGCGATAACTATGTACTGACACTTATTCCCAAAAATTTCTCCTTAAAAGAAGCCCAACACCGCTCATTAAATTTATTACCATTTAATTTATTAGGGTTTTATTTCATCAATTTATTTAAGAATGATATTTTTAATACAATTCCACGTATTGTTATTCCAAATTTGATGATGGATGCCTCCAATACAAAAACATACTGGGTGCTCATGAAAAAAAATCTCATTGATGAAACTATAAATAAAACACTGAAAGAACAAAAAGATGAATTAGTAAAAATTTCAGAAGAAAACAACATTCATTATACCTTACCAAGTACCCTAGAAGCAGCAATTTCTATTTTTGCGCAGACTAAAATAAGAAAAGATCTACTTGGAGTCGCGATTCTTACACAATGTCAAGAAGAAATTAATGATAATAGAGTAGTTGCTGGAATTCTCAATGATGCAAGAGGCCATCAAATTTTAACTTGCTTTAGCATTAACCCTGGAGTCTATAAAAATCTAGGAGTTTGTGGGGTGTTGCGTTTCAGCTAGTTCAAGCTTGTGTGTGAAATCGAAATAGCTAAGAAATTTACGCAATTTTTTGGTTGTTATGATTTCACGTATTATATACACTTTATGCAAAGTCCCTTTCAAGAACTGAAACACATCGATGGGTGGCAAAATGATGGATGATTTTACTATTGATCCTTCTTGGGACAGAGAACTTAAAAATGAATATACGATGCCTTACTTCATTAAGCTAGGCGCATTTATTCAAGCCGAGAGAAAGAGTGGAAAAAATATTTTTCCACCTAAGGGACTTGTCTTCAATGCCTTTCAAAAGACTCCATACGATAAAGTGAAGGTCGTGATCATGGGGCAGGATCCTTACCATGGTGCCGGTCAGGCCCATGGCCTAAGCTTTAGTGTTCAAAAGGGGGTCAAGCCGCCCCCATCTCTCCAGAATATCTTCAAAGAACTTGCTAGCGATATGGGTGTGATTATTCCGTCTCATGGTTCATTGGAAGCTTGGGCTGAGCAAGGGGTGCTTTTATTGAATGCGATTTTAACTGTACAGGAAGGCAAGCCGTTGGCACACCAAAATCTGGGTTGGGAACAGTTTACGGATGCTGCGATCCGTGCTTTAGCTAAACGTGAAGACCCTGTGATTTTTCTGCTATGGGGAAGAAATGCTATGCAAAAATGTATCGATGTAGCTGAATTAAAAGCAGGTTCACACCACTTTATTTTGACAGCTCCGCATCCTTCACCATTTTCCGCACATGCTGGGTTTTTTGGCTGCAAGCACTTTTCAAAGGCGAATGTCCTATTGAAATCACTTGGGAAAGCTCCGATTAATTGGCAATTACCGTAATCGGGAAATGAGATCATTGAAAAAAAATAAACCAAGGTATGAAGCTCTAAAAAAAAAGAATAGAAATTAAAAATTAGATTTTGGTAGGATTTGCCCATATCCATCTATCTAAAGGCTACTCTATGCTACCTATTGCACCAATCCAACCTACTCCTACTTCTCTTCCCCTTTTTTCTTCTTCTGAAGGTGAAGGCTTAGCTAACAATGAACTTTTTCCCCTAATAGGAGCAGATGGAATAAACTATAAAGAATTAAGAGGGCGAATATCAAAGTTTAATCCCATAACCGAAGACCTTCTGAATATATTCAAACGCCTTTTTTTCTCAAAAACAGAAAATTTAACTGAATCTGAGCTTAAAGATAAATTTCTCTCATTGACTCGACGGGAAAAAGATAAATTTATAAATGAATTTAAAAAATATTTTTCAAAACAAATCAACCTTGATACCAATGCCACGAAACTGAGCAAAATAATCTCAGATTTTAAAAATTTGTTTTCCTTATTAGGTCCCTTCCCTTTAGAAGAATTTCTATTAACTCTAATTAAAGAGAAGAAAGAAGATAAGGCGGTCACTTTGTTTGAAGTATTTTTAGATAATAAGATAGCTCTTTCTCCTCAAACTGTGATTGATGCTTATGAAACTGGCTCCGACAAATTAATTCAAAAAATCATTGAAAGCAAATTATTTCTTTTTAATCGATTAAAAGAAGGAAAAACTCAATTGCATCTCGCATGCATCCATGGTAGGCCCACATTTGTCGATCAGCTATTGCTCACCAATCTTAATAAAAAGATAAAAGATGATTATGGAAATACCCCCTTTCATTACGCCTGTGAAAATGGAAATTATCTCATAATAAGTAAGTTATATCAACATGGAGCTGGAATTTCCGTTCTTAATGAACCTAACAATATAGGGCTAAGCCCTCTCTGCCTAGTCTGTAGCAATAAGGATCTAACTGCGCTTACATGGCTGTCAGAGACCTGTGAACCAAAGAAACTCTATCCTCCGTTTTATTATGCTTGCACAAGTGGCTATTGGCATGCCGCCCTAAAACTCTATGCCTTAATGGAAAAAAAAGTAAAATCTTCAAAACATGCAGATCTCTTAAAAAATCAGCTTTTCAAAGGGATTTTGGGAGCTGCAAGCTTTGGACAGATCGCTACCGTTGAAGAACTATTGAAAAAATGTGATCATGATCCAAGTGCACATAAAGAACAATTGATCAAGTGCTTGAATATCGCTGTTCAAAATAATCACTTAGAATTATTTAAAAGTTTGTTTTTTACATCTCAGGATTTAGCTGAGAATAAATTAGTAGATGAACTTTTAATAAAATCTTTTTCTGGAAATAATTCTCAAGTTTCTCTATTTTTGATCAAAAATAAAAAAGAGTCTGATTTCGAAAAAATGGAAAATGGCTCTCATTTTTTTCTTAAGCTCGCCTGTGAAAATAAAGTTCCTAAGGATGTGGTCCTTGAGATTGTGCATAAAATTAAAATCAGCAATTTGACTCTCGAAGATTTATACTATCTGAGCATGCATGAGAAAAGCCATTTGATTTTTCCGAGATTCAATGCAAATGTTAAAATTGTAGATTTTAATAGATATATCCTAAAGAGCACTCTTCTACATTCTGCATGTCATGAAAATGCAATTGGTTTGGTTGAGTACTTGATAGATAAAAAAGTTGATCTTGAAGCAACAGACGAAAACGGTAGAACTGCACTTCATAACGCTTCGCTATTAGGTCATATTGATATAGTTAAAATTCTTTGTAAAAATGGTGCCCAAATAGATAGCGTCAAAAATTTGATGGGTTTTGGCACCATGCCGATCATGCTTGCAGCGGAGAACGACCATCTCGATACTGTTGCCTATTTTTACAAAAGATATAAAAAAGTGGGAGAAAAACTCGCTCGCACCAGAATAGAAGATGCTGTTAGGAGTGCTCTAAAGAATCAGATATATTCTGTTCCTTTCTATATGATTGAAGAAATAGGTTTTCGAAACCTTTTAACATACTTCATTTGGGAACTGCTTTGCCATGCTTGTTCCGGCAAGGAAGAGCTAGATAGTGTTAAAATTGTTCTCCCTCGTATATTAAATAATATTTATACAACCGTGCCATTTACAATCTTTACAAAAATAACTGAATCGGGATCTACTCTTTTCCATCTTGCTTCAAAAATTCCTAATGATAAAGAGGGTTATGTACTCAATGAATTCATTAATTATGTACATAAAGTCCAACCGGATCGATTAACAAATTGTCTTAACACTGCTGAGAAAGATGGAAATACTCCTCTGCATTTGGCGGTTGTTGCAGAGTCTCTTCCTTGTGTCATAAAGTTAATACGTAATGGCGGTAATGTAACTTTACAAAACGGTTACGGGAAAACTCCTCTTGATTTAGATCACAATTTTGTACTTAGGGCTTTTGTAAAAAGTCTAATAAAGAAAAATTTACAAACTAAAGATCTCAATTCCAAATATCGGCTTTTGATGGCTTGCCAAGGAATCGAACAATCTCTGGACCCTATCCGTAGGATCATAGAAGCAATGACTACAGAAGAGCTTTCTTCACCAATTTATAATGGAAAAACGTACCTGCATATTGCTTGCCAAAATAAAAATCAAGTGATGGCTAAAGCTTTGCTTGACGAAGGGGTATTGCTCAATCAGAAAGATGATAGCAAAAGATATCCACTTCACTGGGCGTGTGAAGGTAAGTTACATCAAATTGCGAAAGAAATTTTAGATCAAAACAGTGTTGGGTTTGATGAAGAGGATGTAGAGAAGCAAACCCCTCTTTTCTTAGCTTGTCGAGCGGGTCTTGAAGAAATTGCTATGACACTGCTTCAGAAAACCAAAGATATAAAATCACAAAGTTATTTGTTGCATGTGGCTTTAGATGCAAAAATGCCACGCATCGTTCAAAAATTAATTGATCTAGATGTTAACTGCGATATTTTAGATGAAGAAGGGCACCACCCCCCCATCGTTTTTGCAGTTGAAAATAGTTTTAGAAATATTGCAGAGCAGTTATATGTGAAAATGAAATCTGAAAAAGAATTAGGAATGCATCAAACTCGATCTGGAACTCAATTATTTGTATTAGCGTGTGAAAAGGAGATGTTTTCTTTAGCTCTTGAGTTATTAATAAATAGTAAAAAACAAGCAGATCTGATCTCCTTAATTTTAAGAAAGAATAAAGCTTTGTATAGTCGTTTATTTCATTATACGATCAAAGAAAATATAACTATTAAGAATGATGATTTCTCTCATCTTATTGATAATAATGATTTTCCCTTAATAAATTCAACCCCACTTCATCAGGCTTTACTTAATGACAATATAGAATGGGCTCAAGAATATATAGAACAAGGTTTGTATATTGATGAAAAAGACGATCAAAAAAGATCAGCTCTCCACATTATTTGTGAAAAAGAATTAGAAACAATTTTCGATGAATTAATTTATCGAGCATTGCCAGATCAGGAATTAATGAAAGAGCTCCTTGAGTATGCTTGCAAGGGTAGATCCGAAAGGATTATTAAAAAAATTCTCCGAAAAAGCGATATTTCTTCCTCTATTGCATTGCAGATTCTTCATAATGCTCACATAGAAGATCTTCGTATTTTTTTTGACGATCTAGAAGGTTTCCAACTCGTGTATTCAAATTCATTATTTGTAGTAAAGATGCCCTGGTGCCATAAATCCCAAAATAGGTTTATCTATCAAAATGTCATTTGTCAAGGGCTTATTTCTAATGACCTATTTTTAAAGGAACTATTACTCAACGTATCCAATGAAGATTTTTCCTATCTTATAGATTTATTAAAAGCTAGTATATTGCATAACGAAGACTTAAAGAAAGAAATAAAAGATGCATTTAATGGTTTACAAGAAAGCGGATCAATAATAACAGATTTAGGTTTAACATCAAAAACTAACAGAGAAGATCTTAGAAGTTTTAAAAAATTTAAAAAAATATCAGGGCCAACAAAAATCTCCAGGAGTGATGATAGCAACTATGCTCATTTTGATTTTTCTGTCCCAACAACAAGGTATAATTATAAAGATTCAACTGGGAGCCACAATTGATTTCTAGAATTGGTTATGAGG
The DNA here is from genome assembly GCA_963752155.1 of uncultured Parachlamydiaceae bacterium. Classification (GTDB taxonomy): domain Bacteria; phylum Chlamydiota; class Chlamydiia; order Chlamydiales; family Parachlamydiaceae; genus JACCRY01. The sequence continues at coordinate 81,119 of CAVVXH010000004.1, read as the reverse complement.
ATATGTGGCAAACTATTCTTAATAGGTCGCAACCAAATAAAAAGCATCATGTAGACACTTTTTTTTCCACTGTGGCTACTTATTTTAAAATTTGGTCTGAAAACAGTACTTCATCAGCTTTTGAAAATTTCTTTGTGCAAATCAAAAATACCTGGCAAGATTCTGAAATTACACAGTCATCTCTTTTAAGATTAGATCAGAATAAAGGTTTAGAGGGAATAGTTGCAGCACTCACCGATATTTTTCTAAATGTTGATGGAGATTATGGAAAATTAGAATCACTCTTATCGAGATTGCTAGACTCGCCTAAAGCACGGGATGAGCAGGATAAGGCAATCACTCTAGTAGAAGCATTTTTACAAAACAATATCCCTATTGTGCCTAATCATGTCATTTTAGCTTACAGAAAACAGCTTAATGAATTTACCCTCTATTTGATCGAAAAAAAACTCTATCTTCGTGGGGCTTTGAATGAATTGGACCAAACTCAGCTCCATCTTGCTTGTCAGAATGGTGTAGAAATGCTTTCTATTGTAAAAGCTTTATTGAGGAATGGAATATCCATAAAGCATCAAGATATTCTGGGAAATACAGCTCTTCATTATGCATGTGAACAAGGAGTATTCGAAATTGTTGAAGAGTTAACCCAATTCGGAAACGGGGCTTCTTATGCTTATCTACGGAATAAAGAAGGAAAAATTCCGCTCCAAATGCTTTGTGGAAAATCTGATATTCAAATAGCCTGCTGTTTAGGTTATCAAGATAATCTTTACGAAGCCATTCGTGCTGCACGACAGACTAATCGTTTCGAGTTAATCAATTGGTTAATTAGTCTGAGTCCTACTGAAATAAGCAGTTCGCAAACATTAAATGCACCAGAAGATTGTCAAGCGAAAGAATTAGCTGTTCGTAAAGTTACTAGAGAATTAGGGCATATAGAATTTTTCAATTTTATTTTCAAAAGCATCCAATTAGATATTGCATTAGTAAGACCCGAAAGCATCTATAAAGAGCTAAAAAATGTACAAAGCTTGTATAACAAATTAGGTACGTTAAATTCCAAATATAATGCTTGGAAGGATATTTTTAATCTTGCAATAAGAGATCAGATTGATTCTGTAATTTGTTTTTGTCTAATAAATGGTGTGCCGATAGAACCTCCAAAAGAGCTAAATCTATGGAAAATTTTTTATTATGTCTATGAAAACCCTCAAGAAGTGAGTAGCTTTACAAGCATAGAAAAAAATAATATAGAAGGCAGCTATTTGAGTATCTTGTTTTCTGCTGTACTGACGTATTATCCAACTCTCCATGATTCAGTAATTATAGATCCAACATCTGGTTTTACTTTATTTCATTTAGCCAGTCAAGCGGGTGATCTATTTTTTTTAAAAAAACTCTATGAAAGTAATTTTACAAAAAATAAACCAACGTATTATTTGAATTTACAAACTAAAGACGGTAATACACCATTACATTTAGCTTTGCAATCATCTTCGATGTCTTGCGTTTATTTTCTCATTGAAAAAGGGGTTTTGACTTATATACGTAACAAGGATCGATTATCCTCCCTAGATTTAGCCATACAACATGGTGAGGATGAGCTATTGCTAAATCTTTGGAAACGAGAAAAATGGGTCCATCCTTGGAAAAAAATAGAAAATCAATCTTATTTACTTCAACTAGCTTGTCAAAAAAGAGATCTAAATACAGCCTTACAAACGATCGAAAGTCTATCGTTGGAAGAATTAGCCTCTTTTCGTTATAAAAACACCAATAAGACCTATCTTCACCTGGTTTGTGAGTACAGCTGGGATGAGGTTGCTGATGTATTGTTGAATACGGGCATTTCATTTTGGAATCTAGATGAGTCTGGCCGATATCCCTTACATTGGGCTTGCGAAAAGGGTCTACAAAAAATTGCACTCAGACTTATCGATCAAACAGATTGCCTTAATGACCTTGACCAAGAGGATAAAATGAAAGCTACCCCTCTTGCCTTAGCCTCTCAGGCAAAATGTGAATTGGTTATGGAAAAACTTATTGATAAAGGCGTAGATACAACAGCAATTATGAGTCACTCGCTCCCTAAGAAAATTTTTCATAAACTCATAGAAAAAAGATCTATCAATGTAAAAACTCTATTCAAAGCTGTAAAAAATGGATTTGAAGCAGCAGCTATAGCTATAAAGAATATAGAAGACATTAGTCCATGCAACCTTGAAAAGCTATTTCGACTTGCTTGTAAAAAAGAAATGCATACGCTTGTTTCAAAGATTAAAAATAAATGGACACTCGTTGAAAAACTTGATGATCTCATTCTAAAGAGTGAATTCGTGCATTTTTCCATTATAAACAATAAAATGAAAAATCATCAAATACCCTCTCATGAATTATTTACCACTCCACTCCATCAAGCCTTATTGAAGGGTAACAGTGAATGTGCTTTAGAATATGTACAGGAAAATTTATATGTTGATGCACTCGATTCACGAAAAAGATATCCAATCCACATTGCTTCTGAGAAAGGATATCTTAATGTCGTCACACAACTTCTTATGAATCCGGAAGTTCAAAAAAATCAATTGGGTTCCCAAGATAGAAATGGCAACACTCCTTTACACTTGGCTTGCAGCTATCATCACTTTGCATTAGCTCATTTTATAGTAAAAATAATTATTGCTGGAAAACAATTAGATTTGTTTACCATTTTAAATAAAGCTGACAAACAACCAGGAATTCAAATTCTATATAAATATCCAAGCAATTCAGATAAAATCTTTATTGATAACCATTGCTTTTTAGTAAATTTCGATCTCTTGCAAGCTAAATCTGAATATTTCAAAAAATTGCTTAAAGATTGGCTCAAAAAAGAGATCGAATTGACTTTGGATATAAATATCCATACTATGAAATTAGTTTTTAAATTTTTGCTAGCAAATAAGTTGCCTGAAGATCTGAAGCAGCAGGAAGCATGCATAAAAGCTTTGGTTTTTTTTGATATTACAGACGACGCTTTCTACAATCTATTCACTCAGCTAAAATCCACTAATGATCCCCAGCTTATGCAAATCCTTTATAGTTTATATTGCAGCTACTGGTATAACAACTACATGAGAAAATAAAGATGATTGAAGCAACTTCTTATTGGAAAAAACTCTTAGATAAACACTCAGAAGATCTTTATGATTATTTAAGAAGAAAAGAAGAAGGTCATTACAAGAAAATTGATTATTCTTTAGATGCATGGTCACCACAGCACGATGGTCAAAACAATCTTCTAGAGAAAGTTATTTCTGTATTAAAAGAGGCTTTTCTAAAATTAGATGTTGGTTTTTCCCCCTTACATAAAATCTTATCTAAATTACTAGAAAAATCTTATGATGAAAAAAGTGTTTGCATACTTAAAATTTTTCAAAAAAATCATATTCCAATTACTCCTCAGCATCTCCTTCAAGCCTATCGTACTCATTGCAGTGCATTTATTAAAGAGACAATCACTCTAAATTTATTTTGTCATTGTCCATTGAAAAAGGAGCAAAGACAACTGCATCTCGCTTGTAAAAATATAAAGTATTTAAATCTTGTCCAACTCTTATTGCCTAAAGTCAGTGTAGAACATCAAGACACATTTGGAAATACACCTCTTCACTATGCGGCTAAAACTGGATCATTTACTCTTGTTCATGTGCTATTTCAATTTGGAAATGCTTCAGCAAAAACTGCAGCTCGACAAAATAACAAGGGACAAACCCCTCTGCATATGCTGAGCAAGGCTAAGAATAATGAAACTCCTCCCATTGCAGGGCATCTTGTAAAGAATTATAAAAGCGATCTTTACTGTTTGGATAAGAATTCCTTAACGCCATTTGAGTATGCATGTTCAAAAGGGACTCCTATCCTTGTTAAAAAACTTTGCGATCTCATGCTTTTAAGAGATAAAACAACAGGAACTACGAAGGCAAGGGGCTATCTTTTCTCCGGTTTTCAACGTGCTTTTTGGAACCGTCAACATCCTAAACTTGCCGGAGTATTATTTGATCTTTGCGATGAAGAGGAAATAAAAGCTTCTTTCAATACTATCTTATTCCTTGCATGCAAGCATGGAAATTTAGATGTTGTAAACAAAATGCTTAACTTAAAGGAATCTCTATCGAATCCTACTCATTGCATCGATACTATTTCATCAGGTCTTGGCTTAAATTCTTCTGTGGAAATTCTCAATTCGATGCGTGATTTGATTGATAAAAGCAAAAAACTTCTAGATCCCATTGATGAATGTCTTATGATAGAAAATGCACTTCTATCGAAACAAAAAGAAATTGCCTTCTTCCTGATTCAAAAATTTAAGAAAAACGTAGACGGAATGAAGGATCAGGAAGGATGCAATCGAATATTAAAAACAGCCTGTAAAAGTGGTGTAGACAAAAGCGTTATTTTAGAAATTTTAAAGGTAATTACACCTAATATAAAAGATTTCAATCAAATGTGTTTGGAAAAGCAGGGTTCAATCGCGATATTAAATGAAAAAATAACAGAACTTTTGACTACGCATGTTAATGAACTAATAAACAAAGTCACTTATGTTCTACATACTGCAACCTCCGTAAACGATTTAGATGTTGTGAATTATCTTACAGTAATCGGGGCAGATGTAACTTTATCCATTGGCCCTGACAAAGATACTCCTTTGCATCTTGCAACAAAACTTGGTCTAACAAAGATTGCCAAACATCTGCTTAAACAGGATAAAACATTAATCGATAGAGTTAATCTTAAAAAGCTTAATCCTCTTGAATTAGCTTGCAAAGAGGATCATCAACCCTTAGTGGAATTATATTTAAAGCATTATAATGAAACAAAAAAAGCCATAAGTCTGCAAAGTTACTTCCAAATTGCATTAAGCAATAAATCTTATTCTGTTGCATTTTTCTTACTTTTAAAAAATTTAAATTTAGAAATCCATAGTACATTTAATGGAATCTGGGAATTCTTGTGCTATCTCTGTAAAAAAGATCCTCAAATACACTTAGAAAAGCAACCTCATCATAACTTGGAGGATCTTTATAAGATTACTGAGAAAATATTAAGTCATCTTAAAGAAAAGGATTTATCCAGAGAAGAAGAAACCTCAAAATCTACGGTATTTCATCTTGCTGTTAAAGCAAGAAATTATATCGTCTTAAAACAGCTTCTTAAACACTGCCCACAACTTAAAATAACTGAATTGCTCAATCTTCCTAATATAAACGGCGACACCCCCCTTCATATAGCTTTGAAATTACAATCAATAAGTTGTACGTTGCTATTAGTCAAACACGGAGCAAAAATTGATCAATATGCAATAAATATCGATGATCAATTTTTTCTACGAGCACATTTAAGAGAAACTTCATTATCTCAAAGCAGATATCTGCTATTACAATCCGTCTATAACAAGAACCTAAAATTTGATAAGCTCGTCAAAAATATGTCCAGAGAAGAACTCTCTCAACCCCTATACTTTGGAAAAACATATCTTCACTTGGCATGTCAATATCAACATGGCCCACTTGCACAAGCTTTACTTGATAAATGGGTTTCATTAACGCCAAAGGATCATCGTGGCAGAACAGCTTTACATTGGGCTTGTGAAAAAAATTTGAGCGTTGCCAAAGAAATCATTAGAAGATCTGAAAAAGACAAATTAAATTTGATCGATAATGAAGGATTTACACCTTTTGATTTGGCATTATCCTCAGGAACAGCCAGCGGTGAAATCATACAAGCTCTTACGAATAGAGCTGAGGAAATGAATGATTTGATTCCACTTGTCCGTTATAATGAAATGTTATTGAAAATGACTGAGATAGATCTGAATCAACTCGACGCACATATTCAAAGGCAATTATATCATTTATTATTGAATAAAGGCTTACTTACAAAAGAGATTAATTCAGAAACAATCGTTATACCTCTTACGAAGACAAATTACTCATTATCGTTATCTCCGAAAACAGATGGTAATGAAATAATAAAAGCCATTAGAGAAATAAATAAAAAAAAGATAGATAATCTGATTGTAATGGCTTGTAATAACGAAATGTTTTCTCTTATACCTGAAACAGCTGATATAGATCTAAGCAAATTGAAAAAGCATACCCAAAGCGAATGTTATCATTTTTTAGTAACTAAAAACTTACTCACAAAAGACAATGAACCTGAAACCTCCATCCTTTCGCTTTCAATGACACCTCTTCATCAAGCCTTATTAGATGGAAAACTAGATCCAGAGAAACTTAAGTTGGCAGAAGAATATATTAACAATGATTTGTATCTTGATAAACGAGATCATATAGGGAGATCTCCTTTAGACATTGCTAAAGAATGTGGACATGAAAGTATTGTCATACAATTGAAAAAGATTTCAAAAGTACAGCTTGAAGATGTAGACAGAAATGTACAGCAGCCAATTGATGATCAGCAGCGAGCAAAAGAATTTTTCCTATCAGGCAATGTCCAAGGTCTTCAGGATTTGATTTGTATATCTTGCACCAACGAAACCAACAAAAACGTGCTTTTAGCTGCAAGAGGAGAAGATGTAGATTTTTTTCTAGCTTTAATAGAAATATATCGATTTGATTCAATACCGAACTGGTTTAATCAATTAGTTAATAATAATGAATTAGAACCCATACGATTTGAAACTTATTCTCATGGTCATTATGAAATGTGTCTCTTTATTTTAGGTTTAAAAATTTTGTGGACAAATAATGAATTAGAACAACTGAAAGTTTCTTATGCGCGTTTTTGGGATTTTCCTGTCTACTATAAGGATAAAATTCTTAATAGACAGGAAATAGTTATTAACTACAACTTATAATTAGAGATGAAATGATATATGATTCTGATCTAGGTTACAGAACTGTTTGGCAAACTATTCTTAATAATCCGGCACCTTATAATCAACATAGTATTGAATGGCTCTTTGACAAAGTAAGTAATTATTTTGTCGAATGGTCTCAAAATTGTTCCGACACAGCTTTTGAAAGACTTTTTGAACAAATCAAAACATCCTTGGAAAAGTGGTGTAAAATTACAGATGAGACTTTTATCAGCTTGGATCCAGATAAAAGACTGAAGGTAGTAGTAATTAAGGATGAATCTTTTACTTTAGACTGTGATTTTGGTTTAGAAGGAATAATTGTTGTACTTAACGAAATTTTCTTAAAAGCCTATGAAGACAATGAGAAATTGGAATTACTTTTATTTCAAATATTAAACTCTTCTCCAACAGAAATTCAACAAAAAAGGTTAATGGATTTAGTTGAGGTATTCTTACAAAAAAACATCCCTATTACCCCTTCTCTCATTCTTCTAGCTTATGAAAAAAGGCTCAATGCATTTATCTTGAAATGGATCGAAAAAAAACTATTCCTTCGGATCCCCTTAAACGAAGAAGGGCAAACACAGCTTCATCTTGCTTGTCGGGGGGGCAAGGAAATGCTTCCCGTTGTCAAAGCATTGTTAAAGGAAGGAATCATCGCAAAACATCAAGACAATTTAGGAAACACACCCCTCCACTATGCTTGTGAACAAGGAATATTTGAAGTTGTTGAAGAACTCGTCAAATATGGAAATGCTTCATCTGATGCATATGTGTCAAATAATATGGGAAAAATCCCCCTTCAGATGCTAGGTGGAGAGGCCGATATAGCAATAGCCAATTATTTACAATATCATACGAATCTTCCTGTTTCGCTTCACGCAGCTTGTCAGACAGATCGCATCAAATTAATTAATTGGTTAATGAACCTATGCCCCCGTGAAATAAGCCATGCCAAATATGATCCACTAACAGCTGCCCTTCAAGCAGGTCATTCTGCTGTTGCAAAATTAATTTTTCAACAATATTCCACTCAAGAATTGCATCAAAAGAAAAAAGAAAAGCATATTTATTTTGTGATGGCTTGTAGAAGCAATATACTCATTAAAGAAATAGCTGAAAAAATTGTGAACCTCACATTAAAAGATATCTATTCTGTTTATGACAAAAACCAATTCGTTCAACTAAGCATAAACTTTGGCATCTGTGATATTAATCGCCATGCAGGGCGATTGGGATCTCTGCTCCACTTAGCCAGCGCTACTAATAATACCTCGCTTGCAAAAATTTTATTTCAAGTAAATTCTATCGAAGTTGAAGCCTTCAACCAATCCCAAAAAACAGCCCTCCATATCGCTTCGAAAAAAGGTCATGTAGAAATTGCTGAATTATTGGTAAATAAAAAAGCAAATGTTCTTGCAAAATCCAAAAAAGGACTCACCCCCATAGATTTTGCTATGGAGGGAGGACACATAAATCTGATGGAATTCCTATTAAATTCAAAAAACATCAAATTTGATTCCTCACTTGTAAAGCCAGAAATGGCTTATAAGCAATTGAGCACTGTAAAATATTTATATATACACTTAGGAGATCAAAATAAATATAAGAATTGGAAGACCATTTTTGGATTGGCTGTCGAGAAGGAGATTTCTCCCGTGGTCAGTTTTTGCCTCGAAAATAATTTACATACGGGACTTCCAAAACCTTTCAAAATGTGGAAAATAATTTTCTCATCTTATCACAAATTAATTATAGATAATAAAAATGACCCACAATCTAATTCATTAGATCCTCTGACTAGAGAGGTAGTAGAAAAGATCACTGACACTTTGCTGACACAATACTCTAACTTAGATTTAGGAACTCAAGACTTAGCAACTGGATATACATTATTTCATTTTGCTTGTAAAGATCGAAATCTAAGTTTGTTAAGAAAATTATGTGAGCAAGTCCCCTTTGAAAATCTACATATATACTTGAACCACCAATCTAAAAATGGAAGTACTCCTTTACATTTGGCCTTGCAATCTCAAGTCTTGCCTTGCGTTCATTTTCTACTTCAACAAAAAGTTTATACGCATTTACGTGATCAAAATGGCGAATCTGCAATCGATTTAATTGAAAGACTTGATCAAAAACACATTTCGGATGAATTCGAAAATATATTAATGGATCTTTGGCATTCAGAAGATTGGGCTCACCCTTGGAAAAAAATAGAAAACCAAACTTATCTACTTCAGCTGTCCTGTCGAAAAAGGGATTTGAAAACAACATTGCAGACCATTGAAAACCTATCACTGCACGAACTGAGCTCGTTTCGTTATAAAAATACTAATAAAAACTATCTCCATATGGTTTGTGAGTACAGTTGGGGGGAAGTTGCGCAGAAATTGTTAAATACCGGCATTTCATTTTGGAATTTAGATAACTTAGGTCGATTTCCTCTCCATTGGGCCTGTGAAAAGGGGCTAATAGAAATTGCAAAGCAACTTATTGATCAAGCAATTAGTATTGATATTCTCAATACAAAAGACATAAATGGTTTTACTCCCTTTTATTTGGCTGCTCAAGCCAGATGTAAAGTAATTATTGACATACTTATGGATAAAGGTGTTAACATCACAGGAATAATGAACCTCCCTCTTTCGGAAAAGATCTTTCTAAAAATCAGTGAAAAACAACCTATGGGAGAAAATGAATTACTAGAGATGGCTAAAAGGGGATTTGAAGCTGCAGCCATGTCAATCATAAGGAATTCTCAAATAAAAATGACTAGAAAAAAGATTGAGGAACTATTTCAACTTGCTTGTGAAAAGGAAATCTATTCTATTGTTTTTGCATTGGGTAGAAAATCGACTCTAATTGCATCAATTAAAGATCCTATTATAAAAAGTGAACTCATTCACGCTTTAATAAGAAAAGATGAGGTGCAAACAATTCCAATAGGTTTAATGGCCATCGAAACCTCTCCTCTTCATCAAGCTTTATTGAAGGGAAAGTGTGAACATGCTTTAGAATATGTTCAGGCAAAATTGTATATTGAAGTATGTGATTCTCGAAAAAGAGATCCCATTCATCTGGCTTGTGAGCGAGGATATGTCGATGTAGTAGAAAATCTACTTTATTTGACGTCGTGCAACAGACCCAATTGAATCACAAAGATAGAAATGGGAATACCCCCTTACACTTAGCTTGCAGCGGTGATTATCCCGACATAGCAAATCTCTTAGTAAAAACAATCACCATCTCAAAACAAATTCATTTATTACGAATACTAAACGAAAATAAGGAACAACCAAACCTCCAAATTTTGTGTAAATATCCAAGCTATTCAGATAAGATTTTTATTAACAGTCGTCTTTATTTTGTAAACTTCGATATTTTAAAATTTTATTCAGATTATTTTAAAAATATATTCGAAGATTTTCCTTGCGGAAATAAGAATGAAATTCAATTATCTCAAAATGTTCCTAGGGAAGGTTTGGAGCAAATATTTGAATTATTATTTAACAACCATTTAAACAAAGATGAGAACAAATTGAAAGCTTGTTTGGAGGCTTTGCCTTACTTTCTGATGTCAAAAAATTTCATCTTACGTTTTTTGGTTAAAGTAGAGTCTCTCAGAGCATTACCTTTAATTAACGTTCCAAAATATCAATCAATTTTTAATGAACTTGAAAATATTGAAATTTCAATGGACAACTATGACGATTTACAAGATTTCTTTCATTTCGTACATTCTCTAGGTAATTTCAAATACCGAGACTTAAGAAATAGATATCTTCTTTTTAAACCAAATTAATGGAGAATTATTATGGAACCTGCAAAAGCAATTGGCCAAATGCCCAACTTTATGGATGAATGGAAAAGGATTATAAAGGAAGTCACAACAGATGGCAAGATAGATGGCGAGATAAATTCCGATTTGGTTACAAGTAAGGCTGGTGAGATTTTTAACCAAATCGACAAATCAATTGGTCAATGGGCTGAACATACGTTTAATTTTTCACCAAGATCAATCAATGATGGGTTTCGAGAAGAAAGGAGCTTACTTCAACAAAGTGTTAAAATCATTACAATAAAAGGAGAAAAGAATTTAGAAGAATTACTAATGGATCTTCTAATCAAGAAAAAGGATGAAAAAGCCACATTATTGCTGAAAATCTTCAGAACTATGGATCTCATTATTTTAATGCCATACCATATTGAGAAAGCTTATAAGAATAAGTTAAACTCATTTATTGAAAATGTTATTGAAAATCGTGAGCAATTGGAAGTCGAATTAACAAAAGAACGTAGGCCACTTCATCTTGCTTGTAAATACGGAACTTACGAGATATTATCAATTTTAATAAAGCCAGAACATAATCTAAATCTCGATTATCGAGATGAAAAACTAAATACAGCTATGCATTATGCTTGTAAACGTGACATTGTTAATATGATAATACGATTAATCCAGGCTCGTGATGGGCAAAGAATCATGAGAGAGTCTGAAAATGTTCAGGGACAAATTCCTTTTCATATTTTGTGTGCCTCTTCGTGGGCCAATCCAACTCAACATCTATCCTTAGTTGATAAAGTTATTGGATTGTGTGGAACAGGCCAATCTTTCACTGTCCTATTGACCAAGAGAGACAAGTGGGGTCTGACTCCTTTCCATTACGCATGTCGATCCGGAAATATTGCAGTTGCAATGATGCTGTCTGCACAAGCAAAGGCAAGGAATGTCAATATAGAATCGCAATATCCTTTAGCTCTTCTTCTCGCATGCACGAATGGACATTTAGATCTTGTCATATGGCTAACTAGGACATGTCATGTTGTTCCAAATATTGAGTGCCTCCAAGCTACGCTTCAAGTCGTTCCAGATTTGCCAAACATTGCTGATATATATATAATTGAAAAGATGAAATATCATGTTGCTCGCTATTTAATTTTAACAACCGAGATCGAATACAGAGCTAAAAATATTAGGAATTGTTTCCAATATTTTTTGAACAAAAATTGTGAGGAACCAAAGGAACCAATACTTTTACAACGTGAGATGTCAACTCTTTTGCATTGTGCAGCAAAAGAAGATGACGATGATTTGCTTAACGCACTTCTTAAAAAAAATGTTGATGTGAATATATTGACGGAAGCTAAAAACACTCCATTGCATTTAGCTGCAGCCCACCGATGTTTGAAAACCTCAACATCCCTTTTAGATAAAGATGCTAATGCGGAAATTGAAAATCAAGATGGCAAAAGAGCAATAGACCTTGCTATGGAAAATGAAGCCTATCCGATTGTATACTCCTTTCTGAAGAGAGGGTTAACATTTAAAGACAATCCTCAACAAGTTAATGTTTGGAAATTACTTAAATATATTTTTGAAGTCCATGTCGATGGAAATCAAAATTATCGTGAGATAGTCACTTCTCTTTTAAGCAAGTTAGAGGAAAGATATCTAGATGAAACAGATCAAAACGGATTCACTTTATTTCATATAGCATCTAAAGCTGGAAACCACAGTTCCTTACAACAATTGATAATATCCGCAAAGGATAAAATTACTCAATATCTCGACAAGAAAAATGGAGATGGAGATACAAATCTTCACTTAGCTATAAAAGCGAGATCAAACTCCTGTATTTTAGAATTAATTAAACAACGAGCAAATATGTTAATCGAAGATAAAAATAATTCTACAGCTTTCGATTTATTGTCAAGCTATAAAACAGCTGAAGAATTAGAAAATGCTCTCGAAAATCAAAAGATTGAAACAGGTTCTACTTTGTTTCATGCTTTATGTGAAGTTGGAAATGCTTCGATTCTTGTGGAATTGATTAAAAAAGCATTGGATCTGAAGGTAAGTCCCGAAAATTTAACAAAGTGGCTCAATACAAAGCAGACCAGTGGAGATACTCCGGTCGATCTAGCTTTGAAGTCAGACTCTAGGGACTGTGTAGGTATACTTTTAAATTACAATGCCAGGCTCGATATTGAATCTGCAAAAACAAAAGTAGATCTAACTCAGTATCTCTGCTTTGCATGCAAACATAGGTACACAAATTTAGCGTTAGCGTTAAAAGATGAACAAACCTTGTATGATTATGTGGACCCCACTGATGGACGAACAGCAATTCATTGGGCTTTCGATAATGGGTTAAAAGAAATATCTATCTATTTAATAGAAAACTTAGATCCGATTCGTCTAAGTAAGCCCGATGCGAAAGGGCATACTCCTCTTCACTTGACTTTGTTAAAAAGGCGAAAATCCTTCTCGCGTAAGCTTATAATGAAAAAAGTTAACGTTAATGCTTTAGATAACAACAACCGATCTCCACTTCATGAAGCACTCAATATGAATATGCCAAAAATTGCTTTGAAGATCATCAATGAAAACGCCTTCCCCGATATCAGCGATATCAGTGACTATACTCCAATTATTTTGGCAGTAGAAAATGGATTCCTAGATATTGCAATTGCCTTGCGTAACAAGCTTTCAGTAGATCCTAGAGCACTTGGAAAAAGATTGACTCGAAGTGGTGAAACTTTGCTCAATTTATCGTGCAAAAAAGGGATGTTTTCACTTGCCTTAACCTTGTTTTCCACTAGAGATGATATTGGCTGTCAATTGACTAGAGCTGAATTGTGGGAATATGCATTAAAATTTGGTTATTCATCAGAGTTTGGAGACGAAGAAAAAGCCATGTATAAAGCGAAAGCAAATGAAATTCGACGTCAAATTGGTGTTGATGATAAAATTAATGGAGTGAAATTTACACCTCTCCATACATCTTTATTATTAGAAGATTCTGAAAAAGCAAAGAGTCAAGCTATTCGTTGGATAAAAGAAAAAATATATCTTGAGGATTGCGATCATCGTCAAAGACCTCCTCTCTATATCGCTTGTGAAAGAGGCTTTGAAAGTATAGTAGAAATCCTTACCAACAAACAAAACTTACTAACAAAAAAAAATGGACACACGATTTTATTTTATGCATTGAAATATGCATTGTTGGGAAGGTCTAAAACTGTTTTACAAAAACTTTCGGATATAGTTCAAGATCCAGATGTAAGGAAAATATTTTCGGTAGAAGAAAAAGAGGTGTTATGGAATATAGCACGCGATCTTCAATTCAATGCAAAAGAGCTTGATTGGATATTTCCGAATAAAGAAAAAAGAATTGAATACGATCTTATTCCTAACCCTCTAAAAAAAATAGCCAGAACTCTACCTAAAGGTAATAAAATCGCCTTAAATAATGGTCAGCTTCTTTTAGAGTTAGGTTCGATTGATAAAGACAATTTAAGTGAAGTAAGCAAGTGTCTATCAAATATGGCACAAGCGCATCTGATTACTCTGGTAATTCGTATAGAAAATGGCGGGAATAATTGGTCTGACTTGTTTGATTTTATAAAGGTATTGCCTATTACAGGACTCTACATAAGAACTAATGATTTTGAATCCTTCTCTCAATCTCTGAATCCTTTATTAAACAGTGAGGAAAATAAGTTAGTCTATTTAGACTTTGCATCAAATTATATAAATGATAATCATGTGAACGCATTGGCATTGTCATTACAAACTAATGGCAAAAATTTGACTTACCTTAATCTATTGGATAATTCCATTACAGAAACAGGGGCACAGACAATTTGTAAGGCTTTAGGAGACAACATTGGATGTTTGCAAATGGATAGCGAATATCTAGAAATGAAAAAGTCTAAAAAGAAAATTCATAATCCCCTACCTGCTGAGCCTGCTAATCCGAAAGCTGTACCTCCATCTTCAGCTCCGGCATCAGCAAAGCCAAAAATGGAAGGGCCTGTTGAACTTACAAGCGTGGTTATCAATATTCCTAATGTTGGTCTCTCAAAGTATGCCCGAGGATTTCCCAATATTCGCAATTCCTGTTATATAAATGCTGCACTTCAAATGATGTTTCATATTCCTGGAATTCCGACATTAATTAATGATAGCAAACTAGATAACTCGACATTAACTAATTTACGTTTAATTATGGAAGCTCATTCAAAACCATCAATCAATGAATCAACCCTTAAGGACTATTTAGTAAATTTAAGAAATAATTTATTTTTACCTCCTTTTAATTTTCCAGGAAATATTACCGATCAACAAGATTCCCATGAATTTCTAAACAAAATTCTAGATTTATTAAATTGGAAACCTATTACTGTTTATAAAAAACTGGAAAAGGGCTCCGAAGTAATTAATAATAACCCAACAAGTGAATCTATCTTTTCAATAGGACTTGATATAGGAGATTCCAACAAAATAAACTTTCAAAAGAAAATTAACAAATATTTTGAGATTGAACCTGTTGAAGATAAACCAGGTTGGAAGCAAGCAATAAAAATTATAACACATCCCAATCACCTTATCATAAGTTTAAACCGGTTTCTGAATGTTCATCATAAAATCAATGGAATGGTCGAATTTCCGGACAATCTTGAGGTGACTGTTGAAGGTGTCCAATATAAGATTATTGCTTATGTGAATCATCATGGTAATACTTTACATGCGGGTCATTATACTGCATGCGTACGTTTTTCCACTTCTGAAAATGGTAGTGAGTGGGTTGAGTACGATGATCACAAAAAGACGATAAGTAATTTTAATAATCACAGCAAAGACGTTTATATGGTTTTGCTTGAGAAAAAAGCTTAATCGAGATAGCTAAGAAACTGCGCAAATTGTAGCTCATCATTCCGATGTTGAGTGCAGCCACGTAGCCTCCAAGTGGTCTAAACCGCTGCGTGAAGTCGTAGTAACCAAAAAATTGAGCAAATTTCTTAGCTGATGCGATTTCACGGAGTGGTTTAGACTATTTATATGTGACTTCTAATTAAGTATGCACCTCTGACTATAACATCCAAGAACTTTTTGGAGTGCTGTGGCTCTGCCACAGCGCGTGAAGAAGGTTTAGATGATAAAGCATGCAATTAAAAAAAAATTTCCCTTTCGGTTGTCAAGGGTTTTGTTGTTTTACAAATCTGTTCCTGACATACATTTATGGTCTGAATGAAGCTACGAGTAGGAGGCCTGTCATAAAGCGAGACAACATCCTATAATTTTTAATTGCATACTTTATGATTAAACCTTCTTCATGCGCTGTGGCAGAGAGGATGTGAAAGAATCAAAATATAAAATTTAGTTTCCGGAGTAATTGATAGAAGAATTAAAAATTTAAATGATAATATCATTTTTTAACGAAATTAAAATGACTTTGTTTCTGGAATGAGTATAATGAATAGTTTTAGACTTCAAATAAATCTGTAGTAAAAAATTATTATTTAAATTTTATAAATTAGTTTTAGAAATATTCTTCGCATAAATCATATCATTCATAAATGTCCAAATAAAATTTGCATATTATGAGCGACAGCATAAAAAAGAGTAGAACAAAGAACTTTATTTATACCCCTTACAGAGAATTGTTGAAGCCCTTTATTTCTGGACTGTGCATTTGAAAATTCAGCTGTTTCACAACGCATTCTATAACTTTTATTCCCTTCATCTGATTCCATTCTGTTCGCATATTCTTGCACAGATTTATTAGGGTCATTTTTAATTTTATTTTCATATACAGACTTTATTGGAGAATAAACTTTGCAATCAGGAAATTTATTTTCTATTTCTTCAACATCCAAGTGTGCATTATATCCAGAATCAATTAAAAGTTTTTTGACATTAACACCTTATCTTTTTTTAACTTGCCATAACATCTCTACAGATAATTTACTATCTGAACATTGATTAGTAACAAACACTCCAACTATGGCCTTACCTAAGTTAGTTGTAGCAAATTGCACATTATAAGCAGGTCTAAATCCATTATCGGCCATTTTCATTATTCTTGCTTCCGGATCAGTAACTGAAGTCCTTATTTTTGCTTTATCTTCTTCTTTAAGTTTTATTCGATTTTTTTTTAATTGTTCTTCTTTTTCTTTTATTGTAGTGTTTTTTTCTTCAATAGCTTTTTCTAATTTTTCTTTTTTTTCTTTAGCACAACGAAGCTGTGCTGAAATAGTTCTTGATTCAAAGTCTAAAGGTTTTTTTTAATTCATCTTTTAAATCATCAACTAATTTTTCTGATAAGATTAAATGCTCTTGGAGTGTGTTATCTCTTTTAAAAGAACTACCTCCAGCATTAGCTCTAACTCTCATCCCATCTTGAGATATTTCTTCTAAAGAAATAGTTTTTTTCTTAGATAATGTTTCAACGCTTTGTGTGAGTAATGAATCTAATTGTTTAATTTGTTTAGATCTAAAATCAGAGATAGTATGATAATTTACATTAACACCGCCACAAATCCATATAAATGCCTTATGTTCTCTACAATATTCATCTATCATCCTAGCACTACCTATACCTTTAATTTTTGCAAACAACCATAGAGAGAGTAATATTCTAGGATCTATTGCAGATCTTCCTGGATTTCCTTCTACAGATTTTATGTTATTTAAAGCAATTGTAAGATCTAAACTACAAACATAATTCCATACATCTCTTGCTAGATGTTCTTTTGGTAATAAATCGTCTATTGTAGGTTGTGTTGTTATAATTTGAGATCTGTTTGCCGAGACAATTCTAGCCTTACAACCTTGATTATTGGCAGGCAGGTCGATATTTTGGACTTCAGAATTGGCTTTAGAGCACTCTTGAGAAGGAAATGAATATAGTTCTTTGTTCATGTATAATCCTTAAGGTATATTGGTTTATGTGTGTGTTTGGGGGCACACACATATTAGCAAAATAAAGATTTACATGCTACAAGTATTTAATAATCAAGGCTTTAAATTTTTTCACCTCCTCAGAGCCACAGCACTCCAAAAGTTCTTGGATGTTATAATCAGGGGGGCATACTTAATTAGAAGTCACATATAAATAGTCTAAACCACTCCGTGAAATCGCATCAGCTAAGAAATTTGCGCAATTTTCTGGTTATAATGACTTCACGCAGGGGTTTAGACCACTTGGAGGCTACGTGGCTACACTCAACATCGGAATGATGAGCTACAATTTGCGCAATTTTTTAATTGTTACGATTTCACGTAGAGGTTTTGACTATACAATAAATTCGTATTATAGTAAAGTGAAGAAACTAACATTCAATGTGTGATAAATATTATTTATTTGGAAATTATGGAAAATACAGTAAATCTAGGGAATCAATGTGTTCAAACGTTGTATTCTTTTTATAATGAACCTCTCAGTAATGAAGATCGAAACAAAATCATTGGTACTATTGCCTCAGGAATATTCATCGGTTTAATAGCTTCAGTGTTTGACCCTGAAATTGCAATTACTAGTGCAGGAAATGCCGCTTGGATAATATATTGTATGCCAAAGATTATTCATTACAAAATTGAAAAAAATTCTTTTCTTATAAAATACATCGATTCTATTGCTCGAATGACATTAGCGTTCATTATTGTTAATATTGCTTGCTACATTTTTTCAGCCTATCATGCTTATCTATTGGGAGCATGGATGTTTACAGGGATTATCTCTGTAGCTTATCGCAGATTTAAGTACATTAATTCGATCACTTTATATCCACCAGAAATAAAATCCGATTTTTTAAATTCCGATGTGTTTTCGAAAATTGCTTCCTACTTAGATTTTAAAGGCCATCAATCCTTTTCTCAAGTTAGTAAGGGTTGTTATAGAATGACTTTTAACATTAACGAGCAAAGAAAAGCTGCTGCAGAAGAAATCATTTTTGGCAAGAAAGAATGGCATAAACATTTTAACCTGAACATGGGAATTGAACCGCCAATTCCTTATAACATCATTGAGATCTTAAATAGACCGTGCCCAGTGGAACCTACTAAAAAAATGCGCGATAACTATGTACTGACACTTATTCCCAAAAATTTCTCATTAAAAGAAACTCAACATCGCTCATTTAATTTATTTCCCTTTAATTTATTAGGGTCTTATTTCACTTTATTCAAGAAAGGTAATTTTAATGCATTTCCAAATATTCTTATTCCAAATTCGATGGTGGATGCCTCCAATACAAAAACATACTGGGTGCTTATGAAAAAAAATCTCATTGATGAAACCAAATTTCTGAAGAAAACAACATTCATTATACTTTACCGAGTACCCTAGAAGCAGTAATTTCTATTTTTGCGCAGACTAAAATAAGAAAAGATCTACTTGGAGACATGATCTTTACACTATGTCAAGAAGAAATTGATAACAATAGTGTCATTGCTGGAACTTACAATGATCCAAGGGGCTATCAAACTTTAGGTTGCCTGGACATTTTCCTCGTTGATCAAAGAAGTAACAATCGTGGTGTTTGTGGGGTGTTGCGTTTTAAATAGTGAGAGAAGGATTCGTTCATAACTCAATCATAACTTCATTTTTTTCGTTCATGGAATTGTTCACAAGTGATTGAGTGTTGATAACTGTCACTTTCTAAACACCTTATATACACAAGATGAACATCCATTTTTACTCCACTAAATGCACACTTATCGACAAGTCCACAGCCTAAGAGAAAGAAGAAAAATAAGATAATTAATCTTTATTACTCAAAGAAAAATGGAAAAAATCCAAAATTGGAAAATTTCCCTCTAAATTTTAAAACCTTGCAATACTCCTTTCAGGATAAATCACAATTCGGTATCCTGAAACTCCACCCTTATTTTTTAGATCAACTATGAAACAATACGATGAAAGTACAGTTCAAACCCTTGATCCTCTAGCCCATATTCGTTTGCGCTCAGGAATGTATATCGGACGACTTGGTGATGGTTCTCATCATGATGATGGTATTTACATCATGGTAAAGGAAGTGATTGACAACAGCATCGATGAATTTATCATGAAGCAGGGAGATAAAATCATCGTTAACATTAATGAATCCACCGGTAAGGTCACTGTACGTGACTATGGCCGAGGGATTCCTCTAGGAAAACTTATCGATTGTGTCAGCCAAATCAATACCGGGGCGAAATACAACGACGATGTTTTTCAATTTTCTGTAGGACTTAATGGCGTTGGTACCAAAGCTGTAAATGCTCTTTCTAGCCATTTTTTAGTTCGTAGCTATCGTAACGGAGAATATGCTGAGGCCCAATTTTCAAAAGGTAAACTCTTAAATCAACTTTCAGGGAAAACTCATGAGCCAAATGGTACATATAATGAATTTATCCCTGATACCGAAATATTTAAAAAATATAATTTTCAACGAGATCCTTTAATTAAAAGAATGTGGCACTATGCCTACCTCAACACTGGACTTTCTATTGATTTTAATGGAGAAATCATCGAATCAGCAAATGGCCTCTTAGATTTACTCAACAATGAAGTCACTGAAGATCGTATCTATGAGCCTTTGCACTATCGTGGGAAAATGTTGGAATTTGCATTTTTACATACTCAAAGTTATGGGGAATGTTACTTCTCTTTTGTCAATGGACAATATACCTCAGACGGAGGAACCCATTTGTCAGCTTTCCGAGAAGGTCTTTTGAAAGGAGTCAACGAATATGCCAAAAAGAACTTTCAAGGGATTGATGTGCGTGAGGGGATTGTTGCCACAATTTTAATTAAAGTTAAAGATCCGATTTTTGAATCTCAAACAAAAAATAAGCTCAGTAATACTGAAATTCGTACCCCTTTGGTACAAGAAATAAAAGATGCTATTGTTGACCTTTTGCACAAGAATACCCCTACGGCTAATGCTATTATTGAACGGATCGTCTTTAATGAAAAGTTGAGAAAAGAGCTTTCAGCAGTCAAGAAGGAGGCTAAAGAGAAACAAAAAAAAATTTCCTTTAAAATTCCAAAACTGCGCGATTGTCGCTATCATTATCGTGATGGATCGATGTTTGGTGACAAAAGCATGATTTTTCTTACTGAAGGAGATTCTGCAAGTGCCTCGATTGTTGCCTCGCGCGATCCGATGACTCAAGCTGTCTTTTCTTTGCGTGGAAAACCTTTGAATGTTTTTGGGATGAAGCTTGACCAACTTTATAAAAATGAAGAGATGTTCAACTTAATGAGCGCTTTGAATATTGAAGATGAAATCGAAAATTTGCGTTATCAAAAAGTTATTTTAGCGACTGATGCTGATGTCGACGGGATGCATATTCGCAATTTATTAATCACCTTTTTCTTAACCTATTTTGAGGGGTTAGTTGTGAATGGGCATTTACATATTCTTGAAACTCCCCTGTTTAAGGTACGCAACAAAGAAAAGACTGTTTATTGCTATGGTGAAGAAGAGCGCGACTCAGCCGCTGAAAAATTGAAAAAAGGATTGGAGATTACTCGCTTCAAAGGGCTTGGGGAAATATCTCCGAATGAATTTGGTCAATTTATTGGAAAAGATATTCGGCTTCAGCCTGTGACAATCAATTCTCTTTCTGATATCAAACCGACTCTTAATTTCTACATGGGAAAAAATACCCCTGAAAGACGATCATTTATCATGCAAAACTTAATCAACGAAGATTCGACTTTATGAAAGATGTTAAACTGCTGATGCAGGATCACTATTTAAAATATGCTTCCTATGTTATTCTGGAAAGGGCTATTCCAGGGTTAGACGGTCTTAAACCTGTTCAAAGACGTATACTCCAAACATTATGGCAAATGAATAATGGTAAACTTCATAAGGTGGCTAATGTTGCGGGACAAACGATGGCTCTACATCCCCATGGAGATGCCGCCATTACTGATGCATTGATTAACTTAGCCAATAAAGGTTTTTTACTCGATACTCAAGGGAATTTTGGAAATCCTCTTACAGGGGATCCTGCTGCTGCAGCCCGCTATATTGAAACGCGCCTTTCTCCTTTAGCTTTAGAAACTCTTTTTAACCCTAATTTGACTAAATATATTCCTTCGTATGATGGTCGACAGCAAGAACCCATTTGCTTGCCGGCAAAAATCCCTGTTTTGTTAATGCAAGGGACCGAAGGGATTGCTGTAGGGATGTCAACTTACATTTTGCCACACAATTTTGTTGAATTGCTTGAAGCAGAGATCGCTATTTTGGAAGGGCGTACTTATCAACTTTTGCCGGATTTTTTTACTGGAGGAGTCATGGATGCTTCCAGTTATGACAGAGGAAGAGGCAAAATTAAGTTAAGAGTTAAATTCGATATTACTGATCCTAAAACTATTGTCATTAAAGAAATTTGCTTTGGAACCACTACAGAATCGCTTATTCGTTCCATCGATGAAGCTGCTAAAAGGGGTAAAATAAAAATCGATGCAATTAATGATTATACTTCAGATAAAGTCGAAATCGAAATCAAATTGCCTCGAGGACATTATGCTGAAGAGTTGATTAATGCCCTTTGTGTTTACACTGAGTGTGAAGTGAGTTTATCTCCTCAAATGATGATGATTAAAGATAATCTCCCTTGGGAAGGAAATGTGCATGAGATTTTAGAACTTAATGTAGAAATACTGAAAGATCTCCTTAAATTAGAGTTAGAGATCGAACGAGACCGATTGCAGGAGCTTATTTATGAAAAGAATCTTGAACGCATTTTTATCGAAAATCGCCTTTATAAGCTGATTGAAGAATTGACAAGTTACGAAGAGATACATGATACTATTGAGAAGGCATTAAAACCATTTTGTGTAAATTTTCTTCGTCAACCTAATCAGGAAGACCGAGAACGATTACTCAGTATTCCCATCCGAAGAATTTCACTTTTTGATCTTCAAAAAAATCGAAATGATATTTTAGCAGCTGAAACAGCTCTGGCAAAAATTATCAAAAATTTAAAAGATCTGGTTAAATATAGCATTGCTTATTTGCAAGGATTGATAAAAAAATATGGAAAAGAACATCCGCGGCGCACACAAATACAAGCTTTAGAAAGTGTCGATGTACGCGCTGTAGCGACTAAGTCCATAAAAATCGGTTTTGATCCAGAACAGGGATTTGTGGGTACAAAAGTTATTGGACCTCAAACTTTTGAATGTACAAATTTTGATAAGCTTTTGTTATTGTTTACGAATGGGACCTATCAGGTCATCAATATTCCAGAAAAGCAATATGTTCATACTCAAAGTACTGTTTGCTTTTTGGGAATTGCGGATAAGAAAACGATTATTAACATTGCTTATAGAGATCCGAAGACTTCTTATTGTTATGCAAAACGGTTCGTGATTGAAAAATTCATTTTGGATAAAATATACACTTTTATGGAAGAAGGGATGGAGTTGCTCTTCATTTCAACTAAACCTTCCCCTGTGCTGGAAATGATTTTTGTTCCCATTGCCAAACAAAAACTGTCGCAAGCGCCATTTGATTTTGAGAAACTGGGTGTCAAGGGAGTTTCAGCTAAGGCTAATCGAATGGCGACTCGAGCCGTATCAAAACTTCTTGTCAAAGAGTGATCATGAAAGTTGAAATTGGAGCGATCGACAAATATCAAAATACTTATCCTTTAATTGTCGATGAGGATATTTGGCAAACTGTTCATCTTTCCATTTTTGGAAGATCTCCCTCCTTTCCCGATGCAACGAGTGATGAATTAGAACTTCGATTTAAACAACTTGAATATAAAGGAGCTAGATCTTTCCTCATTAAGCGTCTTTCTCAAAAAAATTATCATTCCCAAGAGCTTTTGGATGCTCTTGATAAGCGTCATGTTTCTCAGGATGTTTCGAAGCAGATCATTCAAGAATTTGTGACGCAAGGTTATCTAAATGATTCAGGATGGCTTTCTTCATTTGTTCGAGGAATGCGGTTGCAACGTTTTGGTTTCAAAGCGATTTTATCGAAATTAATGCATAAAGGGATTTCTAAAGAAGAGGCCTCTGAAGCCATCGAAAAATTCCAAGAGGTTGAAGGCCAAGAAAATAATTCTCTACATTCAATAGAACAATTGTTAAATACTCGCTATCGTCATCGTCAATTATCTGATAGAAAGGAGCGAGATAAGGTGATTGCTGGGCTAGTGCGCAAAGGTTATGAACTGAATGAGATTTTTGAAGTCCTTAAGAAGAATAGGACGTAATATTAACTAATTTTTTTTTAATTTAAAATGCTTTTAAAGCATTACATTGATTTTTTTATGTATTTATGTTATATTAAGAGTAGATGGTAATAAGGACTGAGCAATAATAACTTGTGCGATTGGGCAACGCGAAAGCTCCCGTCACGGGAGCTTTGGCGCAGCCGAATCGTGAAAGTTATTTTTGCCCAGTCTCTAGGGGAGGGAATTTATATGGGCGTTGATTCTACAAGTGGTAATAATTCTGCTGATAATTCAGCAAATACTATTGACCCTGTTGACCAAGCTGCAAGTTCGAGCAGTTCAAGTGCTAAAGCTGTAAATTCAGGGGGAACTATCAGTGGATCGACAAGTTTTAATTCGATGGACCAACTAAGAAAAGAAGAACCGGAACTTTATAAGGTAATCGTTGAGGGACTGGGAGTGGCTATGGTGCAGAAAATGCAGCGAGATCAGGATCGTCACCATCAATTGGTGAAAGAATATGAGCAAGATAGTTAAAAAGAGTGTTTGATGTTTGAGAGAAAGTTTTTTTTGGGATTTCAGATTGATGAGTTATATCAAAATGCTCTTTCGTCGGTGAATAAGCAATTGTTTGAACATTTTGTTCAATCAAAGGGAAATTATCTTCAGCAAGTCACCTTTCAAGGACAGGACTATTTAGGTTGTCACTTGAAATCTCCTATAGAGATTTCTGATTTAGAACTTATGCAAGTACATACGTTTAGTTTGTTAAGGCGTCTTGTTCCGGAGACGCAATATCTTTATAATCATTCTATTCTTTGGTTGTTCCCCGTGGTTGAATTTTCAAATCAAAAGGATTAATTTTTGGACGATACTGATGTAATCTTTGTAAGAGAAGAAGAAGAAGGGATTCGGCTTGATAAAATTTTAGCGGCTCGATTCCAAGAAAGATACTCTAGAACCTATTTCCAGTGGTTAGTGGAGGAACAGAAGGTTCTTCTTAACGGAGAGGTTGTTAAAAAGCGAGTGATCCCGAAAATAGGCGACGAAATTGAAATTCAATTTGTTTGTCTTCCTCAATCTAGCTTATCCCCAGAGCCCATTCCATTGGATATTATTTTTGAAGATGAATCACTGATTGTGATCAATAAGCCGGCTGGAATGGTTGTGCATCCAGCTGCTGGGAATTGGTCTGGTACGTTTGTAAATGCATTGTTGTACCATTGCAAGGAAGTTGTTTCTTTAGTAGATCCATCTGTTTCAGATTTCCGACCAGGAATTGTACATCGTTTGGATAAAGATACGACCGGACTTTTAGTTGCAGCTAAATCAGCCAAAGCGCACGAAAAATTGACCACACTTTTTTTTAATCGCGAAATACATAAAGAATATTTGGCAATTTGTCTAGGCAATCCTGGAACGATTGATATTGATGCACCTATTGGTCGAAGTCCCTCGTGTTATCGAAAAATGGCGATTGTTTCCGATGGAAAAAAAGCACTTAGCCAATGTCGAACGCTTGCTTTTAACGGGAAGCTTGCATTAGTCTCAATTATTCTTGTCACAGGTAGGACCCATCAAATACGTGTCCACTTGAGATCTGTTGGAACGCCTGTTCTTGGAGATCCCCTTTATGGGAACGTTCAGGTCAATCAAACGTATCGATTCGATCGGCAACTGTTGCATGCACATCGTCTAGAATTTATTCATCCTTTGACGCAGCAATTTCTTCAATTTGAAGCCCCATTACCAAATGAAATGAAGGAATTTTCTCTAAAACATTTTCTTGTAGAGTTATAATACTTTAATGCGCTAATCTGAAAATTAAAGGGCAAGATCTATTTTTTTTGCCTACAGCCTGAAGAGCAAGTCACAGAACATTATTCAAAGAGGAACGCGTTATGAAGGAATTTGTAGCTTACATAGTTAAGAATCTTGTCGACCATCCCGATCAAGTGAAAATAAATGAAATAGGCGGCACCCAAACCCTTATTATCGAGCTTTCAGTCGAAAAATCTGACATTGGCAAAATTATTGGCAAGAAGGGAAAAACGATCAATGCGATTCGCACTCTCTTGATGTCAGTTGCAAGTCGCAATGGAATACGAGTTAATTTGGAAATTCTAGAAGAGAATCAGCCAACTAGTTAAGTTGTGATGGATGATACTTAGGGACTGTGCAATAATAACTTTTACGATAGGGCTGCGCCAAAGTCCAATCGTGCAAGTTATTGTTACACAGTCCCTAAACACAGCCGTGGGTTGTGTTTTTTTGCGTAGCAAAAAATACAATCTGTGATCGTGCTCGATGTAAGGACGAAAAGGGTCACCACCCAACAATATGGACAATATGGACATTGGATTGAATGTCATATTATTTTTTATTAATGAGGGGTATATGTTCTATTTTGTTCTTATCTGTATTAGTTTTTTCTTTTGTGTGATAACGAATGAGCTCCAAGCAAATAAAGTTGTATTTGCAAGTGGAATATCATCGCAAGAGGTGGATAGTTTTTTGGGAATGTCGTCTCAGCCGGATGAGTTTCAGAAGTGCAATCTTTGCTCTTATTTTTGGCCATTCAGACATCTTTTCAGTCCTCAAGTTTCAGCTTTGGAGGTCATTCGGTTTGATCCTTTTAATGCAGAAACACCAGCGTCGGCACTCGTATCTCAAACCACTTCAAGTGAAAATGCGTACGTTCGAACTAATTTTGACATTCCAGTTTTGACTGAAGCTCATGTCATTGAGGTGGGTGGCGCTGTATCTCGTCCTTTAACCTTGACTGTGGAAGCATTAAGAAAGATGCCTCAACGTAGTGTAAAGGCAACTATGGAATGTGCGGGAAACGATCGACTTGGGATGCGTCCGGTACCTGCGGGAGAACCGTGGCAACATGGTGCTGTATCTACAATCGTATGGACAGGGGTTTCATTGGCAGAAGTATTAGCGATGGCTGGGGTCCTTCATGACGGAGTTGAAGTTTTGGTGACAGCTGCTGATGCAGGCACTCGTGATGATGCTGTGGGAAAGGTACGTTTTGCTCGTTCTTTGCCGATAAAAGTTGCGTTGCATGAAGACACATTGCTTGCCTTAGAAATGAATGGAGCTCCATTAACACGTGAGCATGGTTTTCCGGTTCGCTTAGCAGTGCCTGGTTGGTACGGAATGGCTAGTGTAAAGTGGATAACACGTATCGATGTGCTCACAGATTCATTCAACGGATATTTTCAACAGCAACGTTATGTATACGATGATGAAGATGGAGTGAGACCTGTTGATCATATTCGAGTGAAGTCAATTATTACCTCACCAGTTGAAGGAGGTAAGATCACTACACGAAAAGTCGAAGTTTCTGGATGGGCTTGGTCTGGAGATGGGCCGATCACGCGTGTGGAAGTGGGGTTTGAAGGTGACAATTGGCAAGAAGCAAAACTTGGTGTAAGTGAGGGGCCTCATGCATGGACCCCATGGTCACTAAACATTCATCTTCCTTATGCGGGAAGATTTGTGCTGCGGAGTCGTGCTACGGATGCTTCAGGAGCTGTCCAACCCGATCAGATTGTGTGGAATAGGCTGGGTTATGGTAATAATGCCATACGATATGTTCTGATCGAGGCTGATTAGCTAAGAAGATTATCATCAGGGCATATGAAATCAGAATAAATTCCTTAGATCTGGCGCTATTTCAAGTTGACTTGTAAAAAATTTTTTGGAGTGCGTGTGGCTCTGCCACCGCGCGAGAGGTCTATTGTGAAAAGTCTATTTGGATTGAAATTGTATTGCTGCCAGTAATCTTTAAAGCAACTTCTCTCGCGGTGGCAGAGCCACACGCACTCCAAAAAAATTTTAGCAAATAAACTCGAAATAGCGCCAGATTCCAAAAAATTGTTTTGATTTCATATGCCATGGTTATTAGAGTTTTTTATTGTGAAATTAACGTATATGTAGTAAAATTAACAACATATGGGACATATATAGGAGAAATTAGAATGGATCCGGCTATGGCGGTTTTGAGATCTAGAGCGCCTTCTGAGGAATTAGATTATGGTTTTGTGATGGATTGTTTGAAAAATTATAAATTTCCTCGGACAAAACTTACACATCTACTAAAATCACAAGCCTTAATCAGAGTGAAGAAAGGTTTGTATGTATTTGGAACGCTTTTTAATCGCCACGCATATTCATTAGAGACCTTGGCTAATCTCATCTATGGTCCTTCTTATGTTTCTTTAGAATGGGCTTTACAGGCTTATGGGATGATACCTGAGCGAGTCGAAGAAGTGACAAGTGTGACTTTCAAAAGAACTCAAATTTTTAAAACTCCTATTGCGCGATTTAGCTATGCGCACAGATCACTTTTGTCGTATCCGGTGGGACTCATTCGACGCCAAATTTCGGAATATCAAAGTTATCTCATGGCTAGTCCGGAAAAGGCTTTAATAGATTTATTAATTGTTCGTCGTGGACAGGTTTCGACAATTGTTGAACTTAAAGAAATTTTATTTGACGATTTTCGTATCGAAGAAGATGATTTACAAAAGTTAAATCTTTCTGTAATGAAAAAAATTAATGATTCGTATCGGCATTCGACCATCACTCATTTAATTAGGATGTTTAATGAATGAAATAGTACAAACGATGCTTCAAAAATATTCTCCTAAATCTCCAATTGAACAGGAAAGGGCTTTGCGGGAAATTCTGCAGGAAATAGCCTTAGTTGGTTTGTGGAGAGGGAAGTTTTTTGATCATGCAGCTTTTTATGGAGGTACAGCTCTTAGGATTTTGTATGGGCTTGACCGTTTTTCCGAAGATCTAGATTTTACTCTTTTTAAAGCTGATGCAAATTTTGAATGGGCTCCTTATGCTAAAACAGTCGTTGATGAGATGCATGCATATGGTTTTGATGTAGAATTCATATCAAAGACAAAAAGCAAAGACTCTTCAGTTAAATCTGCATTTTTAAAAACTAATACCGTAGAATCATTGTTAAAGATTGGTACTTTAGGAAGTGGATTAAAAAGTACACATCCTGAAGCTTTATTACGAATCAAAGTCGAAATAGATACAGATCCAATTCCGGGCCTAAAAGTAAAAAAACAGTTCATTAGTGCTCCGATTCCGGTTTCCATTTCTACAATAGTTGAATCAGATTTATTTGCATGTAAACTGCATGCTGCATTGTATCGAGCATGGAAAAATCGTGTAAAGGGCAGGGATTGGTATGATGTCATTTGGTTTATTCGCCGAGAAATACCTTTAAATATTTCTTATTTATCAACGTGCATGCACAATAACGATCAACTAGACAAAAATGAATTGCTAACTAGTTCTTTATTGACTGATATATTTTCTAAACGTCTTAAAGCAATAAATTTAGAGGCGGCAAAGGCCGATGTTAGAGTTTTTTTACGAGATGCAAGTCAACTTGATGAGTGGTCTGTTGATTTTTTTCTCTATTGGTTTTCTAAAATTAAATTTGCCTAAAGGAACGCCTGGAGATGCAGCGCTTACGCGTGTAGAAGTGGGAATTGAAGGTGACAATATTGTGAAATTAACGTATATGTAGTAAAATTAACAACATATGGGACATATATAGGAGAAATCAGAATGGACCGGCATTCCGATGTTGAGTGTAGCTACGTGACCTCTAAATAGTCTAAACCAATTCGTGAAGTCGAAATAACAAATTTTACGCAATTTTTGAGCTGCTACGGATCCACGCAGAGGTGACTTCTAATTAAGTATGCACCCCTGAATATAACATCCAAAAACTTTTTGGATGTTATATTCAGGGGTGCATACTTAATTAGAAGTCACATATTTTGGATCCGGAAATGGGGGAGGAAGAAATGGCAATTTTTTGAGCTGCTACGACTTTAAGCAGTAGTTTGGACTATTTAGAGGCTACGTGGCTGCACTCAACATCGGAAAATGATGAGCTACAGTTTGCACAAAAATTTTGGCTGTTATGACTTTACGCAGTGGTCTGGAACGGACTGAGTAGGACTCGAACCTACGACCATCCGCTTAGAAGGCGGATGCTCTATCCACTGAGCTATCAGTCCTGATTATAAGATCGAAAAGATCCATAAATCTCATCTTAGCACCTATAGCTATTTAATTTCAATGTGGATTTTGTAGCTTTTTTATATGTCTAAGCTATTTATTCGTCAGGAACACCATGGCGATAATTGATTTTGCGTATGTATTGTCCATTGCTATCGAAGAGAGTCGCTGTTCCTTCCCCGTTGATGATATTGCTGACTGGAAATCCATCATCCTTTTTGTAATAGTCCCCTTTCATAAGCTTGTCTAGCTCATAATTTTCTAAAAGCATCAGACCGCCATCTGCATACCAAGCCGTTAAAATCCCTGACCGTTTATTTCCGACCATTTCACGTTGACTTTCTAATTGTCCATTTGGATACCATGTTTTAACCAGTCCTTGGATTTGATTTTTATACCAACTAATAGAAAGTATGGGAAGATTTGTAAAAGGGTTGTATTCGATCTCTTCTCCATTTTTCATTCCGTCTTTTATGTGGTAGGATCTACAAAGGTTTCCCTTTTTTGCAAAAACTTTAATGATTCCTTCTTGAATTCCAAATTGGTATTCTTGGAGTTCATGAACAGCATCTTGTGAAAAAACAGCCCTGAAGCCATTTCCTTGTACAATTTCAGAAACTAAATCCCCGTTAGGATAAAAGTAGCGTCCACTGATAAGTCGATCGTTCTCATATAATTCTAATGCGGCTGTAGAACCTCCTTTCCAATGTCTCTCGGCAGCCCCATCCCTTTTTCCCCTGTCATACACGAATTTTTCAAAAAGAGAACCATCATCATAATAACTGATTGCACATCCTTGAATGGTGTCATTATGTAAAGGGATGTGTTTCCAGATAGCTCCATTTTTGTGATAGTAAACGGCTGTCCCTTCTCTTTTGCCTTTGATGTAAGGGATCTCAGCTTCTAAAAGGCCATCCTCAGCATATGCAAAGCAGTATCCATCAAAGAGCCAGCTATTTTCTACTCCGTCGTATAGATCCCCAGGTCCTCCAATGACTCGAGCTTGGATTTTGCGTATTCCATTCTCATACCAGATGCCATAATCTCCGCTAGCACGTCCATTGATGACGTCGAGATATTGTTTAAGTTCTCCATTAGGATGATAGGTTGTGATGGTCGCTGCAATATTATTTAGGTGATCGCGTTTGTACACACGCATCACCTTTTTATAGGGCTGAGGAATAAGAAAATCGACATCTTGATACTGCCTTAGCCTGTCTTCGTTGCTGATGATTTCTGAGGTCCCATTGGCGTCGACAATGCTGATACTGGCTAGATTAAGATTGGCTTCTCTATAAGTGGTGCAACCGGCGATAAAAGTGAGTAGGAATAGATAATAACAAATAAATTTCACGGATATTCTCGTTTTAGTAACTTCATGTTCAACTCGAAGACTTGATTTTCTTCGCGAATATTCTTTTTGTCCATTTTAAAGTCTAATATGATCAATTGTGGACGTCCTTCGGGGGCTTTGTATGCCCCAAGATCGCGTCCTTCAATGACTGTTAAAATTTTCTGAAGGTCAGCTAAATTGATTTCTACAGGATGGAGAAGAGTTTCGGTGACTTCTTGAAAAAAAGGAGTTGACTGTACATTCGTTTCTGAAAATGTCAAATGGTTTTGTTTTCCTGTTAAAAAATTCAAACGTTTACGGGTAGGTTCATCTTCTATAAAGTGTGGATTTTCCACAGTTTTCTTTAAACTATCCAGTTCAGGCTCGAGAAAATTTAAAGTTTCAAGTTGCTTATCAATATAAAAATGATCGGCATTTCGATATTGATTTAAGGTTGCGATATTGGAGATTTGCTTTTTTTCGACTTTAGTCGCGAGCTCTTGAATACTTTCCAAGTAGTATTCGAATGAATGAATATGTTCCAGATCAGAAAAAAATAGATAAGCGATGACTAAAAGAGGGAGAATGCCCATAACCCCTAAGGAAATCAGCAATTTACTCTGAGGGATCTTTTTTAATGAGTTAAGGAAATCCATTTAACCTTCTTTGTTGGACTTGCATAAAACTTTTTTGTATTCACAAAGATGTGCTTTACCTGCTCGTCGAGAGCTAATGAGCTGAAGGGTTTTCAATTCCAATTCTTTTATAGGTTCTGCAGAAAGATCTTCGATAAATAACAGACCATCTTCCTTTAGTAAAGGAAATTCATCGAATATGAGCAAAAGTTGATGGCTGTAAGATCGTGTGTGGCCTTCAAATGATCCTTTTTGGTCATAGGGTGGATCAGCATAAATCAGATCGAATTGCAAGCCAGCATTAATGAATTTTTTTAGGGTTGCAAAGACATCATTGCAGATGACTGTTGTGGCATCTTTTAGTTGCAATTTTTCTATATTTTTAAAGATACAAGAAAAACTTTCTTTGCTGTGGTCGATAAAAATCGATTTTTGCGCTCCTCGGCTAAGAGCCTCTAAGCCGATGGCTCCCGAACCGGAAAAGAGATCTAAGAAGATAGCATCTTCGATAATTCCTTGGCAAATATTGAATAGCGTTTCTCTTAGCCGAGAAGAGGTTGGACGTGTTAAAGTACTTTTAGGAGCAGTGAGAATATGATTTTTATATTTACCGGCAATAATGTGCATTGTAAAATTTTCCAGAAGGATAGAATGGATATCACTGGTATAAGAGTAATAGATCGAGAGAGCTCTGTCAATACGAACATTTTTTTGATGGCAATAAAAATTTCGTTTTTGGTAATTGAAAGGTTAACATGTGGTCTGGTGAAATTATTTTACGATAAATGAGGCTGTATGCTTAGCTGGATAGTCATTTTAGTGATCGTGGCTGTGATAGCCGGATACTTTGGATTTGGAATAGCAAATGCTGTCAATTACATTGCTCGATTCCTTTTCTATTTCTTTATTCTTCTGCTATTACTTTTTGGAATTTATGCCTATTATTCTTATAAACATCCTGAAAAAAATCCTCAAACTTCAATAAAAACGACGACTGAAGAACAATTGCCTCCTGTTCCGTAAGACCTTAGACTTTTTCGGCCAATTATTTGCGATCGGCTTTAAATTAAGGGGAGATATGAAAACAGCAATCATAGGTAGTGGAATATCAGGTTTATCTGCTGCATCTCGTCTATATAATCGTGGGCACGATTTTACACTCTACGAAGCTAATGATTATATCGGGGGGCACGTCAAGACCATTAGAGTCCCCGTCGAAGGTGAAAATCAAGATAAAACGACTATTCCCATTGAACTGGGTGTGTTTATGCATGATCCGAAGTATATTCATCCTGTGATGAATCAGACTGTTAGAGAACTAGGAGTTAAAATACGAGAAATCCCCCTGACGTTTTCTTTTGAAAATAATAAAAATTATCTATCATGGACGACTCAATCACGATTTTCCGGTATTTTAAGAGATCTTTCCATCCTTTTTAGAACGATTAAAAATGGCGTAGTTGAGGGAAATTTATATCAAAATGTTTCTTATATTTTAGAATTAAAGCGTTTTTTCCGCCAAATGCCCAAAATTTGTGCAGAAGAAAAGTATTGCCATATGAGTTTGAGTGAATTTATTCAACAAGAAGAATATTCAGATTCCTTTTTGAACAATTGGTTGCTTCCTCAGCTAATGTGTTGGTGGGGTGCAACCGGTGAAAATGCCATGATGAGCAATATTCAAGTCATTATGCAATCGATGTATTTAGTGTCTATCTCCCCTCAATATGTTTTTGAAGATGGCTGGGATCAATTTCTTGAAAAATTTTACACTCCATTCCGCCATTTAATCCGTTTAAATAGCCACGTTGACAAAGTTGTAAGAAAAGATCAAAAAGTCCAAGTCACATCTAACGGTGTAACAGAAACGTATGATAATTTAGTCTTTGCAATTTGTCCCAGTGCTATTTTGAATATCCTTCAACAGAAAAATTTAGAAGAAGAAAACATACTGAAATCATTTAAAACGACAACCACAAAGGTCTATCTCCATCGAGATCAGTCTTGGATGCCTAAAGGTCAAGAATGGGCCACTGTCAACCTGATTCAAGATGTCAGAGGAGATTTTTGCACACTGTACTTCGGTGCGTTAGATCAAAGAAAACCTTTACTTCTTGTTACGTGGGGTGATCGACTCATTCAAACTCCCGATCCGGCAAAAATCATTCACACTGCCGATTGGCTTAGAACTCTTCCTACGGTGGAATACACGAAAGCTTGCCATAATATCCATTCTCTTCAGGGAAAAGAGGGCATTTGGTACTGTGGAGCCCATGTGGATGGTTTGGATCCAAAAAATCAAAAAAATATTCCTTCCTTATGGCATGAGAATTCTTTAAGGAGTGGTTTGTATGTTGCAGATCTCATTGATCACACCAGTGAAATAGTGTAAAGGAAGGAAATATGAATAATAAAGTTGATTACCTAGTTTTGGGAAGTGGATTATCAAGCCTCTCCTTTTCAGCTCTAATGGCTCAGCAAAAGCGTTCGATTAAAATTCTTGAAAGCCACGAGCACTTTGGAGGATATGGCCACTCTTTTGCAGTAGGAAATTACCGATTCAATTCTCAATTGCACTATGTTTCTAGCTGTGGTAAGGGAGCTATTGTTCATACATTTCTCCGCAGGCTTGGTTTAGAAAATGAAGTGACTTTTAATCGTTTAAATGTAGAAGGATATGACCGAATCTATTGCGGTGATAAAAGTCTTCACATCCCTTATGGATATGATAAGTTACAGAAAAATATGGAAAAAATTGATCCCCAGGCTAGCGATTCGATTAAAAAATTTATCGCTATTTTAATTGCATTTGAAAAGGCTGCTGAAATTTTTCCACGTCATCTTCATCAGTCCTATCGGATCATAAAAGCCTTTCCAAGCTACTGGAAGCTTTTTAAATATCGCAACGCAACATTACAAGATGTTTTTGATGAATGTCAACTTCCAAAGATTTTGCAAACATTGGTATCAGGACAACTTATCGATTACATGCTTCCTCCTAAAGAGCTCTCTTTTTTCGTTTGGGCGGCTTTATTTAACGCCTATAATAATGGCGCATATTATGCCACCAAGCACTTTGAGCACGTTGTGGATTCACTTGTGAAGTCGATTCAAGATAATGGAGGAGAATTGTATGCAAATGAACGAGTTGTTGAATTTATCGATCGAAGGAAGTACTGTAAAGGGGGTTTATACACAAAGTGTCAATGCAGAAACTGGAGTTTGCTTCGGTCCTAAAAAAGCCTATTATGCAAACACGATCATCTGCAATTTTGATCCTAAGCAGGCTGCCAATATGATTGGCTTGGAAAAATTCTCGAAAAAGGTTCTCTCAGGGCTGAACTACGACTATTCCTATTCAAGTTTCGTGTTATATGGGATTGTCAAAGACCTCGATCTAAGTCAATATGGATTTGGAGATTGGAACATTTGGCATTGTCAGGAGGATCATAATGAAGCCTTTAAAGCTATGTATCAAGATAATGATTACTCAAAACCCTACTTTGCAATGAATTGCCGATCACTGCATACGACTGATACTAGCAATTGCCCTCGGGAAGGATGTCAAACATTTCAAATTTGCACTGTTGCCAATTATGAGTACTGGAAAACATTAAAATTAAGAGATCCGAAGGCTTACAATATCAAAAAAAAAGAAGTTTTGGATCATTTGTTGGATGTGGTTGAAAAAATATATGTTCCTGAGATTAGAAAGCATCTAGTTTTAAGGATGACAGGAAGTCCTACGACAAATGAAAGGTATGTTAACTCTCCCTATGGAGGTTGTTATGGGGTAAACCTCACTCCTAGAAATTTTAAATTCTCAAGAAGCTTGGGTTCGAACACATCGTTAAATAACTTTTATTTTTGTAGTGCTGCTTCGGGTGCTGGAGGGTTTTCAGGAACCATCTCTACAGGCATCCAACTCTATGAGAAGCTTACAAAAGACTATTTGTGATACGATCAAACTCAGCTTCTTCCTCCCCCATTTCCGGATCCAAAATATGTGACTTCTAATTAAGTATGCACCTCTGATTATAACATCCAAAAACTTTAATCAGGGGTGCATACTTAATTAGAAGTCACGTATATTGGATCCGGAAATGGGGGGGGGGGGAGAAATGGCAAGGCTATTCTTGCCTCTTATGGTACACTAGGTTTAGTGTATTTTTTTGCTGCGCGCAAGTTGAGCGGTTAAATAATTGCATTCAATCTCTGAACTTTTGAGCAGCAAAAAAACAATTTATTGATCGCGCTTGATGCTATTTATTTATGAATGATTTTAATTTAAGCCCTAATACAAAAATTGTCGTTAGCAGTTTCTCTGTCAGATCTTTTTTTGTTTTACATTCATCGGGTTCTACATTTAAACGAAGAAAATTGCAAAAAGATACAAGCGGCACCCACGTTAACGCTGTAAATGCGCTACTTTCTATAAGTTGAAAATAGTATTGTTGCTTGTCTTTGTTGCCTTGAGCATATGATTTTATGCCTAAAATACCATAGGCTAAGGTCTCAACAGCAGCACAAACCCATAAAAATGGCTGCGCAATTTCTGTAATGGCAACTTTACAACCAAATAGAATTTTGTTAGCTATTTTATGAATTTTACTTGATTGTTCATTCAAAGAGGGTGTATTTCTCCAAGAAAGAAGCTTTGTCATCCCAATACTTGCCTTGCAAGCCCGAAACTTTAATCCCCGCTAGTGCAGTAGAAGATAACCCTGCAGCCTCTGCAATTGTGAAAGCTGGAGACTTTAATGTTTTTTCCGTGAGTATATCCGTGAGTATATTAGAAGATAAATTTTTAGTCTTTGCACTTGAACAGTTGGAAGAAGCTGGCACTTCTATAAAAGTTCCTGGCCCAAATTCCATACAATCTTCTTCTGTTGGTAAATTTTTTAAGGATTCAGAGAATTTTGAATCGTTTAATTTTGTATTATAATCTTCAAATGTAGATCTTAGGTGCGTAGATTGCATTAGCATTATACTTCCTTTGTTTAATTTATGGTTATTATTTCTTCATATAATGAATGATACCAAAATTATAACAAAAGTCTGATATTTCAACAAGAGAAAAATATGAGAAATTTGATCTTGCCTAAGATCAAAACGAATCGTTAGAGTGGATGTATATCAGATATTTCTTTTTTTCAAAAAAATCTACATCGACAAAATCCAATTTTATGACCGAACCTGGTATAGTTAACTTAATTATTTATAACTAGGGAATATTTATGGATCGAGATATCCCAAATATAGGTTCTATCCCTTCTATTGGGCTTGGAACATGGCGATTATCTGGCTCAGAATGTACTCAGAGCATTAAAACGGCTTTAGGTTTAGGATATCGTCATATTGATACGGCCGATATCTATAAAAACCATGAAGAGGTCGGGCGGGGAATCGAAGGATTCCCTCGGGAACAGCTTTACATTGTTTCCAAATTATTCGATAATAATTTGGATCCTAAAAATGTTGTGACTGCATGTGAACGCATTCTTAGAGAGTTGAAGACTCCCTATCTTGATTTGCTTCTCATCCATTGGCCATCTGAAACAATTCCTTTTGATCAAACATTGAAAGAGATGCTGAAGTTAAAGGAGCGTGGTTTGGTTCGAGATATTGGAGTCAGTAATTTTATGATTCTTCATTTAAAGCGGATTGAGAAAGAACAGTTCCCTATATTGGCCAATCAAATTGAACTGCATCCCTATTTACAAGAAAATGAATTGGTCAATTATTGTCAGCAGCATAAAATCATCGTGGTTGCTTATCGACCCATACAACGTGCCACAGTTAATGAAGAGCCTTTGCTTCAGGAACTCGGAAAAAAGCATAATAAAACTCCTGTGCAGATCACATTAAGATGGATATACCAAAGAAAGATTGTTGCTATACCCAAAGCAAAGTCTCAGGATCATCTTAGAGAAAATCTAGAAATCTTTGATTTTTCTCTTTCTGAAGAAGAGATGAAAGCTATAGCAGGATTAGATGCTGGAAAACGGTTTGTTTTCTAAGAAATCATGACATTGTATAACCGATTACCTCATTTAACTTGCAATTTCCGTCAAAATCTACAATTTTTGCATGTAATTTCCGTCAAAAATGACGATAATTACAAGAAATCAGGGAATGTGACTCACGCCAAAAGTTTGCAAAAGTTTGTCGATAAATATGGATCAAAATATCGCACGATCGTTAGTGGACGTCCATTAAAATCGATCAACGAACTGGAATACACAACTATCCGCTTTATTTAGCGACTCGATTTCCTATTGTAGCAGCAATTCCCGCTAAAAATAAAGAATAGTTCTATTGGATCCAGGGCATATGAAATCAGAACATTTTGGAATCTGGCGCTATTTCAAGTTGACTTGATAAAAATTTTTTGGAGTGCGTGTGGCTCTGCCACCGCGCGAGAAGTCGCTTTAAAGACTATATCTTGGGGCAATATTACTGTTTCATTTTCAAGCTTAAAGCTATTCTTCCACTCTTCATTTGTTAATTCTTGACTCTTAGCACTGTCGGTTAACGGGGAAGGTAAAAACATATTTTCAAGAGCTGAAGTTAAAGTTTTGATATTAGAATCGATCAATTTTAGATTTTTTTTAATTTTTGTTTTCTTAAGATATTTGATTTCTCTACTATCTGGGTGATAAAATCATCAGTTCCTTGCTTATTGATAGATTTAATTTGTGGTCTCTCGTTAAGCTTAGAATTGCTTGGTTCATTTCTCCTTAATAGGATTGCCTGCACCTGTTTTTTGTGGGAGTGGAGGTGGAATTTTTGTTGACTTTGATCCATATTCAGCTAGATTTGTAGGTTTTGACCTCTACACAACTGTTTTAAGGAGATACTTATGTATTCTTTTTTTTATGCTTTCATTGTTTTTCTTTTGAATATGAATATTTGCTTCGGAGCAGCAGACAAGCTCTGTTCGTGTTATGATAGTCCCAATAGCTATTATATCTCATCTTGGTTAAATAAATTTACGCAAAAAGCGGAACAGCTTTATCTTTGGACAACTCCACCATATAGAGAAAGATGGGAAGCTCCGTATCATGCTGAGTTTAAACATCACCTTTCTTTATATCCTGATTCTCGGTCAAGGCGTTACCCTGACGTGTATCAAAGAATTTTATTGTTCGAAGAAAGAATAGATATTCTTGGAAATTTTTGGATTGCAATTTGGAGGGATCATTATTTGATAGATAAAAGTTGTTTTTGGGGACATACCCAATCTGAACGTGAAGTAATGTTTGCAGAAAATAGAGATTTCACCTTAAGTCAAATGTCCACTTGTAAAGAAGTGCTTCGTGAATGTAGCCATGAAATTACAAAAGTATATATTGATTTGTTTGAAGGATGCCTTAAAAAAAATCACAACTGTTTAGTTACCTTGCATGATTATGGGATGTTTGCGTATCTAAATAACAATTTGGATAAGTCTTTTGAACTGTTATCTGAATTAATAGAAAAAGCGGAGGAATCGGGCGAACTTGATAAAATAAATGCTGCAGTTTATCACAATTTGGGTTCCGTATGTTCTGAGGCTATGGCCTATGATAAAGCGATTGAATACCTTTCTGAATCTATTCGATTGAATCCTGAAAATAAAGAAGCTTGTTTTGAAAGGGCTCTGGCTTATTTTGAAACGGGTGAATTTGGAATGGCTCTTGATGATTATATTCTAGCTGAAATGAAATTTAATAATTCTCTAGAACAATTCTCCTGAACTTCCAAGTACACTAGCTCTCATATCAGGTTTAGTAAGAGGTACAGAGAGCGCAATGGCTGAATTTGTCCCTTCTCTTTGTAATTCAGCCTATGGATTAAATCGAGCTTTATGGGCTACAGTTCAGCATCCCCTCGAAACTACTGCCCAATTTTTCGCTGAGGCCTCCCATAAAATGGGAGAATGTATGGCTGACTTTCAAACAAATTCAGAAGGAAATCCTCTCAAATTCCTCAATGGGTATGTAAAGCAGGTTAACACACTTTGTGATAATTTTGGCCAATTGAGTCCTCTGGAAAGAGGGGAATTAATGGGTTATGTAATTGGTAAACATGGCGTAGATTTTTTCGCAGGTGGCGCTTCGCTTAAGGCAATAGTAACTTATCGCAATTTAAAAAGAGCGAATAGTATTTGTAATTTAGAGGCGATGATAACATCAAATGCAAATAAAAAGGCTATAAGAAAAGCGGCTTTACAACATTCTGCTGAGAGAAAATCATATCTTAATTCGGTAGAAATTCAATGGGATAAGCAAAATAAACACATCCCTGGCAAACATAATTATATACCAGAAAAAGGAAAAATTTGTTTAGAATCAGACGAATTAGAATTTCTAGTGAAAAAACATGTAGGTACAGGACAAAGAGTAGTTGGTGAATTTGGTGAAGCTGGTTTTAAAGAACGAATTGATTTCGGAAAAATTATTGGTGAATATGCTCTCAAAGAAGCTGGACAGCCCATTCGATACTTACCAACAACTAAAGGAATGATCCATTATGCTAAAGATGGATTAGTGCATGTAGTACCTTCGAACCCACGAGCAGTAATATTATGATTAAAGATATGCAAGCTCATTTATTATTTTTAACGGATGATACAGTTCGTCAAAATCAAAGTTCTACAAAAATCAGAGGGGTGATGGCTGAGTGGAAAAGAGAGAGTATGACAGCTCATCTTTCTTTTTATTTTGACGGTGAGCCTACAGAAGATGAATTAGAAGATGCTTCTATTGATTGTACTGAAATTATTGCACATATTCCAGACGGTTTCTTAGAAGAAGACTATATCCGCTTAGATTACCCTAAACCATTGCCTGAAAGTCCTTTTTGGGCTTATAGGCGTTTAGAGGAATAAGTTTGGTGAATTTGGTATACATAGACCATAGAAGTAATAGAATCAAATATTATGATAAAAGATATGCAAGAGCATCTTTTATATTTAACGGATCTTATAGTTCGTCGAAACTCAATTTCTCCAAAAATTAGAGGGGTGATGGCTGTTTGGAAAGAAGATATTATAGCTGCCCATCTTTCTTTTTACTTTGATGGAGAACTGGATGAAGATGAAATTGGCGAAGTTTCTGATACTTGCGGAGATATCATTGCTCAAATTCCGGATGGTCTTTTAGAAGAAGATTACATCCGTTTAGATTACCCTAAACCATTGCCTGAAAGTCCTTTTTGGGCTTATAGGCGTTTAGAGGAATAAGTTTGGTGAATTTGGTATACACAGACATAGAGGTAATGAATATCGCACGATCGTTAGTGGACGTCCATTAAAATCGATCAACGACCTGGAATACACAACTATCCGCTTTATTTGGCGACTCGATTTCCTATTGTAGCAAACAGATAAGTTTAATTTTTTTTTAACGCAAAGCGAGACAGTTGCCTGCGGCGCCCCCTATCGGGAAATAACAGATTTTTAAAGCGCCTTGCCATTGGTGCCTGACCTGATATTCTGACATTTGCCTACAATGATAACGTAACCTCCCCAGGAGGGCAAATGTCAGAATGTCAGGTCTGGAACCAAGGCTAAACGTTACCTCTCAGAATTTAGTATCTTGTTATTAATTGAAAACGACGCTTTTTTCAGTTGCGTAAATCTTGGGGGTAACGTTCCAGCCTTGGTTCCAGACCTGACATTCTGACATTTGCCCTTTAGGAAGCAATGTTATCGCATTGGCAAATGTCAGAATATCAGGTCAGGCACCAATGGCAAGGCGCAAACTTGTTATTTAGGAGAAGCAAGCGAAGGCACAAAGGCGCAAAGATTATGGAAAATGAAATTTCTTATAAAGTAATAGGAGCCGCTATTGAGGTTCAAGGTATCTGTCGCGTTATAAACGGCCTATACGTGTGATTAACTGAACATTTTCTTTGCGCCTTTGCGACTTTTGTTTCTTTGCGTTAAAAAAAATAATGTAGTACTAGGGCTATATTGATGGAAATCCATTATGCTAAAGTTTGCACTAACATGAGTAAATTTGTCCTTTCGGTTTTTTTCATTTTTATTGAGAGAAGTTATAGATCATGCTTGAAATTTGGCTTTCATCTTCAAAGATGGCCAAAACATCATTGATTGTTGGCGTCTCTTCATTGTTAACTGCAAGCATATAGGCAAGTAGATGACCATTTTTACCTTCCACATAACCGGCTAGGGCTTGAGTAATTAGAAAGAAGTTGTTGGTTGCTAAATTTGTGCTCATTCCTGTGCCCGTTTTTGCGCGCACCTTTCCCACCGCGGGAGTGTTTTTGGCATAATCTGCTAAAGACCCATCAACTCCAAGTATAGGTAAAGCGTCAAAAAACTGTTGAAATTGTTTCGGGGAGAGTGTGTGGAGATATTCTAAAAGTTGTACCTCTCCTCGAGGAGTTAATCGATTTTCATTGCCCCCTGCAGCATCAGCAAAAACAAATTCATTTGGTGAGAGTTTAATTTCATTGATGACATAATCGCCAAGGAGATGCATTCCTTCATCATATGTCTTCTTACCTTGGTGTGAAGCTAGCAATAATGGAATCAAATTTGCTCCAAGATTATGGCTCACTTTTAAAATCAGTTTAGCGTATTCTGAAAGAGGCGGAGAGGTCCATAATGCGATAGGTTGCATTGAACTGTACTGTTGCAAGCTTGGAATAGAAGTCTTTATGTCTGAAGAGAGATTTAATTTGATCCCCTGATTTTGCAGAGCTTGAATAAAAGCTGCTCGGGCAAAATCCTTGGGATCTTTGATTGAAAATGTACGCAATAGATTTTCATGACCCAAAGGGAGAGTCCCTTTTACGATGATGTTTTTTCCAAGAGCATCAGATTTAATTTCTATGTTTACAGGTTGCCCTTTATCTACTGTTTTAACTTGGTTTTCGATGCTATAACCTTGAACCATGGGTCTCCAAGTGAGATTTGCATTCTCACCTATTTTAGAAGGATTCAAGATGATATCGATCAAGTTTTCATTGATGTTAATGGGAGAAAGAATACTCCCTCGTGTTTCGGTTGATTTAAATAGACTATCATCGATGATGACATTCCCATTGAGTTCTTTAAGACCTTTAGCATAAACCTGCTTAGCTAATTCATTCACTCCTTTTAATGGGTCTTCAGGTGTGAGGAGGGCTCCAGGAACCTCGTTAGCAATGATGTGATCGAGTTTTGTAAAAGAGATTGTATCCGGACTAGATTGCCGTCCACCCAGTGTGAGATCGCCTTGCCCAACTAAAATCAAATTCCCTTCTAGAAGACCATTTTTTATTTCTGCTGTTGCGTACACAGGTGTTTTAAATCGGTAATTATTTCCGAACGTGTGCAGTAGGGCGGCAACAGAAAACAATTTCGTCGTAGAAGCAGGCGAAAACAACAAATTAGAATTTAAATCATATATAACATGTCCAGTTTTTAAGTCTTTGACATAAAGTCCCCAGATAGAATGCTCATATTTAGGTTGCTGCATAATCTTCTGTATTTCAGGCGGTAGATTATTTTCACAGTTATGTTCCTTTTCATTTGCTCCTAAAAACGAAACAAATAACAAAGATGTCATCCATGAGAATTTGACGAATGATGAAGCCATCTATGCCCTTAAGTTATTGTTTTACAGTCTCTAATAGCCTTTCGCTTTGAGCTTGAAAGAAGATAGATCACCAAGGCTAAGCTTAAAATAACGATGACTCCAGCCGGAAAAAATTGATGTGTTGAGTATCCTCGGTAACTGAAAAATAGCCCCATCATGAATGCCAAAGTCATTGTCGCATAATTTGCGATACGTCCCTTTTGGAAAGCTAATATAAAAAAGAGTAGGGCTGAAAGGGTCCCCATAATAAGCGAAGGATGACTATTTGCTTTGATATAGCCCATGAGACCACCAACTAGTAAAAGAAGAGCGTACAGTCCTGTGAAAATATTCATATAAACCTCTAGTTAGAATAAGAGTGTTGTTCTTGTAAAAAATTCTGCATCATCTGCCAGGAACGCCTAGCTGCAGTGGAATCATAGATCAACCCAAGTTTTGTGTCATTGACATGTGGATTCATGAATGCATGAGCTGCTCTCCCATGTATGACTAATTGCCAGTCTGCGTTGGCATCCGAAAATTCTTTTTGAATGTTGACGAGATCCTCCTGAGAAACTAGAGGATCTTTATATCCATGCAAAAGCAAGAGTTTCCCTTTTAAGGGTAATTGTAGAGGTTCTAATTTAGCTTTCATGTCCATGAGAGAATTTCCTAGAACTCCATGAAAGGAAACAACTCCGCAGAGATCGACACCACTTCGAAAAAGTTCAATGGCCGATAATCCTCCAAAGCAAAATCCGATGACCGAAATTTTTTGGGGGTCTACATTAGGATGATTTTTTATGGCCATATAAGCTGCGACCATTCGTTTTCTGAGTTCTTTACGATTGGTAAAAAGTGGTCGTATGAGTTCTGTGGCATCTTCAGGAGTGCTTGCAGTGCGTCCATTTCCAAAATTGTCTGCTGCAAAACCTATATAACCTAATTTGGCTAATTCTTCGGCTTTCTCGCGAGCGAAGTCATCTTGCCCCATCCATGCATGTGCAACAATTACTGCTGGACGCTTTATATTTTTTTCAGTTTCTTCGCTTGCGAGATACCCTTTGCAATTTAGTCCTTCGACTTGATATTCGACATACTCAGATTTCATATGACATCCTTGTTTGCACATGAGAGATTTATAAATCATAAGTGACATTTAACAGATTGGGATATATTCCGCAATCCACAATTTTT
This sequence comes from uncultured Parachlamydiaceae bacterium, assembly GCA_963752155.1. Taxonomy (GTDB): domain Bacteria; phylum Chlamydiota; class Chlamydiia; order Chlamydiales; family Parachlamydiaceae; genus JACCRY01. Next base: position 36,472 of record CAVVXH010000004.1, on the reverse strand, counting down.
GAGTGTAGCCTCGTCATTTCTAAGCAGTCGAACTACTTTTTGAAGATGATTTTTATAAGTTTTCTACAACTTAATACTACAATTTGCTTCTCAATGTCAGAATATCAGGTCAGGCATGGGGAGAAACAAAACGACGTTTTTCGACCAAAACCTTGCCATTTCATCCTCCCCCATTTCCGGATCCAAAATATGTGACTTCTAATTAAGTATGCCCCCCAGATTATAACATCCAAGAACTTTTTGGAGCCCTCAGCGACCAGCGGCGCGCTAATATCAAAAAGTAAACTCAAAAGCTTACTCAGAGCCACAGCACTCCAAAAAGTTATTGGATGTTATAATCAGGGGTGCATACTTAATTAGGAGTCACATATTTTGGATCCGGAAATGGGGGAGGATGAAATGGCAAGGTTTTGGACATTACGACTTTACGAAGTGGTTTTGACTGCTTAGTGGCTACGTGGCTACACTCAACATCGTATGCTGATCTACAGTTTGCGCAAATTTTGGGCCTGTTACGACTTTATCCGGCTTTTTTCTTCCTTGCAAAAATTAAAAAGAGGTGTTACTATTTTTTATTTAAACAGGAATCAAGTAAGGGAAAAAATGAAAAAACTTGCTATTTTAGGCAGTACAGGCTCCATCGGAAAGAATTGTTTGGCAGTTGCAAGACATTTAGGACCCGAAGCTGTACAGATCGTTGCACTTGCTGCAAAACACAATGTAGACCTACTTGAAAAACAAGCAAGAGAATTTAATCCTTCATTCGTGGCAGTCTATGATCTTGAACAAGCTCGTGTGCTACAAAATCGAATGCCCCATATTCCTGTTTTAGGTGGGATGGAAGGTTTAAACGATGTTGCCACTCATGAAAACGCGAATTTAGTGATTTCTGCAATCAGCGGCGCTATTGGCTTGGGACCTACACTTGAGGCCATTCAAGCAAGAAAAAATATCGGCTTTGCCAATAAAGAAGTATTGGTTTCAGGTGGCGAAGTGGTCATGTCACTTGTGCGTAAACATGGAATCGAATTGATCCCTATCGATAGCGAATTAACGGCAATCTTTCAATGCCTCAAAGGTGAAAAATCTAAAAATGTTAAACGTCTTTTAATTACTGCCTCCGGAGGGCCCTTTCGAAATTTTTCAGCAGAACAGCTCGATACAGTCACCATTGAACATGCACTAAATCATCCAAATTATCGAATGGGTCCGAAAGTCACTATTGACTCTTCCACGTTGATGAACAAAGGCTTGGAAATGATTGAAGCTCATTGGTTATTTCAAGTCCCATTAGAGAAAATCGAAGTTATCGTCCATCCTCAGCAAATTATTCATAGCATGGTTGAATTCATTGATAATTCAATGTTAGCTCAAATGGGTGACCCTGACATGTTAATTCCCATACAATATGCAATTACTTATCCTGATAGAGCTGTAGGTAGTTTAAAACCCTTTGATTTTATTAAAAATAAAACTCTTGAATTTTTACTGCCAGATTTAAATAAATTCCGCTGTTTAAAACTTGCATATGATGCAATTCGTTGTGGTGGAAGTTTACCTTGTTATATGAATGCAGCAAATGAGGTATTAGTTAATCGCTTTTTAGATAGTCAGATTGGGTGGAAAAGCATTGCCACTACTTTAGAAAATTTGATGTCAAAGCATTCAGTCATCTCAATAAAATCTTTTGAAGACATTTTAGCAATTGATCAAATCGCTCGTCGAGATGCTTTTTTAGCATAATCAAACTTGTTAGCTATAGATCTTTTCACATACTCTAAAGCGTCATTTTAATAAATATATGTCAACATGTTGACGTTAATTGTCTAAACATGTAATCTAAAAGCATGATTCTAAACAATTAAAAATAATAGGGATATATGAGATTAGATAATAAATATTCAAATTCCTTAAAGGATAACTTTCTCTCTGTCGCCAACTACTGTGTAACTGTTACTGTAGCTTGCATGTTCGTGATTTTGATCATAGCGAATGTTACAGTTCAATTTCTTGGCGTAATAAGTAATAATTAGTCTTTAATCTACAGTTCCTGCTAAAATAAAGAACAGCCTTTACGCACCTATTCTTTAGTTTAGCAGGAATTGCTTGATATCAAGTGCACAACCTATACTATCAAATAGCGTAAGAATTTCATTCAAATAGAGTTAAGAAATTCTTCTATAAAAGAAAGGTCTACACCAGAGTTATTTTGATCGTCATTGGGTACAGATGGGTCTTGAGAAATAGGTGCCACTTTTGTTGGAGAATATTGAAATAAAGGGATTTCGTCATCTACCATCTTGGTTAAATTTAATTTTTGCATCTTAGTTTTTACTTTTTTTTGCTCGTCGAGAAGACAATTTGAAATTTCTAAATTCACTGTATTGTTATTCAAGTGATTTATAAATAAAGGTTTTGTTTCGATGTTATTAAGGATTTTTCCTAATGGTCTAGAATTTGACAAGAGCTGGTCTGAGAAGCAGAAAACTTCCGAACTAAACAAATAGAATTTATTCGTTAATGTGACTAGAGAAATAGTTAGTGATATCTTATGAGGATCCAATAATTCAGAAATAGACTCATCTGTGTTATTAAATTTAGATCTATAGTCTATTATAATATCATTTAGAAAATGATTATTTGTAAATTTTGTTGATGGGATATTTATATTTAGTTTTTGGGGGTGAAGAATCTGACTGTTAATTTTTTGGATAGATCTGGCAGTGATTTCCTGATTGTACGCAAGGGCAATCTTATTCTTTCGGGTTATTAATGAGAGTTGAAATGAGGGTAAGACAAAATATTCATTTACGTAGTTTTCAAGATCTAATTCAATGCTCATTTTTGGTATTTCAAAATCTGCAGATTTATTACTTTGATTAATAATTACTGCATTCTGTAAATTTTTAACGCAGCAGTACCTAGCAACACTCGAAATTTTAAGGCATTGACTGTCGAGGGTTAATTTGATTTGTGATGGACCATATCTACACATAAATGAAGAATTTTGAAGTAACAAGCTTTTGTCATTTCTTATTTCTCTCGCTGTGTTCGAATCTATTTTTTGCTTTTTATTATATATTATTTTTGGGTCTTCGCATGGACGTTTAAGACTTAAATTTGGAACTTTTTGTGAGTCGGAATCAAAATCTGAAATTTTTGGAACTTGTTGTAAGTCGGAATGAAAATCTGAAATTTCTAGATTCACTGTATTGTTCATTAAGTAATTTATAAATAAAGGTTTCAATTCCACATTGGTAAGCCTCTTTCCTATCGGTCTAGTCTTGCCAAAGTGTTGGTCTGAAAAAAAGAAAACTTCAGAACTAAATGAATAAATTTTATTAGTTGTGGTTTTTAGAGAAATGTTTAGTAAAATTGTGTGTGGATTTAATATTTCGGAAATAGAATTGGTGGAGTAATTGGGTTTTGATCTATAGTCAACAACTGCATCGTTTAGAAAAGAATCGTGTTTAAATTCTAAAGTGGGAATTATGAAATTTAGTTCTTGAAAATGAAAAAGATGATTATTAGTTTTTAAGATGCGATTGATAATTTCGTCGATAACTTTTTTATTGTAATCAAGATTAATCATATTCTGTTTAGAAATTAGTGAAATTTTTAAAGAGAATATGTCAAAATATATTTCCTTGTATTGATTAAGATTTAAATTGATATTAAATTTGAATATTTCGAAATATTCGTTAACGATTTTTTTCTTACTAATTATAGAATTTGGAAGATCTTTAACAAATGTACACCTAGGGACGTTGCTAAAAATTTTGAGGGTCTGGTTATTAATTGTAAATTTTCTTGGGCTATAATTCAATACTTCAGGATATTGTGTGAAGACATTATCAATTTGGGGTGTTGGATCTAAAAATGAAATATTAGATAGACCAGACATGGGTTAATCTCCTATTGTATGAAATAATTGTGTTTCAGAGAATCAAACTTACTATAACTGAAACCAGAATTAAATGCTTGTTTTTTTAAAATGGAAGCTTTAACGTTCTTACTTGCTACACCTATCCCTTTCGAGGCCTCAAACTCATTGATAAGGATTTGCTTAAATGAACAATGGACTCTCCTTGGCAAAAATATCTGCCTTAATCGACTCTTCTAACGAAAGCAAACAATTGGCTTTTGGGGCTTGTGTAGACAGTAGATTAATTAACGCTGGCGATCTTTTTTTTGCTTGTGAAGGAGTGAACTCTGATGGGCATCATTTCCTGGCGGAAGCTGCTCGTAAAAACGCTTCGGCGGCTGTTGTCAAGCAGGAATATCAAGGTGAAAGTTTCGGCTTACCACTGCTTCGAGTCAAAAGTCCTGAAAAAGCCTTGCAACAATTGGCTTCAAAAATACTTACTGCATCACCAGCTAAAGTGATTGCCATTACAGGTTCTGCAGGAAAGACAACGACTAAAGATTTTTTAGCCCAACTCTTGGCTTCTAAATATCATGTCGTAGCTACGCCAGGGAATTATAACTCTCAACTTGGCCTTCCTTTGACCATTCTAAATCATCTACAGGAAGATGTAGAGATCATTGTTTTGGAAATGGGAATGACGAGAGCCGGACATATCGCCTCACTAGTAAAGATCGCTCCACCTGACATTGCCGTAATCACCGGTGTTTCGTTAGCACATGCAGAAAATTTTGAGAGCTTAGATTCGATTGTGGCTGCTAAAGCCGAAATTTTATCAAATGTTAAAACGAAATTAGGGATTATTGACCACCAAATTAGCTCTTCTCAGGCCATCACGAACAGAATTGAGAGTTTTCCTCTATGGACATTTGGTTTCGGCGATTCCGGAGTGGATGCAGATTTTAGCGGCGTATATAGTGAAGGAGCTTTTGAGCTGTTGCATCATGGATTGCGCATTGCTCAATTCGATTCTTTACCTTTTTCTGAAAGACATAATTTGCATAATTTTATTGCGGCAGCTGTTGCAGCACATGAGTGTGGCGTTGAATGGGAGCTATTACATCAGGCAGCAAAAACTCTTATTCTTCCTCCAATGCGTTGTCAGGTTCATGAGGTCAATGGAATCATCATTGTTAATGACTCTTATAATGCTCAGCCTATTGCGATTAAAGCAGCCCTAGACAGCTTGCCCAGATCTCAATTTGGAGGAAAGAGAATTGCAGTGTTAAGTGAGATGCGTGAACTAGGTGCGTTTTCAGAACAATGTCATAAGGAAATTGCTGAGTATGCTTTGCCTTTAATCGATGTATTGATTTGTGTTGGAAGAGAATGTTTTCCGATGTATGAGCTATGGTCTGCATCAGGGAAACCTGTATTTTGGCTAAAGGATCTTGCTGAAATTTTAACACATTTATCGAGGCTAGTGTACTCTGGCGATGTTGTATTGATTAAAGGTTCTCGTTCCAGCGGCTTTTCTTCTCTTGTAGAAACCTATTTGGAAAAGCAGCAGTTCCCGCTAAAAATAAAGAATAGCTGAGCGAGGATTGTCAGCAGGTTCAGTTTGCGACGAATTCGGAGCCTTACCTACGGATGAGGAGCAAAATGAACCTTATGGCAGTCCGCAGCCAGCTAGTCTTTAATTTTTAGCGGGAAATGTTGCTTGGAAACCACACAGCGAAATCCTAAATGGTTTAAACTTGTATCTGGGCATGTTTTCATTCTAGCGGAAATTCGGTATCCCTTGCAATAGCTGTGATGACACAGAAATGAACCCCCTCGATGGACATGTTTAGAAGCATAGGGTTCATCAGGATCAAAACTTTTTTCGGACCTCTAGGATTAGTCGACACTCTTTGCTTACCTCTTGATAATAACGAGCTATGATAAAGATCTGAACACCATTGCCATACATTTCCTGCCATATCATAGAGACCATAATCATTCGGCTTTAAATGTCTTGACGGGTGTTGTTCCGAAATATGCCTTAGATTTAGTACTTTTATATGGAAATTCTCCCTGCCAAATATTTGCCTGAGGAGCTTTTTCATTAAATTCTTCGTTTCCCCACACGTATAGATTGCTATTGCAACCCCCATATGCTGCAAATTCCCATTCAGCTTCAGTAGGAAGTCGTTTTCCGGCCCATTGTGCATAAGCTGATGCATCATACCAAGAAACTTGCACTACTGGATGATCTTCCTTTCCTTCAATGGTGCTTTCAGGGCCTTCAGGATGTTTCCAGTTAGCTCCCGGTTTCCATTCCCACCAACTGCGATTGCTTTTCAACGATACGGGACCTTGAGTCATTTTAAAGACAAGAGAGGCTGCTACAAGTCGTTCGGGTGATGGTGCAGGAGTTCCCGGTGGCACTTGGGCCATGATCTCTTCTAAAGAAGGAGCTTTTTCCGCAGTTGTGATATATCCTGTAGCGTCGACAAAGGCTTTAAATTCGCGATTGGTTACAGGCGTGAGATCCATCCAAAACCCATCCACTCTTACTTGATGTGGAGGCTTTTCATCATTTTTTGATTCCTTGTTGTCGGATCCCATGGTGAATTCGCCTCCAGGAATCCAAATCATCCCTTTTGGGATGGCTTTTTGCGAAAAATTTTCTGAAGTGCTTTTTACTTCATATCGACTTGGAAGATTTGAACAGCAACAATCGCTCCATAAGAGAATTGGAGAAAACGTTACAATCAAAATGATGAGGAAGGCTGGGAGAATGTTATTCATTGTGTCCATAGAAATTTATTGAATCTATACCAGATATTTAACTTGAACTCAAGTAGAATTTAGAGAGTATTCATTTTTTGGTGAAAAATGAAAATAGAGCTAGCATTTATTTTAAACCCATGGCATGAACAATCATTTTAGGTCTAACCATTGGGAGGAGAGAATGCGCCTTGTACGTTCAATCATTACTCTAGGAGCTTTAGTTGCTTTGCAACTGCCTCAACTTATGGGAAGCGTTCCCCATTTTGAAGAACCTCCTCGGTTTAATTCTCATATCTACGGTGGGTTCAGAGAAGACTTTCTGAAATTTCACATTGGAGGTGAGCAACCCCATTCGAAAAATTTTTCTAAAGTCGAATGGAAAAATTTAAAAATTGCACAAATTGGCGGTCATGTAGATTATTCTACTTACCATCACTATTATATGCGTTTAAGAGGTGACTACGGTAGGATTTTTGAAGGAACCGGCACTGTTAGAAATAAATTTCTTGTGCATCAGCTATGTCGTGAGGACCATGACAAGCTTCAACCCATCGATCCTAGCATCCCTCAGGAGTACCATCCAAAAGGATTGAAGCAAAAGAAAAAACGTCATCATCGCCATCGTCATGACCATGATCACCATCATGATCATCACCATCATGATCATGACATGCGCCCTTTGCATTTTCACAAGGTTCACGAAGATTCGAAGCAGACTGGGCATACAGATTCAGGGCATATGTGTGATCTTACTGGAGGTATCGGCTGGAAAGTTATTTCAGATGGGGGGAGAGGTTGGATCGCAGGGCTTTTAGGCTATTCTTACGAAACACAATCGGTAACCCTGAAGAATTTTAAGCAAAATAGAGATTCTTTGAATGTCATGGGAAATAGTTTAAAAGGTTTACATGGAAGCTATTCTACACGTTGGGTGGGGCCTTTTATTGGAATTGATCTTTCAACTCAAGTTGAATGTAACGTGACTGTTTTTGGTACTGCTGAATGGCATATTTTAAACTATCGAGGCAAAGGAAGATGGAGCTTTGGAGACGATTATACTGCTAGATTTAGGCATCATGCTAGAGGATGGGGTGCTGTAGGTTGGTTAGGATTTGATTGGGCTCCGAACGATCAGTGGGCGTTTGGTCTCTTAGCTAACTACGAGCAATGGTCTACACGTAGGGGGCAGAACCGTGCGAAAGTTAATAGCCAGCTTTCAGATCAGAGCTTTCTTCCATTTTCGTTTCCGGTTGCCCGAAAATCGCATCTTTATCGTGTTAAGTGGATCTCATGGAGCCTATCGTTTCAGGCATCTTATCGAATTTAGAAGATTTGCGCTTAGGGTATAAAGTAGTGTAAAGTATCGTAACAGCTAAGAATTTGCGCAAATGTAGCTCATCATTCCGATGTTGAGTGTAGCCACGTAGCCCCCATGTGGTCTAAACCACTACGTGAAATCGTAATAACCAAAACATTGCGCAAATTTCTTGCTGTGACGATTTCACGTAGTGGTTTAGACCTCATGGGGGCTACGTGGCTACACTCAACATCTGAATGATGAGCTACAATTTGCGCAAATTTCTTAGCTGTTACGATATCAGTCGATTTTGTTAATGTAAGATCTCTTTGTGCCTTCGTGTTTTTTGTCTTGTCTAAATTGTTTTCCTCTGATATACCTTGAATTGTCTCTTATAAAGGTAGTTCTGTAGCACACAAGTTTAAGCCCAAATCTCACGATTTGTTTTTGAGGAATCTATGAAATCAATCCAATTATTTTCACTCTTGGCTTCAAAGGCCTTACTGTTATTGCTTGTAATGACAAGTTGCTCTCGTCAACCCGGAGAAGTTTGGGATGATACCAAGTCTTGTGGACGTTATATTTCCCGTGGTATTGGCGCATTAGGTGGAAAGCAAGGTTGTTCGCGGGTGGTTCAAGATAAAGATGAGTTTGTATGCTGGGAAGAGCCTCAATTATGCGAAAATTATTATTGTCAAGAGAGCGAATTCGTTGCTATACCGGACGCAAGAAATGGGAATGAAATTGCTATGGCAGATTATACCATTGCTCAACCCAGGGAGACTCCTGGAGAGTTCAACAGCTCGATTCCAGGAATCAATGCCTTTCGTGATCCTGCAACGCACTCAGAATTAAGAGGAGTTTTCCGCAACGTTCATTTTGAATATAATAATGATCTTGTAAAAGGGGAGAAAAATCTCGAAATTCTACAACGTATCGCTGCATATATGAAATCACATCCTGGCGTATACATATTCGCAGAAGGTCATTGCGATAACAGAGGTCCCGAAGCTTACAATTTAGCCCTAGGGGGACGAAGAAGCAATGCTGTGCGTAGTATGTTAGTGAACGAAGGAGTCAGTCCTGACCACATTTTTACCATTTCATATGGCACAGAACGACCTTTATCCTTGGAACAAAATGAAGAAGGATGGGGCAAAAATCGTCGTGTTGAATTTAAAATCTACGAACGTTGATGTGAGATTATGTTAAAAAATATTCTACGGCAACTTTTTTTTTTGATGGCAAATGTTGTGTGTTGTACAGTTGCTCAAGCAGCTCCACCAGCAGGTTATGCTCCGTTGCCGGAAACGATTCAAAAAATTAGCTCTAACATTGGAGAGCTTCGACAAAGGGCTCATAACATTGAAGTGGAAGTGAGTCAAGTTGAACATCGTTTTGATAATTTAGAATTAATTGTGAACGGACTCCGAAATCAGATGGAGGATTTTGCGAAAGTTTATAAAGATCAAGCCGATGTTGCCAAAGTGACTCTGGAAAGTAGGATTGGAAATCTTGAGCATACGTCTACGAGGGTGTTTTCTGATTTACAGCTTGTTAAAAACCATGTGAATGATTTCTCTGGGGTTATTTCTCAATACAAGCAGCAGTTGCAGGTTTTGGAACAGAATTCCAAGCTGCAAAATCAAAATATTGAAAATTTGCAGACGGCACTTAAAGTTTTGACTGAGGCTTTAAGGGTAGGTGAAGACCAAGAAATTGCTCCAAACGAATATAAAGTAAAAGCTGGAGATAGTTTGGAAAAAATAGCTCAGACTCATGGGACGACAGTCAAGGCTATTAAAGAGCTGAATGATTTGACCTCGGATCGTATTAGAATTAATCTGAAATTAAAGTTGCCGGAAAAATAGTGTCTTAAATGCTGACAAATTCAAACTCTCGTTGTTCTTCAATAGGTGTATTTGATTCCGGTGTTGGCGGCTTGACCGTTGTGCATGAGATCATTAAGCATTTACCTCAGGAACAAATTCTCTATTTTGGCGATACTGCAAGGCTTCCTTATGGTGATAAAAATGAAGAGACGATCGTTCGCTATGCCATAGAAAATACTATTTTTTTAATGGATAAAAATATCAAAGTGTTGGTTGTTGCTTGCAATACTGCTTCAGCCCATTCTATGAATAAACTGCGACAGCTTTTTAATGTGCCTATGGTTGATGTCGTCGAAGCAGGAGTCAACCAAGTGATTTCGACAACCAAAAATCAAAAGATTGGAATCCTTGGAACTAAGGGTACAATTCTTTCTAATGTCCATAAAAAGTCGATCCTTAGACAGCTACCTGATGCAACAGTGATACCGATCGCTTGTCCATTATTTGTTCCCTTAATTGAAGAAAACTATGTCAGCGTCAACCGTCGTGCTACTTGCCTGATAGTCAGGGATTATTTGGAGCCTTTAAAAGATTCAAATATAGACACTCTTTTGTTTGGGTGTTCCCATTTTCCATTATTGGCATCTATCATCCAAGATGAATTGCCAGGCGTTACCCTTATCGATCCAGCCGTAAGTTGTGCATTAAGCATCGGAGCTCTGCTTAAGCAAAAAGAATTGGAAGCAAATGATTTTGCTGTCACTCGTGATCATCAATTTTATGTTTCAGATGATCCACATAAATTTAGTCAATTAGCCACTCATTTTTTGGGTCGTCCTCTTCTTCATGTGGAGAAAGTTTCGCACTGGAAGTTGTAGCTCTTTTTTCGATAAAATTTAGAAAAAAGATGTTTTTTTTATATTAAAGTATGTTATAATAAATAAAGTAATTAAATAAAAAATTAGATAATAGGAGAAAAATATGGGTCAAAAAATAACAACCAATTACCCAGAGTCATGGACTCTCATTAGAAAAGAAGGAAAAAAAGAACAAAAAAAGCTCATCGATTACGTTATTCAAGGGGTTGCATTAGCTGCATTATTGCTGATTTCTATCCCTATGATCCCAATTCTTGCATTAGGACGTGGTGCTGGAAAGCTTCGTGAGTCGTTCATTACTACATTTGGATGCAATAACATCCTGCCGGCAGTTCGATCCATGAAAAATGAAGAAGAGTCGACGAAATTTCAAGCAATGAAAGATGTTTTAAATGCTCATCTGAATATAAATAATCCAGAAGAATTCTCAGTTACAGAGATTACAAATCACCTTACTTCAGATATTCATTTTGAGGATCAGGCACTTGTCGACATTCAAGCTGAAAAATACAGACGTCTTATTGTCAAAGAATTGAGTAAACAGAATCATTGTTCTCCAGCTTTGATCGAAGGATTGAGAGAGTGGAAAATTCCTCGAAATAGTATTAATGAGGACGGAACGATTGATTGGAATTTAATCCCATCTACTAATGATATAGAACTTGATTCTGAATTACAGAAAATTAAAGTTCTTATAGAAGATCCTGCCACTTCAGAAAAAATGAGACGTAAGCTTTTGGGCTTAATAGCAAATTTTCGTGATGCACCAAAGCAGACAGAAGAATTTTCTGCTCGTATGGGGAAATTGGTCGAGATTTTAGAAGATAAAGCCAACTTGCAAGGGAGCAATCCGGCCGAAGCAAATAGAAAATTCCTTGAAGCTTACCGTGCTGTTTTAAATCATCCTGTTTATAAGTCTTTTAAATTAAGTCAATCTCATCGTGCTGTAGTACTTTTGCATGACCTCAGTGCAGCAATATGGAATTCAGTGAACGTTACTGATGCATACAAAAATGTTGGCAAGGCGATCATTGAAGATGGGGATTTAGCCTATAAAATGGATGATCCAGCGGTTTTTGACAATAAGTTATTAGCAGAAAAATTGAGAGAATCTCAAAATACCGTTGTTTCAAATCATTATCATAACGATGGCCTCTTTGGAAGAATCAATTACGCTTTGATGCATTTTTGGCAAACGATGGGAGCTATGGCTAGTGAAGGAGGCGTAGCCCGATATATTCCTTTCATTTTTGGAGTGGACCAGTATGATTCTCATGGAACACTGTCGAATAATCCTTCTCACCAAGGCGTTACAGAATGGAGAGGAGAAGGTTGCAGCGGAAAAGTGAATAATTGCTATGGTGGCTCACCAACGATTGGAGATCATCGTATTGCCCCGGAATTCCAAGCTTTGCTGCAAGCAGCAGAAAATAATTTGATGAGTGAAGAGCATTCTCGACGCAAATCCATTCCTTTAAAAGTTGTTTATACTAGTTTACAGAATCTGGATAAAAAACATGGGGAAGGTCCACGATCTAAAACGATCATGCACTTGAATGAAGCGTTTCCACTCTCCTTTACTGGAATTATTTTAGCAAAGGATTCTCCTCTTTATCACATGAAAAAATCTAAAGATTCTATTTGGACTGACGAGGTGCAATTTGGAAGAGCTTTAAAACAAAAATTGATGTTAGGAGTGAGTGATCCAAAGCAATCTGGCCATGGATTCTATTTTTCTGGTTCAATGAATTGGGAAAGTTTGTTTGATGCAATCATGGAGGAAGTAAACAAAGAATTTAAGGGGAAATTAGCAATATCTTCAGATGAAAAAGAAATGTTTCAAAATGCTTATCAAGACTATGTCTATTCGTTAATCGGAGCGGCGTTGGAGCGTCATCTATTGGGTGAATTAAATAAGATGGGTGTAAACGATCCAACAATTACGACGATCACCGCTTGTAAAGAGAATATCGATCGTGGTGGGATGGAGAATATGAAGTATCTTTACCTAAGGCTCAAGAAAGTGGCTGAAGATAAAGCTGAGCTGACCAAAGAGGAGATATTAGAACATCTCGTCGGATTTATGAATGTCCGCTCTCTGTCTTCTCGAGATCGAGCAATTCTCAAAGGTAGAATGGAGCAAGTTCTTCCATTTATTGAGATGTTTTCTCCCGAGAATTTTGATGATACGTTGTCTAGAGTATTTAAAAAAATGGGCATTAAGGCGAATTATACATTTGAGGTGCCGAGTAAGCCCGAGCAAGCCTTAGAGTAATCTAGGGAAAGCGCCTGCCATTGGTGCCTGACCTGATATTCTGACATTTGCCGATGCGATAACATTGCATCCTAAAGGGCAAATGTCAGAATGTCAGGTCTGGAACCAAGGCCGGAACGTTACCCCCAAGAGGACAGCAAGGATGGCAAGGTCAACAAGAAACGCGGAACAAATCGGTCAATAGAAATTTTCGGCTATGTTCACCTGTACACGAGAAACTTTCGCTCAATTATTCCTCCTCTGTGTTCTCTGTGATCTCTGTGGTAAAAAAATCTACCACAGAGATCACAGAGAACACAGAGGAGGAATAATTGAGCGAAGAAGTGAACAAGGCTAAATTTTCAATATCATTAAGGATGCTTGTTTGCTGTCCTCTGAGAGGTAACGTTCTGGCCTTGGTTCCAGACCTGACATTCTGACATTTGCCCTCCTGGGAGGTTACGTCATCATTTTAGGCAAATGTCAGAATATCAGGTCAGGCACCAATGGCTTTCCGCAGACAACTCCCATTTTTAGTAATTATGTGAGTTGCCGCAACCACAGGCAGATTTTTGATTTGGATTGCTGACTTTAAAGCCAGACCCATTCAAACCTTCAACATAGTCGATTTCTGTTCCCAATTTTTTAGCTACAGTCTTTTTAGAAACGTGAATTTCGATTCCATGAGAGACAAAAATTTCGTCATCTTCACTAGCTTTTTCAGAGTAATCCAGTATATATTCGAATCCGCTGCAGCCAGCCATTTTTTCATCAAAGCGGAGACCCCAACCTTGCTTCCCATCTTCTTCTAGAATTTCCTTATATTTTTTCGCAGCACGTGGAGTTAAAGAAATCGTATTTGGGTTGGATTTTTCTTCAAGAATGGCATTCAGTTTATCGACGAGTCGATCGATCGATTCTTCGGACATTCCATGTCCCAGCATGCCAGCTTCTAGGGTTTCCCATGTGGCCGCGTGGCAACCTACACAATGCAGCCCTGCGCTTGTGATTTCGTGAGAAATACGTTGAGCCTTATGAGGAAATAGAGTCAAGATTGACTCAATAGTCATATCTCGTGAAATTTTTTGATACTCGTCTTTTTGTTGAGATGTGGGCATATTTATCCTATAGTTTTTGTGTTATACGAGATATAACCTACATTTCATTAAAAAGAAATGCGGATATTTCCTTTTTTAATTTTACATTGGCAAGCAAGCCTTTCATCGCAGCAGCCCTCGCCAAGGAAATCTTGTTCCTCTTGAGTTGGCGGTGAAAGATTTTCTTTACCTGATTTGATTTCAATGACACAAGTTCCGCAAACTCCTTCGGTACATGCAAAGGGAACCCCAGCTTCTTCACAGGCTTCAGCAATAGGGCTATCTTCCTCTAGTTCAATCTCATCATCATTATGATCGAATATTAATTTAGGCATACGATTAGGTTCCTCCTTATGGGATATGGCTTTCTCTATAGAGAATTAATCTTTAATGATACATTAAAGTGATATTAATTTCAACATAAACTTCGTCTTGCTGAATATCTAATGGGATCGTAGAATGCAAAAAAAGAATGTTCTGATTTTTATATGGAGGGAAATGAGAAATGGCCAAATCATTGAAGCGTATTGCTATTACCGGCGGCGCAGGACAAATTGCTTATCAACTGTTGTTTCGTATTGGTTCAGGAGATTTGTTGGGTCCCAATCAACCGATCGCGTTGCATATTCTTGAATTACCGATTGCGATGAAAGCTCTTGAAGGTGTTGTGATGGAACTTGATGATTGTGCATTTCCATTGTTAAAGGAAATCCATTTTGGCAGTGATCCCAAGCAAATTTTTAAAGATGTCGATTTTGCTCTTTTAGTCGGAGCTAAACCTCGTTCTGCAGGAATGGAAAGAGGAGACCTGTTAAGTGAAAATGGCAAAATTTTTATTGAGCAAGGAAAAGCCTTGGATGCCTATGCTGCTAAAGATGTAAAAATATTAGTTGTAGGAAATCCGGCCAATACCAATTGTCTTATTACGATGAATCATGCTCCAAGAATTCCCAAGAAAAATTTTCATTCGATGATGCGCTTAGACGAGAATCGTGCTGTGAGTCAGCTGGCAAAGAAAGCAAATGTCGATCTAACTTCGATCACTTCAGTTGCAGTTTGGGGCAATCATTCCGCAACCCAAGTCCCCGATTTTGTTCACGCTCGCATCAATGGTCTTCCAGTCACAGAGGTAATAAAAGACAAACACTGGTTGGAAAATGAATTTATTAGCAATGTGCAAAAAAGAGGCGCAGCTATCATAGCCGCGCGTGAAAAATCCTCCGCAGCTTCTGCAGCCAATGCCGCAATTGATGCCATAAAATCGCTATATGTTCCTACACCACCTGGACAATGGTTTTCTTCTGGAGTCTACTCTGCCGGTAATCCCTATGGAATCGATGAGAACCTCATATTTTCTTTTCCGTGCCGCTCCAAAGGGGATGGAAATTATGAAATTGTAGAGGGAATCTCTTGGAACGATTTCTTGCGTGATAAAATTAAACTCTCTGAGAGAGAACTCTTAGAAGAACGTGAACTCGTATCAACAATTCTCGCAACTAAATAGCCTTTTAGGAGGAAAATGTCAAAAGTACTTTTTTCAATTACTGAAGATGATTTAGAAACCGGCATGCGCGGGTTTCCTGTGGGGTATTGTACAACATCATCTGTGGATCCCCAAAAAGGGCTATTTTATGCCGAACACCCTGTTGAAGAGCTTGCTAACTGGGCACCTGAACGAGTGATCTATTTGTTAGATTATGGGGACGAAGGGAGTCAGGAGGAAGTGGATGAGTTTAGCCAGGAACTCTATAAACGAGGTAAATGCCAAGAAAAAACTCTAGAAGCTATCCGTCGATTGCCACGTGCTGGGCATCCCATGAAGCTGTTAAGTGCAGCTTTGTTAATTGTAGGCATGACTGAAGGGACGGGTGATTATCAGCAAGATTACTTTGACTTGATTGCTAAAATTCCCGAGATTGTAGCTACAGTGATCAATTATCATGCTGGATGGGAAGGAAAGAAAAAATCAGATCCGTATTTGGGTTATATTGAGAATTTTGTGCATCTATTGAATACTCCGAATATAGATCGGGAAAAGCTAACATATGTATTTAAATTATTTAATATCCTACACTATGATCATGGTGGAGGCAATCTATCGACTTTTGTGGGCAAGGCTGTGGCTTCAGGTTTAGAAGATATGTATGGATCTATCTCAGCATCGATGTGTGCATTAGCAGGACCTCGTCACGGTAAAGCCAACCAAGATTGTTTGGAATTTGCTCAAGAAGTGTTGAAACAACTTGGGCCGAAAGCTTCCTTAAAAGAAGTTGAAGACTTATTGCGTGAACGACTGGCAAATCAGCAACTTATTTTCGGTTTTGGCCATGCTGTTTTGCGCGTAGAGGATCCACGTGCAACAGTCTTTTACAAAGTCGCTGAAGAGATGTTTCCTGAAGATCCGCTGTGTAAGATTGCATTCTTATTGCGGGTAGCTGGACCGAATGTTTTAAAAGAAAATCCAAAGATTTCTAATCCATACCCTAATGTGGATGCGATTTCAGGAGCGCTCATCTCAGCTGCAGGATTTAAATATGCAGAATATTTTACATTACTGTTTGGGATGTCTCGAGTCGTTGGCATTGCAAGGCAGATTGTCTATGAGCGTTGTGAAGCGCGCAATGGCAAGGGAACGCCTATAGTGCGACCTAAATATATATTTAAAAAATGAGTCATAGATGCAGTTATCAGATGTACAACGGATATTCAATCGGGCGCTAGAGTTCACTTTTTCCAAAAAGAAATTAGCTCTAGTGTCTATTATTTTGGCGCTTTGTGGGCTTTTAGTTGTTTTTTTTAGAGGTTTAGCGATTCATGCAGGCTATTGGATGATGCTTAGCCTTACTTTCATTCCGGTGTTTTTATGTACAGGAATCTTGTTGTCGGCAGGAATATGGTTGACCCGTATCTACCATGATGAAGTGAAAGATAAAACAGTCAAGTATTTAGATGTATTGAAAAACTCTTGGGAAGTGATTATTGGAGCTTCCTATTTTGTGATACCCATCATTTTAAGCTATTTGCTGCTTTGGATGACCCTGGGGATCTTTATTTTGCTGAAGGAGATACCAGGTGTCGGTGAATTTTTTATGGCAATCTTAGCATTTGCCCCTTTTCTATTGAATTTAAGCTCACTTGTATTGTGTCTTTTTGCTTTGCTCGTGTTGTATTTTATTACACCTTTGGTTGCTTTAAGAGGGGTGAATAAGATCCAATCAGCTCAGTTATTAACGCAGCGCCTAAAAGGAGATGTTTTTTGCAATATTTTGTTATGTTTGGTGGCAGTGTTGCCATTAATTTTCTGTATTATTCTTTTGTTAACTGCAGCCATTTTGACGAAATCGATGTGTGATAATTGTGAGAGCCCAGTTTATACGATTGTGCATTCATTTTTTATTATGATTCCCTTTGCTATCATGCTTTCACCGGCAGTGATTTTCTTTTTCAATTTTGCAGCTGAAGCGCATGTTTTGATGCGTGGAAATAGGTCTGAGGAATCTTTAAATAATATTATTTGACAGATAATAATATTTTTAATAATAATAAAATGTGGCGGCGACAGCAAAGAAGTAACATTCAATAATAAATTAATGACAGTGAAATTTTCTCTCAAAAATTGATCTGTTAATTCAACTAGCGCTGAACAAATGGTAAATTTATTTTTAGTTACATGGAGTTTCAATTTTTTATATATAGAAAAATGAACAAGTGAAAATATTTTAAATATTTAATTATCTAGAGGAGGTAAACTATGAATCCACTCAAACAAAGAATTGGAACTCTTATGGATACGTTTAAAGGCAAGTCTACAGCCCAAGTCACAACCGATATTAAGGCTAAAGCTTTAAATGATTTAACTGGAAATAAAAAAACTAGTGCTGAGACAATAGAAAAAAATACAGGTCAAATAACTAAATGAGCAGCTCTTAGTAGTGTGATGACAATGAACGCTGCCATGATAAGTAAATTAACTCCTTCTGATATGGGTAGACTTGCGCTTAGAATGAGAGATTTGGAAAAAAATAATATGCCAGAGTACAAGAATTTAAAAGAAACTCCTCAGGGAAAGGAAGTTATCAAACTAGAACAAGAACGTTTAAATTTGATTACTAATTTGAATCATCTTGATCCGGAATTTGCTTCTAAAAGGGATAATATTCATAAATTAGATGAACAATTGGGATATCCATCAAATTTTGGTGATATTAAAGAAGCTGCAGCGGCATTTTTTAAAGTCCAAAATGAACTTCAAAAATCTCCTGATGACAGCACAAAAGAAAAATTATTATATGAGAGGGATAGAATCTTAAATTCTGAATTAGGCCAGGAGGCTAAAATAAATATTGATAGATTTGAGGGTAGAGAACAAAACTTAGAAAAATTACTTGAGTCAGCAGAAGATATTCAAGCATTAAAAGCAGAAGTCATGTCCATTGTACATGACATGGAGGGTAGTATCGAGAAATTGGGTCTTAATCCCAGTAGAAATCCAAGTACTTTAGATAATGCAAGAGATATGTTTCCAGAAGTAAGTGAACCTCTAAGTTTTCCACAGGAAGAACCGTTAAGTTTTTCACATGAACCTTCTTTAAGAACTGAAAATCCTCCAACTTCAAGATTTCAGAGATTTGAAAATTCAACAAGTGTTCCGGTAGAAGACAAAATAGGTGGAAATTGGGATAGAACTCCAAAGCCGGAGTCGATAACCCCAGCAATTATTGGGAACGCAGCATATAACATGAGAAATCCGAATATCAGCACAGAAGAACTCAGTAGATTAACACAAACTCCTGCAGGAAAAAAAGCTCTCGAGCTTGAAAAAAAACTTGAAGTATTAATCAGAGCAGATTCTAAAGAGAATAATAAAGAAATTGACAAATTAAAGGAACAATTGCAATATCCACCACAATTTAACAATTTAAAAGAAGCTGCAACAGCACTTTTAGAGATAGGTAAAGAATTAGATACTTTAAGAACTAAAATCAAACAATCTGATCTAGACAGAAAAGAAGTATTAATGAACAAATATTTAGCAATTAGTAGACATGAACCAGGTAAGACAGCGGATCAACATATAAAGGAAATAAAGCAAAAAGAATTAGAAATTGAGAAAATTATTAATAATGATTATTTCAAAGATGAAGCTGGAAAAATAAGTTGGAAAACTAATAACCGTGCGGATTTTGATCCCAAAGAAGAAATTACCGAGGCAGAGATACAACAAATCCTTGAAAAGAGTTTTACTGAAGCAAAATTGAAACATGAGCAACTAATTGCGGGTTTGAAAAATGATATCAAAGGTCTTATCGCTGAATTAGGAGTTGATTCTGTGTTAAAAGATTATCGAGATCCAATGGGTCGAATAGTATAAAGATTAATACCAGCAATTCTCGTAAATTTGTGCGTGCACTGCCCGAAAGTTAGCAAAATTTACGAATTCCGATGTTGAGTGTAGCCATGTGGCCTCTAAGCAGTCCAATCCATTGGGTAAAGTAATGTATAAAGTTGTCCATATATATCAAGAACAACGAAGTACTAAAACAGAAAAGTTTAATTTTTAACGCAAAGCGAGACAGTTGCCTGCGGCGCCCCCTATCGGGAAATAACAGATTTTTAAAGCGCCTTGCCATTGGTGCCTGACCTGATATTCTGACATTTGCCTACAATGATAACGTAACCTCCCAGGAGGGCAAATGTCAGAATGTCAGGTCTGGAACCAAGGCTAAACGTTACCTCTCAGAATTTAGTATCTTGTTATTAATTGAAAACGACGCTTTTTTCAGTTGCGTAAATCTTGGGGGTAAACTTGTTATTTAGGAGAAGCAAGTGAAGGCGCAAAGAAAACGATACTTCTGAGTAAGCTTTTGAGTTTACTTCTTGATATTAGCGCGCCGCTGGTCGCTGAGGGCTCCAAAAAGTTATTGGATGTTATAATCAGGGGCACATACTTAATTTGAAGTCACGTATAAAATCTTCTAGTAATATTCCTCCTCAAGGTATAGGTTGAAATTAGGCCGGCTGCATCTTAGGAGAATATCATGCGTGTCACACTCATACTACTCTTGCTATCATTGGTATACTCAATCTATTTCCATTTACTCCCCTCAGCTGGATATGATCCTTCTGCACTTTACTTAACCTGGCAAGGAGATCCAACTTCTACAATGACCATCCAATGGATCTCACGTCTGAATGAAACAGAAAATCTTGTTAAATATCAACCCATCGGACAAGAACAATGGATCGAAGCTTTAGCTCATCGGTCACAATTACCGGAAAATTATCCTTATCTTCTCCATCGCCTTGAACTTACTCATCTTTCTCCGGATACGGAATATCGTTTTCAAATAGGCTCGAAGGGGAAAGAGTATAAATTTCGTACACTTCCTGCAACGTTAACAAAGCCTCTCTTATTTGTTGAAGGAGGCGATATTTATCATGATTCAGTCAACAACGTCAAAGAAATTAATCTTCAAGCAGCAAAGTTGTCTCCAGCATTTGCTTTGTTAGGTGGCGATTTAGCCTATACCACCAAAAAAAATCTGCAAACAACAGAAGATGGAGATCGATGGCTTACATGGCTTTCCATCTGGAAGCAAACGATGGTGACTCCGGATGGATTTCTTATTCCGATGATCACAACTATCGGGAATCATGACACCAAGGGACGATATCTACAAACACCCGAATACGCTCCCTTTTATTATGCCCTCTTCAAAATCCCTGGAGATCAGGTCTACCGCTCCTTCGACGTAGGAAATTATCTAGCTATAACGATTTTAGACTCTGGGCACACCCATCCCATCGAAGGAGAGCAAACTGCATGGCTAGAAGATGCATTGAAAACAAGAAATTCTTTTCTTCATCGCCTTGCACTTTATCATGTACCTGCTTATCCATCGGTTAGAGAACTCGACAATAAAATGAGTCCAATGATTCGCAATCACTGGGTACCATTATTTGACAAGTATGGAATTCATGCAGTCTTTGAGCATCACGATCATGCCTACAAGCGTACAGTTCTATTGAAGGAAGGGAAGGAAAATCCCCAAGGCATCCTTTATATAGGGGATGGGGCTTGGGGAATTGAACAGGGCCGTAATGCTAAAACCTCTGAAACATGGTATTTGGCCAAAACAGCTCCCATACGACATTTCATCTTGGTGACTCTCGATAATAAAACGAAGACATTCGAAGCAATTGATTCCAAAGGTCTGCGATTCGATTCATTCACTTTGATTAATTAAGGACCTGGGCAAGAATAATTTGCACAGTCCCTAATTCGATCATTTCAAGATTGGAATCGGTGTTGCTAATCTGCGAGAAGCTTTTTCCGGAACTTGAGCAGGCTTCACACGGGTGACATCGACACCTAAACCGGCGAGTTTAGGGACAAGTTTTTCATAGCCTCGATCTAAAAATTGGAGTCCTGAGATGACACTAGAACCAGAAGCCAATACAGCTGCCATGACGTAGGCAAACCCTGCGCGCAAATCCGGAATAGATATTTCTCTACATACTAATGGAGACGGTCCTTTGATGATGATGCTATGGCTAAAACTTTGCTGCGCAAATCGACATTCTTTTCCCCCAAGACATTGTCTGAAAAGGGTTATATCTGCCCCCATCTCTTTAAGGGTTTCAGTATATCCGAATCTTTTTTCATAGACAGTTTCGTGAATCACCGAGGAGCCTGCAGCTTGAGTGAGAAGCACTACAAAAGGCTGTTGCCAGTCAGTCATGAAACCAGGATGCACATCTGTTTCCAAGTGCACACCGCCTTGTAGAGGTCCATCATAGAAGAATTCGATCCCATGGCTTTTGATATTAAATCCTCCGCCAACTTCCCGAATTTTATTTAGAAAAGTCACCATGTCTTGGTGCTGGGCCCCTTCAACAAAAACTCTGCCTTTAGAAGCGATTGCTGCCATTCCCCAAGAAGCAGCTTCAATCCTATCGGGGATGACGGTATGTTCAACTTCATAAAAACGTCGTGTGCCCTGGATGCGGATTGTACGATCTACATCTAAGGTAATATTAGCGCCAAGTTTCTGCAGGAATAAAATTAAGTCGACAATTTCCGGTTCAATAGCAGCATTTTTGATGATTGTTGTCCCTCTGGCTGTGACTCCGGCTAAAATTGTGTTTTCGGTTGCTCCAATGGAGGGATAGGGCAGTGAAATGATCGCTCCTTTAAGTCCATCGTGGGCCTGAGCAAAATAGGCGCCTTCACGTTTCATCTCGCGATATTCGATGACTGCTCCAAGTTGCTGTAAAGAAGAGATGTGAAAATCAACAGGTCTTTTGCCGATGGCGCATCCGCCAACAGTAGGTACGATAATATCCTCTTCAGTGCGACCTAGAAGGGCTCCGATCATTAAAATTGGAATTCGATTTGCCCCTGAGAATCGTTGGGGGATGTATGAGCTCTTCAATTCTCTTGTAATGACTTCCATAACCCCTGCTTCGCGGTCCCATTGCACTTGCATTCCAATTTCTTGACATAACGAAACTGTTACGTTGACATCGCCGATATCGGGAACATTGTAAAAACGGCAAGGCTTGTCAGATAGCAGAGAAGCCACTAGAAGCTTTGTCATTGAGTTTTTGGCGCCTGCAGCCTTGACGTGGCCTTTTAGAGGGGCTCCTCCTGTAATATTTAGAATTTCCATGTTGTTACTCGATTTAGGGACCGTGCAAGTTATTGTTGCACAGTCCCTTAGGTCAATATTAGTTTTGCCGTATTCTATACCGGTATTCACTCTGAATCAGCCGTTCTTTATTTTTAGCGGGAACTGCTGATTCTGAACCTACTTTAACTGAATTGTTCATTTCTAAAATACTACTTTTTCAATTGCTGGAAATTAGATAGAGTCGGTATAATTAAAGCAAAATGTATCTGCTTAAATTAGGTAAAGGATGGGTCATTTAGAAGCTCTAAAGTTACAGCTGCAACTAGAGGAAACTACCACTGAATTATGGAGCATTCAGCAGAGAATTCACCGCTTTGAAAATTTATTAAATAGCAATGAATTACATTATAGCCATGCTCATGCTCAACTTCTTCGACTTGAAGAACAGCAAGTTATTTACAACAATTCATTTGATTAGGATTTATGGAAATTGAACGTCGAGCGCTCTATAATTTATTAAGCATGAATTGGCTTAGGGATTCTTCAATTCCTGCTGAACCGTGGCAAATTGAGGATTATCGTTCCCTATCAATGGAGACGCTTTTTAAGAGATTAAATGCCCATAATTTTCAGATAGGGCCTGAATATTTTTCGAGCTTAGCCAGCGAAGTTGATACTCCGGAGGACCTGACGAATCTATTGTTGGAAGATGTTGAACCTTCACCCGAGCCAAAAGTTTACGATCAGATCTATCTGCTTATTTTTGAGCTATGGAGAAGGCTTGTGAGCGACCGTCCATCTCTTTCGATTTTCTGTGATGAGCTGGATCATCAGATTCATCTTTACGATACCGAAAAAATTCATGATGGGGAATCGATTCAAGATGTTGTGGCAACTTTGCAAACAATCTTGGATGAAAATACAGATAAAGGAGCCGATCCTCATGATGTATTTAAGCTTGTCGCCTCCAATTGTGCACATGATCTAGAAAGTTTTTTTTATGACTATATCTCCGATCAACTTGATACTAACAACGAAGTCTATGCACAAGATCTTTTAGATGGATTTAAAGGATATGTTATCGATAGAAAATGGTTTGAGTTTTTACAAACCCGCCTTTTAATGCATGCTCCAAAGTCTGATGGAAAGCGTTATCTTGGGCTCTTAATCGATCGTTATATTGAAGATCAAGATCTGGAATTCAACTTAGAATTGCTTGCCTTTATGGTCAAAGCTGGTAGCCCCGATCATTTTTCTAAGCTTGTTAAATTGACCCTGCCTCTCATTTCTGTTGAAGGAGATTTCGAGGACCTTTTAGATATCTGTGCAGATTTTTATCATTTTCTGGATATCGAACCGGCGGAAATTGCCATTAAAAGAATTATTTCTAAACGCAAAAATTTCTCTATGGAAAGTCCTGTATCTCCTAATGATCCGGCCATTAAGGAACTTCTCGCATTACTCTAAATAGAGAATTGATATGTATGCTCCTTTAGCTGAACGTTTGCGACCTCGCTCTTTTACTGAAATTGTGGGTCAACCCCATCTTTTGGGCCCTGAAGGATTTATTACGCGCATTATCGAAAGCAAACGTCCTATTTCGATCATTTTGTGGGGGCCGCCTGGAGTTGGAAAGACTTCCATTGCTCAACTTTATGCCAAAGCTTTTTCGATGCGTTTTCGAGCGATGAGCGCTATCTTTAACGGAATTGCAGACTTAAGGAAAATTGTACAAGAAGCAGAAGAGCAGCCTCTTTTTGGTCAAGGGACTTTGCTTTTTGTGGATGAGATACACCGATTTAACAAAGCTCAGCAAGATGCATTCCTCCCCTATATTGAAAAAGGGACCCTCATTTTAGTAGGCGCTACGATTGAAAATCCATCATTTTATTTGAATAATGCTTTGCTGTCGCGCGTACGAGTGCTTAAACTAAATAATCTTGATGCTTTGGCTCTTTCTCAACTGATTGAACGGTTTGAAAAGGAAGTGGGAAAGCTTCCTCTTGATGATGAAGCGAAAGATTTTTTAATTCAGCAATCGCAGGGAGATGGACGTTACCTCTACAACCTGATTGAAAATATAAACAGCGTTAAGGCGGATGCAAATCTTTCGGTTGCTGCTTTGCAAGAAATTTTGCAAAGTAGAGCTCCGTTGTATGATCGTGATGGGGAATATCATTATAATCTTATTTCTGCATTGCACAAATCGATTCGTGGATCTGATCCGGATGCCTCCCTTTATTGGTTTACCAGGATGTTGGAAGGAGGTGAAGAGCCTCTATTTTTAGCTAGGCGTCTGATTCGAGTGGCTTCAGAGGATGTGGGAGAAGCTGATCCACAAGCTTTGCCACTTGCTGTTGCTGCTTACAATGCGTATCATATGCTTGGTTCTCCGGAGGGAGAGCTTGCGCTTGCACAACTTGTCATCTATCTTGCATTGGCTCCGAAAAGCAATGCCACTTATGTGGCTTATAATCATGCCAGAGAGTTAGCCTCCAAAACGACTCATTTAAATCCTCCCTCAATTATTCTTAATCCGGCAACAAAACTGTTAAAAGAATTCGACTATGGCAAAGGGTATCGTTATGATCACGACGAACCGCGTGGATTTTCCGGTCAAAATTATTTTCCAGTTGAGATGGAGAGGCAGAAATTTTATTTCCCTGTGGAGCGTGGTTTTGAACGTGAAATGGTCAAGCGAGTTCGGTATTTTGAAAAGCTTAGGAAGCAAATCTAAAATTTCGGTATTTCTACAATTTCTGATTTTTAAAGCAATTTGATTTCTAAAGATTTGGCTGCTGCAATAAGGTCCTTGTCCAAAGTGGCTAAGGGAATTTTTTCTCGAAAAGCTAATTCTAAGAAGGAAAAGGCGCTCTCCATGCTTATTTCCTTCCTTCATTACGTAATTTTTTAACTGAAAGTTTATTACCTAAAGTGAGTCCTTTTCTATTTGCTTTGATAGTGCGAATTGCAGCATCGGCGGGGCTTTCAATTTCTTCTGCAGGAAATGGAATGAGAAGAGCTATCTTAACTCCATGTTTTGTAATGATACACTTTTCGCCTTGAGCTACAAGGGATAACATTTCAGAAAAATGCGTTTTAGCATCAAAAGCTCCATATTTTTTCATAGTTTTCTCAGAAATTAAACTAGTTGATATCATCAAACTAGCTGATTTGTAATTTTTTGTCAAGCGAGCTGGAATAAAGATGATTTTGCTTTGAAAGCAAGCTAGAATTAAGGTTAGGCTGCGGCACCCCTATCGGGAAATAACATGTTGTTTAATAGGTGTGAAAGTTGCTGCGATATTAAGATATAAAGTATAGGAAAAAATTAAACGCAAAGTTACGAAGGCGCAAAGAGCACAAAGAGATCTTAAATGTGTGTCACGTAGGCTTCAAATAGTTCAAGCCTCTGTGTGAAATCGAAATAGCAAAAATTTAATCCTCGAGCAATTCAGCGACATTGATAATACGATAAAAATAACCAGAATCAAGTAAAGCATCAGAAACTGGGCCTAAATGGAGTAACACAGGGCATACGCCGAAGCCTTTAGGAATAATAAGCCGTTTGGTTTTTTCTTTGATGGAGTCTATCACTTCTAAACCTAGCTCTCTTTTTCTCATTTTGATCTCACACAAAAAAAGAGTGTTTGTGTGTGACTGAATTAGATAATCGATTTGACATCCTTTTTGATGGGTGGTGGCCTTTTGGAGATAAGGATTATCAGCTGCAACGTCTTGAGGATGAATTCTAAGAAATTTGAATATTAGGGAGCGATTTTTTAAAAGCAAATTTTCTAACTGAAATCCCATCATAGATTCCCATCCAGGCAAACTGCTTAAGGGAATATCGGAAAAGCTGTTCTTTTCTATTTTTAAAAGAGAAGGTTCAATGTACTTTAAATAGAAACGTACATAATTATCTGCCAAACGATAAAGAGACTTTTTTCCTATTTTGCCGCTTTTTATGGACCAGCTATAATGCTTAGTTACAAAGCCTGAGGCTTCAAGCGCTGCCAGATGCTTACTCAAAGAGCCACTTTTACTATAGTGAGTTGCTTGTCGGATTTCAGCCAAATCGCACATTCCTTTTTCTAGAGTTTGAAGGATAGCTTGATAAATAGTGCCTCTTGAATGAAACAGGTCATGAAAGATACGATCAAATTCTTGGACGAAAAGTCCACCTTTTTCAAAGCAAAGTCGTTTGAGATTTTCATCCGCAGTTTGATTGGGATTGATTTGTTCTAGGTACCAAGGGACCCCTCCTGTGACCGATAATATTTTGAAAATATCAAGATCGGAGCCTTTGAATCCTTGCTTATTTAGAAACGCATAGCTTTCAGGAAGTGAAAGTTCTTCTAGTTCAATACAAAGAGTGATTCTGCCAAAAAATGCGGTGCTGTTGAGAATGTTCTCATTGATCCAAGTAGATATTGATCCGCATAAAATAAGCACAATATGAGGATGTTTTTGAAGAATTAGGTCCCACCATGCTTTTAATTTGGGTAAAAAGGTGCGATCTTTTGATCCCATCCATGAGATTTCATCGAACAAAATTAATGTGGGTTTTTCATTAAGTTGTCGAGAAAGATGTAGAAACCCATCGTTCCAATCTGGAAAGGTAAAAGGAGGAA
Organism: uncultured Parachlamydiaceae bacterium; assembly: GCA_963752155.1. Classification (GTDB taxonomy): domain Bacteria; phylum Chlamydiota; class Chlamydiia; order Chlamydiales; family Parachlamydiaceae; genus JACCRY01. The sequence goes on along the minus strand of CAVVXH010000004.1, from coordinate 9,207 downwards.
GATTAAACAAGTAAGAAAGTTGTCTCGCAAAATGGTCTCGCTGATCTTGAGCTGTAACACCTTTGACGGGTGCCAATCCAGTAAAAGGGAGGTAGAACATATCTTTACCAAACTCTTCCGCCAAACGACTTTTTCCAATTCTCCGACGGCCTTTGATTACTACGAGACTCGCTCGACCTAAACTTGGTAAATCTTGCAATCTTTGGAGTTCTTTTTTTCGTCCTATGAAGGTTTTCATTATCTTGCTTATTCTGCGAGGATGTGATGAATGAGCAAGATAAAATAACAGAGCCATCTTGCTCATCGGTAATATTATCTTAACATGAGCAAGATAAAATTATCCAGAAAAATTAAACAAAAAGCGAAGCAGTTGCCTGGGGCGTCCCCTATTGGGAAATAACAAGCCTCTGTGTGAAATCAAAATAGCTAAGAAACTGCGCAAATTGTAGTTCATGATGAGCTACAATTTGCGCAATTTCTTAGCTGTTACGATACTTTACATGTAAGATCTCTTCGTGCTTTTGGCTTTCTAATTATATACTTTTTTTTCTTCTTCATCTATATATCCTAAATAGGAGTATGTCCTCATAAACGCAAAAGGAAATGATTATGTCATGGCTCTATCTACTTATGGCCGGTTTATGTGAAATTGGATTTACGACATTTTTAAAATTATCAAACAATTTCGCCAACCTCTTGCCAACAATCACTTTTTTTATTTTGGCAGCTTTCAGTTTCACAGCCCTCTCGCTAAGCTTAAAAACCATTCCTTTAGGCACTGCTTATGCAGTTTGGACCGGCATTGGTGCATTTGGAACAGCTTTAATTGGAATTATCTACTTCCAAGAGTCCACCGATTTTTGGCGCATCCTCTTTTTAATTTGTTTAATTTTTTCAATTGTTGGACTCAAAGTTGTTTCTCCACATTAAGGGAACTAAAGATTTATGCAATTTAAAGAATGGGGTGAAGAAAATTTCATTCAATATCTGGGAAGTCTTTTCCCCACGAAAAGCCCTGTACAAGGTATTGGGGACGATTGTGCGGTCATTCCATGTGGACAAGGTGAGAAAGCCTGGCTGATTACAACCGATGGGCTGACCGAAGGAATTCACTTCTTAAAAGAACAAATTTCCCCTAAAGATTTAGGATATAAGAGTGTGGCTGTCAATGTGAGTGATATTGCTGCCATGGGAGGAGAACCGAAATATGCATTTTTAACAATAGCAATTCCAAGTAAAATGGACTCTGATTGGATGTATGACTTAATTCAAGGCATAAAAGAGGCCTGTGATAAATGGGAACTCCTTCTTCTAGGAGGCGATACGATCGGTTCGAAAAGAGATCTATTCCTCAATCTAACATTAATAGGTTCAGCGCCACCAGAACAAATCAAATATCGACACCAAGCTAAGATTGGGGATATTATTTGTGTCACCGGATACTTAGGGGATTCAGGAGGAGGCTTAAGAGCATTGCAAGAAAAAACAACAGAAAATAGTGCTTACCTCCTGCGAGCTCACTTTAGACCAAATCCGAACCCTCAACAAGGACTCTGGCTAGCTTCACACAAAGGAGTTCATGCGATGATGGATATTTCGGATGGTCTGAATATCGATTTATCGCGTCTTATCAAAAGTTCTCAAAAGGGTGCGGTAATCGAAACCACTAGGCTTCCTATTTCAACTTCGCTTTCTCAAACTAGTTTAGAGAATGGATGGGACCCTTTAGAATTAGCTTTGACAGGTGGGGAGGACTATTGTTTGCTCGTGACCGTGGACCCAGTGTCTTTTAAAACGATTCAAGGATCTTTTCAAGAAAAGTTTAATCTTCCGCTCTTTTCTATCGGTCACATCACTGATCTGCCAATTGAATTAGTTTATCATCAGCATGGAGAAGTCATTCTAACTAGCTACAAAAACTTCAATCATTTTCAGTAACAGTCTCTCAGAACCACCAGCGGTAGGATTGCCAGTTTTCAATTGTTTGTAGTATATTTTGCCGATATTTTCCAATCCATGCATCGATGTGTGGCTTGTTTTCATACCACCAAAACTCAATTGGAAAGCTAATTAAAGTATCCATGGCATTAGGTAGATGACTTTTTGTAAGTGTATCTTTTAACTTTAATGTTTCAAGCCTTGCTGAGTTTAGATATAAGACTGTCTCGGTTAGCGTCAAAGAAATGATTTCAGTAGGATAAAGCAATAGAAGAGTTCCCTTTTGGAGCCCATCGATGCTGCCTTTAATGATTTCATTGCCCCCAGCATGCAGATAATTTGTAAGTTCACAAAGGGTTTTATTCAAAATCTCCACAGCATCGGTCGTCAGCTCATATCCTCTAATCATTCCAACATTTAGCAGTTTGATCGCTTGAGTTGATCCGCTTCCTAGATATCCCAGGATTTCAAATACCAGCAATTGTAAGAGCTCTCGAGGTAAAAGAGAGGCCTCGGTAGCTACTTTTGTCTGATGGAGGAATATTTTTTTGCTTTCTAGAGTGGCGGAGCACAAATAGGATAGGGATTCAGTCACAACACTTTTTTCAATAGGCTGGAAGAAGGAAATAACTTTGTAACCCTTTACACATCCACGCTTCCCTTCATGAACTCCATCAATAGAGTAGTTAAGTATTTCCCAAATTAAATTTTCAATCACAGGAGTAACGGGAATGGAGATTTTATCCATCTTTAAGGCAGTAGTTAAAACGGCTTTGGAACATTCATTTAGACTTGTGGTTGGATAGCTCATCCCTTCACAGGCTAAGGCCTTTAAAGAAGGATCTAAGAAAAGAGAAATCTCCTTCACCTTGGAAGCGCCTATGAAAAGTGCTTTGAGGCTTTCATTTCCTCCGGATCTTACATAAAGATTGCTTTCTTTAAGTCCTTTATGGAGGATCTCCGAAGGAAATTTTGATACATTATTGGTTGTTTGAAGGAGATAATTTGAGAACTTTTTGCTTATAGCCACACCGGAGCTCAAATAACTACTACACTCCAAATAATTGATAAAAATGATTTCCAAAAGGTAAGAATAAATTTCTGAAGAATGAGATGAAACCTTTCTAGAAAATTTTAACGATTCCATGTAGCCACTTTCCAAAGAAGCTCCCATCTCGATTCCTAGGTTTTTATAACCTGTGTAGAGCGAAGAAAAGCTTTGTTTTGCTAGTTGGTAGGTGACGTAGATAATTGCAGCAGGCACTTTAATGATACATGGGAGGTCGCCGTCATTATTTGCTACATTTTGACGTTCCTTGATTTGATTTAATTCGAAATTATTATAGATCATCTTGTAGTTAATTTTCTTGTATTAGCAGAGGTTTAACATTTAGTGGGATCTCATTTCCTTCATCATCATTTGGAAGGAAAGGAGGATGTTGTTTTGCTTTCCATGCCTCGCGTACAGATTTCTGGTTTAAGACATATTCTTTAATTCTTTGTTCCACATAGTAATCTCTTTTATTCCTCTCATCGATGCGATTTAGATAGTAATTGCCCCAATTTTTTATCGTTTCGGTACCAATTCCAATCCAAAGTAGATTAATGATTCCCACAGGGAGAATAAGCAAGGTTGCGCTTAGATCAGACCATTCATCTATGTAACGGATCATATGTTCTTTCAATTCACCTTTTAAACGATAACGGTGATCCTGTGCAATGCTGTAAGGAATAGAAAGAAGAAGTAATCCGGATTTAGCAATTATCCGAATGATTCGTGCTCCAACGGTGGTTACAAAACCAATAGTGGTTGCAAATAAGAGTTTAATTTTAATGCTCTGTCCATCTGGAAGTCCAAGGGCAACACCTTCTGCAGAATGTTGAGCCTCAATGATTTTGCGTAATAACATTGGACAGCTGCCCTGTTTGAGCCCTTCAGAAATGATGTGAATTTCTAGGTTACGATTTTCATTTCTAGCATTCTTTGCATCAATAAAGTAGTGAGTTTCCTTTGTGGATAGATCGCACCATTTAATCATAGAGATCCTTTTGGAATAATTTTAAACATAATAATGTATTTAAACTTATTTATTAGCAAGAGAAATTCTTGAGAATCAAAGGAACCTGCCCAAAATTTTCTATGGCTTCTATAAGTGCCAGGAAGCCTTTTGTCAAAACAGATGTTATAACCTTTTTCTTAAACTGACTTTCGACATCTACCTTGGCAAGTTGAATGAAATGTAAAGAACCAGATGCACGATGAAATAATAATGCCCGAGCAAATTCTTCGAAGAAGTAAGCCTCCTCTTGCATAGTTTCGTAAAATTGTTTGAGCTCTGCTGGTGCCTCCACAGATAAGTTGACTTCAATTAAAGCTTTTAAACATTTTCTTAGAATGATCTCTGAATTTTTATCATCAAACAAAGCTTCGACATTGCCCCAAAAACGTTGCTTGAGTTCTTGGATGACATCAAAAGAGGATGCAAAATTCCACAGATCATTTAAAGTTTGAATTTTCCCAAATGCGCGTACGACGAGGTCATTCCAGGGGTATATGCGTCGAGAAAATTGATTTTGAGAATCTGTCAGAATGGCTGAAAGTGTGATGTGGAATCTATAGGGCAATTGTTCTTTTAAAACTGTTAAAATTCCATCCAAAGGAGATTGAGGGATCTCGTTGTTAGGAAAACGTGTTCCGGCAAGATGGATATTGGCTTGATGAAAGTGAAAAAAACTTTCATGTGAAGGGATCACATGGAGCTCTTCATTCCCAATAGGAATAGGTAGGCAAAATCTCGGCTTTGATAACATCCCTTTCATCGCCCCTCTAAAAAGAGTATTTGTGCTCGTAAAAAAGCACGTACTAGGAGCTTCAAGAATGCTTTTAAGATCTAAAAAAGGATAAACTGATTGAGTCGTCCTGCCGGAGCATTCCATCGAACGAGTAAAATAGAGTTTTTGCCACGTTGCTGAAAAAAGTACATCAGAGAATAGATTGCTTGGAGGGATGGCAACATCGTCTTCACCCATGTGGATAGAAAAATCTTGCCCCTGTTTACCTAGAACGGCTTTATTGTATAGGGCACTCAGCTCTTTAGTTTGTAGCATTAATATTTCTTGGACTGTACATTTGCCTTTACGATAGGCTGCTGCTATAACCGGAGCTAGCAAAAATGCGCAATTTCGAGCTCCCCCATATCCAAAATAACTTGATCGTGAAGTTCTTATCCATGATTTGATTCCAAGCTTTTGGGCCAACTTGAAAGTCTCTAGTTTGGAAAAATGTAAAATGCCTATCCCATATTCTTGGGCGGCAGCTTTAATGTACTTATCATTTTTTTTAAACTCTTTTGCTAAGGATTGGTCGAAAATGACGATTGGAGGCATTTGAATCGTAGATTTAGAAGGATTCCTTTTTTTTAGGTAGGTTTCGATAGCTTTTAATCCCTCTAATACTGAAGTCAACCAAGGTTGCTCAGGCAGGTCTATTCCTCTTGTAGGTAAAGCAAAGACGAGGTGTTTTAGTCCTTTAGCATAAGGCTGAGGTGATTCCCGATGAAAGGCGTAAAGATGACGACAGAGATCTAATATAAATAAAATTTGCTGTTGTTTATCTGGGGTCATGACCTGTGGAGTCATTTGGAAGAGATTTAACAGGGCTTGTAGTAAATTTACAAGTGAAGCACTACCCGTTGGGTTATTGATTGTAGAATCGTTTAAAACATGCCCCTTAAGACCGAAGATCAGAAAAAAATCTTTTAATTCATCAAATGAATAGTTTTGTAGAGAAAATTTGCAGAAAAGCTTTTCAATTAAGATTTTACGTTCATTTTTGATGAATAGAATCATCGTATCAATAAGCTTAGGCAACAATTTGACGATTTCTACAATTTGACTATCGGCATGCTTTTCCAAAGCTTCGACGATAGACTTTAAGGTGGGAGTCGATTGGAGATTGAAAGAAGAGAGGAAAGAATTAAGGTAGGCTGCATCGTAGTATTTATTCCGTAAATGTTTGAAGAGAAGATTCCACGAGAGGTCTTGATGACGTAAATGGGCAAGTAGATTAAATATCATCCAGGTTCCTTCTCTGACATAAAGAGCGCAATAGCTACCTAATCGAAGTTGTTTATTTAAAGGTAATCTTTGGAGAATAGATTTCATTTTTTTCTGTTTAAGAGATTCTGCTGTCATGCAAAGAAGAAAGTACTCTATATGCTCAGTGTTACCGAATGCTGCCAATGCAGCTAAGGGAATTTCGCGATAATAGATGGCATAAAGAAGATAGCTAATATAACGTATGGTTTCTGTTGGAGTAAGGTGTAAGCTTTCTAAAAAAAGTTTGAAGTCGAACGATAGCAGCCAGAAAAGTTGTTGTAGGAGTAGATCAGCGCACGCTTGCTTGTTGTTATTCGATTCTTTAAAGGCCTGCACGAATATGTCTATGACTTTGTCATGTGATTCGATCGCTTTAAGATCGATGTTTTTAAAGTGATTGTGTTCCATATATTTCTTTTTGTAAATCAATATGGAGATGATTGGAAGACAAAATCGACTGATGCGGAATACTAAGAAAAATTAAACACAAAGCGAGACAGTTGCCTGCGGCGCCCCCTATCGGGAAATAACAGATTTTTAAAGCGCCTTGCCATTGGTGCCTGACCTGATATTCTGACATTTGCCTACAATGAAAACGTAGCCTCCCAGGAGGGCAAATGTCAGAATGTCAGGTCTGGAACCAAGGCTAAACGTTACCTCTCAGAATTTAGTATCTTGTTATTAATTGAAAACGACGCTTTTTTCAGTTGCGTAAATCTTGGGGGTAAGGGACTGTGCAATAATAACTTGTATGATTGGGCAACGCGAAAGCCCAATCGTGCAAGTTATTGTTGCACAGTCCCTAACGTTCCAGCCTTGGTTCCAGACCTGACATTCTGACATTTGCCCTTTAGGAAGCAATGTTATCGCATCGGCAAATGTCAGAATATCAGGTCAGGCACCAATGGCAAGGCGCGAACTTGTTATTTAGGAGGCACGAAGGCGCAAAGAGCACAAAGAGATCTTACATGTAAAGTATCGTAGCTAAGATCTCTTTGTGCTCTTTGCGCTTTTGTGTTTAATTTTTCCTATACTTCATACCCCTATATCGTTGCACCTGTCTTAAAAAGTGGCGAAGAATTTATCGACTACCTTAGAGGTCATTACAGGCGAGAATAATTCCTCAACTTGCATGTCAGGTAATGCCTTCTCTAAAGTCTCTAGATTTGGATCAGCTAAATTTTGCATAGGAATAGTTATGATGCGTTTAGTCATGAGATTTTTATCGCTTGAAATCGTCGGGTCACTGGCATTCTTAACTTCAAAGCTATATTTTATCTGGATTGTAACTTGGTCTTTATTGATTTGCACTTCGTGCATTTCTAAGTTTTGTTTTAAAAAGGGGGTAAACTTTTTTGAACTATGCACAACAATCAATTTTGCCAAGATATCTGCCATTAACGTTTGGACAATACAGCGACTCACACGCTCAGCAATCTTTTGACCTTCTTCTTTTGTACGGCCTATACTGCTTAATTCAATCATTTTTTTATAAGCATTTAATGGATTTGACATCCCTTGTTTTGGATCGCTACTGTAGGCCAATTTTCCATTAACTTTAAAGCAAGCAAAACGATTCAAATCGCATACAAAGAGACTTGGCATTTTAATCGGTTTTTCATTTTTTTCGTTTACAGCATTATTAACATCTACTAACTGATTGTTTTGGTGGTTAGCGTCTTTAATAACAGACCGGGCAATGTCTGAATTGTTGAAAAGCAATTGTTCTTCAGAGATATTTAGTCCAAAATCTTCTCTGTTTTCAATGGCCTTAACACATTGTTGAGTATAGGTTTTAGCAGCCTGATTTATGCGATTTCTTATATCTTCATCTATTAATTTCTTAAAATAATAGAAAGCAATTAAAAATACGGTGGAAGATATAGTAATTTGTGTTATTGCGTTTCCTAAAAACAATGGTGCATTATACTTTAGAGCTTCTAGTGCCATTCTTGCGACAGCAGAAATAGCTCCTAAAGACATTCCAATAACTGCAGCAATTTTTGAATTATTCCATTCCCAGTTTGGTGGATTAACTAAATTAGTTAAATTAATATTCATGATTTTTCCTTTTTGAAGGTTTATCTTAAATATTACATTTTTTGTTAAATGAATTCAAGAGGTATTATAACATTTCCATTAACTCTTTTTCCTTGCTATCGATAAGCCTTAAGACCTCACTAAAGAGAGTTTGAATACCTTCTATTAAGCGTAGAGCTTGGGGTTCATCCTCAATAGAAAGCTGTTTAAGGGCTTCCTGAAGTTGTTGCAGATCTTCAGAGGGGTGAAGAGGAGCAATAGAAAGAGATTTCCAAGCTATAGTTAAAGCTTCATTCGCTGGGCTAACAGCTTCAAGGCCAAATCCACCATTGGCTAGGACTTGCGCCATGCGGAATTTGCGTTCTGCTCCTTGAAATTGACTACGAGTCTTTTCCAGTTTGCGTTGTTGGTCAATTCGACCGGATTTCTGCGCTGTTTTCGATTGGAAAAGCTCAATTTTATTTGGATTCATTTGTAAAATGCCTGCATCGATAAGCTTTTGGATAGCTTCAAATGTTTTAGCATCTAGGACCTCTAATGAAATCGCCTCATTTTTGATCGGCACGGCTGCTTTGAGGTCTTCTGGGGAACAGTTTGATACGGCAAAGAGAGTCTTTTTGCCGTTATCCCCTTCGATAAGATCAATTTGCACCATTTCATCCGGAAATTTATTTAGCATAGCTTCCTTGAGGGCTATTTCATGAGAAGCTTCTTCGTTTTCCACGAAAGATGAAGGCATTTCTTCTATGGAATCGGTTTCCTCTTCATTTTTGTCCGCAGAGTCAATAGGACCATCGGTTGATTTTGCATGCGTAATTGTCACATTCATTAGGTTTTGAAGTTTTTCAAGGAAAGCACCTTTGCCAGATGGGAGTTCCATCTCGTCCAAGTTGCCAACCCCATCGAGAACCCCATCAGCCAGTTCTTGTTTGGAAGAGAGTAGACTGATCATGCGGTGCTCTATACTATCTTCGCAGACCAAGTTGATGATCTGTACGGCACGTTTTTGATGTTTGCGCCACGCTCTAGCAATCCGTTGCTCGTATTTTGCGGGATTCCAAGGGAGATCCATATTAATCACGACATTGGCAACTTGCAGATTAAGTCCTGTTGCTCCGGAATCAGAAGAGA
>CAVVXH010000003.1:0-14153 GCA_963752155.1 uncultured Parachlamydiaceae bacterium | reverse complement strand
TGCCTCGACTTTAGGCTTTTTTGAAAACTTGCCCAATTTTTTACTCATAAAAAAAGGCAAATCAGCATACCATAACTTTTTTTCAACCACGAAACAAAGATTATTCTATGCTAGATTTGCCAGCTTCAATGATATCTGCTCTATCTATCTTTTTGCCACTATTTTCGCAACCTTCCTACTTTAATTTTCTTCTGTTATTTCAGGGGCATATTTTATGCAAAGGAAAACGAACCGTTTGCGAAATTTTAAAAAATCTAAATTTAAGAGAAGTTAAAAACTATTCTAGATACCATGATTTCTTCAGAAAAGCTAAATGGTCTGCTTTAAATGCGTCAAAGATTTTAGTTCTGAAATTAGTGTCACTAACTCCGTCTTCAGTTACATTTTCATTTGATACCACCGTTGAGCGTAGGAAAGGACCGAAAATTAAAAGCTTAGGCATACAAAGAGATGCTGTCAGATCGACTAAAGCAAGAAAAGTCCTTGTCCCAGGCTTAAACTGGTTAGTTTGTGCTATTCATATAAAATTGCCTTGGTCTGAGCGTAAATGGGCTCTTCCCGTTTTGAGCATTTTAATGCCTCCTGAAATCCCTTTATCCTCTTCTCAAAATGCACACGATTTAAAAAAAAACAAACGGCATAAAACATTAAATCAGTGGACTTGCCAGGCTGTTAAATTACTGCGTCGATGGCTTGGCCCAACTACAAAAATAACTGTGGTTGCAGATTCAGCCTTTGCGACTTATCTCCTCGCAAACACTTGCATCGACCTAGGCATTATATTGATTTCCAGAATGCGTTTAGATGCAAGAACTTTCGATTTTCCACCGCCTCCAAAAGGCAAAAGACGTAAAAAGTTGGTTGGTCATCGATTACCGATTTTTAAGGACATGTTAAAAGATCCTTCTCTTGTTTGGGACAGGATAACAGTTTGCTGGTATGGGGGAAAACTCAGGGAAATTCAAGCCTTAACTGGTACCTGCTTGTGGTATGGTTATGGAATTCGACCTGTTCCCATTAAGTGGATTTTGACAAAAGAGGGTGATCAAGAAGCCTTGATTTTCAGTACGGGTATAAATATATCCGTGAAAGAGATCATAGAAGAATTTGTAAATCGCTGGGCAATAGAGGTAACCTTTGAGGAGGCCCGAAGGCATCTTGGAATGGAAACTCAGAGACAATGGTCCGATAAGGCCATCGATAGAATAACACCTTGTGTTCTAGCTTCATTTTCGATCATAAATCTGATAGCAATAGAGTCTCTTCAATCTAAACATGAAAAAATCCCCATTCAGACAAGTTCTTGGTATAAAAAACCTCATGTAACTTTCTCTGACGTTCTCGCATATGTGAGGCGGAAGATTTTAAAGAAGAAATATTTTTCTCATTTCGATAAAAACACAGAACTATGGAAATATGAGCTCGAAGAAATCATGAACCAAATGTCTGCTGCTTAAAAACGAAGATTAGTGGACGTAAAAAACTAAAAATTAATTCTGTTTGCTATGTGATCACCGTGGTTCACTCAAGCTGACGTTTTTTCCCCATTATTAATTTGCTCAGCCATTTAAAAGCCAATGTGATGTCTAAGCCCAAAGACATGTGTGCAGCGTAGTAAGATTCCGCTGCATACTGTTCATCTTCTGTAGGTTTGTTTCCATAATCGATATTGCAAAGGGTGATTAACCCAGGTTTACTTTTAAGATAAATATTTTTCCATTCCTCGGGTAGTTTGCAGATATCTTCAATAAGATCGGGGATTTCCTATGAAGGATAGATTTCCTTGGATGATATTAATTAAAGCGGGCAGCCAATAGAAGTGTTTTAGAGCCCAACTGCCATCTTTCGAAGAGAGTTGTGAAAAAGAATAGAAATCGAAAGACTTCCATTCGTTTTGAACGTTGCTCGTAGGAAGAGAAATGATCGATTGAATTTTGATTAGAAACTTAAAACGCATCAAGAGATACACTGGGAATAAGAAAATTAAAAGTAAGAATGCCAGAATTGACTCGGCTGATTTTTTGCAACGCCGAGAAGAGAGAAGGAGGATAAATCTCGCTTAGAAGGAATTTTTCTTGGATATCCAAATCTGTACCATGCGAAAGATTAATTAATGAATTCCTATCAACGATACAATTTTGCACCTCAAGGGATTCGCCCACATAACTATTTTGGCACACAAGAGAATTTTCAATGAGGGAGTTATGATCGATAATGCAATGATTTTCAATAATTGCGTTAGGACCTATGTGAGCTCCTGATTTTATTTGGCAAAATTCTCCGATGAGAACGGGAGGAGTCACCTTGACGCCAGGTTCTATGATGACAGCACGGGAAAGCCAAACTCCGTTTTCGATTTTCTTTAAGCTTGTGGAAAAAGGAGTGCTTGGGCGTCTCCATTGAGAAATTTTTTGTTTGTATCTTTAAGTTCTGAGAAGCTTAAGGAACTAAGAAATGAACCCACATTTACATGTGAGATGGATGTTAAGCTTGTTGGGATTGTGTGGAATGAGATCGTTCTGTTAAGAGTAGAGAGATCTTGTGCGGAAATTAAACCCCAGCCTGTCCATTGATTATTTTCATCGTCAAAAAAGACTGGCTTTGGACGCACAGCGAAATCTTTTGGGAGTAAGGGGAGGTAGTCTCCTTGTCCAATTAGAATAAGATCTTCTCCCAATTTTTTCAGGGTTGGGAGAATAGGGATCAAAGGGTGGAGGGGATTTTTAGCTAAATGATAGTTAATCTTGACACCCCAACGAGAGCCTTCGTCAATTTTTTCTTCTATCTGCTCCGGAAAATGATGGAGTATTAAATCGAATGTGTCGATTCCTTGCTTGACGAGGGAATCCAGAACATGAAAAAGAATAGGTTTATCGGCTATATTTAATAATTCCGCAGGGCGATAGTGAATCAGGGGTTTCATATTTTCCCTTGATCCTAAGCAAAACAAAAAGGCACGAGTTTTTATCTGGGGTGGAGTTTTCAAAACCTGGAGATTACATTCAATTTTTTCTGTCATCATAAGAGTTAATAGGCGCCTTTACCAAATAGAACTGCTGGGATGGTCTGAAGGATAAGTTTGATGTCGAGCCATAAATTTCGACTTTCGATATAGGCAATGTCTAACTCCACTTGCTTATCGAAAGGTATTTCCGAACGACCGCTTACCTGCCAGATGCATGTGAGGCCAGGTTTGACATCTAACCTTCTTCTTTGTTCAAGGGTGTAACAGCTGACTTCTTCTGGAAGAGGGGGACGAGGTCCCAACTAAAGACATTTCTCCTTTCAACACACACCAGAGTTGAGGAAGTTCGTCAAGACTTGTTTTTCTTAATATGCGCCCAAGTATGGTCACTCTTGGGTCGTTCAACATTTTGAATTTAACATCGGAGGAATACATATTGTACTGTTTCAGTGATTCTTTAGCTTGATTAGCATCCAAATTCATTGTGCGGAATTTTGGAAATCTGAACTCTTTTCCCCATTTACCAACCCGATTTGTAATATAAAGGACAGGCCCGCCATCCGCTAATTTGATCAGCAAGGAAAGGATCGCTATTAAGGGCGAAAGAAAAACAAATAGGATAAACGAAATGAAAATGTCCAAGATTCTTTTGAGCATGTTCGATCCTTCGACACAAAAAAGCCATAGGTACTTTTTCCTCAAGAATCTTGCCTTGCTAGAAAATGAGTAGGAGTGCGCATATTTCCGATGAAGTTCATCGACTAGTTTTTTCCGATGAAATCCTTTTAAGGTCTTTGATTTTTCCATAAACGATCACTCATTCGTGAAAGGAAACAACGGCTTCCTCTGTGGAGTTATAAATTTCAAAGATTTTATGCATTTTTACTAGTTCGAACATCGTTCTGATCTGTTTGTTCATTCTAGATAATTTTAGATCCCCCCCTCTTGTGTTCAAGAGCCGAAGCACGGAAAGGAGGCTCCCCATTCCTGAACTATCAATGAACTGAACTCTGTCCAGGTCAAATACAACGCCATTCATGTTATTATTATTAATAAGCTCGACAACTTTTTCTTTAAATTCAACGGCTTCTTTGGCGTCGAGGCATTCTCCGTCGGGAGTGATCACTAGAACTTTTCCATTTGTTTTATGATTGATATTCATTTTACCCTCTCTAAAATAATAGTGTTTGTAAATCGTAAGGTGGTTCCACCCTGCATTTTCTTCTTTTCTAGTATAAATAATTTTGTCCGACAATTCCTTAATGATATGCCAGCCGTATCCCGTATCTCTATTCCCTGCAAAACTTGGCTCATTAACTGCGGCAGGATCGAACGAAAAGCCTTTATCTTTAATCTCAAATATAATTCCTTTTTCTCCCAGTTCTCCTGAAATATGAATAGGATTTTTATTAAGATCGGAAGTTCCATGCTTAACGATATTGCAAAAGGCTTCATTAATCACTAATTCCATTTCGCTAGCAAGGCGCGCGCTATCTCCTGGGGCTTTTCTGATAAACCGTTTAACGAAGTTCCTGACGGCATGAAGCTGGGACAAATCACAATAAAATTGGGTTTTCGAGTATTTTGAGATATCCGGCCTTTCATAGAACCCTATTTTAATCACGATCAGAGTAAGATCGTCGTCTAGTTTTTCTTTATTTGCAAACGCAAGGACTTTTCTTCGGATGATATCGACCAGTGCTTCTGCTCTGAAATCTTGATTAGTTCTCACTAAGTCCATGATTCTCTCAACTCCAAAAAATTCATTGTTTGGAGAGCGTGCTTCGCTGATTCCATCAGAATAAAACACAAAGATGTCTCCCTCCCCAAAAGTGGTCTCCACGGACCTTAATTCAGGGTTTTCCACAATTCCTAAAGGGAAATTATCTCCAGACAATTGGACGAGGTCATTTTTATCTGAGCGATAATGAATTGGTTTTGCTGACCCGCAATCGAGATATGTGAGGGTTTTGTATTGTAGGTCAAAACGTGCATAAAATAGGGCTACAAAATATTCAAGGTCGATGAGTTGTTTGCTAATGGATTTGTGAACATGGGAGATGATTTGTTCTGGTTTCAACAGGTTGTTGCTCCAACCCGTTTGCTCTTCATAAATTTGGCTAAAAGGAAATGGCATTGCAAAGCGGATCATTTGGGTTTTAACAGCAGTACCAACGAGTGCGGCTGCGATGCCTTTACCCATGACATCCCCGAGTACCATGTCGAGGACATGGGGCGCTGCATGATAAAACTCAAAAAAATCACCATCGACTTCTTTGGAAGGAGAGGTGCAAGTTTTGATGATAAAGCCCGGAATGTTTGTTGGGACTTTTCCGAGAAGCATCTGTTCATGAATATGCCCGCTAAGTTTCAATTCATGCCTTAAACTCGCATGGGTTTGCTTAAGTTTTCTGTGTTGATTGTAGATTAATTTTTGCAAGATCTGATTTTCTTTGATTAACTTGTATTTTTCTAAAGAAGTTTTAACGATTTTGCAGAGATGGATGTCTCTCCAAGGCTTAGTCAGGTATTGGCTTACATGGCCGATGTTAATGGCATTAATCGCAGTTTCTACATCCTGACTCCCGGTCAAGAGAATTCGGATCGCATCCGGTCGTAATTCTTCCGCTTTCTGCATCACTTCCATTCCATTCATGCCTGGAAGGGATTGATCGCAGATGATGATAGCGGGGAGATGTTGATTAAGGATATTGATCGCCTGCTCTCCATTCTCTGCAGTCATCACATCGTATCCCTCACGCTGGAGTGTCATTTCCAAGGCCTTCAAAACGAGTTTGTCATCATCGACAATTAGGATGGTTCCTTTTTCTTCGGTAATATTTTGGCCATCATCATCCAAAGCTGGATTGGATTCTTCCTTATACATAACGAACCTATTTAATGGGTTGAATCTTAGTCGATACAGGGCTGTTTCATCAAATTCCGCTTGATAAGCGGTTCCTCCTCTATGTGCCCTTTGATCTCGGTGGTAAAAAATAAACCACATAGAACACAGAGTACACCGAGAGAATGGCATTGAGAACAGAGGCTAGATGACAGCCCTATACTCGATAGCTTTAGTGTGAATATATTTTTTTTCTTGTCAATACCGTTTGAATTTGGGATATAGTCGTCATAGGGGTATGGTTCAATAAGAGGGTCTTTCTGCCCGTCACGTTGAATTTTGGCTAAGTTGGAGGCTGAAAATGTGCTCAATGTTTATGGATTTTAACCAAAAGCAGAGTCTGAATCAGAAGCAGTTGCAGCGTTTGATCATGCTTCCACAAATGCAGCAAGCGATTCAGTTGATGCAAATGCCGATCATGGAATTGTCGGGAGTTATCGAAGCCGAGTTAGAGCAAAACCCAGTGCTGGAGTATGATGAACCTACTCAGGATAAAGAGAATGCAGAGGCTGAAGAGGATAAAGAGGATTCCCCCGAACAGGAGTTGTCGTTTCTGAGACAGACGATTTTGAAATTATGAAGAAATTAGACCAAGATTTTCGAGATCATTTTAAAGAGAGTGAAAACTACTACACTACTAAGACTGCTGATGAGGAAAAATTAAAATCATTTTTAGAACAGTCAATTCAATCAAAAGAGACTCTTTTTGAACATCTTACTCAACAATCAAAAGAGTCGTTTGATTGTCCAAAAGATTTGGCCATCGCAGAAGTGATCATAGGAAGTTTGGATGAGAAAGGCTATTTACTGTCTTCGTTGAACGAGATCGGATTACTTAATACCTTTAATGTCAGCGATCTCGAAAGGATTTTGAAGGTCATTCAAACTTTTGAACCTTTTGGCGTAGGGGCCCGTGATTTAAGGGAATGCCTGTTACTGCAGCTCTCTTTTCCGTAACCAACAGGAAAGCCTAGCCTATAAGATTATTGATTGTCACTTCGATGACTTATTACATAACCGGATACCAAATATTAAAAAAGGACTGAAGGTCTCAGTTGAAGAAATCCAAGAAGTCATACACACTAAGATCTCCCAACTCGATTTGAACCCAGGGACTCAATACTCTTATAAATGGGTGCAGCATATTGTTCCGGATGTCACTTTAGTGCAAGAAGATGATAAATTATCAGTATTAATAAATGAGGAGGGCTTCCGACCATTAGAT
Organism: uncultured Parachlamydiaceae bacterium; assembly: GCA_963752155.1. GTDB lineage: Bacteria > Chlamydiota > Chlamydiia > Chlamydiales > Parachlamydiaceae > JACCRY01. The sequence continues at coordinate 7,058 of CAVVXH010000003.1, read as the reverse complement.
TAAATACCTTATTTGCAAATGCTGATGATGAAACATTATCAAAAGAAACGAAGGAATTTATTAAAAACAAACTGATGTCAGCAAAGTGGCTTTTGAAAAACATTGATCAAAGAAACGAAACAATTTATAGGGTTGCAGAAAGCACATAGCAGAACCACCAGAAAAATTATTTGATCAGAATCTTCAAGGTAGTTGCCTTCCGTTAACCATGAAAACTTTGGCTGAGGAATTAAATTTACATGAATCGACGATAGCGCAAGATATGTAGCAAATAAATATATCGATACTCCTCTTGGTATCTTCCCCCTACGGTATTTTTTTTCTGGCTGCTACACTACAGCCGAAGGTTCCGACATCTCTTCTAACACAGTGAGGGATTTATTGAAGAAAATGATTGATCAAGAAAATAAGAAACATCCTTTTTCTGATGAAGCTTTATCAAAGCTTCTTGAGAAGAAAGGGGTTCCATGCGCACGTCGAACAGTCGCCAAATATCGTTTTGAAATGCAGATAGGGAATGCCAAACAGCGTAGACAATACTGAGTTAAAATGCACCGATCAAGAATTTCCAACGGAAAGATTTGGTTCTTTGATCCTGAATATAGGCATGAATGTGAGCTAGATCGGCTTTGCTGAAATAGATAATTTCTGAATCTGTCAGACGATAAAGTAATGCATTGGTTTTTTCAGTATCTTCTACGGTTTGCTTTAGCTTCTCAAAACAATGATTTAGCTGTCTATGTCTGAGGAAAAGTCTCCCAAGTGCGAGAAAAATAAGCCCTAGAGGATTAATTTAGAATAGAGCACGATGGTGTACATTCTCTCATTGTGCATGCTCATAGCGGAAAGATCCAGCATCAATCCAACGAATAAAACAATTAAAAACATTAGGCTTTCGGTTGAAGATTTAACTATAGGACCGAAAATCTTTCTAAACCAAGAAGATGAAGTTCTGTAGGCAAAAAATTCTTCAAACTTCGCTTCCTCATAAGCTAGGCGCCCCGCATGCGAAAATTCATGTGCCAAAAGTTCATCTTTGTTGTAAATTTTCAAATAGTGATCTTTATCGCGAAATTGTTTTCTTAACTGAATAAGGGAGGCTTTTGGCGAGTCTTCTGTCAACTGAAATATCCAAGCGCACCCTCCTTGCCAAGGTTTCAAATGATAATTACTAAAAATAACTGGGACCCAGGATGGAGCAATTCCATCGAATTTTTCTGTAATTTTTAGAGGCGTTAGCAAGCGCTCTTCTTCGGCAAAAGGCATGCCGGAGAACGGAATGGCATTTCCAAGCTCTGTACCCAGTAGGTTTTTAAGGGAAAGAGCATACGCTGCTCGATTAGAATAATCATCTTCGGTTTCTTGAGGTCCAGGAAATAAACCCAAACTATTAAGTTCAATAAATTTTTCTCTTCTGAATCTTCCTTCATCACAAAGTGCGCAATCCTAATATTCTTTTTTATTATTTTGATACTACCATATCTCATCTTTCCGAAGACAATAGTAATTTTCGTCTCAGATTTTACTTGCAAGACTTCGTTCAAGTATGGCACGCTTACTGATGCTTTATAAGTAGCCATAGAAAAGGTGGATATTCATGTTACAAGACGATTATGAGGAATTTACTGAAAGTCAAAAGAAAATTCTGGAAAAGTACGTCACAAACACAAGGGGCCATATTTTTGCTTTGCGCAATCTACCTGAGGTGATGAAGGGGGCTCTTTTTTCCCGTTATTCTCGGTCAAGTCTGGGACTTCGGTCTCTATTGCTAAAAGAATTTGTGTCTAATTCGGATGAAAGTGCCTTTAACTCGATGGTAGCCTCTTCAACAGCTCAGAATGCAGACTCGGACCAGGAAGCTGCAATTAAACGCGCGCAAAACTTTTATGACAGAATCCTTGACGGCTATGGGGATGATTCGATTGGGGAGCTTGGGGGTGCCCATCTTGCGATTGAAAACGTTTCAATGATTGCGGCCAAAGTAATTGAAGATAATCGTATTGGTGGATCTCCTTTGGAAAAATCTACGCGTTATATTTATTTCGATCAGAAGGTGAAAGGAGATTATCTTTTTTATCGAGAACCGATATTAATGACGTCAGCCTACCGAGATATCTATCTCAGCACCTGCAATTTATTGTTCGACACTTATTCTAAACTCATCCCTCAGCTTACAAGTAAAATCGAAGAGCAAATGCCCAATGATCCCACGACCTCGAAATCTGCGTATAACGCTTCGGTTCGAGCAAAAGTCCTCGACTGTTTGCGGGGACTTCTCCCTGCAGGAACCTTGACCAATATGGGACTTTTTGGAAATGGTCGGTTTTTTGAATATCTAATCCATAAGATGCATTGCAGTAACCTTGTGGAGTTGCAAGATATTGGGAAACGGACTTTTGATGAACTGTCTAAAACCATTCCCTCCTTTGTCCGCAGAGCTGATTTATCTCACAAAACACATCGCTCTTATGCGGATCATTCTGAAGCCATGAACATGGAAGTGGCCATCGTTGCCGCTCAAAATGTCGCGTTTTCCCAGCGCAGTATGGAACAAGGTGTACGGTTAATCTCTTATGATCCCGATGCGCTGACTAAAGTTGCCGCAGCTTTACTTTTTGGACATTCGGACAAAGGATTAGACGATTTATGGAGTTATTGTAAAGAATTACCGGATGAAGAGTTGGGACGTATTCTAGATGCTGCATGCAGTTCGAGAGAAAACCGGCGTCATAAATCTCCTCGTGCTCTAGAACATGCCTTTTTCACCTTTGAAGTCTTAACAGATTTTGGTGTCTATCGAGACTTACATCGTCACCGCCTCTTGACCCAAGAAAGACAACTACTTACCTGTGATTATGGGTACTTTGTTCCCCCTGAAATTGTTGGCATGGGAATGGAATCAGACTATCATGCGGCGATGCAAAAAGCCAAAGAATGTTATGATATTATCGCTACAGAACTCCCAGAAGAAGCACAATATGTTGTGCCTATGGCTTTCAATGTTCGCTGGTATTTTCATATTAACCTCAGAGCTTTGCAATGGATCTGTGAGTTAAGGGCTTCTCCCGCAGGCCATCCAAATTACCGTTACGTGGCCCAACAAATGGCGAAATCTGTCTGTAAAGTATTTCCCGCTTTTGAAAGATTTTTCAAATTCGTCGATTACGAGGGATATGAGTTAGGACGCTTAGGCCAGGAACAAAGAAAGGCAGAAAAACAACATCAGCCTAATTGAGTCTCTGCATTATAAAAGCTTATAGCTTCATCGAATGCAACATTTGAGCCTCTCTTTCTAAGTCGTTTTTCTTTCGATAGGATCAAACCACAGAGCCAAGAGTCGACTTTTGGCATTTCCGAACACCTTTTTTCTCTTTCTTTAATAAAATTTTAATATCTTTATATTATCTTAACTTAATATATTTAATATTATCCAAATTTTATAGTTTATAATGGGAATTGAAAATGGTTTTTAATGTTAATTCTGATGTTGAAGTGTATAAAGGTTATAGTAATATTAGGAATGACCAAATCTCCTTAGCTCCGTGTCCGCCTGAGGAAATATGGAAGCGTCACCTCTTTCCACAAATGGATTTCGCGGACGGCAATGTTTTTTGTAGAGTTTGTAAAACATTCAACAATATGCTGGGAATTTTTTTAGAACAAAGAATGTTGGATGAGGTGATGTTCGGGAAAGACAAATGGCTGACCATCCCGGGCATTAAGGATGTAGGTGAAGAGGCTTTATTAACTGTCGAGCAATTTGCGGTACTCAAATCGACACTAAAGGCAACTTGTCCTTTTTTTAACAACTCTATTTCTAGATTTCAAAATGGCCAAATCAAAAAGGTTTGGCAAACGCACATGGTGATCCTTTTTCCAGAGGCTATCAATAATGAGACCCGGGATGGGAAAACTTTGAGCAAAATATTTCATTTTCTCAAAAATGGTTATCATACTTATGATTTTGGTGGAAAATATCCCGATGGTCCAGCGCGAAAATCCTATTGGGCATTAGTCTCGAAAGGGATTATTCCAGATAGCCGATTCAAAAATTATCCAACAATTGAGAATGCGTTGAGATTCAACGGGTATCGGGTTCCTAATATGAACGAAGCAATCACAGGCATTTTTATTATTAATTTTGCACACTCTCAGGCAAAAAAAGGATATTTTTTTGGAGAAGGTTATACCACGACTAAGGAAAAATATATGGATTTGTGGCGAGTGATAGTGGGGGCGTTCGGCGTTGTTCGCCTTGCGTCTTCAGATGCGAGTTATGATGTGGGGGTAGCGGGTTTTCGCGAAGTTCCTATGCGGCATTCAGATAACTTGGCCGCCCTTCTTTACAGTTAACCTCCAACAGGATTTAAACTGTATGAGATTTAATGAAGTCCACAAAGGCCTGCTCGTGAGGTCCTAATATTTTCGATTTACAATATCCCAGTTCTTGCCAGATTGTATACCCTTTCATTTGGGGCAGGAGATGAATCAATTTATTTTGACGGACGTTTTCTTTGGTAAGATGTTCTGGGAGAACTGCAATTCCATATCCTTCCTCAATCACCATTTTCGCAGCAATGAGATCGGGAACAATGAGATCGGGAGTTTTGTGAATCAATTCTTCCACAAGAGAAGGGCTGTTTTTCCTTAGCCACCCCCTGAAATGAGGTAAATTGAGGTCACAATCGATGAGATTGGCGTTCAAAATGTCGTCCATTGCCTGAAAAGGCCCTTTTCTTTCCAGATATTGCCAGGAAGTTGTCGGTATCAGAGAGGCTGTGGATGTCTGAATCGTATGAAATAGGTTCCTTTGTTCGAACTCGGTCAGGAATCCGAAATCTAATGACTCATTCAAAAGCTCTTTTTCGAGGTGGATATTAGGGAGCGTTTTGACTTCAAGACGGATGTCTGGGTAATTTTTTTTAAAATTTCCTAAAGTTTTATAGAATGGAAATGGGGTTGATTTATAGCTCAGTAACCCGATGTTAAGAGTTCCTTTTACAGTTTGCCCCTTGGAGATGACGCGGTCGACATGGATATCAATATCTCCTAATTTTTCTTTAGCAAGATCAAAAATCTGCTGACCTTCTGGAGTGAGGATGATCTGTTTGCCCACCTGTTCGATCAGCTTCGTTTGGAGTTCTTCTTCGAGTGTTTTTAATTGTTCTGTAATGGAGCTTTGAGTACGTCGTAATACTTTTGCTGCAATGGCAAGGCTACGGTTTTCCGCAACAGTAATAAACGACATCAGTTTATTATAATCCATGAATCTCCTGTATGGCTTTGTTATGCACAAATAGAACAGTTGGAGATTCTATACAAGGATTTTTGGAGGTGAAAGGGGCAAAGTAAACCCGGGTCAAAGACATGACCCGGGAAGAAATGTTGGTTGGTGAGCTTATGCCTTTAACGCAGTAAGCTTCATCAAATCAGGTTTATCGGCCATCTTTGCGTTGGCTCGTTGTGCAATCGCAATTCCCATGGCGCCTAAACCGCCAGCCTTTTGATCATTGGAGCTGGGAGCTTGGACGAGGGCTTGATTTTTTACTCGAGCTTTTTTCGGGACTGGCTTCCCTTGTAGTTCTAAAAGCTTGTTATTCATCTGGTCGAGGTTTGTTTTTTGTTTTGCATAATCAAGGTCGTCTTCATTTGCCTTTATTTCAGCAGCTGATACGTTTGCCAAGAGGGCAAGCTTATCTTTATACTCTGAGCAAGGGAATTTCTCCCCTTCGAACTCCAAAATTTTGGCTCCATCTTGTTCGAGTTTTTTTGTGAAAAGGACAACTCTGTCCGCGGTATCTTGAATTTCTTTCACTAAGTCTTTCAATTCAGTAAGAGTTTGTTTTGCGGCTCCTATTGAATAGTGTTTCAGTTCTCCATCTTGCGGGATGGCAACTGTGTTTGTCCCGGGTTTTTGAATTTGTTCTTCGATACTGTTGATGTGAGCATTCAATGTATCCAGACTAAATTTAGTCAATAATTCTTGATGACTCTTTTGTTTTTCAATAGAAATATCTAAGTTCTGCTTAGTTTTCAGATAGCCTTGAAATACAGGGGTCTTTTCAAGTTTTAAAAATTGAAGGTATGTCACAAAGTTTTTTTGTTTTTCTATTTTACTGAGTTGTCTAACAATCATTTCTTCTTTACTGAGCATCGCTGGTGGAGGGGGTGGTGGCGGTAAGGAGGGGGCGGCTGGGGCGGCTTCTGTAGGTACACTCGTGGTTTCTGGTGGTGTAGGCTCTTGTGGAGTTGTTGGAGATGAAGGATTGGTAGAGTTTGGGGTATTTGCGTCAAGAGAGGTAGGAGTTGGGGGCGAGGGATTCGTGGAATTTGCTTGATTCTTCTCTTCACGATTTGTTTGATCTGGTTCAGGAGTTGCTTTATCCCCTCGATTTAGATCTTCGATTTCTTTTAAGAATTCGTTCTATTTGTTGTTTCAAGTGCTGAGTTGCAATCACATGGACTTCTTTTCCTTTTTTCTCATAATGTTGAATCATTTTAGGTAGAGTCACTTGGTTGACCTTTTTTACTGTATCAAGCAACTGGTTAAATTCGTCGTCGGAGGGGGCTTTAAGATCAATTCCTTTGACGGAACGATTGATGAGGTTTTCCATTCCTTTAAATATGAGGTGAGAATCCCTTGTATAACCCTTCATGTAATACCAAATCACCTTGAAAAATCGGGTAAAGCGATTACTGTAGGTCATGCATTCGAGTTTTTTTGATTTTTTATTAAAGAAAAGAACGTCTTTAGTTGAAGAAAGTGCCGTCCATTCTTCAAATGTTGGCTTGGAGTTGTTATTATTAACACTGCTCATTTTAAACCTCTTTGGTGTTATATTTTTACTATTTCAACACACATTGTATAGTCTTAATGTTAGTTTTCTAATAAAGAGTTTATTAAGAAATAATAAAAATTTATCTTTTAATATTAAATAACTTATAGCATTTTATGCCGCTACCATTTCTTCTATCATCTTTTTAGTTCCAATTTCCACAGTTCGATGTTCTCCTGGATCTGTAAAAAAGGCTTTTTAGCTTATCTGAGTGTCTCCCCT
>CAVVXH010000002.1:0-350419 GCA_963752155.1 uncultured Parachlamydiaceae bacterium | reverse complement strand
TCTTTGATATCGAATATATTCTACAACCCAAGTTTATCTTTCAATGCATTCAATCTTTCTTCTGGATCTTCAAATATTTCAAACATCTCAAGAATATCCTTTATTTCTTGCGAATCATACTCTAATCTACGTAGAAAATTTGAAAGCATTACGTTCCATTCATCATGTCCATATGTATTAATCAAACTCAAGCATAGAGAATGACCCTTTGGATCTATTTTCGATAGACCATATATCAATCTTTCCTTTAGCAACTTCTGAATTTCAAGGCTCGAGTTATTAAATGCATCGACAACTTCATCCGCGCGATCTGCTGATATGTTATCAAATAGGGATGACAATATCCCTTTTTCTTCGATTAAATCCTTGAGGGGATTATTTAAAGAATCCATAACAAAGATTGAAGTTGCTACATCTCCCGTTTGAAGGCAGCCTCTCATCATATCAAATATTTCTGCATTTTTTTCTTTAACTGCTTTCTTTTCCATTTTTTTCACTAAACGTTTAAATCCAGGAAAAGTGTCATCTACATAGGAAAGAAGTTCTGATCTTTCTACCTGATTTACAACTTCACAAATATTTTTATTAATTTCCATAAGAGCTTCAGGAGAGACTTCGTTTGATAATTTTAATTCCTCTAGCTCATATTTTACTTTCCATTCAACTTTTGAGTCCTTAGCAATTTCTTCATTCCTTAGAAGAGGTAAGGTTGCCTTTGCTTCAGTAAATTTTTTGCTTAATACTAGGTCTTTGAACATCGATTTAAACCAACTATCGCGGTTGGCAAGTAAGTTTCCAATTTCATCCATTTTTTTAACTGCAATTTCACTCGGCAGTTGCTCGATAAGAGGATCAAATGTATAAGACAAAAAAATTTGACCTGCTTTCCCCCATATTAACGGTGTATTAAATATATAAAAATCAATCTTTTGATTTAGAGGCAATAATTTTGATCTTTTTTCAAATTCTATTAACTTTAATCCGCAGGCATAAACTATTTGTTTACCAAATTTATCCTTTTTCATTTCACCTGCTAACTGCGTATTTTTTCTTAAAATTAAAGGTGAGATATCATCTAACACAATAGATATATAAGCTAATTTTCTCAATGAAATCACTTCTAAATGTTTTAAATTTATACATCTTTCACTCATTCTTAATTCCGTAAGCTTGGCATCAAATTTTGGAGACTTTAAATTTCTAGAAATTTTAGATAGAAGATTATTCCATCTCGGTTGATGGAAAAATTCCTTCACCAAAAAAGCGAATTTAGCATTCCAAACTTTACAAGTTGACAACATTGTATGTACATCTTTTTGCGACAACATGTCATGCGAACAAATCATCTCAAAACAAAGCTCTTGATTTGTATTTTGTATTTGCATAAAAAAACCTTTTATTTAATTTGATTAGGTTAACTAACTAAATTTTTTGCGCTTAGCGCTTTAGAAAAAGTTTACAATATAACAGCATAAATATCAATAATAAATAATCTTTTCTTATTTTAAGCTGTTCAAAAAGAAATTGATGGTCTTCAGGTTTTGCCGAAAAAGAAATTTCAAATTATGCTCTTCGATCATACGGATATGCTGAAACCTATGACCTATTCAAATAGACTTTTCGCGCGGTGGCAAAAGCCACATGCGCTCCAAAAAGTATTTATTTGTTAAATTGTAATGGCGCCAATAGTAACTTTACGTTGATGATACAAGCTTTGTTCAATGAATAATTATAGCAAGCACTCCTAAAATAAATGCAACAACTGCCCCCAGAAAATAAATCGACTGCAAACTTATATGCGCTATTTCTTGAAGCGGACCCACTCCAAATGCTGCGACCCCGTATCCCAATAAATAAAATGAAATAATCATTCCAGGCACCGAAGAGACAATAGAAGGGAATTTTTTACTTCCAAAACTTATCGTCAAAGGTAATAAAGAAGCGCACCCTAAACCAGCTAATCCAAAAAATGCAACCCCTCGATAATCAGCCTCAGGAACTAAGGAAGAAATGAAAATAAATGCTAACATGGCAATGAAGGGAGAAGCTTGAAAGATATATTCTTGCGATACAAATTTTACTATAAAAGAAAATAGAAGACGACCAAAAGTCACCATTCCCCAGAAAGCAGCTAAAGCCATGGATTGAATTTTAATGGAAGCATGTACATGCTCTTTCATATAGATCGAAACCCAATTTGCACTGAGCGTTTCAATGATGCCATAAAGAAAGGCAAATGTAACAAAAATCCAAAAACCCAATGGGATATGAAGGGTTGCGGAACTTTTCGTCGTTATATCAATTTTTCCTCCTGGCAGATGCAAACGTTCATTATACAGGATCAAAAAGAACAACATGACCGTTAGTAGCAACGGCAAGCCCCACCAATAGCCAAGCGCAACAAATAGAGTTACAAAAATAGGAGCCAAAGCTGTACCAAGTCCCAATAAAGCATTGAGCAACAACAGCATTGAATCCACTTTATGAGGATACAATAAAGCTGCCATCATATTCAATGTAGGAACAACTAGTCCAAAACCGAGACCCACACAGGCTGTAGCCATCAAGAGCATGGCATAAGCAACAGGTAAACTATGGACAGAAAACGCACTCAGCCCAAGCAAGATCATAGCAAAGAAATTTGCTTTTAAACCTAAATTTAAGACAAATTTTGCTCCTAAACTTCTAACAAATCTCGGATTAAATAAGGAAGCAATGATCGAAATTACCGCCTGAGGAATAAATAAGCTTCCATAGTATGAATTTGAGAAATTAAATTCTTCAGGACTTGTTAAGATCGTGCTGATAGCAGGAAATACAACAAGTACAAGGCCCTGCAATAACCCTGATAAATAGATCGCAATAGCTTCTTTAGAAATCATGGCTTCATAACTATTTCAGGCACTTTTTTAGCTCCTTTTGCATTCAGCTTTATCGCCCATACGGAATCTGAAGAACAGATAAACAAGATATTATTTTCTCTACCCCCAAACGTCAAATTAGCAGTTTGTTTAGGCATCAAAATCTTTCCTATCAGAATCCCTTTTGAATTAAACACCTGAATTCCATCCAGAGCTCCCACATAAATATTTCCTTCGGTGTCTAAACGCATGCCATCGGGAAATCCAGGTGAAACAACTGTAAAAAGGCGTTTGTTATTCAATGTCATTCCATCGACATCCCATGCATAAATGGCGTGTGGGTATTTTTCATAGTAGGTACGAGGTGCCTGCGTAGCTCCGCTATCTATGACATACACTATTTTCTCATCCGGAGAAAACGCTATGCCATTAGGCATTTTTAAATCAGTGATGACAGCCTCTAATTTTTGAGTTTTTGGATCAAAACGGTAGACATTATTGGGCAGATAACATTCCTGAGGAAACTGTAAACAGCCATAGTTAGGATCTGTGAACCAAACAGTCCCGTCAGATTTGACCACGAGATCATTTGGAGAATTCAGAGGTTTTCCTTCATAGAAGCCGATAAGTGTCTTGACCTCGCCATTTAGCTCGGTGATAGAAACTCTGCGACCTGTCGTCTCTGCAGTGAGCAATCTACCCTCCAGATCTATTGTTTGGCCGTCCGCAATGTTCGAGGGATGGCGAAAAATGACAGGTTTGCTCCAGGATAGAGACGTAATGGTATTGTAAGGCAATAGGCCATGCCAGCGGAGAACTAAAATGTTGTCGTTGATTTGATCAGTAAAAAGCAAAAAGCCTTCTTCACTATCCTTGATTGAAAGATACGCAGGACCTTCAGTAAAACCAAAACCATCAGCTAAATGCACCAGTTCAGGTTTAGTTCCCAAAATTTTTTCAAACTCTTCCGAATAAACAACAAGTGGTAGTTGGGGTTTTTCAGCCATAGGATAGAGTGGGTTTTTGATAAATGGATCTGAAGGGGAACCGTAACATAAAACCACTAACGAGAGGAGCAATGAAGTCAGGTAAACAACTTGCATAATTCTTTGGAGGTTAAGTTTTAAAGAAAACCAGAGACGCCTAATTTCATTATACCAGGTGCAGTCATACAGTCGCATGACTGCACCTGATCATCTAAAGATCAGGAACCAATCGCTTAAAAACTATTTTCGTTCTTTTGAACAACCACAAGGGCAACATTGATTCATCTCTAATGATGGAGATTGAGCAATCAAAAACATCGAACAAAATCCACAAACAAAAAACACACTTAAAATTTTTTTAAGATTCATGTTATTCTCCTAATGATTAATTTCTATTAACGAACTAACTAAAAATTCTGTCTAGAGACTTAGGGCTGTGAGATAATAGCCCCCTCACCTTGAATCGTCCCATCACAGGCAAGTGAAAAGCCTTCATGTCATTATCTATTTTCAATCTAAAATAATTGGTATTAGAAAACAAGTTTTATTTCTTTCAACCTTTTATAACAAGCGATGGTTTCAGCTTAGCCACCATTTTAGCAAGACCAGCCTCTTGGCAAGCCATCACAACGTTATCGACATCTTTATAAGCATCCGGCATCTCTTCTGCAATCGTTCTTATGGATGCAGCCATGACGCTAACACCTTGGGCCTTCATATGTTCTACTGGATCTTTCCCACGCCACGCCTCTAAGCACTTATGGCGACCTTGAGCTCGCCCCGCTCCATGACAAGAACTACACCATGTCAACGGATTACCCTGACCGACCATTAAATGGCTAGCACGTCCCATATCTCCCGGCACCAATACAGGTTGCCCCGTAGAACGATACAAAGGAGATAATTCCTCGGCTCCTAGTCCAAATGCCCGAGTAGCCCCTTTACGATGAACACAAAGCTTTTTACTTTTCCCATCCACCAAATGATCTTCAAATTTAGCAATGTTATGACAAACATCATAAAGAAGCCGTACATCTTCTGGTTCGATATTAAAGATTTCACGAAAACTCAACCTCACAGCATGTAAAATACGCTGACGATTATTAAAAGCAAAATTAGCTGCAGCAGCCATAGCTCTAAAATAGTGTCTGCCTGCATCGCTGTCGATTGGAGCCGCTATCAGCTGTTTATCCGGAAGCCCTTTTGCATATCCTAATTTTACAAAAGAATTCAAGGCCTCTTGACATATTTGGTGACCAAAGCCCCTAGACCCTGAATGGATCAACACATAGGTTTGTCCGGAACAAACACCCCACACTTTGGCAATATCAGGTAAATAGATTTGGGATATCTCGCCGATTTCAACAAAGTGATTGCCTGAACCAATCGTTCCTAATTGATTCTTACCTCGTTCTTGTGCCGATTTCGAAACAGCGTTAATATCAGCACCCAGGATTACTCCATTGCTCTCTGTAAATTCGAGGTCTTGTTCAAGGCCAAAACCCTTATCAATAGACCACCTTGCACCTTGTTCAAGTAGCTTTTTGTAATCAAGCTCACTGAGCCCTCTTGATTTCTTATATTCTCCACCTACACCGGAAGGGATATTATGAAATAAAGACTTCAACAAGGCTTGTAAATGGGATTGGTTAAAATCTTTAAATGGCTGCGAAATCATTGCCAAACGAACACCACAATTAATATCATATCCAACACCTCCTGGGCTAATGACACCATGCTCAGCATCCATTGCTGCTACACCCCCAATAGGAAAGCCATATCCCCAATGAATATCAGGCATGGCGATGCTATATCCTACAATGCCGTTTAAATACGCTACGTTACGCACCTGATCAAGGGGTTTCTCAAAATCGCTAGCCTTCATGAGTTCTTCATTTGCTATAATGAGGCCTGGGACATGCATTCCTTCCTGTTTGGGCAAAAGATATGTAGAAGGAGCTATTTTTTGTAAATTAAACATCGACGATCATCTCCCAGCATAAAATGTCATTTAATTTCTCTATTTCACCATGAAAAGAGACAGCCTTTAACGGGCACCCCACCTTTTGATCAGCTAGAGCAATTGCTTCGTTCAATAAGATAACTATGTCGTCTAAAGTAAATAGCTCAGATGATGTCGGCAAATACAAAAGCAACGGAGGAAACTTAAAAGCGAGAGCCAAAAGTGCATGACGATAGACTTGCTGCAATGTTTCTCCTCGAATTTGAAATGCGATATCCGCAGTGTGCTCTATTTCATTCCACGGCAAAGGCAGCTGTAGGCTCCAAAGTTTATTGTACTCAGAATTTCCAATGCTTTGATACAAATGCATAAATTTAAATAAAACTGGAAGAGGGGCAAAATGCTTTTTCCAAGATTCTAAATCAAAGGGTTGCCGAGCTAATGTCACATGCGGCAACCAGTTTTGTTCTCGGTGATCGGGAGAAAAGCCAGAAGCCTTTAACCAATGATTAAGACTCTTTTGATACTTTTCTAAGGGCTCTAAAGCGTCAAAAAAGTCAACATGCCAGCAGGTTACGTTTGGGTGTCTCTTTGGCAAAAATAGGTTTTTATCGAAAGCTCCTGCTAATCCAGCTCTGAAAGGATGGGAAGGGATCGAGTCCAAAACTTCGGCTAACTTCTCCCAGTCAACAGCACCCAAAAAAGCCAAGGTTGCATGTCGATGCTGTTCTAAAATCAATTTTCCTCTTGGCAGTGAAGAGGGCCATGGAGAAGTCGCTTCTAATCCGAAAAAAAGAGACATTGCTTTATTTTCCACGTATATGATTGGCAACTTTATCATAGCATATTTTATATTTATCACGTACACTCCAGGCAAAACTCAACCTCCAATGTTATGGTCAGAAGTGGATAACCGAATTCATACTCCCGAATGGCTAGATCTTGGCCCAAGCTATTATACTGATGAAGAATATCGGGAATGCCTACTACAACTCGGTCGCATTGGTCGCTATTTGGGAGGAGATCAAGCAACTTTTTGGGCTTTTAAGTCTCTGAAAAACCCTCCACAATCGATTTTAGATGTCGGTTGCGGCGGAGGCCAACTCGCCATTCGCCTTGCGAAACTCTACCCACAAGCCATCATCAAAGGAATCGATCTTTCAGAACCCGCCATCGACTTTGCTAAAGATTCACTTCAAAAACAGAAGCCTCATTTACAAAATGTTGAATTTCAAGTGACTCCATCACCAAAACTCAACGAACCTCCTAAAAGCTTTGATGTCGTTACAACAACTTTAGTTTGTCATCATCTTTCCGATGATGAAATCATCGATTTCTTTAAAAGAAGTCTCTCAGTAGCTAAGGAAGCTGTCATTATCAACGATCTTCATCGACATACTTTGGCAAGATGTACTTTTTCTACAATTGCTCCTCTTTTCTTTCCGAATCGACTCATTCGCCACGACGGGCTTCTCTCTATTAAAAGAGCTTTTAAGCGATCAGATTGGTTAAAGTACCTCAATGCTGCTCAAATCCCGCCACAAGCATGGTCGTTAACATGGCACTGGGCATTTCGCTGGATTCTCATCCTTTATCCTCAAAAAATGGTATAGTTCAAATGATTTTATCCCTCTCTACTACCTGTCCACCCTTAAATTGGTCTCAAGATAAAATCGCTGGTAAAATAACCGAGATGTTTAGATTAAACCCGGAACAGTCCGACCAAGTTCATCAAATCTACCAAAATTCTGCTATCAGCACTCGACACTCGATCCTCGAAGACTACGGCAAGCAAAGAGGGGATTGGGAATTTTGGGGCAATGATTACCCTTACTCGATTCCAGGAACATCCCAACGCAACGCTTTATATAAACAAGAAGCTCCCGCTTTGGCCTCCAGAGCTTCTCAGGGCGCCTTACAAAATTGGGGAGGAAAGCCCTCTGAAATTACACACGTGATCTCTATTTCATGTACAGGAGTCATGGCCCCGGGAATAGAGTTCCTACTCATTAAACAATTAGGTCTTCAGCCCACTGTCCGACGACTAGGGATTAATATGATGGGTTGCTTTGGTGCCTTTAAAGGTCTCGAAATTGCCAATGCTATCGCAAAAGAAAACCCACATCATCGCATTTTAGTTGTGTGCACAGAACTTTGTTCGCTTCATCTGCAAGCAGACCAATCCCATGATACTCTTTTGGCTAACGCACTCTTTGCTGATGGAGCGGCAGCGGTCATCGTTGGAAACAAACCCCATGCAAATGAAACACCCCTCTTCTCTATCATCGGAAATCATTCTTTAAGTCTCGATAATACACTTGATAAGATGAGCTGGGAGGTTGGCGACCAAGGATTTTTTATGCATCTTTCTTCTTATGTTCCTCCACTTATTAAACGTCATGTCCAGAGTCTCGTAACACCATTACTAAAAGATAAAGCATCTATTGAAGAATGCGACTGGCCTATCCATCCTGGAGGTAAGTCAATTCTACACGCGATTGAACGAGCTTTAAATCTGAAAGAACACCAAACCAAAGCCTCTTGGGAAGTCTTAAGGAACTATGGCAATATGTCTAGCGCGACTTTTCTTTTCGTCCTTGAAAATTTATTTCAGCAAAAAAGCACGAATCAATGGGCTGTAGGGATTGGTTTTGGTCCAGGATTATCCATGGAAGGGATTCTTTTACAAAAAGCCGGATCGAGTAATGAATGAAATTGTTGTTATTGGTGGAGGTGTTGCAGGCCTTTGTGCAGCCATAGAGCTTTGCCGACAAGGAGTAAAGCCTATTCTCATTGAATCTGGGAACTACCCTTCACATAAAGTATGTGGAGAATTTCTCTCTCCAGAAAGTCTTTCCTGGCTTGAACGGTTAAATATTCACCCTACCCTAATCAATGAAATTCATTTAGATTTTGATGCTAAAAGATTGATTTTTCCCTTACCTAAATCCGCTGGAAGCATCTCTCATTATACTCTCGATGCAGCTTTAGCAGAACGGGCCCAATCTATGGGAGCCCAAGTCTTAACAGAAGTAAAGGTAATCACTTTTCAACACAAATGTCACTCTGCAGAACCTCATCGTATTGAACTTTCTACGGGTGAAACTTTACTGGCAGCCTCAGTGATTATCGCAACTGGACGTTTACCTTCTTTGAGCTCCCCGCCTACACACTTTCAGTACATTGGCATTAAAACCCACTATGAAGGTATTTCGTTAAATAATGGTTTAAAGATATTTGGCTTCCAAGGAGCTTATTTAGGCCTGAGCCCTATCGAAGAAGGCAAAACCAATCTAGCTTGCCTTGCCTCTTGGCGACTTCTAGAAAGTGCAGGCTCTCCGGAAGGACTTATGCAAAGTCTCATTCATACTAATTCCCATCTCAAAGAACTGCTATCGCATGGGAAATGTCTATTCGACAAGTGGATGACAGCTCAAATCCCCTTCTTTGGATTTAAGTCGACTCCAGATTGGATGGATACTTATTTCATTGGTGATTCTATGATAAGCATTCCTCCTGCATGCGGAGAAGGACTTTCGATTGCTATCCGTAGCGGCATTGATGCAGCTTTGCATTATTCATCAAGAGACTACAAAGGGTTCAAGAAATTATCCTACAAAAAAAATGCCTTTAAGATGCACATGGCAAGAGGATTACATTATATTTTCATGCATCCACAACTTGGAAAACATGGACTAAGTCTATGCTCCCTCTTGCCATCTTTGCCAGAAAAACTTTTCTTGGCTTCAAGAGACTAGATCATATGATCTTCAAAACGGATTCGATGTTCTTCAAGATGTTTATGATCAGTAAGCTCCCCGATATGAACCGGAACAGCTGTGATATACCCCTTATTTAACCAAGTGATATCGCAATCTTGTTCTTCTTGAAATTCTTGAATTCGAGCTCCTAGCCAATAGTAAGACTGATTTTCTGTAGGATGATCTCGTTTATGAGGGTTTTCCATCCAGAATTCTTTTCCTTGGCGAGTCAACTTAATTCCCTTAATTTCCGAATGTTTATTGAGTGGAAAACTAACATTTAGAAGAGTTCCATGAATTGGGGGATGCTTCAGCATATAGTTAGCAATTTTAGGGATATGTTGAGCGGCTCTGCCATAGTCAGGATCTTTGAAATCGCAACAAGAAAACGCAATACTAGGAATACCATGCATTACCCCTTCTATGGCTCCGGCGACAGTTCCGCTATAGAGCAAATTTCTTCCAGCATTTGAGCCACGATTAATTCCTGAAACAATAAGTTGAGGCTGTTTTTCTAAAATGACTGACAAGCCTAATTTAACACAATCTGCCGGAGTTCCATTGACACCCCATACTTTAGTACCTCCAGACCAAGTGATTGTTTCAATTTTGAGTGGCGAACGAATCGTAATACCAAGACTGACAGCAGATTGTTCTGTCATTGGAGCAATAACAGTCACATCTGCGATCTGACTTAGGCTTTTCCAAAGTTCTTTGATTCCTGGGGCAAATAATCCGTCATCATTTGTGATTAATATGTTTGGGCGTAGAGTCATGAAAACCTCAAAATAAATTATTTAGACTGAATTTAGTCTAGTGTATCACAATTTAGGAATTTAGCCCAGCAATTCCCGCTAATTTTCGTGCCCGTGCCCCCTACTTTCCGCGGGTAAAAGTGATGAAAACGATCCCTCTTGGCGAGGACAGCCTAGCTGGTTATTTTTGATTGGCAAAATAGATTATCATATTAAATTATCCTGCAGAGGTCTGCCAATATTGATCCTTTTCAATTCCTAGCATTTTAAGTATGCTCAAATGCAAATCTGATAGTTCATCATGATATTGTTTAATGATGTCACCACCTTCCTAAATTATCGTTCTTATCGTTCTTATCGTTGATCTACAGTAGCAACAGAATGTATCAAGTTGTGAACATCAATGAAGTTGCAGTAAAACAAGCTCAAAATGCCCTGTGAGTTGGATATGTAGACGTAATCAACGATGCAACGATACAACGATAAAAATGATAAAAACGATAAAAATGATAAGAACGATAAAAACGATAAAAACGATAAGAACGATAAGAACGATGGAAGAAGACAAGAAATTACCTTATCATGAATTGACGGCACCATTCTCCCTGTTGTTTCGTTTTTCCGCATAGAAATGGAATGGAAAAGATTCAAGCAATGAGGACTTTTCGACTAATCCGGAAGAAATCCAGAGAAATCCGGGACGTACTTCCAATTTTTATGGTTCCATCGTTCTATCGTTCCTATCGTTCCTATCGTTCTTGTGGTGACATCATTGAACATTATTTAGGCCTGATTTAGGAAAAATTCTCTATCTAGATATGTGAAGTTTATCGTAATATTAGACAAAATCAATATATCCGCATAAACTTCTTATACTTGGAGATTTTATGAAAAGAATGCGAACTTAATTGCTTTAAAAAATGGAGAAAAAATGGAACCCATTAGAAACATAAATTTTACGACAGAAAACAAACCTTTAAGATTTTTACAAGACAATTTAAATAAAGCTAAAAATATCGAAAAAAATGATCCTGTTAAAGACTTAAACTCATTAGAAATACCCAAGACAACCATCACAGATGCAGCAGTAAAATATATAATCACAGAAAAATTTTTAACTATTCTTCAAGAATATAAAAATACATCAAAACTTAATAATTCAAGTAAAGAAGCTGCACAAGAAATTTACCTAAAAGCCATTATGTCGATTCTCGAAAAGTCACCAGAAATTTTGAATTTATTTAGCGAAGATCAAAATAATGTTTTTGAAATATTATTTAAAATAATATCAGAAACCATGGATGAAATGAACCCAATTATTTTAGAAAAAATCAATGAAATAAATATGAGTGGAGAATATTTTTCAAATGCAAACAACCGACGCAAAGGAAAATTTGCGGAAAATTTATCTCATTGTATTGAAGAGGGGAAATTGCAATTTTTTTCTAGACTTTCATTAAACGATCAAACTGCGCCCAAATTCGGCCCTGGAAAGTATTCAACTGAAGAGCGAGAATTTCAATTAAATCAAATTGCTCATTTGCGAGTGTCTCATCAACAAAAAAAAATTCCTCCAGAATGTTCCTTGATCATCAATCTTCTTGCAGATGAATTACATGAAAGTTGTAAAGCTCTTCGGGAAAATCGAAATTTTAAAGATGTTACAGGAAAATTAATTCTTAAAATCTATCAGCAAAATATCGAAAGCTTAATAGGCCTTGTTAGTGGTGCAGGAGTCATTTTTGGCAAATATCAAGGAAATATATCTATATGCACCCGCCAACTCAGTGTTCAAAATATTCAAGAAAATTTTATTCAATCTGCTAAACTTTTATTAGATGGTGATGGATCATTTAATACAAATAACGATATATTTAAAAAAACATTTAAATCGATTCTTCCACGTCATTGTAATGACCCTTTAACCAAATTTCCAGAATGGAAACGTTCCGTTCATGCCTTTAGGTTGCTTGAAGATTTTGTTACACAAGAAATGCATCGTCTTTTTTATCCTCTAAGCAATACCCCTACTAAATATACATTTTCTCGTGTACTTCGCCGTGCAAACTTACTTCAGGCAAATTTAAAAATACAAGATGAATTTGAATCGATAGACAAGTCTATTATTAAAAAATATTCACTTCTTATTGAAAGAAAAAGTAAATCTTTCATGGAATTCTATAACGCTGTTATTCCTGGACTTCAACAATTAGAAAAAAATATCGATTGCAAAAATTTAGCAAATTTATGGGTCGCTCTTGAAAATTATCTCCTCAATCCAACTTTTGAAGATGATCGGGGAGCTTTAGAGCAACAATTTTGTATAGATTATGGTTTCAATTCAGAAAGTTCAAATTTAGATCAATTCAATTACAATCCAAGTCTTTATTTATTTATTAGGCTTTGCCTTAAACAGCACTGGTCTTTCGGAAGTTTAATGGATGAAATTTATTTGTTATTACTAATCAATTTAATAAAAATTAGTAAAGTTAGCAATCTTGAAATTGACACTTGCATCGAGGAATGGCTTCGGGTAGGAAAAATGATGTTGGCTCAAAATAAAGAGACTATCAAGGAGATGATGGATCATCTTCCTGAAGAACATGGGTTTACTAGCGCCTTACGGGATACCTGGAGATTAAATTTTGAGATTAATAAAAATGGACCGTTTTTGACAATGATTCAACATTTAGAAATTCGTCTGCAACGTTGTCATAAAAATCCAAACGACCAAATTGAACGCGCGCTCTCCTTGAGAGACGCCCTTAATTTATTAAGTGGCTCAATATGTCAAACCAAAACTCGAATTGGTGAGTTATTAAGTAATACTCAAACAATGCTTTTATTAAATGATCAAGAAAACTCCCTTCATTTGAAAATCCTTCAGGAGATGCAAGATCTCAACACTATACAGCGTGAAGGCTTTATGGCTGCAACAGAGGGAATCAAAGCTTTAATTGGCCGTTGTTTTAAACGGTTAGAGTTTGAAGCTCAAGAGGCACAAGAGACAGCATCGAAAGATCACGAACGGCTTGTGATTCATGCACAACAAATAGGAGAAGATTTGATAAGTGCAGAAAAAGCACGTTCTAAAAAGAATAAAAGTCAAAGAGAGAAATTGTTACCATCTGGATGGACCTACACCCCCAAAAAATGATCAAGTTCCATCAAGTGAACAGAAAAATAAACCGTTGGAAGCAGCGACTCCACAAAAAAATGTACACTCTGAATCTGTTTCCAAAAAGCAACTGCCTACAGTACCAAAAGAGAATAAAAAAACTCCAATAAAATTACCTGAAATTTCTAAAAGCTTATCTCAATGTAAGGACAACTTATTTTATTTAGAAGCCTCTAGTTTTGTTAATAAATCTTCTTGGCAATCTAATCGTATCAAAGATTTATTCATCATTTTAGAAAGTTTAATAGAAATTGCCGAAATAAAACAATTCTCTATTGATCTGATTTTTGAACAAACAGATCTATTAAGGCGATCTGTAGAAACACTTTTAGAAATCACAACCATCTTTACTAAAACAACATTAGAGGATGTTCAACTGATAGGACATGACACAAAAAAACTGCTCAATCTTTTGATAAACAAACCTGAAATTTCTAAAAATATTAAAAAAATCATTTGGAATATGCGTAATGTCCCATTGTCTCTTGCTGAAGGGAACCGTTGTGTCAATTACCCTGCCGAAGCATACAAAAGAAGAAAGCATATGGATAATGAAAGTCGTCTTCTTACTGATTTCTTATTCCAAGTTGACCGTGAAGAGAATTCTCAAATAAAAAACGAAGCATTAAGAGGCTCTCTCATAGTTCAACATCACCGTTTTCTTCAACGTGGAGTTTACTTTTTAGAGAAACTTCTTGAGACTCTTTGTGATCCTTCAAAAGAAGTCGAAGGAGAACTTCCTTTAGAGCATATGCAAAATACTTATGAAAATCATTTAGTAAATGTAGAAGATGCATTTTCCAAAGAGCCTATCAGTAGTCAGATGATCTCTGATGAGACAATAGATTCTGAACTACTTCCGATTTTATTTATCAATAATCGAAAAGAAGCCCTTCTAGCCCTTGATAAAGCACTCATCTGGACTGGGATCCGGTGTATTGCTCCCGTAGAAGGTTGCAACTCATTAAATTTTCGTACGACAGAGCGCAACATTGCATTACAGAACGTTGCCCTTTATTTACGCAGATTGAAAGAGAAATTAACGATAGATCGAATGAATCGACCTATCAGTACAAGTTTGGGACAGTGTGGATTACTTAGAAGAGCCCAAAAAGAATTACTTATTGCAGCTCTTTATCACACTAACAGTTTTGAAAGTGGTCAACATATTATCCAGGCTCGAAATATTCGTTTTATGAATAGTCCATGTATACTTGCAAATATTCTTCGCAAAGTATCTGCTTGCGCTACAACGCTTCCTTCTCTAGGAGAATGGATGCATAATGCTCACAAAATTCTGAGCTATCCTGCTTCAAACGCTGAAAAGGACTTTTCTGCTATCAGATTACAGGAATTAATCATTGAGGTCACAGAAGCAAGCAAAATGATGAGGCGATTTTCTAACGATGAAACTTTAGTTCTTTCAAACAATAAGCATATTTCTCCTGCTCAACGTATTCAAGAACGGATCCATTTAGTGGAAACAAATGAAAAAGATCGAATATTTCCCGGAATTGCATTGCTATTGTATACCTTAAAGCATGGATTAATCCTTCCAAAACACAATCAACTCAATATAGCGACTGATTTTCGCTCCAGTGTGGGTGGGAAAAAATAAATCTAAAGGATTACGCTTGCATTAATTCTTTTAAAATGTTAAAGTATATTTAAATTGTCTTATTAAGACAAAAAAAATTAATTAAGCCTATATAAAATTAAAAGGACTATATTTATGGAACCTGTATCAAAACCTATTCAACCTACATTTCATGATGAGGAAGTAAATAATTCAACTGAACCTCAACCCGCTTCTCAATCACTTTCATGGGGCATTATAATGGGAGTAGGATCTATTTTGGGGTCTATTCTTTCTTTTCCATATGCTATAATAACTTCAAGTATACATCAAACTGTTCAAGATGATTCTATCGCTGTACCTGCCCAACAATCTTTAAAAACACAGTCGGAAAATTTAACCCCTGTTCAAAATCAGTTGATTATTCCTTCAAATGCAAAACCCGTAAAGATAGCCACAAATGATATTAATCAAGAAAATCACCCCTTGATTATTACAGGGAAAAGTGTAAACTGGCGAAATACATTTATCCACGTACGTATCCTCAACGAATTAACGTATGTCCTTAATGAAAAAACAATAACTCTCAGACCCCCAACTTTTCCAGAAAAAGTTGAAAGAAACCTTGCAATAGATTATAAGGACTTGATTGCGGATGTAAAAAAACTAGTTGAAGTATTTCCTAAAAAAGAAACGATGGAAATTCAATTAAAAGATTTAACTACTGACCAAGCTATTGCAGAAGCAAGTGGCCATATCATCGCTTTAAATTTTGCAAATGAGAGACAAATAGGTGGAGGTCCTAATATTTATAGAGACAATCAATCCGGTAAAATTGTTTGGGGTGGTGGAGGATCTGCACTTGCCCAAGAAGAAGCTCTAGTTAGCAAAAGTGATCTTTACTCCTCATTATCACTCTTACCAAGTACACCTAAGATGGCAGGATCAATGATTCGATCTCACTATAATGATCCTTTTGATTCTAAAATAATGGCCTATGTGTCAGATAATCAGCTTTTTGGTATTCAGGGAGACGAAGGATTTTTTTCCACAATATTTCTTGATAAACCCATAGATGTTTCGTTTATAACAAGCGCAGCAAAGTATTTTGGAAACTCCGTAATGGCCGATACAGCCGAAGGTTCGGTCGACTATACGGATGCTGAAGCAAGAATAGGAACTCATGTCTATGCAATAGCTAAAAAGGCAGCTTTAATGAGAATTAAGGATCCCGAAAAACGTATAACTTTAGTTCTTGGAGCTTTTGGATGTGGTGCATTTGCTCCAAGTAATGCTGAAAAGCATGCAACGATGACTGCAACAATTATCAAGAAAAAATTAACTCATCTCATCGGGTTTGCTGACGAAGTAATATTAGCGATTCCAAAGAAAGCTTTAAATAATTCACCGGTTGCTGTAAGAAATTACAATGCTTTCGCAGAAGTATTTAATAGCTAACAGAATTCAAAATGTTCCTGTTACAAAGCTAAAATAACCAGTTGTTTGGTAGGTGAGAAAGTTGCTGCATATTAAGATATAAAGTATAGGAAAAAATTAAACTCAAAGCGAGACAGTTGCCTACGGCGCCCCCTATTGGGAAATAACAAATTTTTAAAGCGCCTTGCCATTGGTGCCTGACCTGATATTCTGACATTTGCCTACAATGATAACGCAACCTCCCAGGAGGGCAAATGTCAGAATGTCAGGTCTGGAACCAAGGCTAAACGTTACCTCTACAGAATTTAGTATCTTGTTATTAATTGAAAACGACGCTTTTTTCAGTTGCGTAAATCTTGGGGGCTTTAAAAATCTGTTATTTCCCGATAGGGGGCGCCGTAGGCAGCTGTCTCGCTTTGCGTTTAATTTTTTCCTATACTTTAATACCCAAATATCGCGGCAACTTTCTCACCTATTAAACAACTTCTTATTCATTCTAATTTCATGTGCCCTGGGTTAAATCTCCCTTACCCATGCAAAAAAGGGCTGTATGCCATAACAAACTATGGATGAATTCCTTTTCTCCGGTAAAAGGAGGATATTGAATGATGAGTGATTGCGGAGAATCCGATAGACTCTCAATACCATTTTCAGAATCAACCAATCCTAGTTCGGAGATGACACGAGAAAAATGAATTGTCATCTTTACCGTTTCCCCTGTGCAGATAACTTTGCTTTGATCCGGAGTACTATGATCCCAATCGTAATCCCCCTTCCACTCAAGTTCAGTTTTCCAATAATAGAGTTTTACTTGATCTCGAAGTCGTAGACAAAACCTAAAAGTTGCAGATGGCGATTCCTGTAGTGGATGAGGATCCTCCTTTGATAAAAATTGATTAATATAAAGAGATTTTTTTGCTGCAAGTTCTCGAAAAATCTCTTGAAATTGTTCATCATGATCTTTTTTCTTTATCCAAATCTTATCTAAAACTATTGTATTAAAATTAAAATGGGACCTTAGAGCCTGCACTGACAAACAAATTCCTTCCTCCTCTATTGAGAATGGTGTTTCGATACAACTAGTATTTAGTATACTTTTTTCTTTAGGGTTTAAAATGTAATAAAAGGATCGTAGAAAATGTGTACGCAAAGTTTCGATAAAGGAATAGAGATCTAAAGGATCTGTTGAAGTATCTTCTAAAAAATATTTTGTCCATTCTTCTTGGATAAGAGGTGAATCATTGAGAAGCCGCTGTAAGGTACGTCGGACAGGATTTTCATCAAGAGCCTCTTCGTTAGAAGATGAATGAGTTTTTCTTCGATTAACTTTGACTTCTTCCTTCTCTGTATAGACCTCCTTCGCTAATCCACCTACTGCAGAAAAAAGAAGAGCAAAATACTTGTTCTTTTTATCCTCATCCAAAGGGACTTTTAGGGGAATATGAAACAAGCAAGAAGATCTACTAAACCTAGAGTCTTCTGACCTATTAAGGTTCAAGGAATTTGTCATGATCACAACGAGTGAATATGTTTCTTTCTTTAGATCGAGCATCCAACGTGCCATCCAAGCTGGCCCATCTGGTAGGGTATGTGTTAAGGGCTGAAAAAAATGATAAGGTTTATGTTTAGGGGGTTTTTTCATTTTCAAATGAAAGGCAATCAGATGATCAAAGGGGATGTAAGGCCTTAGATAGGTCACATGCGATAGCATGCAACTCAGTTTCCCAACGACGTGGCTCTGAAAAAAATCACTACGACTGCTAGTGCACCATAAATTTTTGAAATCAATTAGATTTCCAAAGCCCTCATACACTATCCTTGCGGCTAAATCTGTGATTTCACTATATATACTAGAAGGAATCGTTATCGAAGAAAGATATTTTCCTTTGATCGTTTTATGTAACTCAACACATTTTTTAACGATCTCAAACATCGATGGATGCACGATTTGGAAATAAAGAAGATCCTCGCACATTTCCAGCGGAAGTGCGCTACCTATATATGATTCGATCATTCCGATAAGTTTAATTAGATCTTGTATTGATAAAAATGGGGATTCCTCAGGTTTTGCAGGAATCGATCGTGAAGATCGAAGAATAATCTTTCCCCACCCTGAAAGAGGGATTGGATGGGTTTTTGCAAATTGTAGCAAACTAGAATCTAGGTTCAAGGGAGAAATAAAATAATCTTCCTTAATAGGGTAATCAAACTGCTGCCTCTCTTCGACACTCATTGAAAAAATAGCATCTTGAAGAAATTTTCTTTTTTCGTCAGAAGCTTCGGAGTAGTCCTCTTTATCTAAAGATAGACTGTCTAATAATCGACGATAGTGTATCTGGGAATGAAAATAATTATAAGTATAAGATTGTTTAATTCCGACGAATAGGTTTAAAAGAACAAGGGCTTGATCAATATGAAGTTTAAATAGATATTTTGAAAAATAGAGTAAATAAGGATACGATTTTGCTTCATTTCTATAAATTAAATTCCCATTTTTAGTTTTCTCCATCTCTTTTAAACCCTCTTGAATCCCAGGCTTGAAATCAGGATGAGCTGAAAATTGTAAAAGAAAAGAGAGTTGCCATATGTTTTCTAAAATAATGTTTTCCGGCTCTACACAAGGAATAAGATCTTGTAAATTGTCTCGCTCTATTTGTGCTGAAAATCTTTTATGCAAGTCCTCCCATTTTTTTTCAAATAAGGCGGGTATTTCATCCACAGTCTTTGTCTCTTGGCGCAAGATTATAAATTCTTTGACAATATCTTTTATATTTACTTTAAAAGTTTGTAAAAAAAGCAAATTTGAAATCATCTTCATAGGGAGTTTCATGTCAATCAATTCTTCAATTTCTACTATAACCTTTAATTGTGCATTTAGATCCAAATAAGAAGATTCTTTTTTTCCTTGCAAGATAGTTTGTCGCAAAAAGATCCCACCCCAAAGTTCAGGCGGTTTAAAGTGCTCCGTAAGAAAAAGACAACTTTCCCAATCCAATCTAAAAGTCGGTCGATTAAATTTGTCTCGGATTGGTTTATCAAAATGGCGACGTTTTTCATAAGGAAGAGCAAAAAGAGCCTTTAATAGAAAAAATCGATATCTTGGATCTGGGTCATGTTGACTTAAATACCGAAAATAGCACAAAATCATATGGAGAAAATCATACATCGGAGAGATTGTGTCTGAAATTCGTGGAATTAGTCTTTTTAGAATACCTAGTTCTTCAGAAAAAACAAATTTTTTCTGTAAAAATTGTTCGTGTAAATGATCTATAAAATAGACAGCATTTTGTCGATCGATTTCTGATGAGAGGCACAACTTCTCAAAAGTTAATTCAATTGTATCTATAGGTGGAAGGACTGACTCTTCATGTCGAAAAATTGCAACTACACTGCTTTTGACAACAAACTGTTGAAAACTCAATTCAGCATTTTGAGAAATACCGTTTGCACTTTTTTTGGCTACAGGTTTAGCATTTTGAGAAGATGTGGATGGCTTGTTGTTTGAAGTGGATGGTTTGTTGTTTTTTGCATGTAAAAGTGAATACAAAGGTTCTACATATTTAGATTGTTTCGGATTCCATAAACAAAACAAAAAAGCCCAAGAACATGATCGTCCATATCCTTTGATACCAGCATGCTTGAATAATAGCGTCTGATAATTTACATTAAGTATTGGCATTTCATCTTTTAGTGTTTTCTGCTGAAAAAGGAATTGAATTGTTTCTTGTAATTCTTGGTTGTAAGGATCTATAAATTTTTTAATCCATTCAACTGAATAACAGCCTGAAGCTATTGATTTCTGCAATGGAAACTCAACCGACAACAAATAAACTTTTATATCGTTTTTTATGCTATCTTCAGCCATTTTAGATGAAGATAAGGAAATATGCTTATAGAGATCTTTATTTCTAATCACGATTTCGTCAAAAGAATAATTTTTTATTAGACTGTCCAAATAGACTTGGTAGACACGCTCCAATGTTATCGTCTGTTCTAAGTAGCAATTCTGCACACGTTTCACATTTATTAAAATTTTTTTTACAGAATTAATGTTGACATAACCAAAAATAATCAGAAGATCGATGATTTTTTTTGCTGCTTTTTCAAGTGAAGGGAATTGTTTTTGAAAATTATTACGAAATTCAGATGGTGGCAACTTGGCTTCTGATGGTGGCGACTTGGTTTCAGATGGTGGAAACTCGGCTAATGTGTCAAACCATGTGTTAAACCATTTGGGGATGGGAATGATTGGTTCCATTTTATTACCTATTATTTTTTAAGAGACTGTATACCAGGTATAAAACATAGCTTTGGTTCAGCCCAAGCACACAAATTATTTATTACAAGTCCCTAAATATCACTTCTTTGATAGGGTGTCAACATGTTTTGCATAATACTCGTAGCTCCTTTTTTTTAGGTTAAGTTTTCATTTATCCTCCCTTTTATAAAATCCAATATTTAAATACAATGAAAATATGACGACAATCAGCAGTTCAATCTAAAAATAAAGAATAGCTAGCACCAGATTCAGTTTAAATTTAAAACGAATTATCGAACTATACGGGGATATTGTGATTTTTCCTTTTCAAGAATAACAAGTTCATGCAACAGTCATTGGGTTGACGTTTTCACAATCACTAACGCTTTTAAATGTTGAACTTTTCTGTAGCTATATTTTTATATTATTGATAAAGTGAATCAAAGATGAACGATTCATCTCATATGATTTAAAATTAAGATTCAGAGGTTACTATGATGACGACAATCTTTGGTTGGTTGAGTAACAATCCCCAGCCCATGCCACAACAAGATAATACATTCTCTTTTCCAGAACTTCCTTTCACCGAAGAAGAAAGAAAGCTTGAAGAAATCTATTCTAAATTTCAAACTTCTACATATGTGGCGTATGTTCCCAAGAATCTTTACCCCTATCTCCGCCTCCACCCTGAATATTTAGAATCTAAAGAAGATTCAGTTGCAATGAGAGAGGCAAGACAATGGCTTTGGGGAAAACCAGCCTCTCAAGGAAATTATCAATATGAATTAGAAAATCGCAATCAGTACGAACAATACCTTGTAATGAAGGAAAAACAGAAGTTACAAGATCAATGGATGCGAGATCATGAAACGGACCGAGAACTACGAGAAAAATATTTCGCGATTCACGAGAAGTATTCATTTCAAAATTATATTCTACAATCTATCCCAGAAGGAACAACTATAAAAAGGATTATTACCTATGTGTGCAATAATAGTCCAACAGCACAATTTTATAAAGTAGCAATCATAAGTTCATTATTTGTTTCTGTGGTTTCGATATTATATTACTGCACAAATTCCAACAATATCTGGAATAATTACACGCGAATTAATTTACAACCATAACTAATCAACTGAAGACGTTTATTAATGGAACCAAGGTCATTATGTTAATAACGTTTTCTGATCTTGAAAGTAGCCTTGCCATTGGTGCCTGACCTGATATTCTGATATTTGCTTAAACGAAAACAAGACCTCTCAAAAGGGCAAATGTCAGAATGTCAGGTCTGGAACCACGGCTAAGGCTTAAAAAAAAATTGAGTCAAAAGCATGATCGGAATGATCTACAATTTGCAAATTTCTTCGCTATTTCGATTTCACACAGCGGGTTAGACCATTAAGAGGCACTCAACATCGGAATGATGAAATTAAAAAACTAGCCTGAAGGTGACATAAGTCCACCGACAGCAGTATTGAGCATTTCTATCGCCCCCAAATCTGATGTAAAAGGATGAGGCTCCATCTCTTGTACATAGAGAGCTCGAAGAGTCCCCCACACACCTCCCCAAAATGCCCATCCGGCATATGAAAAATTTAATAATTGAGGAGGAGCACTATCCATGTAACTGTCAAATAGATTAAATTTCGTCGTTAAATATTGATAGCAAGTAATAAGAAAAGTGGGCTTTACGCATTGCAAATACAGTTCATTCGTGACTCGATTATTCCACATTTTCTCAACTGTCGAAAGTGAAGATAATTCACTACTCATCAAAGGAGAAAAGTTTTTTACCAAATGATTCACCGCGAAAAAGGAAAAATTTGAAGTAAATAAGAGAATAATGATTGCATTAATAATTCGCATCTCACCACTCTTCAGGCCCACCACAGTCATATAGGCATCTAATCCCGCAATGCAAAGTAACGTAAGAAAATAATCCTTTGTAAACTTGCAAACTTTTTCAGCTGTGGAAATAGACGCTGTGCTAGCCCTTCGCTCTTGAATGATTCTGCGAGTGATATGGAAGCTTGATCGAGGGTTTTCCATTTCTCTTTTTTCCAGAAACATCTTGGAACCCAAAATAGCCCCTACTAATACCATAATAAGATAGTCAGGAATCCCGTTTGTAGGATTGTCTATCACTGTGTATTGGTGCGGTCTGCTTAAACCTTGAAGAAGAACAGCTGTAGCCAGAGGGGAAGCCAAAGAGAATCCAGTTTTTACCATGTGGCCTACTTTTAAACCAACAGGTAATTCTACAGTCGTTTCTATTGATCGTCGAAATTCGTTCTCATAGTCCTCCTTGAAATTATCACCGAAATATGTGAAAATTCTTCCGAGTCGAAATCCAAGATATAAAGCTGAAAAATTTCCATAAACGCCATGACGATGTAAATAATCTGTATGACCGTCTCGCAAAAGAAAAAATAGTACAGTCGTAGAGATCGCTAACAACAACTGACCTGTCTCATAGACTTTAGGGAAATCCCGATTTCTAGTATTGGGTGGATACATAGGGATGAGTTTTTTTTCATCATTTGTATAGTTCAGAGTTCGCAAATAATCTGAACGACGGAGGGAAAAAAGAATAGCTAAATCTCTTGCTTGAAAATACCCCGCTGAGCAAACGAAACCTCCATGAAGAATTCGCTTGGTGCCTTCAGAAAAGAAATTCAAATAAAGTTGCGTTCCAATAAAAAAGCACTCATAGACCCAAGCGGACATGATTCTATAAATGCGTTCACGTAATTCCGGTGAAATAATCGGATGGAAAAAGAGAGCTGAAGAGGCCCCTGCACTCCACATGCAAATAGTGTACTTCCACCTATGATTTTCAATATCCTTCACTTCTTGAACAGCAAAATAGATAGACGTTCCACAAAGTGCAGCCATTGCACCGCAAAATAAACCTCGGACGATCTTGTCCTTAGAAAAGTCTCCTCCAAGAAGCGATTGAGTGTTGCCTTCACCTGTCAGTAGTTCTTGCTCTTCAGAGTCGCTTAAATCGAGAACCGTAGTTCTTCTAACGCCAGTGTCATTGTCCGAAATCATTGTTTTTTTATCCCTTTCAATCAAAAAAACCAAGCTTATAGCTTGGTTTTTTCAAAAATTTATTTTCTATTTAGGTCTTGGTCCAAAATGAATCGCTTCAGATTCAAAATTGCCATTTATATAACTTGTGACCGCTT
The DNA here is from genome assembly GCA_963752155.1 of uncultured Parachlamydiaceae bacterium. Taxonomy (GTDB): domain Bacteria; phylum Chlamydiota; class Chlamydiia; order Chlamydiales; family Parachlamydiaceae; genus JACCRY01. Next base: position 326,453 of record CAVVXH010000002.1, on the reverse strand, counting down.
GAACTGCAAACAGAAATAATCCCATGCATAAAATATATTTTGTAATATTAATCATGATCTACCTCCTTAGGTTTCAAAGATGGGAAGGACTCATTTCCCATTCCTTACATCTAGCAAATTTCTCATTAAATTGTAAAGTTAATTATATTGCTAAAAGTTAAAGACTAACCAGCTGCGAACTGCCATCACCCTGTGCTTCTTTATTTTTAGGCTGTTTAAAATGAGCTATTTCGTGATAGGATGAGACTAACCGGAGTTTCAATGATTACATTACCACAACTTTGCTCTGATCTTAATGAACTTCTACAGCCCTCTCTTTATGCTGATGGATGCCCGAATGGGTTGCAAATAGAAGGTAAAAAAGATATATCCTCCGTTGCCACTGCAGTGAGCGCTAATATCGCCACAATAGAAGCTGCAATTAAAGCTGGAGCTGATGCCCTTATTGTCCATCATGGGATATTTTGGAATCAAGATAGCTATGTGATCACCGGAGTAAAACGACAGAAAATAACTCTATTGCTTGAAAATGGGTTATCGCTAATTGCTTATCATCTCCCCTTAGATGCACACAAAGTGCACGGAAACAATTGGAAAGCCGCCATTGATCTTGGGTGGGAAAATCTCGAACCGTTTGGCTTTTTTAAAGGTATTGCTATCGGAGTCAAGGGGACCTTTCCACCTCAAAACCGCACATCTTTTGTGGAAAAATTAGAGCACTACTATGGCCATATCGCCCATCTTGCCCCCGGGGGAAATAGCATTGTTAAAAGTGCGGCCTTAATTTCAGGCGGAGCCTACAAAAATTTAAGTGAAGCTGCAATAGCCGGTGTGGATTGCTTTATAACAGGGAATTTCGATGAACCTGCCTGGCATCAAGCTTTGGAAGAGAAAATTAATTTTCTTGCTCTTGGACATTCTCATACTGAAAAAATTGGACCTAAAAGTCTAGCTGTATACATCAAGGAAAAATTCTCATTACCATGCTCGTTTATTGATATTGAGAACCCTTTTTAATAGTTAAGGACTTAGATATTTATGACGAAAAAATTCTGCATCGCTGGTCCAATAAATCCTGAATACAATTATTATATTCCTCATCGCCTAAATCGAAAAGATCTACAGTCCTTTGTGGATGACAGACTCTATTTTGTTCTACATGCTCCAAGACAAAGTGGCAAAACAACTGAAATCATAGAATTTTGCCATGACCTAATAAAAGGAGGAGTCTACAATGCCTTGTACATCAATCTGGAAACAGTGCAAGCTGTACGTGAAGATGTCGAAAAAGGGCTCTTTGCCATTCTTAGAATCCTTTTGCAAGAAATTTCTAATCAATTGCCTCAAGAAAATATTCTTGTGGAATTTCTTAAAGACAGAACCTCAGGTGCTGTTCCTATAGATTTTAACTCCTTAAATGAAACATTACAATTCTTAGCGCAACATTCATCCAAGCCGCTTGTTTTGTTTGATGAAATTGATTCCTTAATTGGCGATACTTTGCTCTCCGTTTTACGTCAAATACGTGCAGGCTTTCCCAATCGTCCAAAACGCTTCCCCCATTCTCTCTGCTTTATTGGCCTGCGCGATGTACGTGATTATCGAATCTGGTCAAGGGAAGATAGTCAGCATATTTCTGCAAGCAGTCCTTTTAATATTAAAGCAGAGTCCCTAGTCCTCACTAATTTTACCTTAAATGAAGTAAAAGCTCTCTATACACAGCATACTGAGGATACCGGACAAATTTTCTCTCCTGAAGCAATTGAATATGCTTATTGGCTTACAGCGGGACAACCATGGTTAATCAATGCTTTGGCCTACCAAGCTTGCTATCGAGATGATAATGACCCTCATCAGTCGATTACTAAAGAAATGATCAATATTGCTAAAGAGGCGATCATTAAAAGGCGCGATACACATTTGGATAGTCTTATTGATAAACTTCATGAACCGCGCGTTCGACCAATCATCGAAGCGATTATTACTGGGGAAACAAATCCAGGCACTATTCAACAAGACGACCTACAATATGTACGCGACTTGGGCCTTGTACGGCTTGACAAGCTCGACATTGCAAATCCAATTTACCGCGAAATTATTAATGATAGAATCATCCATGTGTGGGTTGCTGATTAGGTCATTGTTGCTGTCCTTGCTTGTTGTCCTTGTTGTCCTTGCTGTCCTTGCTGTCCTTTCCATCCCCCAAAAAAAAGCTACAATAAATATTTGAAATCCAGTATGGATAAAAGTAATTGCAAAATTTGTAAATTTTAAATTTTTTTTTTACATCCTAACTTGGAGGATTCTTATGAATAAAGAAAAATACAAAATTGTTCTCGTTCTTTATGATGACCCTATTCACGGGCTTCCCAAACGTTATGCTCGTGATGATATCCCTGTTTTAAAACACTATCCAGACGGCTCCACTCTACCGACTCCTGAACACATCGATTTTAAACCAGGAGAATTGCTAGGTTCTGTTACAGGAGCTCTTGGTTTACGCAAATTCCTTGAAAGCAAAGGACACACTCTAGTCGTAACTTCAGACAAAGATGGACCTAATTCTGTTCTAGAAAAAGAATTAGTAGATGCAGACATTATCATTTCACAACCTTTCTGGCCAGCTTACTTAACAGCAGATAGAATCAAAAAAGCTAAAAATTTAAAAATGAGCATCACCGCAGGCATAGGCTCCGACCATGTTGACTTAAAAGCTGCATGTGATAAAGGACTTACAGTGGCAGAAGTCAGTTATTGTAACAGTATTAGCGTAGCTGAACATGCTGTGATGCAAATGTTGGCCCTTGTCCGCAACTATATTCCTTCTTATAAATGGGTGATTGATGGGGGATGGAATATCGCCGATTGCGTAGAAAGATCCTATGACATCGAAGGGATGAACGTAGGGGTTTTCGGCGCAGGACGCATAGGTACTGCTGTTTTAAGAAGAATGAAACCTTTCGATGTGAAATTGCATTACGCTGATCGCTACCGCTTACCAGAAAAGGTAGAGAAAGAGCTCAATCTTACTTATCACCCGGATGTTGAATCTCTTATAAAAGTATGTGACGTTCTCTCTATCCATGCTCCTCTCCACCCTGAAACAGAAAATCTATTTAACGATGAACTGATCGGCAAAATGAAACGGGGATCCTACATCGTCAATACTGCACGAGGAAAAATTTGTGATCGCGATGCAATCGTTCGCGCGCTAAAATCTGGCCAATTAGCTGGGTATGCTGGAGATGTTTGGTTTCCACAACCTCCTCCAAAAGATCATCCATGGCGCACAATGCCTCATCACGGAATGACCCCTCATACATCCGGAACTTCACTTTCTGCACAAGCACGCTATGCTGCCGGTACACGTGAGATCCTAGAATGTTTCTTTGAAGGAAGACCGATTCGCGAAGAATATTTGATCGTAAAAGATGGAAATCTGGCTGGAGCCGGAGCCCACTCTTATAGCGTCAAGAAATAAAATAAACAACGGATTCACTTTTTTTATGGTGAATCCGTCTTCGTACACGATCTTAATTCAATGGAGAAGTAACAATATGTCAACAGCCTCAACCCCTCAAGATGAGCAATCGAAATATGGATTGCTATCAAAAGAAAGAACCACAGTAGGACCTAACTATAATCGATGGCTCATCCCTCCTTGCGCTCTAGCCATCCATTTATGTATTGGAATGGCCTATGGATTTAGCGTATTCTGGCTTCCACTTTCTCACGCCATTGGCATTACAAAATCGATTCCATGCCCTCCCAATATGTCCTTTTTCCAAAGTCTATTCGATACGACTTGTGATTGGAAAATCAGTACTTTGGGATGGATGTTTACTTTATTTTTTGTCTTTCTAGGAAGTTCAACAGCCATTTTAGGACAATGGGTAGAAAGGGAAGGTCCTCGCAAAGCAGGAGTTGTCGCTGCATTTTGTTGGGCCGGAGGATTTTTTATTTCAGCGCTAGGCATTTACTTGCATCAGGTCTGGTTGCTATGGTTAGGTTCCGGAGTTATCGGAGGAATAGGTTTGGGTTTAGCCTACATTTCTCCTGTATCGACCCTAATTAAATGGTTTCCTGATAAACGTGGAATGGCTACAGGTTTGGCAATCATGGGCTTTGGCGGTGGTGCTATGATTGGAGCCCCATTAGCCGACTGGCTGATGAAACATTTTGCAACACCCACATCTGTAGGAGTATGGCAAACGTTTATCACTCTAGGAATAATCTATTTAGTTTTTATGTTAGGAGGAGCTTTTGGCTATCGAATAGCCCCTATCGGCTATAAACCAAAAGGATGGGTTCCGGTTGAAAAAAATCACTCTATGATTACAAATCAACACGTGCATCTAAAAGATGCGTTAAAGACACCCCAATTCTGGTTGCTTTGGTGGGTATTATGCCTTAACGTTACAGCTGGTATCGGAATTATTGGAATGGCCTCACCAATGCTTCAGGAAATCTTTGCCGGAAAACTTATTGGAAATACTCTAACATTCAGTCAGCTCTCTCCAGCTCAAAAAAGTGTGATTGCAGGCATAGCTGCAGGATTTACAGGCCTATTAAGCCTATTTAATATCATTGGTCGAATCTTTTGGGCTTCACTTTCAGATTTTATTGGCCGAAAATCCACCTACTTTATCTTTTTTGCTTTGGGATGTTTCTTATATTCCTCTGCCACCTCATCAGCAAACGGTGGACATATTGCCTTATTTGTAGGAGCATTCTGTGTCATCTTATCGATGTATGGAGGAGGATTTGCAACAATTCCTGCCTATCTATCGGACATCTTTGGCACTCAAATGGTCGGTGCAATCCATGGAAGAATACTCACAGCATGGTCTGCAGCAGGAATTTTTGGCCCTTCGATTGTGAATTATATTCGTGAATATCAACTCGCCCATGGAGTTCCTTACGCGGATGTCTATTCTATTACAACATATATATTAGCAGGCCTACTTGCCATAGGATTCATCTGCAACTTGTTAATTAGACCTGTTCATGAAAAGTATCACATGAGCCCAGAACAATTGGATCAAGAAAGAAGACTTGCCCATGAACACCCTGAGTTCGCTGTTGTTAGAGAAACGGACACTGCAGAGGAAAGCTCAACTCTAGCCCTCGTATTAGCATGGTTGGCAGTAGGGATCCCCTTGGCAATTGGTGTATTCGTCACACTTAAATCTGCTTGGGTTCTATTTTCATGAATACGAACCTCAAAGGAAAAGTTGCAATCGTCACAGGAGGAAATAGTGGCATAGGGGCGAGTATTGTTCTTGAACTCGCAGAACAAGGAGCCAACGTCGTCATCGATTATGTTGTAAATCCGGACTTAGCTGAAGCATTGGAAAAAAAAATTGCAACTTTAGGGTGTGAAGTCATCGGAGTAGATGCCGATGTCAGCAAAGTCGCGGACTTACAAAGGCTTATCGACACCACAGTCGAAAAATTTGGACGTCTAGACATTATGGTTAATAATGCAGGAGTTGAAACACGCACTTCAATCCTCAATACGACAGAAACCCAATACGATAGAGTGCTCACCATTAATCTCAAAAGTGCTTTTTTTGGGACACAACTGGCTGCTAAACAAATGATCAAACAAAACAAAGACGGCAAAAGCGGAGGACGCATTATCAACATTACTTCCGTGCATGAAGATTGGCCTATGCCTAATAATACTCCTTACTGCTTGTCAAAAGGGGGAATGCGCATGCTGACTCGCACAGCAGCTTTAGAGTTAGCTCCCCATAATATTCTTGTCACAGGGGTAGCTCCAGGAGCCGTCGCTACACCAATAAATCTATCCACCATGAATGATCCTGAATTAATGCAAAAGTTAGATGCAGCCATTCCATTAGGCCGAATGGCCAGTCCGGAAGAAATTGCGCGTGTAGTCGCTTTTTTGGCTGGAGAAGGAGCCAGCTACATGACCGCAACAACAGTCTTTGTGGATGGAGGAATGATGCATCAAAGCCCTGGATTATAAAAAAAATGAACGACAACAAGATTGATTCGACCGCAGAAGGACAACGGTTGTCAGAAATGCGCTTATATAAGACTTCATGGCAATTTTGGGGGCCCTACTTAAGTGAAAGACAGTGGGGCACTGTTAGAGAAGACTATAGTGCAAATGGGAAAGCATGGGAATATCTACCACATGATCACTCCCGCTCAAGAGCCTATCGCTGGGGAGAAGATGGGATTGCAGGCATTTCCGATGAAAAACAACAACTTTGCTTCGCTTTGGCTTTATGGAATGGTCAAGACCCATTTTTAAAAGAAAGACTGTTCGGTTTGACTGGTTATGAAGGAAACCATGGAGAAGATGTCAAGGAATATTACTTTTATTTAGATAATGTTCCGACACATTCTTACATGAAATATCTCTATAAATATGTCCAAAAAGCATTTCCATACGAAGATCTCATCGAAACTAATAAGAAAAGAACCCGCTTAGATCCAGAATATGAACTTTTAGACACGGGGATTTTTAATGAAAATCAGTACTTTGATGTTTTTATCGAATACGCTAAAAGTGGTTGTAAAGATATTTTAATTCAAATAACCGTTGCTAACAGAGGAGCGGCAACAGCTAGTCTAACGCTTCTCCCTACATTATGGTTTAGAAATACTTGGTCATGGGACTCACAAAGTTATAAACCCTTGCTTTCCCTTACAAACTCTAAAAGCCATCTTCAAATCATTAAAGCTGAACATGCAATTTTGGGAAATTATTGGCTATATTGTGACCACCCTGATTCAATTCAATTTACGGAAAATGAAACCAATAATAAAAAGCTATTCAACACGACTAATCAATCCCCTTATGTCAAAGATGGAATCAATGATTACATCGTTTCCAACCAAAACAATTGTGTCAATCCAGAATATAAAGGAACTAAAGCTTCTGCAATTTATCAACTCAAACTTGCGCCCGCTGAAACAAAGATCATTAAATTACGCTTATGCGATAATGAGAATATATCCAATCCATTTGGAAAGGCCTTTGATGCCACTTTTTCTCAACGAAAAGACGAAGCCGATGAGTTTTATTTACAAATCACTCCTTACCCTCTTTCCGAAGATATGCGCAATATCCAACGTCAAGCCTTTGCAGGGCTTCTTTGGAACAAACAATGCTATCACTACAATATCAAGAAATGGCTAGACGGGGATCCATCACAACCAACCCCTCCACATCAACGCAAAGAAGGACGTAATCATCGATGGCCATATCTGGATGCTTATGATGTCTTCTCAATGCCTGATAAATGGGAATATCCTTGGTTTGCTGCATGGGATTTAGCATTTCATGCAGTTTCTTTGGCAATGATCGATCCTGAATTCGCCAAAAAGCAACTCTCTATGCTGACAAAGGAATGGTATATGTCACCTGATGGACAAATTCCTGCTTATGAATGGAATTTTTCAGATACCAATCCTCCGGTCCAAGCATGGGCTGCCATGCGTGTCTATCAGATCGAGAGATCGATGTATGGACGTGAAGACAGAAGTTTTTTAGAAAAAATCTTTCAAAAGCTCCTATTAAATTTTACTTGGTGGGTGAACAAAAAAGATAGTTCCGGACGCAACATTTTCGAAGGAGGATTCCTCGGGCTGGACAACATCGGAGCTTTTGATCGCTCCCTAACTCCTCCTTCAGGAGGAGCTTTAGAACAACCCGATGCTACAGGCTGGATGGGGATGTATTGCCTCAATTGCTTTCAAATTGCTTTAGAACTCGCTTCCAAAGATTCAGCATATGAAGACATAGCCACTAAATTTTTCGAACATTTTATCTACATTGCAGATGCCATCAACAATGTCATGACAGAAACCGAAGGTTTGTGGGATCCTGAAAGAGGATTTTACTATAGCATTTTGATGACACCCGATAAAAAAACAACTTGGCTCTATCAAGATAGCTTTATAGGTATTATCCCATTATTTGCTGTAACAACTCAGGATTCAAGCACCAACATCAACTATCCAAATTTCAAGCATCGTTTTCAATGGTTTATTGAAAACCGTTCTAAAATGCTTCACAATATCGCAGACCTCACTAAATTAGGCGCTGAAGAACGAATCTTGCTAGCTTTTGCAAACAACACAAAGCTTTCAAAAATACTCACAAAAGTTCTTGATGAAAAGCAATTCCTTAGCCCGCATGGCATTCGATCTATATCAAAGCTTTTAGAAAAAAATCCTTTCAGTATCCTACTAGGAGGCAAAGAATTCAGATTAGATTATGAGCCCGCCGAATCCACCACTCCTTTATTCGGAGGAAATTCTAATTGGCGTGGGCCCATCTGGTTCCCATTAAATTATCTCCTCATTGAATCTCTGCAAAAGTTTCACTACTACTTTGATGATAATTTAGAGGTCGAATGCCCGACAGGTTCTGGAAAAATGATGAATCTTTGGGAGGTGTCCACCGAGATTACTCATCGTCTAATAGGAATTTTTACTAAAGACGAAAAAGGACACAGACCGGTCTATGGGTCAATAGAAAAATTTCAGAACGATCCTCATTGGCGTGATTATATCTTATTTCACGAGTATTTTAATGGAGATAACGGTGCTGGTCTAGGAGCAAATCATCAATCTGGATGGACAAGCATCATTGCAAAACTCATTCATCAATATGGAAAATTTGAACATGGAAAATGAATTTGATATCATTATCATCGGCAGTGGTGCTGGTGGAGGAACTTTAGCACACCACCTTGCCCCTTCAGGAAAAAGAATATTAATTTTAGAACGTGGCGATTGGCTTAAACGAGAAGTAGAAAATTGGAGTCCTGAAGCTGTATTTGTGAAAAACAGATATATCTCTCCTGAAACCTGGTATGATGCCAGAGGAAATGGATTTCAACCTCAAGTTCACTATTTTGTCGGCGGAGCAACTAAAATGTACGGCGCAGCTCTTTACAGACTACGTAAAGAAGACTTTGGGGAACTACAACATTACGACGGGATTTCTCCAGCTTGGCCTATCACCTATGAAGAATTAGAACCCTATTACTGTAAAGCTGAACAAATGTACTATGTTCATGGAGAACGAGGTATCGATCCTACAGAGCCCCCTTGGAGCGCACCTTATCCATATGCTGCAGTATCGCATGAACCACGCATTCGTCAATTATATGAAAACCTAAATCAAGCAGGCTATCATCCTTTCCCAGCTCCTTGCGCCATCCTGCTCAACGAAAACAATCCTCCCCAAAGCAAGTGTATCCGTTGTCAAACTTGCGATGGGTTTCCTTGCTTAGTACAAGCCAAAGCAGATGCCGAAATTGCAGCCGTAAGACCCGCCTTGGAATATTCCAACGTCTCCTTGCTCGTCAATGCGCGTGTAATAAAACTGAATACAGATTCAACCGGCAAGTTGATTAAAGATGTCGTTGTCGAACTTGAAGGCAAAACAGAGGTTTTTAAAGGTAACATCGTCGTTGTCTCTTGTGGTGCAGCTCAATCAGCCAAATTGTTGTTGGCCTCAGCTAATGATAAACATCCAAACGGATTAGCCAATGGATCTGATCAGGTTGGACGCAATTATATGTTCCATAACAGCCAAGCTGTATTGGCCATTTCCAAAGAACCTAATTTAACTTATTTCCAAAAGACTTTGGCCCTCAATGACTTTTATTTTGGTATGGAAGGATTTAATTATCCGATGGGTAATATTCAAATGGTGGGGAAATCTGTTGGTGCGATGTTTAGAGGAGAAAAACCGATTGAAACAGCTTTAGTTCCCCTCATGTTATTAGATGATATTGCTCGCCATTCGGTCGATTTCTGGTTGACAACTGAAGATTTACCAGATCCTAAAAATCGGATCACTGTGGATAAATCCGGAAAAATCACTCTAAACTACACTCCAAATAATCAGGTTCCTATGCAAAAGCTATATGAAAAACTGAAGTCTATGCTTAACCATTTAGGAATGCATCCAGATTACTTAATTCCACGGAATTTATACCTTAAAACAAATATTCCCATTGCAGGAGTTGCGCATCAAGTTGGAACATGCCGATTTGGAAAAAATCCAAATCAGTCAGTTTTAGACATTCATTGCAAAGCACATGAACTCGATAATTTATATATCGTCGACTCAAGTTTTTTTCCAAGCATTGGGGCTGTCAATCCTTCCCTTACAGTGATTGCAAATGCCTTGCGAGTTGGAGATCATTTATTGTCTAGACTCTAATGTTGAAATAACTTCAAATTTTTCTTGAGCAAAATTCAAAATTCCCACATTAATTACATTAGCACAAATTTGCAGGCCTGTCCCTTAATTCCGACAGTTCAAAAAGATACGCAACCTATTGTAAAGTCATTAGAAATAAATTACAGGGAGAATACATGAGAAATTTATTTTTCATCATCAGCATATTAATGGGAAGCCAATCCATTGCTATAGACGCAGCAAACACAATATCGAATGCAGAACTAGAAAATTTCCTCGTAAAAGGTCCCACCTTGCCATGCTGCCCACAAGGACCTACAGGCTGCATCGGAGAATTAGGACCGAGAGGAGAACCAGGCCCTCAGGGTATTCCAGGAATCAGAGGCCCCCAAGGACCTAGGGGTCCCGTAGGACTCCAAGGTCCTAAAGGAGAACGTGGCCCTAGAGGCCCCACAGGAATAGGTGCAACAGGCGCAACAGGCGCGACTGGCAATACAGGACCTAGAGGTCACTTTGGCCCAACAGGACCTACAGGAACAACAGGAGCACGCGGTGCCACCGGATTAACAGGTCCAACAGGGCTTACAGGACCCACTGGAAGTACCGGGGCGACTGGAAATACAGGAGCTACCGGAAATTCAGGACCTACAGGACACACAGGAGCAACGGGGGCTACAGGAGCTACCGGGAATACCGGAGCTACCGGGATTGGAGCTACGGGTGCTACAGGGCTTACAGGAGCTACAGGACCCACAGGACCCACCGGGCCTACCGGTTCTCAAGGCCCCACAGGCGTTGAAATCTCACAAGCCATTCAAGCTGTACTAACAGGAACTAGTGATACCGTTGGAAGAGCAGCTGGAGCTTATCTTATTTTTGATGATCCGACCCTTCCCCCTCCTCCTTCTCCAGCACTTAATGTACCTACAACGGGAGGAATGTCATTAGTTTCATCGAATGGAGGAATAAACTATGATACAATTCTTCTCCCATCGCAACCCACAGATACACTCTATTTGGTAGGTTATGGAGTTAATAATTTTATCTCGGTCACAACAACTACTCCATTGTCTTTTGAATTAGAATTAGGTTTAGGCCCATTTCCTCCGACAAATTTAACTAACTTGGCTTATACCCAAATGTCACTGCCAAATTTAGAATCTAATACGAATCCCAATCTATATGGAACCTTCTCAAGAGGAAATATCGTTTTAGTACCGGCTAATAATGAAGCTACTTTGAGAATAGTCAACTTATGCGGCGTTGATATTGTACAAAGAGGCATCAAAAATAGTATCTTGAATTATATTTCGGTCACAAAATTAAATAGCAATTGAGAATTACAGGGAGACCACATGAGAAATCTTTTTTATATTGCCAGTCTATTCATGGGAAGCCAAATTTCTATCATTCATGCAACAGATGCAAAATCCGACATTGGTCAAATAAAATTACCGAGTCTTCTCGAATATCAATTATCCACCCAAACTTCCTGCCAACCAGGACCTCCAGGATGTCCTGGAGAACAAGGACCGCAAGGAATTCCAGGACCTCGAGGTGATCAAGGCCCCAGAGGTGCAGAAGGGCGCCGAGGAGCACAAGGGGCAAAAGGAAGTAGAGGAGATCCAGGCGAAAGAGGTCCAATAGGAATAGGCGCAACAGGCGCAACTGGAGCTACAGGAGCCACAGGCCCCATTGGCTCTACAGGCCCAACAGGGCACGTAGGAACAACCGGAGCCCGAGGTGCACAGGGCCAGACTGGAAACAGGGGAGCTACCGGAGCAATCGGAAATGCAGGCGCAACAGGAGCTACCGGAGCGACTGGACATACAGGTCACGCAGGAAATACAGGCCCCACAGGTCCAAGAGGAGCTACGGGAGCTACCGGAGCTACCGGAAGAGGAGCTACAGGATCGACAGGTGCGGTAGGTAATACAGGACCGCAGGGACCTACAGGACCTACAGGTCCTACAGGTCCTACCGGTGCTGAAATCTCTCAATCGATAGAAGTCGTACAAACCGGAGCTACCTTAAGCGGCACCGCTCCTGGAGGCCACCTTCCCTTCGATCCCCCCCCAGCAGCGTTCAATGAACCAGCAACAGGAGGGATGGAATTAATGGCCTCTATAGTGGGACGCTATGATTCAATCTTTCTTCCTAGTCAAACAACAGACACGTTGTACAGGGTAAGCTTTGGGGTGAATAATTTTATCGTTTCCGACAATAATGCAGATCCATTCTCTTTTGCTCTGGAATTGGGTTTAGGACCCTTTCCCCCTACAAATCTAACTAATTTGACCTACACCCTCTTGAATATTCCTAATCTTGGTACTACTACAACCAATCCTAAATACGCACTTTACTCGAGATCTACGATCGTTTTAGTCGAAGCAAATAATGATGCGACTTTGCGAATAGTAAACTTAAATGGAAATATAAGCCAGAGCAGTACCTCGTCAGTAGTAGTTTCAAATTTTATTGCGGTGACAAAGTTAAATAGCAATTGAGAATTATAGGGAGATGACATGAGAAATTTGATTTTTATTGCCAGCGTATTCATAGGCAGCCAGGCTTTTGCTATTCATGCAGCAGATTCAACATCCGAAGAAATTATCGAAAAAGGAGTATCTTGTAACCCATGCTGTCCTCCAGGAGTCCAAGGAGAGCAAGGACCGACAGGAGATCAGGGTCCTCGAGGTGATCCCGGTTTCGTAGGACCCCAAGGACGTCGAGGACCTCAGGGGCCCAAAGGCCCTAGAGGAGATCGAGGGATGAGAGGTCCAACAGGACCTGGTATGACAGGAGCAACAGGTGCAACTGGTGCAACCGGTCCTAAGGGTCTTATTGGTCAAACAGGTGCCACAGGCACTACAGGAGCACGAGGACCTATCGGACCAACAGGAGCGACTGGCCCGACGGGAGCCAAAGGAAATACTGGAGCTACCGGACACACCGGAGCGACAGGACACACAGGACCGACAGGGCCGACAGGACCGACTGGGAGAGCTGGAGCGACAGGACGACCAGGAGCTACTGGCCCCATAGGGGCAACTGGAGCCACAGGAGCTACAGGGAACACTGGCCCGACTGGACCCACAGGACCGTTAGGATTTACAGGAGCTACAGGAGCTGAAATTTCCCAAGCCATTGAAGCCACTCAATTAGGTGTAGGAATTTCTGCTACGACCGATCCTGGAGACTACCTTCCTTTTACCAGCTCACCTCTCCAGGTACCCACATCCGGTGGAATGACATTAACCCAATCACCAAGTTCAGGTCGTTTTGATACAATCTCTATACCATCACAACCTACAGACACATTGTATTTAGTAAGTTATGGCGTTAATAATAGTATGGATTCGTCTTCAACTGCAGCTGCCTACACTTTTATTTTGGAATTAGGCACAGGAACAGTTCCCACCCTAACTGACTTGGCTTATACGTTATTGACTATTCCCGTTCCTCCAGATGGTTCTGCCGGTGCAGAAACAGGGTTATATACGAACGAAGATATTGTTTTCGTTGAAGCTAATAACGAAGCTACTTTAAGAATAGTAAATAACAATACTATTGCAATAACTCAACCGAATATTAGTGGAATTCTTTCCAACTATCTTTCTGTTACGAAGTTAAACAGCAACTAGAAAAAATGAAAAAATAGACAAGCGATATTAGGGTATGAAGTATAGGAAAAATTAAACGCAAAGCGAGACAGTTGCCTGCGGCGCCCCCTATCGGGAAATAACAGATTTTTAAAGCGCCTTGCCATTGGTGCCTGACCTGATATTCTGACATTTGCCGATGCGATAACATTGCTTCCTAAAGGGCAAATGTCAGAATGTCAGGTCTGGAACCAAGGCTGGAACGTTACCCCCAAGATTTACGCAACTGAAAAAAGCGTCGTTTTCAATTAATAACAAGATACTAAATTCTGAGAGGTAACGTTTAGCCTTGGTTCCAGACCTGACATTCTGACATTTGCCCTCCTGGGAGGTTACGTTATCATTGTAGGCAAATGTCAGAATATCAGGTCAGGCACCAATGGCAAGGCGCTTTAAAAATCTGTTATTTCCCGATAGGGGGCGCCGCAGGCAACTGTCTCGCTTTGCGTTTAATTTTTCTTAGTATTCCGCATCAGTCGATTTTGTTATTTAGAAGGAACAAACAGTCAAGGATTTAAACCAATTGTGAAAGAAAAGTCAAAGCTGGCACACTCACGGGAACTGTATAATCAAAACAATTTTGATGAACATAAGGTTTTTCGATAACCACTTGAAAAGCATGTTTTGCTTGAGATTGTTCATAAAAATGATAAAGGGATTTACTTATCCCCCCACTATCAGATTTTTTGACTTCTACTAAAAACCAAGCTTCATCGTTCTTAGTCACAATAAAATCAACTTCCCGTTTTTCTAAATCCCGCAAATAATATAAACCATATTCACCAAAACCTAGATCATTCCAGTATTGTATCGCTTTAAGCAAATGAGAAGCAACGAAGTTCTCAGCTCTATTTCCTGGATCTTTGATCAAAGACCAATCGTATAAAAACACTTTAGGCTCCTTAACTAAGGAACGAGTGATGTTGCGAGACCAAGGTCGAATCAAGAAACAAAAATAGAAAGATTCTAAAATTTCAATCCATCTTGAAATGGTATCCACCGAAACTCGAATCTTATTCGCTAAATTACTATAAGTCATCAAAGATCCAGCTTGTGTGATGAGCATCTTAACTAACACTTCTAATTTATTAAGATCTAATAAGCTCCTCATATCTCGAATATCTTCTTGTAGGAGTTGCTGTTGTCTTAAATTTTGCCATCGAGTTAGAAATCGCATATTTTCTTTAATATAAGGCATAGGAAAGCCACCGAATTTTAATAAGTGGTTTAGAAGAGATGAATCCGAAGGTGTAGGTGGATGAATTTCATTTTCCCGATACAGAAGACCAATGCACTCACCTAAAGAAAGAGGATGCATTCGATATGAAAAATAGCGCCCCATCAGGCTATCACCCCCTTTTTTATAGACATCAAGGCGAGCACTTCTAGTAACAACGATTCTAGTTAAATGATGAAACTCATCAAAAAAACCTTTCAGAAAATTTTTCCAATCAAAATACTTATGAATTTCATCAAAAATAATGATTGGCTTTTGTGATGAAAGATCTTCAATTTTTGCCAAAATCGCGACTGCCCTCTGTCCTTCCAGAATTTTTTCTCGATGATCCTGGACGTCCCAATTGAGATAAATCACTTGATTTGAAAGCATCTCGGCTGATTGTCGGCTTGAAGTCGTTTTTCCGACCTGCCTGGGACCTGACAAAAATAACATCACATCATCTTCAATCAATTGCTTTTTAATAATTTCATCGTAAATTCTACGCATAATCTCGCTCTCTTTTCCTGATTATTTTCATATCTATACGAAAAAAATCAAGAGAATTTTCCGATGCATACGAAAAAACTCAATAAAAGAACCGAAACGAGAAAAATCATGTGTTTCTCATAAATGAAAAAATGAACTGTACTTTACGCTTCTAATCCTATACAATAAGAAGTATAAGGACTAACATCATGGACACTAAAAATACCCCGTTTCCGGTCAGAAGAGCTTTAAAGAAACTGGGAGAAGATCTTCGTGACGCCAGAAAAAGACGCAGAATCCCAATGAAGCTAGCGTCAGAAAGAGCAGGCATCAGTCGTGCAACTTTAACTAAAATTGAAAATGGAGAGGAAGGAGTTTCTTTTGGTGCTTACGCCAAAGTTCTATTTACGTTGGGAATGATTCAACGGCTAATCGAATTAGCTGATCCGACATTTGATGCCTTGGGTTTAGGTCTAGAAGCTGAAAATTTACCAAAACGGATCCGCATCTCCCGAAAAGATAAGTATAACAGCTTCATGGCGTGAAGAAGCGACCAAACTTAAGATAAAAAAAACAGAAATCGATCAAATGGCTTCTGCCTTTGAACACAAAGATCTTCAAATGGCGCTGCAGTAGTTGCTTGACAATAGAGTAAATTGATTTTTTTTACTCGCTTTTTAGCTCAAAATAACCTACAATCACCATCATGAACGACAAATATAAACATGATTTTCTTAAAGCCGGCGCGTTAGCCGCTCAAGTAAGATCCTACGGA
Source organism: uncultured Parachlamydiaceae bacterium (assembly GCA_963752155.1). GTDB lineage: Bacteria > Chlamydiota > Chlamydiia > Chlamydiales > Parachlamydiaceae > JACCRY01. The sequence continues at coordinate 310,113 of CAVVXH010000002.1, read as the reverse complement.
AAAGCTTTGATCGTCAAAGGCGCTAAATATGGTGATGTCATTGCAAAAATCCGACAAAAAATCACCGACCTGGGAGCACGACCCGCTTTCCCCCCGCAGATTGCTTTAAACGATGTTGCAGCTCACTACTTACCATTTCCGGATGAAGAAGTCATCTTTTCTGATCAAGTCGTCAAACTAGATGTAGGCGTTTGTTACAATGGAGCTATTGGGGATTGCGCAGTATCGATAGACCTATCCGGTAAATACCAAAACTTAATTGACGCTGTTGAAGCTGCACTCCTTGCAGCAGAAAAAATCATCAAAGTTGGAGTCTCCACCGGCGAAATAGGAAAAACGATTGAGCAAGAAATTACCTCCAGAGGTTTTTCTCCGGTCAAAAATTTATGCGGTCATGGATTAGGGTATTATCGCATCCACACACCTCCTAGCATTCCAAATTACGATGATCGCTCAAAAAATATCATCAAAGCGGGAATGACGTTTGCCATAGAGCCCTTTGCAACCACCGGTGAAGGATATATTTACGACGCTGGGAATCCCACTATTTTCTCATTTCAAAAAACACACCTTGTTCGTTCCCCTTTAGCCAAAACTCTTTTGAACAAAATCAAATCATTTACCGGCCTTCCTTTTGCTTTAGATGACCTCTTGGAACCTGATTTAACTTTAACTGAAGTCAAGTTAGGAATTGCAGAGTTAATAAAAGCAAAAGTCATCATTGGATATGCTCCTTTGGTTGAAAAAACAAATGGTATTGTTGTTCAGGCTGAAAATTCCGTATTAATCGATAAATCGGGTCAAGTATTTATCACAACCCGTTGTACTTAAGGAGCAACAAATGAAACGTATTTTGGCAAAGCAACTCCCTACACATGTAAACCAAAAAGTTCAAGTGAAGGGTTGGCTCAATAATATCCGAGCTTTTGGAAAGGTCAATTTCTTAGTTTTAAGAGATCGGACAGGGCTTCTACAAGTCGTTATCCAAGATAAGCAAATATTTCAAAAAATCGCACATTTACAACCTGGCTCAGTCTTAACAATCGAAGGGGATGTCGTTTCTTCTCAGGCAGAACTTAAAGTCGAAATGACTAACCCACAAATTACCATCGATGTACCTATCACCGAAGTCCCCCTTATTGAATACTATAAGCCCGAACTATCCAATGATCTTGATTTTATCTTAGACCATCGCCCGATTGCTTTACGGAATCGGCAGATTCAAGCTGTCTTCAAAATTCAAGCTTCATTGGCCCATGCCTATCGCTTTATTTATGCACGATCAGGTTGAGGCTTGCGAATATTTTGCTCCTAATCTCATTGGAACCTCTTCCGAAGGAGGAGCAGAATTTTTTGCTGTCGATTACTTTGGTCACACTGCTACACTTGCACAAAGCAGTCAGCTATATAAACAAATGATGGTGGGGGTCAACGAACGGGTTTTTGCCCTCATGCCCTTTTTAGAGCTGAAAATTCCAATACCTCTCGTCATTTAACTGAAGGCAAACAATTTGAGTTTGAAATGGGATTTTTTGACCATTGGCATGAGATCCTTGAAATTCAAGAAAACTGCATCAAATTCATGGTGGCAATATTTACACAAACAATGTGCCGCTGAAATAGCGGTTTTGGGTGGGAACCTTATCAAAGCACCTGAGTCCATTCCTTTTCCCCGATTAACTTTTGCCGAAGCTCAAGAGCTTTATTTTAAACGCACTGGAATCGATGAACGGCATGAACCGGATCTTAAGCCCTGCTGCCGAAAGAGACCTCTGCCGCTATGCTTTGGAGATGTTTGGAACAGATCTTATTTTCATAACAGATTGGAAGACGACCAAACGTCCTTTTTATGCCTATCCCAATGAAGAAAATCCTGAAATCACCAATACATTCGATCTTCTATGCGCAGGCACAGAAATCACGTCGGGGGGCAACGTCGGCATACTTATGATTCAATGGTAAAGGGAATTTTATCCAAAAACATGGATCCTGAAAATTTTGAAGACTATCTTAGCATCTTTAAATATGGGATGCCACTGCATGGAGGCTTTGGGATGGGCTTAGAAAGACTGACGATGACGATGCTTGGCCTAAAGAATATCCGAGAAGCTTCGTTATTCCCGTCAGATCCTAAGCGGATCGCAGGGAATCGAATTAAGGCCCATATCTTCTTTGGTGGAGAAAACATCCGCAATGAAATTATTCGTTTGATGAAACATCAAGAAATCGAATTTAACCATATGATTCATAATGCCACCCCTACTTCAGAAGATTCTGCAAATGAGCGCAATACTTCCATAGAAGAAGGAGTCAAAGCTCTTATTTTACGAGGCAAAACTACCAAAAAAAATTACCAATTTAATATTCCATCTCATTTAAAACTCGATATGAAAGATGTGGCCAATGCTGTTGGCGAAAAGTGTGAATTTGAATCCCCAGAAGCAATCCTAGAACGCTATGGGTTGATCATAGGAGGTATTCCACCGTATGGTTCATTGTTAAATTTGGATACATATTTTGATAATCAAATTAAAGAACAGGCTAGAGCGGCCTTTAATTGCGGATTACAAACTGAATCAATCGTCATGACAACAGCAGACTTAATTAAAACTGTGCAGCCGAAATTTGGGAACTTCACAAATAAGAAAAATTAAACGCCCCCTATCGGGAAATAACAAATTTTTAAAGCGCCTTGCCATTGGTGCCTGACCTGATATTCTGATATTTGCCTAAATGAAAACAAGACCTCTTAAAAGGGCAAATGTCAGAATGTCAGGTCTGGAACCAAGGCCAGAACGATACCTCTCAGAATTAAGTATCTTGTTATTAATTGAAAACGACGCTTTTTTCAGTTGCGTAAATCTTGGGGGTAACGTTCCGGCCTTGGTTCCAGACCTGACATTCTGACATTTGCCCTTTAGGAAGCAATGTTATCACATCGGCAAATGTCAGAATATCAGGTCAGGCACCAATGGCAATGGACTACCTTTTCATACTCTTGATTAAATTTCTAAACCCGGATGTTTGACAAGCTTTATAGGCTTCAAACATTAACAACTCCTTTTTAGTCACATCTGCTAAATCGACGTCTTCCGCTAAATAAAATTGAAAACGGTCGTATTTTCCTGCTTTTTGATAGAGCTTCATCAAATGTTGAACTGCTGTTGTCTCTCCCCTCATAAATGCAGGAACTATCCTAGCAATTGCGAGCTTACCAGCATAAGCTTGTACAGCATTCTCTTTTGCGACTTCAGCATTTTGCTCACCTGTACCAAAAGAGTAAACTTTGATGTTTGCATCAGGACCAAAAAGCTTTTGCCCATATTGATAAGCGTGCAAGGACGGATCGTTAGCTGCTACTCCACCATCGATAAACGTTGCATCGTTGATGTTGATTCCCTCAAAATAGGTAGGCGCTGCAGTTGTAGCTCGAATAACTTGAAAAATCGGAGTATCTTTTAATTTAGGATTCAATGTATTCGCATCAGAATGACTATGTAAAAGTTTAAAACCTTTCGTTGTGTTAAATGTCGTAACAGCAAACGGCTTTATGACAGAGCCAACAAGTGCATCCTTTTCATCTGAGTGCTGACTTAACGTCAATTCCATGTTATTAAAAAATCTTTTAGCCAGAGCCTCTACATTCTTTGCTTCATAACGAGGACCTAAAATCCCAAAAAAAGATCTAAACGAATGATACCAAGAGATATCAAAAATTTGATCTCCTTCAGCATAATACAAATTCAAAAGCTTTGTAGCCGTAAATCCCTTTGCAAAACATGTCGCAATAATGCCGCCTGTTGATGTTCCTACAAAGGCATCAAACATTTCTTGTACCGATTTTCCGGATTTTAATTCTAACTCCGCTAGCATCACAAGAGTGCCAATGCCGCGAATACCTCCACCATCAAGGGATAAAACGCGATGTTTTTCTTTCTTATTATCAACGCATCCATTTGTTGTAGATTTTACCGGTGTATTTTCAATCTGCCCGATCATTCTGGTTTCCTCATATAAATTATTAGCTTGCTGTTTAAAAAAATAGTTAATCAATTAAAGACATTTTATTTTTCACATTACTTAATTCTAACATGTGCATCTTTTAATATCAATGGGTTGATTCATGTTTTATTAAAAAATGTGCGTTTTTTTAATTTTTTTACGTAGAATAGCTGATTTAGCGGGAATTGCTGCGGTTATCATTAAGCATATAGTAAAGCTCTTGACCTGTGTAGGCTGACGCCCCTACATCACGCAGCCAAGCTGACATGCCATAGCCCCAATTGCCCCGAGAACACTGTGTGTAAAGGAAATCAAGGGGCATTGTGAAGGAAACTCCTTTATCGTAATAAATTTGACCATTGATCTTATCGTGTCCATTTGTTTGAGTGTACCAAAGCGTTACGCGTAAACCGCTAGGAAAATAGCGGGAGAGTTCATAACGTATTCCGAAGTCATTAGCCAAAAACTTTCCGGCTTTAAGTCTCAAATCAATTTTTGCTTCTTTCCAATCATAAAACAGATTAACGAAATATTGCGTTCCAAGAAAATGTCGATACGTTGGCTTAAATCCGTCCAGTTTGCGAATTTTCTTTGAAAATCCAAAAAGAGAATTAACCTTTCGTTTACCAACAATTGCTCCGGAGATCCCGTACGCCCAACGGGCATTTACTGGATAGTGAAGGAGCTCTCCAGCTATACCACCGTACTCAACCTCAAAATAACCTGTTGAAACCCTACCAAAAATCCCATTACCTAAGTTCCAAGTCTTTTGAAGATAAGCCTCATCTAGAGTCACTCCATTTTGTTGTAAATAACGGATAATATCAGTCCGAACGTTAATCAACTGAGAGGGATTCAAGCGATCTACATCTTTCACGGATCCAATATTTTTTACGCCAATATATCCGATAATAGCCGAATAATAGATATCATTTTTAATATAACCATTGAGTAATGCTTGAACTCCAAGTGCATACTTAAATTTACCAGTAGCACTTCCAAAATATGTATAATTTTTAGGCATAAGATCAAAACAAAACAACGGGCGGTTTTGATTAAATATCAATTGCTCTTCACACGGATTAGCTCGTGTGGCTTCTCGAAGAGGGGTTAGGACTTTCAATTCATAAGCTCCCATCTCTTTAGAAGCAAATGCACGTGTGTACACCATGTGATAACGATATTCTTGAATCAATACTCCATCTGAATCGATTCCTACAATGACAGTCGAGACATTCAAAGGTGTTAAAAAAGCAATTAAATGATTGAGTTGTTTGCGAAGATCACATTCCAACCGATAATCATTGTTGATAATCCGAAGTCTAAGTTGATTTTCGTTGCATTCATCAGTAGAAAGCCATGCTTGTAATAATGTGAGACCTTGTTTGGAAAAAGCATAATAGAGATCTGGTACAAGAACACTTTGAGGTCGCCATTCACCTAAAGGTTCAACATTCACAGGAGCTATGTAAGGTTTTTGCTCATTTATTTTTGCCACAGCTCCCTGAGACATTCCGAAGTTATAATACGAAGAGATTGAAAAGGCTAGCTTATGTCCACGAATATAACTTAAAGAGAAATCTATCTGATCCCAAAGGCGGTATTTAATCCCTGCGTTGATTGGAGTCCGTTGAACTCGACCTCTTGGATGAGGTTCAATTCCATGATTTTTATAGGGTGTTGAATCATATTCAGCTGTAAAAGAGAATCCCTGTAAATAGGAATATTGACTTTTGCGAAAAGGCATCCAGTTGACTCCTCCAAACCACCCTTTGATTCGTTGTCGACCGTACCCCAGACTGATCTCTAGATTTTCTCTCAGAAAGACTTGTGTAATCACAAGATATTTAGCTTTGAAGGCGCGTGTTCCAATGATATCTTCAAACCCAATGGACAGCCCAGGAAGTTTATAACCACTATCTTCAGGGTGAATTAAGGCCAACTTAAAGTTGACCCCTTTATCGGAAAAATCTCCAAATCCATATTGACTTAGAACAGGATCCTTTATGCCTCTAAAGATGCGATAATTTCCTGAAACTTCTAAGCGATCGGTCAATTGGCAGCGTAAATTCCAAAGACGATAAGGGGAAGCATCAACATACCCAAAACCTATTTCACCTTCTTTCCCCATCCGTGCAGAGGGCATATTCCAATAACCACCTTGTAGTAGATGATTATATGTCACAGGCATTCTTTCATTCAGCCGTTTATTCCAATAATCGACTATGATGAGATCTCTAACGAGATTTTCGTGAGTGCATTGTGAACAGTTTAGTCGCAATGAAAGCAAAAAAAGGAGTAATGTAATAAAAGGTTTTAAATAGTTATTCATAGTTCTTTGGTGAAACCAAAATGATACTCCTCAATCGAGGAAAATGCAAGATGAATTAAATGAAAGAACACCACTGACAGTAATGGGTCATTAGGGTGTGAAATTGTTGAAAGGCAAGAACGGCATCATTTTCATCAAAAGCTCCTAAATAACAAAATCGACTGATGCGAAATACTAAGAAAAATTAAACGCAAAGCGAGACAGTTGCCTGCGGCGCCCCCTATCGGGAAATAACAGATTTTTAAAGCGCCTTGCCATTGGTGCCTGACCTGATATTCTGACATTTGCCGATGCGATAACATTGCTTCCTAAAGGGCAAATGTCAGAATGTCAGGTCTGGAACCAAGGCTGAAACGTTATCCCCAAGATTTACGCAACTGAAAAAAGCGTCGTTTTCAATTAATAACAAGATACTAAATTCTGAGAGGTAACGTTTAGCCTTGGTTCCAGACCTGACATTCTGACATTTGCCCTCCTGGGAGGTTACGTTATCATTGTAGGCAAATGTCAGAATATCAGGTCAGGCACCAATGGCAAGGCGCTTTAAAAATCTGTTATTTCCCGATAGGGGGCGCCGCAGGCAACTGTCTCGCTTTGCGTTTAATTTTTTCCTATACTTTATAGCCTAATATCGCAGGCTTCTTTCTCACCTACTAAACAACATGTTATTTCCCTCTAGCGAAAATATCGAAATGAGTTTAGCATCTTGATTATAACGGCTCAAACGTGAGGTAAAATATGCGAAATATAGCTGAAAAAGTCCTTTGGGGTCTAAAAATTCGAGGTGTACAAGTTATTTTGCTCTTGACTCTCTATTTTATGATCGCAGATAGCCTTCCTATCACTATGCATCAAGGTCTTTACACAATGAGCTTGCTGATTAAAGACTTGTTAATATGGATTCTTCCTGTAACTGTAGGCTTATTTATCGCTCAAGCTCTATGTTCGTTTCAACAACGCGCTCCCCTTTTTATCTTTGCTTTAGTTCTGTTTGAAGCCTTTTCCAATCTAAGTAGCGTATGGTATGCCTATGGGGCTGGTCACCTAGCCGTAGACTTTCTTCCACCTCCAAAATTAATCGATATAGATACCCATTTTCAACCTCTTTGGCGCTTACCCTTATTAAAACCGACTTGGTGGGCTGCGGATAAAGGAGTTTTTGTTGGAGCCGTTATAGGATGCCTCATTGCCGTACTTGGAAATGAAAGCTTGAAAAAGGTTCTTCATCGCGGAAAGGATTTTGCTCAATGGATATTAACCAATTTCTTTGCAAGGTTAATTCCCATTTTTGTATTAGGATTTGTCGCTCATATGTATCAAACAAAGATACTCCAACAAGTGTTCTCTCATTACGGAGTATTGATCATTTGGCTTGTAGCATTTTTAAGCATTTATCTCTTTTTACTCTTTTTTATAGGAAATGGCCTTTCATTCAAAACTCTATTTAGAAGAATAAAGAACCTTATGCCGGCTGGCGGAATCGCATTTACATCTGGCTGTAGCTTATCAACCATGCCTTGGACAATCGAAGGCACTTCCAAAAACCTGCAAGAACCTCACCTTGCCCAATCCGTTATTCCTGCTACGACTAACATTCAACAAATAGGAGATTGTATTACAAATACTTTCCTATGCTTTTTAATTTACAATCATTTTTTCGGGCACGTTCCTGACTTCTATACCTGGAGCACCTTTAGCATCGTATTTGTACTTGCACGTTTTGCAACAGCTGCTGTCATTGGAGGTGCCATCTTTATCATGCTTCCCATTTATGAATCGTTCCTTAATTTTAACGCAGAAATGATAGCCCTCATCTTAGCTTTTAACGTTGTTTTAGATCCATTAGTGACCTCATGTAATGTCATTGCCAACGGAGCCCTATGTAGCATTTTCGAAAAAGTCTGGAGAATGCTCATCACTTCACCTTGGCTTTTTGCCATAAAGAAGAGAATTAGAAAAGATCTATAGCTCTGGACAGGAGGCGGAGGATTTCAAATGAGACTAAGATGCAGTAAAGCGCCTTGCCATTGGTGCCTGACCTGATATTCTGACATTTGCCGATGCGATAACATTGCTTCCTAAAGGGCAAATGTCAGAATGTCAGGTCTGGAACCAAGGCCAGAACATTACCCCCAAGATTTAAGCAACTGAAAGAAGCGTTGTTTTCAATTAATAACAAGATACGTAATTCTGAGAGGTAACGTTCTGGCCTTGGTTCCAGACCTGACATTCTGACATTTGCCTTCCTGGGAGGTTATGTCATCATTTTAGGCAAATGTCAGAATATCAGGTCAGGCACCAATGGCAAGGCGCTTTACTAAAAAAGCAATGGCTTCTTTGTTTTCTTGATCGGACATAATTTCTTCCAAGGTACTTGGCGATGGAATTGTTTCTCCCATTTCCTTAAGAACAAAAATGTGCCCTATAATCGCCTCTAAAGCCATTGCCCTAGCCTGCTCTAACGTTTTGCCTGTGGAAATACAACCAGGAAAATCAGGAAAACTTACGCCATAATCTGAACTTTTGTCTTTATGGATTAAAGCAATATAATTCATAACTTGCCTCCGAATTTAATACTGGATTGCTTCTATTCATAAACAATTACCTCGAAGCTCGAAGGTAAAGGAAAAGTAAGAATAATAGAGTCGTCGGAATGAGTACTCATTGTAAGAGTCACTCTCAGAAGAGCCGGTAAATCCCCATATTCCTGCTGCCACTCGCTTTTCCACTCTCCCATGCTTTCTACCTTCATCAGATTTGTTTCTTTAAATACCGGATTGCGTCGGCTAAGAACAACTGCTCGTGGTTTGCTAGGTGGAAGATAAAAAGAAAAAGATAGATCCTCAACATTCTCAAAAAGAACTTCTCTTTTCATCGGAGGAATCGCTGCATCAGTCCAGCGGCTCGGAGAAGGCCAAATTCCAAGACACAATTGCTTTTTTTGATTCAAATAAAGTTTAGCAAGGACGTGGTTAGAAAAATCAGGATTGAGTTTTACTCCATTATCAAATGTAAAAAATAGCGCAGGCGTTCCCCCCTTTGTTTGGCTATCATTATTCATCGTAGTAAAAAACATAAAATCTTTATCAGCGTTGTTAACAGGCACCACTCTAGGTAAAATCGTCGATAAACGTGTAGATAGATATAATTTTCTAAAACTACGTTCTTGCTCAATTTCCTGTGCAGCATTAATTTTACCAATTTGTACATAAAAGGATAAAAGAACAGACAGGAGAATCATCGTTAAAAGCATTGCAATTATAACTTCTAAGAGAAGAACAAACCGACGTTGAATTGGAATATAAATGTTATTTAAGTTTAAAATTTTCATAATTAAGAAAAAAGTCTGGTGACAAACATGTTATAGGTAATAGGTTTCTTGATTTTAATGCCCGCTGGTAAAATAACAATTGTGAGATTCAATAGATAAAGTCCATATTTCTCATTTTTCTTTGATTTAACAATTTCAAATTGATAGGTTCCCGTAAAAGGTGGCGTCTTAAATTGTTTAGATTGGTTCCATATTTGATCTAAAATTGGCATTGACTGTTTAGACTCAATAGACTCCCAAGGGATCTGATTTTGATGCATTTGCTCAATAACTAGGGCATAAAATTCATTAACAGCTATATCCAAGTCAATTTTTTCGATAAATTTACGTTGTTGTTGATAGATATAAAAATGAGGATAAATGAGAGGTAAGATGGCGATAACGACAAAAGCAAAAGCAATCAGCACTTCGAGTAAAAGAAAATGTCTACGTCTTTTAAAAATGATCATAAATTTACTTGGCTTCGTCCATATTCTCAACTTTTTCGATTTTCCCTGCTTTTTCGATTTTTTCTACATCTCCCTCCTCTACCTCTACCGGCGTAGAAGATTTCTGAGATTGAAATTTGCTAATGATATCCGGCATGATAAATTGCGTCATTTGATCATTTTCACGATCTTCATGCCTCATCGAAAAGGAAGAGTCCGGTTTTTGTGATGATGAGGATATGGGAGCCGGAAAACCAGGTAATGTGATATATTTTTGATCGATGTAGCTACGCCCTTCTCCAGTTTCAAGCATTAAAACTCCTTGGCTCATCACCATTCCTGCAGAAAGAAAGTTGAGTGCAAAACCATCCGAAGAGTCTTCTTTTCCGATTCCATCGAATGAAATTCGACGAATATTAGTTAGGATAGGGGGGGGGCGCGTAATTTCACGATCCCAGCCACTATCAAGAGGACATTGGAAGCTTAACCAATATTTAATACCTCCCTCAACATTGCTAAAATGGACTTTAACATCTTCATTGAGCAGGAGCATTAAGTTTTGAGCTAAACGTAATTTGTCCGTAATTTGGGTGACTTCGGATCTAAAACGTTGTTCTTGAACGGATTTGCTGATATTGATTCCAACTATCCCTGCCACTAAACTGATGATTGCGATGACAACCATCAGTTCGATGAGGCTTAGATAGCGACGACAGACACACTTAAACACCATGACCTTCTAAGATTACTGACGATTCCCTTTGTTCGAGAACATCGTTTCTTTATTTGCATTCATATAATCTTCGTATTTTTTGGAAGAAATAACAATATTTCCACTGTTATCAAGATCTACGTGAAATTTGTGCCCCCATCCATCATTAATAACGTCTTTCGCGTTATTCACAAGCGGGGAACCTGAAGCAACCCCTTCCCAGGCGGAATTAACGTTAGAAAGAAAGCTAGGGTCATCAGCCGCTTTTAAATTCAATATCCCGGAGAGACGCTCCATAGCAACTTTGGTTTTAAAAGCGCGACTTTCATCTAGACTCCCAGCGTAACGATAAGCTAAACCACCAGTGATCATTGCAATGATAAACATGACGATCATCATCTCAATAAGTGTTAAGAAGCGTTTTTTTGCATTTTTTAATGAATTTATAGACCTTTTAGGCATTATTTTCTCCTATTAAATGTGTGATTTTTTATGGTAACACACCTAATATTTTTTTGTCACGATATAAATGTTAGGACAAGTCTAAATCTATTCGCCCTTCTTTTACTGTTTCTGCCGATAAAGTAGGGTAATTTTCTTTTTTCAAAAGAGTATAACTTATTCCTACGACTCCCAATAGTACAGTTCCTATAAAAAATGTTTTTTTCCAAGTCAACTTATCCCATAAGGTAGAGGCAGATATTTCATCATTGATCATCAATTCACGCTTTTGCTGCTTGCAAGCGTTTTTTACAATCCTTTCAATATCACACGCTTGCGTTTTTTTTGAAAAAAATAATCGATAGATGGAGTAAACAATTGCGCCAGTTATAACCGGCGCTACTGCCCACTTAGAGACATTCAGAAATGTGGTTTTTACTGATGAGATATGCTCACTAAATTCCCAATTTGTTATTTTATACAATTCAGGATTCCATGTTCTCAACTTGCTATAAGCCTCACTTACTGCAATATCATTAATGGTTTTTCTGTTGAGTAATTCTTGAAATCCGCTCTTATCGTTGATAATGCGCGTATAAACTAAAACTCTTGCAGCAAGTTGAGAAATCATTTTATATGAAAGTTCTATTGCCCTTTCTAAATTCAATAAAGTGTTTTGCTTCTCGTCAAATTTTTTATAAAACTCAAAAATAGGCATATCTATTTGCAATAAACCCCTATAAAAAGCAAAATTCACACCCGAAAATACACTTGCGGCTAATGCGATCCCTTTAAATAGATGTAAAAAACTTATTTTTTGTTTCGTATACTTAACTATTCCACCTTGTTCTAGCAAATTAGATATTAATCTAAAAGAAGATAAGTTTTTTTTCTTTTGCATTTTCTCAAGCTCGCGAGTCATGTTCTCTATATTTAAATCTAAATCATAAAAAACAATATCTTTATCTTTTTCAAGCTCATCATCAATTATTTTTTCTTTATGCCAATGCCCATTCATTTCACTGCAAGAAACAAAAGAAGTTATTATCCCAGGATGCTTATCTCGAAAACTAATATACTTCGAGTTAACAACTTTTTTATCAGTTGAAAAAATTTGAAGAGCAATATGGCCATATTCAGGAGCTTGATCATCACAGATTTTTTTCCACACCCAAACCCGTACAAAAGATTTGTCCGAAAGATGATTTACCGTGCTTTTATCAACTTTCTTAAAGTTATGGGATATAGCTAGAGGCTTGACAGAAAGCCCTTTGGCTTTCTTGACTAATTCCTCCACATCTTTTGGCGTCACAGTTTTTAACATTAGCTCACGTGAAAGATAAATAAGGAAAAAAGAAAGAGCAATAGGCGTCAAAAGAGATAAAGTAGACACCACAAACATGAATCTTACACTAGTTCTATTTAGCTTTTCTATAAGCTCTTCATTTATCAGACTAATGATTTCATCTCTGATTGTTTCTATAGTACTGACAAAATTTGTTGCTTTCATTAATTGTTCATTTGCTAATCCATCTTTATCTGCACAGAGACTAATTTGCTGCATCAAATTTGTCGTTGCAAGCATAGCAGAATGATTTGCCCAAACACGATTTATAGTCAGGGCCACAATCTCACAACCATACTTCCAATGAGTTTGCTGATATTCATTATACAGTTTGTAAATAGAAAAAATGCCTTTTAACGAAGGAACACCTAATGCTGCAAAAATGGCTGTGCAAGCAGATGCAGTTGCAATCATTCGAGAATATCGGCTGGATTTTTGTTGCTCTAAAGGTTCGTGAAGACCTCCATGCTTTAGCAAAAGCAGAACAAGGCTAGCACAGTTTTGTTCATAGGGTTGTTTAAAAACACTACTCCCAAATACACCCCAGTCGAGAAATCCTTCAGCAATTCTTCTTTTGAATTTCAAAATTAATTCATTAATGGCTTGAACATTTAAATAAAGCTTGTAGGGTTCAGGTTGTGTATTTTTTTCTGCCTTAATATCTTCGGCCAAAGTATGCAAATGCGAGGTTGCGATTTCGCATTTGCACGCTTCGGCGTGCTTCCCAGGCCAATAGCTGATATACTCAATCTTCCTCCCTTCTACATAGGTTTCAAGAGCAACATGCCCAGGAGAATATTTACTCCATTGGTATGTTCCAAGACCTAGTTTTTCGAAAGAAGCAGTTTGCCAAACATATACGTTAACGTAAGTCAAGAGTTTTTACTCCCTTGAATGCCCATCAACAAAAATAGGCCAAAAGACAAAATAGCTGTTTTTCTCCACGTCCATTGCGTTACCTGAGCTTCTGGAAGGGCCTTAATTGTATCGGTAATTGCCCAGTTGGTCTCAAGCATTCCTTGATTTATATGTGCAAGCAAAATCTGCTTTTTCGCCCACGTCACACAGTTGTCCCCTTGATTTCCTCCAAGAAGAGCACTCCTTTTAGAACCTGCTTTCTGGTAAACATAGGGTAATGGTTGTTGATTCTTTATAGCATCTTCTGTTTGCTTCTTCATATCATGTATGTTGGTAATCATATTCTTTACATCTGATTTTAAAGCAGTCCAGGTCATCGAGCTTAATTTCGAAAAAGGCTTTGGATAGGTGCAAATTTTTCCTTCAAGTGCCCGAATTGCGCAAATATATCCTATGTCATTGCCAATAGCATTTTGGAATCTTTCTGCGGAAGTTGCAGGGTTTTTAAGAACATATCCCGTTACTTCATATTGACCAACAAAATTTTCTCCTTTTTCACGTCCTTCAACAATAATCATTGCATGACCAGCTGTTTTTGAACCTGTATTTAGCAGAGAAATTAACCATTGGTTGTCATCATAGTTCATGGCTGGATTTACAAGGCTATAATTCATTTTGTTCACTCCCAGTTTAAGATTTTCATAAACTACGAACATCATGATTAGCCATACCAAATTTACTTATCCAAACGCAAGTTGTTTATCGTCCTTCTTTTACCGTTTCTGCGGATAAAGTAGGGAAATTTTCTTTTACCAAGAAAGGTATGAATTTATTTTTTTGGCTTAAGCATGTCGGCTAAATCCTAATGAATCCCAAAACTCATCCATAGTTTCATATTCTACTAGGCTCTCTCCTAGATCGGTTTCTTTTAAAACACGAGCTGTTTCTTCATTCGGAACATGCCAAAACCTTGCCATTTCTCCCCCTCCCCATTTCCGGATCCAAAATATGTGACTTCTAATTAAGTATGCACCCCTGATTATAACATCCAAAAACTTTTTGGAGCCCTCAGCGACCAGCGGCGCGCTAATATCAAGAAGTAAACTCAAAAGCTTACTCAGAAGTGCTGTGGCTCTGCCCATCCTATTACCCATAAGTTTTTTTCTTACGCTAGGATAAAGTTACGTAGGCTTTATCCATCGATATAGCCCTAACGCTACATTATTTTTTTAACGCAAAGAAACAAAAGGCCCAATGGCGCAAAGAAAACGTAGATCACTATAAACTGGTATCGTTTTCTTTGCGCCTTTGCGCCTTCACTTGCTTCTTTGCGTTAAAAAAAAATTAAACAGTACTTCGTTGTTCTTGATATATATGGACAACTTTATACATTACTTTACCCAAAAACCCAACTCATAGCCAATCTCCAGTAAATTTTCTATTAGCTAAAACTTATTGAAGATTTTTTTCCACTCAACTATGCACTAAAAGGCAAAAATATGACTTATGGGTAATAGGATGGGCTCTGCCACAGCGCGTGAAGAAGGTTTAGATGATAAAGCATGCAATTAAAAAAATTTCCTTTAAGAGGTCTTGTTTTCATTAAGGCAAGCATCAGAATATCAGATCAGGCACCAATGGCAAGGCTATTTTGGACATTGCCCAAGATACATTGCCTTATTATATCTATATAGAAAAAAGATCCATTCACAAAGTCCAAGTTTTGCCTAGTATATGATTATAGGATCTTTGGATTCCTTTCTCTACCATATCTTTTCGGTTGTTGAATGCCTGCCTCATTCTGACTTTGTCGGACATCTACTTCTTTACTAAAATGTTCTTTCATTTGCTGTGCAGTCATCGGTTCTGATGGTTCCGATCGATCTTTTCCATTAACTCGCGTTAAAACATATAAGTCCTTAGATTCTTTAGAAATTTCAGCTTCATATTCAACGATACCTTTTTCTGTTTTTTGCATGATATGCAACGTAGTTGAAGTAGCAATACCGTAGAAATAAACCCCATTCTCAAAATTGTTCTTTATTTCAGCTTTGAAATCTTCGACTTGTTTTGCAGAAAATAAATTTCTAAAGGAAGAGTTTACTTCTTTGTTTACTTCTTTGTTAGGTTGAGGTGAAATAAAACGGCCGCCTCGTTGGGCACGTTGTTTAGGAGGCGAAGACTCCTTCGCTTCAGTAGGGGGCAATGAAGACTTCGTATTCGTTACTGGAGCTTGCTGCGCGTCAACTGTTTTTTTAAGCAGAGAACCAACTGATAGCTGATTATTTCTTTCGACAAAGGATTTGGGATCCTCACTTTTAACTCTAAGCTCTGGGTCAGATGCAAATTTATTCAAGGACTTTTCAAGTTTCTGGATTTCATTAGAAGATATTTCTTTTATCAATCCCGACTTCCAATCTTCTTTCATTTTTTCCAAAGATTTGGGATCATCATGCCCGGTAACTCTAAGCTCTGGATCAGATTCAAGTTTTCTCAAAGACTTTTCAAGGCTCTTGACTTCACTATCCATTATTTTGTTACGTTGCATTTTAGCATCGGGTCCAAGAAGTTTAGGAGCTGAACGATCTTCAGAAGATTTATTTACAGGAATAAACACTTTTTCATTTGATCTTTCATTTATGGGAAGTGACATAATATTCTCCTCGATTTGACAAGTTGAATTAGTTATTTATAATTTTTAATCACCTCTTCAATTTTATTAAGTAATTCAATCGATATGGGATCAATTTCATTTTTATCTGCATTCTCTACAATCTTTTGCGCTTCCAGATATTCTGCTTCGGCTGAAGCCAACTGATCAGTAGCAAGAAAACACTCTATTGCCATCAATCTTGCACCTAAATGATTAGGATCAAGAGAAAGCGTTGCTAAATAAGCACGCAATGCTAATTGAAAATCTCCATCTTCCTGAGCTGAAATCCCCATTCTTAACCAATATTCAGACTCGTCAGAGGCTAATGCAGCTAACAAAACAAAAAGTGCTGTACATTTCTTGTATTCGCCAGCAACGTATTTCGCCAAAGCTATTTTCCAAACAGCCTCCATCGAATCATTGCTAATATTTAAATATGACTGGTAATTTTTAAAAGATGTACTTAAATCTAATTGATTTAATTTATCAGAAATCTTAGAAAATTGATCTACAATTAATTGATTTTCACTTTCATCAAGATATTGCTTACTTTCATTAAATAAAATATCAAATGCTAAAATCAAATAAGGCTCCATCCAATCCATCGAGAGCGCTTCTCTCATTTCTTCCTTTAATCGCTTTTTTTTCATCTCAGCCGATTCTAATAAATTTTCTTCTTTTATAGAGATCGTAGCGATATAATCATCAAGATTTTTTTCTATTGCCTCTTCAAATTTATCTTTTTCTTTTTTCTTAGGTTGAATTTTCAGTTTAGATTCTAAGTATAAATCAGACATATAAACTCTCACTTTTATTTATTTTACAATTAAACAAGAGCAAACAAGTTAATAAACAACAAAATCTTATATATTTATTATATGAACAATAGATTTTATTTGTAAATAAAAAAGGACAGCAACGACGAAAAGGACAACAAGGTAAATCTTATAGGCCTTTAAGTTGTCCTTGTTTTGTTGTTCTTGCCATCCTTTTACATTGCAAATGAACTCATGTCTGTCATAGGCAGCAGAATAGCTAACAAAACCAGAGCAATGATCGATCCCATGAAAATAAGAATAACAGGCTGCGACAAGGCCATAAGACGATCAATAGTCTTTTCAATCTCTTCTTCGTAGACATCCGCAATTTTATTAAGCATCAGAATCGTACTACCAGACTCTTCTCCTACTGTGAGCATCCGCGCGACCATTTTTGGGATCACTTTGGAGCGCATTAATTCAGCCCCTAATGAACTTCCTTCGATAATTTTATTTTCAGCCTGTTTAATTTCTTCTTCAACCACAACGTTTCCCACAACTTCCCGAGCTAGCCTTAACGATTCGATCATCGTCAAACCCCCAAGCTGCAATGTACCCATAGTCCGGCAAAAACGGGCGACTGAAGCTTGCACAATTAACGTTTTAGCAATAGGGACCTTGATGAGAGTTCGCTGTAGCCAAAGTGATCCTTTTGGAGACCTCAGTTGAGTAATCCCAAAATAAAGTCCTGCGATGATAATGGGGACATAGATCCACCAATAATTTTTGACAAAATGACTGAAATTAATCACAGCTGCGGTAAATCCATTGAGTTCTCTACCTGAAAAAATCCCCTCAATAGCCGGAACAACAAAACCCAAAAGCAATCCAATAATCAGTAAAGAGAAACTAGCTAAGACTCCCGGATAAATCATGGCTGTGATAATTTGCTTTTTAAGCTTATTTTCTTTGGTCAACAAAACACTTAGCTTTTCTAAAACCACATCCAAAGCCCCGGCGGACTCACCCGCAGCTATCATAGAACAATATAATCTATCAAAACTATTAGGATATCCCGACAAAGCTTCTGATAAGGATTTACCAGATTTAAGTTGATCGCAAAGGCTTAAAATGATCCTGTGATAGGGTTCTCCACGATATTGCTCTTCAATTGCGGACAGACTTTGATAGAGGGGAACTCCTGCATTGACTAATTGAGAGAGCTGGAGAGTGAATGTCTGCAGTACAGTGCCACGCAAATTTTGTTTAGCTGAAACAGAAGCTTTTGTGGTCAGACTGCTAACCATCAATCCCTGGTCACGCAATTTACTTTTTGCATCATTTTCGTCATTGGCTTCTATGAAGCCAAGTAGCTTTTTACCATGACTGTCGAGGGCTTGATACTGATATAGCGCCATAAATGGAATTCCTTAGATCTCTTCTTCGACTCCACGTGTTGCTCGCAAAATCTCTGTGACAGTGGTCACTCCTTGACGCACTAACTCTGCTCCATGAGCAATCAAAGACATCATCCCCCCTTCAAGGGCCAATCGGCGTAATTCCACAGCATCCGGACTTTTAACGATTTGCTTTTTAAGAGCATTCGTCAAAGGCATTAGCTCGTAAATCCCTTTACGCCCTTTATATCCAGTTTCATAACAAATCGGGCACCCAGAGCCTTTATAAAGCTGACCCTCGATAAGGTCTTCTCGCTTCAAACCTATGCTTTGGAGCTCTTTTTCAAGTGGATCATACCCTATCTTGCAATTGGGACAAATTCCGCGCACTAAGCGTTGGGCAAAGACTCCAACAAGAGAAGAGGAAAGCAAATAAGGTTCAATTCCCATGTCCACCAATCGTGTAACAGCCGAAGGAGCATCGTTGGTATGTAGAGTGCTAATCACCAAATGCCCTGTAAGGGCTGCCTGAATAGCGATTGCCGCAGTCTCGACATCTCGGATCTCCCCGATCATGATAATATCAGGATCTTGCCGCAAGATATGGCGCAAGCCCGAGGCAAAGTCCAATTTAATTTTAGGCTGTACTCCGATTTGAGCAATCCCATGCAAATTATATTCTACAGGATCTTCAATGGTCATGATGTTGGTTTCATCACTGCATATTTCGCAAATAGCACTATAGAGAGTAGTGGTTTTACCGGACCCTGTAGGACCTG
Source organism: uncultured Parachlamydiaceae bacterium (assembly GCA_963752155.1). Classification (GTDB taxonomy): domain Bacteria; phylum Chlamydiota; class Chlamydiia; order Chlamydiales; family Parachlamydiaceae; genus JACCRY01. The sequence goes on along the minus strand of CAVVXH010000002.1, from coordinate 291,077 downwards.
TAGCTAAAACGATTCCTTCTGGGAGGGAAATCAGATGCTTAAATTCTTCTAGAGTTTGCGGCATCATCCCCAGTTTATCAAGACCAAGAACGACGTTTCCTTTATCTAAAATCCGCATGACGATTCTTTCTCCACCCGCCACCGGAACAGTACTCACGCGAAAATCGATTTCTCGTCGACCCATTTTGAGTTTGATGCGACCATCCTGTGGCAACCGGTGTTCGGCGATGTCCATCCTGGACATCACTTTTATGCGGGTAATCAGTTGGGTTTGATATTCTGTGGCCGGGGCGTGCCGATTTTGCAAAACCCCGTCGATACGATACCGCACACGCATCCGGTCTTCAAAAGGTTCAAAGTGAATATCGGAAGCTCTCTGCTGTATAGCTTCAGTTAAGATTAAATTTAGAAGCTTGATGATAGGCGCTTGACCCGTACGCTCGTCCAACAAATCATAAACCTCAAGAGCATCATCTGAAAGTTCTTCCGCTCCCCGATCGCCCATATGGGCAATCAACTGAGAAGCAGCACCTAACTCTTGGTTGTAACATTCATTGATCGCATTCAAAATTGTTTCTTTAGGGCTGAAAACAGCTTTCACTTTGTGTTCAAGCATCAAAGTGAGCTCTTCCAGCGGCTCTAAATTAAGAGGATCCGCAACAGCGACCAAAATCGTCTCACCATCAAACTTGAAAGGCAAAATAATATGTTTTTTTGCAAAAGAATAAGGAACTTTTTTGTAGTAGTCTCGTGGAAGTTGGAAATCATGCAATACCGGATAAATAGCCATTCCAAACTTTTCTGCTAAAGCTAAAGCATGCTCATCTCCACTTAACATCCCTTGGCGGAGCAGTTCATCTGAAAAGTTTTTTTGCGGTATATTAGGATCTGCCATTATACTCACAAGCCTCTTTGTCAATAAATCGATCCGGTTCTTGTCCAAAAAGCAATTCAACTGTATTTCGAAGATAGCGATTTTCTTCTTCTTCTCGAGCATCCCGAAGCGCTTTCATAAAATAGGGAAGATCACCTGGACGACGCGCCATTTCCTCCATTTTGATTGCTTCAAGATCCTCCAAAGGTTCACTGGCAATTTTAGCTGTTAGAAACAAAAATGTTTCAGTAGAAGAGTCTCTCATGATAGTATTGCAAAAGAGTTTTCCAAACCCAGGAATATCCCCAAGAAAAGGAATGGATGTCGTAAGGTCTTGTACATCCTTTCGTCTGAACCCTCCAATGATGACCGTTTGACCATCGGCAATACGTGCGATGTTTTTAAGAGTTCTTCGAATGACATTGGGGCGATTATTGAAATCTGAAACGATTGTTTCAAATATCACATCCGAATCAAGAGTGACATAATCAATGTTGTCACCGACTTTACTTGAGGGATCATGCAAATGGATTGTAGGAACCACGTTGATACTAATCCCGTAACGTGCACGCGCAAAAGATTCTTGTAAGGTAGCTGTACCTGCATTAGGAACTACAAATGTTCCGACACTCACGGATGTCTCTTCCTCAAATCTTATTGTAGCCTCGGTTTCGTTCATTGCCAACACCGAAGGACTAGCACTGACACGAATGTCATCGCGCGAGATAAGAAAATTATAGGCTATATCAAAAGCAGGCATCCCTGCGCATGTCGGTGCGCGTCTGACAATGAAATCTGTAATGCCAGGGACTACTCCAGAAAATCCAGGTAACACATTAAACAGGAGATCTGTGGTATTAATTTGAGAGGCCATTGATCCTATTTTCAGAAGGTTGAGTCCGATATTATCGGCATTTCTAATCACCTGTTCCACGAGCATCACTTCAATCTGCACCATTCTTTTAGGAACATCTAACCGTTTAATGAGGTTCTTGATCTCTGCGATAAGATCGGCTTCAATCACCATAATCAACGAACCTGTTTTAGGATCAACTAAAAAGTTATCTCGTCCCATATTTGGAGGAGAACGAGGTTTTCGGCGATCTTCTGGATTATTTAAATAGTTAGCGCTAGATAAAAAGCCAGTATCATTGATCACCCCAAGAGGAATCTTTGGAATGGCTTCTACGGCGTCTATGATTCCTTCCTGAATAGCTTGACGTCTTTCATTGATCCCTTCTTCGGACATTAAGAATCTTCTTCATCGGTCCCCGTACCCGTTTGAACCATCAGTTCGTAGATACGAAATAAAATTTGAGCTAATTCTTCAGGATCTGAATGCTTAACGTGATACCAAACAATCTCTTTCTTGCGAGTCTCTCCAATTTGCTCTTCCACTTGATGGACGATCTCTTCCGCTTTTCGAATTTCTTCTTTCGTGCCGACTAAAAAAATAGCTTGAGCAATGTCTCTAAGGGCAATAATTCTAAGAGTAGATGCTCCATGTACCTGAGGACCTTATTGGGAATTTCGATTGTTACCCCCTCTTGGACCTCGATTTTCATCAGAATCGTCTCCGGAATCTGAAAAAGGTTCATGACTGATTTCATCTTCCATAATGGACTCAAAGAGAGTTGCCAACACTCTAGCCATTTCCTCAACATCCACTTTACGCACTTTGATGGCTTTATATTCTTTGGTCCCACGATGCATGCTTACAAAATCATAAATTTTCAATAACTCTTTGATTTCCGCGACACTACTAACAATTAGGAGATCCCGACCAATCATTTGCAAAGCTGTCGTATCAGGATTAATAAATTTGTTTAAGAAAAACCAGATTCGCTTAGCCTCTGTAGGATCAGGCTCGATTACAAAGACGATACGTTCTCTTGCCGGAAATAGCTCTAAATCTTCACGTCTCATAGTAATCAGTCTAGGATTAGACATATCTTCATTCAAAATATAAAGTTCACGCACATAGGGATTGAGTTGACGTATGCCTACACCGCTTTCGTTTAATATAAACTCCAAAACTTCATCCCAAGAAGCACGTGGGATAGGTATGATTAGAATCGAGACTGATTTTCATTCTCGATATTTCAGGAGGAGTAATATAGAGATAATTGTATGACCCAAAATCGTTGACAAGTTGGCCAATAGTCGTTTCTGGTTGATTCCACAATGCATATTCAGCTTCTCTTGAACCCGAAATCGCTTTCTGGTGCCACTGTTCTTGCAAAGAGCGAATTTTTATTTTTATCGCATTGACTGCTTGAGTAAGGGTTCATAGTTACATTCTGGGGCTTTCCCTTCGTAAAGCTTTTGGAGCTTAGCATATTGGATTTTAAGCTCGTTCTGCAGCGTTATCATCTCTTTGTTCACTTGCTGCAAAAGTTCTTCAATTCAGGCGATAGATCTTCACTACCGGAAGAAATGCCTGCTTTCTTTTCAGCTATCGTTTGACTTTGAAGTTGTGCCAATGGCAATGAAAATAAGGCTAATAACAGTAATAATTTCATCATTATCTCAATGGGGTTGATATTTACGTATGTCCTTAGTGTGGGGATGGAGTTCCATACTCTGTGCTTTTTCATCCAGAACTTCCTTTCGAAAATCTCCTTTTTTTTGTCCCTGGGGTGTACTTCGAGGGGGTGCTGCAGGCGAAATCGTCGGTAATAAATTGCTGCCTGTTTCCATGACTAATTCAACATGCACGAAGTCGGATCCAGTTTTATTAAAAAGGGTACCCACCATGACTTGATGATCTTCTCGTTTTTCAATTCCCTCGAAAATAAATAAAAATCCGGTGATCTTATGATCTACGTAAGCATCAATACCATCAATGGTCGTAAGTTTTATCCATTTTTTTTCGGTATAAAGAAGCCAGTCCAGAGGACTTAGTGTAATCCTTTCTTTATTTAATTCAAAGACAAACTGTGAACGGGTCCTTGATCCTAACATATTTGAATCCCTGCAAAATATTCAATCGAGGGAGGAGATTCACTGGTTTTTAATAGGTTAAGGGTCATTTTGACCTTCCCATCATTATCCCATAGATCAAAAGACATCAGTCGTTCTTCCACTTTCTTAACGACTAAAAGAGGTTTTCCAAGAGTCTCTGGGTCCCGGGTACGGCATTATTCCAACGATTATTGTCCCAAATTAAGATGTCTCCATTCTGAATATAAACGGAATAACCTCTATCTGCATCGTCAAAATCAATCCGTTGTTTTCCCAGAAGTGCTCATACTCCTTGCCACCATGTCTTTCTAAAAATTTATCGATGCCGGTCCATTTAGCTTTTTGTCGAGTAATAAAGGTGCCATCGACCCGATTTTTACCTATTTCCCAGGTAGCATTATCGACCCGCCCTAATGGTTTTTCTGGTAAGTTAAAAGTTGCATAGGCTGCGGGATTAGAAACAATTTCATCGAGATCATTTTTCATCTTAACATTTATTGTCGCGTTATTACCTTCCGGTTGACTTCAATCCAAATAGAAGATTCTTTATTTCCTGGACTGAACTCATAACGCGGTGGAGATTGCCTCTTATCGTAAATGATATAAGTAGGAACTTTGGGTAATATTGATTGATGGGATTTATTGCCAGAAAAACCAAAATGCATCATGGTACTGTTGGGATCTGCATCGGGCCTGTTATTTCTTCCGTAATAGACCAATGATTTACGAAGATCTGGGAGTTGCAACCCTATGGGTTCGGATTTGAGTTGCAAAGTGGATTCTCCATCGCATTGTAGGCCTCTTGCGTTTGCTCAAAAGAGGAAGCAGGCAATTGTTTTTTGTTGGCAAGGACTTCTTGTACTTCTAGGGGCAACGGTTCTTGTTGTGAATATAATAGAAAGCTCCAAGCAGCAACAGCAAAATGGCTGCAACCACACATACATTCATCCAATTGAGCCATTCTTTCATCATAGGAATACAAAGTCCTTGCGGGAAATTTTCAATGCACTTGATGTTCATTTGTATATGATCTTGCTTTTTACGTCCAGCAATTCTACTGATTTCAGCCGTCCTATTACCTATATGTTTAGGGAATATTCAACACAAAGCCAGATAGGCTAAAGCACAGCCCCCTATTGGGAAGAAAGATGCTGCGATATTAGGGTATGAAGTATAGGAAAGATTAAACGCAAAGGCACGAAGGCACAAAGAGCACAAAGAGATCTTACAGTTAAAGTGCGCCTTGCCATTGGTGCCTGACCTGATATTCTGACATTTGCCGATGCGATAACATTGCTTCCTAAAGGGCAAATGTCAGAATGGCAGGTCTGGAACCAAGGTCGGAACATTACCCCCAAGATTTACGCAACTGAAAGAAGCGTTGTTTTCAATTAATAACAAGATACTTAATCCTAAGAGGTAACGTTTGGCCTTGGTTCCAGACCTGACATTCTGACATTTGCCCTCCTGGGAGGTTACGTTATCATTGTAGGCAAATGTCAGAATATCAGGTCAGGCACCAATGGCAAGGCGCTTTAAAAATTTGTTATTTCCCGATAGGGGCGCCGGAGACAACTATCTCGCATCCATACTTTAACAATTAGTAAATAATTTTAATAGCTGACCTAACTCCTGAGGGATTTCCTTTCCGTCTTCATATAGCTCGTTTATAGCTTCCTTTAAAAACTCAACTATATTTTCAAGGGAATAGATTTTAGCCTCAATCTTGCTTAGAGCTAAATATCTTTCGTTAATTTCTGGAGATAGCTTATCCTCAGAAGTTCTTTTTAATGTTTCAAAAGCTAATGCTTTACATAGATCCAAAGAAAAAAGACGAAGATCTATATCCGGATCCGGAATCTTTTGAAGGGTATGCACTTCATTTAGAGCATACTGTTTAGCTGTTTCTAATCCTTCCCCTTGATTAACCAATCCTTCTAAAAGCTGGAGAGCGGATCTACGCACAAAGAGGTCCTCATGTTTCATCCCTTTTATCGCATATTTTTCAGCGACTCGAAAAGCATGCTTCTTTTCAACTAATGCTAAAAGTACTTTTAAAGAGCCTGCATTAGCAGTCCATTCATCTGTCTTGAAAGATTGTTTTGCAAAATGGATTAACGACGCAACATCTTGATCTGTTTCCATCAATTTTCTTCTCTCTAATAGATCTATGAATTGTGGATCACGACGTACACCACGCCCAACGAGGCTTTTATTGGCAATCGCTAACAACTCTTCTAAAGCAATATCCAAACCTTCTACGTCGTTAATTTCCCAACTAAATGAAACTTCTTGTGCACTGAGGAAGGCAGCTTCTTTTTGATTGAGAATCTTCTGGTCGTGTAATAACGATACAATCGCCTTATTCATCCCCCATCTTCTACGAGCATCACCAAGAAGAAACGTCTTAATCGTGATCGACTTTTTGATAGCATCATAAGAAATATCAAGTTTTGCACTATGGTTGCGCAAGGTAATATTTAAGATAAAATTGGTGGCCTGAGGAGTCATCTCTATTCCAAGGCGGTGGACGGCATTTTCCAATTTATCACCCGAAAGATTTAATTTTTCCTGTACAATTTTAGGAATCCTTTCAATAGCCTCTTTGAGCAAGTTCGGCAAGGGGGCATCTAAAAGCATTTGATCTGAATATTGCTTTTGATAAATATGCGATAATCCCATCAAAAAGTTTTGATGGATCAACGTAAATAGATCTTCAAGGGTCTTCGGAAAATGGCGATCGAAAGCATGGGGCCCCAAAACCGCAGCAAACACACTAAAATTTTTTGAAGCAAATAAAGAAGCCGGATCATCAACAGGCATCAGATCCAAAAGTTCTCGCAATTTCATTATATAAGCTTCAAGAGGCCATTTTTCATGCAGCTTGAGCTCTGCAGGATTTAATAGCTTTAAAAAGCAATTCTCTAACAAATCTAGATATGAACGGAGCATCTCCTTAAAAACGATCAATTTTCGTTCTCTTGGCCAATCAGGATTGCCTTTCATAGCTTTAATGGAGCAATCGACTAATTCAACGACTTCAAGAAATGCCTTGAGAGCAATAGAACATGTCACAGGGGAATGTGTTTTTAAAAGTACATCTAAAGAATATTCCTCCTTGCCAAGAGAGAATTGAGCGATAAAATTTCTTAGTTTTTCCCATTCATCATTGAATAATTCAGGAGTCGCCATACGACCTATTCTTTGCTTCATAGCTTTTATTGAAACCAACTTATCGATCCAATAATGAACTGCGGTATGCTCCCCGTCAGGGAATGTCGCAAGAAGGCGCATCAATTTTTCTTTTGGATGACTCTCATGCACTTTGGGAAACTCAAGGGTAAGCCAAGGGGAGAACAGTTGGGTTTCTTTAAGCGTTTTCACAAGAAATTTAAGTTGATCAATCTTCTCTTTAGGAATTGTTTGATTTTCAATCAAAGGTTCCATCTTTTTTAAAAAAGATAACCAATCTTCTCTGATGCCTTCATCGGAAGACTGCCAGCCTTCGCTCACCATATCAGCCAAATGTACCGGATAGGTAAACATTTTTTGATACGAGTTAAGAGCCATAGCAGACTCATAAATGGAGGAGGCATCCATAACAGAATATTCATGCAGAGCATTATGTTTTCTAGTTCTTCCGAGAAGGCAAACTTCTAATGCTTTAGTATGAAATAAAACTCTAAGTCTTTCGCCGTTGCCTTTATTTCTCCAGGCCCCTTCAAGCTCTTCAAATGCCCTATCGACACTTTTCTCAATTGCTTTGAGAATTTTATAGGCTGATTCGATGTCGTCAGGAAATAACGAATGCCCTTTCACTATTTCCTTAAGAGCTTTACGTTTTGATCTTAAAGCTGCAATATGGAAACTTTTTTTGAGTTCTTCTATTTTCTTTAAAACGACTTCGTGACACTTTTCTGTCCGAATCTCCAACAACAATCGCTTTAAATCTTCAGCAATGACTAATCGAGCTAAAGGATCTTGCTGAATTGTTTTTGAAATGAAGAGTGAAGAAGGAATCTGTGCTGGATGCTCCGTAAAGCCTTCCAATAAAAATTTTTCCATCTTTGACTTCTGAGAGTTCCATAAAAACAATCTTGGAGTTTGAATGCAAACCACCAAAGGTTTCTCTACGCTAATTTCTGAAACCATTGCGGAGAGATCTGCCGGATGGATTGCATAAAGACAAGGAATATTCGCTTCATTGAATTGAGCGATCGCATGAGAACACTCTGTTGATTCAGGACGGTCAACAATGACAAGGCGATGGACTGCGGCGTTATAATTTTTAACAGCACTGGCTAGAGTTGAAGCATGGCAAACTTGTTCGGGGTGAGTGATCGATATCACGGAAGCCTTGCCAGATAATATTCTTTCTACCTTGACTTCTTTTTCGATGGGAGAAGGTTCAAGCAAACAAACTTTGTCAAAGTCAATATATGATGGAAGTAGAATATTTTCTTTCAGCTTGCGAGCCTGCACAGGGTGGATCAAACCATTTTTTATAACAATTTCCATGTCAACTGGGCAATTGTCGAAAAATTTTTCAGTGATGACGCCTAAGTGGTAAAGACGTCCCAACATTTCCTTAGAAAGAATAGGAGCCCTCTTAAGCTCTTCAGGATTTTCAATGGATTTAAGAGAGATGTTTCCTTTTTCATCCCCTACGGGACCTAAGCGAAAAGGTTTTTCTTGATTGCTGTAGCGGATATATATTTCCCCTGGATGAGATTCCGAGATGAGAATTAAAGCTGTATCACATCCTATCCCCTCATCATTGACGACAGCTTCCCCATGGCCGAGAACAGCGCTAACCTTCATTACCCTAAATTTTTCGCCATTAACATAGATCGGCACCAAACTATATAAAACTAAAGAAATAGGGATTTGTTCTTTAACTGTAGAACCTCCTACAGGCTCACCCTACTTAACTCTTGCGTCGTTACTGCAAGTTCGGGTTTTCCTTCAAAAGGATTTTGTCCAGCATTGATGCAATTTTTAAGCGAAGTTTCACTGAAATAGGAATGGATAACCTCCTCAACTGCTGATAAAAAGGGCGCTTCGTCCGGTAATACGTATGCCTTGCTAACATTTCCTCCAGCATTAGAACTTTGATCCGTGTCTTCTCTTATGTCTTCTCTTCCTGTACTCCGAACCATAAGATAGCTTTGGCTTTGTTTTATCCCCTCAAGTTGTTTGGCAATCGCTTTAGTCACCAGAGGATGGCTCGTATGATCCTTACTTTCAAAAAAAGCTTCCGTTATAGCCAATTGGATTATAGTGAGAGATTTTTTTACTTCTGGATCATCAAAAAAGTTAGATGATGTAGAGGCTTGCCGATACTCCTTAACCTTTTCAGCTAAAAAATTCCTTTGAATAAAAATTTCAGGTTTACTTAATTTTAAAAAACTTTCTACAAGGTCACTTTCCAGACCTACCGGAATAGGCAAAAAAATCCCCTTTAACTCTAAATGTGAAAATAAACGTTCAAGATTTATTAGATTATAATGTTTATTTCCATAATTCTTTAAATTAACATTTAAATTTAATCTGTTTTTAAATAATGGAAGTAGCTTCTCAAGTTTTTCTTCATAGGTAATAATCTTTTCATCTGCTGAATTGGATCCTTTTAAAAGAAGTTTCTGGAATTTTTCTACATGTTCTTTTAAGGTTGCTGTTTGAGATTCCAGAAAGGAGAAGGGCAAAAATTCGTGAAATGAATCAACATTACTTTCTATAGATTGTTTTTCTAAAAAATTAAAATTATTTAGTTTTACTATATTTATATCTGAATTTATCACTTAAAACCTCTTAAAATAAAAAAATGTATGTAATCATTTTAATTTAAAATTTAATAAAAATCAATAGAATTAGCAGGAAATTTTAACTCCTGAATAACAAAATCGGCTGATGCGGAATACTAAGAAAAATTAAACACAAAGCGAGACAGTTGCCTGTGGCGCCCCCTATTGGGAAATAACAAATTTTTAAAGCGCCTTGCCATTGGTGCCTGACCTGATATTCTGACATTTGCCGATGCGATAACATTGCTTCCTAAAGGGCAAATGTCAGAATGTCAGGTCTGGAACCAAGGCCAGAACATTACCCACAAGATTTACGCAACTGAAAGAAGCGTTGTTTTCAATTAATAACAAGATACTTAATTCTGAGAGGTAACGTTCTGGCCTTGGTTCCAGACCTGATATTCTGACATTTGCCCTCCTGGGAGATTACGTTGTCATTTTAGGCAAATGTCAGAATATCAGGTCTGGAACCAATGGCAAGGCGCTTTAAAAATTTGTTATTTCCCTGTAAGGGGCGCCACAGGCAACTGTCTCGCTTTGTGTTTAATTTTTCCTATACTTCATCCCCCTTCATAATGAAAAAAGGCGTCGTTTTTTAAATTTTTTCTGAAAAAAGTCGTCGTTTTTTCACTAAACTTGAAAAAAATCCATCATTTTTTTAACATAGGATTAAAACTGAATCTAAAATTTTTAAGGATTTAAGCATGAAAGAAGTCATTAGAGTCTTTTCACCACCTAAAGGCAGCTATTTTCTCTTTGGTCCACGTGGCACGGGAAAATCCACATGGCTTAAAAAAAAATATCCTAAGGCTCTATATATTGATCTATTGCTTCCTGACATTTTTAGAACGTATGCAACCAATCCAGAAATATTAAAAAAGCAACTGGCTGCGCAACATGTTGAAATAGTGATGATTGACGAGATTCAAAAAGTTCCGGAATTACTCTCCGTAATTCACTCGATCATCGAAGAAAAGAGAGAAATTCAATTTATTCTAACAGGCTCAAGCGCACGGAAACTTAAGCGAACAGGAGTAGATCTACTGGCAGGTAGAGCAATAAAGAGATCAATGAATCCATTTATGGCGATTGAATTGGAAGATCAATTTGATCTTAAAAAAGCGCTTCAATTGGGAATGTTGCCTGTCGTCTGGGGTTCTGTAGATCCGGCAGAAGTTTTGGATGCTTACGTCTCGTTATACATTCAAGAAGAGGTGCAATTTGAAAGAATCGTCAAAGATTTTTCAGCTTTTTCTCGATTCTTAGCTGTCATTGCCTTTTCCCATGCTGCTATGATAAATGTGACAAATATTGCGGAAGAATGCGAAGTTAAGCGACATACAGTTGAGGATTATATTGAAATTCTCCTAGACCTCTTACTAGCCTATAAACTTCCTGTTTTTACAAAAAGAGCTTGTAGAGAACTTGTGGCTCATCCTAAATTTTATCTATTTGATGCGGGAGTCTTCAGAGCTCTTCGAGGTGTAGGCCCGCTTGATGCTGTCACCGAAATCGATGGATTCGCTCTCGAAGGTTTAGTGTTTCAGCATCTCAAGGCATGGTGTGATTATTCGCGAGGAAAATACCAAATTGCTTACTGGCGAACAAAGGCAGGCTTAGAAGTTGATTTTATCATCTATGGCGAAAATGGATTTTGGGCGATTGAAGTAAAAAATGGCAGCAAAGTAAATTCAAAAGATGTTCGAAGTCTACTCCATTTTCAAACAGATTATCCAGAATGTAAACCAGTTTTACTCTATCGAGGTGCTTACTCATTAATGGAAAAGGGAATTCTTTGCATGCCTTGTGAAGAATTTCTTAAGCAAATAAATCCTAATCATGTTCTTATATAGGGTTGTATTCCAGCTTTATTCAATTAGTAAATAATTTTAATAACTGACCTAACGTCCTGAGGTATTTCCTTTTTTATCTTCCTAAAGCAGCTATGCGAGTGTTTGAATAAGATTCTCCAATCCATGTGCTACCTCGTTCTGAGCATGATTTGGCTGGACTAGATCATGATACTAACATCTTGTCCCAATTCATTTAGAAAACGAATAAGACGTTCTAATGAAAAACTTCTTAATCTTCCTCGAATCAAAGCAGAAATTTTGGGTTGATCAATGCCTAAAATTTCAGCAGCTCGTTTTTGAGTGAGTTTTTTCTTCTTAATAAGTTTAGTAATTTGACGAGCTAGCTCGGATTTTGCTAAAGCTTCTTCAGGATTTTCAATACCTAAATCAGCAAATACGTTTCCGGAGCTTTCTTCGTATACGATCTTTTTTTTCATAATTACTTTTCTCCTTTTAATTCTTTATACAGGGCATCAGCTTCTTTTAAGCGGCGCTTAACCAAATCAATTTCTTGTTTTGGAGTTGCTATGCCACTTTTGGATTTTTTCTGAAAGGCATGCAGTACAAAAATAAAATCAGCCATTTCAACCGTATAAACGACACGATAGGTTCCTGATCTGTCGTTTTCCCGAAGCTCGATCACCTTGGCATTGCCTAACCCGCTAAGAGTTTTCGCATGGTTATGTCTATCACCCATTTGCGCAAGATATAAGCCATGCCCCATTTCGTCTTGTACTTCATCGGGGAATTCCTTGAGGTCTTCGCGGCTCGATCCAATCCAGAAAAGTCGTTTCATTTGTTGTCCTTTGTCTTCCTAATCTTATTATGCTTAAATGAGCATATATTTCTCAAGAGGAAAGAACGGGATTTCATATTATGAAGATAATGGAGTCGGATCCATGTCTATGCAAGAGCATTTACGTTGATGATACCAGTTTAGCCATAGATGTTCCAGCAAGAAACCCGGTCGTCCAAGCATTTTGAAAATTAAATCCTCCGGTCACCCCATCAATATCGAGAATTTCTCCTGCAAAAAATAAATTGGGATGCAACTTACTTTCCATTGTTTTAAAGTTGACTTCGTCTAAGGCCACTCCTCCGCAGGTTACAAATTCATCCTTATAGGTACTCTTGCCGTCTATCTCAAAAGTAGAGCTCGACAACTCTTCTATAAGTTTTTCCACTAACGCCAAAGAGAGATGAGACCACCGTAAAGTCATCGATATTCCTGCTTTATCAATGAGCTTTTTCCATAAATTTTTTGGAAGTTCCAAAGGGCCTTCATTAACGATCAAACGAGCAGGAAAACGAGTTTTAAAGTCATTGAAGAAGGCCTTGAGTTCCTTCGGAGAAAAATCCGGCAGCCAATTAATAATGATTTTCCCCTTATAGTGCTTTTCATTCAGCCAGCGAGCTCCCCACGCGGAAAGCTTTAATACTGCAGGCCCACTAAAGCCCCAATGAGTAATGAGCAAGGGACCCAATTGTTCAAAAGGGGAATCCTTGATTTTTACATGAGCTTTAGAAACAGAGATTCCTGCAAGTTCAATTAAAGGTGAATTAGGAACATTGAATGTAAATAAAGAAGGCACAGGAGGAACTATTGTATGCCCTAATGTCCTTACAAGTTCCCAAATTTTGGGGTTACTCCCGCAAGCTAAAAGCAAGCAATTGCAAAAGGCTGTTTCACCATTCCCTAATATAAGTTCAAATCCCGATCGAACCGGAATAATGGCATTTAATCCTATGCCGGTATGAACGTTGACTCCATGTTTATGTGCAGCCTGAAGTAAGCAACTAATTATTGTTTCAGAACTATCAGTGATAGGAAACATTCTTCCATCACTTTCAGTTTTAAGATCTACACCTTGAGTTTTAAACCACTCAATTGTATCTAAAGGTTGAAAACGAGAAAAAGGGCCGCGCAAAGCCTTATTTCCTCGCGGATAATTTTGAACTAATTGGTTCGGATCAAAGCAAGAATGAGTAACATTACATCTTCCTCCACCTGAAATACGCACTTTAGCCAAAGGTTGCTTTGTCTTTTCATAGAGATGCACAGAGCTACCTGGGGCTTTTTGCGCAGCAATAATGCTACCAAAAAAACCGGCTGCGCCTCCGCCAATAATGGCTATAGAATGTGGGGTTGACATAATGACCGAGCCTAGTATAAAAAAAGCGATGCAGAGATTTACTTCCGCATCGCTTTCGATTTTCTTTTCTTTCGTCTAGAAAGAAACTGTTAGAAAGCCTCCCAGTTCAATAACATCTTCTGATGCCATTGTATCTGAAGACTCTTTCAAAGAAGTACTATAGCGCTTGTTAACAAGAAGTTCTAAAGTTTGTTCAACCTTCTGATCAAAATCAACTTCTTCTTCAGCCTCAAGCCCTAATGAGCAAGGTTGCGAAATCACAATCATTCTCCATCTGCCTATTTGCAAGGCAGCTCAAAATTTCTATTCTTAACAACGAACGAGAACAGCCCGTTGTAAGCTTAATAACTTTACTTCTATAAATCCCCAAAGGTTGTGGTTGCGAGCACGATAATAGCCTCATGTCACCTCCTTTTGGCCCTTTAAGCTCCACTATTTTCAGGGAGACAGGCTCCGCATTTCTAAAAGCGGGACACCTCAAAATTCAACTAATTCTAGCAAAATATCACATTTCTTTACATAACATCTTGTTTAATAATCTTCAATTCTTCTATTTCTTTTCTAAAGATTCAATTCGAGTTTGAATATAACCATCCAAAGAAAGAGCCCCTTCGTTGTACAACTGATCTATCGTAAAGAAAGCTTTTCTATCGACAGGTGGAAGCGGGCGTCTATTTGTATAACTAGTATACATTTTCCATTCTTTCCAACTTTCAAGCTCCTTAGTTGTATCTCCTACTTGTTGCTCTAAAAAGGCTGTCCGTAAAAGATTAAAGGCAAAAAGAAGGCTGCCAAAGGTTGGTTCTGAAGTGGTAGATGTAGTTTTGGACTCTTCTGACTGCTGTAAATTTTGAATTAATCTTTCCTGTAAGGAATTGGAACGTTGAATGGCATTTGCATATTGACCTTCCTCGATTAAAAGAGTGATCCGAGCATACTCATCGTAGAAAGGAAGCTGATCCTTGCTTACACGCTGAAGGGTCGAAAGAGCCAATGGCATTGAACGTTTAATATCATTTAAATCGATGAATGTTTGCGCTAGGGTTCCGTCATATTTCGCGTGTAAATCCGGCAATTTATCCATGATGAGAGCCAGCCTTTGATAAGCTTCATCCATTTCCTTTGTTTGACCTAACTTTGCGCTATTCTGGAAAGCTTGGAATTCGTTAGAAGCTGCTTGGTAATCCCCTTTCATTTTTGTAGAGGTTCCCGATTGCCATGCATACCCTAAAAAAAGCAAAGAGAAAATGATCAAGATACTATAAAGAAGCTTTTCCCCATAACGGGAAATCCACTCTATGACACGATTGCCGTCTAAGTCTTCTTCTGACCTAAGAACTGATAATGCTGCGTTTTTTTGTGAGTTTTCAAATTGTTTTTTCATCGCTGTCCTAAAAATTTTAATCCTTACACTTGTGCAAAGAAGTCCCGTTACAAAAAATTTTATGGAAAAATTGTTAATTGTCAAGGATAAAACGCAATTGTCGCAATTTTCCAAGCCTCTCTTGTCATAAATGAAGAAAATCACTAAAATCACATTTTTAACATTGCCTCCTTAATCTACCCTTCTATAGAGAGATTTTATGCGTAATTTCTTTTTCACTTCGGCCTTGCTTATATTACCTCTACAACACTTAGATGGAAACCATCTCAATTATACAGAAACCGTCGAAGTCAAGATTAAACCAACCAAAGAGGAATCATCCTCCAACTCTACTAAAGTCGATCGTCCCTACGAACCTTTTACAGGGAAAATCACAAGAAACAAAGTGAGAATGCGTCTACAACCTAGCTTAGAAGCCCCAATTTTAAGTGAATTTTCTCGCGATGATCTTTTGAACGTTGTAGGGGAAGCTAATGAATTCTATGTTATATTGCCTCCAGCAGATACCCATGCTTATATTTTTCGAACTTTTGTTTTGGACAACATCGTAGAAGGTAATCGTGTCAATGTACGCCTGGAGCCTGCTCTAGAGGCCCCAGTCATTGCACAACTCAATACCGGCGACCGTGTTGATGGAATCATTAGCCCTTTGAGCAGCAAATGGCTGGAAATAACTCCTCCGGCATCAACTCGATTTTATGTCTGTAAAGAATATGTAGAAAATATAGGTTCGCCATCCATGATGGCAGAAATACAAAAACGACGCACCGAAGTCACTACGCTACTCAGCTCTGCGCATTTAATAAGTGAAGCAGAACTTAAGAAAGACTATCAAAACATCCACCTCAACAAGGCCATTTCTCACCTCAATACAGTTATTAAAGAATACACCGACTTCCCTCAATGTGTAGAACGAGCGAAGGAACTACTTGCAAATATTCAAGAAATTTATCTAGAAAAAAAAATTTCCCATTTGGAAGCCAGAGCTATCAAAGCCGAAACGGCTCAAAGCGCAATCACTGCTAAGCTCATTTCCTCTATTCCACCTCAAATTCAGCCTAAAATAGAAGAAACTCCAGCAAATGAAATTGTAGAGCCTGTGAAAACTGTTATGAATTCACTTGATGATCATTCTGAAGTGGGTGGTAATGACTTAAAAATACCTAATTGGAACGATCCCTTCAACGTGAATGCCATGACCGCTAAGATGGCTACATGGGTTCCTATTGAACAATCGTTATATGACACGTGGTCAGCAAAAAATGGGTCTGGATCTCCGCAAGACTTTTATGAAAACCAATTCGGTGATGCATTCACTTTGCGAGGAGTGATAGAACCATATTCTCGCACTGTGAAAAACAAGCCTGGAGATTATTTATTGATTAGTTCTTCAACGGCTCTTCCTATTGCCTACCTTTACAGCACACGCGTCAATCTTCATGATAGCGTAGGACACGAAGTTACGCTTCACGGAATTAAACGCCCAAATAACAACTTTGCCTTTTCTGCCTATTTTATCATTTCTGTGGAGTAAAAAGTTAAATATGATATAATACAAATAACAGCTAGGGTTTAATTATCACTACCTGAGGTATGTTATGGTTGATCCTGTTTTTAGCAATGATTATCATAAATTTGTTTTACAAGATCCTAGTATAATCCCACTTCCTCCAGTAGGAATCCCAAAACTTTTTTTCATCCCCTCATCTGAAAAAACCAAAAAAGAGATGGAAAAAGAAAAATCTCTCAAAAGTCCAAAACCTATCAATTTGATGAGTGAAGAGAAACCCAAAAAAAAGAAAAAATGATATCATAAAATTATGGGAGGAGAAAGACTTACAATAATCCATTGGGCGGATCGAAGCCCAAAGAGGACCTTATTCCAACTTAGTTATTGAGGTATCTATGAGCCGCAAAGCCGTTGCCGAAAAATTTATAGACGATACTTATGATATAACAGTTACTGGACGAAACGTTCAAATAACTGACGGAATGGAAAAATATGCGATTGAAAAAATCTCTAAAATTGAACGCCATTTTGACCGAGTACTTGATGTCTTCGTTGAAATGGATATTCAAAAGCTTGATCATCGGGTTGACATCACGATAAAAGTCGATTCTATTGTCATCAGAAGCTCTGCTTCCAGCGATAATATGTATGCATCCATCGACAAAGCTGTCGATAAACTCAAGGCACAATTGCGTCGCTACAAACAACGTATCCAAGACCACCAGATTAAAAAAAATAACTCTGTGAACATCAAGGAAAAAATTTATGCTTCAGAGGAAGAAATTGATGTCTTGAACGATGAGATATTATCTGAAAATGCGTCGAAACTGATTGAAAATTATATTCCTCACGAAATCGTCAGCGAGGAGAGTCGCCCTCTAAAGATGCTTAATCGAAATGAAGCTATTATGAAAATAGAGCTCTCCGGAGATCCGTTTATCGTCTTTCGCTCAGAAGAAGATCGAAAACTCAAGGTCATCTATCGTCGTAAGGACGGCCATCTTGGCATCATCGAACCTGAGTAAACATGAACTTCACTTTGAGATGTCCTATACGCAAAGCAGCTGTATCTGCACTTCCTGAAGAACAAGTAAGGGTGCAGCTGCTTTGTGACCTAATCGATCAGTTAGGGTTCCCTGCAACGTTGATTGCTGTCGAAAAGGAACTGACCCAAATTCCTCATCTTCGATGTTTTGGCAAGAAGTTGCCCCAGCGTAGGGCAGATGTGATCTGTTATGCTAAAGGGGTTCACTCTGCCGAGGAGCTCTATCCTTTATTATTAATCGAATGCAAAGCGATAAAGTTAACAGATAAGATGGTAAACCAGGTTGTCGGATATAACCATTACTTACAGGCCCATTTCATTGCCCTCGTCAATCAAGATGAAATTCGAACAGGATGGTTTGATCCGGAATTGAAAACCTATCGCTTTATCCCTTATTTACCTACCTATTCTCAACTCCTTGATTTCCTTTCAACATCATCAATACATCCATCCACATGAAACGATTAAATGTTCTTTCCAGCAACCGCGTAGAAATACTCTATGAAGGCTTAAAAGTAGAGCTCTTTAAAAAAAGCAGTTCTCCATTTGCTCGGCGTCTTATCATCGTGCCAAGTCCTGCTATGAAATCGTGGCTTCTCTTGAAACTTGCAACAGATCCGGATTGTAATATTGCTGCAGGACTTGAGATTTGCTATCTTGATCGCGCTCTTGACCTCATTCGCCTTTCAACAGACGCCGACCGCAATGAATTCATCCCAAATGAAATGGAGCTTTCTCTAATTCTTGAAGTTCTTATCTCTAAAAAGATCGCACTGCGTTCAAACCTTAACACAGAGGAACAAGCTATTTGGAATCCTCTTTTCCATCACTTAAGAACCTCTTCGAAAAATAACAAAAAAGCTCAGTCGAGGTTGACTGCACTTTGTAGTAGATTGTCCAGCTTGTTTTTACAATATGGTCGACACGGGTGCAAGATGCTGGAATCATGGGAAAATTCACTCTTCTCTAAATGCTGGCAGGAACAGCTATGGAAAGATCTCAAAGTCAAATACCCTCAACTTTGTTTTGCCTATCAACGTCTTCCTCAGATCAGCAAGGAAATTCAAGCAAATAAAATGACGTTAAAGAATATGCAAATCCATGTTTTTGGCTTAAGCTTTATTCCTGACTGCGTGCATCAATTTTTCTCGGAAATTGCTTGTGCGATTTCTTTAAATTATTTTGTCTTTTCCCCTTGTCAAACATTCTGGAGTGATATTTGTTCTGATAAGGAAAAAATCAAGCTACAGCGTTATTGGGAAAAAAAAGGGATCTCAAAACCCCAGCAACAAGCACTCGAATTGTTTTTGCGCGAACGCAACCGTTTGCTTGCTAATTTTGGCAGAATGGGTCGTGAGATGTCTCTTAAAATCGAAACTAGCACAGATCAAATTGTCGAATGCTACCAAATCCCAGGCGCTGTTCAAACAACACCACACTATATTGATGAGCTCCCTTCGGACATTATCCTAGATCAATCTGATTCTGTATTAATGACTTTACAAGCTGTTCAAAGTGACATCACGCTTTTACGGAATGCAAATGTGAACGAGAAAATTCAACTCTCAATAGATGACCATTCTGTACAGATTCATGTTGCATACACAAAATATCGTGAAATTGAAATCCTATATAACACCCTGCTCCATCTCTTAACCAAGCACGCCAAGGATGAGGACCCCATCACACCTTCTGATATTATTGTAATGGCGCCCGATCTCATGCTTTATGAATCGATGATCTGTAGCATTTTCGGATCCGAAGAAAGCCATTTAGATTTTCAAATAGTCGAAATGCAACAACTTGCCAAAAGTTCGTTACTCCAAGGCTTTCTGCATTTATTATCGCTCGCTTCTAGTCGCTGGGAGGCAGATGATTTGCTTCAGCTCCTTGAATATCCTGAATTCCAATGCAAACAAGGTTTTTCTCTAGACGACATCCAACAGATCCGCACATGGGTACAACAGTCTGGAGCTCACTGGGGACTGAGCACCCAACACCGCAACGAGCTCTTAGAAGGGGACCACGGTAGCTGTCAACTCATCGATACGAATCCGGCAGGCACATGGGAATATAGCATGAGTCGTTTAGTGACGGCATTAGCCATCGAACCCGCAGGACTCAATCATGAAACGCATTGTTTTGTTCCACCTATAGACGAAATGGAGACCTCACAAGCTGAACTGCTGGCTAAATGGATCTCTCTTATAAAAAACCTACAAAAAGATTTAAAACCTCTTTCTAACGGCACCCAAATGGAACTTCTGAAGTGGGCTGCCTATTTGGAAAAATTGAAAGAAAATTATCTTCAAGTAGACATCTCTAATAAAGAAGAAGGGAAGTGCGATGCGTCTCTATCGAGCCACTTATGGAAATTAGCTTCAGCAGCGAACTTAGTCAAAGATGAATGTTATTCTTTTGAAACCATCCATTTCCAACTTGAAAAATCTTTAAAAAATGAAGCCTCTTCCTATCGTGAAGCTCATTTACAGGGAGTCCGATTCTGCTCACTTCTTCCCATGAGAGCTTTACCGGCTAAAATTGTCGTGTTAATCGGCATGGATGAAGGGGCTTTCCCTCGAAAAGAAATCCCCTTTTCACTCAATGAAATGCACATACATCCTGAAGCAGACTATTCTCCATCACAAACTGACTTCGATCGATATCTTTTTCTAGAAGCCCTTTTGTCTGCGCGCCGCTATTTTATACTATCCTATGTGGGATATTCATTTGAAGATTCTAGAGAACTCTCCCCTTCTCTGTTGGTCCAAGAATTACTAAGTTATCTGGATTCGGGCTATCAATTTGGCAACAAAGTGCCCTCAAACCATTGTGTGCACAAACATCCTTTCGATTCATTCAATCGAAGGTATTTTTCAAATACTCTTTTCCCGACTTACATCCAAAACCATTATCGCTTAGCGCAAGCCCACTACCAAAAAAGTAAGAAAAATGCTCACCGCTTTATCCCAAATTTCTCTGTTTTAAATTCCAGGGATCACTCCGTCATTGATAAGGATGTGTTGACTGTAAAAGAGCTAGGGAATTTTGCTGCAAACCCTCTAAAAGCGTACTTCAACAAATCCTTAAATATCTATCTCGATGCCAGTGACCGCAATCAGATCCACAATGAAGAACCTTTCTCCTTAAATGGCTTAGATAAGTATCAACTTAGAATGGAAGGAATCAAGATACCTGCCCTAAACCTTCTAAACAAGGCCTCTAAAACAGGAAAGCTTCCAAGAGGACTCTTTAAAAAGCTTTCATCTGAAGGGATGATCGACGAGATCGATAAAATGCACCTTAACTTTGCTCAAAATCAGGTTGAGCCTTTGAAAATCCGACCTCTTATTTTGTCTGAACATTGCGAAAGGCCAATGTTAGATAAAGATGGAGGATGGGAGATTCCTCCTTTATATCTAGATTTCAGTGAACGATACAAACATATTAAAATTGTGGGGACTCTTAAAGAGGTTTCTTTGCAAGGCCTTATTGTTCACCAGAAGCGAGACTTAGTGAGCATTCTTAAAGTATGGCCACAGTACTTGATCTTATGTTTGGCAATTAAAAAATTTGATCTCTCGATTAAGCCTCAATTGATCTCGTCCAAAGATGTAAAGCCTTTTATATTCCCTCTGGATGAGATTGGATTACAGATGACACTGTTTTTAGATTATTACTTTACTGGCATGCAATCACCCTCTCCGATGATTCCTGAATGGGTTCCAGATCTCTTAAAAGGCGATCCTGATCATTTTGCTAAAAGTATGCGTTCAAGCTTGGAGGGCTCGGCCTTTTCATCACTGTACAACGATTACGCCCTCTGGTTATTTCGTGACCGGCAACAACTCCCAACAACAGAGGAACTCTATCAACATTGGCAACCTATTTCAGAGACACTTTTTTCTGCTGTTTCCAAAGAGTTGCTTTCATAAAAGAGATTTAACGTTTGATTTTTTTGTGCTCTAAATTCGCGGCTTGCCAGTGGTGCCTGACCTGGGGAGAAACGAAACGACGTTTTTGACCAAAATCTTTGTCATTTCTTCCCCCCATTTCTGATGGGATCCAAAATATGTGACTTCTAAAAAATTTTTGGAGTGCGCGTGGCTTTGCCACCGCAGAACGGAGCCTCTATACGAGTCATGCCGGTAGACGTTGCCTCCATTAACTCATACTATCGTTGTTACAATTTGAATTCTCCTTTGTTGTAGCGGTTTAGAAAACTTGCTTGAGTTCTATCGAGGCTACGTCTACCGGCATGACTCGTATAGAGGCTACGTTCTGCGGTGGCAAAGCCACGCGCACTCCAAAAATTTTTTGGATGTTATGATCAAAGGTGCATACTTAATTAGAAGTCACGTATTTTGGATCCGGAAATGGGGGGGGGGGAGAAATGGCAAGGTTTTGGTCGGTTAGTTTGAGGGTTAATATTATAATTGAAAGAATAAGCTCTAAAAAACTTATTTCCCGCGCAGCAGGAATGGCTTTCATGAAATTTTCCTGTACAAGCAATTGATCAGATGATAACAATAAAAGCGAATGATGAATGAAGAGATCGACCTCCATTTATAGAAGTTATTGTTTGAAGAATTCATGATAGTCGTACGCAAGTGGCGTACACATTCAGCATGACGAGGAGTTTTGAAAACATTGAATTCAAAAAAATAAACACCAAAAGGAAATATGAAAAGAATATTGTTAATGTGCGTTTTATTATGTGCTAATGCCTGTGCAGATGTTGATACATGGGAAGGACATTGGATTTCAGGGCTTAATCATCATAAGGCTAACGACTTTAATCAAGCAATCTATAAATTCACATTGGCTATAGATGCTATACAAAATGAAAATGAGAACGAACAATCTCATATATTTATTTTTATAGATCGAGCAAAAGCACATATGCAAAAAAGAGAATGGCACAAAGCTATTCAGGACTTGAATATTGCAATTAATTGCCCAACAATTTTGAAAAAAGACCTTTGCGAAGCTGTAAAGTTTCGTTGGTGCTGTCATTCAATGGTAGATAATAAAGAGAAAGGACTGGAAGATTATGATTTATATAATTCACTAGATCCATCTTTACCAAAATATGAATATACAAAGAAACATCAGATAGTTAGGCACATTTCATCATGGGATAAGAAAGATAAAGAAATGATTTACGACATGTGGATTACTTTGGGGCTGTGTAGTAATTTATCTGACATACATGAGTATGAAGATGTTATCATCGTAGATTTAAAAAAAGACGCATTAACTTCGTGCCCATGTCCATGTGAACAAGAGCCTGATGGTGTGGAACAATAGAGTTCATACCGTCTTAAAACAAATCATCCATTGTAAGCTGCTGATCAATAAGACCAATAGAGTGTTCATTTTTTACAACTCCGTAAGGTGTTATCATCGTAATAAATATAGTTTTTTTAGTGCCTGTAATACGCTGAAAAACCTCTTTTTTACGTTCTAGCTAAGGGATCTTACAGGTATCTGACTTCTAATTAAGTATGCATCTTTGATCATAACATCCAAAAAATTTTTGGAGTGCGCGTGGCTTTGCCACCGCAGAACGCAGCCTCTATACGAGTCTGCCGGTAGACGTTGCCTCCATTAACTCATACTATCGTTGTTACAATTTGAATTCTCCTTTGTTGTAGCGGTTTAGAAAACTTGCTTGAGTTCTATCGAGGCTACGTCTGCCGGCATGACTCGTATAGAGGCTGCGTTCTGCGGTGGCAAAGCCACGCGCACTCCAAAAATTTTTAGAAGTCACATATTTTGGATCTGGAAAAGGTTTTGGTCGAAATAGGATCTCTAGATACTTCACTTGGGTTTTTCTAGCGTATTTTTCGAGAGCGGAGATATGATCATTGATCACATTAATAAATTAAGAATATATCTACGCCAGCCTCAAGCCTTAATTCTGAAAGCTTTTGCTCGCCGATCCCACAAATTTCCAGGTATTCAAATACCTCCATGAGAACGAATAAATTATCAAGATAGGGTCATTGTTCCTTTTAATGCCCCAGGAGATGACTTATTTGAAAAAGCATTTCGTGAAATCTATTACCGTTATCATCTTCCTAAAAATCTTTACCAATGGGGAAAACCATAACTCCTCAAAAGGTCGTGACGGAGGTTTGTCTTGATGATTTTTACGCCACTGCAATGCAAGGATGATTCATCCGACCAAAAATTCAAAACTTTTAAAGTTTGACATAAAATTTAAGAAATCTTATTTTTAGGACAGAGATTGTCACTTTTTGACAATTTTAGGAGAAAAAATGAAAAGAGATTTAATTGAATTACTGATAAAATGGCCTAAAAGTTATATCACCGGCACTGATTTGTCCGTTATTCTTAAAAAGTTACGACTCTCGTCACGCAATCATTAAGAGATCCTATAAGGAAGGAATACTCATAAGATTGCGCAATGATGTCTATCTTATTACTCAAGCATTTAGGCAAAAACTTCCGGACACATTCGAATTAGCTCAACTCATTTGGGGCCCATCCTATGTTAGTTTCGAATCGGCATTAAGTTATTATGGATGGATTCCTGAAGCCGTATACGTAATCTCGAGCGCATGCAGCAAAAAAGGGAAGTCAGTCACCACGCCGATTGGTATTTTCTCCTTTGAGCATATCCCTATTGACGCCTTTTCTATGGGACTTCATTATGTCCAAGAGGATAGTGGCTGTTATTTGATCGCTCAGCCATGGAAAGCCGTTGCGGATATGATCTATAGTCGTTATAAAACATGGGAAAATTTGACCCAATTCTCGGAAGATCTACGAATAGAACGGGAAACCCTAACTTCTTCAAACATAGAACTTCTTCGCTATCTTTCAGAAAACTATTCCAGCTTACGAACGCGAAAAATTCTTAATCAATTTTATATGGAACTATATACGGCATGACACTGGAAATTATTCAGGAGCGATTAAAGGAATATTCGATTCAATCCAAAATTGAAGAAGAAAACGCAATTAAAGAAATTTGCCAAGAGATCGCCTTGGCAGGACTTTCCAGAGCTGATTTTTTTAAGCATGCAGCATTTCAAGGAGGAACTTGTCTTCGCATTCTTTATCAGTTACGACGGTTTTCAGAAGATTTAGATTTTGTGCTTACATTCCCTTCACAAGGATTTAAATGGGACTCCTATTTATCCGCTATTCAAACGGAATTTGAATCATTTGGTTTACATTGTGAAGCCGTGGATCGCACTCAAATTGAAGGGAGTGTTAAGAAAGCCTTTTTAAAAGAAGATTCCTTCGGGCAGGTTCTCAATTTAAAGTTTAATAGACGCCAATCAGACATTCAAAAAATTTTAATTAAGCTTGAAATCGACATAAACCCACCATCAGGAAGTTCTTACAATACGCATTATTTGCAATATCCTTATCCCTTTTCGATTGTCACTCAGGATATTGAAAGTTTATTTGCCAGAAAATGTCACGCTCTATTATGCAGAGAGTACATTAAAGGGAGAGATTGGTATGATTTTCTGTGGTATGTCCAAAAAAAAACCAAGATAAATTCGATGCTTCTTAAAGCTGCTTTAGAGCAATGTGGACCTTATCAGAGGAGTGTCGTCCCCATTTCGGAAGAGTGGGTAATCGATCATCTAAGAAAAAAAATCAATTCTATTGATTGGGAAATAGCAAAGAAAGACGTGGAAAAATTTGTTGTTTTGAGAGAACAGCACACGTTAGCTGCATGGGGAAAAGAGTTATTTCTTCAAGTTCTTGGAAAAATGGATAATTATTTAAAAGAATAAAGGCAGTGACTTGCGCTAACATTAAATTAGATATTCCTTGATAACTTTATATAAATTATGATATGGTTGTAAAAAAAGAGGTAACCAAATGACTAATATAATATCTAGTCTTACTAGTCCATTTTCAATTCGTTTTAAAACTGACGATAACCATCAAAAAATAACATCTTTAAGTATATTCACCAAAGTAAAAGTTGTCGCATTGTCTATTTTGCTAAGTGTGGGCGCGGTTACGTTCGGCTCTATAGCATTTCCGGCCACTTTGGGATTTAAGTCTATTGCTTTAATTTCACTAATTACTTTTCATTTCTTAGCTCATCGCGCTAGAAACGAAAGAATCTGCCAGCTGAAACTTTTAGACGAAGAAAGAGTTCTATTAGATCAAAAAAATTCTCAAAATGACGGTGAGGACATAAGTGCTCCTAAAATTATTTCAAATAGTATTCAATCTTCTGAAGGGAATGCTATAAAACAACTTTGTAAAGAGACAGATCTTCAAATCGAAGAATCAAGAGAATGCCTTTTTAAAATATATAGATCTAGCGATGTAGCAGAATTTAAAGATATTTTTTTACTAGAAGTTCAAAAACTAGAAACTCTTTTAGCCAACTTAAATAAAAATTGTTCTTCCAGCCAAGCTGTAGACATAAGAGACAAAATAAAAGATCTTATCATTGAATTCAAAATTAATTTAGCAAAAATATGCACTAACAAATTTACAAGAGATTTTATTCAAATTAAGGCTATAAATGATTTAAATGAATTAGAGAAACGAATAAATGATGAAATTAAAAATCTAAGTTCGTCAATCATTAAAACTCCCGATCCCAGCTACCAATGTATAACTTCTAATACAAAGATCGCTGACTGTATTTTAGAGGCTAACTGCTTTCTTTCAGACAAAAAACTAAAAAATGAAATTATAAACTTTGAAGAGTTAAAGAAAATTCAAGATCTTAATGTCTTTAAAGAAAAATGCAAAGAGCAAATCAATCGAGTTAATAATTTAAAGCTAAATGATGGAAATTATCACACATCAAAAATCAATAAGGCTATAGACGAACATATTCTTTCTATGCAAAATGAATTAATTTCTAGAGTTTTAAAGCAATCTGCCGAAGCTTTTAAAAAGATGAAAAATTTTAATGATATTGCTGAATATGAAAAATTTGCTGATGAAGAAATCGAAGAGTTGAAAAAAGAAAGCATAGGTATGTTTTCAGAGATTAGCTCCAAAATTGATACGAAAATAAATAAAATTCAGAATTGGCCCCAAAAAAGGGAACAATTTAAGTCATTTTACGAAAAAATGTTTGAATTAAAAAATTTGAAATTAAAAATAAACGAAATAAAGTTAAACTGTGAAGATAATGAATTTACGGTAGTTAGACAAAAACTTACGAATATAATGGACCAAGCGTATGAAGTAGCTCGTTCATTACATCAAATGAAAAATGAGTCAATAAGTGATAATCACAAAATGAGTAAAATGTTTATGTCATTAAACTTGGCTATGATCTCCATAATTAGCAAATTCAATGGAAGACTTGAAGTGCTACAGAAATCGAATATATATCCTACTTTAAATGAAATCATGAAAATTCCTTATTTTGAATTAAGATAATGTCAGCAAACATGAAGATTGCCTCTCCAAATGTAAACAAATGCTAGGAATTGAAGAGAAACAATATTGGAGACCTCTGCAGGATAATATTGATGATAAGTGGCCATAACTATCAAAAAACCACACGTTTTGGCCGATTATCGATGATAAGTGGCCAAAACTTATATTATTGGGGACATTTGGCCATAAATTAACATGGATTTTCGCCTTGATGATTTTTACGCCGCTGCAACGCAAGGATTATTCATCCGATCAAAACTTCATTACGCCGTTTCTCGTAAAAGAGGACCAGGGGAAGGCAAATGAGAATGATGCTAACGATCATCACCGCGAGGGGATAGATGGTGGAGTCATAGCAGCTGCTGGTGATCCCTACGATGAGGGCGGTGAGGAAGAGGCGCGCGCTGGTGAGAACGCTGGCGGTGATCCCTTTGATATCTGGGAGCAGCTGCATCCCTTCAGGGAAGTAGAGGCTCTGTGCCCAGTTGACTCCAAAGACATAGAGGAACATGGTGCTCGTCACTAGATAGGGATCTTCAGGCATCAAGAAGGCAGCGAGCGCTAAGGCGGCGCCGCTGACGACGGTGATGGTAATGCCGGTACGTTTGACCGCTCCAGTGCCCCAGCGCTTGATGGCTCGAGTGAATGTCAAGCTGGCGACTAGCCACGATCCCAATAGGGCCGCTTGGAACAGAGGAAGGGCTTGCTTGCTGACCCCCATCTCTCCGACAAAAAGGAGGGTGCTTCCTGAAAGAAAGGCAATATAGCCGCCGATGAGAACGCTAACGACAACGGTCACCTGCCAGAATGGAAGGCAGCAGAAGACGCGTTTGAAATCGGATGTCATTTTGTCTACACTTAATGGAGATCGCTTCTCTTGCGGCAGTGTCTCTTCGAAGAAGAAGGCGGAGATCACCAAACTGATCAGCACAAAGACAGCGATAGCGACAAAGTTGGCGCGGAAGTCATACGCCTGGTTCAAGTAGCCGCCCAAAAGAGGAGCCCCTGCCATGATGAAGGGAATGCTGGAGTTGAGTTTGTTCGTAGCGCGCACAGCTTTGTCTCCTTCGAAAGCGTCGAAAATGATCGCGGTCCCCAAAGTAAAGCAGCCGCCACTTCCCAGCCCTTGCAGAAAACGTCCCCAGAGCATCACGGCAAAGCTATCTGACAATAACGTCATCAAGCTGCCGACAAGAAATAGCCCTAGAGCCACCAAGAGTGGCTTTTTCCTGCCAATAGCATCCGAAATCGGTCCATAAAATGGACAGGAAAGACAGATGCCTATAAAGTTCCAGGTCAGTAGCTTTTGGATCGCTTCCTCCGACACTGAAAAATAGATCATCATATCCGGGAAAGCCGGCAAGTAAATGTCTGTCTCAATGCACGCGGCAATGAACACAATGAAAATAAGGAATAAATACTTTAATTCATGAACAGTCATGAATAGCCTCGAAAAATAAATGAGTAAAAAATAAGGGTGAGTCTTGGATATTTTTTTTTATTGTACGAGAGAAGCTTTTAAATTGCAACATAAAAATTATGATGAAAATTATGATTTTTGTTGAACTTTCCTAGTAAAACCTTTAACATTGCCATTTATTAACCTATGCAAGAATAATTTTATGTCATTTTCTTTTAATGTGAGCGATCAAATTGGTGTAACAAATAATTTTCAGATTATATCAAACAACCTAAATCAAGTAACTAGCCTATTTAATACTAGTCATGTATTCCAAGATCAGCCTCTATACAAACATAAATTAACTAGGAAGGTTAGAAGGTTTATTAATAGAAAGAATAAGAAAATTGAAAAGAGAAAAAAAATCGCTAAAATGTATCATCCAGGCTTGCTAGTAAGTTCTTGGCAGACTGTGAAAGCAGGATTTAGTTTATCGTTTGATAGGGGATATAATTTTTGTAACCATGTTTATAGTATTTTAAATAAAGGTTTTAAAAATGTCGATAACCTTTTAACGAGGATTGCCAACATTGTTCCGGGTGCTCAAGCTAGCCCAACTTGCAGCTTTTCTTGTAGTGAAGACGACCATTTTGGCATTCCAATTCTTGGAACGATTACACATAACGAATTGTTAAATAAATTTGAAAATTTGGGTGTGTTAGGTAGTGGTGGAGATGCAGTGGTATTTAAAATACGCAATATATGCAGTAGAAAAATTTATGCCATGAGTATAGAATATGACATGCGTCAATCAAACCTCTATAACCGACGAAATTTCTTTGAGCAAATTCTGAAAATACAAGATAAAAACCCCCATCTTGCAAAGTCATTTGCAGTGTTTTGGCTAGAAAATAAAAACTATCCCTTTTCAGGGGCCTCTAAAAAGGGTATTTCACCTTACGAAAAGCTTAAAAATGGCGAATTCATACCCACAGATTATGAGGATGATCCGGAAGCCAATACATATTATCGCGAAGTTATTATTAAGGAACTCGGCGTCGGCGAGCTAGAAAGTCCCGAGTTTAAAAAATTAGAAACCGACCCTCTTGTTTCAATGGTTCAAAGAGGATTCAATAACTACCTCCTTAATTGCTATGGCATTTGTTCTATTGATGGCAAGCTGCGTAATCATATCTGGAAGCCAATTGAGGGCGAGTATTTTAATGGAAATCCTTTAAAAAAATTCCACTTTTGGCACTATCAATTTGATGGCTACCACTTGTACCTTCCAAGGCCGGAGTTCATCATAAAACGCATCGACTTTAGTAAATGGGTAACGTGCAACCAATCAGATGACGCAAGTGGATGGCTAAAATATATAGCCAGCAGCGAACGTTTAACTATTGATGATATACTTAATCGCTATCCAAAACCAAATATCCAAGACATTGAAATTTTGGATATGAATATAATCCAGGCTATAACCACTTAGTCACTTCTTTTGCAAAATTTAGATTATTACACGAGCTCCGAATTCTCCCGTTTTGCTCATTTTCAACTCGAATTTTTTGAGAAAAGATTTATGCTTTTTAAGCATTGTGAGATAATTGATTTATTCGGCTTTTTTGATTTTTTGGTCAGTGGTTAGTATACAGCATTCTTTTGTATGAAGTTTTGTTCAACTCCATATATCCGTTTGTTGATATCTGAAACTTTATTAGAAAGAACTTTAATATCTTCCTTGACTTCTTTTATTTCAAGCTTTGTCTCATTTCTATTATCTTTATTTTGTTTCCATAAAAATATCACCCCCCCAATGATCAAAAGTGCGAGAGCCAGTATGCCATTAGATGTCGAGCAATTGGTTAAAATATCAGCAGCATTATCCATTCTTTTTCCCTCTGAGGATCGTTTCCTTCAGCATACATTCTTACGATTTTTCAAACAATAAAAATTTGGAGTTTAGATCTAGAACAAGTTGAAAAAAATCAAGCTGTCTTCTCCGGCTTTTGAAGGAGATTCGATTTTTCAAAGTATCTCAATTCAAGCCTTGTTCACTTCTTCGCTCAATTATTCCTCCTCTGTGTTCTCTGTGATCTCTGTGGTAGATTTTTTTTTACCACAGAGATCACAGAGGAGGAATAATTGAGCGAAAGTTTCTCGTGTACAGGAGAACATAGCCTCAATTCATTTAACTATTGCTTTTTTCCCATGGGCGTGAAAGTACTCCGTGGGATTTTGGCCCTTGTAATCATATTGATTTTCATAAGGGAATTTTTCGTGGCGTAGCTCGACTTCGCCAAAAAACTGCTCCATTTCCTCAGTTCTAGTTTTTCTTTCGTCGTCTTTTTGCTTTGCCCAGAGCAGATCTTCAGGATTGATGATCCCTTCCGCCTCTGCTAAATCCTTAAAAAATGGGAGCAGCGCTCCACATGGCCATTCCCTCTGCTTTTGACGAGCATCCCATTTTTTATACTCGGGCAATTCCTTTATGCGTGCTTCCTGGCTCGCCACCTGGGGATCTTGTGCGATATGGCATTGTATTTTCTTGAGATCTAAATCGATGTCTAATTTTTCCTTAAAAAATTTAGCTATAAAAATGTCTGTTTTTTTCCGATATGTATTTGATGCTTTCAGGAGCAAAATTTCTTCTTCGATCTCAGAGGGATATTTAAGACAGCCAGAATCCATTTCAATGAGAAGGTCGCCTCCAGGCTGCACAGCATCATAGATATAAGGAAGATGCTTAAAGAATTTCTTTGTAGAAAGATCGACAACCACCCGATCAAATACTCCCTGAATCGTCTTCATTTCTTCCTTATTGTTGCAGTTAATGATCAAGTGCAAATTATAGTCTTTAGTACAATTTAAAGACGCTGGCTCTCGCTCAATCGATAAAGAAATCCATAAGGCATCATCCTTTTGAGGTAGCGGCTCGTTAGGCGTCCTTCCAATGAAAAGATTTACCTTTAAACCCTGTTTTTTATAGCCCTTAACCCGTTCGATTGTCAGCTGATTGCTTTTAAAAATTGCTGAATTGATATCTATTGGATTTGTTTTATTTTCACTACCAAAAAAGTTAAAATTAAAATTCATAGTTGCCTCACAGTTTAAATTACAATTTTTCCAGATTCAGGAATATTATGCAAGTATATTGCAGATTTTATTGAGCAGAGTCTAACCTTGCACTTTTAATTGCACCCTACCAAAACATCAAAACTTTTAAAGTTCTGTTTTTTCTATTGCATACAATAAATATTGAATATAAAATAACAATGTCCAAGAGACCGACTAACCAAATTTTTTGTATTTTTATTAAATCAAAAAAAAATTTAACATAATTAGGAGAAATAAAATGAATCCAATTTCTAAATATACTTGTCCTTCAGAGCAAGAATTGCTATCCGCATTTATGCGTGAGATAAAAATGAATAGAACTGATCTAGTTAATATATGGCTTGAACTAAAGGATATAGCAAATTTCTTTGCATATGCTTCATTTTACGATAAGAATGACATAAAAAATTGTTTTGAAAATTCAATAGGATTAAACTCAAATATAATAAACGCTATTTTTAACACCGCCGTAAACCATACTCAACAGCAAATGCAGCCTCAGAAAATAGACACTCCTATTAAATATTTACCGTTGCCGATTGATAGCGATCGTTATATTTAATAGCCTCGAAATAAAGACTAAGAAGGTTTTGACATATCTTGCAGATGAAGAAAACGTAATATATATGGATGTAGGCGCGTTTTCTTAACCTGCAAGATATGTAAAAGAGGCAGAATTTTGTTACGAAGTCATGTATCTATCTCAAACAACTTGTTAATTGTTGCTATGGGTAAAAATAACGAATATTCACTATCGTTACAATCTATAAAACCAAAATATTTATAAAATTCCTTAGCTTTTTCATCTTTTGCATCCCTTTTGAAATATTCATTTAATTCTCATTTCCCACAGGAAAAGTTTTTATAGTTTTCCGGGGTCACTTCAATTATTGGTATGGTTTTCTTGATCATAAATCTTTAATGAACATGGATTTTCGCCTTGATGATTTTTACGTCGAAACGCAACGATTATTCACCCGACCAACACTTTTCATTACGCCGTTTCTCGTAAAAGAGGACCCGGGGGAGGCAAATGGAACGATGCTCACGAGAGGATAGATGGTAGAGTCATAGCAGCTGCTAGGCATGCCGCTACGATTTACCCAAGCTTGGTGGGACGCCCAGAAGATGAGGCTGCGCAAAATCTTCGATTCTTGGCGTAGACCCAACTGGTCTTGGAAGTAACTGGCTAACTAAATTTGTTAACTTTTCGACATTTTCTTTCAAGATTTTTAATTGGATTTCTTGATCTTCCAGTTTCTCTTCTAATTTCCTATTTTTTGATTCTAAAGGTAAATTAGGCTTTAAGTTAATATTTTTTAAAGTTTCCGGGACGCAATAATGATGGAAAGTACAATTTAAATGATCATTTTTTACTAGAGCTTCATGGTTAAGCAGAATTTCAATGCAACGACCTTGGTTATTTATTGCAGCCCAATGGAGAGCAGTAAAACCAAATTCATCCACTACATTAACATCTATGTTTTTCCTTATTAATCCATTTAAGATGGTTTGTTGTCCAAAAAATGCAGCTAAGTGAATTAATTTAACTTGAGATTCTTTTACATTAAATTTAAATAAATTCCTTTGTTTATGTAACTCGTTTAATTCATGACAAATCCCTGAGTACTCAGCAATTTTTTCTTTGCAAGCAGGAAAAGCGATCTTCTCTAGCTTATTCTTAAGTGCGTATAAACAAGACTGACAGTCAGACTTGCCGAGACGCGCGTTGGAAACGTTTAACTTTAAGCAACTCTCTGTAGGGGAAGATTTTTTTAAAACCTCAATCTGATATGTCAAAGAGTTAATTTCTTCGATAATTTTATTTAATTTTGGATAACAAACGTCTCTATATTTATATTCATCTAAAAATTCATATTCCCAAGATCTCTGATAACTCCTTGATTCCCTCGATTTATTAGACCCCGAT
This sequence comes from uncultured Parachlamydiaceae bacterium, assembly GCA_963752155.1. GTDB lineage: Bacteria > Chlamydiota > Chlamydiia > Chlamydiales > Parachlamydiaceae > JACCRY01. The sequence continues at coordinate 257,639 of CAVVXH010000002.1, read as the reverse complement.
TCAAGTGTTAAAGTGGTTTTATCTTTAGAATTGGAAAGGCTTTCTAAACTTGAAAAGTCTATCCCTGGAAATTTATATTTCTTTTCCAGAAGAAGTTCAGTTGTACCATAAGCAATCATTAATAAATCAAACTCTTTACGTACTGTGGGAAGTTTTAGTTCAAGTTGGATTTTTCTCTCTTTTAAATTAGTAAGTTCACTCTTTCCTTCTGAATTCGGTACAACATCCTCATCTTTAAACCCAAGAAGACGACTCAACTCTGTCCATTGAGAAAATTGCGTTGTTAGATCTGCATAATCATCATATCTGTTAAACCGAAAGCATTTGTCGAAGTGTTCCCTATTAAACTCGTATGGGCCTTTTATTTGAAAAGCAGAAATAAAGTTATCCAATTTATTATATAAATTCGTTATTTCACTAATTGTCTTAAGTTTTTCATAAAGCGCAATCATATCAGATCGGATTTTTTTTTTGAAAAGTTTGAAAGGCTCAGTTGCTCTCAATTTTTGATTGCGGAAATTAACCACTCTGTTGAGCTCTGGTTCTTTACTGTAATCAAGAGCTGGCAAATTTGTACTAACGCCCTTTGCTAAGAATAATTGAGTAATGTCATTTCGCTCGTATAATATCGCGTAACAAACAGGGCTATACCCATTAATCTCCATGTTAGCTTGGAGACCCAGACCAAGGAATATGTCCAATTTTTTCAGATTATTCCCCTTAATCATGTTCACGAATTCTTTCTTGAAAGCTTCTTGGTTATTTTGAACGAATTGCTGAATTTGGTTTTTCAAGTTGACGTTCGGAATAAGTTGCTTATTTTCAAGTTTTTTACCCGTATGTGGGCTAGTATCGTTAGTTTTTAGCCAATCAGTGATCGCCGATTTTTCATACGTTATCCCATCCAAAGTGAATACGGGATCTCGCATAATTTCTTTCGTTATAGAGCATACAAATTCTGTGGGTATTTTAAGGGGTTGATCATTTTTTGTGGGTTGATTGGCATTTGGATTTATCATTCCAGGCAAATGACTACTCATTGGAGGTAAATTCGACTTTTTCCAGTTTTGGAATCCGATACCGACTGGTAATTTAGGAAGTTTTTGGTCAAGTTGAGGAGGAAGTCTATCCCAATAATACCGTTCTGATACATACATTGCAAAACTCTCCTTTATTTAACGAATTTCTGTCATACTCGAGTATCAACACAGATATATACCTAAACAAATAAGTTAAGTCAACGGCAAAAAAAAATTAAGATAAATTTTTCAACTGATGTTTAATGTCCCCTAATGTCCTCTCGGCTTCCCCTAATGTCCTCTCGGCTCTAGATATCTATCTTAAACAACTTATTAATTGTTGCTATGGGAAACCTCCATTTTCCTCATTTTGTACGTATTTTGTCCAGACAAAAATTCAAGAAATAATTAACAGTTACAAGAAAATATTTATTTGATATATGTTAATTATCCCACTCCGCATTATTTTTTCTATTAATCTGGGGAGTAATTGAATAAATGATTTAAATAAAATGGAGATTAGCTATGACCAGCAAATTTTTTTTTAGTCTTAAATCCATAAAGCCACAAAAAAATTATGAAGCAGGCAATATCACCTGCATCACTTCAAAAGAAGTCCCTGGATTAGTCAATATTTCATTTGAAAATCTAAACTTAAATAAAAATGCTTCTGTCGAACCCATATGGCATCCAAATGCAAATAAAATCGGTTACTGTGTAGGGGGAAATGTTCTGGTTGCAATTCGTACTCCCAATAAAGTAGAAACATTTATCGTAAAAAAAGGGGAAATGTTTTTTATACCTAAAGGATATATCCACCACATTGAAAATAAACATGAAGGTGTGAGTAGCATCAATTTTGCTTTAAATAGTACAACTCCAGAAACGATGCGACTTTCCAAGGCTGTCTACTCAATTTCAGATACAGTATTTAATAGCACATTCAATACTGGCACACATTTTATCGATGGACTTAAAAAAACAAAAAATGACGACCTCATCAAAATTCTTCCTCAAATAAAAACGACTCAAACAGTACCTACTCAAAGTCAATTTAAGTTCGACATCGAAAGCAGTCATAAAGCTATCTTGACAAAAGGTGGGTACGTCCAGTTAGGGACAAAAACAAATCTTCCGATTCTTGAAGGTTTGGGTATATTAGGCTTTGGATTAAATCCAAAAGGAATCGTCGAACCTCATTGGCATACGAATGCCGGAGAACTGGTCTATATTGTCAAAGGCAAAACTCGTATCACAGTCCTTTCGCCTGATGGTCAGATGGATGTCTTAGAGGTTTCTGAAGGTGAAGGAGCATTTGCGCCTGCTTCCCATTTTCACAACATCGAAAATATCGGCCCAGATCCGGTTGAAGTCATTGCCTTCTTTAGCGATAGTGAACCGGATTATCTTGGGATAGGTGAGGTCATCGGTTCATACTCTAATGAGTTACTAGCTTCCGTCTTTAATACTCCTTCGAATTATTTTGATGCATTCAAAAAACCGGAAAAACCACTTGTCATTGTACCGATAACGTGAAGGACTGTGCACAGTCTGCGGCTTGCCTAACTGGTTCGGAGCTGATGTAGACAACTCCATCAGCTTCTGACATAAGTAAATCCTCTCTCTACCGCCTCTACGCAACAATCTTCTTAATTGTTGCGCATAAATGACCATTCGCGCAACATAATGACAGAATATTGGCAAAAAAAGATGAATTCTCGTAGATTTTTATAAGTATTGCGTATACTTAATAAAATGTAACATACCTATGTAATATATCCGTTGCATTATTATGTAAAATATGTTATTATTATTAACATTACTTCCTGCAGGTAATCATTCAAATACAATAAAATTTTAAAAAGGTGCTATTAATGAATACACTAAATAAACCCACTTTACAATATCCTCTAGAAATTAATTTAAATCGTCTTAATGACGGGTATTTATTTCCAATAAATAATACATTAATCCCATACGAAATAATAAGATCGATTGCAACTACTTATCTTTCCCCTAAAGAAGTTGCGAATCTAATGTCTATAAACGTTCAGTGGCATTATTTAATTGGAAACAATCACGAACTTTACAATAAAAAAGTTCTCTGCAATAGATGTTTACATTTGGCTAAAAACTTAGAAATTAGTTTTGGTACGGACATGGATCCATTTGTGGCAGAAATTATTAAATCACTTTTTAAGTGTAAAATCGCACAATTTGAAGCGCAATTCATTGACTTAGAACAATCTAAACTGACTGCAAATGAAATAAAACATAAGGATTTCAGAGACAAAGCTTACGTTGAGATCATAAAATATGAAGCTTTAAAAGATCTTGACAAAGCTAAATTAATTGCTATGAAGGAAATGGATTATAAAAATCGCAAAGAAAGATCTAAAGCTTTTTTAGAAATCGTAAAAGTTGAAGTTACACGCAACCATGACGAAGCTAGACGAACCGCAAAAGAGATTGAGGATAGGGAGATTTATTCAGAAGCTCTTCTTATATTCGAAAAATCTAAGGGTCAACAACTTGACGAAACTAACCCAAATGAAGAGAGAGGGCTAAAGAAGGTTGATAACGTCAATACAAGCAAAAATTCTCAAATTGAAATAACTGATCTTAATCAAGTTGAATCCATTCACGATCCTAACGTTAAAATAAATGCCATATTAAAGTATGGAGCACGACAAGTTCTAAGGCATCAAAAAGCAAATATCTCATGAAAACTGCAGCATCAGACCACATGACGTCTATGCGTGGCGTAAGATTTCAAATGAGACCAATCTGCAGCGCTTAGCTCCTCGGCAATAGCTTAGGCTATTACCTCGTCGCTAATCACTGCATCTTGGTCTAACTCCTCAAAAGGTCGTGGAGGTTTGTCTTGAGTTCTCCGTTTCGCTCCAGCCTCAAGACAAACCTCCGTCACGATCTGCTTTCGAAGACCTCGCGCGCGGTGGCAAAGCCACACGCACTCCAAAAATTTTTTTACCAAGTCAGCTTGAAATAGCGCCAGATTAAAAAATTTGTTCTGTTTTCATATGCTCTTGTGGCATGTATATTTTAACCTTGATTTTCAACCTTCTCAAGGCTAAAATTTAGTCAGACTTCAACTAGAGGTACTATGAAAGACGACCTTTCTGCAAAAGATGAAATAAGAGATCTAATAGAATTTATCAAAAAATCACCTACTGCATGGCACGCTGGGGCCGCTGCACGTCACTTATTTGTCAAAAATGGATTTATCGAAATATATGAAAATCAAGAATGTGTCCTTATCCTAGGAGAAAAATATTTCATCTCAAGGGACATCTCCTCTTTCATTGCTATTGTCCTACCTCTAGACAAACCAACTAGCGCATCCATTTTAGGAGCACACACTGACAGCCCCGGTCTTAAACTCAAACCCAATCCGATAAAATCTGTCGACAATACAACATTGCTTTGCCCTGAAACCTACGGAGGACTGATTATTCCCTCTTGGATGGGCAGAAGCTTGGGTCTTGCAGGACGGATAGACTATTTAGATGAGCAAAATGAGCGAAAAAATGCGTTGATTGATCTAGGTAAAACCATAGCCACAATTCCCTATCTAGCCATTCATCTAGAGCGGACTCAAAAAGACAAAGTTGAAATCAATGCACAAGAACATCTTCCAGCGGTCTATTGGTTAAATACAGGAGAAGGCTCCCTTCAATTTGAAGAAGAATTAAAGAAAATTGTTCCCTTTAAAAAGCTATTGAGCCATGAGCTTTTTTTAGTCCCTCGTGAACTACCTGAAATCATGAATGACCAATTTCTCAATTCGCAAAGACTAGATAATCTTCTAGGCACTCACGCCTCTATATACGCTCTTTTAAAATCATCCAACCCAGAAAAAACTCATTTAAAGATCGTTGTCTGCTGGGATCACGAAGAAATTGGATCCTCCACCTATAACGGAGCGGCCTCAAATTTTTTAGAGTCTGTACTTACATTCATTGCAGATTCAACAAAAATGAGCTTTCATGAGCTCATTCAATTAAAGGCAAATTCAGGACTGATCTCTGTTGACGCTGCTCATGGGCGACATCCTAACTATTTCGGAAAACACGAGCCAAACCATGCTCCTTTGCTTGGGCATGGACCTGTCATCAAAACTCATGCAAATCAAAACTATTCTACGACATCTCCAACAGCGGCTTGGATCAAACATGCCGGAATCTTATCCTCCGTTCCTATTCAAGACTTTTGCATTAGGTCCGATACTCAATGCGGTAGTACCATTGGCAACATTGCAGCTCCAAACTTAGGAATTCGCTCTGTGGACATCGGAGCTCCCATTTGGGGAATGCATGCCATTAGAGAAACTGGAAGCCTTTTAGATCACGTCTATATGTGTGAACTCCTAAAGACACTACTTTCCATGGGTTTAAATTAAATTCATGGTACGTTTTAAAGTCATTGTTCCTTCATTTAACTCTCCTGAATGGATTGAAAAGTGTTTAGCATCCATTGAGATGCAAACTTATCCCTTGAAGGATGTTTGTGTCATCGATGACGCTTCTACATTAGAAGGTCAGAGAGAAATCATTGACCTATTCTGTCGTCACAACAACTGGAAAAGGATTTTCAATTCCACAAACCTTGGTGTTCTTCATAACATTATCAATGGAATCGCAGAATTAAAATGTGAAGATGATGATGTGATTGTTATAGTCGATGGCGATGATTGTTTATATGATAGCCAAGTGTTGGAAAGAGTAGCGAAAGTTTATCGTGAGGGGTCCATTGACTTAACTTATGGAAATTATGTCACCTATCCACCGTCATTTACTGGAAACCCTACAGAGTTGCCTGAAGAAGTCATCACAAACAAACAATTCAGAAATCATCCCTTTATCTTCACACATTTAAAAACTTTTAAGTACTTCCTTTGGAGACACATCTTGGATGGGGATTTGCGAGACGAAGAAGGAAACTATTTTCGATGTGGGGGCGATGCAGCGATGATGTGGCCTATGGTCGAAATGGCCGGGAAGCGATTTCGTCCGATCACCGAGATTTTATATATTTATAACATTTCAAATCCTTTAAATGATTTTAAATTGGTTCCTGAAGAAGTAGCTGAGGTGATTGCTCTTCTCAGAAAACGACCGGTCTACAACACATTGCCTGTTTAGGACCCGGGCAAGAATAATTAGCCTTGTTCACTTCTTCGCTCAATTATTCCTCCTCTGTGTTCTCTGTGATCTCTGTGGTAGATTTTTTTTACCACAGAGATCACAGAGAACACAGAGGAGAAATAATTGAGCGAAAGTTTCTCGTGTACAGGTGAACATAGCCAAATTATTCTTGCCCGGGTCCTTAATCGACCAAACCAATGAAAGTAATCACAAGATCGATGAGTTTAATTCCAATAAAAGGGGTGATGATCCCTCCCAATCCGTAAATAAGAATGTTATTTCTTAAAAGAATATTCGCAGACTGCGCCCTGTATTGAATCCCTCGCAAAGCCAGGGGAATCAAAGCAACAATAATCAAGGCATTAAAGATCACGGCACTCAAAATTGCACTTTGATGAGAATTTAACATCATTACGTTTAGCACAGATAATGGGCCAGGATGGGAATTATGAGGAACTAAATAAAGAGTTCCAAAGATAGCGGGAATAATAGCAAAGTACTTAGCAACGTCGTTCGCGATACTAAAAGTGGTTAACGCTCCTCTCGTCATCAACATTTGCTTACCAATTTCAACAATATCGATCAGTTTAGTTGGATTGCTATCCAAGTCAACCATATTGCCCGCTTCTCTTGAAGCTTGAGTTCCGGTATTCATCGCTACGCCGACATTTGCCTGTGCTAACGCAGGAGCATCATTCGTCCCATCTCCTGTCATCGCCACTAGTTGTCCCCCTTCTTGCTCTGTTCGAATTTTTGCCAATTTCATTTCAGGTGTAGCTTCAGCAATATATTCATCCACTCCGGCTTCCGCTGCGATTGCAGCTGCTGTCATGGAGTTATCTCCGGTAATCATCACCGTTCGAATTCCCATGTTTCTCATTTCTGAGAATTTTTCTCTAATTCCCCCTTTAACGATATCTTTCAAATGGATAATCCCAACAATTTTATCGTTATCGCTCACTAACAGAGGGGTTCCTCCTGTGTTGGAGATCGATAGAATCGCAGCATCAAGCTGCTGAGGATAGATTCCACCTAAACTCTCAATATGTTTACGCACAGCGGAGGCTGCTCCTTTGCGGATACGACGAATGACATTTCCCCGATTATCCTTAAAATCTACTCCACTCATACGAGTTATAGCTGTAAAAGGAATAAATACTGAATTAGATGTATCCAGAGACTCCGCTCTTAGATCGTGCAGTTTTTTTGCCAAAACAACAATGGATCGACCTTCAGGGGTTTCATCTGATAACGACGCAAGCTGTGCAATTGTGGCAAATTCTTTTTCAGAAATACCTGTAACAGGCAAAAAAACTGTTGCCATACGATTGCCAATAGTGATCGTCCCTGTTTTATCCAATATCAGCAAATTCACATCTCCAGCAGCTTCAACAGCACGACCGCTGGTTGCTATCACATTATGTTGTATCAAACGATCTATTCCGGCAATTCCCACAGCACTTAATAATGCGCTGATTGTGGTGGGAATCAAACAAACAAGCAAAGCAACCAATATAGGAATAGTAAGAACATGCGACAAATCTTGGTTGGCTGCATGGCCACTATATTCCCCAAAAGCCTTTAAAGAGGCTGTAGCTAGAAGAAAAACAATCGTCAACGCTGAAAGAACAATATGGAGCGCAATTTCGTTAGGAGTACGTATTCTTTTTGCTCCTTCAATCAAATTAATCATTTTGTCTAAAAAGCTATGCCCTGGATCTGACGTGACCTTAATTTTCAGTCGATCGCTTAAAATTTTAGTGCCTGCTGTGACGGCACTTCTATCCCCCCCGCTTTCCCGAACTACCGGAGCAGACTCTCCTGTGATTGCAGCCTCATCAACGGAGGCAATCCCTTCAATCACTTCTCCGTCAGCTGGAATCACATCTCCTGCCTCACAAATGATAATGTCATCCCGTTTGAGTTCAGAGGATGGAATTTTAATTTCAACTCCGTTTCGATTTTGTCTTGCATATGCATCAATTTTTGTCTTTCGTAGGCTTGCAGCCTGAGATTTACCTCGGCTTTCTGCGAGGGCTTCAGCAAAGTTTGCAAAAATAACCGTAAACCAAAGCCAAATGGTAATTTGAATATTAAACCATGAAATAGAATGAGTAAACAGCTCTTGAATGACACACACAGTGGAAGTGATGGCTCCTAAATAGGTCACGAACATGACAGGATTTCGAATCTGAATGCGGGGCGTTAACATCAAAACAGCATCTTTTAAAGACTCCATGATCATTTGAAAATTAAGAAAACTTGTCCGCTTGCATTTCATAAAATCCCCTTAAAAAGACTTACCCTTAATCATTAATAGGTGTTCCACAATAGGTCCTAAAGACAATGCTGGGAAAAAAGTCAAGGCTCCAATGATAAAAATGACACCTAACAATAAAATTAAAAATAACAATGAACTAGTTGAAAATGTACCTAGAGAACATGGTGTGATTTTTTTCTTAGCCAATGACCCGGCAATCGCTAAACTCGGCAAAATAATTGAAATTCTTCCAAATAGCATCACAGTCCCCAACGCTAAGTTATAATAATCGGTGTTTGCATTTAATCCTGAAAAGGCGCTGCCATTGTTTCCTGCACAGGATGTAAAGGCGTATAGTATTTCTGAGAGACCGTGGGGTCCTTGATTTCCTAAACTGGAAAGAGCTTCAGGTAAAACACAGGAAATTCCAGCTCCAATTAAAATCAAAGCGCTTGGCATGAGGACAGCCATCACGACCCATTGCATTTCCCGTTTTTCGATTTTTTTACCCAGATACTCGGGTGTTCTTCCGACCATCAACCCTGACAAAAATACTGTCAGCAGGGTCAACATGATCATACTACAAAGTCCTACGCCTATTCCGCCGAAAATAAGTTCTCCCAACATGATGTTGAACATGGCAATCCCACCTACAAGTGGATAGAGGCTAGATAACATGGCATTGACTGAACCATTGGCTGTTGCAGTCGTCGTCACTGTCCAAAGTAAACTATTCGTCGTGCCTAACCGAGTTTCTTGCCCTTCTAAAACCGGATAAACACCCATGACGGGGTTGTCTATATGTTCTGAAACAAAAGAAATCAAAATTCCAATACCCCAAAGAGCAAACATCGCAAAAAAGATTAAACAGGCATGTTTTTTGTCTTCAGTTAAGATCCCGTATGTGTAAACAGTACCTGCCGGAATGAGAATGATCGCTAACATTTCAAGAAAATTTGAAAATGAAGTAGGATTTTCAAATGGATGCGCACTATTCGCATTAAAAAACCCTCCTCCATTAGTGCCTAGCTGTTTGATGGCAATTTGAGAGGCTACCGGACCTAACGGGATTGTCTGTTTCCCATTTTCCAGTGTTGTTATTTCCACATATGGAGAATAAGTCTGTATAACTCCTTCTCCAATTAATGCGACAGAGAGGATGATCGAAAAAGGGAGCAAAAGATAGACAACCATGCGGACAAGATCGACCCAGAAATTTCCTATCGTCTCAACTGATTTTCTAATAAGCCCTCTGGTTAAACACAGTAAGGTTGCCATCCCCGTAGCAGCACTCAGGAAATTCTGTGACGTCAGCCCTAACATTTGGCTTAGATAGCTCAAAGTAGCTTCTCCGGCATAAGATTGCCAATTGGTATTTGTCGTAAAGCTTATGGCTGTGTTGTAAGCTAACGGCCATGAGATAGCCCCAAAATTTTGTGGATTTAAGGGTAAATGACTCTGAAACAGTTGAAGAAAAAATAGAGCTAAGAATCCGAAAAAATTAAAGAGCAAAAGAGATTTTGCATAATCTACCCAAGACATTTCCACTTTGGGATTGATTCCTGCAATACGATAACTGAAATTTTCCAACCATCCTAAAATACGATAAGCCCACGTGGCTTTCCCAGTAAAAACATTCGCCATGTATGTGCCGAGAATGGGTGTAAGGCAAACAAACAGTCCGATAAAAAAAAGAAGTTGAGCCCACTCTAACTGCATAAGAAGCTCCAATCTTAAACTTAAAATTTCTCTGGATAAAGTAGAGAGTAGACAAGATAGATCAACACTATAATTGTCAAAATTCCGGCCAAAATAAACTGTGTTGTCATCTTGCCACCACTACTTATTGGAGTCTTCCACAAAAATTTGACAGTAATCAATTTGGAAAAAAAATCCAACCAAAATGAATCAGCGTGAGCAGAAAATTTACCTGAAGCAGAGCATATGAAAAGGGTATTAAAGTATAGGAAAAAATTAAACGCAAAGCGAGACAGTTGCCTACGGCGCCCCCTATTGGGAAATAACAAATTTTTAAAGCGCCTTGCCATTGGTGCCTGACCTGATATTCTGACATTTGCGTACAATGATAACGTAACCTCCCAGGAGGGCAAATGTCAGAATGTCAGGTCTGGAACCAAGACTAAACGTTACCTCTCAGAATTTAGTATCTTGTTATTAATTGAAAACGACGCTTTTTTCAGTTGCGTAAATCTTGGGGGTAACGTTTCAGCCTTGGTTCCAGACCTGACATTCTGACATTTGCCCTTTAGGAAGCAATGTTATCGCATCGGCAAATGTCAGAATATCAGGTCAGGCACCAATGGCAAGGCGCTTTAAAAATTTGTTTTTTCCCAATAGGGGGCGCCGCGGAGAACAAATTAATTTCGTGAATTATGACAAAAATCTTCACATACTTTTGTAAAATTTTCACGTTTTAGCAACATATGTTGCAAATAAATCTTGATTTCTGTAAATTGATAGTATGGAACGAGAATTTTATAAAAAATTGCTTCAATGGAAAGCTTTACCTTTGAGAAAACTTTAGTTCTACGAGGTGCGCGCCAAGTCGGCAAAACTTATCTTTTGAAAGCGTTTGCAAAAAAAGAATATGCCGACAACATTTATATCAACTTTGACGAAGAACCTCATTTCAACAGAACAACAAATCTTTCCTCTTGAAGTCAAAGTATTTCTAAAAAAAAGAAAAGTCTCTTAGTCTACGATGAAAAGTTTTCAAAGGAAGAAAATTCCTCTACAGTCCTTTCAAGGGCCTCCTTGAGAAATTTTGCTCATGATGGTAAAATAATCAATTATCCCCTTTACGCTATACGACTTTTTCCTCAATTCCGAAATCCCTAACCGACACCTATTTTTTCCAAGTTTTTTCATTGAATAATATTGCCATTAAGCATATAACACAACTTGTTCCACATGGTCCCTATACGTAGCGTAAGGCTTCAGCGCTTAGTTCCTGGGCAATGTGGTCTGATTGTTCAAAAATCCAAAAAAAGGATTGTTTCGTGAAAAAATTTATCCTTGCATTATTTACACTATCAACATTCACAGGGCTGCAGGGAAAAGAATGCGTCACTCAGAGTGTAAAATATTTAGGGTGTTGCGAAGAAAACGAGGGCTGTTATCGAGATTATCAGGGTCTTTATTTAGGAAGTTTTGTAGGACTCAACGCAACCCCAAAAAGGAAACCCGGCTTTCTGGGAGGGTTGTGTATGGGATATAAATCTACAAATTGTTTTCGTGCTGAAGGAGAATTTGCCTATAGGGCCAATGAAAATGAAGAATTATATTCAATCATAAGCAACGTTTACAGCGATTTTAATTTTGGGGCCAAATGGACTCCATATGTTGGTGTAGGCTTAGGATACGGTATTTTATGCAAAACACATAGCTCCCATCATTCTTCATCGATTCATCGTGATGGTGATATTGCATGGCAAATAATTGCAGGAACAAGTCTTCAAATCTTTGAAGGCACTGATGCCAGTTTCGAGTACCGATGTATGTTTTTTAAACAAAACTTAAGGAGCAATTCAATTTTGATTTCATTAAAACGATACGTATTATGATCTTCCGAATCATTTCTTAAATAATTTAGATTTGTTTCAGAACTATCAAAAATAAGCAATTCCCTTCCAAAATACGTGACTTCAAATTAAGTATGCACCTTTGATCATAACATCCAAAAAATTTTTGGAGTGCGCGTGGCTTTGCCACCGCAGAACGCAGCCTCTATACGAGTCATGCCGGTAGACGTTGCCTCCATTAACTCATACTATCGTTGTTACAATTTGAATTCTCATTTGTTGTAGTGGTTTAGAAAACTTGCTTGAGTTCTATCGAGGCTACGCCTGCCGGCATGACTCGTATAGAGGCTGCGTTCTGCGGTGGCAAAGCCACGCGCACTCCAAAAATTTTTTGGATGTTATGATCAAAGGTGCATACTTAATTTTGGATCCGGAAATGGGGGAGGAAGAAATGACAAGGTTTTTGGTCGAAAAACGCACCCGAGCCTGATATAAGCAAGCTAAAAATTGTATCTCAGTATTCCGTCGGAATACTGAGATACAATTCTTACACAATGAATTTAGGATGTAAAAATTTTATCATGATTTAACATTAATATTTTGACAAATATTCCCCCTTTTTTTCCCATTTCCACAGCTTCCTTGACTGCATCCATTGGAGACAATCCTGGAGTAACAGTTATTGAATATATATTAGGACCAGCTATTTTTACAAGATTACTAATATTCATTTGATTTATTTCACTCTTCTCTGAAACTTTATTGAGTAATTCTACATATAACCTTAGAATCGTTTGTTGTTCTAAAGACAACGATTGATTGACTATATTTTTTATTTTGTCAATTTGCTCTTCTGAAACTATTTCGCTATTAGGATTTATTGAATCAATAAATTCTTTTAATTCTTTAACATCTGATAATTTCATCCCCTTAACTGCGAGGTTGAGAAGATTAGCGACAGAATATCCGTCCGGAGTATTTTTCAAGAGAATTTCTCTAATTTCATCAGGTTTTTCTTGAATTTTTTCTAATATATCTTGATTTAATTTTTTATTACCTGTGATGCGAAATATCCCATCAAGATCAAAGTTTTTTTCATCACTCATGAAATAGGCAATTAATGTTTTAGCCATCAAGTTACTAGTAGCAGTATTTATTTCTGGCTTAACTGTTTGACTACCTAAATAAGATGAAGTCATGCTGCTAAAATAATTTGCGCCAGCAGCTGCAACATTTCCTAAAGTTACACTCAAACTATAATTCTGATTAGGAGGAGCTTGATAATTCTTTACACTCTCTGGAATAGCTTTCACTAGATGAGTTATTGGATTAAAGCCAAATCCCAATTTATCATTTACTTCCTCAGATAAAACTAATACAGACTTATAGAAATCATGCATTTCTTGTAAATTTAATTTTGGCTCAGGAGATTGTTTCCATATTTCCACGGCTTCACGAGCCTGATCTAAAGTTATAGTTAATTCTTGTAAAAAAAACTCTTGACTTTTTGCATTCTTTCCAATTTCTGACTTTAAGACACCAATTATAGCTTCCAACCCAGCAATATTTTGTTCTTTTTCTTTTTGTTCTTCTATAGATAAATTGACTAAATTTTTTAATTGTTCTGTGAGCATTTTTTGCTCATCTTTTAATGGGGATAAATCAGAATTCATTACCCCTTCAATGATATTCTTTTTTGTATTCAATTTTTCTAAATCTAATTTTTCATTTGAGCTCAATTTGTTATCCAATATAGACTTGGAAGACAATATTTTTAAATCAAAGTTAACTTGACTTAATTCACTATTGATTTCTTCTTTTGACATACTAGGTAACTTGGTATAATATTCATTTTCATTGAATACAATTGCATATTGCTCTTGAGCATACGTTGTTTCTTGATATCCGTAATCTTCTGGCTTCAATTCATTCAGTTCACTAGTCGCTTTTAACAATTTATTTTTAAATTCATTTTCATTAGCTTTCATTTTTTCAAGATCTTCTAATCCACGGCTTAATGTTTTTACTTTATCTTTAAAATTTTTTAAAATAGAAACACTTTCAAAATATTTTTTATTATTTAATACTTCATTAGCGATTATATTCTTAGCTGACTTTTCCAAATTTGAAGGAACTTCAGTAGGAATTTTATCCGTTGTGTTATCTTGTATAGCACCCTTTGTAATTCTTTCTCCACCTTGTACTTTAATTTTTGAATCTTGTTTTTGCTCTATTGTAGGTTCTCTTCCTACAGGACTTGCTGGTTCCATATTGCTACCTCCTAATTGATTTAGAATAACCATTACCCTACAGTATAATTATTACACTTACCCATTTTTTTAGTAAATAATAAAAATGCAAGGACAACAAGGACGACAGGCAAGGACAGCAACAAAGCAAAGACTGGGGTTGGGTTATCGTCCTTGCCGTCCTTCGACATTTTTATAGATTGACAAATTAATGAAAAAAAATTATAATAGTCTTTCAGACAAACTTAAGGAGACAATATGCAAATAGAAAATAGAATTCTTCCTGAAATGTGGGTTGAAATTATGAACAGATGTTCAGATGATACTCTTTATCACTGCCAATTTGTAAGTCAACAATTTTGCAAGTGGGTGCAAAATTCTATGGAAAATCAGCATAAAGAAAATTTCATTGGTCCTGTAAGATGGCTGAAGTATGGTGAAGAAATTAAAAATTGCCCTCCGATTCCTTTAAAATTGATTAGTGAACTAAATAAATCTGAAAATAAAGCATTGCTCACATTAATTCCAGAAAAAATTGAAAATGAAAAAGTATCACTCGATCTTAATAGTTTTAGTACGTTATTATGTAAGAATTCACGAAAAAAAGAACTTTATAGTTCCCCATTATCTGAAGCAAAAATCACAAAAGAATTAATTGAAAAATATAAAGCTCCCAAAACGCATTGGGCATTACTCTATAAAGATGTTGAAATGGAGACAAGAAATCAATGCAATGATAAGCAAGTAAAGATGATCGAAGACTCTGGTTATCAAGTCCCGCATTTAATAGACGCCGTGGTGGCCATAACGATGTATAATAAAGAAGCGAAACAATTAATTTTCCCTTTTCTTGTTGAAGGTTTCTGGACCAATACTAGGGTACAAGAAAGAAATCAAGATAACATTCCAATAATAGTTGGTGGTTTCTACCGCGACCGCGGCCCAAAACTCTTTGCCAACCCCAACCCAGGACAAAATTTTGGGATTGCTCGTGCAGTAACATTATTAAGGCCTTCAGAAAAGATGATAAAGAACTAAGGGACTGTAACCTAAGCGTTCACGAGGTGAAGCAAAAAAGCGATTGCCATTCTGCTGCGCAGAATATGCAATGGCTTTTTGCTTCACCCCGTGAACGCTTACCCATTATTGTTTCACAATCCCAGATATTCTTTAATTAAATTCACGCAAAAATAGATTAGGGAGGGTCAAAAATTCGCAATTATGCGCATCCTCACCACAAATATAGAAAATCTTATCTTGAGGATAATTCTCTAATACAAGATTATAGTGTGGCAGACCTCGATGAACTGAACCGTAGATAATCAACTCAAATTCCTTATTTTTTATCCTTTTTTCAATATTCTCTCGATCAACCTGATCATCCGGTAAAATTTTTGTATAGGAAAAACCTCTTCCATAAAGATGACGAACTTGAGGATAAGATGTATAAATATGAGGAATTTTTGGGACATCGATGACATCTGTGCCCAATGCTTCTTTAAGCCCTATTAACATGGTGCATCGCATATAATCGGGCCAAATACTATTTGAAAGATATAATACCTTCCCTGTGCCTGAATACCCTGCAGTTCTTAATATATATTTTCCCATTTGTTTCGTCGTGAGATGCTCCCTAGTATACTGCAACAATTCTTCTAAGATCTCACTATACCTAGCCTCATCGAATATATCAAAATCGATGTATCCACGATGAACTCCTTTAAGATTCATTGCTTCTTTGACTAACTGTTTTGGAAAAAAATAAAGGGTATCTTCATTGCAACTCTCTAAATCAAGAAAATAGGGGATACAACCACAAGCTAAAATCTCATAGTGGCGCAAGCAATCCCATCCACCCTTTTTTTGTGTGATCGCAAAATAGGAACGACGGTAATCACGGTAATACTCTTCTTCTTCGGTGTATTTATAGGTGTCTAATTTACCTGGAATTAAAGGTGCAAAATCAAGATCCTTCTCCGGAATCTTATCTACGATCTTGCATTCCGGTATGGCAAATGTAATCGGATACGGTTTTGCAATCAGTGTGCTAAACGAGAGAAAAAACAAAGTGATCAAAAGCGAGAAGACGTTCATAAGAAAAATACTCCTAAATAAGATGTTTTTAGAATGCTTTTGGGGGCATTCTCTTTTTTAAGGGCCTGCCTATGTTGCAAAATATAAACCCAAGCTGCTCTAATTTTTGCGGATCATAGAGATTTCTAGTATCTACAAGAACGGGCGTCTTCATTATGTTTCGGAGCGATATTAAATCAAGATTTATTATTTCCTCCCAATCCGTCAATATAATGACCGCCTCTGCCTCTTCTGAAGCAGAAAGTAAGGTGTTTTGATACTTCACATTCGGTAAAATTTTTTGCATATTATGCATAGCCATGGGATCATAGGCACTTACGATAGCTCCCTCAGCCAGTAATTGTTCAATGATGGTTATTGCCGGTGAGCATCGAATGTCATCTGTATTAGGCTTAAAAGCTAAGCCTAAAATTGTAATTTTTTTGTTTGCAAGCTCGCAAGACATCAACTGTTTCAACTTTTTCACCACACAGGATATTTGTGCATCATTGGCTTCAATCGTAGCTTGTACAATTTTTAGGTCCACTTGATGTTCTACCCCTTGATTAAGTAAGCATGAGGTATCTTTAGGAAAACAAGATCCCCCATAACCAGGTCCTGGATTCAAAAAAGCAGGCCCGATTCGCGGGTCCAAACCCATTCCATAAGCTACAGTAGAAATATCTGCACCTGTGACATCGCAAAGATTAGCAAATTCGTTGATAAAACTAATTTTTGTCGCCAAGAAGGCATTTGAGGCGTATTTGATCGCTTCTGCAGATTCAAAATCAGTATCGATACAGGGGACATTCTGAATCAATGCTTGAGAAAAAACTTCCTTAATCGTTCTAATCGCCAAAGGATTCTCGCCTCCAACGACAAATCTATCGGTTTTAGTAAAATCAACAAGAGCAGATCCTTCACGCAAAAATTCAGGATTAAAAATCACCTCGCACGAAAAATGACCAGTTTGACTCATCTGTTCATTGACCAATATTTGAATTTTACGTGTTGTTCCGATAGGAACCGTACTTTTTATACAAACGATTTTATGACTATTTATATTTTTGGCAATGGTTTTAGAGACCTCTTCAAGGACAGAAATATCTGCCGTCCCGTCTGGTTTGGTTGGAGTGGGAAGAGTGATAAAGATCACATCTGAAGCTTGAATCCCGTTGACAATATCCGTGGAGAAACGCAATCGTCCAGCAGCAACATTCGTGTTGACCCACACATCCAGACCTGGTTCATAAAATGGCATCTTTCCTTCTTGTAACAACCGGATTTTTTCTTCTAAAATGTCTACACAGACAACTTTATGTCCCCATTCTGCCAAACCAGCCCCTAAAACAAGTCCAACATATCCAGTTCCTATCACCGTTATTTTTTTTGATTCCAACGACAACCAAGAGGTGTCGATGGCGCATGTGGACAGTGGCATTTCTGCCACTACGAATAAGAAAAGGCAAAAAAATCGTTTTGCAATAGGTTTGCAAAAATAATCAATCATTTGACTTCGTTCCTAAATAATAATTGATGGTACGCTCTAAGCCCTCTTTAATAGAAACTTTTGGTTTCCATCCTAGAAGATTCGTTGCTAAGGTGATATCCGGTTGTCTTTTCTTCGGATCATCAGCAGGGAGTGGTTTAAAACAGATTGCAGAGCTTGTCCCTGTGAGTTGAATAATGATCTCAGCAATTTTACAGACAGTCATTTCATGTGAAGGATTTCCTAAATTAACCGGTCCACCAAATTCTGCCGGTTGCGCCATGACAACTAAAAATCCCTCTATTAAATCCTCAACGTAACAAAGAGACCTTGTCTGAGATCCATCGCCATAGATGGTCAAAGGCTCATCATTGAGGGCTTGCATAATAAAATTTGAAACGACACGACCATCTTTTGGATCCATCCTAGGGCCAAATGTGTTGAAAATGCGGACAAGTTTAGTGTCAACTTCATGCATGTGACGATAAGCAAAACAAAGTGACTCTGCCACACGTTTGCCTTCATCGTAACAAGAGCGCAATCCATAGGGATTCACATTGCCCCAATAATCTTCATGTTGAGGATGTTCCAAGGGATCTCCGTAAATTTCGCTGGTAGAAGACTGGAGCACTTTTGCCTTTTTCTCAACGGCTAACTCTAACACATTGAGCATTCCCAGAAAATTTGTTTTTAACGTGTGTATGGGATCTCGCTGATAGAACCCGGGGGATGCAGAACAAGCAAGATTGTAAATTTCATCCACAGGTTCAGAAATAGATATTGGGAAGCACACGTCTTGTACGATAAGACTAAAAGAAGGATTTTCCATTAAGTGTTCGATATTTTTCATGGATCCGGAAGACAACATATCCACACAAATGACTTTATCACCTTGTTGGATCATGCGATCGCATAGGTGTGATCCCAAAAAACCTGCTCCGCCCGTTATCACCACGGTCTTTGCAAGTAATTGTGCTGATGTTAATAAACTACAAACAATAAAGCTTCTTAAAATGCTCATAAGATTCCTCACGTTATGAAAGGGTTAATGGTTCTGTAATAGTGCCATTTTCATCTATTGAGTTCTAGGATATTTTCCTTCTATCGGAATGATGAGCTACAATTTTTTTAATAAATCATCAAACGAGATCAGATTACTAAAAAAATTTTCCCTTAAGACTTGTTTTGAAAGTTCACCTTGATAAATGAGAACAGGTCTTAAAGAGACCATTTTTGGAATTTTAAGTCGCTCAATTTTTTGAATCATTTCAGGAATGATCTCTGTACCAATCGTTCTCCCAAATTTTATTTCGCAAACATATATCGTATATTTCGTCTGAAGCAACAAATCAATCTGGCAACCAAGATGCGTTTTTGTTGGATTCTGAAAATAGGGAGAAGCACTTTGTAAAGACTCTGAAGAAATTTCAAGTTTTTCTATTATTTGCTTCAAATTATTTAATACCAAATTTTCAAACTGTAACCCCATCATACTCATCCACTCAGGTAGATTTTCTAAATCTACATCTTGATATAGATTTTTATCTATCAATTCTCTTTTAGGTTCTATATATTTTAAATAAAATCGAAGATAATTATCTCTTAATCGATACTTACTTAATTTTTCGACTTTCGTATTTGACTGCCACACATAATCACGAACTAGAAATCCACACTCTTTTAAGGTAGCCAATTTATGACTAAGATGACCTGATGCTTCAATTTTTAACAAATCTGCAATTTCTTCAGTGCTTTTTGGTTGATTGATCAATGTACGAACAATAGATCGATACTCAACAGAATTTTTTCCAAAAAGATCTAAAAAAATCTTATCAAACTCATTGACTAGTAATCCTCCACTAGAAAAAGCGAGTTGTTTAATATTTTTTTCAGCATCCACTTTCGGATCAATTTCTTCCAAATATCTTGGAATCCCACCTGTAACGCATAATATTTTAAATTTTTCATACGCAGAAATATAAGGAAATTTGGACCAAAAATAATTTGCCTGATGAATCGGTAATTCTTCTAAATCGATCGTTAGTGAAATCCTGCCAACAAATCCTTTATTTTGTAAAATATTTTCCTGAATCCACGAAGAAACAGAACCGCAAAGGATAAGTTTTAGCTCAGGATTTTTCTTAAGCTGGGTATCCCAAACTCCCTTTAATTTTCCGGGAAAGTCTTTATCTTTCCCACCCATCCAAGAAATCTCATCGAGAAAAATGACGTATTGTCCTTGTTTAGTCAAAATAGCAAGCATGTCTAAAGCTTCTTGCCAATTTTCAAATTTGATGTTTGGAATAGAAAAATTTTTCACCAATAATCGCGAAAAATGATCTAACTGATCTTGATTAGTTATCCCTTCACGAGGAGATAAGCCGTAAAACTCAAAAAGCGGATATCCTTTTGCTGCAAACTGTATAAGCGTACTTTTTCCGATTCTGCGACGTCCACAACAAACTGCAATTCCTGCAATTCCTTTTTTTAAAAAATTTTCTAGCTGATCTAACTCAAATTCACGTCCAAAAAACATACCAACCTCTTAACCGTCTGAATATTCTGATTTCTATACTATTCAGCCAATTTTTTCAAGGGATTTTTTCGTCTGAATAGTCTGATTTATCTATTATAGCGTCGAGACATGTGAAAAGATCTATAAGAAAACCCAGCTTCCAATTTTTTGAATTTTAGCACAGGAATATCTTCCTAGGGGTATACCTATTTTCAAAAAAGGAAGATATAGTTATGGTTTTTTCAGTCCGATTGGCGACAGTGTTCGCTCTCTTTTTGTTTTCATGTTGCTTTGCGGAAGACAAGCCGCTTTTATGGGACTAATTATTAAAGATAATGATGCAACGATTAATATCTTTCTTAATAAAATTGACGCCCTCGAATATGACAAGAAGGCAATACGGCTCCGAGTTGACATTTTGAATGAGACACCTTCGGTAGTCAAATTTCTTAGCGCGACTGAAAGTGGATATTATAAAGATCATCCAGACTACAACGATGTAGCAGATCGAAAGAAAGTGGGCACTTTTAGAGCGGATTGTATACATGGAATGTACCTAATTCACGCTAGTCGTGCTCATAATTTAAGCTTCGAAGATGGGTCCGTTTGGGATTTTATTGCTTTTAGCAACACTTCAACGAAATCAACCTGTGATGATTGTCGAAGTGTTTAGAGGGCCAGAATGTGCTCAAAGACTCAATTTTATTCGCAGCTTAGGATATGAAGTCTCTCACTTGGAAGATAATGACTTCCTTTGCATTCCTTTGAAGTTTTTTCAGGCACAGGCATGCGATGAGCAAATTCCGAGCATTAAATGTCAAAATTGGTACGGTATTGAGCCAAAATCTCATCCTTTTCTGAAGTCAGCCGATCAAGTTTTTCATAAAGCTTATCTGTAGAGGCTTGTTTAATAGCTATTTCTTTAGAAATTTGTTGGATTATCGCACTGTCACCCCGTTCAGAAACCTCTATGAGCTTAGCATGAATCTTAGAAAGTTCCTTTTCCAGATCTTCTATTTTCTTTTCAGTTTCAGTAATCCCTGAATCCACAGGTTTTAACGCTTTAGAACGTGCTACAATTGCATCTGCTCGTTGTTTTCGAAGATCGCGAGGCTCTTCAGCTTTTTTAGAAGCTTTTGCATTCCCACCATCTTTCTCCCATCCTTTTCTTTCTAAAAAGTCATCGTAGTCGCCTTGAAAAAGCTCTTGTTCCCCTTGATGACAAACAATAATCTTATTAATCGGCAATCTGCGAATAATCAGTTCGCTGTGAGTGACGATAACAATGGTTCCTTCAAACTCCTCTAAGGCATCTATTAAAGCCTCAATGGACTCCATGTCTAGATGGTGAGTCGGTTCATCCAGTAAAAGTAAATTACATGGTTTAGCCAATATTTTCCCTAAAAGAACTCTGCTTTTTTCTCCTCCAGACAACATAGAAGTCATTTTAGACGCCTGATCTCCACTGAACATCATGAGGCCACAAATCGCTTTAATTTCAGTTCTATTGAGCTTCGCGTTTGCCGATCCAATTTCTTCTTCTATGGTATTTTTAGGGTGAAGACGATCGATGTTGGTTTGACCAAAATAGCCTACAGAAAGATTCTCCGAACATTTGACTGTGCCGGAATTAGGATCCATTTCCTGAGCGAACAACTTTAAAATTGTGGATTTACCACGACCATTTTTACCGATGATAGCAATTCTTTCTCCTTTTTCAATCTCTAGCGAAAGATTATCGACGATGATAGGATCATTCACCGGCGGATAGGCAAAATTAATGCTATTCACTTCCAACATTTTTCTTCCTGGAAATGGAGCTTCATTAAAATGAAAGTCAAGATGATATAGATTTTTCAGCTGTTCCAGCACCGGAATACGTCCTAACATTTTGCGACGTGATTCTGCCTGGACTGCCTTACTCGCTTTTGCTCCAAATCGATCGATGAAGGATTGAAGATGTGCCCGTTTTTTCTCAAGATTCTGCGACGTTCGCTCGTGGATCTCTTCTTCCTGTAAAATTTTTTCAAAGAATTCTACAGAACTTCCTTTCATTTTACGCATTTTCTGCCGATGTATGCCCATAGTATGCGTAGAAACGCTATCCATAAATTCTCGATCGTGTGAAATGAGAATAAACTCTCCTTTCCATTGTTGTAGAAATTTTGTAAACCAACGAATCGACACGATATCGAGATAGTTAGAAGGTTCATCGAGTAATAAACAGTCTGGTTCAGAAACAAGCACTTTAGCCAGATGCAAACGCAACTGGTAACCTCCAGAAAATTTATCTGGTGAGGCGTATAAATCTTCCTCTGTAAAGCCTAGGCCAAAAAGGATTTTTTCAATCTTATAGAGATGATCCCTATCTTCTGGACGCAGTCCAAGTGCAGCTTCTTCAATTAACGTTGGACGGGTAAAGCGAATATGTTGATCGAGCATTCCAATGGAATAATCTTTTTGTGTAACAATGAATCCTGCATCGGCTATTTCTTGACCAGTTAGGAGTCGAAATAAAGTTGTTTTACCGGAACCATTGCGACCCACAAGGCCGCAACGTTCCCCCTTTTGAATGGCAAAGGAGACATTTTCAAACAAATTATTCCCCTGATAGCCCATGGAAAGCCCATCCACTTTAATCATATTTCTTTATTTCCTTAAGTTTTATATCTGAATCTTATCATAGACTATTTCCTATTTCTTGATAAATGTTCTCACAAAACCGCACTAATTAATCATTTGCAAAGATAGTGCGGTTTTTGGTAAAATGAAAATATCTGTGTATCATTCACAGACATACATAAATATATTTAGGTTGCAAAATGACGCGGTTTATTGGAAGAAAACAAGAACTTGATGGTCTCAAAGGTTTACTTAAAAAAAGATCGGCAAGTTTAGCTATTATTAGAGGCCGTCGAAGAATTGGTAAAAGTCGCCTTGCGGAGGAATTTGCTCTTTTATTTCCGCGCACCTATTTCTTTACAGGTTTGCCACCGGAAAAAAAAGTTACAGCTCTCGATCAGAGAAATGAATTTATGCGGCAGATGAGACGTCTAGGCGTAGCAGTTACAGCTTCAGATGATTGGGGGGACCTTTTAACTGATCTTGCTGAACATTGTGTAGATGGAAGAGTATTAATTGTTCTCGACGAGATCACTTGGATGGGAGATCAAGACCCAACATTTTTGCCTAAACTTAAAACTATCTGGGATACTTATTTTAAAAAAAACGATCAATTAATATTAGTGATTTCAGGTTCTAACTCTCCTTGGATAGAGAAAAATATATTGGCAAGTACAGGATTTGTTGGGAGAATTTCTTATCAACTCCATTTAACTGAATTGCCAATCTTTCGTTGCAACGAATTTTGGCACGACAAAACTGAACAGATTAGTTCTTATGAAAAATTCAAAATTTTAGCTGTAACCGGAGGAGTGCCTCGGTATCTTGAAGAAGTGCGTTCGGATCTATCCGCAGAACAAAATATATTTAATCTGTGTTACAAAGCAACGGGTATTCTTTTTCATGAATTCGACCAGATTTTTTCTGATCTCTTTTCTCATAGAAATCGAGCTTATAAAGAAATTATCATGCATGCTGCAGATACACGATTGACGATGGCTGAGATTGCTGCAAAAATCGGTTTGACGAAAGGAGGAGACTTTGCTGAATTGCTAAATAATTTGGTCGAAGCCGGCTTTCTTAAACGAGATTGCAAATGGAACATTTCTAAGGAACGTGAAGAACGGCCAGGGCATTATCGGATTTGTGACAATTATATACGTTTTTATTTAAAATTCATCGAACCTTACAAAGATCGAATTCTTACAGGAAAAATGAGCACTTTGCCTCGCGGATGGCTATCCATCATGGGATTACAATTTGAGAACCTCGTCTGTAATAATAGTTCTTCCTTGTTTAAAGCTTTGGGATTAGAGAAGGATGAAGTCTATTGGTCAGGACCTTATATCCAAACAGCAACAGCAAGTCGCGAAGGTTGTCAGATCGATTATTTTATACAAACAAAACACCGCGTCTTATATTTATGCGAATTAAAATTCTCAGAACGAGAGATCCCATATTCTGTGATCAAAGAAGTTTCAGAAAAAGCAAAACGATTAAAAATTCCTAAAGGTTTCTCAACGCGATTTGTACTTATTCATGTCAATGGTGTTTCTGAACGCATTGAACAAGATGATTTCTTTTCCAACATCATAGATTTTAGTGTTTTTCTCCAGCAATTTTAGCTGATAAAGAATTCATATAGAATAATACCATTAAACTTTTCAATATAGTAATTCAACAAATTTAGTTGCTGAAAATTAATCGATTGTGTTAAATTCTAATTTAATCCATATTTTTTTTGTAAAAATTGATTCAAATTTTATGACCCAGCCTGATATAACACCCCTTAAAGTCAAGGACCCAATATGAATCCAAAAATCGTTTCGAACGGAATGAAAAGACCTGCATCATTTTTAGAAAATACAGACGTTCCGGCAAAAAAATCTAAACTTAATATATATAATATTATTGCAAAAGAAAAAGAATTTTCTGATTTACCTGATGATGTTTATTCTATCATATACAAAATGCTTGGATTGGGTGTTTTTTGTATGCAAGCAACGAGCCATCGATTTAAGAATCTCTTTCAAGAGAAACCCTTTCTAAAAAAAATTGTGCTCTGCTATAAAACATGTCGGCAATTATTTTTTGAAAACAAAATGGAAATAACAAATAGATCTGGATCTGGTCATAGACCTCACATTTTTCTTTTATCTATGGCCGAAAGAGATTTTATGGAAGATGGATATATTAAAAATTTTGATTTTTTTCAAATGCCACAACTTACGCAATTTACTAGTCATTCGACAAACGTTGAAATTCTCTCTAAATTTAATAAGAAATTTGCACTGAAATATTTAAAAGCTACAATGGGTTTCCAAGAACTCCTTGAGGGTCCTCCTCCTTACAACTCAATCCAGAAATTATTACCACCTTTTTCTTGGACAAATTTTTTAATTCTTCTTAAAGAAACGACTTCTGTTGAGGAAGGAAGAATTCAGGCTAAACAAATATTAGAAAGCACACTGACATTCATCGAAAATAATCCAGACATGAATAGTGAAGATGAAGATTCTTTTGATGATGAAGGTAATGCTCCTTGCATCTACGAAATCATCGCTTATTCCTTTTATCCCAATATTGCTGAATCTACAGAATATTTAAATCAATTTATAGAGAAGACATTTTTTGAAGATGAAGATATGGCCTTAAAACGACTACTCCATCCAACAGGTCTCAATTATGATCGTGAAAAAAATCGACCAGAACATGTGACAAAAATATTCGAACTTATCGCTTCTTCTAATCAAGCATTCGACATAGCCTTCTTCATGATTTCATCCTATCCACATTGGTATAAAGAGATAGACTATAATGGCAATAAAGCAATGGACACAATGGAGATGTATCCAAATTTCAAAATAAATATTTTGCAAAAAGCATTAGACCTCTCACCACTTAAAGTGAAAGATTTGTATGATGATTTTATCGCCGATTGCCCTGAAGATCAATACCTAGCCCTTGCTATACTCCTAGGAAATATTCAAGAATATTTAGAAGACGGAGGAGTCAATTGTGAAGCTGTTTTGCAATTAAAAGAGATGCTTCGAATAAACGTTGAGGAGGATAAAGACTTTACTGCAAAAATAAAGTGCGATGATTATGGATCACTCATTTGGGTTAATTTATATGGCCACACTATTAATATTGAATCAATTGAAATGCTCAATTGGGAGAATCAAGTCATTTCTTTTCCTGAAGAATATTCGAATACTAACAACTATGCTATTATGAAATTCATTCAAATGTATATAAAAAAACATCCAGTCATTACCTTTGAAGAAATCCAAGCTAAATTCGACAATTCTATGGACTCTTTTTTCAAAAATCTTATTGAACAGGGGTATCAAGATTTGGCAATTGAATTCACTGAATCGATTGTAGATTCTAATCTTGAAATTGCATATAAAATGACTAAAAAATACTTGTCTAACGATTATTCAAGTGAATGTTTTAAATTGATATGTAATAAGTTAAATATGCATTTAAAGCCTCATAGAGAAATTTTGGAGGAAATGTTGCAAGAACTTCCCGAGAACCAGGCAAACAAATGGTGGAAACAATACATGGTTGATAAATTAATTCATAGAAGTCCTAAAGAAGAATTAGAACGAATCTTTAGATTAGAAGACTCGGATTCCAGATTACATACTTTGATTTCATTTTTTAAAACACATAAAGCAGAAGCTAAAAAAATGCTCGAAGAAATTGGAATTAAATCCATTATAAAAAAATTTATTCGCTTTAATACCCCCAAGCCTCAAACCTTTGAATTGAGTTTACCAGTCATATTCCATGCGATTCTTAGCCCTGAAAATCTAGAAAATAATGAATGCTTCATAAAGCTATGCGAACATATGGAATTAGTTGAAACAAATTTCCTTAATTTTATTAATAACAATAACGAAGAAGAAATTGATAATATCATCTGTGAAACACTATTTGATCATATAGGCAACAATACTGCTGCCGAACTGAAATTGTTGCAAATATTAAAAAAAATTGCAGATTTATTCCCATATAATTCCCCTACAAGAATTCGCATGTTTCATCGGATTGCAAATCAAGGACTGAAGACCCTACTTTAACCTAGAAACGGCAGTTGAAGACGATAAATTGACGCAATCTTTTGAGCCAGAATCGCTTCTGATGGGGGGCGCCTTCACCTTTTGGGAATGATCGCCCCCCATCAGAAGCGATTCTAACTCAAAATCTTGCATCACTTTATCATCTTGAACTGCCGTTTCTAGGTTTAAGGGTTCAGTAAGGGACTGTGCAAGTTATTATTGCACAGTCCCTTAGTTCATCAGACCACATGAGTGGTCTGAAGCTCTACCATCGAGTCGTAAATTTTAAAAAAATCAGAAAAAAATGGGTTGGCGTAGGCTGCCAAGTCAATCGAGCCCCCATTTTTATATTTACATTGTATTCCATGAAATACATATATGAGATGTTCAAACCATTCACTGATAGCTGCGCTTCCTCTTTCAAAAGGCATTGCATGAGCAAATTTAAATCGGAACATTGCAACTTTATTTTTGAGCATAGTTAAATCTTGCTTGTCCCATAGAATGGTTTCTTTAAAAATTTTAGCGATATCTTTTAGAAGCACTTCGACAAGATAAATATCTTGATTCACCACCATCACTTTACAATTCTTTTTCATAAGGGATAAGGGATCTATTAGGGGATTTTCTATTCCCCAAGTGACATACTGGGTAGTAGCATAATGTTTTTCATCTATAGTCAGCCGCGCTGTTGCGAATACTAATTTTTGAAACTCTCCTGCTTCAAGATAAGCCTCTTCAAGTAATTTTATTGCAATAGTCATATTCTTTCTTTTATACAATTCAGGATGTTCGTTCTTAAATTTTCTCATTTCTCTCACCTTCACAGCTAACTCCGTATCGCATAAATCTTCTAATGATTCTCGGATGTATAGAGCTTTCAAAGCTGACGAACAAGGGAATGTTAAGATTTCATCTAATGTTAGTTGATCCCACTTACGATTTTTTAATTCATTACAATCCAAAACTTCAATTTCAAAAGAAGTTTTAACCCCTTGATAAGCATCTTTCGATACAATTTTTTTATTACATGTTAATGCATTAGAATTTTGTAATAGCTTCATTTTGTTTAATAAAAATGAAAGAATGGGTGCATTATAAGATTCATAGGTTGCATCCATAAAGAAACAGTGTATTTCGTTTTTAGAATTAATATCCCTTCTATTTCCAAATAGTTTGGCATTCTGGCTGCCATGGTCTTTTGCAATTTTAGCACGAGATTTTCCAAATACATCAAGTAACACAAAAAATATTTTTTCTAATTCTTCTTGATTATGCCAACCATCTTTTACTAAACTTACTCCATATTTAATATTATCTAGACTTCTTTTTAAGTAATCGTCTTGTTGACTTCCATAAATTTCAGTCAAGCGATCTGGCTTAAACACAGGCGGAATATAAACAAAAGAAGCTTGTGATAAAGGTCCAGAGACAGGTTCCATTTTAATACCTCAGATTTTAAATTATGGGCGACTTTTTTGTTTGCTCATCAGCAACAAAAGACCTATAATAACACACTAATTAAATTAATAACAACTAAATTAACGTTCAATGAAGTTATTACAGGGGCTATTTCAAGTTGACTTGGTAAATTTTTTTTGGAGTGTGTGTGGCTCTGCCACCGCGCGAGAGGTCTATTTGGCTGGATAATACGCTTTAAATCAACTTCTTACGCGGTGGCAGAGCCCAAGTCAACTTGAAATAGCACCTGTAATAACTTTTACAGTGATTTGCTGAACTTAACTCTCGATTGGAAAGAGCCATTTTTTTACAATCCATCCTTGTACCCACAAGTGAAGGCTATTTTCTGCTTCTTTGAAGATCGCACTATCCTGACGTTCGAGCCATTCACAGGCATTTTCTATAGTGCAACCGTTAGTGAAGCACAGGAGAAGCTTTAGTTGTGCTAAAGAAATTGTATCCCATACTGTAACATCATTAAAATTACGGAAAAGAATAAAGTTACTTTCTACTTTATTTAGGTGGGGAAATTCATTTTCAATCCAATATTCTGGGTTTTCTTTAAGGAACTCTATCCGGAAAGAAATAAGATCATAATCAAATTGAAATAATCGAACATAGGGTTGCAAACAAAGTTGACACTTGAGCAATTGTGAGAAATCTTCAGGAGTTTTGTAATCAGTCCCCTTTAGTGAGGGGTATTCTTTGGCAATAAAACAATCGTGAAAAGCGGCATCAAGGAGTGCTGAGTCGTACACAAGTTGCTTATCGGTATTTGTATAATTTTCTTCGATCCATTGAGGAAAATGATCGCCCAACGCGTTGAGTGACCAATGGTCTGGAGGATATGCCATTAAATAGGGCATCGCTAATAAGCGATTGAATTCATGGTATCCAAATAGGCGCGTCACCAGAGGGTAGATGTCCTGCAAGGCACTCAGTAATCTCCACCAATATTGTTGAGCATAGAGCTCTATTCGTTGCGCAGGACGCAAGGTTGGACTTGGCCGAATATATCGAAAAGCTTCTTCTTCAATAGAGATTCCGGAAGGTGACATGGCAGGAATGCGGCTATCTTCATCAATGGGCTGTGTGATGATGGTTGCAAACCATTCTTGAGTCCTCTTAAGTGCTATTGGAGAATTCTTGTCATAGCTCATGATACAGCCCCTTGCAGTTGCTTATTCTGAGGAAGAGGATTTTTGATCAGGCATTCATTTTGGTATTGTTTAGCTTTCTGAGCTTCTTCAATGGTCTTTGCTAAACTGATAAAGTTATCATCCCATTCCAGCAAAGTGGATACTCCACGTGTTTTGGGCCAAACCTCGCCATAAATTTTCCAAACTTCATCGCATACGTAATGGTCATGAGTGTCTAGGACATAATCTCCATAATCACTATGTCCTGCAAGATGAATTTGCAAAACTCTTTCTAAAGGAAGATTGCGATAATACTCCTGTGGATCAAAACCATGATTACGGCTTGACACATAGATATTATTGACATCTAGCATCATGTAAATATCTGCTTTTTCAACGATAGCAGAATAAAAGTCCCATTCAGTCATTTGATCTGCCTGATAGGCTACATAAGAAGAGAGATTTTCTAAAGCAAAAGGGAGCTCAAGGAAGTCTTGAACGATGCGTGCTCGGTTTGAAACGTACTTAATCACCTCTTTGGTATATGGAAGGGGCAATAGATCGTGGTAATGGGCCCCAGGAAGCTTTCCCCAGCATAAATGATCTGAAACCCAAGGGGTTTTGGTTTTACGTGCTAGGGCTTTAAGCTTTTTTAGATATTCCCAGTCGAGTTCTGCAGCCCCTCCGATCGATAAAGTGACCCCATGCATGACGACAGGATAATGCTCCATAATGAGTTCTAGATTTTCTAAAGGCTTTCCACCATCGACCATGAAGTTTTCGCTAATAATTTCAAACCAGTCGATAGGCGGTTTATTACGAAAAATGTCTTCATAGTGCGGTATGCGTAGACCAATGCCGATCCCAAGATTGGGAATAGAGTAAGATTTCATGAAGACCCTTTTTTTAGAGTTTTACATTTACCTACCGCATAGTACTTATTTTTATTTTGTGTGAAAAGAAGAAAATAGAGGGGATAGTGGAAAGCAGCAAGGACAGCAAGGACGAAAAGGACAACAAGGACAACAAGGACGACAAGGACGACAAGGTCTCATAAAGAACAACTGTTATTTGCTATCGCTTGTGTCCTTGTTGTCCTTGCCGTCCTTGTCGTCCTTGCTGCTAGCTTAGGTCGTATGAGCAAGAAAATCGCAAACAGCAGGCAAATTAATTTCTAATGGCCATGGCATTTGTTCTGCCGCTGGAAGCGCCAGCAATTGACCAGAGAATGTCTCGATTGAAAGAGAAAGATATTCCGGCACAGTTCTCATGGGACTATTCATTGCATTTTTTGTCACTTCGTTTTCGCGAGATTTTTCGCGCACTGAAATAACCATTCCAGGCTTAACTTGGAAAGAACGACGGTCAACTTTTTTACCATTCACCAAAATGTGCCCATGGGAAACAAGCTGATGCGCAGCAAAAATAGTCGGTGCCAATTTTAAACGGTAAACGATAGTGTCCAAACGACACTCCAAAGCTTGTGCAAACTGTTGAACAGTATTCTCAGCCTTTTTAACGGCTTCTTTATAGTACTTTACCAACTGCTTTTCTGTAAGCATACCGTAAATAGCTTTTAGCTTTTGTTTCTCTTCAAGAGCGACTCCAAAGTCAGATTTCTTGCGACGACGTGCTCCATGAACACCGGGTGGATTTTGTTTGCGCAGCAACGGATTGCGTGCACGACCAAAAATATTGACGCCAAAGCGCCTAGCAATACGATTTTTTTTACCTGTAAAACGCATTTGTTCTCCTACAACAGCGGTCTATTATTGGACTAGCGGGCCATCGCCTCCTGATCAACAGAAAACGCATCACGTATTTTTGCCCAGCCCCTAAGGATAGAATTTTCTCAGGTTTGCACTTTTTTAGCAATAGAAAGATTTAATCAACAGCAATTCCTGCTACGGGCACGCACGCGGGCACGAAAGTTTAGCGGGAATTGCTGACTGATGCGGAATACTAAGAAAAATTAAACGCAAAGCGAGACAGTTGCCTGCGGCGCCCCCTATCGGGAAATAACAGATTTTTAAAGCGCCTTGCCATTGGTGCCTGACCTGATATTCTGACATTTGCCTACAATGATAACGTAACCTCCCAGGAGGGCAAATGTCAGAATGTCAGGTCTGGAACCAAGGCTAAACGTTACCTCTCAGAATTTAGTATCTTGTTATTAATTGAAAACGACGCTTTTTTCAGTTGCGTAAATCTTGGGGGTAACGTTCCAGCCTTGGTTCCAGACCTGACATTCTGACATTTGCCCTTTAGGAAGCAATGTTATCGCATTGGCAAATGTCAGAATATCAGGTCAGGCACCAATGGCAAGGCGCAAACTTGTTACTTAGGAGACACGAAGGCCAAAGAGCGCAAAGAGATCTTATTCGCGTAAGATCTCTTTGTGCTCTTTGCGCCTTCGTGCCTTTAAACAACTGGTTATTTGCCGATAGGGGGCGCCGCACGCAACTGTCTCGCTTTGCGTTTAATATCTTAATTTCCCTTGGTATCAGAAAATGGACTCTCACACCATATTGAAACTATATCTCTAACTGTCGAATATTGTTGAATTGTTGGAATGTAATGGATGTCAATATCGATGGCAGTCCATAAATTCACATGCGTAAAATAATCGTAAATTTTTTTCATGCCTTTACGCGACACAATATAGGAATACAAACCGTATCGTTGACGAACTAACAAAAAATCATCGCTGACGCGTGGTCTAAATAAATAATAACTCAAGGAAACTTCAACAGCTCGATCCGGACGAAAATCCGATGCTAATGCTAGAATCGTCTCCCCTGAACTATTTTTTGAGTCTACGTCTGTATATAAAATATCCCAGCCTGGATCAAGTATGTTCAGCTTTTTAATCAAGTTCCCCATTTGATGAGGATTTTCAGAAAATTCTATGTCGTCTTCAAAAATCCAAGCAGTTTTGTAACCTCGATCATACGCATCTTTGATCGCCGAAACGTGACTTAACAGACACCCCACTTCACCTTTCAACATCCGAACCGGATAAGACCCCGCTAGCTCTGATTGCATTTCTTCCGTCAAATTCCAACCATCCACTGCACTAACCCTATTCGCGTTCATTCCTTGCGTTAGAAGTAAATTTCTAACACGCTCCCACTTTTCTGGTCGTCGATCCAAATTGATGACATAAATGCTGTCGACTCTTTTGACTCCCGAATAAGGCACTGTCCGCGGAATCGCAATTAAATACTTACCAACTGAGGTTGGCTCTGAATAGATATGACCCAATAAATCTGTAGAAAATGACAAAAATAAAGCAAAAAATCCTAAATTTTTAAATACATTCATGAAATGTTTGTCCTACGGTTCGTATATTACACTTTTTCAAGATAAGGGATCACTCCATAGGTGTCAACATCATCAATCTTAATTTATAGAAAAGTTGCGACTTAAAGGTCGTCTTGGTAGGTTGAAAAAAAAGGTATAAAGGACCATGCGTATGGACGAGCAGCTACGTAAACTAGCAGAGGAACTTCTATTTTCTTCTTCGGTAAAGATCGGATTTGGAAAACGTTTGTTTTTAGGTTCCTTTCAAAATGACATTATTTTCCCTTTCCCAAAAGTCTCTGAAAACGAAGAGATAAAAACAGACGATCTCCTTAGACGCGTTGAATCTTTTGCCGATGCCCACATCAATGGAGACACCATCGATCGCGAAGCCTCTATTCCCGAAAATGTCATCCAAGGTCTTGCGCAACTGGGAGTTTTAGGGATGACTATTCCTACGGAATATGGTGGATTGGGAATGTCTCAATATGCTTATTGCCGTGTGGCAGAAATTATCTCTCGAAGATGTGGATCTACAGCACTTTTCATCAATGCCCATCAGAGTATCGGGTTAAAAGCCCTTCTCCTTTTTGGGTCCGACTTGCAGAAACAAAAATGGTTAACTCCCCTCGCCCAAGGAAAATACATTGCAGCCTTCTCTTTAACAGAGCCTACAGCAGGATCCGATGCTAACGGGATACAAACCCGAGCTGTTTATGATCCAGAAAAAAAACTTTGGAAATTAAACGGGAAAAAACAATGGACTACTAATGGAGCTATTGCTGATGTATTGACAGTGATGGCGCGCACGGAAATCGTTACTCCGCAGGGTAAACAAGACAAAATCACAGCTTTTTTAGTCACCCCTTCGATGCCCGGCTTTAAAGTGACGAATGCGTCACTAGAAAAGGTAGGAATGCGCGGCAGCAAGACTGCCAATTTGGAATTTCATGATCTTGAAGTTCCAGAGGAAAACATTTTAGGCCCCTTAGGAGGCGGCCTGCGGGTCTGCCTTACTGTATTAGATTTCGGACGGACGACATTTGGCGCCACCTGTGCTGGAGCCGCTCAATTTCTCGTCGAAAAAGCGATCTCCCATGCTAAAAGTCGATATCAATTTAATCGCCCCCTCGCTTCATTTGGACTGGTAAAATCCAAGTTAGCAAAAATGAGCGCTTTGTTATATGCAATGCAAGCAACAACCTACATGACAGCAGGTTTAATCGATCACCAGGTCGAAGATTTTATGCTGGAAGCAGCCATGCTAAAAGTTTTCAGCAGCGATTCTTTATGGAGCATCCTTTATGATACTATGCAGATATTCGGAGGACACTCATTTTTCACCGATCATCCCTTTGAGCGCATGATGCGAGATGCTCGGCTGAACATGATCGGAGAAGGATCAAATGAAGTGATGCGAGCATTTATCGGTGCTGTAGGGATGCGCGATGCCGGTTTGCAACTGCAAACAACCCTCGAGTCTATACTGCATCCGATAACACAATTTTCATTATTACAAAAATCCACCCTCCATTGGCTGTCACGATTTAAAATTCCTGTTATCCCTGTGGTCTCGAATGAACTGAAAAATGAAGGATATCTTTTAGGTAAAAAAGTACGCTCTTTTGGCTTAGCGGTCGCAAAGCTATTGATCAAATATCGAGAAACAATCCTAGAACATCAGTTGCAACTCGACCGCATTGCAACTAGTGCCATGGCACTCTACACCGCTTCAGCCACCATAAGCCGTCTCGACACAGATTTACAAACCAATCGTTCTAGGAATTTACAAGATGAAATCGCCATTGCAAAGTTCTATTGCACATTAGCTTTCAGATCGATCGATAATGAGCTTGCGTCCATTCATGATAATTGTGATGAGGCAATCGAAAGTTTGTCTAATCAATTGACCGGAGTAAAACAATGATTGTTGCTAATAAAAAAAAAGGGAATTATGCCTCTTTAGAATCACTCACAGCCAAATTTGCGGAAGAAGAAAAAGTTCTTCGTCAAGGTGGCGGAGAAGCCGGACAAGCTCGCCAACAAAGGCTCAATCGTTTAACTGCTAGAGAACGCTTAGAAATTCTTCTAGACGACCCCCAGGAGGTGTTTGAACTTTCCCTTTGGGCTGGATACGACATGTATAAGGAATGGGGCCCTCTTCCGGCTGCCGGTGTGATCACTATCATAGGCATGGTATGCGGCAGAAGTTGCATGATCATTGCTAACGATGCAACGGTGAAAGCTGGGGCGATGTTCCCTCAATCCGTTAAAAAGGTGCTACGTGCTCAAAAAATTGCTTTTGAATGTCGACTTCCAGTTCTTTATCTCGTCGACTCCTCCGGAGTTTTCCTGCCGCTCCAAGAAGATGTTTTTCCTGACGAAGATGATTTTGGCCGAATTTTTCGCAACAACGCGATTTTTTCAGCCACCGGCATTCCACAGTTTGCCGCTATCATGGGCAATTGTATAGCAGGCGGAGGCTACTTGCCCGTACTGTGCGACAAGTTGCTAATGACAGAGGGCAGTGGACTTTATTTAGCCGGGCCTGTGCTTGTCAAAGCAGCTATTGGGCAAATTGTCGACACCGAGGAACTCGGTGGAGCAAGAATGCATGCAGAAATCAGTGGAACAGTCGATTTCCTAGAAAAAAATGATCGAGAGTGTTTACTGCGCTTAAGAGAACTTGTGGGCATGCTACCCAAAGAAAAATTTCCAATGCCAACCAAAAATGAATGGAAATGCAAGGAGCCTGTTGAAAAAGTTTATGAGCTTGTGAGTGGAGACAACAAAAAAGTCTACTCCATGCATCAATTACTTGACTGCATCATCGATCTAGGTTCATTCCAAGAATATAAAGCTCTCTATGGTAAAACACTTCTTACAGGCTATGCCAAAATTGATGGAATGCCCGTAGGAATCGTAGCCAATCAGCGTATACACTCCACCACAGGGTATGGAGAGGTCGAAATTGGAGGCGTCATTTACGCTGAAAGTGCCGATAAAGCGGCACGTTTTATCATGGATTGCAATCAAATGAAAATTCCTCTTCTTTTCTTACAAGACGTTGTAGGATTCATGGTGGGTAGAGAAGCTGAACAATCCGGAATCATTCGCAGCGGAGCTAAAATGGTCAATGCTGTGAGCAATTCGATCGTTCCAAAAATTACAATTATCATTGGCAATTCTTTTGGAGCAGGAAATTATGCGATGTGCGGCAAAGCTTATGACCCCAACTTTATTTTAGCATGGCCTAATGCTAAATATGCAGTCATGGGAGCCGATCAAGCTGCAGACACTTTGTTTGCTATTCAAGAGAAGTCTGAAAGCAGACTTGGAAATCTTGAAAATGCTGAAAAGATGCGAGAGCTTATTAAAGCCCGCTACGATACTCAAATGGACATTCGTTTTGGTGCAGCGAGGGGATGGGTCGATGGAATTATTGCGCCTCATAAGACGCGCGATATTCTCATCCATCTTTTAACTCTGCTGCAACGAGCTCCGCTGACACCCAGAACATTTCATACAGGCGTATTTCAAGTGTAGGAATTTTATGTCATTTACCAAGTTATATGAAGTTGCTTACGCTCGCAGTGGTGATAAGGGAAGCAACGCCAATATTGGAGTAATTGCTTATAATCTCAAAGGTTATTTGTTCTTGAAAGAACATCTGACAGCAGATTCAGTGCAAGAGTATTTTAGATTGCTTGAAGTCATTTCTACTGAAAGATATGAGTTGCCTAATCTCTTAGCTTTAAATTTTATTCTATATGGTGTTTTAAATGGGGGAGGAAGTCGTTCCCTGAGAATTGATTCACAAGGAAAGGCGCTCGGGCAAGCGCTTTTGCAAATGCCCATATTAGGGTGTGAAATCTAGGAAAAAATTAAACGCAAAGGCACGAAGGCGCAAAGAACGCAAAGAGATCTTACATGTAAAGTATAAATTTTTTCTTTAAACTGAAAATTCTTCACTATAGATCTCTTTGTGCTCTTTGCGCCTTCGTGCCTTTGCGTTTAATTTTTTCCTAGATTTCACACCCTAATATCGAGATTATTTTTTTTTTCGCTTATTAGAGTCTTCCTCTTCTATTTCTTCTTCTTCCTCTTCGTAGTCATCTTCATCTTCATCTTCGTCTTCATCATCGTAATCATCTTCGTCATAAAATTCATCTAATTCATTCTCACCAAAAACGTCATGAAAAAGATGAATCATTGCATAAAGACGAATTTTTTTCTTGAGATCGACAGTTTTGAATGACGTCACTCCTCGGATCTCTTCTTCTATATTTCCTAAAAGAGTGTTCAAGAATTTGATCATTCCTTGGGCTTCTTTATCACCACTTTCCGCAACCTCTTGAAGCTCGCGATTTTGGTTCCTGGCTTCCTGTGTGAATACCATTAGATCTTTCACATTCAGACTTTCAAAATAGGCTTCGAATTCTTCTAACATCATTTCAATCCTCACAAATTTAAAAAACTTCACCTAAGCAAATTTAGGTAAATATCTCATTATTCTTAAAAAAAACCAAAAAATCAAGAGAAAAGTTTTTCAAATATTTATTCTCGCTTTAACATTTACTTTCTCTTTACTTTTTTTTCATTTTAACCTATGATGGGATTTCCCTCTTTATTTTCTTCTAATGGAGTAAACAATGTCTTCCGTAAAAAAGAAGCGCAAATATAAAATGGCAAAGCATAAGCGTAAAAAGCGAAGCCGACGTGACCGTCACAAAACAAAATAGTTTTTTGTGCTACCGGAGCCGGACAGGCAATAGCTTCCGGCTTATTCTGCGCATGCCAAATCTTCTGCGGCATGCGAAATCTTTTACCTTTCAACGAAGTGCTTTATCATGGGATGGAGATATCCAAAACATTACGATGTCATCGTTATGGGTGCCGGTCATGCAGGCTGCGAAGCTGCCTTAGCATCCGCTCGCATGGGCGCAACAACGCTCCTTTTGACGATGAACCTCGACACCATTGCAAAAATGAGTCTGCAATCCCGCCATCGGCGGAATCGCCAAAGGACACATGGTGCGTGAAATTGATGCCTTGGGCGGCGAAATGGGCAAAGCCATCGACGTCACAGGGATTCAATATCGTATGCTCAACAGCACAAAAGGGGCCGCAGTTCAAGCACCTCGTGCACAAGCTGATAAAGTGGCTTACGCTCAAGAAATGAAATGGCGCCTAGAAAAGCAACCCAATCTGGATATTCACCAAGGAACCATTGAACAAATGGTCATCGAAAAGGGTCGTATAGTCGGAGTTATCATCAAAGAGGGGATCACCTACACAACTAAGACCCTCATCCTTTCTTCTGGAACGTTTTTACGTGGTCTTCTGCATATAGGTGAAACGAATCTTTCGGGGGGGCGAGCCGGAGATCAACCTTCAGTAGGACTCTCCGCTGACTTGGAAATGCATGGAATTCGCCTGGGGCGACTCAAAACTGGGACTCCACCTCGCATCAATAAACGTTCAATCGATTTCTCGTTGACAGAAGAACAACCCGGAGAAGAAGGTGTCTTCTTTTCATTTGATGATGAAGGCATTCCACGCCTACCACAAGTTCCTTGTCATATCACCTATACAACTCAAGAAACAAAAGAGATCATCCTTAGAAATTTGCATCGTTCACCGATGTATTCAGGGCAAATTTCAGGCATTGGCCCACGCTATTGTCCTTCGATTGAAGATAAAGTCGTCCGTTTTGCCGACAAAGAACGGCACCAAATCTTCCTTGAACCCGAAGGATTAAAAACTCAAGAAATTTATGTAAACGGTGTTTCCTCCTCATTGCCTTTTGATGTGCAGCTAGAATTTATACGCAGCGTTCCGGCTCTACGCAATGCTGAAATCATGCGCCCTGCGTATGCGATCGAATACGACTATGTTGTTTGTGGGCAAATGGACAACTCCCTTGAATGCAAATCGATCGAAGGGCTTTTTTTTGCAGGTCAAATCAACGGGACATCAGGCTATGAAGAAGCTGCCGCTCAAGGTCTTATCGCCGGCATTAATGCAGCCAATAAAGTTAAAGGGCATAAACCCTTCATTTTACAGCGCCATGAAGCCTACATAGGCGTGATGATTGATGATTTGATCACTAAAGGACTTACAGAACCTTATCGGATGTTCACTAGCCGCGCCGAACATCGCCTCCTTTTACGACAAGACAATGCTGATCTACGCCTTCGTAAATATGGCTATGAATTAGGTTTAATCGATGAGGTGCGTTACTCTAAGCTTACACACAAACAACAGCTCATCGAAACAGAATGCACCCGATTACAAACGATTTGGAAGCAAATGAATGGAAAAGGAGTGACTCTGGCTCAGCTGCTCTGTCGACCTGAAAGCACTTACCAAAAATTACTGAATGATTTTCCTGAATCAGTATTTGATCATGGTTACGAGATTAATTGCCAAATTGAACTTAATTTAAAGTTTGCTGGCTATATTCAACGCGAAAAAACAGAAGTTGAACGTTT
This sequence comes from uncultured Parachlamydiaceae bacterium, assembly GCA_963752155.1. GTDB lineage: Bacteria > Chlamydiota > Chlamydiia > Chlamydiales > Parachlamydiaceae > JACCRY01. Next base: position 218,238 of record CAVVXH010000002.1, on the reverse strand, counting down.
ATCACATTGTGAAAATATCAAAGTACCACGCGGATTTGACTATTCTACGATTCACGGTTTACGTAACGAAGCAAGACAAAAGCTAAGCCAAGTCAATCCTGAAAATCTGGGTCAAGCGGCTCGCATTTCCGGAGTTTCCCCTGCAGATATTTCAGTCCTCATGATCGCTCTTGCCGCCAATCCCTCTTAGGATGTAGTTCACATGCCAAAATTATGGTCCAAAGACTATCTACATAAAGTCATTTCACCAGATGAAATCGAATCTACCGTCGCTCAATTAAAAGCTGAGGGTAAGACAATTGCCACTTTAAATGGGTCCTTCGACTTAATGCATGCGGGCCATCTTCAAATCATTTATGAAGCTTCTCAATTGGCAGATCTATTAATTGTAGCCTTAAATTCCGACGAATCTATTCGGCAATATAAGAGCATCCACCGCCCAATCATTACTCTAGAATATCGCCTCCAGATGCTTGCTGCGTTGCAATTCGTCCATTATGTCACTTGGTTTTCCGAAACAGATCCTATTGCCCTTTTAAAGAAAATACAGCCACATATTCATATCAATGGTGCGGAATATGGTCAAAATTGTATCGAAGCTGATACAGTAAAAGCTGGAGGGGGTAAAATTCACATTGTCAATCTCGTGCCTGGCCTCTCTACCACACAAATACTTAAAAAAATTGTCGCCCTCCCCTTAACGAGATAGGAATCCTATGCGATTGATTGCCACACTACAAGATCAAGAAAAAGCCACCCAGCTATCCAACTATTTGAAATCTCAAAATATCGATAATGAATGTGAAGTTACAGTCAGTAATGACTGGGGTAATGTGCAATATGGAGCACCTGTTTGTAGGATCTGGGTAAGAGATGAAGACCATTTAAAAATGGCCTTAGAGATTGCTAATGCATTTTTAAAGGATAGTTCTAATCCTAGTTTTCAAACACAAGTGAATCAAGATTCAAAGCCAACCTCCGATGAACCCTTAGAAACAAAAGCCTCGACGTACATCGATCTTACAAAAAAATCATCAAAAAATGATGATGTGGGTGCTCGTTCAGAATGGCGTAATGAACCCATAGGATTTATTACATTGCTTTTGCTGATTGGGTGCACCTTATTGTTTTTTTTCACAGATACAACGACTTTTACGACAGAAACAGAACAAAACAAAACTAAATTTTTGCCTCAAACTCCTTTTCGTTATTCAACATTAGAAAAAAATCTTCTGTATGATTATCCTCATGCTTTTGAAATTATTGATGCGATGATCGAAAAAATCGACACCGAACATATCACTCAACTAGATCCACTCCCACAAAATCTTGTGCCTCTTTATAATCAATTTCAAAAAACACCTTACTGGAAAGGATATTATACTAAAATCATACGTTATTTTGATCCTTCTGCGGTTTCTAAATCTTCGGTAGAGGCCCAGGAAGTGCCTTGGTTTGAAAAAATTCAACAAGGGCAATTGTGGCGATTAATCACACCGGCGTTTCTACATGCTGGTTTTCTGCATTTGTTTTTCAATATGATTTGGTTAATTATTTTAGGGAAGCAGCTCGAGCAAAGGATGGGATGGCAACGTTATTTGCTTTTTGTCCTTTTTACGGCTATTCTGACGAATACGATTCAATACCTCATGAGTGGATTTAATTTTGTGGGCTTTTCGGGAGTCATCTGCGCCATGATTGCCTTTGTGTGGGTACGGCAAAAGGTGGCCCCATGGGAAGGCTATTTGCTACAAACTTCGACAGTGAATTTTGTCATGTTATTTTTGTTTTCTATTTTATTTCTTCAATTATTTTCTTTTTACTTAGAAATAGCTTATAACTATTCATTCACTGCCGGTATAGCCAACTCAGCTCATTTTAGTGGATTACTCATTGGTATAATCCTTGGTAGACTCAATTTCTTTTCTTGGAGTTATCGATAATTTTCATGAAAAACTTTCCAGTACGCCTTTCAGCTTATGAACTTAATTGTATTAGAACTGCCTTTCAAGGTGTTTTTTTAAATGAAGATGAATTATGGATTTTTGGATCTCGAGCCCATTTAGATGCACGAGGTGGCGATATTGACATCTTCATTAAAGCAATATGGTTACCCACGAATACCCAGAAGACCTTATGATTATGCTTAGTAATCTAGAACAAATTATCCAGCAAACTTTGAAACCACTAACCTTTTGGAAAGAATTACAATCGAAACTATCTACCCTAATCAAAAATAAATAATAACATCTGACTTGTCCAACAGTTCCCGGTAGAAATAAAAGAAACAGAAAAGTTTAATTTTTCTTAGTTATTCCGCATCTACGAAATTTTTCGGGCACGAGCATGCAAGTTTAACGGGAATTGCTGTTTCCCTTTATTGCTTATTGCTATTACCGACCATTTATGCTACAAACCGGTATCAATATATTATTTGATTATTGAGCATCCTCCTGGGGCCATCCAGGAGGTAAAAGGAGCAAAAATGAACGAAGTCGTCGATTACGCTGGTTTAAGTCATCTCGAAGTCTCTAAAGAAACCATCGAATCAATCACTCCGACCCTTAACCATGCTTACCCCATCGACCTAGCTGATTTTATCATCGATCAATCCACACTCGATCAGCAACTTTTAATTTTTAACGCTTTAGAACCTGAAAGAAAAGTTTTAACTTTCGAGTATCTACCTTTCAGAATTCAAAAAACTTTTATTGAAGAACTACCTGAAGATCAGAAAATAACTTTATTAAATGCTCTTTCGCCTGACGATCGAACCGCCTTACTCGAAGAGCTCCCTCCTGATCTAGTCTGTCTACTCCTGAAATATCTCTCTCCAGAGGAAAGGGCTCTCTCAGTGCGTTTACTTGGCTATCCCAAAGATAGCGTAGGGCGTTTGATGACTCCAGATTACATCTCGGTCAAACTAGATTGGACTGTACAGGAGGTCCTAGATTATATCCGCAAAAAAGGGCACGACAGCGAGACCTTAAACGTTATTTATGCTGTCGATGATAAAGGAGTCCTAGTAGACGATTTTCGAATTCGTGAATTCCTTTTAAGCCCTCTCGACAGCACCGTCGGAAAATTAGCAGATTATCGATTTATTGCTTTACATGTGACTGATAGTGTAGAAAATGCCATTCGAATCTTTAGAAAATATGCGCGCACAGCTCTCCCAGTCATTGATCAAAAAGGGATTCTTTTAGGGATTGTCACTGGCGATGACATTATGGCTCTATCGGTTGAGGAAGATACGGAGGATATTCAAAAAATTGGGGGTGTCGCTGCTTTAACAGAGCCCTATATTGATACTCCCTTTTTCTCTCTCATCAAAAAACGAGTAGGATGGCTAGTCATTTTATTCGTAGGAGAACTTTTTACTGCGTCAGCCATGGGATACTACGAAGACGAGATTGCAAAAGCTGTTGTGTTAGCTTTATTTTTACCCTTAATCATTTCTAGCGGAGGAAACTCTGGCTCACAAGCCTCAACATTGATCGTCCGCGCTTTAGCCCTTGGTGAAATAACAATAAAAGATTGGTGGCGCATCGTCAAGCGTGAAGTCACCTCAGGCCTCTTCTTAGGAACCATTTTGGGGGTCATCGGCTTTATACGCGTAATCATCTGGAGTCAATTATTTTCAAGCTATGGAGAACACTGGCTTTTAATAGCTTTCACCATTTTTCTCTCCTTAGTAGGAGTTGTCACATGGGGGACCCTTTCAGGAGCGATGCTCCCTTTAATCCTTAATCGATGCGGAGTTGACCCTGCCACCTCATCTGCTCCGTTTGTAGCTACTCTTGTAGACGTTACAGGCCTAATCATCTACTTCAATATAGCCTTAATTGTTTTAAAGGGGACTTTGTTATAAAATATACCAGGCTCGATCATAAACTTGGACTTTGTGAACGCATCTTTTTTCGCCTGTTGTTTTATGCAAAAAAGACCTACAAATATGTATGTCTTTTTTTTGCATAAATCAACAGACAAAAAAATCTGCATCCACAAAATCCAATTTTATGACCAAGCCTGGTAAAAATTATTTTCGCAACTTATAGCCGGTCAAACTGCTCAACCCATCATAGGCAGCATATTTATATATTTCATGTAATGAAGGAAAATTAAAAGACTCTGCAATGACATGCAAAAGTGTTCTTTTATTTCTGACCAAATCAATTCCGTAATGAATGAGTTCTGTCGCTAAGGGACCAACAATATGAACCCCAAGAATGACCTTACTTTCTCTTTCGAAGATAAATCTTATCATTCCAGATCCTTCAACGAAAGCGCCTCTAGAAACATCTGAGTACCTAGCGGTTCCTACACAATAGTTTATCCTATTTTCTTTAACCTGTTCTTCCGTCATGCCAACAGCACCTATTTCTGGAATTGTATACAGACCAAGCGGTGGAGATCTCCCCAACTCTTTAAGATCGCTCATCTGAAACATATCTGCGATGGCTATGCGCCCTTGATCCATAGCTAGGTTGGCTAGTTGCCCCTTTCCAACAACATCTCCCACAGCATAGATGTGAGGAACATCAGTGCGATAGTACTCATTCACTTGAATATTCCCTCTGTCCAAGACTTTTACTCCAGCATTTTCAAGCTTCAGGTCACTAATGTTCCCCTCACGACCAGATGCATAAAGAATCATGTCAATGGGAAAAACTTCACCTGATTTTAAAGTGATCGTGAGTAAATCTCGATCATTTTCAGGGATCTCTATTGTCTCAAACTCTTCTTGGAGTTTCAGTTTTACACCTTCTTCCCGTACTTCTTTAAGGAAAAAATCGAGTATTGTCGAATCAATAAACGGCAAGACTTTAGGGCTTCGATTAAGCATGATCACTTTCACCCCCATCGAAGAAAAGACGGAAGCATACTCACACCCACTCACACCCATGCCCACAATACAAAGGCTTTTCGGTAAACGAGGAATTTGATAAATGGTTTTAGTGTTATGTATTCGTTTTCCATCAACAATTAGATGAGAAGAGGTTGAAAGACGTTCTTTTCCATTTATGATCGTTGTATCTCCAAAATAAATGGGAGAAGTACCTGTTGCAATGACAATACGTTCTCCGTAGATAATTTCCTTTCTCTCATCCCCAGTGATTAAAATTGTGTGTGGGTCTTGGAATGAAGCTGTTCCGTGATAAAGTGCAATGCCATGGTTGTTCAGATTTTCTTTCACATTATTTGATTGATCGAGAGAAAGTCGACGTGCACGTTCCAAAACACTATCGACAGGGAACATATGTTTAGTCTGTTCAATTTTTCCATAAAGTTTAACTTGAAGTTTTCCTGCTATATGTAGTGCTAACTCCTTAAGCACTTTTGCAGGAATCGCCTCCTCATTAGCAGTTCCGCCAAACGATTTAGATTTTTCCACCAAAGCAACTTTATGATTAAAATAAGCTGCTTTTGCAGCAGCTTTTTCTCCGGCAGGCCCCGACCCGATGACTATGAGTTCGTATCTTTCCATAAATTTTTCTGAATCCAATAAAGCATGTTAAATTTTACATTATGAGTTCATTGATTTATTTGGCAAGGACAGCAAGGACGGCAAGGATAAATATTAGTTACAAAAAATATTTGGAATTTTATTTCATTTTCTCTGTTGCCTCCGCCTTGTCGTCCTTGCCCTCCTTTCCTCAGTTTAAAAAAAAATATTGACACGCATCTTTAATTGAATTATGTGTTGGCTACCGGACAAATCGGCACTATTTAAGTAAAATTTTTAATGATTCAACATAAAGGAGATTATCATGATCAGGTCCTTAATAACTTGTGGGCTATTCCTCACTTCAGGTTTAGCTTACTCAGCAAACCCCGATGTCGGAATGTATAAACATAGAAATAACATTGAACAAAACCAAAATTCAGATTTTGGATCTCTTGCCGTTTTTGGCAATAACTTAAATTGTAACAAAGGTTGTCCTCCTGGATGTGTAGGCCCAACAGGCCCACAAGGCATCCAAGGTTCAAAAGGCGACAAAGGTGCAAAAGGGGAGAAAGGGGATAGAGGCTCAAAAGGGGAAAGAGGTCCAAAGGGTGAGAGAGGAGAAAAAGGGGAAAGAGGAGAAAAAGGTGAGAGAGGGGAACGAGGTGAGAGAGGGGAACGAGGTGAGCGTGGACCACAAGGCCCTCAAGGCCCTCAAGGTGTTCAAGGTGTTCAAGGCCCTAAAGGAGATCCAGGAACAAATGGAACAAATGGAGTAAATGGAGTAAATGGTATTAATGGTACTAATGGTCAAGATGGTAAAGACGGAACAGATGGTAAAGACGGAACAGATGGCATTAACGGCATCAACGGCATTAATGGCATTAATGGTCAGGATGGTAAAGATGGACAAGATGGCCAAAATGGTCAAGACGGTAGAGATGGACAAGACGGCCAAAATGGTCAAGATGGCGCTCAAGGCCCTCCAGGAGAATGCTGCTGCGGGGGAGGAGGCTGCGGTGATGATTGTCATCGTGATCGCGATTGCTGTGTCCCAGGTCCAACAGGCCCAACAGGCCCAACAGGCCCAGCAGGTCCTGGCATAGACACTGCTTTGATGGCTTCTACTACGAATTCGCCAGGAGGTACAGGTGGTGCTAGATTCGTACCTGAGACAGTTGAAGATGGTGCTGGAATTCCTCTTGATAATCCTCCAACAGTGCTAGAAGGTGGAATTGTTCCCGTACTCTTTCCAACAAATGAAGGAGTCTATGAAATAGAAAAAGCCGGTCTTTATCTAGTCACATATGGAGTGGCTATTGACGCCCTTGAAGATCCTGCTAAACTCCAATTGCTTATGGGAAATAGTTCGGTGTCAATGTTTCCAGTACCTAGTAGTCAGTTAAGCATAAATATTACAAGGCAGTTGATTTCCATGACTGTTTTGGTAGATGTGGCTTTAGACAATTCTTTCATTGAAATCCAAAACATTTCAGGATTCGCATTTGATCTAAATGCAAATGGAAGCGTTTCAGCTTATTTAAACATAGTTAAATTAAATTAATAATATATAAAGAATCACCCCTCCTGGGGTGATTCTTTTACTCATAAAACATTACCCCAAAACGTAAACAACTAAAACAAGCGCCTTGCCATTGGTTCCTGACCTGACATTCTGACATTTGCCGATACGATAACAACGCTTCTCAAAAGGGCAAATGTCAGAATGTCAGGTCAGGAACCAAGGCCAGAACATTACCCCCAAGAAGTAAGCAACACAGGGACACTCTTGACATACATTTTATTTGCATTTTTTCTCCTATTTTAGTTATACTCTCTATTAAAGTTATCAAGTATAACCGCATAGCTATATCATAATGAAAAAGGTTTCAAATGAAAAAAAAATTATCTATACTACCACTTCTATTTTTTTTGATTTTACATCTTAACATCGAAGCTGATAGCCTAAATGTTAAAGAAAAATATAAATTTGCTGTAGATTCAACATATAAACTTCCACTGTCAGGCTGGTCCTTCCATTTCCAAGAAAATGAACATCTATTCAATGAACCACTCTCCGAAATTAATAAAAGTTCAAAGGAAGAAGCATCACAGCGATTCTTACGCATGATGCATTCCAACTACTTGAAAAACAAAAACACTCAAGAAATGTTAGATAGAGCCTATTTAGTTTCAAAATATGTTCCCCAAATAATTTCTTATGTGAAAAATGAAATGAGCATTTCAAGCACCGTACAGCATATTTCAATTTACGGCAGTTTTCTCTATAATATGGATAATCCAGACGACGTTGACATCCTCATCATTGTTGATAGTCCCTACCCAATTTTTCAACAAAGAGAGATTGATTCAAAATTGATCACAGGCAAAGAGAATTTATTTCCAAATTTCAGCCTAGAGGTCCAAGATTATAATTCTTATCAAGTCGCGATGAGTCACTCCGAAAACCCCCATTTACCTCGTTCTGAAAGGTTAGCCCTAGGTCAGCTTGCAGTAGGGAGTACCTGGTATTTCACTATCTATGGGTTTGATCTTCGCTATGACAATTTAAAGGAATTAAGAAAAAATACAAGACTTAATTATCTGAAACATGCCATAGGCGCTTTAAAAGCTGCTGGAGCTCGGCTTTATAAATCGATCTATTCTCATTTACCTCCTGAATCTGAACGAGTTCGTTTGCGAAAAGTCGTCTCAAGAATTTTGATTACTGATTTTTTAATCACACATATTGATCATTCAATCAAACCATCACCTGAAATTTTTGATGAATTACACGAAAAAATAAAAGTGACAAAAAAAGGAAAAAATAAAGAATGGAAGAAATTGGAGGAAAGAATCCAAAATCTTTATTTTCAAAAACTAAAGGAATTGCTCTCTATTGCTGATAATCTAGGTAAATTAGACGAAATTTCTTTTTCCGAAAAATAACTGTAGAAAAAATAACAGACATTCGGCACTGTGAAATATACCAGGCCCTAGCCATACAGGTTAATTAAAATGTCAGATAAACTAAAGCTATGGCACGAACACCCTTCCTGGGAAGAGGCTGAAGAGGCTTGGGAAGAAAGTTCACGCAAAGCAGCTGCAGAAAAACCCCTAAAGGGGTTAAAACAATTGCCTTCAATGGTAGGAATTACTCCAGACACAGCTAAGGGACTCAAATGGAAAAGCTTAAAGTGGATGATCCTTAAAGACCACGATCGCAAAATCCTTAAGGGCTTTTTGAAACACCCATTTAAGTATGGACTCTCTTTAATCAGGTCTCTATTCAAAAAAAAATCTTTTGTCCGTGATAAAGATTTCTTTTTCTATGGAATCAGCCACTTAAAACAATTCAAGTCTTACCTAAATCATTCAAATACGATCATTATTGTAGGCTTTTCATATTGCCACAAACCATTCGAATGCCCCTCAGGCAGGTTCACGTCCGAATGCCAAAATAGCCTGACTGATCCAATCTGCAGGCAGTGTTTTATTGGGAAAATGCTCCATGCCCTCCCTAAGGAAAGGACCGAGCGATTCATCATTCCAACAATTCATTATATTGGAGCGAAAATTTTCGATCTAATTGAAAAGTACCCCGATAAAGAACTTCTATTTATCATCACAGCCTGTGAAATGACTCTCCAGATGTTTGGAGATTGGGGAAATATGGTAGGACTAAAGGGTATTGGTGTACGACTCGATGGACGCATTTGCAATACAATGAAAGCCTTTGAACTCTCTGAAACAGGGATAAAACCAGGCCTCACAGTTGTCACAGAATCCACTCAGCAACAACTCCTATCCATCGTCAGAGAAATCTCTCATGTCTAACCTCCAACAACTCACCATCTATTCTAAATGGATTCAAAGACTCGAGCAAATTGTTGCCATCGTTGAGGCAGACCTTAGAAAGTTACGCCATGACCCCTACGAACTATTATCCAGAATGCTCCAACCCACAATCTGGTTATTAATTTTCGGTCAGGCAATGGCTAACGCTAAGGCAATTCCAACAGGAATGTCCTCCTATCTTGACTATATTGCTCCCGGCATCCTTGCCCAAAGTATTCTATTTATTTCAATTTTTTTTGGGATTGCTTTGATCTGGGAACGAGATATGGGTATTTTGCATAAAATTTTAGTTTCTCCGGCCCCGAGAAGTATTTTAGTCATTGGCCGAGCCATTGCAGCAGGCCTTCGGGGGATTCCACAAATTTTCATCATTTACTTTCTTTCCTATCTTTTAGAAATCAATGTGCGTTGGAGCCTACTTCCGTTTTTAGGGGTTCTTTGTGCCACAATGCTGGGAGGAGCAGTATTCTCCACATTCTCCCTGATTATTGCATCCTTAGTAAAGAAAAGAGAACGTTTTATGGGGATAGGACAAGTGCTCACTATGCCACTTTTTTTTGCAAGCAATGCCCTTTACCCAATTGAAATGATGCCCAAATGGCTACAAATCGTTTCACATTTAAATCCCCTCTCTTATCAAGTCGATGCGTTGCGCAGTTTTATGATCACCCACGAAGCAACAACGTTTGGCTTATTCATCGACCTTATGGTGGGACTATTTTCTTTTGTGATTTTAACCATCATCGCCACAAGAATTTATCCTAAAATTCTTTATTAATCGAAAATTCAACTGATTCTGTAATGTCTCATCTTAAGAGGAGGATTTTTAATTATTATCCGAGAGCTATTTTGCATGTATTTCTCTTCTAATGCACTAAGAATTTCATCAAATTTTCTTTCCTTCGCACTCTTTTCAATTTCAAGAAGTTTTTCAAGAAGTTTTACTTCAATGAGTTTTCTCGTTAGTAGTTTTCCCCTAAAATCTATTTTTAAGGCATTTTCTAAAGCATCACAACTTGCATTGAAGATAACCGTGTATTTAGAAATATTATTTTTTTGAGTTTTTCTAAATATATCTTTAACTAAAGGTATTGAATTAGCATCTAACTTAAAATTTGCATTTGTAAAATCAGCCCCTTCTTCCAAATAATAATCTAAGGCAATATTTTCCACGTCCTCTTTCAATAATAGCTTTCCATAAGAATTTAATATCTCCGGATAAAGAGTGTTTATCAAAGGTTCTCTTTCAGCTCGATCATTTGTTTCATTAATCTCTTTCTTACGATAAGGTAAAAGATGTAAAGAAACAAAATATCTGATTTGTAAGTAAAGGCTCTGGAGTGGCGTAGGAATTCCTAGTTCTTCCTCAGGAATTGAATTTATTTTTTCCATAGATCTCAATTGCACATAAGTGGTCTCTTGCTGATCATTTCTCTTTGCCAATATAGAACAAGCTGCAAAAGTTATATCTGACTTTTCAGGTATAAAACTGGTTTTATTAAAATCATTAACCCCTTCTAAATTTAATGCAGATAGAGTAATTGATTGGTTCATAAAAAACCTCACTTTTAAGTTAGATAATCCTCAAAAAAGATAGCAGGAAGAGCTTGCACATAGTACCCCACTATTAACAGTAAGTATCATATAATTAATTTACGCACAATATATAATAGTTCTACTTGGTAATATAGAGCAAATCAGCAATTTTTTCAGAGCATTATATAGTTTGAGCATACGTTCTTAACGAAATCGACTCACCGGAACCATAAAATTTTAATAATTGTAATAGACCTTGATCTAAGTCTGCTTCATCAAATAGACCCAATCCTTCATTTGGATCAAATAATGCACTATGATCTTGATTTTTTATAAACACGACGGAATGATTGAAAAATTGAATTAAATATGCTCCTGGTTGAAATTTTTTCAATTGATCTCTTACAGAAATAATACTACCACTTAATGGAATTGATCTTTGAACTTCTAGTTTCAAAAAATTTGCAATAGCTTGGACAATGGCTAAATGCACAGAGTGATTTTTTATTTCATCCTTATCATTGGACAACGACCAAATTGTATCTAATTCTAAAATAAGGGCATAAAGATCAACGGTGATTTCTACTCCTTTCCTTTCCAAGTCATTCAAAACGAATTCACGTAAAAATTTAAAAGATTGTTTTTGATTTAAAAAAGAATTAATCGTAATAAATAACTCTTGTTGTGAAGTCTTCTTAAAACAATTTTCCTTTCCTTGCAGTAAATTCTGGAAAAATTCTTTTTCATTCGCCTGAACAGTTCCATGATTTCCTATTAGAGCATCATAGATGGCTTGTACCTCAATGGACTTCATATCGTCTGCAGCATTTGCAGCTAAAATTGCGCATGTGAATGCATGACTCTCTTTTGAATGTAAATAATTAGAGAGGAAAGCGAATGATTTTCCTAGGCAAAGACCGCTTGCGGGGCGAAAAGTAATGTCGTGGGTGATTCTTAATCCCTGTTCACGTCCTATACCTTCGTATAGACTTTTTGAAAAAGGATTCCATATTGAAGATAGAGAGGTGGGCAAACTGCTTAAATTCCCTATATTACGCGAAATGACTTGCCGATTTTTTTCAGGAATAGCAAACGGTGTCCAATCATATTCAAAAAGAACCCTAGGAATTTTTATGATGGGGCCTCGAAAAGGAGATGGGATCCATCTCCAATGCCCAAAAGTCACCGACAATTTAACTACAGGATACTGAATTGAAAGGATTACTGTACGAAATAGAGCACAAACAGTCTCGTACAAAACACAATCTAAAGTCCAAATTCCTTTGTATCCATTCTTAAAATAACAGATTGGTTCATCAACTCGATTAATCATATCATTCCAAAACACTGCGCTTTAACTGAGAGATTATACATGGAGTCTTAGCAGGCAAAGTCTTTAAATTTAAAGAATAACAGGTAACTTTTAATACAAGCTTATCTATACTATTGAGATATTTATTTAACCTATCTTCTGCCTTAGGTAAATCAGACTCCTCTTTAGACAACACATAGAGGCGTTGAAAACAAAAAGCTAAATAAAATTTGTCACGATGTGGTCCATCCGGATGACGATTGAGTGTTCGTTCATATTCTCCATACTGCTGACGAGCCTGAAGAGGATAAAAAATCCCTTTAAGAGCCGTAATAGTCATTAGAAAACCATAACTTAACGCGCGAGCGCTATCACAAAGCTTTTCGTAAATCGGCTTAAAATTTGGATGAGAGTCATTTCCTTTATCTAAGTACTCATACACTTCTGCAACAATCATGAAGATAGAGGACGCGAACCAATAGATAGACCTGGCTATGGAGACAACAGGAGTCGCCCCTGTTATAGCAACACATTTAAGCCTGGTTAAGTGAGTTGGATCAAAATTGTAAATTTCTCCAGAGGGTACATGATGAAGAAAATCATATTCACACTCATCATATTTTATAACGAAATTACTCCATTGTGGACTCTCTTCTGTTTTTATTTGAAAATTAAACATATTTACTTCTTTTTATTACTTATTAATACAAAAATGAACCTGATAGAGTCTCCTCCTCCTAAACAACAAAATTAACTGATGCGGAACACTAAGAAAAACAAAACGCAAAGACACAAAGGGACAAAGAAGATCTTACACCCAGGCTCTTCAGTTTAAAGAAAAAAAATTTTTATACTTTACCTGTAAGATGCCTTTGTGCTCTTTGTGCCTTCGTGCCTTTGTGTTTAATTTTTCCTATACTTTATACCCTAATATCGCAGCATCTCTTACAATTTCATTTGTAATCTTACTGACGACGACGATCACCCATCAATAGACAAACGATGCTACAAAGAGAAGAAACTATAGAGCAACTTACAGGATCACAACCTTGCCGTTGTGCTGCCAGAGACCGACGATCATCAACGAGTTTCTTTAATTCCACGATTTCTTCGGCAGACAATGTACGTAAAGTTCCAATCTGTTTAAGACGGATTTCTTTGCTGAGGTACGCGCATCCCATTAAAGGAAGAGCCAGAAGTTCCCCAAATAAAAACAATCCAAGACCGGCGACCACACGCGCCGCTTTTCGCAAACCTTGAGAAGGCTTCTCTACTTCGGCAAACTGAGCAACTACATAATCAGGTCGTTCTGTATTTACAGACAGCTCTATAGCTCCCCTTCCGGTAAATTCCTCATACAGCCAACGTCTTGGGGCTCTGCAAATATTTGCCCAATTTTGACAGTTTTGTGTAAAACTCTCGCCATGATTATCTTCATCTTCCACAATTCTAAAAAAACCAGTTGCGGCAGTCAGTAAACTATTCATGTTAAACTCCTAATTTGTTTTTATTTTAAACCTTTGATTGAACTGTAGTCCATCCAGACTACTTTTTTACATCTGTATAGGCTATAAGGCGATAATCTCATAAACGCACATTAGATGCAAGCAAAAAACACAAAAAATTAGAAATAGTAGAATTGTATTTTAATGAATGCTATTCTCAGAAATCAACTTTTCTGTAAAGATTTCACGCAATGATTTAGAAACTTCTTGCACAATTAAACAAATTTTGTTAAGAATTTATGCAAAAGGATGATCTATTCATGTCATATTTATCTTACACTTATGATTTTGGCATCTGTGCCATCTTTCAAAATGAAGCTCCTTATTTAAAAGAATGGATCGAATATCACAGAATTGTAGGAGCTAAATATTTCTACTTGTACAACAACTTTAGTCAAGACAATTACCTCACAGTTCTTCAGCCTTATCTAGAAGAAGGAATTGTTGAATTGGTCGATTGGATTGAACCTGATTTTCAAATCTATGGCCAACGGATGGCCTATATGGACGCCATCTATAAAGCAAGAGGAAATGTAAAGTGGTTGGCCATCATCGACATAGACGAATATCTTGTTCCTAAATCAGACGCCACGGTGCCAAAATTTCTAACTCAGTTTGAAAAAGAAGGGATCGGCGGCGTAGGAATCAACTGGCAAATGTTTGGTACTTCTTATGTTCAAGCAATTAAAGAAAATCAATTACTGACTGAATTACTTATCTTAAAAGCGGAAGAGGAACATGGGGAAAACAAACACATCAAATCGATTGTACGGCCTGAATATGTTATTGAACCCCCAGGCGTTCATCATTTTAGTTACTGTGAGGACTACTTTCAAGTCGATACCAACCAAGAAATCTTCACAGGACCTATTTCTCCTCATATTTTAACAGATAAAATGCAGATAAATCATTATTGGACTAAGGATGAAACATTTTTCAACTCTGTAAAAATTCCTCGTCGGTTGAATTGGGGAGAATTGATGGAAGAGATCGAAAATCGAAGGAGCGTGTTGAATCAGGTCAAAGATCTTTCTATAGAACCCTACCTTCCAGCATTACGCCAAAGCATGTTTTCTAAACACGAAACGGTCACTTTTTCTCATTTAGATAAAGAAACTGATATTTACGATAATTCCTATCAAGTTCAGTTAGCAAAAAATCTTAAAAATATCGAGTATTTTACTTCATTGATAAAAGGAAAAAATGGGTTATTAGAGTCGCAATTTCGATCTGAATTTGATCTGGGGAAAATCGCTGAATCATTGAGCTTTTTTCCAAAATCTTTACAACATTCGGAGATGGATATTTCTGGTCATACAGTTGTTGTGAATATGGACAAAGAGCCACAAGATTATCGTGAGATAGCTGTACAGAAGCTAAGTCACATCTATCTACCTGAGAATGGGATGTCGATGAATCCTTGGACTTTTTTTTATATTTCATGCATGATGATTGGCATGGTGGGTTCACTGCTTTGGTTTCGAAAAACCAAAGCAACTTCTGAGCCTATGTGCAGATAAATTATCCACCAGGCGCACCAGCGATAAACAATACCATAGCAGCTACTACTACTACACCACTAAGTATAGTTGTGCTTGTAATCATGCTTGCAGCAAATAAAATAGTACGAGTAGGTGAAACTGTAAATAGAGAAGCTACAAGAGAAGCGATTGCTACGGACACTATTTCTTTAAATGGTGAAAAACTCTCTCCTGGAGATTTTTGAATTTTTTTTGCAGTTAAGTAAGTGACAGAGAATGCAAGCAAAGCCACTGGATTGACCATGTCTGCATTTTTGGTTATAAAACCACTACATCTATCTGCGAAATAATTCATGTTATTAACAAAATTGTTCATATTTATCCTTAAGTTAAAGATAATCTTCTAATCTTATGTGTTATTGTACTCATTCAATCATAATAAAGCAACAAGTTTTACGAGTTAGGGATTTTTATCCTTATCGTCGATGCCTGCGGCGCCCCTATCGGGGAATAACAAATTTTTAAAGCGCCTTGCCATTGGTGCCTGACCTGATATTCTGACATTTGCCGATGCGATAACATTGCTTCCTAAAGGGCAAATGTCAGAATGTCAGGTCTGGAACCAAGGCCAGAACATTACCTCCAAGAGGACAGCAAGGACGACAAGGACAACAGAGAACGCGGAACAAATTCGGTCAATAGAAATTTTCAATAACACTAAGGATGCTTGTTTTTCCTTGCTCTCCTCTGAGAGGTAACGTTCTGGCCTTGGTTCCAGACCTGACATTCTGATATTTGCCCTCCTGGGAGGTTATGTCATCATTTAGGCAAATGTCAGAATATCAGGTCAGGCACCAATGGCAAGGCGCTTAAAAATTTGTTATTCCCCGATAGGGGGCGCCGCAGACAACTGTCTCGTTTTGTGTTTAATTTTTCTTAATATTATTAGTCGATTATGTTATTTAGGAGAGCCTTGACATGGAATTATATATAGAATAATATATCAAATGCTACACTCCATACAACATATCGCTGCTGCCCTCAAGTCGGCTCGTTTAAAAGCTAAATTAAGTCAGCGCTCTCTTGGTGCAAAGACAAATGAAGACAATGCTTGATCACGCAAGGATACTAAACCTATTCGTCGCTTAGTTTACAGAGATAAGACCTGAAAATCGAGAGATCTTCTTCCACATGCGAGTAATGGTTGAGTAAGCGATCTTGAAGGATAGCCAACTCCTTTTCATCTAGTTCACACCCATACCCATGTCGTACAAAATGGCGAAAAGCTCTGACTTTATCCAATAAAACATAACTCTCATTGGAAAGTAGGGCCGGGCGAATATTGGGTATCTCCGTATTTAGACGCATTAAAAGTTCTCGATGATAGCTCCCCAGGTCTTCAATATGATTTTCAAAGGCTTTAGCAATCTGTTTAAAAAGATCTTCTAAAGCTGTAAAAAGCTGCTGTGTTTTTAAGGCAAAAACATATCGATTTTCCCATACTGATAAGTCAAGACAAGTCACTTCGTTTTTGAGTCGCTGAATAATACAAACTTGCTTATCAAAATATCCTAGTAGAATGGCATATTTTTCCATTTTACAATACCTTTAGTCCCTTTGCTCTTATTTCATTTTGAAAATCACACTCTTCATAGCGAATAATTTCGATTGCATGTTCTACCGCTGCTTCCAAATGAGTCCAAAGATCAAATCGATCACCGGAAAAACCTTTAATAACAATATCAATGTCTGATCTCTTCGCAAATTGATTTTGACGAAGAATTGATCCAATTAACCAAACTTCGACATGAGTATTTTTAAATTCATGTAACAAGACATCCCTACTTCTAGCGAGCAACCTTATCCGCAACTCTTCTCGACTTGCAGCTTTAGCAAGCTCTTTGTTCTTAAGGTTTTCTCGTGCTGAATTTTCATCAAATTTTGATTCTTGCATATTGTAATTGTCCTAAATTTCCACAATATAGTCCAAATAAAAAAATTGGATAAGGAATGGATCGATTTATTACAATCCATTGAAGCAACAATTCCTCAACATTGAGACGCTGCACCAATGGCAGGGCACATGAAATCAGAACATTTAAATCTGGCGCTATTTCAAGTTGACTTGATAAAAATTTTTGGAGTGCGTGTGGCTCTGCCACCGCGCGAGAAGGATGGCAGCAAGGACGGCAAGGCAAGGAGGAACAACAGCAATAGACATCAACAATGTAAGTAATTATTGAGTTTATAGTTCTTGTTCAACGTCCTTGCTGTCCTTGCTACCATCCTTCTCGCGCGGTGGCAGAGCCATACGCACTCCAAAAAATTTTTATCAAGTCAACTTGAAATAGCGCCAGATTTAAAAAATTTGTTCCGAATTCATATGCCCTGAGGCACTGTTGCTAAGCTATAGTTCGCAGACTCGGACCCACGTAATTACTAATGGGACGAATGAGCTTATTGTTACCACGTTGCTCAATCAAGTGCGCAGACCATCCTGTAATGCGCGACATCACAAACAACGGAGTAAACATCTGTGTTGGGAATCCAAGAAAATAATATACAAGTGCACTATAAAAATCCAAATTAGGGAATAAATGCTTTTCATTCCACATCACCTGCTCTATTCTCTCAGCAATAGAAAATAAACGGATATCACCGGCTTCCTGACTTAATCGCTTAGCCTGCTCCTTGATAATTGCTGAACGAGGGTCTGCTGTCGTATAAACGCGATGCCCAAAGCCCATCACCAATTTCTTGTTTGCCAACATAGTGCGTAAACCTGCTTCTGCATCATCCGGACTTGAAAAACTCAAAATTAAATCCATCGCAAATTCATTCGCTCCTCCATGAAGAGAGCCTCTCAAAGCACCTATGCCACCACAAATTGCAGAATAAAAATCTGACAAAGTACTGGTGATACCTCTTACAGTAAATGTTGAGGCGTTAAATTCATGTTCAGCATACAATATTAATGAGATGTCAAGTGCTTTTCTGTGAGATTCATTCGGCTTTTTACCTTTAAGCAATTCAAGAATATGCCCAGCAAAGGAATCTTCACCCGTTTCCAGCTTTAATGCCTTTCCTGTTAGATGAAATGTGTACCAATAAAATAACATAGAGGGAAAAGTGGCCAACAATCTGTCTGCAATATCAACAGGAGATGTTTTAGCCGATTCAGGTTCCAATGTTCCCAAAAATGAGCAGCCTGTGCGCAATACATCCATCATATTTGCATTTTTGGGGATGCTCTCGAGCATCTTTTTTAAAGGCATGGGAAGTTCATACATCGATTTAAGTCTGTGGCGATACTTTTCCAGCTCATTTTTAGAGGGCAACTCACCTCTTAAGAGTAACCAGGCAACCTCCTCGAAACAGGTGTGTTTGGCCAAATCTGCAATGGCATATCCGCGATAAAGTAAATTCTGATCTTCAGCACTGCATAGACAAATGGCTGAATCTCCCGCTACAATTCCCGCAAGACCCCCAGTTTTCTTTTTTTCTTCTTTTACTAATGACATTGCTTTTCCTCCAACACTTAACTGTTACTTATCCAATAATTTTTCAAAATGATTATAATTTAAAAATCCGTAAAGCTCTTCTCGGGTTTGCATAGACTCTAAAACATCTTTTTGAGTCCCATCTGAACGAATCGTCTCTAAGACTTTCAATGCAGCTAAATTCATGGCTCGATTGACCGACAGTGGATATAAAGCTATATCGATGCCTACTTCAGACAGTTCTTCTAAAGTAAAAAGAGGCGTTTGCCCAAATTCTGTTAAATTCGCTAACAGAGGAACATGTATCTTTTCTCGAAATGCAGCATATTGAGAAAGATCCGTTACAGCTTCAAGAAAAATCATATCAGCTCCGGCTGCCACATAAGCCTCTGCACGTTGAATTGTTTTCTCAAGCCCCTCTACAGCCAATGCATCTGTTCTTGCCATGATCACAAAATGAGAGTTGTTTCTGCCATCCACAGCAGCTTTAATCCGATCGACCATGACTTCCTTGTCAACAACAGATTTTCCAGCGCGATGTCCACAACGTTTGGTAAATGGTTGATCTTCAATATGTACTGCTGCAGCACCTGAAGCTTCAATCACCTTAACTGAACGGGTAATCATACAGCTATTCCCCCATCCGGTATCGATATCGACTAACAGTGGGGTTTCGACGATAGATGTAATACGACGGACTTCTTCAGCGACATTGTCAAGTGATGTCATTCCTAAATCTGGAAGGCCAAAGGCGGAATTGGCGACGCCGGCACCTGAAAGATAGAGTGCCTTAAAACCTGCGTATCTGGCCATTAAAGCAACATAGGCATTAATGACTCCAACGATTTGCAAGGGTCTTTCCTCTGCGAGAGCTTTGCGAAATAGAGAACCTGGATTTCTCATGACAACCCCCAAGTACTGAGATATCTTCGATTATTTGATTTGTTTCAACAAAAAAACACCAATTCTGATAGACTCATGGTATCTTTAAAAGGTGAGATACATATGCAAATCGTAGATTTAATTTGTCGTATGCACTTTAATGCAGCTCACAGGCTCCATAATCCTCAACTTTCCGATCAGGAAAATATAAAGATTTTTGGAGTCTGTAACAATAAAAATGGTCATGGCCATAATTATATTATTGAAGTTTATGTCTCAGGACCTATAGATGAAGTAACTGGATATGTCATCAATATTACAGACCTAAAACATATTATTAAGTCATTAATTATTGATGAATGTGACCATAAACATCTTAATTTAGATGTGGAATGGTTAAAAGATATTAATCCAACATCTGAAAATTTAGTCGTAGCTTTTTGGAAACGTTTAGTTGATCAAATCCCCAAGGCTAAGTTAAATAAAATTCGCCTCTATGAAACTGAAAATAATATCGTCGAATATAGCGGCCCAAAAACTTAAGGCAAAATAGCATGGAATCATTCAATTTTGATGAGACTCCGGAAAACAAAAGTGAAGAGGAAACGTCTCAAGCAATTGCTCACCACGTGAGCGAAATTCTCAAGTTAATTGGAGAAGATACTACTCGTGAAGGATTAAAAAAAACGCCTCTCAGGGTCGCTAATTCTCTTCAATTTTTCACTCAAGGTTCACATAAAGAAAACTCCGTAGAGGAACTTTTGTCGAGCGCTCTATTTACCAATGCCTATGAAGAAATGGTGATTGTTAAAAATATCGAGTTTTATTCGCTCTGCGAGCATCATCTTTTACCTTTCTACGGCCATGTCCATGTAGCCTATATTCCAAACGGAAAGATCATTGGTTTGTCGAAAATTCCTCGAGTGATCGAGGTCTACGCTCGTCGTCTCCAAATTCAGGAACAGTTAACCATCCAAATTAGAGATGCTATACAAAATCATCTGAATCCTAAAGGGGTTGCGGTAGTGATTGAAGCTCACCACATGTGTATGATGATCCGAGGTGTGCAAAAACATCAATCGACGACAATCACGTCGGCACTTTCTGGAGATTTTTTGCTGGATCCAAAAACAAGAGAAGAATTTACCAGTTTAATTAGGCGATGATTACATCATATTGTAATTCAAATGGTTCATGATCCAGATAGAAAAAAAGATAACGATAAAGATGATAGAAGCAGTGGAAATAAAAACTCCTAAATTCCAAAGTGGGCCTTTTTCTTTCCAAACATTGATGAAAAAAATGAGCTGAACAAGAGATTGAATAAGTGCAAGAGTAAAAATGACTATCATGGACTGTCTTAATATCTAAATCAAAAAATTCAGGATTCGTCATAATAAAATAAGCTATGAGAGTTAATATCAATGATGCTAATAAAACCTGTAATACGTAATGACAATTTATAGTGCATAATAATCCCTATCTTAAATATCCTATTCCATAAACAACAGTAAAAATAAAGATCCATACGAAATCAAGAAAATGCCAAAAAAGCGCCATGCGAAAAATTCTAGAAACACTATGTTCCTCTAAGCGGTCGTAAGGCAATGCGAAACATCATCACGACCATCCATAATAATCCTATGAAGATATGAAATCCATGCGTGCCTACCAATGTGAAAAAGGAGGAGAGAAAAGCACTGCGTTGCCAACTCGCTCCTCTCTCTACAAAATTCAGCAAATTCTGAAATTTCGATGTAGAGAAAGGCGACTCCCAAAAGAAATGTGACGACTAAACCAAATAATAGCCCAATTTTTTAATCTGACGATGCACTGCAAGCATGCCAAGAGAACAAGTAAAGCTGCTTGTGAGCAAAATGAGTGTTTCTGCAAGTACAGATGGTAAATGAAATAGATCTTTAGCTGTAGGGTCCATTAAAAGTATTTTCATGCAAAACAATAAAGCAAGCAAAAAGCACAGCAAAAATGATAAGGTCTGTCATCAAATAGACCCAAAATCCAAAAACTTTTGTATCGCTCACCTCATGTTCCATTTCCATAATCATATCTTATCCTTGATCATAAGATTTTTCAATTTTGGCAACCTCTGCAGCAGGCAATATATATTCCATCTCATCATCAAAGGAAAGAATGATGATGCAAGCGATGACTCCAACAAGTCCGACAATGACGAGCCAAATAATTTGCCAGACGATCGCAAATCCTGCTAAGAAAGCAAAACAGGATATATAAATTCCCATTCCTGTATTTTTAAAACATTCGATATCTTCATATTTTTTTTCCGGCTGCCAGCCTTGTTTTTTCATGTCCCAAAAGACTTCATGGCTTGTAATTGGAGGAACCACAGCAAAATTATAAAAAGGAGGCGGGGAATGGGTGGCCCATTCAAGCGTCCTGCCATTCCATGGATCTCCTGTGGTATCCAAATTTTGTTTTCTTTGCTTAATGCTTTCGATAACCAGATAAACTTGAGTGATAATCCCGCATGAAATGATAATGATATCCAATCATTGCAGTGATATATAACGGCTGCCAACCTGTTGAGGAATCATAGTGATCAATACGTCGTGGCGCACCCATGAATCCCAATAGATAGAGAGGAGTAAAAGCAACAAAAAATCCGATAAACCAAAACCAAAATGCCCGTTTATCTAGTCGTTCATTGAGTTTAAATCCGAAAATCTTAGGAAACCAAAAAGTGATGCCTGCAAAAATTCCAAAAAGGGCCACTCCGACAATCATCGTATGAAAATGGGCAACCAAGAATAAACTATTATGCACCTGAAAATCTGCCGGAGGAGATGCCATAAATATTCCGGCCATCCCTCCGATCATAAATATGACTAAAAAACCGATAAACCAATACATGGGAGAGGCAAAATTGATCTTTCCCTTTATACATGGTAAGAATCCAGTTAAATACTTGAACGCCTGCAGGGATCGCAATCAGCATGGTCACAATGCCAAAAAAAGAGTTCACATCCGGGCCTGCGCCCATGACAAAAAAGTGGTGAAGCCAGACCAAATAGGAAAGGGCAGTGATTGCAATTGCCGCCCATACCATGGACACATATCCAGAAATCTTCTTTTGCGAAAATGTAGAGACAATTTCCGAAAACATGCCAAATGCCGGGATGACCAAAATATAAACCTCCGGATGGCCCCACATCCATATGAGATTCCAATACATCATTTGATTTCCGGCATATCCTGTTGTAAAGAAATGCATTCCAAAAGCACGATCAAGCCAAAGAAGCAATGTCGTTGCGGTAAGCACAGGAAATGCGGAAATAATCAGAACCATCGCACATAAAGAATTCCAGGTGAATAAGGGCATTTTCATCAAAGTCATTCCCGGAGCCCGTTTTTTTATGATCGTGACAAGAAAATTAATTCCGGCAAGCAGGCTGCCAAGCCCTGAGAGCTGTAAGCTCCAAATAAGATAATCGACTCCAACGCTTGGATTAAATTCAAGCTCAGAAAAGGGAGCGATGGCCAGCCAGCCGGTATTGGCAAAATCTCCTCCGATGATAAAAAAGAAATTAATGAGTATTCCTCCTGCAACTAGTGAGCCATAATCCTAAGGAATTCACAAAAGGAAAAGCCAGATCGCGAGCCCCAATTTGAAGAGGCACAATCCAATTCATGAGTCCAAAGAAAAATCCCATCGTCACGAAAAAAACCATGATGTCGCCATGCGAAGTAAAAATCTGTTGAAAATGGTCTGCGGTAAGATATCCTTGCGAATCTGCTGCAATTGACTGCTGAAGCCATACCATTCCCGCATCTAACATTCCGCGAAAGAACATCATAGATGCAAAGATCATGTACATGGTTCCGATCTTTTTAGGATCGGTAGAGGTAAGCCAATCATTCCAAAGCCAACCCCAACGCTTGGTTTTTGTGAGATAGATTGCAATCGCGATGAGCATCATGATAATAAAAATGGTTCCCCCTATCGTGTACCAGACGATGGGGAATCGCGTCTAAAGTCAGTTTTCCGAAGAAAAATTCTTTCATAATACCGGTTTGGTTGGATACATATATTTATGAATTATTTTATGATATAGATCTTTTTCCACTTCTGAAAAGAGGATAATGGATTTATTTACAGAGGGTTTGACAAGTTCGTTATAAGCTATCTTCAGTTAAATGAAGAGATGATTTTTTGACCTCTGCAACCCAATCTTCAAAATCCTTTTGAGAAGTCGATTTTACTGGAAATGTCATATCCGCATATCCTTCTCCATTGATCTCAACAGCCCTGCCCATATATTCCCCAGGCCCATCGGCCATCAAGATAAAGTTGCGTTGTCATTCCTGTCATGGAATATATTTGCCCGCTCAATTGCGGAATCCAAAATGAGTTCATCGGCGAGCCATCTGCCGTCAATTTTAAATGAATGGGAGTGCGTTCTGGAATATGGAAATAATTCAATGTTGCAATGCCTAGCTCCGGATAAATAAATAACCATTTCCAATCCAATGCAACGACCTGTACGGTCAAGGGCTTGACTTCACTTTCAAGAGGTTTATAGGGATTTAATTTATGTGTTGCATTCCATGTGACGATAGCCATGACAACAACAATGATAGAAGGAAGCCCCCACATGAGCAGTTCTCCGATAGGACCGAAAGTGTGATCTGGATCATATTTTGCATTTTCATTTTTAATGCAATATTTCCATACAACCGCAAATAAAAGAATGTAAGTGGGAACGATGATGACCAGCATGAGAATGATGTTCGTGATAATCAGTTCCAATTCGATTTGTGCAATGATCCCTTTAGGATGAACCACTAAAGCATTCTCGCTTGCCAACACAAAAACGATGCCAATCACTCCAATGATGAGCGCAAGTATACCTGTAAATAGTTTGTTTCTCATATTTTGGATCTAAGCACCAGGAAGAATTTAAATCAAGTTTTTTGTTAAAATTTTTGACTGCATTGCTTCAAATAAACGTAGTAATTTAAGGGAATAAGTGAGGGATGAATTTCCTTGTCTACATAAACGTATCTATTCGGATACAATTAGATTATAGAGGGAAGCATCGAATGTACGAAATAGCTATCTACAAAACATCCAACGGAAAAGAACCTTATATTGAATGGCTTGAAAACCTCGACAAAACTGTTCGAGCGAGAATAAGGCACGTCTTACAAGAATTCAAGAGACTAATAACCTGGGAACTTTCGAACCTGTTGGGGATGGTGTTTTTGAACTGAAATTTGATTTTGGGCCTGGGTATAGAGTTTATTTTGGATTTAAAACTGATACTTTTTTGATTCTGCTCTTTGGCGGCAATAAAAAAGGACAACAAAGAGATATTGATAAGGCGAAAGAGTACATGCGAGATCATCTTTCATTAAACAGAGGAAAAAAATGAGAAAATACAGGAAATACCAAGAATATTTAATCGAAAGCCTCAAAGATCCTGAGGAGGCTTCAGCTTATTTAAAAGCATGTCTTGATGAAGCACTAGACACCAATGAATTTAGTATATTTCAATTAGCTTTGCGTAATGTTGTTGAAGCACAGGGCGGAATATCCGAAGTGTCTTCGAAAATGGATGTTGGACGAGAAAGTTTTTATAAAAGTCTGTCTCAAAAAGGAAAGCCTAGATTTTCAACTATTATGCAAGCTCTTAAAAGTTGTGGATTTGAAATGGATTTTCATCATGCACACGGCTAATTTGAGCGAGGGCTTAGCGAAAATTGCTGAGACCTAATCGATTAGCAAGAAATAAACTTTGTTCAGGCTGTTGTAATTCATAGCAAACATAACGAATAAGATTTTTCAGATTGGTAATGTATTTTCTTTCTTCATTCACTTTTTGATTGTACTTTATCTTTATTACTGAAGAATTCATTAATAATGAAAGGGCCTCAGCTAAGAACTTATAGCTTACAAGCTTGTCTATTAAGCTTGTGGTAAATCCACATCGACTATTCTCTATATATTGCACACATAATCTGACAGATTTTTCATCACAAATATTTAATTTTTTATTAAAAATATAGTGGTCGATTAAATATTCAACAACAATGTTCTTTTCCTTCAAATCCACAATAGTATCGACAAATTCAAGCGCCGAAGGGCAACTTATGGGGCTTTCTGTAATAGATTTATATGCTAATATCTGAATATCACGTATAAAATCAATATTTAATAATTTTAATTCTATTGGATAAGTAAAATTTGAATTTTTTAAAAATTTCCTTAAATTATCAGCGAGACTCAAAACACAATCAAAATGACCATTACTTGAAAGATTATTAAATTCAGAAACAAGATCATTTTTTAAAAAAGCAAAGCTATTGAAAGCCTTATTCACTTTTATTTCATTAGAAATTTTCAATTTAATTTTTTCATACCAATTCCTCATTTCTAGACCACCATACTTTTTAATAATGCCTAAATATATTTCTCCAGAAATAGGGTCTAAATTTTGATTAATATTAGATAATTGCAAGCAACTTTTTAAATCAATCTTAGGAAATCTATCTATTTCTTTATTTAGTTCATCACAAAAAGCAATTCTGTCTTCTTCACTCAATTGATAAGCTAACATGATCATATTTTTTATCGCCAACATATAATTTTCTTCAATTGCCAGCAAAGAATTTTGTGGGGATAATATTTTACTAATAATTATTAACTTTTCTACAACAGAACCATTATCTCTTTTAGAATAGAGCTTTATACCAATCTCGATTATTTTTTTTAAATGAATGATGTTTACATTTGCAGCTTCCAAAAATTGTTCTCTAATTTTTTTATTAAGACATAAAAGTGTTGAGCGACTTATTTCACCTAAATAGGTTAGATAGATTCCATTTAGTACATCTCTACAATTATTATCTTGAAAATAACAGTGGTGTGTGGTCTTCATCTTTCTCTCGTTCTCCCAGATTACCGTATCTATGATAATTATAACTCAGACTAACCTCACGCAAAAAATTGAGAAGTTCTATGCGTCCATTTGCGAGCATGGGCGCAATTTTTACATGACACGCGTTTTTAGCAAAAGCTTCCTCAAGTTGTTTGCTAGGTGATGTGAATAGGCGTATTTGCTTGATTTTATGGCTAGATAATCGCTGAATCAATTGCTCTTCATTTTCTTGCACAATTGTCACATGTAAGTCGGGAAGACCCGTAAGCCTTGAGAATGAATTTGACAATGGCTTCTCAATGCTTACCTCCAAATCGCAACCTACAGTCACTCCCGCAGCAATTGCACGCCAAAGGTCCAAAAGGTCATCCGAAATTTGCATGCGCACTAAAAAATGTTTCCGTGGTCGATAACTCAAGATATTATCTTGACCCAAAATTTTACTCGGATCGTGCTCTTTGCTAAAATAACAATTCCAATAATAAGCATAATTACTGGCGCTCGTCTGCCACAGAAGCTTCCGATCTTCCGAAAAATTTTCTTCTTCCACTAGGGCAGCTAATGATTCTACAGCTTTGTTTAAAGAACCTTTCTCTTTAGGAAGAGACTTTTGCAAGGGATACATCAATGGAACAATGGAGTTCGGCCCCCCTGATTTAAATCCCATTCCAAACGAACTCTCTTTACAGCCTCCAAACGGTTGACGCTGGACTATCGCTCCTGTAATTCCGCGATTCACGTAACAATTCCCTGCTTCAATTTTTTGAACCCAAAGATCCTTTTCACGGGGATCTAAAGAGTGAAGCCCAGAGGTTAAGCCATAACTTGTACCATTTGCTATTTCTATGGCCTCAACAAAGGTCGCTGCACGCATAACAGCAAGCACAGGACCAAAAAGCTCTGTTTGATGTGTAAAGCTATTGGATTGCACTCCACATTTTGATGCCTGGACTCCAAAGATTTTGATGATGTGGATCCTGTTTGGGTTCTAAAAGCCATTCTTCACCGGGTTCAAGCTGAGTTAACGCTCTGTGAAGAGGATCTCCCTGCTTGGGGATACGTATTAACGGTGTCATTTTTGATTTCATCTCCCAAGCGCTTCCTACACATAAACTCACGGCCGCATCACGTAATTGAGCCCGAAAATGAGGGTCGTCATACACCTCAGCCTCGAGGATCGCCAAACTACAAGCACTACATTTTTGGCCATTATAACTAAATGCTGAGTGAACAAGATCTTTAATGGCAAGGTCTCGATCGGCCATGCTCGTAATGATTAAAGCATTTTTGCCCCCTGTCTCGGCCTGTAAATCAAGCCCCGGCCTCATTTGCAAAAACTGTCTTGCGGTGGAGGTCGCTCCGGTTAAGGACACAACAGCAATGCGGGAGTCCTTAATTAACAAGCTACCGATTGGTTCATCCTCACACATGACAAACTGTAAAACTTCACGACTAATTCCAGCTTCCCAGAAGAGATTGACTAAGATCCAGCCTACACCAACTGCTTCAGGAGCAGGTTTAAAGAGGACACAATTTCCCGCTGCCAAAGCTGTAAGAATTCCTCCGACCGGAATAGAACAAGGAAAATTCCAGGGAGGAGCGACTAAAACAGTGCCTTTAGGTTTCCATTCGATGTCGGGAAAACTATAGAGCTCTTCAAGATTACGACGATAATATTCGGCAAAATCGATGGCCTCTGAAACTTCACTATCGGCTTCAGAAATTATTTTCCCAGTATTAGCGACCATTGCACGAATGAGTTCGTGCCGTTGCAGACGTAATCCTACAGCAATCTGAGCTAGCAGATCAGAACGTTCAGTAGCAGTGGAAGAACTCCATTTCTCCAAAGCCTGTTTGGCTGTTTCTAGAGCAACTTCAATATCCCTTTGATCAGCTAGGCTATACCTAAATAGCTCTTTATCTAATTGAGAGGGATCTCTGCCTAAACCTATTTGATCCGAATCCGTTTTAATGATCTCTTTTCCTCCAATCACGAGAGGGATAAAGTCACATTTACAACCTTTCCAAAGAAATCCATGATTGATCTCTAAAATCCCTTTTGCCCATTCGACATTCTGCGGTAGAGACCAATCTGTGTCAGGTTCATTCTCAAAAGGAACATACAAGTCGGGTTGAAATGGAACATTTTGTCTATTTTGAATGCGTCTAGGTTGTTCAGAGACATCATGTATCAGTTTAACGCTATTCATAAAAAATGAACTCTGACGTTTCCATTCAGGAGAATCTGGCTGTAATCCGAAAAAGACGCGTAAGAAATTTTCCGGAGCTGTATTTTCGTCAAGGCGTCTAACAAGATACGCAATGGCATGTTGAAATTCATTTTCTTTAGCAACAGGACAATACAATAATACTTTATCTGAGAGCGCTTGTATCACTCTTTGCAAAGGCTCTGCCATCCCTTCTAACATTTCAAAGCTTACGTACTCTTCGACATTATTTTGGCTACGCAAAAGAAAAGCAAAAGCAATATCGAATAAATTATGACTCGCTACGCCTAAATAAACAGCCTTAGACCTTACCGGATGGCACCCATATTCGATCATCCGTTTGTAATTAGCATCAACTTCTATCTTTTTGAGATAAGGGGCTTGCGGCCAATTATGCAAGGAAGCATCGACCCGCTCCATCGCTAAATTTGCCCCTTTAACGATCCGAATTCTGATGGGAGCGCCCCCTTGCGAAAGACGTTCTATAGCCCAAGATACCAGATGTTGCTGTAGGTTAAAAGCTTCAGGCAAGTAACTTTGAAGAACAATACCACCCATAACATATTTGTATTTAGGTTCAGACAGCACTTTACAAAAGAGAGCAATCGTCAGATGGAGATCTCGATATTCTTCCATGTCAAGATTGACAAGTTTCGGCACCTTAGACCCATCTTCTTTAATATAATAATGGCTTTTAGCTATATCGTAGAGCACTCTTAAACGCTCAGATAAAATTTCAAGAGTCTCATTCCAAGCTAACAAATTAATTTGACTATAGATCGTCGATATTTTTACTGAAATGCACTCAATTTCAGGATCTGCAAGATCTTCCTTATAAACTTCCAAACGCCTCAAAGCCTCTTCTTCCCCTAAGACAGCTTCTCCAAGGTGATTGATATTGAGCCTTACACCTTGTTTACGCCGCTTGGAAATATGCACAGCAAGCTGTTTTCTATTTCCTGGAAGAATCAAATGAGACGTTTCTTTTCTTAATATTTTTTTTATTGCTGGAACGAGCAAAGGAGAAAATAGTTTTCCAAAACTCTTAAACAGCTTCATTTCTATTTTTTTTTCAAAAGAAAGAAACTTGGGAACACCAAATTTCTTCATGAGATAACAAAGTTGATCTGCAACACGTTTATTGCATTGGCTGCGAAAACATTGATCCGTCATGCAAGTAGTAAAGACTTTTCCTTCGGAATCTCCCATCAAACGAGAAAGCTGTTCCTGATGAATTTTTTCTTGAACGGTCTGTATATTGCGTACTTCTTTGATCAATAATGCTGCAAGGCCAACAGCTTTATCTTGCAGATCATGTAGTGGAGTATTCTTACCTTTTACATTCGCAAGGAGTGTGTTCACTTTGTCAATAAATTCTGTAGGTGGAATCATGAAAATTCTCCAATTTTTCTAATTAGAGCATATTTCGCCTTTTTTGAAAATTATTTTGAGCCCATGTGCCAGGGCACATGAAATTAGAACGATTTATTTAAATCTGGCGCTATCATTTTTTGGAGCCCCCAGCGACCAGCGGCCACTAGTATCAAGAAGTAACTCAAAAGCTTACTCAGAAGTGCGTGTGGCTCCGCCACCGTGCGAGAGGTCTATTGCAAAAAGTCCATTTGGATAGATAATTAGGTTTCTACATCAGCAACAATTGAAATTGTATTGCTGCCAGTAATCTTTAAAGCAACTTCCCGCGCGGTGGCAGAGCCACACGCACTCCAAAAATTTTTTATCAAGTCAACTTGAAATAGCGCCAGATTCCAAAAAATCGTTCTAATTTCATTGCCCTGGACCTACTTAGTAATAACTCCTGCCATGAAACGGTAGACAAAGCAAAGTTCATCGGCTTCTAGACCAGCCTCAAGCTTTGAATCCCGAACAAAAGAGTTCACCAATGGCTCTTGAATGGAATGATCAGACATAAATTGCCGCATGGAAAAACGTGCTCCAGGTTTTGCGGTACGATAAATTGCCGAAATTAAACGCTGGAAATTTGTTTTATCCATATAGGATGCAATATCAGACAATGAAAAACAATCAAAATGACAATCCGGAGATTTCTCCAAAAATGTAATGACATTCTCAGTTTGCCAAGAAAGCCTATGCAAACGTGATTTTATCGTCTCAACCCCCGTTTCTGTCAGATAAGGAGGATACGCCTTTGGATGGACTTGTCCGGTCAAAACCATTGAAATCAATGGATTTTCTCTAGCTAACGATTTATTAAGACAATTTGAAAACCTTTGAAAAAGATATTTTCCAGGGGATACAGCCTCTCCCAGATGGGCAAAAATTCCAGGATCTTTCAACACTAAACGCATGAAAGGACTGTTGAAAAGTATGTCGAAACTTTTTCTCCAAAAAAAACTGTTCCAATGATTTTTAACAAAATGTCTTTGTTCTTCCAAATCATCAATTTCGAACAATTTTTTTACTTTCTTGCCTCGGAGGACTCTCAAAATAGAAGAGATGCGGCTACACATTTTTTCTAAAGCCCCTTGATAAAGAACTCCCTTATTAATGAGCTTTTTATGATCATTCCAATACATCCGTTCGCTTTCACTTAAGTGAGGAGACAACATTTGGAATTTAGCCAACCTCTGAGAATCCTCAGAACCCCCTAAAAAAGAAACATATTGCTCATAGTCAAGATGCTCCATGGCTTTAGCTTTAAGGGCGAGCAAATGATTTTGAGTTTCATTAAGGTCGATAGCGACGACTTCAGCACAATCGTCCAAAAGAAGATGCAAAGGGCGATCACCACTTGCAGTAATACACAACGTACGGTCATTAGACTTTATAGCTAAAGCTCTTCTCTCAACTTGTGGATCTTCATTTCCAAAGCTATAACTCAGCCGAGAGAAGAATCGACGATTAGAACGATCAATCATATCACTATCCTCATTTATATCCTCACTTTTGGTCATCTACGATTACATATCATAACGTCTGCTTGTATCTGGACGTGGAACATGCTTTAACAAGGCATCAATAAATTCCTTCCATTGATGCTTCTCTGCAAGGGGAAGAAAAATTTTCGAATTGATACGAAGAACTTTACTAAAATTTTCGAGATAGGGAAGTAAGTTGTTGCGATTGGCTTCATCTTCTAGCCCTCCCTTAATTCCCTTGGAAAACCTTCCCCAAACCCAACTTCGATTTTGCATATTATGCACTGCGGCTTTCAGTTTCTCATCGGAAAATATACACAGAAGAAATTGTAAAGGATGAACATGTTCAACTTCTTTACCTGATATTTCAATTGTAAACTTAGCCTTTGCAATAGCAATCAAAGAAGAATTGCCAAGAGTATCTACAATATAATAAATCTTTTTTCTTTCCTCTGAAGTGAGTGGGGAGTTATAATTGCGCATAGATCCTTTAGAATAAACTGGATCCATTTCATTGCGTTTAGCAGCCATAAAGTCCAAAATACATTCTTTATGATCATAAGAAGTATCTTCTAAAGAACAGTTCGCGTATAGCTCTTGTGTACATATCTCAGTTTTAATGAGGTCTACTACATTTTTAAATGAGTCTTCTTCTCTCACATCGATAATGGATAAATCACCTGTAGGTGAACGAAAGACGATCGGTTCACCATTTACCTGTGCATTACAGGATAGCATGAACCCAAAAGAAATGATTGTCTTTAACCAAATATTCATAAAAAATCCTCCTGGCAATTATTTCTTCATAATTAATAGGGCTTGTGAAATGAATACAAGAAAAATAAAATGAAAATTGCAATTCCTGCAAATTTTCGTGAACAGGAGGACAGCAAGCAAGGATTGCAAGGACAAAAGGACAACAAGGACAACAAGGACGACAAGGACTGCAAGGACAACAAGCAAGGACGATAAAATAAAGACTATCAGGTGACGACGACATTAATGTCCATAGTGGTTCGCTGTCCTTGTCGTCCTTGTCGTCCTTGCCGTCCTTGCCGTCCTTGCTGTCCTTGCTTGTTGTCCTGACCAAGCCTGCTATAATTACTCCAAACACTCCACAAGTTGAAAATAGGTTCCATCGATATCTTGAGCCAATTGCAATTTAACATGTCCAGGAACTTCTAGAATTTCTCCGACAAACTGAGTTCCTTTTTTGGTCATTTCTGCAATAGCCTTTTCAAGATGATCGACTGTAAATGTCATCACAGCATTTTGTCCTGGTTCTATGCCTTCATTGCCATTAGACTGCTTTTGAGCAAGACCTACCTTCGCTCCTCCAGCTTCCCCTTGCAATTCTGCCCATCCATAGTGCTCATCTAATTTGTCGAGCTTTAGTCCGACAACTTCTGTATAAAATTTGATCGCTTGTTTCAAATCATTGACAACAATCCATGCTAGATCAAAAGATTTAGTGTTCATAAAACAGTCCTTGGTTAATTTATAGACTCGAGAGTCGAATTAAATGCAATTCGAAATACTTCATCGTAATGCTCGACAAAATGAATTGTCAGACCTTTTTTGATAAATTCCGGCAATTCATCAAAATCTCGAGCACAATCTTTTGGGAAAATAAGCACTTTCAATCCCGAACGCTTTGCAGCTACAATTTTTTCCTTAATTCCCCCAACAGCTAAGATTCTTCCCGTTAAAGTCAGCTCGCCCGTCATTCCAAGGTTATCTAAGATTGGTATGTCAAGCAATAAAGACAACAAAGCTGTGACCATGGTAATCCCTGCCGAAGGACCATCTTTCGGTGTTGCTCCTTCAGGAAAATGGACATGAACCTGAGAATTCTCAAAGAATGTATGCCCATGAGCATATTTGTGAATGGCGCTATGCAAATAATTCCAAGCAATTTCAGCCGATTCCTTCATCACTTGACCAACTTGGCCGGTTAAGACCATCGAACGCTTTTCTCCAGTCACCTTTATAGCCTCGACGTAAAGGGTAGCCCCTCCCATCGCAGTCCATGCCAAGCCTGTACAAACTCCTACCGGAGTCCTTTCATGAAACCGGTCGGTCGTGAAGCGTGGAATTTTTAGGTATTCAGTGAGATTAGCATCTGTCACAGTAACTTTAATTGCAGGCGATTTTTTCTTCTCTAAATCAATTTGATCTTCTTGCTGCTCGACAATTTTTAGGGTCACTTTACGCAAGATTTTCTTGATTAAATTCTCGAAAGTGCGCACACCGGCTTCACGAGCATATCCATTAATCATAAGACGCAAAGCTGACAGATGAAACGACACCTGAGAAGTCTTTAAACCCATTGCTTTGCAATTCCGAGGAATCAAGTAAGTTTTGGCAATTTCAATTTTTTCCTGCATCACATATCCCGAAAGTCGCAAAATTTCCATCCGATCCTTTAATGCCTCGGGGATAGAGTCTAAGACATTTGCTGTGGCAATAAAAAGCACCTCGGAAAGATCACAACCAACATCAAGATAATGATCTAAAAATTCACAATTTTGTTCTGGATCTAAAACTTCTAATAAGGCAGATGCGGGGTCTCCGTGATAACTATGGCTCATTTTGTCAATCTCATCGAGCATAATTACAGGGTTCATCGTCTGGCAATGCTTTAAAGCCTGAATTAACTTACCAGGCATTGCTCCGACATATGTGCGACGATGCCCTTTGATCTCAGCCTCATCACGCATGCCTCCAACTGAAAATCGATAAAACTTTCGGTTAAGGGCTCGTGCTATACTCTTGCCAATACTCGTTTTTCCTACACCCGGTGGACCGACGAGACAAATAATACTCCCCTTAATTTTCCCTGCTAGCTTGCTGACACTAATCAATTCAATAATGCGTTGCTTAATCTCTTCCAAGCCATAATGGTCTTCATCGAGAATTTTTCTGGCGATGCTAATTTTGTGCTCTTCTTTGCTATAAATACCCCAAGGAATTGAAGTCAACCAATCAAGGTAATTGCGGCATATGGCATATTCTCCTGAATGAGCTTCTAGAAGGCTAAGTTTTTCTAATTCATCGTTAATAACCTTTGCAACATCTGGTGGAAGCTGCCGATCTTTAATGCGTGCTTCAAATTTTTCCCGATTAACAGACTTATCTTCTTTTTCAATCCCTAATTCTTTCTTAATGGCCTTCATCTGTTCACGTAAGAAGAATTCTCGTTGCCCTTTAGAGATTGCTGCTTCAATTTTTTGATTGATGCCATGTTGTAAAGTGCTTAAATCTAATTCTTTTTTTAAGATGATTAAAGCTTTGTCGATTCGCTCTTGAAAATCAAAGGCTTGCAACACATCCTGTAATTCCTCTCTTGGAGCTGTTGTCAAGGCTACTGCAAAATCTGCTAATTTGTTTGGTTCGGTGAAATCGGAATGTCCTAAAAAAATTTGAAGTTCTTCTTTGAAAAGGGGATTTAACTTCAAAAGTTCTTTGATAGCCAACATGATACTAATGCCATAGGCCTTAAGCTCTGCATTTAGGACTGGAGTTTCCTCATGATAGATCACTCTAGCCTTCAAGTGATTATCGGCCGTGGCATCCTCGACAATACTAATCCGTTTTTCCATGCTTAACACTGCTTGAATTCTACCATTTTCCATAGGAATGACGCGCAAGACTTTAGCTATGACTCCGACGGGATAAAGATCATCAACGGTAAGTTTGTAAGGGTCTGCATTTTCATCTTTTGTTAAGAAAAGTCCTATACTGCGATGCTCACTGGCGGTAATTTCTTTAAGAGCGTCTAAGTATTTTCCTGGTTCTATCACCAATGGTGCTGCCATCCCCGGAAAAAATGGACGTTTAATTAAGGGGAAAATGGACACTACCTCGGGACTTGCTGCGAGATTATTTTCTAAATGATTAATTTCTACTGAATCGATGTCCTGCTCTTCGTATTCCAAAAGACCTCAAGTTGTTTTAGCAACATTATTGCAAAGTTTTATGATCTAAAGTTTAAATGAGAAAGGAGTTTTTTTTCAAGTCAAAGGGTAAAATCAGTCTCTTTGTGAAATCGTAATAACTAAAAATTTTAGACTAAATGGTTAAATGCTGCGCTTGTGATCCATAATTTTAGCCTTGATTTTTATATTGCTCTTTCATAATATATACCAATATTGATATAATGAAGGAAGCAGAATGAGCATAAAACAAGACGTTAAACCGCTGTTATGGGCAAACGTAAAGAAGGTAAAAACAATGGCTAAACAAAAAGAAGAATGCCCTGAATATGAAACATCATTAGGCAATGTTTTTGCTGATCTTGGATTGGAGCAACCAGAGGAACTTTTAGCTAGAGCAAAGCTTTTGAATGATGTAAGCACGTTAATCAAGAATAGTGGATTTGCTCAGAAAGAAGTTGCCGAGAAATTAGGAATTACCCAACCAAAAGTTTCTATGTTGGTTAGCGGCCGGCTTTCAGCGTTTAGCGCAGATACTTTAATCCATTATTTATCCGTCCTTGGATGTGAAGTGCAAATTCGGGTGAAAAAACCCAGATCAAGAAGAGGAATCTTTCTCCATAAAGGACACATTGCTGTTTGTTGAGGTTTACATGAAATCACCTGTTCATTGTCCCAAGAATCCATGGACATATGTTCGCAAATTTGGTAATATGAAATAAAAGAGGATTAGGTGCCTAAATAGATTACGAAAGTTGTTTTCTACAAAGATAAGGATGGAACAACTCCGGCACTTGATTGGTTGGATACTATCCTCTGTATCGTTCAAATTTCATGTGCCCTGAAAAACCAGCAATCCACAGTTGAAAGAAAGGTGTAAAAAAGTTACTCTATTGCTTTGAACAACGATTGCGTTGGATCGATGACAATCCTTGCTTAATCTCATCAAATGGAGAAGAGAAATAATTGAACTACACTATTCCACAATTGCCTCTCTCCATCGATATGAACTTTTGGGAAATTTTAGTTCGATCCCTCCAGAGAAATAAAAAACAGTTTGCTCATACACAAAAAATCGATGTTTTTTGTGTGTGTTAAACTCTCATGCACACGATTTCGCCTTTTTATGGATATGTTTCTCTTGATGTGCATAGAAAACTGCTGTTTTATGTGTATATCTGATCGCATCGAAAATAGGCAGTCACTTCATAAGGCCAAATAAACGAGAATAAAAATGATTTGCATACCCATATTGGGACCTTCACACCAAGAAGCTCAACATCAAATCGTTCAAGCTCTTCCCTACGCTGATTTGATCGAACTTCGTCTTGATCATTTCATCGACTTGGATTTCAATGCACTAACAAATCTGCAAGCTCAATTCCAAATTCCCATGATGTTTACTTTAAGATCTGTTTCACAAGGCGGAAATTATATGGGAAGTGAAGAAAAGCGCCTTAATGAATTGCGCTCTTTGGCCAACTTAAAACCCGCTTACCTAGATTTAGAAAGCGAGGTTCCATCAAATTTTATTACTAAAATAGCTCAAGATCATCCAGAAGTAAAACTTATACTTTCATACCATAACTTTTTGGAAACTCCAAAAGACCTGCAAGGGCTTTATCAGTCCATGAAAAACAGTCCAGCATGGGGATATAAAATTGCCGTAAAAGCAAATTCCTCTATCGATGCATTGCGCTTTCTTATTTGGGCTAAACACTTCAAGGGCAATCTCATCGCTATTAGTATGGGAATTCATGGACAATTATCTCGAATTTTAGCTCCTATCATTCGAAGTCCTTTTACTTATGCATCACTTTCAGATGATCAGCAAACAGCACCAGGCCAACTTTCAGCTGAGACTTTAATTGAACGGTATCACTATAAAGCTATCACTTCAAAAACAGCCATTTACGGACTTTTAGGTGATCCAGTAGATAAAAGTATCAGTGATATCACTCATAACGACTTATTCCATGTAATAAAAGAAAATGCAATCTATATCAAAATTCAAGTTAAACTTGAAGAATTACAAGCCTTCCTGGCACTTGCAAAACAGTTGCCTTTTAGAGGTTTTAGTGTAACAATGCCTTTGAAAGAAGAGACTCTCCATTATTCAGATGAAGTCTTGCCCGAAGCCCGTGAAATCGGAGCTATCAATACTTTGATGCTAGTGGAAGACAATTGGATAGGTTGTAATACAGATGGCAAAGGAGCTTTGAATGCTATTGAGAAGGCTTATCTTGTACAGGGAAAGCGACTTGTAATTATTGGAGCCGGCGGAGCTGCTAAAGCAATTGCCCATGAGGCTTACCAAAGAGGCGCAAAGATAGTCATTGTGAATCGAGATAAACATCGAGCGCAAGAGATAGCTTCTCATCTCAATCAAAATGCTCCTTCAGGTGTTCCAGAAGTGATTGGTAAGGGGCTGGATCAAATGGAAGAATGTGCTGCAGAGGGTTATGATATTTTGATTAATACGACTCCTATCGCCATGCCTATAGAAGAAAAAGATATCACTT
The DNA here is from genome assembly GCA_963752155.1 of uncultured Parachlamydiaceae bacterium. Lineage (GTDB taxonomy): Bacteria > Chlamydiota > Chlamydiia > Chlamydiales > Parachlamydiaceae > JACCRY01. Next base: position 180,219 of record CAVVXH010000002.1, on the reverse strand, counting down.
CTAAGTGTCTTCTTGCTATGGAAATCAAAACCAAACCAAAAGACTCTCTATTTTTAGAGTGTGCTTCCAAAAAAGGAGCCATGGTCATTTATGGATATCAAATGTTCATTGAACAAGCCTTGTGTCAATATGAATTTTGGTTCAATGGACGTTTCTCTATCCCGAAGTACAGAGCTGTCCTTGAGAAAAAAGCTCTGCAATGTTTGTCATTAAGCAGTTAAGGAATAAATATGCGCTTAAAAAAGCTACAAGTCATGGGTTTCAAGTCGTTTGCAGAAAAAACGACTTTGACATTTGAAGCAGGGATTACCGCCATTGTAGGCCCGAATGGATGTGGAAAGTCAAATATTGCAGATGCTATTCGATGGGTCCTGGGGGAACAATCTGCTAAATCAATGCGTGGAAACCGGATGCCTGATGTCATATTTGCAGGTACATCTAATCGTAAACCCCTCAATTTTGCAGAAGTTGCGATGACCCTCACTGATGTTCAAGGGGCTTTACCTATTGAATATGAGGAGATCACTGTCTTACGACGTTTGCATCGCAGCGGTGAGTCAGAATATTTCCTTAATCAGCAACCGATTAGACTCAAAGATCTGCAAAATTTATTTCTAGATTCTGGAATAGGTAAAAACAGCTATTCGATCTTCGAACAGGGCAAAATTGAACAAGTGATCCACTTTACACCTCTCGAGCGTCGCTACATTTTTGAAGAAGCAGCAGGCATTTTGCGATTTTTGCAACGCAAAAGAGAAACTTTGCGCAAGCTCGAACAAACTGATCAGAATGTTGCCCGCGTGAAAGACATTCATCGCGAAGTCGAAAAACAAGTGATGATCTTGCGTGAACAATCCGCAAAAGCTCAGATCTATAAAGAGTTAAAAGAAAAGCTAGATGCTCTTGAAAAAGGTCTTCTTGTGGCCAAAAGAAAACAAATTGAAAAAAAACGGCTTGAAGCTTTGCAACAGGAAGAAGTAAAGCTACAGGAAATCCTAGCCATTAGTACACAAGTTGCAGAGTATGAAGAGCAACGGTCCCTTGCAAAAAGTCAATTAGATGCGGCTGAAAAAAGCTTGAAGGTTCAAAGTGAAGAGCTCTATCAAATTCGAAGCGATAAAGAGATCAAGAATCGAGAAAAGCAAAATACTCTTGGATGGTTAAAAGAGTCACAGGTCAAACAAAAACGATGGCAGCACGAACTTGAAGAGGTGTTGACGCAACGTGAATTTAGGGAAATAGAGCTTGTGCGAGCGAAGAAACAGCTGCAAGCAGCTGAATCTGACAACACTGTCCTCGAAGCCTCTTTGCAAGAGCAGAGAATGAAGGTTGCAACGTTAGAATCAGAAGTGGCGGCTTTATATCAAGAACAACGGCGGCAACAACAAGCACAACTTAACAGTTTGCAAGTTGAAAATCAGTTGGAAAGTGATCTTAAACAAATCAACGTTCGATTAGAAGGTTTCATTGAACGACAAACTCATCTATTGAGCCGTGCGGAACGTCTAGCAGTCTTGGATAAAGAACTTGAAGAGCAGGTTGCTGAAAAGCAAAAAGTTATGCAAGAGAGTAGTAACTCAATTGATCATCAGAGGAATCTATTGCAGTCCTTAGAGCAAAAAATTGAAGAAACAATTGGTCAAATTGACACCTTAAAAGCTCTTTCTGAGTCTTCCATGAAAGCTTTTAATGAGATAAAAGCTCGTTACAATGCTTTAAGCAGATTGCAGTCAGACTTGGAAGGATTTTCAGTTGCAAGTAAACGGTTATTGCAAGAGTCTCAAAATCCAAAAAGTTGTCTTCATGGTCTTCTTAAAGGATTGTATGAGATGATTTCTCCAAAGAAAGGGGCCGAAGAGGCTGTGGCTTCAGTTCTCAATAAATATTCTCAAACGTTAGTCGTGGAATCCGTTAAAGATGCTAAAACTGTTATAGCTTTTGCTGAACGAGAGAAGTTAATTGATTTTTCTCTTATTATTTTAGAACTGATTCAGGGTAAAACGATTGTCAAGCGTGTCCCCTCGCCCTCCTTAACTCCTCTACTGACTCAGGTTGAATCTTCTATCCTTTCTAATCATCTTCTGAATGAGATCTTTCTTTCCGATACATCTGATCAAATAGAATCAGTTACTCAAAACGAATCTTTTGAAGTGTGGTGTAATGATTACACCTTTGTGGATCGTAAGGGAGTGCACTTTTATGGTAAGCAGGCTGTTAATAATGCCTTTCTTCGGGAAGCCGAAATTAAAATGATGGACCTAGAGCTGCAGAAGCTGGAAGCTAGTAAACAACAACATGAAAATGCACTCAAAATTGAACAACAAAAAAGATCTGAATTGCATCTAGAAATGGTTGAATTGGATAAAAATATTCGGCGTCATGAAATGGCTTTGGTGGAAGTCAATTTTGGCCTGCAACGTTTAAATGGAGATTTGGAAAGAAACAAAAAAGAAGCGACTCAGTCAGAAATAGAATTAAATTCTCTTCGTGAAAATATTGAACTACAGCGAGCGTTGCTTATTGAAATGACTGAACGCCATCAAGTTGCTAAAGAAAACACTCTGCAGTTGAAAGCTCAGATGAGTACATTTGAAGCCGATTTGCTACAAAAAAATGGATTTTTACAGGAACAAAAAGCGTTTCTGCATGAGGTCGATTCGAGTTGCAGCGGAGCTGCTAAGTTATTGCAAAAGCATAAACACGATATTCATATCTTAGAAATTCAAGAGTCCGAAAGTCTTCGTCAAGAGGGGCGTCTAGAAGAAGAATTGCATTTAGCAGCCGAATCTCAAGTTCAATTGTCACGAAAGAACCAAGAATGGGAACAGGCTCTTGAAAAAATTGAACTTATCTTACAAGCTGCCATAAAGGCACATCAAGTATTAGATGAAGGATTGCAGGCGAAAAAAGATCTGATTGTTGAGTTGGAAAAAGAGATGTCTGAAATTTTGCAGAAGGGGAAGAAACAGGAGCAAGAGCAACACCAATTTGCCTTATTGATTGCACAGTTGGATGCAGCTTCAAAAGGAATTGAAGATGATCTCCAAGAACGTCATGGCCTAAGTCTTGCTGAAGCAGAGCAACTTCCTCCTCCAATCGAAAAGTCTGTCGATGCAATGGAACGCAAGCTGCGCGAATGGCGCCGTGAGATGGAAGGCGCAGGCGATATCAACATGACTTCCATCGAAGAATGCGCTAAGCATCAAGTCCGCTACGAATTTTTGAATCAACAGATCGAAGATTTAACGGGATCAAAGGATGGGCTCATGGAGATCATTCGTAATTTAGATGTTGAGAGTCGTAAGCTCTTTAAAGAAACTTTTGCGACAATTTGCGCCAATTTTAAGAAGAATTTTGTTATTTTATTTAATGGCGGGGAAGCCGATCTCCAATTTACAGAGAGTTCAGATCTGTTAGAAGCGGGTATCGAGATCATAGCTAAGCCTCCAGGCAAGCAAATGCGGTCGATCAGTTTGTTATCCGGTGGGGAAAAATGTTTGACAGCTTTGGCACTTCTGTTTGCTATTTTTGAAGTCAAAGCAGGCCCATTCTGTATTTTAGATGAGATAGATGCCCCGTTGGACGATTCTAATGTCGATCGTTTCGCTAATATTGTTAAACAATTTGTGAATCGTTGTCAGTTTATCATTATTACGCATAACAAGCAGACGATGGAGATTGCGGATACGCTCTTTGGAGTAACCATGGAAGAAAAAGGAGTTTCGAAGTTATTACAAATGGAGCTGTATCAGGAATGTAACAAGGTGTAAATACTCCAAACCCCTGCTTGGATTCGTAGCAGCTCAAAAATTGCGCAACAATTGTAGAACAAAGAGGCTCGAATCCTGAAAATAGCCTTGCCCTTTCTTCCTCCCCCATTTGCGGATCCAAAATATGTGACTTCGAATTAAGTATGCCCCCCTGATTATAACATCCAAGAACTTTTTGGAGCCCTCAGCGACCAGCGGCGCGCTAATATCAAGAAGTAAACTCAAAAGCTTACTCAGAAGTGCTGTGGCTTTGCCACAGCGCGTGAAGAAGGTTTAGATCATTAAGCATGCAATTAAAAATTATAGGATGTTGTCTAGCTTTATGACAAGCCTCCTACTCGTAAATGTATGTCAGGAACGGATTTGTAAAACAACAAAACCCTTGCCAACCGAAAGGGATTTTTTTTTTAAATTGCATACTTTATCATCTAAACCTTCTTCACGCGCTGTGGCAGAGCCACAGCACTCCAAAAAGTTCTTGGATGCTATAATCAGGGGGACATACTTAATTAGAAGTCACGTATTTTGGATCCGGAAATGGAGGGGGGGGGGAAGAAATGGCAAGGTTTTGGTCTAAAAACGTCGTTTCATTTTTCCCCAGGTCAGGCACCAATGGCAGGCCCCTTCCTTCCCAAACTTTTTAATGACAAAAAATATACATCTATGATATTTATATAATACGAGATTTAATAAAAATATAAACAACAATTTAATTTTATGTGTTACTTGGAGCATTTATGAGTAGTATTTTGAATCTAGGAAATCGACTTATTCAGACATGGCATTCCTTACATAATGAACCGCATCCGGAACTACGTAAAGCAACCGATCTGTTCAAATCCATTGCATCTGTGGCCTTAAAAGCATTAGCTATTTTTTCTACAATTTTTGCTTTAACATATATTGGCTTATCGCATGATATTGAGAAGGTTAATGATTTGTTTAAGATTTATTTTGGCGGTCTAATATGTGGTACTGGAATGTTTACAGGAGCATGCTTAATGCTGTTAATGAAAGTGGCAAAAGTTGCTTATCTCAAATTTCATTATATAAGCTCCTTAGTTTCATATCCACCTAAGGTAAGATCTGATTTTTTATATTCCGATATAATTTATAAAATTGTTTTAAACTTGGGTTTTAAAGATCTTCGAGCTTTTTCGCAAGTTAGCAAAGGATGTCATGGAATGGTCTCTAACGTTAATGAGCAGAGAAAGGCAGACGTTAAAGAAATAACTTTTGGCAAAAATGAATGGTTTATATATTTTAACTTAATCGTCAAAGTCGAACCGACACTTCCTCACAACATTATTAAGATCCTAAATGAACCTTGTCCGATAGATCCTACTAAAAAAGTGCGTGATACTTATATACTTACACTAATTCCTAGAGATCTATCTTTAAAGCGTTTTCAAAATTTTTCCGAGAATTTAAATCTTCCTTTTTATTTTAATGCTAATGTTGAGGAGCTCTCTAAAGAATTTTTAGAGATTTCCAATGAAAAATCGTATTGGGCGCTTATGAAAAAAGATATGATTGGGAGAAATCAAACCTTCAAGGAAATAGGAGAAGGGCTAGTAAAAATCTCTCAAGAAAATAGTATTTACTACACCTTAACGACGGCACTGGAAGCAGCGGCTTTTTCCGCACATCAGACTCTATTAGGAGAAATATTTAACAAAAATTCTGAAATTATACTTTGTCAGGAAAAGGTTAATAACCATAGAGTTTCTGTTGATATCTTTCATGGGACCTCTAATAATAATATTGCCTTTGTAGATGCTGATATGAATCTCCACAAAGGCAACAACATTGGAGCTTGTGGGGTACTTCGTTTTCAACCTGCGAAAGCTTCATAAATAGACCTCTCGCGCGGTGGCAGAGCCACACGCACTCCAAAAAATTTTAACAAGTCAACTTGAAATAGCGCCAGATTTAAAATGTTCTGATTTCATCTGACAGGAAATTGCCTCGAATAGAAATTCCGAATACTCTATAATCGAATTTACTTACTGCATCAGATGTTTAAACGTTATGTCTCAGAGGTTTTATGAAATTCCCCCTTTCATGGTTAAAAGAATATATCAATGTAGGGAATTTATCCCCTACTCAAATTGCCGAGATCTTAACTGCCTCCGGAATAGAAGTAGATAGTGTCAAGTATTCTTGCACTCCTTCTGATGAATCTTCCTCTTGCTCAGCTTCTGATGAAGATACCATTTTTGAAGTATCGTTAACACCTAATTTAGGACATTGTGCGTCCATCCTAGGGATCGCAAGGGAACTATCAGCCTCTATAAACACTCCGGTAAAAATCCCTCAAGTCACTTTACATGCAGCGGGAGAAGAGATCCATCGTTTTGTGAGCGTCTCAGTTCAAGATACAAAACGATGCCCTCGATATGCTTGTCGATTAGTAAAAGGTGTTAAAATTGCTCCCTCTCCGGAATGGATGCAGAAAAAGCTGTTGTCATCTGGTATTAGACCGGTTAACAATATTGTAGATATTACGAATTATGTTTTATTAGAAGTGGGACAACCTCTGCATGCATTCGACTTTGATAAACTTAAAGGAAATAAAATAATCGTTCGTACTGCTCACACTGATGAACCATTTGTGACTTTGGATGGGCGTGAACGAGTCTTAAACGAAGATGATTTGTTGATTTGCGATGAAGAACGTCCTGTTGCCCTTGCTGGAATCATGGGAGGTCTCAATACAGAAGTCAGTGAAACAACTTCTAACGTCCTTATCGAATCAGCACACTTTTTACCCAGTACTGTTCGTCGAACAAGTAAACATCTAGGACTTCGAACCGATAGTTCTCGTCGTTTTGAACGATCTGTCGATCCAAATGGAGTTTTGCTGGCGCTTGATCGTGCGGCTCAATACATGGTTGAAATTGCCGGAGGACAAGTTTGTAAAGGTGTGATTGATCATAAGGAAAGTTTATTTCCAGAACGTCTCGTAAAGTGTCGTTTAAGTCGCATTAACCATTTGCTAGGAATTCAGTTAGGAGTCAGTGAAGTAGAGAATATCTTTAAGCGACTGAATTTTAAAACCTCATGGAATGGTCAAGATACTTTTGATGTAACAATTCCTACTTTTCGAGCTGATATTGAGGTAGAAATCGATCTGGTGGAAGAAGTCGCACGCATTTACGGATATGACAACATTGTTGCGGAGGCTCCACGTTACCACTCCTCGATGTTGCCGCAGGCTCCTATTTTTCTCTTTGAAAATCAAGTTCGCTCTCGGCTTCTGTCTGAAGGGCTTCAAGAGTTTTTAACTTGTGACTTGATTGGGCCAACATTGCTTCACATAGCAAATGAAGCTAGCATGCCGGATGAAGCGGTCGTCAAAGTACTTAATCCGAATTCTATTGAGCAGTCTGTTTTGCGAACGTCCCTTCTTCCTGGGTTATTGGGAGTTGTCAAACATAATTATTCTTTCCAGAATCACGATCTATCAGGATTTGAAATTGGGCGAATTCACTTTAAAGATAAAGATCAATACAGAGAGCAATCAGTCGCAGGAATCATTATGACTGGTAAATCGCGTCCACATCATTGGGCACAAAAACCGGAAGAGGTCGATTTTTTCGATCTTAAAGGGATTATTGAAAATTTACTGCGAACGATGGGTGTTGAAGATCTTCAGTTTCGATCCAATAAATTTTCTTCATTTCACCCCGGAAGGCAATCTGCAATTTATGTCGGATCACTTGAAATAGGTTCGTTCGGGGAAGTCCATCCTTCTATCGTAAAGCGTTTAGATGTGCCTCAGCGCATTTACTTTGCTGAAATTAATTTGCACGATCTTTATAAAGTGCATGCATCACAGAAGAAAGTTCAAGATTTAGCCGTTTTTCCAAGCTCTTCTCGCGATTGGACAGTGACCCTTCAGGGAGGACAATCCGCGCAAAAGCTTCTTGAAAGTCTTCGTGCATCGACTGAATCTTTGCTTGAGGAAGTGATTTTGCTGGATATTTATGAAAATGAAGTTTTGGGAAAAGGGGTGCGAAATGTCACATTTCGATTTATCTATCGAGATGCAGAAAAGACGGTTTCTCAAGAAGCTGTCGAAGCAGCTCACTGGGCACTCATTAAAACTTTAGGAATGGGTCAACAATAGTTAATTACGAGGTGAGTTTATGCGATCAATATCAATGAGTCTGCTTTTTATTTTTTTGACGACTGTAGGATGCCAATCAGTAAAACAAGAAGAATTTCTTGAAAGAAGCTACGTGCATGAATATGGATTGCCTGTCGAAGGCAATCAGTGGATGGATTGTGGAGCAAACGGAAAGGTGTTATCTACTTTGCGAAATGGAGTAACTGTCTCACAGACTTATCAAAATGGCCTCTTAGAAGGAGAAAGCACTTATACATATCCTCATTGCAGTCAACTTGAACGGACCGAATATTATTCAGGCAATCATATCGTCAGCCAAGTCTTCTATTCTCTTTCAGGTGTTCCAACGCGCTCAATTTCCTATTCACGACCAAACACCAGAGTAATCACTGAGTGGTATGAACATGGCAGCCCCCGAAGCATCGAAACATTTAACGGAACGATATTGACTTCTGGAGAATACTACACCCTACAAAATCAATGTGATTCGCGAATTTATAATGGGAATGGTGAACGTTATCTTCGAAACGACCTTGGTGAATTGTTAAGCCTAGATACTTTTCAAGGGGGGCAGCAGGTTCTGAAAGAAGCTTACTATACTAATGGATCTCCAAAAGAAATCTGTTCAATGAAAAATGGTATCCTTCATGGTGAACGAAAGACCTATTATCCAGCCGGTGAACCCATGGCGATTGAAAATTGGGACAATGGCTGTCAATCCGGAATGACAATCGTTTTTCAAAATGGAGAAAAATTTGCAGAAGTTCCTTATCAAGGGAATATGAAACATGGGATCGAAAAGCGCTTTCGTGATGGTTGTATTGTCACCCAGGAAATTGCCTGGATGTATGATAAAAAACATGGCCCCTGCCATACCTACGTTGGTGAGTTTACCGATACTGATTGGTACTACAAAGGACATTTGACTACACGAATTAACTTTGAATCATATGGTGACTTACCAAGGCAATTGTAAAAAAGAGGATTTGATGGGGGCTAAAGTTACGTTTGTAAAACAATCGCTTGTTCAAGAGGTCCCTACAGGATGTGACTTTCAACGTGCTTTGGCTCTTTATCCTCATTTGCCTTTGAGGTTTGGATGTAGGCGCGGTGAATGCGGAGTTTGTGCATTTCGTGTAGTTCAAGGAATGAAAAACTTAACTAAAAGAACTCCTGAAGAAGTCAAAACATTAGCACGTAAAGAACTTTCAGATGAGTGGCGCTTAGGTTGTCAATGTTGCTTAAATGGGGACATTGCCATCGAGCCGCTTAATGAACAATGAAAGAGTATTTTAATTCATCAAATTCTTGAATATTATCTTGCATAAACCGATCTAGATAAATGGAAGCTTTTTGTGTAAAAAAATCCGCAGCAATCCCTCTAGCTAATCTTTCTGCACCAATGCTAATATCCGGAATATCGCCACTCGTTTTTCCATGACTCAAAGTAGCAGCATAGTTAAAGCAATAAATGTTTCTAAGATACGTCGTGCCCTTAAGCTGCTTATCGAGAAACTGATAGTGGTCTCCGAGATAAGGAAATCCACGTAGAGTCAATGGAAGCTCATGTTGATCTTCCCAAAGCAATATGTCGTTAATGATATGTTTAAGGATGGGAACTTTAAATCCATCTACGGCATATCCCGTAGCAGCAATTAAGAAATCTCCTTCGATCGTTTCCTTTTTAGAAGATACTTGGATAATGTTGTTTTTGATTTTAATGCTTTCAAAAGGATAGCCTGTCATGACTTTGAAATTTAAATAACGCTGTACTCTGTCTAGGGATTCAAATGGAGGAGGACTTCCTGCTTTGTTCGCACAATCCATAAAAGCAATTTTCAAAGAGTCGGGTAAAAGATGATACCCGACACCGAAGCCAGGATAGACTGTTCTTGCAAATTTATTGACACTCGGAATCTTATTTCTACGAGTTAACATGATGACATTGCCTGCTTGGTGCTCAAGAGATTCGGCAGCTGCGTCAAAAGCAGAGGCTCCGGCACCTAAAACAATGATTCTTTCATTTTTAAATGATGTGTAGTCTATAGTTTCAGAAGTGTGGGCATAAAATTTTTTTGGCAATTCTTCTAATTGAGGAGGGATATCCGCGCCGCCAAAACCTTTTAGCCCTGTGGCTAATATAATTTTACGAGCATAAACCACATTTCCGTCGATAAATTCAATGATAATTTTATCCTCTTGCGGTATGATTGAAAGCACCTTTGAGTTATTATGTACCGGTAGATTTAAAATTTTTTGGTACCAGCGTAGATATTCCATCCATAAGGGAGTCGGTATTTTATATAGACTTAGCCATCCGTCTGCCCCATGCTGAGCAGTGTACCAAGCTTGAAATGTCAATTTTGGCAGCCATAAAGCTGGGCCGATTAAATCTTTGCCGGATCGCAATGTGAGCATTTTCGCATAGGTGCTCCAGGGACCTTCATAACCACTTTGGCTTTCATCAAAAATTTGTTGATTATGAATCCCTTTACACATCAATGCAAAGGAAGCACAAAGCCCTGCCATTCCTGCTCCAATGATGGCTATATCCAGGACATCTGATGAAGGCATCCAGGGCTGCGGAGGAAAACCCAGAAGTTTCAGTTCTTCTTTGAGTTGTCCTTCGAGTTCACTGAGGTTTTGCGTATGCATGATGAGGTGGCCTGTTGTTTTCTTGTGCGCCCGAAAGTGTGGGATTCTCACAGCATAATTTTCGGGCATGGGCACGAAAATTAGCGAGAATTGCTGGGATTTTCAAAGTATTCTTGTATTTTTCATATCAGATGAATACATTTGTTATTAACGAAATTCTTTCTTTGATCAGAAAGATGGAATGATGACCTAGCTCAGACTGGGCTGTTTTATGGCAACCCTCCGGGGTTATTCCAAACAAAATTAGGTAAAATATCGCTGATTCAGAGCTCGTGATCCTCTGCATAGTATTAAAAACTAGCCCTGATAGTGGTTTAGACTACTTGGAGGCCACGTGGCTACACTCAACACACGAATGATGAGCTACAATCTGCGCAAAATTTTTAGTTGTTACGATTTCACAAAGGGAAAAAAAGAGAGTTGCATGAAATTTGATAATGCGTTATCTTGATTGTATTCTATGGAAGAGTGGCAGAGTGGCCGAATGCGTCTGTCTTGAAAACAGAAGGCCCTTCACGGGGTCCGTGGGTTCGAATCCTACCTCTTCCATTTCCTTAGTTATCGATGAACTTCATCCAATATACTCCTGAGTTTTAAACCTATAGACTTTCATTCAGTTTTTTGATAAATTGGAGTTTAGCCAACACTATCTTTTTTTTGAGCTAGTATCGGACTCTCTAGTCATTTTGAGGGTGCATCATGATAAAAAACTGTTGAACAATTATCTTATCTATGGTATCATGAATTATTGATTTTTTTAAATTTAAACTATTATTGAAGGAGCTAAATAATGGATTTCCAAGGAACAATTCTAATAACTACTGTCGATTGATTTATGACAATAAACGAGAACTTGAAGAAGTTGTTGAATATTGTTTAAAAGATAATTATGCTGGACTAAAAAGAACATTATTTTATCCTATTCGTACAAATAACATATCTAATTTTTTAAAAGATGTTTCCATTCCATGCACTATTGATACTGCACAAAGAGTTAACAACATTGTTGTAAAAATTTTCTTATCACTTCTCAGTCTTCCTTTAGATCTGCTGACTTTCCCTGTAAGATTGATTAACCTTTGTCGTTTACCATTTAAGAAAATTGAAGAACATCAGTTGCTACTCTACCTCAATTCAGCTGAAAGTGGGAAGAAATTAGACACAATGGAAAACTATGAATCTTTATTACAAGCAGAACAGGTGATTGTAAAGATTGAAGCACAAGAAAAGTTTAGCATGCCTATTCCAACAGGCTGGGAAGCTACTAAAGATTATTCAAATGAAGGTATAGATAAAAATAAATTATTGGATCGCTTAAAATGGAAAAATCTTCATAATGGTTCTTGCGATGCTACTAGAGATCTATACGGGAAAAAGATCGTCAATTTCGTTGAGCAGCCTTTTGGGCCCACTTCTACCATAGAATCTCTTTTAAAAGATGATAGTGATAGGACAAATAAATAATTCTTATCTTTTCGAGTTTTATTGAAAATGCCATCTTCATGCATTTGAAATGGCATATTTTGAAATTTATGAAATTTTACGAGATCATGTCCTCTGGAGCTACAGTCTGCGCAAAATTTTCTTGTTGTTACGAGTTCACAATGAGGTTTAGACTACTTGGAGGCTACGTGGCTACACTCAACATCGGCATCATGCTTTTGTCTCAATCATTTTTTTAAGCCTAAAACCAAGAGACTCTCTTGAAAATAGCCTTGTGCTTTAAGCACAAATTCGGCACATTCCTACCTACAAACCCCAAATATGAACGACAAGATCATTAACTGGCCTTGTCTCTTGATAAATTTTTTTATCCCAAGATTTTTCCGACCTATCAAAAATGAGCAGATGTCCTTCGATTGCTCCTTTGGTCTTCATGTATTCCGCTCCCGAGGAATCACTTCTCTGTAAATAGGATTTGCAATCTGCAAAATTCCTTTTTGTTCGGAAATTAAGCCTAGATCAATCGCATATTTGACATCTTCAGTAGGAAAAGGCGTGGGCTTTCGTGCTCCGACAAGAATAGCATCAATAATGCGAGCGATACGTTCCTCTTTAAGTCGATCAATCAGAACATCTAAATGAGTGTCACGCCGCAAGATTAATGTGTCTTTAGCTTGCGCTACGAGTTCTTTAGTGATAAATTCAGAGTAATCGTTGATCTTCTCTGTAACTGCATTTCCTAATGCATTAACAAGCCAAGGTTGACCTTGTGTTTGCTCAAAAACATAGGCAAGGGCATCTTCTGTGAAGATTTGCCCAGTTTCTTGAGTATATTGTTGGTAAAGTGTGCAAACATCACTGGCAGAGAAATTTGAAAGAACCAGACTCTCAGCCTTAATGTTAAAAGCACTTCCGCCAATAACCATTGATTGTTGTTCTTCAGAAAAAATTTTATAATCTTTGACATCCCTTACGCCTATCAAGCAAATCGAATGGGGGAATGAATTTGGCCTCTCCATATATCCAGTACGAAGCTGTCTAAGAACAGAAATCAACGTATCTCCGACAAGAGAATCAATCTCGTCTATAAAGAGAATGGTGGGCTTAGATGATATTTTAGACCAGGAACTCAAAAAATCATAAAGAGCTGAGTAGGGATCTTCGGTCAAATTTTCAAATAAAGCCAGAGAGGGATCTTCGACACCATATGTACTGCGAATTCTTAATTTTAAAATACTTAAAATGGCATTAATTCCTGCCTTAACATCACCTCTTGCTGCTTGCGCTGCTTCAACATTGATATATAAAGGAATATATGCATTTTCTTTTGTCAAACGAGTGATCAATTGAAAAATGGCTGATGTTTTTCCGGTTTGTCGAGGCGCATGCAAAATGAAATAGTAGGCTCGATCAATGAGCTTATGTACATGCTCATAATCCAATCGAAGAGGTAACATATAATGCCTGCCGGGTATCACAGGACCGGCAATGTTAAAGAATTTTTTCTGTTTATTCATATCCCATGTATCACATTAATTTATTAACAATTCAATAGAAAAAAATTTCAACTTAAAGGCAAATATTCTAACTTAATTCACTAAAGGGTATCTGAAAATGGGGATACCTTTTTTTCAAAATAAGCCAATTTGCCATTTTGTCTAGGGAAGACATTTTTTTGGATTCCTGAATAACAAGATCATTCATTCCTAAAAGAAGAGGAATTTCCAAAATGCTTCGTCCCTTGGTGCATTCCGGTTGATCTTGCAACCAATGATTTACATGTTCACGTACTGTTTTTATAGAAGTGTTCGTATTTATCGGAAGCAAATCATGCCAAAAATTAAAATCGGAAAAAAAAGAAAGCGCAACATCATTTTTTTCTAAAATCGCACAACAAAGAGGGGTCATAGATTGAAAATTTAAAGCCAAAAGGTTAACGTTTTCACGGATAAGATCTTTCGCCATTTTTAAATGATTATACATACACGCGTAGTGTAAAGGAGTATTTCCCTTTTTGTCAATGACCTGGGGATCTGCTCCTGCGAAGTCTAAAAGGTTAGAGAAGGTCACGTCACTATGCTCACCCCCCTGACAGACAATATGTAATGGCGTCAATCCTAATGCATTGGGGACATTCAACCGTGCTTTTTTACAAACCAAAAATCGCATAATTTTAACATTTTTATTTATCGTAGCATAGTGAAGAGGAGTATTTCCTTTGTTATCCTGCACATTTATATCTGCAAATGCCTTGATGAAAAGAGAGACAAGTTCGAGGTTGCCAGATTGAGCTGCTAAATGCATTGGAGTCAATCCAAGCTGATTTGTAGCATCTATTTTAGCTCCATGACTTATCACAGCACAAGCTATTTCAACCTCTCGAGCATAATGTAAAAAACTATTTCCAAAGAAATCACATAAGTGCGGGTTGATAGTCTGTATAAACTTTTTAAAAATTTCCACGTGGCCATATTGACAAGCATAATGCGCAGGCGTCATTCCAAAATGGTCTAAAGCATCTATTTTGAATCCAGTTTCAATGAGTTTAATCGCTCCATCAAAATGTCCATATTGAGAGGCAATATGGAGTGGAGTTCTATTTAGGCTATCCACAAAGTTGAGGCAATTTTTTCCTTCGATCCTAATGATTGCAGTCATGATATTGATGTTTTTCGATGCTGAAGCATAATGCAATGGAGACCCCCAATCGTCTACACAATCTGGATGAGCACCAAATTTTATCAGTTTTGTAATAGTCTCTTTAGGTCGATCTTCACTACAAGCTAATAGAAGCCTGCAGTCATTTTTAATTAAATTGGAAATTTTATCCAAATAAGGATGAGATTTCAGTTCTGAAGGAATGCATCGAATAAATTTAGCGATAAAATCAATATTTGTTTTAACTTTATTTAGATTTTCAACTAAAAATGTCATGAGACTAATACATTTGTCGGGGTTCACTTTTAATTCTTCACATAATTTCTTTTCTTTTATATGGGAAATGTTTTGCCAAAACATATTAGAGTTATCATGTGAAGGATCCTTCATTTGTTGTAAATTATTATAAATCATCTTGCTAACCTTTCTTTTTATTTAAAAAACCTATGCTAAAACATCTCGGGATTTTGAGCAAGAAGTGAATTGCAAATAAAATGGAAATAGAGTCTGATGTAAAAATACCAGACTCGGTCATAAACGTGAACTTTAGAATGGCGATTGGGTTATTTTGTTTCGAGGCATATCTGTTCTAATTCTTCATCAATCTTTGGATTTTTCCCTAATCTTGCATCGAATGAAGCTAATACCTTTTTTGTCTTTTCGCAGGCTTCCTGGTTAGGTGCTCCAGCCAAGCGAGTTATAGCTTTTAGGCTGTCGACAATAAATTGTCGACCTTCTTCTCCAAACATATCGATCTCGTTTGTTGATTCTTGTTTTTTTGTGCGTTCAGGTTCTTGGTTTGGGTCATGTGAAACTATCATTTTCTTTCCATGTTCTAAAGAAGCTTGTGCAGCAATTATTAGGGTGTGGATACTAGTCGTTAGAGGATGCTTTTCTCCAAAAATTTTTTTTCTTATTTCATAAGCTTCCTGATAATTGACCAAAGCCTCCTGATACTGTCCTAATGTATATAACCTTCTGCCTATATTGCTATAAGTGAGGGCTAGATCTGCTGGGCTAGGCGATGGTTGCTTTTTCTGCAGCTCCAAAGCTTTTCTATAACACTTCAAAGCTTCTGCATGATTGTACTGTTCAGAATAAATTTTTCCTATATTGTTGTAAATCGCAGCTTCATTTCGAGGTTGTAGCTCAAGAGCTTCTTTTTTCTCTTTTAGCAAATTTAAAAAATACTGTAATGCTTGGGAATATTGTTTAGAGGCTATCTTGTTAACTCCTATATTAATAGAGTTCGTAATTAGGGATGGATGATTCTCAGGTAAAGTAATTTTGTTTATTTCCAATTCTTTCTCATAATATCGAAGAGCTTCATTATAATTTTCTAATTTTGAGTAAATACCTGCAGCAATACCATATACACCTGCAACTTTATCGTGGTTTGAAGGAAAGGTCACTTCTGCGATCTCTATTGCCTTATGTATGTATTTTTCTCCTTCTAGGGGATTATTGAGGTCTGTCCAAACGACTCCTAAATTTGCATATGTGTCAACTAAATCAATCTTATTTTCATATTTTGTTTGTACCGATAGAGCAATTTCAAATAATTTTTTAGCGTCTTCATAATATCCTAGCTGTCTCTTGCAACCGCCTAAATTTGAAACAACTTGAGAAAATTCTCTATGATGGGTATCTAGACTTTTCAAATGAGACTGGTAGATATCAAGAGCATTGCCTAAGTATTCAATAGCTTTGTCATGATCTTTTAGCTCCATCGCAGTTATTCCTAAATTAGCGTAAGCTTGTGCTACATCTTTATTTGCATGATTAAGTAGAGATTTTCGTATCCTTAAACACTCTAAATTATCTTTTTGAGCTTTTTGAAAGTTTCCCAAGCTCAAAAACACCTTTGCTCGATGTTCATATAATCTTGCTGCCTCTAGATCTTTAGTGTTGCCTAAAATCTTAAGAGCAAGTTCGTAGTATTCTAAGGCGATCTGATATCTGCCTAAAATCCCACCAGCAGTACCCATCTGTTCTAAAAAATTAATCTTTTGTTTTTGCTGGATTTCTTTAAAAAAGGCGACTTTTATGATGGACTGCCCTTGAGAGAGCCATTTTTGTATCTCTTGCCATTTAGCCGATTCATTGTATTGGCTAGTCGTTAGACTCAATGCTTGCTGGTAGGTATCCTTTGTTCCTTTGGTTTGAATGATTTTTTGAAGCAATCGATGCATAGAGAAAATATCGCTGTTCATTCTTATTAATGATAAATTTGCCAAAAAGCGTTTAATTTCGAATTTTTCCTTGTCAGATTCCACTTGGAGCTCTAACCATCTTTCCAACCAATTTTGCGGGCTTTCATCTGGATTCAAATAAGCACATACAGCTAACCATCGACTGGCTAAGGGGCATTCTTGCTCCAACTTTTCTAAGGTAATATCCCAAACATGTTGGTAAATGATGTCATATCTTTTTTTTTTTCAAATTGATCAGTGTTCATAGGATTTTCTTTAATCATGGCTAAGTAATCTTCAATCGTTATTCCTTTAGCTTGTCGAATATAGTGGGCAGCTTGGTTAAGCGCTAAAGGAAAGTGACCCAAAACTTCTGCCAACTCACGCATAGCAGGGGATTCACCTATATTTGTAATAGTTGAAAGAATTTGAACGCTCTCTTCTTTGGTAAATTCTGAAAGGTATAGTTGGTCATTTATATAGTCTCCTGCAACATTCTCTTCACGTGAAACCAATAAAATGTACCCCCCTTGGGGCAATCCTTCTATTTCTTTTTTTATATTTTCATAAATGATTAACCAACGCTTAGGGTGTACTTGCTTCTGCAAAGATTCGTGTACTTTTTCCCGAATTTCCTCTAAATTATCTTGGGGTTTAATAAAAACCTTTAATTCTCCAGCTAATTTTCGATAATCATTGAGTTCTTTAAGTTCCGACGCACAGTTAATAAACCAAATGAGGGAAAAATCTTCGATGTGTTTATGCGCAAAGGCTCGAACAAGCTCTGTTTTCCCCATTCCAGCTAGCCCATAAATGTGGCGCACGATACGTTGATGAGGCTTAGGAATTGCGTTAACCATTTCTTTTAGCGCATTGAGTTGCTTCTGCCTCCCTATAAATTGAGGATATTCTGCAGGAATATTTTGTATAATTACTGGTTTGGGTGTAGGTTCGGGTGTAGGTATAGGTTTGGGTATAGGTATAGGTTTGGGTGTAGTTTTTTCAAGTTCTGCTTTAAAGCGCTCAAATTTCCAAGGAGCTAACTCTTCTTTATTAGGGATATCAAGTGTTTCTTCTTCGTTTAGTTCAATAGAGGAAGAGGGAGGAGCACCTGAAAATTGTTCGAAGAAATTCTTAACTTCTTGTTCTGCTAATTCAATCACCTTGGTTTTTTGTTCTGTTCTTACATCAAAATCAATGGTTCCAATGCCTCCAGTAGGAAGAGAAATGGTTCGACCTAAACCTTCTTCTTGTCGCATGTTTGTCTCTGCATGATAGAAAGTTAAAGCAATCCCTTGAGCAAGCTGAAGTAATGTTTTTATTTCTTGTGTATTGTCAGGTCGAGTAGAGCTAAAACTAAAACCAAGTGTTCCTCGATGAGTCATGCTTCCAAAAGTGTATTTTTGGCTTTGATATTTATTCTGATCAAAAGCGTCAATCGGATAATTCCTAAGAAGTCCTCCATCCACAAACTTCCCATGATGCTCTTTTGAATAACGGGTAGAACCACCTTTATCTTTAAAATGGAGAGTATGGGGAACAAAAACGCCCGGGATTGAAGATGAGGCGCGAACTGCATCGGAGATAATTAAACGTTTCCATTCTTCATCTTCATGGCTAAATTTCACAATCTTTGAATGCCCATTTTCCTGGATTTGAATGGCAAAGATATGAAGCTCTTTGTAGAGCTCTGGCTGTTTTTGAGCCAATTCAAAAAGCTCTTCAAAGGTACAATGTTTAATTTTAGTCTTGCTATGAATTAGGTCTTCAATTTCTTGCCTCAGCTGCTCTCCTTTGCATAGGCCAGTCAGCTTATAAAGTTTTTCAAATAGATCCTTACCAATTTTAATTGGTGCTATTTCTTTTTCAAATCCTTGCAAATACTCATCTAATATCCTTTTCCCAATATTCAGGAATGTATCGATTACGGAACTGCCTTCTTTGACAATTTCAACAAGATCTTTTTCAAAATTTCCCTTTGAATCTAAAAATTTTGAAATATCAATTCGATCCATGGCTTGTTGCAATTCGTTGGCTTTGTGCCCCGCAGCAAGAAGACTTGCAGTAATAGATCCAGCGGAAGTCCCAGCAAAACGTTTCACGCTATTAAACTCGATTTCTCGGCTTAATTGTCGCAAAGCACCTACGTAGGCAATACCTTTAGCTCCTCCTCCTTGAAGAACAATGTTCTCTGGAGGAAATTTTTTAAAGTTTGGAGGATGAATTTGGGCCACTGTCGTCTGTCCATGCCAATTTTTTAAGTACCCACGGCACATAGCAAAATTTGCACTGGGCTTGTCTTGAATCATTGTATGAGGAGTACGATGTTCGTGGTCTACCGCATCCGGTTTAAATCCTAATTCTTTAAACAATCTAAGGACTTCTATTTTTCCTCCAATCGCTGCATAATGAACAGCAGTCCCTCCTTTCATGCCTTGCCCATTTTCTTTATTAGCTCCTTGTTGAACAAGGATTCGAATAGCTTCTAGCTCGCCTCTGAATGCAGCCAATTGTAGGGGGGTCCTACCTTCTGGATCTCTTTTCTCGATCAGAAGCGCAGCTTCCTTCGGAAAAGTTCTGAAAATATGTTTAAGCATGGTATGCTGTTTACTTATGATAGCAAGGTGTAAGATATTCCCTATCCCCTTAATTTCTTGTCCGATTTGTTGTTCGATCGGAGACTTATTCTTAGTCACCAAAAAATCAAATATCTCAGGATTACCAGAGATGATGCTCATTCCAATTATGGGTATTTCGACGGTAGGAATCGGGGACCACATAAGTTGTTCTGACTGGGCCCCAGCATCAATGAATGCCTTAACTGTTGCTACATGCTCTTCATGGATTGCCCAGTGTAAAGGAACAAGCTCTTGTTTATCACATTCATTCAAATCAATTGTTGTTAGTCTATCAGATAACACGGTTAATCCGCCGATTGCTGCAAAATGGAAAGCGTTTCTCCCGCTTGAATCTAAAGCTAGAATAAACTCAGGTTGATTTGCTCTTTTTGCCATTAAATATATTTTTTCACTAATCACATCTTTGTTCTTTAAAACAGCATGGTGGAATAGATTCATTCCTTTAGAGTCTGCAAACTCGAAGATCATTTGTTGTAGTTCTTGTTTATTCAATTGTTCAGGCTGATGTAAGATAATGTTAAATATATTCTGAATCGACGCTTCTACAGAATTATCAGAATCTTTTTTTAAGACTGATTGTATCGCCTCAAGTTTTCTAACAGTAGGGTCTTGACAATTTGGAGAGTTAACTGTACAACTTTCTGCATTGGCAGATACTTTTGGAGTACATGATAGTGACCCCAGCATCGCTGGAAGTGGACTTCGAGTGGCAAGAGTTCCTATAGCACCAATGGCCAATCCAACTTTGCATGAAAGAGATGACCCAATATGTTCTGAGATAGATTGATTTTGTTGCCCTTTTGGCAGCTCTTTGATGATTTGTTTTAAAGGGAAGTATTGCATCCAGTAGTGTTCTAATCTCTTATCCTGGCATTTTACATGAATCTCTGGTCCGTATGAGCCTTGGACCTTAGAGAATTCTACTGGAACTGTCTTACCTTCATGATTGATTACACGAATGCGAACTCGCTCTTCATTTAATTCATACACTTCCTGCAGCTTGAATTCTGCGAAATATGTCCCCTCAAAAGATCCTTCTGGTGTGTCAAATTGACCCTCACGCTCGACAAGGTAACTCCACAATAGGCCTAGGAATCAAAACGGAAAATCGTCAAACGATTGCTGAATTGCTTTGCCAAGAAGAATGCGAAGTCAAGGATATCGTTCAAGACACCTATATAGAAGGTCTTCACATTCTCCCCTCCGATGTATCTTTAGCCGTAGCAGATGTCAAACTAGCTCAAATTCAAGCTAAAGAATTCGCTCTTCGTTCAAAACTAGTCGATCTCACCTATGATTATATAATCATTGATACCTCCCCTACGTTTGGTACTCTTCTTACAAATGCTGTATTGGCAGCTGATTATATTATATTGCCTGTTGGGCTGGACTACTTCAACCTAGCTGGAATGCAGAATTTCATGGATACCATCAATAGAACAAATAAAAAAGTCGGTCAATTGGTCAATCATCGCGCTGAAATTCTAGGAGTCTTATTCACTTTCTTCAAAATGTCTACCAATCATTCGAAAAGAATCTACGATGCCATTAATGATCTCTTTGGAGACAAAGTCTTTAATACACGAATTCCTGAAAACGTTAAATTGAAGGAATCACAAGAAGCAGCTAAAGCTATTTTCGATTTCGATCCTAATTGCTCAAGCGCTAAAGCTTACCATGATTTTACAAACGAACTAATGGAAAGGTTAGGTGCATATGTCAGGAATTAGCGAGATCAAGAAAAAAGCCAAGTTATCTATAGATGAAATGTATGATAACCAATCGGTTGGGAAGCTGGACAACCAGAAAGAAGGGAAACCAGAAAGCAAACAAACAATCCAGACAGCAAACCAACTAGAAAACAAGACAGACTCCCACCCAACCGGAAGTCCATCTTTCCAGGAAGTAAGTCAAGCGCTTAACAACAAAGCTGGCCACACAACAATCCAACAAAATGGAAAGCTGGAAACTAATCCAGAAGTTAAACAAGACACTCAAACAACCCGTCCAACAACCATATTTCCAACAACAAAACAGCAAACACAAAAAATCCCAACCTATAAAATGACCTTTAATTTGACCGAAGACATTTACAAAGCTTTCAATGATCTTTATGCAAATCGGATGCTGCAAGGACGGAAAACAGAAAAATCTGAAATGATCTGCGAGGCCATTCAGTGGCTCATCAAAATGGAAGAAGAACAACAAACACAATAAACTGAGAAATAGTTGGCTTTGAGAGAAGTCTGACGGGGACTGAGCATGATTGACAATTTGGTAAAAGAAAAACTAAAGGCCTCTATACGCATTGAGGAGGTAGCTGAACATCTAGACCTCAATCATAAATTAAATCTCAAGCGCGTGGGCGGTTATTTGGTTGGAAATTGCATTTCAGGGCATGAGTCAAAAACCGGCCAATGCTTCAGGTTAGGTTCTGGATGGAGCCAATTCCATTGCTTTAGCTGTAATGAATCCTTTGATGTAATAGAACTTGTCCAAAGGGAAAAAGGGTTTGGCTATGTAGATGCATGCAAATATCTAGCAGAAACCTTTCGTTGTGATTTACTAGACGAGCTGCATAAACATAATCCCGTTGCTCCTGAGACTAAAAAATCTTACGCTCTCGCCAACCTGTATGAATTGGTCTTCGAATATGGGAAAACCATGCTCGCTAAGAAAGAAGGAAAAGAAGCATTTCAATATCTGACTGAAGTAAGAGGATATGATGCTGCTAAGCTCTTGGCGACAGAATGGATTTATTGGCCCAAGGACGCGCAAATAAGAGAGCACCTAAGGTCCCAGCTGCCTCCAGAAAGACATCACGAAATAAGCGAAATTAAACTCAATGGCGCGGGCGGAGATCTTTTTAGAGCAGCGCTTCCTTATAGAGACAAGTTCGGAAAAATATTAGGCTTTGCAAAAAGAGCAACCATCAAAGAAGGCGTTCCCGATTCCGATGGAAAGCTTTATAGATGGAGCTATACAGCAGGTCTAAAAAAAGACGATCTCTTCAACATTTATAAATGCAAACGCGAAAGCCAGCTTCTTCTCGTCGAAGGACTTCCAGATGCAGCTTATCTCCCTAGCCTTGGAATTCAAAACATCGTTGCAACAGGTCAAGGGGATTTATCTTCTAAGCACCTCGAAAGTTTAAAAATTTATGAAATAGAAAGTGTTGTCATTATTTTTGACAATGATTCTAAGGACAGCAAAGGGGAGATTGGATCTATTGAAAAGGCTAAAAAAGCTTCTGACATTTTGGAAGCAAATGGAATCAAAGCATTTATTCTTCCTCCCCATCTCCTCAGTCCGTTTAAGGATCCGGATGAATACGTCAAAGCCAATGGTCATGACGCATTTAAAAAATTGATCCAAGAAAAAGCTCAATCACGAGTGAGATGGCTTCCTTCTTATCTTGCTTATAAAGACGACCTAAACACAGACATGGGTCGTTATTCTGCATTAGGAAGAGCCTCCAAAGAATATGTTAAAATTGAAGATGCTTTAGATAAAAGTATCTTCAGGCAAGAAATGGAAGCAATTTTCAATCTTAGTCCTAATGAAATTGATGACATTATGGCTAAATCTCTAAAAGAGCAAAAAAAGAAAGATGAAGAAGAAAATTACAAAAATTCACTTGCAGAAGCTCAAAAGCTCATTTCACTTGGAGAAATAAAGAAAGCTGAGCAGATTCTTTCTCAAGTAAAAAAAGAGCATAAAAAAGACGATTTTTTTCTTAAGCCCTATACTGTAGAAAACCTAAAGCAAGACTTATCCACTATTCAAGAAGGTCTGAAAACCGGATACAAATCACTTGATGCTACCATTCAAATCCCTCAAGAAGCCATCACCATTATCGCAGGAAGGCCTTCGCATGGGAAAACAACTGCCTTGCTTAATTTTTTCGTTAATATGGTCAAGCTCTACCCAGATAGAGAGTTTTACTTTTTCTCTTACGAAGAACCTAAAAATCAAATTCTGTTAAAAGTTCTGAATATCTTAACAGGGGAATTCATCAATGAAGCCAATAATCTTGGTAACCTAGAAGGATATCTGAGGGGGGGGTTTACAAAAAATCCTAAGATCAATGAAGGAGTTGCTCTTCTTCAATCCTTGACTGAAAGCCATAGATTGGTTGTCAGTGATTTTCCTTATTTTGTGGATGACCTAAGCAAAGTCATCGCCAGTTTGAAAGAACGTGGAAAAATGGGGGCAATCTTCATTGATTATATTCAAAAAATAAAATTCAAAGGAAAATCATCTACAAGACAGCTAGAATTGCAAAAAATCTCTGAAACAATTCTGGAAACAGCAAAATTTAATTCAGTTCCGATCATTCTTGGAGCACAATTTGGAAGAGGGAACACCAAGCAAGAAGTTTTACGCCTCGATAACTTACGTGAAGCTGGTGATATTGAAAACGATGCTAAGCTTGTTTTAGGTATCTGGAATGACGCTAAAGAAAAATCAGACAGCAAGGGAGAATCCCTCATGGCTCGAACTGTAGACTTCGACCTTGTTGTTCTTAAAAATCGCAATGGCCCATCCAATCAAACCATCTCTTTGGTATTTGACAGGCCCTTGTCTACACTAAAAGAGAAAAAATGAGCGATATGAACACCACCAAAGAAAAACCTAAATCAAAAAAAATAAAAAAGCCTTCAATTCCACTTGTTGGTGAGCTCATCATCCCTCCAAAGGATGCGGAAACAAGCTATCAACTCCATGTGGTTGATAAGAAAACGGGAAAAACCGTTGAAATTTTAGACTCTGTTGAAGATATGCAATTGCTTGGCATGTCGCTCAAAATCAAATCATCAGAAAAACAAGAGTGGGAATCCGCCATATCACCTATACAAAGCTTTTCTCCCAATCAGCTTGTCTCTTTGAAAAACATTCTGAATGAAATGGGTCCTACTGCTCAACGCTCTCTTATAGAAGAAGCTATTCAGAATATTATCGACCAATCGTCAAATAAAGACACATTTGCTCTTCCATCGCATGCTCTCATGTTTACGTTGCTTGCTATGTTTGCCGGAAAGCCAGATATGATTCCAAGAAGGCTGTTAAGCAAGCCTCATTCCGAATGGACTGCGATAGAGCAAAAAGAAGCTGAAGAATTCTTATCTTCAATATTAAAAGTCGAAAAAAGCACTTCCTATTTGAATGGCCGGGAAACGATCGAAGAAAAATATATTGCAGTCGTAAGCGATAATCCAAAAGTGGAAGCACAGGCTGAAATTGATATTTCGCTTTTCAAATCTGACATTCACTTTAGAGAGGTTAGCTTAGCCCTCTACATCAAGCGCACATTTGGTGCTGAAGGGCTAAGGCATCTTCTAGGCTTTTTAATTGGCCTCGAAGAAAATTTTAGAAAAGGCCATTTTATTTGGAGTGTAAATGATCATTTAGCAAGACTTGGGCATAGAAAAAAGGCTAATGGCACCTATGACCATGAACTAAAGAAGACTGCAAGCGAGATTATCAGAGTCTTTCAGAGCCTTTTTATCACAGCTAGAAAAAAAGAGGGAAAAAAAGAGGTCATTCAGGGAGAACGCCTTTTTAGCATCGATGGATTCAGACAAGAGATATTCGACAAAGTTATCATTGATGAGAAAATCAAGCTGAGAGCAAC
The DNA here is from genome assembly GCA_963752155.1 of uncultured Parachlamydiaceae bacterium. GTDB lineage: Bacteria > Chlamydiota > Chlamydiia > Chlamydiales > Parachlamydiaceae > JACCRY01. Next base: position 155,095 of record CAVVXH010000002.1, on the reverse strand, counting down.
TGATTTTTGGTATAAAAACGCATTTGAACCAAAAGATGGGCAATCTGCCAAATATACCAAACTCCTAAAGAAAATTGCTCAGGAGAACCATCGCGAGCATCCTCTTACAATTTACCTAACTCCATTATTGGCCATTTTCTGGAGAATGAATCCTCAACAGAAAATATTCATTCCTAGCTTAATGGACTGGTGCGATCTAGACCCGTCAGGAAGATATAAGATGAGGGATCTTCAGATCTCTCGAATCCGAGCTAAGCTACATGAAAGAGCATGGATACTTAGGGGATTGGTCTCACACAGGAGAAAAGTTTTTACCTTCTGAATGTACAGACCCTTTTAACTGCTCTCTTACACTTACTCCACCCGAGTGGCTGGGACAAGAATTAAGACTTGTCCAAGCAAACAGGGAAATACCAGCCTTAGAGAAAAAAGAAGATAAAGTTGTGGGCATCGAAGAGTTTAAAGAAATATACAAAAAATCCAAGCTTAACGTTAGACAATTTGGTAATCATCTTGGTATTACGGGACAAATGGTCAGTTTTCTCCTCAATGAAAAGAGGCACATTACAAAAGAAGTCTCTGACAAGATAAGAGCATTTGCTGATAAATTTTCGTAAACAAAAGCGACCTATCTGAATCACAAGGGAATATTCGCTTTTATGCGCTTAAACACTAGAAGCTTAGGTAGAATTTGATATTCAAAAAAAGGGTTAGTTCTTGTAAACAGCGTAAACAAAATCGACCCTTCTCATGCACTGAAAATACTCTGTTTGTAAACAGGATCGCCCGTCCTCAATCTCAATACCGCCCCCTCTCGTTCACGAGACCGCCCCTTCTCAATCCCAGGCTGTTTTGTAAGTGATTGGTTTTGTTAGACTTATCCTTAAGTAAACAACCCTAATTATATTCAACTAGAATATAAAATGTTTACAGCTTCGCAGTAAACAGGCTCTCTCCCGCTTCGCTCCGAGAGCCAAGAAAAAAACACATCTGAAAATAAAGATAACTTGCCTAAAGCATTTTCTTTTATCAAAACCGCTCCTCTTTATATTTTGGCCTGATGCAGCAAGAAAAATCGTGCAAATTGCAGAAATTCTGCAAAATGAACTTAACATTTAGAAATAAGTCAAACAGATAGTTTTTGAAAAGGTCAGTGACTACCCTTTACTCTCGAGAAAAATTCAATGTGTGACTAACCCTTTCCGAATTTGTGACTGACCTATTTCCAGAAAAAACAAAGGATTTGTGCAAACCACTTTTATGTACTCGATTAGCAATTATTGATCATGACGGCAAAGACCACAAATCACTTTGGTATTGCTTGTGTAGGGCTCAGAAAGCTGAATTAAGATGCTAGGTCGACGTCCTCTCACATTAAAATGACATCTTGTAAACAGTGTAAACAAAATCGACCCTCTTCATTCACAATATTGAAAACGCAACTCCTTGACAGCTTCGGGAAGTAACAATGTTTTTTTATATTAGAGAAGTGTAAAAAAGCTCGCTCATCAGAGTAAGAATAGATTTTTTAGTTCTTGCAACGAAAGGTTTTTGAAGCGAGGAAAAAGTTTGTAAACCTATGTAAACAAAAGCGACCTTCCTGACTCACAAGAGATAATTTTATTTTGAATCTGTTTTTTTTGTCTTATCTGAAAACATCTCCAGATTACAATGTGGAATAGAAAACAGGATGAAGTCAAGTTCTTGTAAACAGTTGTCAACAAAACCGACCCCCATCACTCACAGCCTCTCCTCTGGTTTCATTTTTTTTGTAAACAAGATCGACTGATCTGAATCACGAAAACCGCCCCCTCTTAATCACAGTAACGTTTTTTCAGTAAGCAAAAGAGCGGAGTTAATGAGACTTTTTTTTGACTATAAGAAATTTTTTTTTCCAGTTTGGGGGTATTCTTCGGAATTTGGATTAGAAAGGGGGCAGCTCAGAATAAACACGTTAAGGATTTTTACCTTCTATCACTTATTTTTGTCGTTCTTTCCAATATCCAATCTGTCATGATATTCAGTGCTGAAGGCGCTATTGTTTCTTCAATTTGTTCATACTCATCCCACGATCCTATCACGCATGTTTGGAACGCATGATTGAGTTTTGGCAACTCAATGATTGTATAGTCTTTATTGCCAGCTTCTTTGAGCGCCTCATCGATGAAAGGAAGGTTTTGTTTTGGCGATACCACTAGATCAAGGTCACCATTCAGCACTAACGTAGGAATTGTAATATGTCTCAAAGCGGTAGAAGGTTCATAAGGAAAGTAAAAGTGACCCCATGGAGAATTAAATCTTTTTATCAGTTCTTCAGTTAAGACAGAATGGATCTTAACCCATGTTTTTTGATTCTCGGTCAATCCAGATAAGAATTTTGCAAGAGCTTCATGTATTTGTTCTTTAGCCACATCACGATTGGTTTCTTTTTTCACAATTCCTGTAAAAATTTTTCGAACTTGAGTATCAATGGCAATCATTTCCTCATCTACTCCATTTCCACGATGGAGTAATCTTCCCTGTTCGCAAAAAATTTCTTCTCCGTTTACACCAGTTCCAGCCATTAGCACAATAAAGGCTACATCGTTTGATTTTGCTGCGAGCATAGGTGCTACAATTCCGCCTTCGCTATGACCAACAAGACCGATCTGGTTTTTAATAATTTCTGGTCTCGATTTCAAGTATTCGACACCTTTAGCAACATCATCACAAAAGTCCTCTATCGTTGCGTTATCATAAATTCCAGTGGATTTTCCGACGCCGCGCTTATCAAAGCGGAGCACTGCTATACCATGTCTTGTGAAGTGATCAGACAACACGAGAAAAGGTTTATGGCCAAGGATTGTTTCATCGCGATCTAAAGCTGAAGAACCATGAATGAGTATGACAGCAGGAAATGGTCCGGTTGTTCTAGGCAATGTCAGAGTTCCTGAAAGTGATATTTCGGAATTTCCATAACTGACTTCTTCTACAAAGTAAGGAAAAGGAGGTTTTGGTTCTTGAGAACGATTTTTTTGATTTGTTTGTAACATATGCTCTTCTCCAACAAGAAAATGTAAAGAGAAGGAAAAACATATGAGGAATAGTCGTCGCTTTACAAAAGAGTTGTGAAATTCATATTTTTCATCCCTTTACGTTTAAAACAGCAATAAAATTTTAAATGTTAAGAAATTCTACAAGATCTTGATAAAAAGATCTGTCAGAAATACAGTGTACCCTATCCTGAGGTCAAGCGACAGAACAAAGTGATGGAAAAAGTCATTGAAGCAGAATATTAGTTCAGGTAAATTCAGTGGCATGATGAAAAAATCCAAAGATCAGGACTGAAAAACCAAACGTTAACTACAAAGGGATTTCAGCGTCATTTTCTATTGTGACGGTAGACTAGAAAAGAAAAAGCAAGTTTGCGCGCAACCAACATACTTTTTCAGTCATAAGTTTAGATTCATAACTTTAAAGGAATCCGAGGAGGCAAGCCATACTCTCGCTAAACTACCGACGGGCAACGTTTTCAGTTCTTCATTGTCATATGCTAAAAACTGAATTAAAGCCCTCTTTTTAGCGGGCTTTTCTTATTCAAACCCTTGGACTATGGCAGTCAAGACTATAACCCCACCGATTCCATCCTAATGTTTTTATCTTTTTATCTTTCAACTAAAAATTAACTGTAACAAGGAGCATTTCGATGACATTCCAAAAAATTATCGTTCGGGAGTATAAACCTGAGGACTCTCAGGCTCTAGCAGATATCTATTACAATACCATTCATCAAATTAATATTCAACACTACACAGAAGAACAAGTTAAAGTTTGGGCTCCTGAGAATAGTCTAGAATCGAGTGGATGGACAAAAAAATTTGAAAAGACAAAACCTCTCGTTGCTATGATTGGTGAAATAATAGTGGGTTTTGTTGAGTTTGAGCCAAATGGGCATATTGATTGCTTCTACTGCCATCATAAATACATTGGCTGTGGTGTTGGGTCAACATTAATGGCATCGGTTTATGAGATAGCAATCAAAAAAGAAATCAAACGTATTTTTGCAGAAGTAAGCATTACTGCACGGCCATTCTTTGAAAAACAGGGATTTACTGTAGCCGAGGAGCAAACAGTCATTTTGCTCGGAGTTAAATTGATTAATTACAAAATGGAAAAATATTTAGCATAATGCGGAGGGGGCAGCAACTGAGCAAGCATTGCCTGATAGCGAAATATGACAATTCTTGATTTAAGGAATTTCCCCCAAACAGGTTATTTAAAAATCCTTAGCGTACGTTTCCGTACCATTGGTCTTCAAACCCCCCTACAAAAGATTTTCAATATAACCGCCTTCTTAGGTCGTTAGCGTCTTACAAACAAGAAATATGTAGAATCCCCCTTCGTCGTGTTAATGACTTGTTCTAGGCTGGTCACTAAAGCTATAAAAATTTGCTATGTATGTAGTCGCCTCACCCTATGGATAGATTCTTGTAAACCATGTAAACAAAATCGACCTTTCTGATTCACAGATTTTGATGACGAAAGATTTTTGATATTTTAATGTCATTGTCATTTTAGGCATGTTGTAGAAGCATATGAAAGCCTTTTTAAACGATGATTTACGTCAATAAATCAACACGTCTTACTTTCTTGATGGGATGCCAATTTTTGTTTACGTAACCTAGGTTTTCACTTGTAAACACATGTAAACAAAATCGACCTTTCTCATGCACATCACTAAAAATTTCCAGGAATATGGACTAACAAACAATTGGAAGGTTGGTCATCCAGAAAGCTGGGTATATGGGAAAAAATCTTTCTGGCTTTAGAGAGGGGAGTGGAGTTTTCTCTATGAAGAAACATATTTTCCCCTCCTCGAACTTTCTAAGTAGCTCAATACAGTGATCATTGAATCAGGATTTCTTTTTCGTGATGGGTATCGTTAAAAAAATTCAATACCTTGAAAACTATTCATAAATATTTGACTTCTGAAACATAATACTGTAAAAGGGTAATGAGACTAACACAAGAAAGTATAGAAAATGGTTGCTCTGAAGCCTTGTATAGGCTGAACGAGTCATTTCATCCATCCAAAAGTGGTGAAATTTCAAAGAGCCGGTTTCTATGTGAATTTATCGTTAGTCATTGATTTATAAGTATTTATGCAACATAAGCGCAATTATCAGACGTTAAATTAACGACTCATTAGCTCAATTCTTTAAGTTCTCAAATCCCCCATTTATCCAATCAATCCACTCAATCTAAGCGTGATTTTTTTAACATGGGGGTTTTATGGTTCGCTCTTTTCTATTTGTCTCTCTAATTTTTCTTGTAACTGGCTGTGCGGCAATGCCGGAATTATTCAAAGCCGTCGAAGACATTGCAACAGATACAGCTGTTAAAGTAGAGATCGACAAAGAAGCTTTTCAAAAAGACACTGATGTGACAGTTTCTATCGAAGTGAAAAATAAGGATAAGGATCCGGTTGTTCAAATTCAACAGGTTCCTGTTCAACAGGCTCCTGCGAAATGACGCCAGCCGAACTAAAATTGATGCTTTCGCAAGCCTACACGGCTTATGTGAAGCCCTATCAATTTATTGGACTGATTGTTATCATCAGTCTGATCATTGGATATATCAGCGTGCTTGCTCTAGGGAATGATAATCCCATAGAGGAGGCTGCCGAGGATGTGATTAAGGAAGAGACAGGGATAAGCCTAGAACTTACCCCTGATTCAAAGCCTAAATAAGCTCGTCCATTGATTGTGGGACTTCATCTGAATGAGGCGCTAATGGTGCGATGTCAGTCGCTTCACTGGCGCCCTTATTCTTTCCTTTCTTCTCCGATTTTTTTTGATCGGCTTTCCACTTTTCAAAAGCAGTCAAGAATCCAGCTTCATTGGCAACGGCTGAATTGATAATTTGAGTTTCTGTCTTGTTGGTAGCTTGAGCGATTTTACGGACATAAGCCACCTTATCGTCCTCGCGGAAGTGTTTTTCGCAAAAAACTTCGTATCCCTCAACTTTGACATGTTCGATTTGTTTAGGCTCTTCAGGTTGTTGAAAAGGTTCAATTTTATAATTACTTAGCTGTTGTGGAGCTGCTTGGATAATCTCTGGATGATCTTGAACTTCTTGAGGAACGATTGGCATTGTCTCATCGCCTAGCTCACCATGGATATAGACGTTTCCGATGACATCCGGCATAAATTTGCGCGCTCCTCCGGAAAGGCAGCGGCAAAATAACATGTCTCTCAAATGTGTCTGCCAATTCTTTTTACCGAGGTATCCTGCCTTTTGTGCCTCTTCTACCGTGTATGCGTAATCGATGTGCTCCTTATCTTCACGGCGCTTAAACCGAATGACGCATCTTTGTTGGGTAAGTTCGATCAGTTTTGCTGAATGGCCCGATCTGATAATCATGGCGTTCATCATTTGGGCGCTGATCGAGACTTTACCCTCGATGTTATGCAACCCTCCATTCAAACATGCCATTGGAGGCAGTCCTAATTCTCTGGCTGTTAAAACAACAGCGATTACCCCGCCAGGTCCTAGCTTTTGATAAAATGGGCATTTTCCTAATTCATGCCCCCACTTAAAAATCTCCTCTGCTTCCAAATTTTTTGGCAGCATCTGAGTATCTGATAATGTCATTGCGTAATTCATAATTAGCTCCTTAGTTTTTCACACGCATGGTGATTTCTTCTTTTTCAAAAACTTTTATGCCTGGAATATTTCGAATACCTTGCTTGACAGCTTCATCGATCTTTTTTTCATCAAGAGTAAGATATTCACGAGGAATGGATTGTTCATCTTCGAGCTCCCAGACCCACTTTTTCACTTTGGTAAGTTTTCCATCTTCCACTAGCATTTCTCGCGATTTGCTGATAAAGGAGGAATTATTGGTAGAAGAGGCTTGCTTGAGGTACTCGTCCAGCTTGTTTTTAAGATTGTTTTCAATGTGCTCTAATTTCGATTCGTACTCTTTGACGATTTTGTTTACAGCTTTTTGAAAGTCAAGATGCGGGCGAACAATGGACAATCTTGTTTCATCCAGCTGCTTGCGAATTTTACGGGCTTGCAAGCTCATAGAAAGCGCTTGGCTGGCGCTCTCTTCATTTACCACTTCATGTTCCGATGCGCGGGAAATGAGGGGGGTAAGATCAAGCTTTTTACTAAGCAACTGCTGAGCTTGCCCTACCGTCATGCCCCCTGCTTCGATTTTCATTACTTCGTTTTTTTTAATAGCCTCGTTGGCCTGTTCAAAATCAAACATGTTTTTTACTCCTTAATCGAAAAATAATATGAACAAGAGTGCTAGAAGGCTCCCCGCTCCAGCCTTTCTTTGCCTCCCGCTTTTAGTTAATGGGATTTTAATTGCGCGGGAGATACTGCTCTTGGCTCTGCTAAGCCCGATCAATTTTTTCCAGCTAAAACCGCCTTTATTCATAATCAACCTGCTTTTTTAATTGTTGGATGGATTGTTGTACAGAAAGCTGGGTATATGGAAACCTGGTTTTCCAGATCCTCACCCTCTTCTTCATAATCATGAGCATTTTCTTCCTCCCATTGATCAACACAATCATCTGAACAAAAGCACAATTTCGAGTCATATTTGGTTTCCAAAGCATCATCAGAATTGAAATACTCCTCGCACATCGTACATTCGATTGCTCTTGGCGCATACATCTCGTCAATCATTCGATCTGTTTGTGCTTCGTAAGCAATTTCCATCTTGTCAATCCAATCCATTCTCTTCTCTTTTTTTAGACTCTACCATTCGTTATACACAACACGATATGTATTTATCGATATTTTTCCTAGAGAAAAAGAACAGTTAAAACTAAAAAAATTAACCTTTGGAGGCTTGTGCGTATATTTTTTTCAATTATTGCTACTTAAAAAAATGAAAGAGCTCGACAGCGCTTAAAAATAAGCGCTCATCTGCTTCATGATTGGTGTATTCTACAATCTTTGGCAGCTTCCCTTCTCTGTCTAAGAGAAGACAGATACGCCTTGAAATATCGATGCCCTGGCTGGCGCGCATCAGATATCGGTAAGCCGCTGTTTGCAATTGCCACGACAGGCTTGCCTGCTGAGGTGTTTTTAAATCTATGAGAGTCTCGGTTTTATCTCCTTTGATGGTGGCTACCATATCGAGCTTGCCTGTGATGAGGTACTTGCTGCAGGACAGTCTCATTTCGCTTACCCAAACTTCTTCAACCATCGTATCAAACCATTGAACAAAGCTTTCAACGTAGGGCCGGCAATCATTCTCTACTTTCTCAATGAGAAGATTTTGTGTGTACAGCTCGCAGTATTTGTGAACTCGAGTTCCTCTGTCTGCAGCCTTTGCAAGGACTGCAGGATCAATTCCATCAAATGATGTGTACGCTTGAAGAACCTCTGTGACCCGGGCATATCCTGGGAGGATGTCATCTGAATTATTCATTTTGTTCCTTCTCTTTATCGAGTAAAATCATAAAAAGAGGATGCGACTGTCCTCTTTTCATTTGGGTTTCTTTTTCTTTTCTAAATCCTTTTCATAAGCAATTGACAGCTTGCGGAATTGGGATCCTAATTTTTCTAGGTCAATTAGAAGCTGCCGGACTCGAAAAAGACAGGAAACTGTATATTTTCCAGATTTTTCACTATCCCTTTTAGCTTTAATGAGGTCGTACTTGAACGTCTCCGTTAATTCAAGAATCTCGCTCATTGAGCTCTCTAGGGTTAGTGAATCTAAAAACGCTTTATCTATTTTTTTCCTGTCCATAATTGAGTCCTTTTTTGCTTGAGGAATTGGTTAATTTAAGGCTAGCATAATGCCAATCCCTGTAAAAATTCCTGAGAGGAATAACAGCGGCATAGGAAGAAGCATTTTGCGGAATTCCACCTTTAGGGGGGCTGGTCGCCAAACTTGACCCCCTAATTTTATTCTGCAACTTTTATGCTTGAGGGATAAATCCACTCTACCTTCGGCGTTTACGCGCTGTAGATCCATATTGTTTCTTTGTATTATTTCCTTTATCATCTTCAACTCTCGTTACTGATTCAATTTCAAACCTTAAAGCTACCAAGGGGAACGAATCCAATTGATCGCAATAGAAATTGCACAAATGAAGTGCATGTTTGAATGAATCGGCTTCGATACCAATTTCGTGTATCATAACCTTTTTCATTCTTATCTTGAAATCCATTTTTTTTGCCTTTGGAGACTTGTAGACAGAAATTTATATGGAATGAGATTTAAAGCAAACGAAAAGATTAACATAAACAATCTACCTTGCGATATACTTCGCAAAATTAAGGGGAGGGCTGAATAGATATGGAGCAATGTATGGAACTAGAGCGCTGGTTGAGAAAAAATAATATGGAAACTAACGAACTTGCCAGGCTCTCCGGATGTACCCGTCAAGTGATTTGGAAGGCAAAAAAGAATGAAACTATAGACGATGAAACAGCTCAAAAAATCTATTTTATTACGGGCGGTCAAGTGAAACCGGTTTCCCGATCAAAGGGTCGTCCAAAAAAAATACACAAACAAACTTTACTCAATTAATACAAAAATAAAAGGCCAAGCATCAATTCATGCCTCTTCCGCAAAAATATAAAGTCAACGATGACGAATGCATAGAATTTAAGAGAAAAGCTATAGCGCGCAGAGATGTGGCGAAGGCTTTGAAAGAAGGGAGGATACAACGGCCTGCCTGCTGCGACCTCTGTACTTTGGAGCATAGCAAGCTTGAGGCGCATCATGTCGATTACGGAAATTCATTATCCATTTATTGGCTTTGCAGTACATGCCACGGGGTAGTTCATAAAAAAAACCATCCGTTGAATCCGAATAATAATGCTCAGACATCAGCGCTTACTCATTGGAGACGGGATGAGAATCAAATTGTTTCATTCTCTCTCCCATTTGAAAACTTCGTTGTCATCAAAAAGCTTGCGGATGAGCAGAAAATTTCCATTCCCAAGTTTTTGAGAGGGCTGATACTGAGAGAATTTCCCGTGGATGATGATCAGATAAATTTTGACTTCAAGGTAAGAAGGATACATGACGACACACAAAATGACCAAATCCAAGGAACACAAAACTTGGATCAGAATCAAGATGCTTTGCTACAACAAAAACGCGAAAAGTTACAAGAGCTACGGAGGGCGAGGCATTGCAATGTGCCCCGAGTGGAAGAGCTCCTTCATCAAGTTTTTTGAGGATATGGGACCTAAGCCTGAAGACTGCGATGGCATAGAACTTATCAGCCTCGATCATGATTTTTGCAAAGCAAACTGCAGATGGGTGGGACCTCATAATCGGAGGCCATTATCTGAAATGCCTGGCAATAAAAAGAAGGAAGGAAAAAGAACCTTTAAAGAATCAACCATGGTTTGCATTAGAGTAGAGAAGGACTATCATAAGTTTTTGAAGCGCCTTGCAATCGAAAAGTCAAGAGAAACAGGTGAAATTTATTCTGTATCGCAGCTGATTCGGGAAATAATAGAAGAGAATGCACCAATGCCATTGCCACAATAACAAGGTGTATTTAATACAGAAAATATTTAAAATGAATGTGCACCATAAGCATTGAATCGGAGTTTATTATGGCTAAGCCCCCTCTAGATGTATATTCGTTGAAACAATGGGAAGGCGCAGATAACAATTTTGCTGTTCTTCTTAAAATCAGCTCTAAATGGCAGGTTAGAATCGGAACAGCCGACAATAGCTTTTCGACGGATGAAAACGCGACCAAGGTTGCAGAGACTGGAAGGCCGATTTTTTACTCGAATGCAGCCCGGTATTTCCCTGATTTTCTTGTTAAAAGCGCTGATTATTTAGAGCCTTTAAACGGGCAAAATCCATACCCATGATGTTATTGCCGAGGCAATGCTTAGAGAAGCTTTTTCTTTTTCTCCCTACCCAATTTCTCTTCAAAAATTAATTCTGCAAAAAATGAAATTTAGGTTTGTATTATTAGGGTAAAGTCTTTATTGTGAAAAAGTATCTATGCAACAGGGCGCTGTTGTAGGGTGCTCGGTTATGGTGGCGTCGTTCCGTTATGCGGGGGTCAACCAAATCCGAAAGAGACTAAAGATTAACAAGAGGAAATCAAGAATATGGAAGACTCACAACTCGAATTCTTAGCTTTCGATGAGACTCCTGCAGAAAAATATTTAGGGGTTGCAAGCATCAGATTTTTCGGTCAAATCATTTTGCGATACAAAGTCCAGAGAACCAAAGACGGCAACGGCATATTTATTGCTGCTCCGAGCTTTAAAAAGGTAGATCAATCAGGTGAGCATTGGTGTCAGTGGTTTATGCTGGACTCAATGAGTCAAAATGAGACGGTCACCAATTTAATTAAAACAAAAGTCAAGGCGCATTATAATTCCAGATCCGGCGGTTCTTCCTGTGATCAAAACGGTTTTGGTGGGTATAGTCCGTCTTGCACTCAAAAAGCTGCTCCTGTGCCTAATGGATGGGGTTCTCAATCACTATCCCCTAGGACTGCATAAGTCCTCTAAGACTCATAAGAACTCAGTTACTCCCCTCCTCAATTACTCCTGTAAAATCAAGCTAATATCAGATTTTTAAAAAGCAACCATTGCACAAGGCCGTCCCATGCCGAATGTTAGACATGAGGAATCACTCGAAGGGTTTGCGATACCTGAGTTTATTCAGGTCGTTTCGCCGCCTCCGGTTCGTCAAGAAACCGAAGAGGATGCTTCCCCAAAAAGCGATAGCTGTTCTTACAGCGCGCAATATCGAGAAGACCAATAAACGGTCAGCGATCCTCTTTGTTGACATGCGTCAAACCGCCTTAGACTTTGGTCAAAGGAGTGATTCATGCCTATTCCCACCAACGTTTTTGATCAGATCAATAACCTTGCTTCCACTCTAGGAACAAATGATTTCTATGAGCAAAGACTTGATAATGACAGTGCTGGAAGACCGCTTTATGTCGGGTTTTCTGCCATCCCAAATGAAAGCGTAGATAATACGACGTGGTTTATCCGCAAGCTTAGCTATGACAATAATGGCTTCATTAATCGCGTCCAGATACCCGATGCAGGAGCTGGTTTTACCTATAGTTGGACCAATCGGGCGACTTATTTTTCATAGGAAAGATTATGACAATTTACGGATATAACCCATTTACAAACAATCTTGACAAGTCAGGAACTGGCGGTGGCAGCACTGGCAATGTCATCGGTCCCAATTCATCCGTTCAGGATGACATAGCCACCTATGCCGATAATACGGGAAAAGTCATCAAAGATTCAGGAACGAAAATTAGTGATTTACTCGCAGTGGCAAATAATCTTTCAGATGTCGCCGATCCTTCTAATGCATTTGACAACATATCTCCGCTTACAACCAAAGGAGATTTACTAGTCAGGACAGCTTCAAATAATGTAAGGCTTCCGGCAGGCCCAGATAATCAGGTGCTCACGACAGATTCTTCCACTCCAGAAGGTGTTAAATGGGCTCCTCAGGCCTTTGTATTTCCTTTTATTGAAGTTACAAGCACTTCTCAATCGATGGCAGTCAATACTGGCTATATTGCAAATAATTCTGCGCTTGTAACAGTAACTCTCCCTTCTACATCATCTGTGGGAGATCTTGTCTGGATAGTTGGAAAGGGTGTCGGTGGATGGAAGATTGCTCAAAATGCAGGCCAAAAGATCCATTTTGGCAATCAAGACACTACAACTGGAGCGGGAGGACATTTAGACTCTTCCAATCAATACGATGCCATTCAGCTTCTTTGCACTTCAGCAAATACTGATTGGACATGTACAGGTATTTCTCAAGGCAATATTGGCGTAACTTAATGCTAAAAAGGAAAATTAAAAATGGCTAAAAAATTTCCAAAATGGCGCGTTGGATTATCCTTCACGCAATATTTTATGGTAGAAGTGGAAGCTCCTACAGAAGAAATGGCAATAGAAAGAGCCTGGAAAGGCGCTTGTCATGAGAGTGATAAAATGGAGACGGGAAGCGCTTCAGCGGTAACTTCTGTATTCATATGCGATAGAGAGTCCAAAGAGTTTGCACACTATGTTCCGGAAGTCTATCCGAATGAAGAAAGCAACAAATAAGCCATTTAGAATATACCTACGGAACAATTCTATAAAATCAAAGGTATGGAAACTGTTGAGTTTCTTTCGGTGGAGCACTCATGCAGGAGTTTTTGTAACTATATGGTTTGCTCAACTCCTGGTCTTCTTTGCTTTTTGCTTTTTCAGCTTCGCTATAAGCAATAGCGACTGCTTGCTTCCTCTTGAATCCTTCCCCTATAAGTTTCTTTATGTTCGTATGAATGCTTTCTTCGCTGCTTCCTTGAATCAAAGGCATGATGGATCTCCTTCGTAAAGATTAGTTTTTACTATACACGAAGTAAGTATAAGAAATGAGAGGAAAGATAGCCTTTTTTAAGTTAGGCGCTTAAATAATTCAGTAGTTGCGAAAGCGTTTCCTTTTCTGTAAGTTGGGTGTTATCGATAATCAGATGTCCTCTTTGTTTACTTTCGTTTCTAAGATATCTTGCCCAATTCATCATGTTGTCATCTGCAAGTTCTTCCTGACCACGAGCGAAGAGTCTTCTCTTGCGTTCTTCATCAGAGCAATCTAACAATATAACCTTATAGTTGATTATGCCTATTGATAGGCATCCTTCTACAATAAAAGAGGGTCTTGTTTGTCCGTCAAAAACAATATTTGTGGAGGCTAAAAACCTATGTTTTATTTGCTCAATCCATTCAATGGTTTTGACTTTCTGCCATTCTTCTGGTCCACCATAGTTTTGAATCATTTCTTCGACGGAAGGCACTCCAATAGTGTCAAAGTAGATAGTCTTAAAATTCGGAAGCATCATTCTTTCAATTTCTTTGACAATAGTGGTTTTGCCCGAGCCTGAGGCTCCTATGATAAAAAATATTTTCTTCATAATTGGATCAGATTTGAATGAGGTTGGGTATTCCAGATTTGTTCAAAGAATTTTTGAGCTATAAGGTCGTTTTCTTTACTGCGTTTAGTATCCTCACCGCTGTAAAAATAGAGACAACCTTTGTATTGCATGTCTAGATAATCACAGGTTTGAGAGAAGGCATCTTCAAATCCTCTTGGCATTTCTGTACCATAAGATGTAATGACGTACAGTTCTTTATGTGTCAGACGACGGCCGATGTCTTTGCGAATATCAAGCAAGTCGCTCCAACGGTAATTGGAATCGGCTGGTCTTGTATTGCTGTTTTGATTGCTTGTTTAGTATCTCCATCGCTACGAGAACTGCCGAAAATGATAATTGGGTTTCTTATTTCTTCCTTCCTGGCAATCATTATAATGCTGGTATCCAAGTCTTTTAGAGTAGAAAATCCAGCCTTAGCATAGGCCTTGATTGCAGCTTTATTATTTTTATCTGGATCAACGAGGCAAGCATCAAAATGAGGAAACACATGAATATTCAAAAAAACCTTCAACGCTTGTGGGCCTAATCCCATTCCGATGCAATCAGATTCGCCAATGTAAAAGTCGATAGCAGCTAGTGATTGTGATTGATCATGCCAGATATCTTTCGTATTGAATCCATCTCTGGGAAAATCAAAGGCATTGTAAAATTGAATGAATCCAATTGGGCGATCTTCAAATTCGATGACGAAGGAATGTATCGGTTTTTTCTCTCCTTGCTGAGTTTTATATCCGAGAGCATAAGAGGTGTATTTTTTTTTAATGTCATTGAATGACCACGATCTCCCCTCGCCCCACCATTGCAGGACATGTGGTTCTTGCATCCATTTATGAAGCAAGTCGAGGTGGTTTGTGGATAGTGGTTTGAATGAAAAATTGGTCATAGTTATTATTTCGTATCCATTACTTCAATGCAGTTTTTTTCCATTTGGAACTTTTGGAGCAACAGTAGCCAAACAGATACTGCCTGTTTCATCTGAAAATCCAACCAGTAAGAATTGTGAGAGAAATCCTGCAATATTTTTTTCACCTAAATTTATACATCCTACAATTGATCGACCGATCAGAGATTCTGGTGTATAGTGTGCGGTAACCTGTGCTGAAGTTTGCAAAACGCCTATCTCATCGCCAAAATCAGCCCAAATTTTGAAGGCCGCCTTTTTAGCTTTTGGGAATGGTTCTACTTTGATAATGGTTCCTGAACGTAAATCAACACGTTCAAAATCTTCGTAAGTTATGTTTGTCATTTTTACTTTCTTATTTATTTTACTTTAGTTAGCTATCGATTAATTTCCAAATAATAGGGCAAAGTAACCTACTTGATTGACGCCGATGGATTCATATAATTTTTGCGCTGAAAGGTTGTTTTCCGCTGTAAAAATGACTAGTTTGCGAATGTTGTGAATTTTTCTAATATCCGACAACAGTTTGTGGATCACTGCCTTAGAATAACCTTTCTTTCTAAAATTTGGGTCAGTATAAACACCCCCTAATTGCCCCATATCGGATGCTTTAGCATTTAAGTCGGCAATGGACACAAGCTGATCCTTTATAAAATATCCCCAAGTAATCTTTTTTTTGCATTTATCAATAAATAATTCTAATAATTGGTCGTCGCTTAAATCATTAGGAAAACCTTCTTCCTTAAGATAATCTAGCCTTAATGGTTTCCATTGATTGTAATCATCTTCTATTAGAAGTCTTACATTTGGCTGTGGATGGTGTGAAATCTTAGATAAGTCGATATTATAAAGAATTTCTTTTGATACAAAGGTTTCGCTTTGAATCACTTTTTTGTGTTTTAGAAATTTCCAAAAGAGATGGCAAAAATCCCAATCTCCAACCAGGCCAGTTAAAGGTAAAGCCTCTTCTAAGCAAGATGCTAGAACAATCTCAAAAACAGGTTCACGGACGACTGATTGAATAAGTAAGCTACCTTTTTTTGTAAGGCAGAAAACGCTAACGATCTCATCCAAGGAACGAATGAGTTTGAAATTTCCCGAGTAGGGTTGTTCTGAAAGCGTAGCCCCATAATTTTCGAAATTTCCCAATAGGAATAAAGAATAGTTATCATGACGTTTTAAGAAATCAATCATGTCTTTTTGGGTATCGTCAGTGACGTTTTCGATAGAGAAAAATTTTTTCACCATTAAAAAATGCCTGACATCTTTTTCTCCATTACAATCGCGATGAAAATCAGCAATGCATTGGAACCCAGCTTTTTCGTAAACGTGTTTGGCTCTTGAATTCGATTCCTCAGGATCTATAAAAAAAGTGTCAACGAAAGGATCAACTTTTTCCTGTATAAAACCAGTAAATGCTTCAAGAGTAGGTGATGCAAGCCCTTTGCCGAAATATTTTTGATTTCCGATCATGAAATCAATGCTAAAAGTTTTTCCTTTTTTGGAGAGATTGCTCCTCCACAAATCTAAAAGATCGTTCTGGGCAGGCAGAATTTCCGAGGTCATGACAAGACAATAAGGATCGTTGTTTACAAGTCCAATCCAGTAATCGAATATGCCATCAAAGTAGGGCGACGGCTCTTTTCTCCCATTCATGAATATGAGGATATCGTCCCGATGGTTTTGACTATTATCCCAAAATTCCTTGATGTGGGGCTCTTCAAGCCATTCAAATACGCTTTCTCTGTGTTTAGAAGAGGCTTTTTCAAAAGTTATTTCTGTTTTGGTCAACATGGACTCCTCTCAGGAAATCTGTTTTCTTTAATTATGAGTTTCTTCCATTCGTTTTGCTTAAGTCGATATAGGACATGTCTTTTTAACCAGTGTCCATCAGATAATTTTGGATGGTCAAAATCTTCTTCTGGGTAATGTGTCATGCCGATTTTTTCCATGACTTTCTGAGACCTTGTATTCTGGATAGCAGTAAAAGACACAATTTCATCCATCTGAAGCGTTTCAAACCCATGTTTCAAGGCAGCTTGAGCGCCTTCCGTAGCATACCCTTTATTCCAAAAGTCATAAGCCAATCTCCAACCCACTTCGACGGCAGGGGTGAAGTCGGCGACAAAATTCACAGGAGCCAAACCAATATAACCGATAAAATCAGCGACATCTGGAATAGAAGCAGCCCAAAGACCCCATCCCTGCTGTTTCATAGCAGTGCAAATTCTTTTAGCGAATTGATCACTCTCCTCTTGCGTCAAGATTCCAGGAAAATATTCCATCACACGAGGATCAGCATTGAGTCGGGCAAATTGTTGAAAATCATCTTCTCGCCAAGAGCGTAAAATCAACCGTTCAGTTTTTATCGTGGAGTCAGTCATAACGCTCACTAGTTAGCCTTTTTTAAGGGCTATTTTATCAGGAGAAATTTATGTTTTCCAGGAAAAAATTAACAAAAAGACTCTACAATGTGTCTATCAAAAAGTTGCTTTCATAAAATGGCAAGTCAAAAATATCTTGAAAAAAATCGTCCTGATCTGATATACTAACGATTAGATTGCGCAATGTAATCTTCTAAATCTCATTGTTTCTTATTTTTTTCTTTTTTATCCCCCATCAGCAAATTTTATTTATTGCTTATCTTTTTAAGAAAATCTTACGTATTTTTCTTTTTTTCTTACCTACAAGTTTTTTAAGGAGGTTTTTATGAGGTTATTTTGGTTATTTGGTTTGATCTTTCCTATCATGACTAGCTTTTGCTCTGCGGAGGAAATAAATCCTATAAAAAAAGGAGTTGATAAAGAAGTGTATAATAATTTTTTTATTATTACAGGAGGTCCAGGTGCTGGTAAAACCACGTTAATTGAAGAGTTGAATAGACGTGGGTTTTTTAGCATTGAGGAGGTTGCTCGTAAAATCATCCAAGATGAAATGGCATTGGGAGGCAGTGCCTTGCCAGGGAAGAATTTAGAACGCCGCATAACAAAGATGCTTATCCGCTCAATAGAGACTTACCAAGATGCTCTTAAAGAGCAGAGTAAAACAACGATTTTTGATAGAGGAGTTTTGGATTATGTCGGCTATGCTTATCGAACAAACACGCCAATTTCTGAAGAATTGCATCAGGCTGCCCTTTCGTTGGTGTATAACAAAAAAGTCTTCCTCGCTCCGCCATGGGAAGAGATTTATTGCAATGACACAGAAAGAAAACAGTCATTTGAAGAGGCATTGGAGGTCTATGACAACATTTTTAAAATATATTCTGACTTTGGATATGAAATTATAGAGCTTCCAAAGATAAGTGTCGAAAACCGAGCTGATTTCGTAATCAGTTACATTCGAAAACAAGGGAAATAAACTCTAAAAAATGCAATAATCCCCCTTTTAGACGTCAAAAAGGATCACATGACCAATACCATCAATGAACTTGGACAGCCGGTTGGATTTGCTGTAGAAAATTTTATCGCCCCCCCTCGTCCGAATTTTCATTTTCTTACAGGCCATTATGTTCGTGTTGAGCCAATCTCTATGGCACATGTGCCTTCTCTTTACGATGCTTTTTCAATTGATTCGAAAGGAGTTAACTGGACCTACATGCCTTATGGGCCATTTATAGATTCAGCTGAATTTGCTGAGTGGGCAAAATCGATTTGTTTTGGAGAGGATCCTAAATTTTATACGATTTTTTTGGATGATAATCCAACAGGTGTAGCGAGTTATTTGAGAATCGAACCAAAAGTGGGCTGTATTGAAATTGGACATATCCATTTGTCTCCCCTTTTACAACGAACGCGTGCAGGTACCGAAGCACTGCTTTTGATGATTGAATGGGCTTTCTGTGCTGGATATCGCCGGCTTGAATGGAAATGCGATGCCCTCAATGCTCCTTCTCGACATGCAGCTCAGCGGTTTGGCTTTTCCTTTGAAGGTATTTTTCGACAAGCTACGATGTATAAATCTCGAAATCGAGATACGGCTTGGTACGCTATTACTGACAGAGAATGGCCGAATCTAGAAAAGGTATATCAAATTTGGAGGCAACCAGACAATTTTGATGCAGAAGGCCGAGAGCTTAAAAAACTTTCAGAGCTGTCATCTGAAATTTTAGTAAACCGTGGTTAGCGTGCAAAAGACAATTAGCGGATAGATTAATGAAAAACTCACATGGATTAAGAAAAGCATATCACAAGCTATGCACAGAATTTTACGATATCAGTAAGCCTTTTGCTTGCCCTGAAGAAGTGGCTTTTTATGCAGACGTCTTGAATGGTATTCAAGGTCCGATTCTTGAGGCGATGTGCGGATCAGGGAGACTTCTTTTGCCACTTCTACGTCTCGGATTCAAGATCGATGGGTTGGATAATTCTGCAGAAATGTTGGGAAGCTGTGAAAAGAGAAGTCTCTCTGAAAATCTGAAGGCGTCCCTATTTAACCAGAAGATAGAAAATCTTTCATTGAAGAAGTATGCTCTCATTTTCATTGCAGTTGGATCTTTTCAATTGATTACTGACAAAGATGAGGCGCTAAAAGTCCTGCGAATTTTACATTCCCATCTATTGCCTGGCGGATCACTTATTCTTGATATGTTCGTTCCATGGGATAGCGTTAAAGCGAGCATTGAAGGTGATTCACTTTCGAAAGAGAAGAAAGCGGTGTCATCTAATCGCGTCGTTGCATGTCCAGATGGAGCTGAAATTTTCCTCAAATCGATGACGACAATCGATCCGCGAGAGCAGCTGGAAATATCTAAAAACCAATATGACAAATGCCTTGATGGCAAGACTATCGCTCAAGAGGAAGAGGATTTAGTCGTTCGCTGGTATTATCCTCACGAGATGGAATTGTTTTTAGAGAAGGCAGGATTTTCTCAAGTTCTGATGACAGAGCATGCATTTGAACATAACCCAAATTCCATTGTTTACCAGGCGATGGTGTAAACATGCTCGAAAAGATAGTGGAATGGGGTAAAAAAGAAGACGCTGTCAGGGCTCTTATCCTGCTTGGCTCACGCGTAGGTCGGGAGTCAGTTGACCGCTTTTCCGATTATGATATTTCTGTCTTTTGCAGTGCCGATGTATCATACACAGGATCTGAAAGCTGGCTGGCTCAGTTTGGAAATGTCTTGGTGTGTATAAGGGAAAAGGTTTTCTATAAAGAAAAGCCATTCCCCTCCCGTCTTGTTATTTTTGAAGGCGGAATAAAAGTAGACTTTTCCTTTTTGAGTCTTGACGTTTTGGATCAGATTGCGCAAAGCAGTTCTCTCCCTGATGACTATAATCTCGGCTATAAAATTCTTTTGGATAAGGATGATAGGGCTTCAGGGATACTTCCACCTCAATTCGAGATAAAGGCAATCAAACCAGCGGAACAAGAATTTCATGAAGTGGTCAAGGAATTTTGGTTTGAGGTTTATCATGTCGGAGTCTATCTCAAGCGTGGAGATTTGTGGTCTGTGAAATTTAGATCTTGGGCAGCAAACAATTTTCTTTTAAGAATGATTGAATGGAATGCGGAAGCCGGGAATGATTGGTGTTCTTCCTCTCCTCCGATTGGAAAGCGGATGCGTTCATGGGCCAATGAAGAATTGTGGAAAGATCTACATGGCGTTTTTGCTCATTTTGATGCGGAGGACAGTTGGAAGGCGTTATTCAAGACAATGGAATTATTCAGGCGCATTACAGCTGAGACAGCACGAGCGCTTCGATTCAGTAGCATGGAAGATTTAAGTGAAAATATGATGCGTTTCATTACCACGCTAGAGAGTTCCCAATTATGACAGAGAAACAATCCTTTTTAGACCAGCTTATTATTAGTTGCCTAAATGCCAATTACGGTATTGAAGTTGCTGTGCTTACACTTCTTCCTCTGGGCGCGGATATGAATGCGTCAGTATATAAAGCTCAAACGTATGACCAGACATCCTATTTCGTAAAGCTAAAACGCGGCCATCATCATGATATCGGCATTGAGATAGTAGAGCTACTACATGATGCCGGGATTAAAGAGATCATTCCGCCCGTTAAAACAATCCTGGGTCAATCAACTCAACAAATTGAAGATTTCACCCTTATTGTATATCCATTTGTAAATGGACAGGATGGATTTAGAATTAATCTAACAGACAATCAATGGGTTAAGCTTGGGTCAGCGTTAAGACAAGTTCATGAAATTGAGGTGCCATCATCAATTCAAAATAGAGCCCGGAGAGAAGTCTATTCACCTAAATGGCGAGAGGTCGTTCGATCGCTTTATACTCATATTGAAGCTGAACCAACTGGTGATGAATTTGCCTTAAAATTATTGAAGTTTATGAAGGAAAATATCTTATTCATTCGCCGATTGGTAGATCGTGCCGAACAGCTTGGCCACAAGCTGCAGGACCAATCGCATAAACTCGTGCTGTGTCATTCGGACATTCATGGAGGCAATGTATTGATAGTTGGCAATGACAGCATCTACATAGTGGATTGGGATGATCCAATTATGGCACCAAAGGAACGCGATCTCATGTTTATTGGCGGAGGTGTTGCAAATGTTTGGAATAAACCCCACGAGAAAAAACTTTTTTATCAAGGCTATGGAACAACTGAAATTAATTCGACAATCTTGGCTTATTACCGGCATGAAAGAATCGTGGAAGATATTGCCGAATATGGCCATGCGCTGCTGTTAACAACATCGGGGGGAGAGGACAGGCAAGAAATGTACAAGCATTTTATAGCCATGTTTGAACCAAATGGTGTGGTAGATATAGCATTTAAAACTGACGAAAACCTAAATGAGAAGAGCTTTTCATGATCCTTGCTAAGGAAACCCCCTATGAAGACGAATGTTTCAAGTCTGTCGATGCTAAGGAGACAAATCTAAAGAACAGCACTTTCAATAATGTTTCGTTTGAGAACTGTAATTTTACAGAAAGTGATTGGAAGCAAGCGGATTTTTCAGGATGTCGATTCAAGAATTGCAATCTCAGCTTGGTTAAGCTCCAGGGATGCCGGCTTCAAGACATCATTTTTGAGGAGTGTAAAATGGTGGGCGTTGATTTCTATAAATGCGATAAATTCATCCATATCAAATTTATCAAGAGCATCTTGCAAACCTGCAATTTTACAGATTTAAAGTTAAAGGGGATCTCTTTCAGCGGCTCCAAGGTAAGAGAAGTGTTTTTTACAAACACGGATTTACAAGAGTCCGACTTCTCCGATGCCGATTTACTGGGAACTCTATTTCATCAATGTAATTTGACAAAATCTGATTTCAGGAATGCAAAAAATTACGGCATTGATATTCAGACGAACAACCTTAAAAAAGCAAAGTTTTCATTTCCAGAGGCGATCAACCTCCTTAAATGTCTGGACATTGAAATTACCTCTTAATCTCATGCACAGGTGGAAGAATATGCCTTATCTCCTCTTGCGAAAGTTTTGTTAAGTCAAATATTTGATTAATAACACTGGAAAAATATTCGTAAGTTTTTATGCTTCTTGATGTTGTATTTAAAAAAGTCGGAGGGTAGGTGATTAAGTCTTCAGAATCAATTGCAATCACAGTAACACCTTGTAAACTATCATTAGTTTGGTTTAGGCGGTAAAGAACAACATGAGCATTATTTGAGAATGTAATGTAAACACGTTTTTTTCCTTTTCTCCCCTGCCACGAGCTGTTCGGACCAAAATAATATTGGTTGTAAAAGTGAGAAATCGTCTTTAAGCCTTCATCTGTCGGAGATTCTTCGATGAGTTTCCATGCAGAAGAGTATTCAAAACCAAAACGCAACGTTTTCTCTATTCCAAAATATGAACTAAATTCGTCTGGAACAATCTCCTGAGCATAGTTTCGATATCTGTTAATTTGTCCATTATAGGGATCCCAACCGACACGCGCTGCATGTGGTGGAAATAAGATGATTCGATCTGAATAAGGCTGTAAAATTGCCCATAAGACTTGAGAACGGCACCATCCTCCAGAACAAACTGGGTAAATAGCGTCTTCTAAATTTAATTGAATACTCGGCTCAGTAACTGATGATAAGTTGGAAATTTTTCGTAAGATGCCGCCTTTCTGGAAAAAATTTTGTAAACACTCTTTTGCTGACGTAATAGGATTTTTTTCTAAATCCTCATCTATCTTAAATGGAATGGTTTCCAGACCCTGTGAAATATCTAGAGGTGATTCAGAAATGGAATTAATTACTTTTTTTGCTTTCGAAAAATTTTGTTCTTTCGTCATCCAATTGGGTATGGCGACTGCTATCATCCCAGCTGTAGTTGCCGCCTCAATTCCTGCTTCAGTATCTTCGAATACAAGACAATGTTCAGGAGGGATATTAAGGCGTTTCGAGGCCTCAAGATAGATATAGGGTTTAGGCTTGTTCTTTCCACTGCTATCCGTGTAACTTTCTAAATCATCGGATCCCGAAATGATTAAATCAAATTCATGTTCTAATCCAATGTGTTTCAAATTCAATAGTATTTCATTCTTAGGAGCAGATGAGGCCACTCCAATTTTTATACCCAGGAAGCTTTTGTTTTGCGACAAATGGCGAGCGAACTCGATCGTTTCACTAATAGGAGGAACTCCTTGTGCCTGCAGTTCTTGATATTTTGCACGCCGTAGCTGAATTACTTCTTCTGGGATATCGAGATTTTTCATTTCTTGAAGCATCTCATGGATCTTTTTTGAGCTGTGGCCTGCTACCATCTTATATTCTTCGAGAGACAGCTCCATGCCTACGCTATCTAAGGCTTGCTTCCATGCAAGAAATTTTAAATATTCAGTATCTACTAATACGCCATCACAGTCAAAAATAACAGCTTTAACTTCATTGGCAAATGGGGTTGAGATAGAACCAAATAAGTCAAAACTATTAAAAATCATAAAAAACATTCCTAGCTTAAGCAAAATAGTGTTTATCATCTAATTCCCCTCATATCCAGCAAAGCAATATTTTCCAGAGAAAGCTTTTGCAGTGACTCGATTCTTATCAAAAGTTAAGATAGTGTAGATTTCAGGTACATTGTCTCTCATGTTTGGACCACAAATATTGTCTCCCATCGCTGGACAGGTGATATATGGAATTCCATCTATCTGCTTTGAATGGAAGTAATGTAAATGAGCTTGTAGAACAGCAACAACGCAACCGGATGCAGAAATAACGTTTCTAATCGACTCTTGGTTTTCTAGAAATAATGCTGACTTACTTCTATTGTCACTGGCTTCATAGAAAAAATTACCATTTACATCATGATCGTCAATCGCACAGTGGGTAAAAATGATTGTAGGTCGATAATTTTGACTTAACTGCTTTTTCAACCAGCTTAATTGCTCTGAAGGTAGTGAGCGGACTCTGTGATCTTCAGGATTTAATTCTAAGCCAAGCCATATTAGAGTAAAATCCCCGATGTCTTTATAACCATAGCTTTTTTGATCAAAACCGCATTCTTGCCAAACGATTTCTATATCGCCTAGGGGCATTTTTTTTAGTTCATGATTACCTAACAGATGTATAACGGGTGAGCTAACTTGCCCAAAGTTGCCGATGAGACGTCGATATGCTTGAAGATCCAATTCTTTGCCTTCACTGCGAATGAGATCACCAAGATTAATGAATGCATCGGGGCAGTGCTGCCGCTGGATCTCTTGTAAAAATTCCTCCAGCATATTCTCAATGAGGTGAGAAGAGGCTCTTACTTTCCCATTATGTTCTAGTGACTTGCCAACGTGAATATCATTAACTATTGCAATTTTCATAAGCTACTCTTAATTAATTCTGCTGTTTGCCGAAGTTCTTCTGGAGGAGAGATTGCTCGACTTCCTGGACGATATAGAAATACTCTTGGTTCGTATTCTAAGATGCCTGAATCTCCTGCCTTCCTAGGAACAACATGCAAATGGAAGTGCGGAACTGTTTGGCCGGCATTTTCTCCCATGTTCCATGCAAAATTAAAACCCTCTGCATCAAGGGATTTCCTCATGGCGCTGCATACTTGATTCTGGAGTGCAATGATTGCTTGCCATTCCTCAGGTGTTAGTTCTTCACAAGATGCTACAGCACGAATCGGACAAATTAATAAATGGCCAGGTACAATCGGCATGTGACTGAGAAAAGAAAAAGCCAAGTCATTGCATGCTACGAGTCTTTCTTTAATTCTAGGATTTTCTATGTCAAAATTTTTCATTAAATTGCTCTCAATTATTTTGTTTATCCATTTATAATCCCTAGATTTTTTAATTCAATTTTTAATCCTTGAATATAGTTTTGAGGACAGTTCGTTCGTACTAGATCTTTGAGCTGATTAAATAATAGGAAAGATTGCTCATCTCTTTGCTTCCATAATTGAAGGAGGAGTTGGGGTTCGATGTTACCAGTTCCTGGGAATATGCCATCGATATCGAGCTCTAGTGCCTTATCCAATAAATGTTCTCTACCGTAGTAAATCTTGCAGGAGAGAAGTCTCGGCAAAGCAGTAATTTCCTTCATTAATGCAATATCCCCGCTTGAGTCTTTTAATCCGATAATTCTAGCTGTGTCAAACGTGTGAACGATTTTTCCTAATGGGTTGGCTCCAGGAGGATTATATAGTATAAATTTTGAAGAAGAGTTATCTAAAAAGTTTGATACAACTTTTAATGGATTCTCACCATAAAGATGAGGAGGAAGAAGCGCCCCTTCAAAGCCAAGTTCATAGCAAAAGTTAGTCAAATCAATCGCTTCAGTGATATTTGAACACATCAATCCTATATAAAGTCTAGCTCGCCCATTGATGAAAGGAACAATATTACGAATAATAGATTTCTTGCTTTCAATATCTATTTTTTCTCCTTCTCCAGTTGTGCCAAATAGCACAAGGTCTTGTATCCCACCCTCTATAACATGGTCAATTAGTGGGAAAAAATCACCAGGCTTAGAAGGAGTGATTAAAGGAACTATAACATTTCTTGTTTGTGCTGCATGCATTTTCTTATTAGATTTCATGCGGTTCTCCAGCATCTTCGATTCTTAACTGCATGTTATATAGATTGGCGTAAGTGCCATCTAAAGCGATCAGTTCTTCATGCGTTCCTTGTTCTTCAATGCCGTTATCTGTTAACACGAGAATTCTCTTGGCATTTCTGATCGTTGAAAGACGATGCGCTATAACGAGTGTTGTGCGATTTTTGATCAGTCTTTCAAGAGAATTTTGTACGGCTCTTTCACTTTCATTATCAATGCACTGGTTGCTTCATCGAAAATAAGGATAGGTGGATTTTTTAAGAAAACACGTGCAATGCTGAGCCTTTGCTTTTGTCCTCCAGAAAATTTAACTCCACGCTGTCCAATGTCTGTAGAGTACCCATTCGGTAGATTCGTGATGAAATCATGGGCATTGGCTTGTTTGGCTGCCATGATGATTTCTTCTTCTGTGGCATCTGGTTTTCCATAACGAATATTTTCTGAAACTGTTCCAGCAAAAAGATAGACATCTTGCTGGACAAGGCCAATATTTTTTCTCAATGATTTGGCTTTAAGACTTTTAATGTCTTGGCCATCGACTAATATTTTCCCTCCACTGACCTCATAAAATCGGGGAATCAAAGAACAGAGAGTGGTCTTTCCAACACCTGAAGGTCCAACCAAAGCTACGTATTCTCCAACATTTATTTTCAGAGAAATGTTTTTTAAAACGTGATCGTAGTCTTCTTTATATTTAAAACTGACGTTCTTAAATTCTATTTCTCCTTGGACATGAGGCAGATCACTAGCATTTGGAGCATCTTGAATGTCTGGCTCAACTTCCAAAACCTCCATAAATCGATTAAAGCCAGTGACCCCTTCCTGATATAACCGGATAAAATTTCCCAACCTCTGAATCGGTTCGATAAGGATCACGATATAAAGTAGAAAAGTGAGCAAGTCGGCCAAATCTAAAGAGCCTTTAACAATACTTACTGCTCCAAAAATGACAACTGTAATCGTCATGAGTTGAGTAAAAGCAATCAAGCCATCATAGAAATAAGCCTCAGCCTTATAACCCTTCTGTCTGCTCTCGACGAAACGATCATTTTCATAGGTGAATTTTCTCTTTTCAACTTCTTCATTGGTAAATGATTTGACTACTCTGATTCCTGCAAGAGTGTCCTCCACTTGGGCATTGATATCTCCGATTTTGTCACTGCTTTTCCTTAATGCAGCGTACATTTTCTTGCTGTATAAAATCCATAGATTCCCATGACAGGAACAAAAAGAAGGGCAATGAAAGCTAATTTGGCATTGATATTGATTAAGATGACAAATGCGCCAATGAAATTCAAAAAGGAAATGACAATGTCTTCCGGGCCATGATGGTATAGTTCGGCAAGATCAAACGTATCATTGGAGATCCTGGTCATGAGCTGACCCGTTTTATGCTCATCATAAAATTTGAAAGAAAGCTTTTGGTAATGCTCGAATAGCTCATTGCGCATATCTCTTTCCATCAAAGCGCCCATCATGTGCCCTTGATAGTCAATAAATGCATGGCATGCCGTGTAAATGGCAACTAAAGCAAGCATGAGGCCACCCATCATGTAGATTTGATGGAGAGCATCATCTGAACCAACCTCTAGCAAATTTGTCGTGATGTATCGGATGCATAATGGGATGGCTAGCGTGGCTGCAGATGCAATCACTGCGCACAGCCATATCCGCACTGAAAAGTCCTAAGTAGGGTTTGTAATAAGAAAAAAACTTTCTAACTCGAGAATTCATGTTATTACCCTTTGCGTCACAGCTGTCCTTTCAAGGCATCTCTAATTTTAAACAGTGTTGATTCATCAAGTGCAAAAGAGCGATCATAAGGCGCATAATTTTGACCCCAACGTGTATCTTTAAAAGCCACTCTGTCGAATTCTCGCGCTTCTTTATAACGAGGGATGATATGCATGTGAATGACAGGAGATGTGTTGCTCAAAGCTGCATAATTCATTTTATCAGGTTTAAATAGGGTCTTAAGAGCCTTTTTGACGTTTTGACCAATTTCAAAAAACTCTTCTTGCACTTCCCCTTGAATATCTAGAAAATCTCCTATCCCTTTTTCATCTTTAAGTTGAACAAAGACTCTGCCGAGATAACATTGATTCTCATGCAAATAGAGGTCCCAATATTTATATGATTTTATGTTTAGCTGCTCATAATCCATACTCTTACATTCCGATATCTTTTAAGAAGTTATTAAAGGTTAATCACAAATTCAATAGTTGAAAGTCCTGATTCATCAATGGATTCGATAAAAATTTTTGAAACTACTGTTTCAAATTGAGTTTCATTCAGTGTCACCTCAGCAAGTGCTGCCACGATCGTTTCCTCATTACTAAATTTTCCAATGGTCAAATGAGGATAAAAGGAAAAACGTGGATTACGATGAATAAATAGCAAACCAGAATACAATCGATCATGTAATTCAATGATTTGATCATTGCCATTTTTTACATTCAAAAATAAATATTGATCGACCGTTCCTGTAAAATCCTGTAATTTAATGGGAAACGGTTTAGTACCTTTCAAGGTATCTAAGATATGTTGTTGAAGGATTTGCGAGGTAATATTACTTTCAAATGGAAAAATCAACGTAATATGAGGTGGAATCAATCCAAATAGAGGATCGTATTGCATTCGCAGAGATTCTATAATTTGAAGGTTATTAAATTCTGGGAAAATATGGATGGCTCGTTTCATGAATATCCAATCCTACTTTTTTCGAGCACGCTACTGTCTATTTTAATTTGATTTTTTAACCACTCAAAAGACTGATCAATGATATCAGGTCTTTTTCTTATATAGTGGTCCATTCCCTTAATACGGATGTATTCAATAGGAGCGTCAGCTTCTTTGGCTTTTCTGACAAATTCGTCACAAGATTCGATATTTGGATCTTCTGTTCCCTGAACAACCAGAAATGGTGAACGGATTTGATTATATTTTGTCGGTGCTTGTTTGAAGGCATCAGCTAGATAAAAGTAGGTCATGCCTGCAAACCATTCTGTCGTTGAAGGATTCGATTTAATTTGTTCAACCAGCGCATCGTACTCTTCTTTGCTCGAAGGAATATCATCCAGAGTTTTCAGATCGGATCTTTTTTTCATGTCTTCAAAGAATACCCAAACCTCTTCGGCCCAAGGCCAATCCCCAGCTCCGCTCCAATTCACTGTCGCAAGTGTTCTAGGATATGAGGTTGTTAGTGCTGTCACTAATGGGCCCCCTTCAGAGACGCCTAAGAAGATGAGTTGACCATTCCATCCAGCAGGTGGATGTCTTTCTAGATCTTTGATGACTTGCATGTGATCATTAAAGCGTTGGGTGCGCGAATAATGATTGAAAAATGTCTCTTCATCAATATTATTACCGTCGATTCCCCATTGTTCAACAGTGATGAATCCAACATCCAAAGCAGTCATTTGTTCTTCAAAATATTTGAACATGAACATGACGCTCTCAAGTCCTCCTTTGCTTGAAGACCCTTCGCATAAAATTAAAATGGGATAATTGTTAGCTGAAATCACAGGTCTTTTAAAGTAATACACAATTTCTGATGAGGTATCTTCACGGCCACATGTAAATCTGATTGATGGAGGAATGTCATATTCTGTTGCTTTGCAATTGCTAAATATCGATAAAAATAGGAATAAAAATAAAAATCTATAATGCATTTTCACGCCCATCTTTTAAAAATTCATTAATATATTTAAAGTAGGTTGCCGGATCCTCAACATAAGGAAAATGACCGCAATTCTTCATCAGAACATATCTTGAACCGGGAATGTTCTCATGAAGATCTTTCGCAGTGCTTGAGGGAATGGGATCCGCATCTCCATGCAAAATCAGAGTGGATACTTTTAGTGCCTTTAAGCCTTTATTTAAATTAAACGGTTTATCTAACACATTCTCACGAATGATTTCAGAAACTTTTGCTCCATTCAATGAAGCTATTGATGTCATCCGTAAGTTTAATAAGTCTGCTTTTTCTTGGATATAACAGTACTGTCTAAAAATAAGGCGATAAAAATGTTCCATTACATTAGGGTCACCATCCCGAAATCCTTGTGAGCTCTGGATTTTTTCAAGTTCCTCTTGATAAGGACGCATACGTCTCATGTATTCTTGACCGAATAAAGCATATCCATCTGAAGATGCTGGTGCTGAATTTGACAAGATAAGTTTATCAACATGATCTGGATGCGCGATAGTATATTGCATGGCTAGAAATCCACCCCAAGAATGGCCAAGAACAGAAATTTTATCCAAATTGAATGCTTGACGAATTGCCTCTATGTCATTCACAAAAGATTTGATAGTGATGGTATCTGCATTGATATCACCGGTAGATTTCCCGCAACCCCTTTGATCATAGAAAATCACGAAGTTATTCTTAGCCAATTCGTACATCTGAGGAAGTAAATAATCTTGAGTAAGTCCAGGACCTCCATGAATAATGACCAAAGGCTTTCCTTTTCCTGCCACTCTACAAAAAAGCTTAGCATCTCCTGAAGAAACAAATGTTTCTTTTATGGTTTCTAGATTTGTGCTGACAGTAGTGGATGCGGTTGCATTTGGAGCTCCACCAAGAGATGTAACTAATAATATCGCGTATAATATAATTTTTTTAAACATATCGCCTGCTAATTTTCCTAATTTACATTTAAGGCCATTAAAACATCATCTATGTAATGGCTACTGCTTATCTTAATTCTATTTTTGAGCCGGCCTTCTTCGACGAATCCCATTTTCTTATAGAGAGCGATGGCTCGGCTATTGGATGCGCGGACATTAAGTTCTATCTTTTCAATCGTCGCCGACTGTTTCGCCCAAGTAATTAGCTCCTTCATTAGATCCGTTCCAATCCCCATCTCCTGCCATCCGTGATGCACACCGATTGACAATTGCGCGACATGGCATATTGATTTGAGATGCAAAGGCTCCAAAAATGCATGACCAACGATTTTTCCATCGCGTTCAGCCACCAAATAGATTCCTTTTTCGGATTCAGCGAGAGACTTGATCGTTTTGATGACATTCTGCTCGCTCAGTTCGTTTGGCTGCGAACAAAAATAACCAGGAGTCTCTGCAATCTCTTTCTCAGCAATGACGATGGCATGAGCATCCTCTACTGTGGCTTTTCTAATTGTTGTGTTCATCGTCTTGTCTTTTTGGGGTTGCGCTGGCTCCGGCCAAAATTCCGCCATCGACTGTCAGCTCAATTCCTGTGATATATTTGGATTCGTCCGATGCTAAAAATAGCACAGCATTCGCTACATCTTCACCTGTTCCCATTTTCTGCATAGGGATGTCTTTGGCAATTTCGGCCATTCTGATCTCTCGATCCGGCCCTGTTCCCAGCATGGGTTCCCACATAGGAGTCAAAATGGCCGCTGGGTGCACCGAGTTGCACCGGATTTGATATCCTTGTTGACAGCAATAGAGTGCAACTGTCTTTGTATGATTTCTGACAGCTGCTTTGCTTGCTGCATAGGCCGATGCGCCAGGAATCCCGACAAGCCCAGACCTTGATGAAATATTGATGATTGATCCAGTTCCTGACGATTTCATTGCTTGAATAGCATATTTGCATCCAAGAAAAGTCCCATCAGAATTGACTGCATTGACTTTTCTCCAGCTATCTAGCGATGCATTTTCCGGATCTTGTGGCCCGAAGCCTTCTTGGAATCCAGTGACGCCTGCGTTATTGACCAAAATATTAAGCTTGCCGAATCGTTCAGTAATAGTCGAGATGGCATGTTTCCAGTCGTTTTCGTTTGCAACATCCAGATGGAGGTAAATGCAATCACCGCCTATCTCTTTTGAAACCAATGCTCCTAAAGAATCATTGATGTCGGATACAACTACTATTGCACCTTCTCGCGCTAAAACAATTGCCGTCTCTTTGCCAATCCCCTGTGCAGCCCCTGTAATTAGAGCGACTTTTCCTTCTAATCTTTTTCTAAACATACTTTAATTTTTCCAGTTTTAGAATATTTGTTTGGCTAGTTGCAGTTGGGAAAAGAATGGCCTCGCCAGATTTAAAGCGTTCAATGTCAATCCATTCAACCCAATGCAAACTTCCTCTACTTTCACAGATTTGAAAACGTTCTCTAGAGTAAATTTGTGGGTCTTCAAACTTGATTGGAAAGGCAAGAATTATCTCATGGCCTTTAACACCATGATGCTCAAAAATATTCTCGCAAATCATTGGGGGGCCAGCAATAAGAATATCACAACCAAGTTCTTCTACAATTTCTCTCTTTAATGCATTTTCACCAGTTTCACCGAATTCGATCCCCCCGCCTAATGGACACCATCCTTTTAATATTCCCTGATCGTTAAGGACTTCACACACTAACAATCGGTTTTCATGTAGGGCGATTCCGATAACTTTTGCCCTAATAATATCTAGGGGACGCCAAGTAACTCTTTCATTTTCAGACTTCATTGGTTGGGTCTGATTATTTTTATCCATAATTAAGCCTCTTCCTTCCTACAAGAGTTCCAGAAAACATTAAAAATAAGCCTTAAAGTGAAGCACCAAGCATATATAGCATGCGCGGATTCAAATTCTTCACTCTCCATGAGTCCATGTGCCAAATGGTTGCGAATATTGGGTCCTTGACTGTCACAAAATAGAACAGTCATTTCGAATATTGTATTCTCTCCAAAAATTTGCAAAGCTTCTGGAATCTCTAGTAAGGAGCTCAGACCTTTTTCTGTTTCTATACCTTCAATATCAAACGTTGTAGTTATAGCACCGGCCGCTTTTAAGTGATATCTCACCATATTTTCGATCTGAGGTACTAATCTATGAATTGCAGAGTCGAAGTCTAAATCATATCCTGCAAAAAGAGCTTTTCCAAACGCTAAGGAACGGCTTGGAGGAACAATGGATGATTGGCTGCAGAGAGCTATAAAATCTCTTTCTTGAATGCGATGCTCTGCTACCATTGTCTCGAGAGCCGGAACAATTCTCCCGAAAACAGCAACGCCAATTTCAAGGTAGTAGTTTTTGAGCATTTCTTTCCAAATACCTGCCTCATATTCAGGGGAACCTTTTTCAGCAACTGCTATGCCAGGACTCTTTGCGACTACTCGCCCATCGCGAGCTCTAGTTGTTAAACCAAAGAAAGAACTAAAATGAAATTGTGTAAGAGACTGCTCAGCCGAACTTCGGATTTTTGTTTTTTTTGCTCCCGGATAAAGATTTGCTAAGATTTTTAGAGCTTCAGTCAAATTCTTACCTTGGATCAATTTCTGCGATTCGTTAACCATCTCAGTAATATCTACAGGAGGTGTGCAGATTGGTTTCATTTCATCGGCAGCTCTTTTCCCAGTTTTATTGAGCTGCAACTTAAGCAGTGGTAGCTTCTCTTCTATGCCAAGTTGAGAACGGTATTTTTTTGGAGTTGATTGATAAACTTGAATGGCTTTTTCCAAGGCATGCGCTGCTCCAATAAAATCTCCGGAAATTTCTTTGAAAGTTGCCTCGGTATGCCAAGCTTCTGCGTGGTATGCAATCGCTTTAACCCCATCTTCTTCACTATTGGCCTTATTGAACCAATATGAAGAGGCCTCATAGTATTCACGAGTGCGGTAAAAGTCGTTTTGTAATTTAAATGCCTCCGCGAGTGAAGTAAGCTTTTGAGCTATTTCACTTTCATAGCCGATTCCTAGTTTATATCCTTTCAGTATATCTGCAAGCCACCTTGCTAAGAAATCATCTTTATCTGTTGTAGTTCGGATTGCTTGGATAATCTTATCTTTGATGTCCTTCATTCTCTCTCCCGCAGCATGTTTTAATATGCGGGTTAACTGAATTGCTCTAATCCAGCAGAGGCCGCCTTCACCAACGAAAGATTCGTGAGTGAGCGGTGTCATTAAGTACGAATCAATGGCTACAAGGACAATATCTTTTCCGAGAGATCGCCTGCGCAGCCAGATCAAGTCTGAGAGACGGGCTTTCAACCATGGATTAACTGCCCCAGGAAGAATAAGATGAAAGTAATCAATGTCCTGTTCGCTAAAGTCATCTGGAATAGTTGATCGTCCTGTACGACCTCTAAAATAAGGTTTAAATGGTTCATTCAAACTCGAAGGATTTAGTGCCATAGAACATGCGTCTGCCAGAAGCCAAAGGACTTTGCTTTGAGCTGTTCTTCCCTCTTCGATTGCTTTTTGGCCCATTCTTGCAAGAATATCCGGTGCATGAGAAGATACCTTTATTCCTTGGCTTTTGAATGCTTCTTCCCATCCTGAGCTTTCGAAATCTTTGTAAGTTATCTCGATATCCGAAGAAAATCGTTCTTTTCCATTAGGCTTGCCGTTCATTTTTTATATCCTTCCATTCTTGACGTTGTAAGCGATATAAAACATGAAGACGTAACTTATCATCTGGATTCAATTGAGGATGCTCAAAATCCTCTTCTTGCGACCGATGCATGCCAATTTTTTCCATTACGTTTCTGGAGCGTGTATTGGCGACCGGGGTGTATGACACAATTTCATTCAAATCTAGGGTTATGAATCCAAATCTTAAAGAAGCAATTGCGCCCTCCGTTGCATAACCCTTTCCCCAAAAATCATAAGCAAGACGCCATCCAATTTCGACTGCAGGAGCAAAAGGAAGGATGGGGTTTACATGCTTTAATCCGATAAACCCGATAAATTCATTAGTCTTGATGAGGGAGGCAGCCCAGAAACCCCACCCATATTGTTCGAAACCCTCCCTAATAAGGTTATATTCTTGAGTGCTCTCTTCATAACTTTTCACACTAGGAAAAAATTCTCTTACTCGAGGATCGGCATTTAATTTAGAAAATGGTTCTAAATCTTCTTGGGTCCAAGGGCGCAAGATTAACCGATCTGTTTTAACTGTTTTATCTATGCTCATATCTGTCCAAATCTAGGAGGTATTTCTCGAGGGATCATACCACCAATGGGACATGATTTCCATAGAAAAAATTAACATATGGGTCTTACTTTTCTAATACAAGTTGTAGAAGGAATTTATTAAAGCAAAGTCGAGGTTTTTAAATAGGGAAACAGCTGCTTCCCTAATTCATATTCCCTTAAATCCGGCAATTTCCTCATGGTTTTTATGCATTATTTGTAAAATGGACAGATGCACTTTACCATCTGTATGTTCAATATAGATGCAAGAAAATGAAAAAATCTGACAGAATGAAAATTCTTTAATATCAGAGGAGCATGCCTGTATCAGATGACTACACAATTTTTTAGACCAAGAGGAAGGACAAAGCATAAATTCGGCGCAATTCCTTGCGAAAGGGATGGTAAAAAATTCCCTTCAAAATTGGAGCGAAGGTATTATGATAAGCTCCAAATTCTTCAAAAAGCAGGAGAAGTTTTGTTTTTTTTAAGGCAAATCCCATTCGACCTCCCTGGAAAAGTGCGATATGTCTGTGACTTTCAAGTTTTTTATGCGAATGGTGAAATAAGCTTTATCGATACCAAAGGAAAAGATACGGCTTTAAGTCAGACAAAACGAAAGATGGTAGAGGATTTATATCCAATCACCATTGAAATTGTCAGCAAAGTTTAAATCAAGCCATTAGGCTTCTACTCAATTACTCTCTCTACTCCCCTTTCTCAATTACTCTCCTAAAGCTAATTACCGATTTTCTATCGTTTTTTACCAACTTGGTATTTATAAAAAAATTGGTTTACAGGTCTTGTACAAGAAAAAAAATAAATCAGAGAGATGAAAGATGGCAAAGAGCACAACCAAAAATGCGGAGGCTCAGACAACTGAAAGTGAGACCCCAGCACAGAAGAAATTATTTTAGATGAGTTGGTATGGCATACGGAAACCAGGCGGATCAAAGATTTAAAGGATCATGAAAAAAATCCGCGCAAAATCACAAAAGATCAGATGGAAAAGCTAAAGCAATCCTTGAAAAGCTTTAACTATGTGGAGACCATCGTCGTCAATTTGGATAACACGATCTTAGCTGGCCACATGAGGATCAAAGCCATGAAAGCCCTTGGACGTGGAAAAGAAGAAATTGAAGTCAGAGTTCCAAACCGACAGTTGACTTCAAGGGAAGCTGAAGAATATCTCATTCGCAGTAATAAAAATTCAGGGGAATGGGATTGGGAACGCTTAGCTAACGAATGGGAGGTAAAAGATCTCTTCAATTGGGGATTTACAGAAAGTGAGCTTCAATTCAAAGACCCAGAAAAGATTGAAGCGATTGATGATGGCTATGAAGAAGAGATACCCGATGAACCTAAGTCCAAGCCAGGTGATATTTATGATTTGGGAAGGCATCGGTTAATCTGCGGATCAGCCACCATTTATGGCGATATCGAAAAAGTACTTGAGTCGGAACTGATTGATCTTGTCATTACAGACCCCCCTTACAATGTGGCTTACAAAGGAGGAACAAAAGACAAGCTTACCATCAAAAATGATGATCTTTCAAATGAGGAATTCGAATCCCTATTGCGAGATTTCTATGTGAATGCTTTCGTTTTTATGAAAGAAGGAGCAGGGATCTATGTATTTCACGCTGATTCCGAAGGAGAAAAATTCCGTCGGTTTTTTCGAGAAGCCAATTTAAAAATGACACAATGTCTTATCTGGCTTAAGAACTCTCTTGTTCTGGGACGTCAAGATTATCAATGGCAGCACGAGCCAGTTCTTTTTGGGGGTAAGGAGTACAGCGACCATGATCCTGTTCTTTATGGATGGAAAGAGGGAGAGAAGCATCGATGGTATAATAATCGCAAACAAACCACCCTTCTTAAATTTGATAGACCCCAGCGAAATGCTGAGCATCCGACCATGAAACCTATTCCATTGATTGGCTATCTTATCAATAACAGCTCAAAGAAAGATGATCTTATTTTTGATTTCTTTCTTGGGATCTGGAACAACGCTAATCGCGGCAGAACAGTTGGACCGCAGATGTTTTGGTTGTGAGCTCGATCCAAAATATTGCGATGTCATTGTCGATCGATATAGGAAGTATAAGCTGCATAGAAATGAGCCATGCGACATTAAGTTGAATGGTGAAGATTATGCCTAGAAAGCCTACAGGACGGCCCAACGGTCGGCCTAAGAAAACAGTCAAACCACCAATGGATCCGAAATCCCCTCCTGAGGAATGGAAAGGAATTGTTCCAGCAAAGGAAATCAATCTAGATCAAGTACTTTATTGGACAGAAATGCAAGCAACGGCTGAAGAAATTGCAGGTTCTTTTCGGGTCAGCGTCGATACTTTGGATCGAAGATTAAGGGAGGCTTTTGGTATGGGTTTTGCGGAGCTAAGAAAAAGGTGCAATGGGCGTCATAAACTCTCCCTCCGACGTTATCAATTTCAGCAAGCTGAGCGCAGTGCGACCATGGCTATTTGGCTTGGTAAAATATGGCTTGGCCAAAGAGAAACTATTGTTACGGAAACAATCGTCAAAGGAGAAGATCCTGTTCAAATTTACATTCCCGATAACGGGAGAGGCGACTGCATAGAAGAAAATGGTGGAGGATCCAAATGCCTAAAATCAAACCTCAGAAAGGTCCTCAATACCAATTCTTGAATGCCTCAGCGGATATCGTCATCTATGGTGGAGCTGCTGGAGGCGGAAAAACCTGGGCTCTCTTAATGGAATGCTCTACGACATAGAAATGTTCCTGGATTCTCTGCTGTGATATTCCGAAGGAATAGCACGCAAGTTCGCAACCCAGGCGGCTTATGGGATACAAGCTGCGAACTTTTCGTACATGCAGATGGCACTCCTAAAGAGTCGACTCTTGAATGGGATTTCCAAGGAAATGGCAAAGTCAAATTCGCTCATCTTGAGCATGATAAAACACGTTTTGATTGGCAAGGCTCTCAGATTCCCCTTGTTGGATTTGATGAGCTTACTCATTTTTCCTGGCAGCAATTTGTCTATATGCTATCGAGGAATCGTTCGACTTGCGGAGTAAAACCTTATATTCGAGCCACTACAAATCCAGATACTGATTCATGGGTTCGACAATTTATTTCTTGGTGGATTGATGAAAAATCAGGATATCCAATCCCATCACGTAGCGGAAAGACTCGCTGGTTCTTCATTCAGAATGATCAAACAATTTGGGGGTCTAGTCGCGAAGAATTGATAGAAAAGGATCCGCATTGCCTGCCAAAGAGTGTTTCCTTTGTGGCATCAACTGTGCATGACAATAAAATCCTGCTTGAAAAAGATCCAGGATATCTAGCCAATCTTAAAGCCTTACCACGCTTTGAAAGAGAGCAGTTGCTTATGGGAAACTGGAATGTCAGGCCAACAGCAGGTATGTTCTTCCAGAGAAGCTTCTTTGAAGTGGTCAAAGCTATTCCAAAGGGTGGGTTAAAAGCTGTTCGTTACTGGGATCGGGCAGCCACGAAAAAGACCGAAAGTAATGACCCTGACTATACTGTTGGTCTCCGTCTCGAAAAGGATAAAAATAACGTCTTGTATATCACTGATATGGTAAGGATTCAACAAAGTCCTTTAGGCGTTCAAAATGCTATCAAAAATACGGCGAGTCAAGATGGCTTTGCGATAAGGATTGGCATCGAGCAAGATCCTGGTCAGGCTGGAATAAGCGAAGCAGATTATTTAGTAAGAATGCTTCAAGGATATAACGTGAAGACATTTAAAGCTACCCAGGACAAAGTAACGAGAGCCCTCCCCGTCTCATCTCAGGCAGAAGCTGGAAATATCAAAATCCTGCAGGCACCATGGAATGAAGACTTTTTAAGAGAGGTGGAAAATTTTCCTGAAGGAAGCCATGATGATATTGTTGATGCGCTGAGCGGTGCTTTTTTGATGCTTACCGATTCGACATATGACCTGACAGCTTTGACAACTCTTTAAAAATCTTGGTAATTATTAATTGAATTACGAAGATTATCAGAATCGCTTAAGCTTATTTTCTTTATTCAATGATTTAGAAAAATCGCAAAAACGGGAAAGTTTAAATTCCGTAGCATGCGTAATATTTGGGGAAAGAGGATAGAAAATGGATCATCCAGAAGACTATGTGAAGCGGATCTTAAAGGTATTAATTTACATCGAAGACCATATAGAAGATGAGATTTCAATCGAGGAGCTTGCTAAAGTAGCTTGTCACTCCCCTTTTCACTTTCATCGGGTATTTCACATGGTGGTTGGAGAAACAGTTTATAAATACATGAGAAGGTTAAGGTTGGAGAAAGCAGCTTCAAAACTGCGTTATACTGAGCATCCTATTACAGATATTGCAATGGATACACAATATGACACTCCATCTGCTTTCACAAGGGCATTCAAACAAGCCATTGGACATTCTCCGAGAAATTATCGCACGCTATATAAGGAGGTTAATGCGATGAACAAAAAAATTTCTGAATTGCCTAAAATTTCGCCTGATAAAATAGAAAAAATAGAGGATCTTGATCTTCTGTTTATTAGAAAATTGGGAGAATACTCGGAGTCAGGTTCTCAAGCATGGATAAGTATGCACACTTTTATCGATGAAAATCATTTGGATAGAAGCAAGTTGCGCTATTTTGGTATTACACACGATGATCCAAATGTGACAAGCGAAGATAAGCTTCGCTATGATGCTTGCATTTTAGCGCCAAAAAACGTCCAACCTAAAGGTGGAGTCGGTAAGCAAGTTCTTAAAGGAGGAAAATATGCAATTTTCACTCACAATGGTTCTTACGATAAAATAGATCAAACTTATGATAGAATATTTTTTAAATGGTTGCCTGACAGTAAGGAGAATGTTGATGAGACGCGCCCCTGCTTTGCCGAATATTTTAACATCGAATTTGTTAAGACGGACCAGAGCAAGTTGGTGACGAAAATTTACATTCCTCTCTCCTAAACCGAGCGTTTATGTAATATTAACACCCAGTCATCTTGATTGGGTGTTTTTGTTACAAAATTATGTGTAATTCGTTGATATTTAGAGACATTTCTAGTAGAATCAATTTTCAACAATATTTTGTTTCTATCAATTATGTGAAATATAAAGAAGGCTAAATTGAATAAAAATTTTTATAAAATTATGTCTTATTTTTTAGCTTTTGCTGGTTTAGAAAATAGCATCTTCGCTACAGAGTCTTTATCATTGACGTCGACAATAGAAAAAAATATGGCAACTGCTAATTCCACGGAGGGCTGTGTTTCGATTATAAACGATGCACAAGAAATGCGCTATTCTCGGTACAACTATATCTCTCAGCATCTCGAAAAATTGAATGACGAGAGTATATCAGCTCTTCTTGAGCAAGGAACTTCGCTGCATTCAGGATGGGGATCTTCGGTAAAATTAGAGATCGATGGGATTCCAATATTTGTAAAAAAAGTACCTCTGAATGAGGTTGAAGGGAGTCCAGAGAATATCAGATCGACGAAAAACTTATTTGACATACCACTCTATTATCAGTATGGCGTTGGTTCTGGTGGTTTCAGTGTTTGGAGAGAGCTTTCCGCTCATATCATGAGCACTGAATGGGTTCTTTCGAGGGATAACAAAAATCTTCCTTTGATGTACCACTGGCGTATTATCAATAATTCCGATGAGAAAGCTCAATTAGATGAAGAAGAACTAAAAAATTATGTTAAATATTGGGGTGACTCCTCTGCTATAGAAGAAAGAGTTAGAGCTAATCATCATGCTCCAGCTTTTGTTGCGTTATTTATTGAATACATTCCAGATACACTGAATACCTGGCTTAGCAAACAATTAAGCAATGGAGACGGCTCTATTGACAAAGCCATTGAAATGGTCGAACGCAATCTTAGAGATACCATCGCATTTATAAATTCAAAAGGGATGTTACATTTTGATGCTCATTTTCACAATATTTTGACAGATGGCGAGCAGCTCTATTTTTCTGATTTTGGCCTTGCAACAAGTTCTCAATTTGCGCTTTCAAAAGAAGAGTTGCAATTCTTTCAAAATCATCAAAATTATGATCGTTGCTATGTCGTAACGACATTGACTTCTTGGATTATTTCCAGATTATTTGGAAAGGATCGTGTTGATGAAGTTTTACACGACTACGCCAATGGAAAAACTCCACTTTTATTACCGGAAGCATTAACTCCTTACCTCTCATCAGTTGTAAAACGCTATGCCCGCATCACTCTCAAAATGAACACTTTTTTTAAAACACTCCGAGAGGAAAATAAACAAGCTCCTTATCCTGCTGACGAACTAGAACAGCTTTGGATCGAAGCCGGTTTAAACATTTAAGTAAGCACTCTAGGGATTTTCTTGCTCAGACGTAGCTGCTAGTCATGATTGAGAGCATTCTTTTTCAAAAAGTGCCTGAATAGCATCGCAAGCAATGAGTGATTTGTCAGTTTTCCTGTCCTTTCGCAATCGATGAATATAAAGTTCGGTAAAAGCTTGCTCGGCCTCTTCCGTCAAATAAATTGTCGCTTTGATCTTTTTCTTATTGCGTCGACTTGCTGTCATTTCTTCTTGGCCATTGGTTTCTTGTCCGTTTTGTTGTCTTAGCTGTTCTGCGTTTTCATCCATAAAGCTATACGCCTCTTTAATGTTATATTTACTCAAATCATATGCTGTAACTCTCTATAATGTCAATACGGTGAATAGTCTTAACGATGTAACGCCTTTATAATTTTAGACAATAAAACGATATAGCGTAAGAGAGCTTCAACCACCAAAACTTTGAGTTGCCAAGAAAGGAATTTTGAGCTACATTTTGTTGTTTATAAAGCCGATTATAAACAAGTTGAGGTGTCGATGCAAAAAAATGAACCCAAAGACTCAAAGACTCATGAAAAAATTCTTGAAACAAAAAAATCTCAGAAAAAAGTTGATCTTGCCATCATAAAGACCGAGCCAAGCTCCCCCATCCAAGAAGTGATGTGTCGGGAAGAACATAAAAAGCTATTCGAAGGTCTTTGTGACAGGAAGCAATGTTTATGACTTTAATGCCCGCAGTTTTGGAGCTTCCTATCCCCTCCAATTTGGAGACCTATGAGCAAGCGGCTTCTTTCAAAGCTAATTTGGTATGGAAGAAATTAGACGAGATTTCTGTCGAAGAAGCCATTTCCTATTGGCTACCGACTTTAAGTCCAAAAACACAGCTTAGTTATAGATCAGGCATCAAGAGGTTGATCGAATTCGGATGGCTTAATCCCCTAATCAGCTTGCAACAGTTTGCGCTGATCAATCACGAAGGCATTATTGACCGCATTAAACTTTTTCAGGATTGGGCAGAAACGACCCGACAGGCTCGTGCAGCTTGTTATATCTCGTTTACTGGATTTTTGAGCCGCCGTCTTGAAGGTGTGATAAAAAAAGCCGTCCCCAATAAAGAGGGAAATGCAAAAACATTCTTCAGCGTAAATGAGAAGGTTAAAACGCATGCAATGACTCAA
This sequence comes from uncultured Parachlamydiaceae bacterium, assembly GCA_963752155.1. GTDB lineage: Bacteria > Chlamydiota > Chlamydiia > Chlamydiales > Parachlamydiaceae > JACCRY01. The sequence goes on along the minus strand of CAVVXH010000002.1, from coordinate 112,848 downwards.
GCCCAGTGGATTTTATTCTTTAAAGAGCTAGAGAAGATCAATCCTCGTGATTGCCTGATTGGAAAAATAATCTTGCAAGGAGGAAAGAGAGTGAATGAAGTATTATCCTTGCAAACCGATCAAATCGATTGGGACCGCTGTGAAATTACATTTGTTCAGTCGAAAATGAGAAGACTCAAGAAGGAAACCGTGATTACCTATTCTGAGAGCATTATGAAGCGGCTTAGAGAATACATTGGAGAAAGAACTGGCCAGGTATTTGTAACCAGATCTGGAAAGTCCGTAATGATCAATCAGGTAGCTGTAACTTTTGCAAAAGCTGGAAAGGCTGCAGGAATTCCATTTAAAGTCTCTCCGCACGTGTTGAGAGCCTCCGCTGTCACCTATCTCAAGCAGCAAGGATTTCAGGACAGCGATATTATGCGTGTTACAGGGCATTCAACAGCAGAAATGGTTTATGCCTATGATAAGTCCTCGCGTGCAGACAATGCGAGTAAAAAAGTAAATTTAATATCTTAGAGGTTTTTAATGAATGCAAAGAAAAACGAAATAGTCGACTCAAACAGTTACGCCAAGTTTTTGGAACATATTAAAAACGATATCCAAGATTCGCAATTGCGGGCCGCCATGTCGATTACTAAAGAACTGACAGAGCTTTATTGGCGGATTGGAAAAATGCTATCTGAAAAATCCTCGTTAGAATCTTGGGGGTCAAAGACGATCGAGAAGATTGGAAGGGATTTAACCTCTTTGTTTCCAAATATCTCCGGTTTTTCACATAGAAATTTGAAATTCATGCGTCAATTTGCTGATTGCTATCCAGATGGCATTAAGGAAACAGCTGTTTCCCTAATTCCTTGGGGTCACAACATCATTCTTATGCAGAAGATTCAAGATAAAGAAAAACGCTTCTGGTATGCCCAACAAATCATTGAAAATGGTTGGAGCCGCAGTATGATGTCGACGTGGATCGAGTCAGATTTATATGGACGGCAAGGAAAAGCTGTTACAAATTTCAAAAAGACGCTTCCCTCCCCTCAATCAGATTTAGCCGTTCAAATGATGAAGGATCCTTATAATCTAGCCTTTGTTGAATTGGATAAAGATTATCGAGAACGGGAATTAGAGTTAGGTTTAATGGAACATATCGAAAAATTTCTTTTAGAGCTTGGTCAAGGATTTGCTTTTGTGGGCCGTCAAGTCAGCCTGGTGGTCGATGGGCGTGAATATTTTGTGGATTTGCTGTTTTACCATCTCAAATTAAGGAGATATATAATTCTGGAAATTAAGGCCTGTGAGTTCAGCCCAAAGGACATAAGTCAAATAAATTTCTACATGTCGGCAGTGGACGATCATCTGAAACACCCTGGGGATGAGCCAACAATAGGAATGATTTTCTGCAAAACAAAGCAAAACATCACTGTAGAATATGCTTTAAGGGATTTCAACAAACCTATTGGCGTTGCAGGTTATGAAATCACACTCGTCGAAACTCTTTCCAAAGAACTGAAAGAGAGCTTGCCGACTGTTGAAGATATCGAAGCAGAATTTGCGGATGACACTATTAAGGTAGAAGAGAAATCAAATAAAAAATCCAAAAAGAAATCAGCTGACTAAAGGAGCATACTATGGATTCAATGATAAGACATTCCTCCGTCAAGGAGATTGCAGAGGAATACGCAAACAAAATCTGGAATGACAAAGACATTAGTACGATCGATAAACTAGTCCATCAGAATGTAGTCATTCATAGTCTGCTAGGTGATTTCCACGGGACTAAAGCCATGAAAGATGTTGTACAAGCATGGTTGAAAGGATTTCCTGATTTGCAAGTTTATAATGATATAGTGATATCCGAAAACGATATTGTTAGCATTCAATGGCGAGCGAATGGAACCCATCAGGGTGAATTTAAAGGAAGACAACCGACGGGAAAGCCTGTCTCATATAGTGGCGTGACTGTGTACCGCATCAAAAATAATCAAATCATTGAATATTGGGCTTATTTGGATATGCAACACTTGCTCGGTCAAATTTAATAGGAATTGTGAGGACATGAATAAAAAAAATATAGCATTGGTTACAGGAGCTTCTTCTGGAATAGGTGAGGCATTGTCGCGAGAATTAGTCAAACGCGGGTGGTCCGTCATTGGGCTTGCACGTTCTTTAGATAAGCTCACAAATATTCAAAATGAACTCGGGAGTGCCTTTACGCCAGTAGTCTGTGATGTCTCTGATAAATCAGATATTAAGAAAGCCTCAAAGCATATTTCTGAACAAAACTTACACCCATCGCATTTCTTTTTGAATGCAGGTATTGCAGGAGAAAAAGTCCTTGAGAATCCTAATGCATTTGACATTACGATGCATGAAAAAATTATGGCTGTGAACTATTTTGGAGTATTGTCTTTTGTAGAATATTGGGAGAAGCCATGTCAAGAGAATGGGGGAGCGAATTTTATCGTGACAAGTTCGATCAATGCCATCTTCGCACCACCAACTGGAAGCGCGTATTGTGCTTCAAAAGCCGCGATTGCAAAGGCATTTGAAAGCCTATCTTTAACCTATTTTGGAACCAATTTGAAATTTTCAGTAATTTATGCCGGTCCTGTAGCAACAGAGGGACTTAAAGGCAATTTCCCCTTCACATGGAAGCCAGAAAAAATGGCCACGTATATGGCCGATTTTGCAACGACAAAAAAAACTCAAGGACACCCAGCTCCGTTCTATTCCGTTTTATCTCGTTTGCTGCGTTCTCTTCCCAATAGTTGGACGATGAAGATTTTAAAGAAATTGTAGGATCATTGCATGGATAATCTTGTCATTCAGTATCGAGAACGTCTTGGCCTTAAGAACGCGAATTTTTTGCGCATAGATCACGATGATGCAATGGTTGCGCTTGTTTATAAAATTACACAACCTAATGCTGCGCCACTCATTTTAAAAATATGCTCGCGTTCTCATGATTACTTGCGCGAAGTGTATTTTCTGAAATTTTTTTCTGGTAAGTTACCAGTACCTCGTATTGTGCAAACTATACCTCCAGAGAACAGTATCCATGGGGCTATCTTAATGGAGTGTCTACCAGGCACATTACTTAAAATGGAAGATTTTAGTGATGGGATTGCCTCTGAAATGGGCGCTCTACTTGCCTGTATCCATCTCAACCGAACATCAGGCTATGGTGATTTAACCCAACCTGAAAGTTTAACCTCAGATCCACGCTTTCATTTTACTCTGAAATTCGAAGAAGGCTTAGAAGAATGTAGCAATCATTTGCCTAAGGAATTGATTGAACAATGTCGCCTTTACTTTGATAGAAATGTTGATTTATTAAACTCAGTGGATGGTCCCTGTATCATACACCGCGATTTTCGAGCTGGCAATGCGATCATTGATAATGGAAAAATTCAAGGAATCATTGACTGGTCTTCAGGACGGTCGAGCTTTGCTGAAGATGATTTTTGCCCTATGGAACATGGTGAATGGACGTCTGATGACAAAAGAAAAAAATCTTTTCTATCTGGGTATGCAAGCATTCGTCCAATTCCTGATTACAGCGCAATCATGCCATTTTTACGACTGAATAGAGCTCTTGCTACTGTTGGCTTCACAGTCAAGCGCGGAACCTGGGACAATATCAACTCTCGGGTTTATCAGTTTAATAGGCAATTTTTAGAAGCATTTAATGGAGGAGTAAAATGAAAATCGGAGTAATTTCGGATACGCATGATCAGCAAGAATTGATTCTGCAATGCGTTCAAATGCTAAATGAAGCTGATGTTGGCTTGGTAATTCATTGTGGAGATTGGGTTTCTCCATTCATTTTACACTCATTTAAAGGCTTGCGCATGCCAATGAAAGGAGTATTTGGCAACAATGATGGGGATAAATTCCGTCATCTCAAATTTAGCCAAGAGCTAAAGCTTGATATTGTTTATGAGGACCGTTTTTTAGAGCTGACTGTTGAGAATCGAAAAATAGCTGTCTTTCATGGTGATTACAAGGAAATCGTCAACGCGTTAGCTACTTGTGGTACATATGACGCTGTATTTCATGGTCATACTCATCACAAAGTAAATGAAACTATTGGTAGAACTCTTTCTTTGAATCCCGGTTCTCTTATGAGGAAAACAAGAGATGAGGCGTTAGGAGCAAGTTTTGCTATTTATGATACTGCGACAAACTTGGCTGTGCATTATGATGTAATTTGAAAGTTTATGCACCTGCTTTATTTTTCTTCTAAAAATCATCCCTCAGCATATTGTAAATAGTTTTCAACGGAATATTTTGGTTGTTATGGTTTTCATAAAAAAATCAACGCCTGAATTTCGGCGGCGGCTTTATCTGAACTCATTATAATAAGGGAAAAAGCAAAGGTTTTTATTGCTTGAACTAGAGGAAAGAATGATAACAGCTGAAAATAAAAAAGAATATTACCAAGCATTGATAGACAAAAAAACAGAATATGAAGGTGTTTTTTTTGTCGGAGTCAAAACAACAGGTGTATTTTGTCGACCGACATGTCCTGCAAGAAAACCAAAATTTGAACATTGTGAATTTTTTGAAACGGCTCAACAAGCACTGCTGGCTTCATTTCGACCTTGTAAACGCTGTCGTCCACTTTCTCATCCTAATCATGTTTCAAAGCTTATCCAAACACTTGTTGAAGCAGTTGAAAAAAATCCTGAAAAACGCTGGAAAGATAGAGATTTTCAAGAATTATCTGTTGATGCCTCAACAGCACGTCGTCAATTCAAAAAGCGATTTGGTATGACATTTGTTGAATATGCACGGGCACGGCGTATGGGACTTGCTATGAAACAAATTAGAGCAGGTAAAGCTGTGATTGATGCACAACTTTCAACTGGATATGAATCCAGCAGTGGTTTTAGAGATGCATTTTCACGGATTATGGGAGCAGCACCTACTAAGCTAGGACATAGTAATATTCTAAAAGCATCATGGCTAGATACGCCTCTTGGTCCGATGATCGCAATCGCAGATGAGAAAGCGCTTTATCTTTTAGAATTTGTAGATCGCAGAGGTTTAGAACGTGAAGTTGAACGTCTTAGAAAGAAAACAAAATCAGCGATTATTCCTGGTCATACACAACCGATTAATTCAATTGAAAATGAACTGAAACATTATTTTGAAGGCATATTAATAGAATTCAAAACCCCTCTATTTTTTCTTGGATCGCCTTTTCAAAAGCGTGTTTGGGAAGAATTAAAAAAAATCCCTTCTGGTGAAACACGGTCTTATTCCGAGATAGCTACAGCAATTGGAAAACCAACTGCTTTTCGTGCTGTTGCTCATGCAAATGGTGCAAATCAATTTGCCATTATTATTCCCTGTCATCGTGTCATTAATACGAATGGAGAATTGGGTGGCTATGGCGGTGGTCTGACACGTAAAAAATGGCTAATTAATCACGAAAAACAAGGAATGTAAAATGATAACTCAGCTAGAACGCGCCAATTTACTAAAAAACCTACATGTTAAGGGCAATCCTTTGATCCTATTTAATATCTGGGATGCAGGAAGCGCAAAGGCCATACAAGAAACTGGAGCAAAAGTGATTGCAACGGGAAGTTGGTCAGTAGCAGCAGCGCATGGGTATGATGACGGTGAAAAACTTCCGTTCGATTTGGTGCTAGCAAACATTCAACGAATTATTGCAAGTATTGACATTCCTGTAACGATTGATTTAGAAGGGGGATATGGAAAAAATCCAATTGAAATGAAAGAGAATATTATAAAAATTATTGAGGCTGGTGCAGTTGGAATAAATTTCGAGGATCAGATTATAGATGGAGAAGGATTATATTCAATTGAAGATCAATGTGCTCGAATTATGGTCATCTGTGAAGCAGCAAAGCATGCAGCAATTCCTATTTTCATTAATGCCAGGACTGATCTTTTCTTTAAAACAGAGGCCGCTAACCATAATAATGAACTCTTAGAAGAAGCCCTAGTCCGAGCCTCTGCTTATGCAGAATCTGGTGCAAGCGGATTTTTTGTCCCCGGCCTGAAAGATGCAAAATACATAAAAAAATTGTGTGAACGTTCACCTATACCAGTCAATGTCATGATAATGTCTGATACTCCTTCGCCAAAACAGCTTACAGAATTGGGGGTTGCCCGCATTAGCTATGGTCCTGGCCCTTATTGTCAAATGATGAATTTCTTGAAAGAGGCTGGGAGAAAGGCTCTTTCAATGAGTTAGGAATAATCAAAGATGTTTAATTTCAAATCTTAGTGCTTTGAATTCAGAAGTTCCTATATTTAGATAAGCAGAAGGTTGTGTATCTGGGGGCAATTCATAAACTCCTACCGGCCAATCACCGCTTTCTTTAGATCCATCGGCATTTTCAATTTCAAAACTAGCGCCCTGAGTAATTAACATTAGAGATTTCCAATGATGCATATGAAAAGGTTCTGGCTCATTAGGTCTTGTAACACCCCAAAGAATGCGAATATGAGGGCTTTCGAACAAAACTTCATGCCATTGCGGAGCTTTAATAACAGCATCATTGAAAGGTAATTCAATAAATGATGGGCTAGAAAAAAGAATATCCAAGTTGTTAGATTTTGTAATAAAATCGTCGAGAGTTGTGTGTTTAGTGAGATCATAAATCAATGGAATGAGTTTAGATTGAATCAATTCTATTGATTGTGGATCGACATGATAACACTGTAGAAGGCAATTTTCTACTTCCTGGGCTTTTTTTTTGAATTTAACAGTAGGAATAATATCATCATCAATACTTTCTTGGGAAAATCCTGAGGCTGCCATAAGTAGGCTTAGTAGGCTAAAACAAATTGTTAAAATGAATTTTGTTTTGAGCATACAAATCTGATGAACCTCATTATCAACTATAATATTTTCTTCCATTTTCCTTACTCAACCTGAATTGTGCATAACAAAGTTTTTAAAATTTAGTATCAAATTTAATAGAAAACAGAACATCCTCGCTGTTCAAGCTCTTGAAACCATTCTGGTATGACAAGGCCTTTATTGAGCCTCACATCTATCTTTTCAAGGTTTATGAGGTTTCGTAAACTTGATGGAAGAGATGTCAGCTTATTGTCTCTTAAATCCAAAAATCGAAGTGCCTTCAAATTGCCAATCGTTTCAGGCAGAGAAGTTAATTTGTTAGCTCTTAAGTCAAGATCAGCCAGGTTTTCTAAGTCCCCAATACTATCCGGCAAAGTTCTCAACTGATTATTCTCTAGCATTAATTTTCTCAAGTTGCAAAGACGGCCGATAGAATCTGGGAGAGCATTTATCTGATTATTCATGGCATGGATTTCTTTTAATTTTAAGAGATTAGCGATGCAATTTGGAATAGAGGCAATCAAATTATTATACATTCTCAATTCTATGAGGTCATCCATGCTTCCAATGCATTCAGGAAGTGTTTTGAACTTGTTATGCGTAATATTCAAGTAGGCGAGCTTCTTAAGATTTTCTAGTGATTGTGGAAGTGACTCCAAACGATTACCAGCTAGATAAAGAAAACGTAGATTTTTAAGATTGCCAATCGATTCTGGAAGATCAACTAATCCATTGTGATTTACATCCAACACTTGTAAATTTTTTAGATTACAAACACTCTCTGAAATAGATGAGAGATTATTTACACTGAAATTGATTCTTTCGAGGCTCGCTAAATTGAAAAGAGACTCGGGAAGCGTTTTTAGCTGATTTTTGTAAGCGCTGAGCCTCTTAAGATGAATTAAACGAGAGATGTCTTCTGGAATCTCTGTGATTTGGTTATCATCAATCCACAGTTCTTCAAGATCGGTCTGCGCAAGAACTTCATCAGAAACAAAAGTGAGTTGACTCCCAGTCAAGTCTAGTGATTGAGAGATGCCGGTAAAAGTAGATGATGAGGTATTTAGAGACATATTTTCTCCGTAAGATGCTTGCACCCATGTGCTAAATACTAACGTAAACCCAAAAGTAAGAAATATAAACTTAAACATTAAAACCTTAATTTTATATTTATTCGACCTTTCAAAATAATGTACCATTCTTAGGGAGAAACAAATAACACGCCATTCATAAAATGATCCGATGTGGTATTTCGTTCTTGAAGGTTTTTCTTGAACTTTACTGGCTCTTTGATAGGGTCAATAAGAGTTCCAGATTCATCATAAACACCAGCTTTTCGAAAACCAAAAATTTTCTCTAATGTCAGAAAAATATGATCTAAAGCATTGGGCTGCACATTCCCTTCTTCGTCAAAAGACATTTTATAGTCATCCCGGTGATGGCCTATAAAGGTTGCATCGATAATTTCTTTAGGTGAATAGAACTTTCCTTCTCGGTAATCAATACTATGAATTAATGGATTTTGACTCTTGAGATCATCCAGATATTCAGCTCCCTTCATCCCCTCAAAGGCATTTAAATCTCCTCCAAAAATAAATGGAAGAGTGCCGTTATCAGTGAATCCTTTGATAAAAAGATGGATGGCTTTAATGGTTTTAGAATAGAGATCTTCTTGGATCAAATAATCTGTTTGTATGGAGAAAATAGCAAAACTGCCCCCTGTATCTCTATTCTTCACTTCAATTCCTAAAATAGTTCGCGGGGTTCCTGAGCAGTTTGGTAAATATCCTAAATTTATTCGTTGAATTTGCAATTCAGGACTAAGCCCAATGGTTGCAGTATGAGAACCTGATTCCCCTAACACAGTTTCATTTGTAGGCGACAAAAGAGTTGTTTCCTTGCCAGAGATATTATTAAAAGAAACCCAATGGATATCTCTCTTGCTCAAGGCATTTTTTAACTCTGTTAAAGAATCTGGAGTTACTTCTTGAAATGCAAGGAAAAATGGAGAATTTGGGTAAGAAGAAAGCGTTTCATCAATCATCGTTATTAATGGATTTTTTCGATGATTCCAATAATCCAATTCTCGCAATTTTTGTCCGGAACCCTTTTCAATTGACCCAAGGAGAAGAGCACTTAACTTTTCCTCATCATCTTTGACGTTTTGATATTTTTGGATGGCATAGCTGAGGGCTTTTTTTGGGTCTTTTCCGCATCTTTCAAAAGAATCAGCAAGCATTCGATAACGAGCTTTTAATGAAGGTAATTCTTCTTGGCTTTCCTGCTGTCTAAACAGATCTCCCATTTTGATATAAATCGATGATAACTCATTTTCAAGAGACCACAAGGATTTTTCAAGGGCTATGTCAAATGATAAGCCTGTCTCCAAATGAGTCTTAATTTTATTGGCTAATTGCCCATAAAACGCTTTATTAGCTATACCTTTGCAGGCAGAGGGAGAACAGAGGAATAATTCGTCATTATTGAGTGGAAAAGTTGCAAATGGATCCATTGCGCTAATCCAAGCATAAAATTTTTTCCTCGCTTCCGCATCTCGCTCTTGTGGACAAAGAACATTATAGTAAAGACCAAGGATTACATCAGTCCGTTTAATAGACGGGGGTTCGATGCCACACCACTCAAGATTATTGGGATGTATGTAGTTAGGAATTTGCTTTTGCACTTTTTCTCTACTCATAGTTTTATAAAAATTTGTTAAAGCTACGGTCAAATCCAGGCTGAATAACAACCACTAATTTTTTTAGACTTCCCTCTTTCTCATAGAATAAGACTTCAAATCCGGTCTCGACGAGAAAGAATTTGTTCTCTTCTTCTTTATGAAGCTTATAAGGAATCGAAGCGTAGCCAAAGCGAACAAATAACTCGTCATTTTCTCTGGTAACAACAACATCATAGATGTCATTCTTTTCTTCTCCAGTCCCATATCTGCCTGGACATTCATCCAGATCTTTTGCAGAAATGCCAATTTCCGATCTTGTCTTCGTTTTATAAGATGGCCATTTGTAAACTTCAGAAACCCCTCTTATAATTTCATCCACTAGGCAAGCACCATTATCCGAGTTGATCATGACTACAATTCCCTTTTTTAAAAAAGGAAATGCCACAAATCCACAGGCAAAACCATCGGTTCGACCTTTATGGCTGATATCAATACTGCCGGCAGTTCCATTAACAATAGGACCAAGACCATAAGGTGCGATGTGAGGAGTGATCATCAATCTCAATGTTTCTTGTTCAAGAATAGGATTAGGAGATTGTCCTTCTAGGGAATTTTGAATGTGTATAAGCCATTTAGAAATATCTATTGGTGTACTCCATAGGCCAGCTGCAGCACTTTCTGGATATGTTTTATAGCCTCCTTTCATTGGTAATCCATTTGCTGGATGAGCTATTGCAATATTTGCAGTTAAGTAGGGAGGCAATGGGTAGGACATTGTGCTTTTTGACATTCCCAATGGTTTAAAGACTGAAACATCCATAAAATCTGAAAAATGGACATATGTAGCATCTTCAACGAGCTGTTGCATGACTGTATATCCCCCACCAGAGTATGCCATACGTTCACCTGGTTCAAATTCAACATGCATAGGTGGATTATTAGCAGGTGGTACCCCGTTAAGCATTTCGATTAACGTTGGAATTTTCTCATTTTCTCTATAACCATCAAATCCAATGACATTAAAACCTGAAGTATGGCTAAGAAGATGTTTAAGAGTGACTTTTTGCGATGCTGTATGTCCATTTTCTGGAATTTTCCAAGAAGCCAATTGCTGATTGACATCCTTGTTCAAATCCAATTCCTTTTTTTGCACAAGCAAAAGAGCCCCAAAAGATGCAACTGGCTTGCTGACAGAGCCAGCTTGAAATAAGGAAGAAATTTGCGCTGTACGATTAGTATTTGCTTCTAGTACCCCATAAGACTTAGCCCATTCTATCTCTCCATCGTTGATCACAGCGATGCTTACGGCTGGAACTCCATATTGCTTCATCTGCTGATCTAATGTGGTTTTTGAAATAGGAAGTCCAGCTATTGCGATAGCGGGTAATAACCCATTTTCGACCTGGCGAATTCTCTCTTCAATTTGAGATTGACTTACTGAATTATTTAGAAACATATTTTCTCCATAAGATTTCTGTGGACATATACATAGTGTTGCGGAAGAAAAGCTAATCGCAAACAAGGCAAACTTAAACATCATTAACCTCAACCATTTATACTATTCAATTTTTATTCTAATCCATTTTCCATAAGCAAATTCGCAGCTTCATTGCTCATGATTTTATCCAAAAACTTATACTGAAATTCAGCAACTTCTCGTGAGTATACAGGCTCTGCATGCTCAATAGCGGTATAATAAACACCAACGTACTCTATTCCATACTTAGACAAAGCCTGCTCTAGCTCCTCGACATTTTTTCTTTTGTCATCGATAAAAACGACTTTTTTAGGGCTTTGCTTAATCATTGATAAGAATGGGATAAAAACATCCCCTTTCTTATTGTAATCGCTGACAAATAAGATTCCTTGAAGATACAACGTTGGGCTTGTTGCAGGAACAACAAAAGAGTCTTTTGATGGAGCTGTTTTTACAAAATCGAACCCAAGAGAAGCAACCTGACGAACAGTTGATTGAGCTACCGAAGGTTGGCGATGAGTTAGTCCCATGATGACTATACCGCGATTTTGTAGTGAAATTAAAGAAGGCACAAAGTCTTCTTCAAGAGGCTTTACTGGACACACTTGTTGAGTCTTAATCCAACCAGGATAGGAATCTCGAATAGCCTCTTCTCGACTCATGCCATTTTGCAATCTTTTCTGCATTTCATCATAAAACCAATTGGCATGTCCCAGCGCTTGCTTAGCTTCAAACATGGTGTTATCAAGGTCGACCAAGAACCAAGTGTCTTCATCAATGAATGGAATAGCATCAGCAACATGAGCTGTTTCTATAATTTTAGCCTCTCCTAAGAGAGGACATAAAAGTGTTAGGATAAATAAAAATCTATGCATTATAACCATGATGTCTCCGATGTTTTATGGCTTAATCATTGAAGTAGATGTATTACCGTTTCTATAATCGAGATAATCACGGAGGACTTGAGCATGATCGAATGCAAGTTCATTCCAAGGAATATCTTCTAATTTTACTACGAATGCTTTAGCAGCATCATCGCCAGCAGCTGGCAGGCTAAACGCTTTGGCTAGATGCGCTACTTCAACGGAGTGATGTCTGAAATCACGAGATGGATCTGAATAGACGTGAAACTGCCTTAAATCATTTAATTCAAGATTGACCTCTTCCATCATTTCTCGCCTTACAGCGTTTTCTACTGTTTCTCCATACTCAACTTTTCCTCCTGGAATGGCTTTTCCAAATGGAGCTTTTCCTCTTTCGATGAGAACAATACCTTGGAATTGACCTTGATTGTATACCTCAATAATTGCTGTAGTTGTAAGAATAGGTGGCTTATGAGCTGATTTCAGTGGTTCATTAGCTTCTATAGCTACAACAGGAGATAGTAAAATTAAAAAATAAAATAAATATTTTGTGTAAGTTTTAGTCATCGTTTTTCCTTTTTTAGTCGAGTTGATTTGCTTGTAAAGCGAGTTGTTGCCATCTTGATTCAAATTCTTCTTCTGAAATCATCTTCGATGGATATTTTTGAGCTCCAATGTAATGCAATCCATGGTATTCAATTGGTTTATTAAGCTTTTTAATTGCAGCTTCCAAACTCTTTAGATTATCCTCGCGATCATCAATAAAGATAATTCTTTCTGGCGATAGATTGGTTTTTTCGATAAATGATAAAAAGGCATCTCCTTTTGAAACGACTATCCCATTCACAAAGAGAATTCCGTTGAGATAATTCGAATAATACCCACGATAAGAAGCTAAATTGTCAAACACAAGCGGCGATTTATAGGGAGCGGATTCAGAAAAATCGACTCCTAGACAGCGTAAACTATCGACTCGCCACTCCTCCATGTTTTTGATCTTTCCAAAGGAACCTGTCAAATTGGCCGTTAATGCCATCGCAGGGATTCCCTTCTGAATAATCTGCTTTAGAAATTGAGGAGTCGCATCATCGATCAGCACCGGATCAGAACTAATGGTCATGAGACTCAAAAACATCATCTGTTTATCTGCCGGCACTTCTTTCATGATTCGTTTGGAAATGGCTCCAAAACGCTTCATATTGGTCATTTGGAAGGCCGGATCGCTCGGCTGAACTAAAACCATATCGACGTCGAAAATCGCCAACGTCTTCGAATCAGCATTGGTAAAATACTTAGACACTTCTTTCATATCGTTCACTTGCGTGATCTCTGCATGACACGAAAAAGCCATAAGCATCATCCAAATCGTTAAATAAAATTTTCTCATATACTGTCCATATTGCTAATATTAAAGATATTACGACTAACATGTTCATTGATTTGATACACTCTCGGTAATACCCAACTCAGAAGCCAATTTTTTTATCATCAACCTGTCTTTATGCTTTTTATCTTCATTTACTTTTGCTTTTGTGTTTTGGTTGAACTGAATGCCATTTTCACAAGCCCATGAAATTTGGTTCAAAAGCGCGTACATAGTTGCAATATGCCTTTGTTCCTGATTGAGGCCAAGCTCATCCATGATAGCCGTCGAATAGATATCGCCATAACGAGTGCCATACCAGGATAGTTTGATCCTTCCAACGGCTTCTAAATGGTCTCCTTGAGTCAATCCATCAAGATCCACTAATCCACTAAAAACACCATTGTTGATCATGATATTTTTTGAGCATATATCTCCATAGTATGTCGTGGGTTTTATTAAAGAAAAATACGATTGATATCGTTTGTACAAATTCTCGGCTATAGCAGCTATTTCGTCGTCCATAACGCCAGTGGATAATCCTCTTTGCTTTGATTCTTCGACCCAAATTTCCATTCTTTCAGTCCATGTATCGCTGATTTCATCATCACCGCCACCCCAAATAACCCCAAATTTATCGGAGGCAGGAATGGTTCTCACCTTTTCAAAGATATTGGCAACTTCTTTGGCTAAATTTTGCAGCTGCTGATCAGAAAGGGTCTCAATGACCTGTCCTAGATCTTCTCCGTCAATTTTGCTCAGGACTTGGTAGGAAAATGGAATCAGATTTTTGCTGTAATCTTCGGCTAAAATATCAGGCACTCGGATACCCAAAGCCTTAAATTTTGGGATATGATCGTGAGATCCCATTAAAAATCGATCATGGTGGCTCAGGCGAGCGATTACTTCACGCTCTTTTAACCCAACCCGATACACTTCATTACAAATGCCAATTGCGATGCGATCGATGTATTGGGGTGTCTGGCTGAACCGCGCCTCTGTTATCAAGTGAATCATTACTTTGTGAGATTGCTCAGACATAAATTTATACCCCACTCTCTTTCAGAAAAAATCTTACGTCTTTACGAACAGTTTCAAAGAATGCTTTTTTTTCTTCTAAGATCCCATTAAAGTATCCCTCTTTCAAATCCATATGCTGTTTTGGATTGACGTAGGCATGATCCATGAAGCTTATATGAGTGGATCCTTTGTAGTAGCGGACTTTGTGTCCTGCTCGAGCCATTTGCTCATAACAACCAGTTTCCTTGTGGTAAGCTTCTCGTTCTTCTGCTAGAAGAAAAAATAAAGGATAACGACTATTGAAAGGAAAAGAAAACCTCGTTGTTTCCATCAAGACAAGACACTCCTTTACGTCATTTTGATCCACGCGAGGAAGCAACGCTGATCGAGTATCTTTTTGGAAGGAATCAAGCGTACGATTTGACCAGAGAAGTAAGGAATTGCCTCCCAATGAATGTCCTATTAAACCTACTCGCTTTAAGTCGATCTTTCCATTGAACAAAGTAGCTTGGGTTATTTTAAGCCACTCAAAAACGTAGAGAATGTTATCGATAACTTTTGCATTTCTTGAGCAGCTTCTTCCCTCCCAAAATACAGGCCCCTCTTCGTCGGATTGAAGATCATGCTGAATTGAAATGACTACATATCCATGAGAGGTTAAATCTTCGACAAGAAAGGCATAATCTGTCATTGCCACACAGCTCGCATGATTCAAGATAATTACAGGATGCAGATCCCCTATTAAAAGAGACAGGTCTGCCTGTTGGCTATGGACGTCTACTTTTAAAGGTTCAAAGGGTCCAAGAGCGGCTCTTTCTTCAAATATTTTCGGAAAAATGGAATGACTCCCCTGCCCCATTGGAAAATAAATCTGAATCGGTATCAATCTTCCTTGAGGAAATTGAAAATCTTTTCGATAAACATCCTCAAGATCATATTTCGTAGTCCCGATACGATGAGGTCCTGTTGGTTCAGGTAATGTTGTTAATGAATCTGTAGTATTTGAAGGACTCTCTTTCACTGCATCATCCTCCATTTCCATACTAATTTTGAGCATTGTCCTTCGGATAACGCCATTAAATCGATCCAAATGTGCTGCAAATCTCCCAGTTTTTCACCTTTTAGCAATCGACAGCCATTTACTCGATAAATCATTCCGATTTGGTAAAATACGTAAGGTTCATTGGATGGGGTGCATGAGACATCGACTATCGCAGTTAAATTGTCTATCAGCTGAAGTGAATCGAATTCCATTGCCACCTCTTCAGCAAACTCTCTACGCATAGCTTGTTCTGCTGATTCTCCAAATTCAATTCCGCCGCCCGGAAAGTCGAGCTTACCTGCATAGGGTCCACGTTGCTGTCGGACAACCAAAGTTTTACCCTCATCCGTAACAACGCCATAGACGCCGATTCTGGTAATTTTCTTTCGTGTTTCAGCATTATTTAAAGACTTTTTGAGATAGTGAAACGTCGTGTTTTCTGCATATCCTGGCCTTGAAAATT
Source organism: uncultured Parachlamydiaceae bacterium (assembly GCA_963752155.1). Lineage (GTDB taxonomy): Bacteria > Chlamydiota > Chlamydiia > Chlamydiales > Parachlamydiaceae > JACCRY01. The sequence continues at coordinate 97,099 of CAVVXH010000002.1, read as the reverse complement.
CGATCGTAAAACCCATTTTTTGATAGAACTCTGGAGCTTGAAAACTCATTGTTTCTACGAAAGCGAAATGGTACCCCCGTTTTATCCCAAATTCCAATGCATGGTTCATCAGCAGACGAGCGATTCCTTGGCCACGGTAGTTTTTTTCTACGAAAAGATATTTGATATGTAACTGCTCCCAGAATGGTTGGACAACAATTGCACCCACAAATTCCGTTTCATCAAAAATCTCAAATGAAATGGGCTCTTCACTAAGGCCATTTATTCCAGTAGATTCGATCGCTTGCTGACCAAATCCATTGAAAATTTTCTTTTTGACATCATCAGTAAGCTTATTCTGGTTAATTTGAAGGATCATAGATTTTTCCCCATTGCAACATCATGAATACTTGGCGGTTCACCGCTAGGATCTTCAAAAGGCATTTCTGTAAAGCCGTTTCTGCGATAAAAGCTGACAACATTCGGTCTTGCCTCATCATGAATTGATTTGATCCCTTGCCTTTTCAGCCATTGCTCGCAAAGCTGCAAAAATTGGCTTCCCAATCCATGCTGCCTATACTTTTCATCAATGACAATGATTCGCAATGCTGCTCTATGCTCTGGCCAAAATTGGATATGAGCATATCCGATGATTTCAACCCCCTGATAAAGAATAAAGTGAACATGCTCTGGATGATCAAATGTCCATGTGTAGGGATCTGAAATGGAAAGAGGATCAAAAAAGTATTTATTTCTTAATCGCTTAGCTGTCTCCCATTCGGTATAGTGTGTACACTTCATGATGCGAATGCGATTAAAATTAGCTGCTCTTAAGACTTTTCTTATAAATGCATCTTTACCTAGGTTATAGCCAGTAAACATTGAGTTTCTTTTCTCGAAAGAAGCGCTATCCTTTAAAAGATTTTCTTTTAAACTCGCATACTCTTCTCGCACTTCTGGATGATCACGCAAATAATCTCTGAAAAGAAGATTAAGCTCGATTTCTGGATGGCTGTCTTCATAAACATGAAGATTGGTATCAATGCCTTCGGACCTGTTAAAATAAAGGCGCATCGGAATATTGTACTCGCCTTTAGACTTGAAACCCAAACTTTCAAGTTGTTGAGTGACCTTTTCTGGATCTTTTATTACCAAAATCATATCAATGACCGGTTTCGCAGAAAGATCTGGCACAGACGTGGAACCAATATGATGAATAGCTATACAATTGTCACCTAAGGCATTTTTTATTTTCTGCGATTCTGCCTCAAATATCTTCGGCCAATCAGGATTGTATGGCAGGACTACGATATGCTTACTCAATTTATTTTCTGACATAACGCTCCTTGATAGCATTGAAGATGGTTTCCAATGAATCTTTACTGGTGTCGAATTCATGATCGTAGATGACGTCTTTGTGAACCTGAAAATATTGGGCACGCGCTGAACCGTGCATGCGATTGCCTCTCTCTTTCTCTCTTTTCTCTAAAATGTCTAATGGGGCTTTAAGGCCTATCCAAATGGTTTTATAGTCCTTCAAAGCATCTTTCCATATGTCTACTTGACACTTTCCAAAAGAAACATCATCTATGATTATGTAATGTTCCATTCTTGCCATCGTTAAGACGATTTCCACTAAGGTTTGAGCAATTTTTCTGGCAAATGGACCTGTCTGGATTTCATGAACAAGATGTCCAGTCTCATCAACAGATTCTTTCCAACTAAAACCTAGTGGGGCTGGCTCTCCTTCCCAATTATTTAGTTTCTCCGGCATCATACCAATCACTCGGTCGATTCCAACATGTAGAAATGGCAAATCAAATTCTTTTTGGATAGCCTTTGCAAGAGTTGTCTTACCAGAGCTTGAAGGTCCATTGAGGTAAATAATTTGCAGGGACTCTTTCATACAATCACATGGTTTCCTTTGTAAATTTACGGAGACCTTTTTACAAAAGGCGTGAACGTATGGATGTGTTTGATATGACGATTCCTTTCCTGTCTTAAATACATCTAGAAGATCAAATCCAGATTCAGTCAACAGTTGCTTCAACTCATTTTCTTCAAAATAGGAATAGAATTTTGGGAGATTGTCATAGCGAGTATCTATCTCAATCCCTTCATGACTCCCCTGTTTCATTTTGATATAAAACAACCCATTGTCATTCAGTATGCTACAAATATTTTCTAAAACTTTTGGAAAGTGAATTTTCGGAATATGCAAGAGAGAAGCATTTGCCCAAGCAGCATCAAAAGTATCTCTTAAATTCAATGATTGCATATCGATAATCTTGAAAGTGGCTTTAGGTGCGTTGCTTCTTGCAATCTCAATCATGCTTGGAGAAAAATCGATTCCCGTAACATGAAATCCTCTTTCAGAAAATTTATTTGCATCTCTCCCTGATCCGCATCCAATATCAATGATGGTTCCTCCAGATGGAATCAACGATAGAAATCTTTCAGCTTCCTTATGCGGATGTAAGTCCTCAACATTTTTAGCATAATCGAATGCAGAAGACTCATAGGATTTCCAAGTCTGATCCCGTAGCATTTTCTCAATGAAACGTTTCATGTGAGGATCAGATTTCTCAAATGGGATCTCGTCGATCCCAAACCAATGAATTCGATGAAACTCATTCGGATCGTAATCCAATACTTGACTTGGATCACCTTTGAGTAGATACCAAAGAGATACATCTGTATGTTTGGCAACATTTCCTACTGTCTTGGTCACAGTCAGCAAAAGGGGTTCATCAGACAAAAATTCAGCGTCAATTCCAAGCTCCTCTTTAGCTTCTCTTCTGACAGTTTCTTTTGGATCCTCTCCTGGATCCACATGTCCACCAGGTGGGAGCCATAGTTCTGCCTTTTTATGGTCCACTAACAAAATCTGATCCATTCCTGGTGAGGCAATGACAAAATAAGCAACCAAGTGAGTATCTGGCGTCGCTGGTTTTTCTATTCGAAAAATTTCATTTCCAGATTCGATCCAATCAAGCACAAAACGAATATGCTGATCCTCCAAACTATCTAAAGACCTTATTGCAGAAACAATTTGGTGAATTTCGGATCGAATATTGACCGTGCTCATAGTTCTTTCCTTAACATGTACATCTTGGATTCCTTCTCAAAACCTTTTCGAACGAATTCGATGCTATAGCCAAGATTTTGATAGAATGAGAGGGCCTCCCAATCCATTGTATCAACTGTTGAAAATGTGCATCGTCGTTCATAACCGATTTTTTCGGCTTCCGTCATTAATTTCTTCCCGAGGCCTTGTTTGCGTAGCTCATCCTTCAACCAAAGCATGTCGACATAGAGACAACCATAACATGAAAATCCATTGACGCCTCCAAGAACAACTCCATGAGAGTCTTTAATAAAAATCCCGAATGGGGTTATTCGATCCATTTTCTTTTTCGAGCACAGCTTCATCAGTAATCCCTTCAAAGAGGACTTGTTCATCTTCCTGAATTGGCTCTTCCTGATACTCAAAATGATAGTCGCTGTCTTTTATCTTATTCATGATAAATCCTTCTTAAGCCATATAACGAGGTCATCGTCCAATGGATAAGGCTCTCCAGGCACTACAGACTGATATTTATATGTTACACCTAGACCATCTGGAGCATATCCAAGATGCACATACAATTTCTGAGCACGCCCATAGTCTTGATAAAGACCAACTCCAATCCCAATCTGCTTGTGATTTTCTTGTTGAGCTAGTTTCTCTAAATATTGGACCAATCTCTTGCCAATTCCATTTCCTCGATGTTCCTCCGAAACCCAGACATCATGGATTTCCGGAATGCCGTCATTCCTGAAATTTGGATACTCTGAAATGCTCAGTAAGCTACCATAGCCAACAAACTCATCTTGAATTTTTGCTATATAAACCGTGCGAGCATTTCTTTGCTGCTCCGCATAATAACGCTCCCACTTTTCTTTGGTCGCTTGAAGCGATGTCCATGGAAAATTGAATGTGTTAATAATTTCTGATAGATCCTCCTCTCGGAGAATCTGCAAAATCAGTGTATTTTGATCATTCATTACGCATCTCATTCATGGGTTTCAGATTTGTTGGCTTAATCGTATGAGGATTTGCCAATCATCGGGTTGCACATACCCATCTGCAATTTTATTTACTTTTTCAATGCCACATTGCTGGCATTTATGGACGATCTGCCAACCTTTTTTTCCATTATAAATCAGTCGACAAGCAATCATCACACCTTTACATGAACTACTTCTGTCTCCAGGCTTGTTGTCCACATGAATGGATCTAAGCAAAAGGGACAATGATTTCGGTAGCTTCCATTTTGCAATGGCAACACGTTTTGATGACAAATTGCACAAACAAAATGTACGTTTTCATCTTTTTTGCTCATTTCCTACCCTTCTTGAATTTGTTTAAACAACGCATCAAGAAAGTAGGGTTCCGTTTAGGTCTTACTGTTATACACAGTCATCGGGCTTATCTAAACTAGTGACAAATTCACCGCTGTTCCTTTAGGGTTTGCGATTACTTTCAGCTCCAGCTTCATTAAGGCTTTCATTTCATCCTTAAATCCGAACCTCTGCCAATTTTCCTGTTTGTATTGGCCACTGTAAGGCGGCCTTGAAGCCACCTTCCGCTGATATGTGTAATTTTAGACTCACCGATCTTTAGGCATCGTCCCCTAAAAATGAGCAATAAATCTCCTGTTAAAATTCATTTAAATCCTCTAATTTTTTATTTAGCCTGTCAGCTCTTTCAATAAATTTATTAATGCTGCTTTGTTTTTCAGGACTTTTTGAAAAAAGTCAGCATCAACATTTTCAACAATTTTCACGGCCTTTTTTGTTACGCTTCTTCCCTCCTCTGTAAGAGAAAGAGAAAAGGCTCGAGGATCAGATGGCTCACGATGTCTCTCCACTAATCCTTTTGTTTCGAGCGTGCGAAGAACCTGTGAAGTCATCATGACATCTGCCCCTACATGTTTACTTAAATCCGTTTGATTAACTGTCCCTTGTTTAGTTTCTAAGCAACCTATTCCAGATAACAGTGCAAATTGCACATGTGTTAAATTCAATTGCGATAACGCTTTTCGTTGTAATTTCTGCCAAAGGTTAGAAACCTGCCAAAGCAAAAATCCTGGACTTTCCTCAGGATACGAGAATTCTGAATGAGCTTTTGCGGTCATACGATTCCTATGTTCTCCTAGTTAAACACGTTTATTATAAGTGAGCATATGATAAAGATCAAGAAAATATCTCTTTGAAAACCGACTTTTTTCCCTGCACGAATTCCTCCAAACCTACCCACTTGACTTAATTGGGCAGGTTTTGTAGAATTAAGGAATGAGACAATCAAAGTACTTAAAACAATTAGAGCCGTTTATCCAATGTCCCTCTTTTTACATCAGCAGAGGCAGAAAAACAGGATGTCCCTAGGCATGCTCTGGCTTATTTAGTAAAAAGAGGCACCTTAGAAAGGATTTATCCAGGAGCTTATCGCTTCTCTCAATATGAACCAGAAGTTGAATTTCAGTGGGAAAACTTGGCATTAGTCGCAGTTAGTATTCCCGATGGGGTCATTTGTTTAATTTCTGCGCTTTGTTACTATGATTTGACGGATCAAATTATGCGAGAAGTTTGGATTGCTGTACCGCACGAATCCTATCCTCCCAAGCGGCCAAATACAAGAATCATTAGAATGCGCAATGTTAAACTAGGGAAAATCGAAATTGACGCTTGGTGAATATAACGTCCACATTTTTGATAGAGAACGTTGCGTTGTTGATGCATTTCGCTATCTGAGCAAGGAAATTGCAATAAAAGCAATTCAGAGATATTTTCAAAGCACTAAATACAAGCCAGACCCTAAGAAATTAGGCGCATATGCAAAGACATTGCGTGTTAACATAACCCCATACATTTTATCATATACAACATGACATCAGATTTAGAAAAATCATTCAAAGCAAAACTGCGAGCTATCGCAAAAGAAAAAAATCGAGATCCCGCCGATCTTTGGCAAAATCTCACACTGGAGCGCTTTCTAGTACGTTTAGCTAATTCGAAACATCGTAAGCATTTTGTCTTAAAAGGTGGTATTCTTCTCTCCAAATATATCGAAATTGGGAGAGAAACAAATGATTTAGATTTTCTTGCACGCAAGATCAGTAATGAAGTTGCTGGATTGAAAGATATTTTTGAGGAAATTGCAAACATTGACCTCAAAGATGGATTTGCCTTTCAAGAAATTAAGGTAAGCGAACTTACACATCCGCATATGGGATATCCAGGAGCTGAAGTGTCCATGATGGCCTATTTTGGAAAAACTAGATTTAAAGTTGCTATCGATATTGGCTTTGGAGATATTGTCGATGCTGTTGAATATTCGATTCCACTTACAGCCTATTCTAAAGGAGTCCTTTTTGAAAGCAATGTAAAGCTATCTTGTTATCCCAAGGAATTTATTTTTGCTGAAAAGTTAGAAACCATTATCCATCGAGGCTCATTCAATAGCCGCATGAAAGATTTTCACGACCTTTATTCTATGATATCTTCCTCACAATTGCCCTCATTTCATAATCTAGAAGGAGTTATACGCTTGGTATTTGAGCATCGAGAAACCCCTCTTGCTTTGCCGATTACTTATGCCGAGGATGAAATGAAACAAGTGCAAAATTATTGGAGCGAGTATTTAAAAAATTTACGTGCAGAAAATTCTGATAATCTACCAATAATTGTTGCTCAAGTTATAGCTACGATTAACGATTGGCTGCGATTAAATACCGGACTACTTGGAAGCGAAAATTGAGAAGCTCGAATTCGACAAAAATGCTGAAAAAGAAATTTTGTGCATCATTTTTTTTATTCTTGTGATAAATTAATTTTAAGCAATTCTCTCTTTTTTTAGAGTATTTGCTTAAATCAAGACCCATCTACTCAAAAACGGCACTCTATTCGCCGTTAATACCCAATTTCCCAAAGAAGCAAAGATCATCGAAGTTTCTAAATCTTGGGAGAATATGGGTACGTATAATTTTGAGAAAAAATCCGCTGAAGAACAAAGTCGCGTCCCTCATAATGACGGATTTGTCAAAACTGATGGATGGATAAATGTCCTGACAGGGCTTGGCATGCGAGGGCGCGATAAGAACGTCAATGCTCACTTTCGCCTGGAGAAAATATTCGAACAAGCCGAACTGGATCAATTGTATCGATCTGACGGCGTCACTCGCCGAATCATGGATATTGTACCATCCGAAATGGTCAGGCAAGGATGGGAAATCGAGGGCGATTCAGGACAAGACATCAATCGTAAAATGGAATCCATCAAAGCCAACTTCAATTTGATCACTCTGCTTCGGTGGGCCAGATTGTATGGAGGTGCTCTTTGCGTGATGGGAATTGCCGATGGCTTACCTCTTGAAGAGCCTGTCGACGAGAGAAATATTAGGGATATAAAATGGCTCCATGTATTCGATCGCTATCAATCTTTCAGCAGAGATGGGACTTTCGAAAAGGATCTGAATAGCCCGAATTATGGCTATCCAAATGTCTATACGGTCAATGACACTCGCACAGGAGCTCTATTCTATGTACATCATTCACGAATTCTACGTGTAGACTGGTCTATACTGCCTCCAAGGCAGCAAAATTTCAATAATGGTTGGGGCGATCCCCTTATTCAATCAATCTACGATGAGCTTCGTAACTACTCCACGGCCTTTGCTAATGCAGGGCTTATCATGCAAGACTTCGTCAATTACACTCTTTCCATTCCCAATCTCGCGGAATTAATCGCTTCACAATGTGCTGACAATCAGGTCATGAAACGGCTTGATATTCTCAATTTAACCAAAGGCGCAACCAATACGATGATATTGGATGCAGAGGAGAAATATGAAAAAGCCTCAACCAACATCTCTGGCATCCCTGAGCTTCTCGATCGTTTTATGCTAGCTCTATCTGCGGTCTCTGGTATTCCAGTATCCCTCCTTTTTGGAAGAAGCGCCGCCGGAATGAACTCCACTGGAGATAACGATGTCAGAAATTTTTACGATATGGTTAAGCAAGAACAAGAATCCAAGCTTAAACCAGTCCTTGAAAAGCTTACTCGCTACATCATGCTCTCTAAAAATGGATCCTTCACTGGCAATCGAACCGGACAACTGGTCCATCCAATTTGTCCCCTTATGGCAAAACACCGAAGAACAAGAAGCCATCGTCAGAAAAATCGTCGCGGAAACAGACGCCATTTATCTCGACAGAGGAGTTCTTGATCCTGCTGAAGTGGCTGTTTCTCGTTTCGGTGGCAACCGTTGGTCTATGAATACTGAAGTGGATCTTGAAGGCCGTAAAAATGGTTTTGATCCAGAAGAAGTGGCTGAATTAGAAAAAGAGAAAAAAGCACAAGAAACCCCTCCTCCAGGCATTGGGCCTGATTTTATGCCTACAGGAATCAGATATCGCTCACAGGTATAACCATGGTTTCTATTGATCAGCTTGCTAAAATTAAACAGAGGCGCATGGGGAAGCTTCAAACAGCAAAGATGAAAAAACCTCCTAAATGGCATCCGCCATCTTCTCTGGAAAGAGAATATATGAGAGTGCTTTTCTCTCTAACAAACGAATTAAAAAACCTTATCAAAGAAATCGTTATCCCAGCACTCCCCTCTCTGATTTTAGAGGTGGAACAGCTCTATCCAACATCTCCGGCCAGGGGCGATGATTTTTCTGATGCATTAAAAAGATTGATAAATTCTGTAATACACGCTATAAAGGGTAAAGTTGAAGAAACCATAGCGGAATCAAAAATAATTGGCGTACAAGTCGCCAGATACAATAAAAGGCAGTTCGATAGAATCAATAATTCCGTTTTCGGGATTGATATTTTTATCGACCAGCCTTGGCTTGCAAGACCAGTTAAAATTGTTCGGAAGCCAAAATGCTCAATTAATCCGCTCTCTTCCAGCAGCAAGAACTCGAGCAGGTCGCACAGATCATCGAGAGGGGCTTGCAGGAAGGAAGCAGATTTCACTCAATGACTCAATCAATCCAAGAAAGATTCGGAATTACTAGACGGCGCGCGAAATTAATCGCGAGAGATCAGACATCCAAATTGAATGCGAGTTTAACAAAACTTAGGCAGCAAGAATTAGGTGTCGAAGAATACATCTGGCAAACGGCAGGCGATGAAAGAGTTCGTTCTACCCACAAAGCCCATGATGGTAAGAAATTTCGTTGGGATAATCCACCGAAAGATACTGGCCATCCGGGAACTGATATAAATTGCCGATGTGTCGCTGTTCCAGTTTTAGAAGGACTCTTAGATATCTAGACTCAACCAATCATCTATCCAACCAATAAGATTTCCAGTAATCCATACACCTCTACCCAACCTCCAGCTAACCAGTTAACCAACTTATTCGAGTTGAAAAAGTTGTGATTTTAACATTTTGATTTTTGGGTAGAGAAATGAAATTAAATGATGTTGCTCGTTTTGATAGAGGACAAGTCAAAGGCGATGCCTTCATTACAGATGAAGGGTACATCAAAGCCAATGCCATAGTCACCCGCACGGGTGTTTTTCTCTATAAAAACCCAGATGGAACTATTCGCAAAGAACTGCGTCATCCTGACGAAGTTTTTAAAATAGACAGTCTGGACACCATGAAAATGATTCCTGTGACAAATGGGCATCCTCAAGAACGCCTTGTCTCGGCTGAAAATGCCAAGCGTCTTGCCATTGGCTATACAGGGGAAACAATTACCCAAGACGGTGAGTTTGTCCTTTCAAATTTAGTAATTACAGATCTTGCAAGCGTTAAAGACGTTACTGACAAAAACCGTAGAGAACTATCTCTCGGTTACACCGTCGATCTCATCCCGGAAGAAGGAAGCTACAACGGCCAGCCTTATAACTTCCGTCAATCCAATATCAAATACAACCACTTAAGCATTGTTGACAATGCCAGAGCAGGCAACGAGGCAAGAATCGCATTAGATAGTTTCGATGCAGAAGAAATCTTAATAGAGGAGGCCAATATGGCTAAAAGGAAAGTCAAAATTGACGATGACGAGATTTTGATGGAGGACAATGTAGCTAATCAAGTTGAGCAGCTGCTTGCCCGCATCGCAAATCTCGAAGCAGAAAATAGCAGAATAGCTGAAGAAAAAGACAAGCTTTCTGCTGAACTTAATTCAATAAAAAATGGGGATGTCGACCTCAAAGAAGAGGAAGACGAAGCAGAAGAAAAGGAAGAAAAAGAAGTGGGTTACATGTCTAAGGAAAATCCTTATGCAACCCATGAAACTCCTGTCAAAGCTCCCAATGGAGAACGCGTTCCCTTAAAGCCACAAGACAAGGAAAAAAGAGAGAACGACAAATACAACAATATGGACGCCGCATCTATCAGATCTCTGGTTAAAGAGCGGGTCAAACTGCAAAAAGTTGCAGAGAGTGTCTTGGACTCTAAAACCTTAGCTAGAATTGATGATATGTCCGATCTGGAAATCAAAAAGGAAGTCATCAAGGCTCGCCAAAAGAACGTAAATTTAGATGGAAAAACTGCAGTCTATATTCAAGCGAGATTTGATGCTCTGCTCGAAGATATGACCCCTGCCCCATCTCAAGTCATTGCAACTCCAGTTGAATACAGAACTAAGTTCGATCATCAACCTGCTGATTCCGCCATGGCTCGCCAGGCAATGATCGACAAGATGAAAAATGGTTACAAGCCCGGAGGTAAAATACCATGCCACAACTAAGCTATCCCTTTTTAATGGATGTCGGGAGCGTAGGTCTTTTAGCCGATTCCGGCTTTAAAAACGTCCTTTCTCCTATAGCATTTGAGAATTTTAATATAGGGCTCGGACTTGCAAAAGTAATCGGTCAAGATTACGTAGTCCGCCTCCCCCAGTCTAATCTATCAACCATTGTCATAAGTGCCGACCTTGTCACGAGCAACGTGATCAATGTCAGCGTCAATGGGGTAGCGTTAGCACCCATCACGTTTGCGGTTTCCAGTCTAGCCACAATGAATGCCATTGCAGCTGCGATCTTGGCTCAACCTCACATTGCTTCTGCAGCCGTGAGCGATCCAAGCAACCATACCCTCACAGTGAAAGCCACAGAGGGAAGTGTCGCCGTCGTTAACTCATTCGTAGTCACAGCCGGCGCATCGCAAGCCACCGCAACTATAACAAACACCACTCAAGATACATTCTACGGAGTAGGCGCAAGAACTCAAAATAAACCGAACCCATTGAATCCGCTCGGATCATTTGGGAATCCGATTTATTTCCAAGGAGATTGCGTATCTCTCCTCACTCGAGGCCGTATCTATGTTGCAGCTGAACAAAACCTAACAAGCGACAGCCCAGTGTACTGGAGATTTGCCGCTAATGGTCTTCTGCTTCCTGGTGGATTCCGTGCGGACTCAGATGGGGGCCGTGCAATCGCCCTTCCAACTGCAAGGTACACCGTTGGAGCTACAGCTGGTGCTCTTGCAACATTAGAAATCAACTTGCCGAACTAAGGAGAAGGTAAAATGGATAGAATTGTAAGCGTTAATCTCGACTCGGCAGAGACTGCGTTCTTTGCTCGTGAGCTCGAGTCCATAAAATCAAAGTCGTACGACATTGAATTCCCTCCGCTAAAAGCGATCAAGCTAATTCCTGTTAGCACAGAAGCTGGTGCGGGTGCGGAATCGATCACTTACCAATCGTTTGAAGAAACAGGTCTTGCACGAATCATTTCGAGCTATGCCGATGACTTCCCTCGTTGCGATATTCGCGGTAAGGAATTCATCACTCCAGTGAAATCCATTGGAGCCAGCTATGGGTATTCGATGCAGGAAATTAGAGCCGCGATGTTTGTAGGCAGAAGTCTTACACAACGTCAGGCAAACGCCACTCGAAGAGCCAATGACCAAAAGGTGAATAAGCTTGCCTGGTTTGGAGATAATGGTTCCAACATCCTTGGTCTGACTAATAACCCAAACATTCCAGCAGCTTCTGTTCCTGCAGATGGTACAGGCGCTTCTACACTTTGGGTCAATAAAACACCTGATCAAATCTTGCGCGATATGAATCAATTGTCCAACGGTATTGTAGGCCTCACAAATGGGGTTGAAATGCCTAACACGTTGATTCTTCCTATCGATCAATACACGTTGATCTCTTCAACTCCTCGTTCCGCTAACAGCGATACGACGATTTTGGAATATTTTATTCAAAATAATCCGTTCATCACAACTGTGGACTGGGTTCCAGAATTGAAGGGTGCAGGCCCTGGCGGTGTTGACATCATGATCGCTTATGAGAAGAACCCTGATAAGCTCACGATGGAGATTCCAATGCCATTTACTCAATATCCACCTCAAGAACGTGGCCTTGAGTTCATCGTAAACTGCGAATCTCGTTACGGCGGGATCATCATCTATTATCCACTTTCACTGTCGATCGGGGAGGGAATCTAATGGCTTTAGTCAAGTACAACGGTAAGAACGTCTACTATTGTAACTTCACCAGCCGCCTGATGCCAGGGATCAATGAGATTCCGGAGGGCGAACTCAAAGCCCTCCTCCTTCACCCTTTATTTCAACATAGGGTCGAAGAAGGGATCATCGTGATTATTCCCGAATCTTCAGACAAGGAAGCGGATGGCAAGAAGTCTGTTAAGGAGATGATGAAACTCATCCCTCAAATTTATGACCACGCCTATCTGACTCGAATTATCGATGAAGATGGCCGTGACAAAGTCGTAGATGCAGCTAAAAAACAGCTTCATAAAATTTCTCATCAAGCGGAGGAAGAGGAAAATGAGCATTTCGGATCCAATACCAAGTCAAACGATAATTGATACGTTATTCGTTATTGCACCGCAGTTCTATACGACCGATCCAACGAAGTTGGCTAACTACAATACCATGATTGGTTTGTTGAGATGCCAAGTCAATGAACAGGTCTTATCTTGCTGCGGCGTGCTAGCTTACGTCTATCTTTTGGCTCATTGGCTTCAATTGCAAACCAGTCCTCAAACAGGAGTGGCTACTAATCTCAGCGAGGGAGAACTGTCCATTGGGCTTGCAATCTCGCCCGATTCTTCCATCCTGAATGCCACCCAATATGGCAGGTTGTACAAAGATTTGATCAAACGAACCGTCATCGGTTCAACTGTAACGAATTTACCCCCTAATTTTGCGGTGATCAATGCGTGCTGTTGTCAAGGATAAGGATCTAGGATTTGATGAAATCCAACGGCAAATTGCTTTGCTCGATGGCTCCTACGTCAAGGTCGGTTTTCAAGAGGGAACCGCCACAAAGACACAGGTAAAAGGACAGCGGAAGCAAACTGCTGGACTTTCAATTCCTCAAATAGCAGCAGGGAATGAATTCGGGACGAATACAATTCCAGCCAGACCCTTTATGTCTACAAGCTTTGATGAGAACAAGGCATTAATAAACAAGGCGATACAGGGCGAATACACTAAAATTTTGGACGGTAAAAGAACAACAGAAAAATCGTTAGGATTGATAGGACAGCTAATGACAAAACTAATTGTTCAAAAAATCCGTGCAATTGTTTCCCCTCCCAATTCTCCAAGGACTATCGCTATTAAAAAAAGCTCCAAACCTTTAATTGACTTCGGTCAGATGGTGCAGTCAGTGCGCTATAAGGTGGTACTCAAATGACATCGCCATTTGAAATCTTTCGCTCTCCAGTAATACTTCGTCGCTTTCAAAGCGGAGGTTATACGAATGGGCGCTGGATTGATGGCGCTTACACAGATACTCAAATAACTTCCAGCATCCAGCCCATGAAGGGTGAAGAAATGCAGGAGCTGCCAGAGGCAAGAAGAGATTCAGAAGGCTATAAGCTTTTTACTTCAACCCTCATCAATACGGTCACAAGTGTAAATCCCGACCTTGTTCTTTTCTTCGGAAAAACTTTTGAAGTGGTTCAGGTTTTTCCATGGCAAAACGCACCAGCAATGGGGCTGGTAAACCATTATAAATACTTAGTTTTAAGGCTCGAAGGACAATAAAAAGGAATTGAAAAACCATGAAAGCAAAAATTATTTCAGACACTTCTTTTATGACGTTAGAAGACAGGCTCAATGACTTCCTCAATGAAGTGACAGCCAATGCATGGAAGTTATTCGATGTCAAATATGACACCTATTATCAGCAAGGCTTCGAGCTTCATTCTGTGCTCGTGTTGTATGGGGTAGAAGATGCCGCTTAATTTTGAGACGATAAAAACAAATCTATATAGCTGGGCAACGGCAAATAGCGGGGGCGCTTCTGTCATTTTTTTGAATGAAAATGCTCCGCGCCCAGCCCAGCCATACGTGACTTTATTCCTCTCAAGCTTGAACCAGATCGGCGAAGACTATACTCCAGAATCTGATGTCAATGGGTTAGTTGACATGGTAGGTGATAGAGAATTCACTTTGCAGATTCAAACTTATGGAGGCGATTGCATTACTCGCCTAGAGAATTTAAGAAGCAGCCTGCAAATGCAAACTGTATTGGACACCTTAAGAGCTAACGGCATCGTCTTCGTGAATCATTTTGCTATTAGCGATGTCACGGAACTTCTCGATTCAAGATTCGAAAAACGAGCAGCTATGGATGTCCTCTTTAGAATAGGCCAAAACTACACTGATAATTTGGGTCTCATCCAAACAGTTCAGGTTGAAGAAATTTATCAAGATGCTGGCGGAAGCGTGGTTTATGACCACACCATCACAATACCTTAGGAGGAGTTATGCCATTAAGCGATATCGTAAATGTCCAGATTACGAGAGATACCCAAACAGTCTCAGAGGCCGGATTTGGCACTCTAATGATCTTAGGAACTCACAAGCGGTTTGATGACCGCATCAGATTTTATACGAGTCTTTCAGGAGTAGCCGCAGATTTTGAATCGACAGATTTGGAATATATTGCTGCTCAAGAGGCTTTCAGCCAAGCTTTAAGTCAACAGCAAATAGCTATTGGGCGAAGAACAGTAAATAATGCGAGCGTTTTTGTTGAAACCGCAATGGCTCCATTCAATTATACTGTAACGATTGATTCAAATGGCATCACGATTCCTTCGGCTCCTACAGCTCAAGAATCTCATGTTGTGATGAGCGGGAACTTTGTAGCAAGTAATTCAATTGCCATCACTTTAAATGGTGTACCGCTTACTCCTATTGTTTTTTCCGTCGATCAAGCCACGACAATGGGTTTGGTAGTAGCTGCTTTAGAAGCCAATCCTGCTGTCTCTTCAGCGACTCTGAGCGGAAATAATTTAATTTTGGATGTTGCGGGTCAGCCAAATACAAACGCGATTATCAATAGTTTTGTCGTTACTTTGGGAGCAAGCCAGCCTACAGCTACGATCACAAATCCATTACAGCCAGTTTCTAATTTAACCATTGCCAATTCATTGACCACTGCCATTAATGCAGCAGTCTTAGGTGTGACAGCAAGCGAGCCTGTCGTGCCAGACGGGACCATTAATTTAGTGGCTGATGTTCCTGGCGTTCCCTATACCTTGTCGGTGAGCACAGACATTGTAAATCCAGATCAAGCAGTGGTGACGGTTACTCAAGTTGAGCCCAATACCAATTATGTAGTGACGATCAATGGAGTTCCTTTTACATACATAAGCCCCAATGAAGTCCAAAGTAATGAAGATATTGCAGCGGGCTTGGTTGCAGTCATTGCAACGCAAACTCAAGTACCGGTTGGTGCAACTGATAATTTAAACGGAAGTTTTGAATTATCAGCCAATGTTCCAGGCACAGGTTTTGTTTTATCTGTTTCCGAGGGAATCCTAAGCAAAGAATTTGGTTTGGTTATTCAGCCTTTTTCAGCATCTGATCCAGTGGTGACCGATTTAACTGCTATTCAGGCTGTAGACGATACTTGGTATGCTTTGGCTTTGACGGATAGAACTTCGGCAACCGTCTTAGCAGTCGCTGCTTGGACAGAATCTCAAGTGAAAATCTTTGGCACAGCTTCGTCAGATCCGAATATTATCAATCAAGCAGCTGGCGTAGATACGACTTCTGTAGCCGCTAAATGCAATCAATTTGGCTATGTAAGAACGTTTGTTCTTTACCATCAAGATGCAAACAGCGATTTCCCCGAATGCGCTTGGTTTGGCGGTGTCCTTCCTTTAGAGCCTGGTTCAGAAACTTGGAAATTCAAAAGGCTGAATTCAATTGCTTATTCCAATTTAACCAGCACTCAATCTCAGAATGCTAGAAATAAAAAAGCCAATACTTATGAGTTTATCGGAGGGGTTGGAATCACTCGCGAAGGGACCATGGCCCAAGGGGAATTCATCGATATCGTGCGAGGAATTGACTGGTTAACTTCAAGGATCCAAGAATTCGTCTACTCGGTTTTGGTTAACAATCCTAAAGTGCCTTACACAGATGCAGGGATCACTGCGATTGAAGCCCAAGTGAAAAGGGCTTTACAACTGGGAATCAGCAATAATTTTATTGCCAGTGACCCGGCTCCGATTGTGACAGTTCCAAAAGCTGCAGACGTTCCTACAATCGATAAGACTAATCGAATTTTGAAAAACGTCAAATTCCAGGCGACTTTGGCTGGAGCTATCCATGCTGTGAATATCACTGGAACAGTCACCGTTTAAATACTTAGGAGATAATTATGTCAGTAAGAACTTATGACCCTAAGCAGGTCATTATTACAGTGGGTGGGATTCCTATGAGCGGCTTCGCTGATGGAACTTTCTTAACAGTTGATAGAGATGACGATCAATGGGCGAAAGTTACTGGCGCGGATGGTACAAGCACGCGTATCAAAAGTAACAATCGCTCAGGAAGTATGACACTAACCTTAAAACAATCAAGCCCTAGCAATGATGTGCTTTCAGGATTTGCTAATATTGATGAGTTAACGAATGCAGGGGTAGTGCCTATCTTAATCAAAGACTTGAGCGGGAATTCGCTTTACTTCAGCGCTACTGGCTGGGTGAAGAAATATCCATCTTCTGAATTCGGTAAAGATTTAGCTAATCGCGATTGGGTTCTTGATCTAGTTGATCTGGACGTCTTCGTTGGTAGCAATGGAGTAAACGTCTAATGATTGAAACACGAGAAAAACAAATCAATGGATCGGTTTATACCTGTACTCAGTTACCCGCTAGAAGAGCTTTAAGAATGAAGGCAAAGCTTTTGCGGATCTTTGGACCTGCTTTGGCTCAATTATTCCTTCCTGGAGGCAAAGATCAAAGCATGGCCGGGCTTCCTTTTTCAAAAGGAGAAGCTGTCAAAGCTATTGAATCTTTAATGTCCCAATTGGATGACAAAACATTTGAAAGTTTAGTCCTTGAGCTATGCCAAGGAGTCAGAAAAGAGGGAATGGAATTAACCGATTCTGTAATAGATGTTGAATTTGCAGGCGATCTACCAACTTTGATGCAGGTCTTGGCCTTCGTGGTAGATTGCAATTTCGGTTCTTTTTTTGGGGAGAGCGGTATTGGAGGCCTATTCAAGGAAGCAACACCGATGCCGCAGAATCGTCAGCCAGATACGAGAAAAACCTCCATACGGAATTAAAAGATGAGTTCCTTCTCTGGCGGTTAGTATTAGAAGGAATAGCCTCTTTAGAGGAAATCGAGCGCACATGGAATCTAGATGATCTGTTGAGGGCAAATGCCTTGCTGGATATGCGACTCGACCTGATGGAAGAATCTAAAAGGAAAGGTCGAAGAAATGACAGTCGTTAGAGAATTAGTCACTAGATTAGGCTTTCAAGTCGATCAAAGAGGCGTTGAGCAATTTAATCGCACAATCATAGGTTTTAAAACAAAATTTGCTATTGCAGCAACAGCTGCAACTGCATTCGTTGCTAAAACCCTAGACTTTTTCAATGACATTGCAAATGCCACATTGGATGCCAATGATCTCGCTAAGAGTATTGGCATTTCATTCGAAGAATTTATCAAGTTAAGAAAGGCTGCCGAAGAATTTAGAATTGATCCAAGCAATTTTGATGCTACCCTTTCCGGTTTGAATAAAATGCTTCAAGATGCTCAATGGGGAATGGGACAGCTTCAAGAAATTGCTTATTACACAGGGATAGAAATTAGAGATAATTTCACTGGTGAATTGAAGAATGCCAATCAATTATTTATCGACATCCTCAAGCATATTAATACTCTCAGCAATGATCGAGATAAATTAAAGGTTGCTGTCGCTTTCTTTGGTGAAAAAGACGCCCAAAAATATATAGATTTCGCCAAGGCAGCCGGCGATAGCATTGGATTGCTGACAGAAAAACATACCGAATATGCTAAGGCCTTGAAAGATGGAATCCCCAGTCTAAGTCAATATTCTCGAAATCTAGCGGTTTTTAAAAATCAGCTGACACAACTGACAGAAGTTTTCGTAGTTAAGCTCTTACCCGCCATCACTGAGGCTCTTGGAATATTCACTCAGATTTTGAATGGAGATGCTTTTAAAGGCTTTGGAGTGATTGCAGATGTCTTTTCCACAGAAGGAATTAAGGGGGGCTTTTCGTTTATTGCGGATGCGATAACCGAAGAAGTTGCCAAATTATTCGGCGGTGAAACTCTTAATATGGTTAAAAGAAAAGTGGACGAGGAAGACGCCTTCTTTTTCAATGCCTTGATAGAACAACAAAAACAAGGCAAGCTTCCAGCCAATTTCAATATCAATACTAAAGTCGATATGCAGATTCCTCCAGGAACGACTGATCAGCAGCAAATCGCTATTCACCAGTCTTTCGATGAAGCTTTTGACAATGCTTTCATAGATAAGATTAGGGAAATCTATAACAACAATCCTCAGGTGGAGTAATGGTTTTATCTCTGCTATTTGGAAAAAAATATCCTAGCCCAAAAGTTGGGTCAATCGATCTAGATGTTACCATTCGGGAAGAGCATCGCTTCTCTTCGCGCGTAACGAACTATCCGATTGAAGATGGAACAATCATATCGGATCATATTATCAACGAACCCGACGTTTTAGTGTTGGTCGGCCTTG
Source organism: uncultured Parachlamydiaceae bacterium (assembly GCA_963752155.1). Lineage (GTDB taxonomy): Bacteria > Chlamydiota > Chlamydiia > Chlamydiales > Parachlamydiaceae > JACCRY01. Next base: position 78,092 of record CAVVXH010000002.1, on the reverse strand, counting down.
TTTCAGATACTCCTTTGAGTATTTTTGCCCCTTTTAATCGCTCAATCGATGCATTTAACCGTCTCATCGCTCTTCATCAATCCAGGCAGCCTGTGACCGTGGTCACAGGTTTAAAAGTATATCAAAACATGGCTATTACCGTTTTAGATGTCCCCAGAGATATAAAGACAGGTCAGTCTTTAACTTTTACAATCGAATTACAAAGGCTCATCATAGATACAAGCGTTAGATTGCAACTTGACCAAGGAAATGTTTTCGGTGGAGTACAAAACAAAATTCCTCGAGACATTGTAGCTTCCAACGCCAATTATCCCCTGATTCAAAATGATCCTGTCAATAGTCTAAAAGATCAGGCCTCAAGCGGGATTAATGTAGGCGTGCAATCCTTGATCTCTGTGCAACCCACGATTCTCCCTAACGTATTAGCCAGCAAAAATTTAATCTTAGGAGTGGTGTAATGCAAATTATTCCTTTTAAAGAACCCGCCCAATGGCAAGAACAAATTGAGTTGGATAATAAAACATTCGTTTTATCTTTTAGATGGAACGCAATGAATGAATACTGGGTCATGGATATTCTAACTCGCGATTTAGTTCCCATCATTCTTGGGATAAAAGTCGTCGCTAACTATAACTTAACCTCTCAATATGTCAATGATGGCAAACCCACAGGAGATATCGTTTGCCAAAATATCATTGGAGGAGAAGGAAAAATTCAACGTCTAGACATGGGCGAGGTAACTGAACTCATCTATTATTCTCTCGGGGAGTTCGCTTAAATGGCCAGGTTTGATCGAATAGCATCCGTAGAAGTTGGATTGAGAAACAATACTTTTAATGGCTATATTGGCTCAATTAAGCTGTCAGCTCTTCGCATTTCCTTTTCTATTCAGAAGAATTTGAGCTGGTCAACCAATACAGCATCTGTAAAAATTTGGAACCTCAGTCAAGAAAATAGGAACAGGATTAAAGATTATGGAGACCAAGTTATCTTATCCGCCGGGTATCGAGAAGACGCGGGTGAACAATTGCTTTTCATTGGTAATACCACCCAAGTCAGCCATGCCTATGATCAGCCAGAAATCGTCACTACACTTGACTGCGGAGACGGAGAAAGAATTCTTAACCAGAAGTCTATTACCGTTAGCTTCAAGGAAAAGGTCCCAGTCCGTCAGGTTGTCCAAACGATCGCCGATCAACTTGGGCTATCTATTTCTGAGTTTACTGCTACTGACAATGTTGTTTATGAGCAAGGGTTCGAATATGCTGGAATGGGTAAAAACGCCCTAGATAAAGCAGTTTTAAGACTCGGTCTGAGATGGAGCGTTCAAAATGGAAAGCTTCAAATCATTCCTCAATATGGAACAACTTCAAAACCAGCCATAGAAATCAATGCCGACACTGGCATGATCGGAATTCCTCAGCGCTATACAGATAAGAGAGCGGCTGTCTATCTGGATGGCCCTCGAACTGGATATATCGTTCAAACCACTCTTCGCCCTGATATTCTCCCTGGTGATAGGCTTAATATCAAATCTGAAAGAATCGGACTTAATGGACCTTATGCGGTATTTTCTATAAAGCATGAGGGAGATTTATTCGGTCCAAATTGGCGATCAATAATGGAAGTGATTTTAGTATGAAAGCAGAACGTTTAGAAGATTTAGGAAGAATAAGAGAAAAACTCGACCAGTTACTAAATATTGAATTTTGTGGCTGGGGCGATCGATATAAAAGGGATCAGTTTGTAAATCATTATTTAAATAACGATGATGGCTTAGAAGAATTAGGTTGGGCTTTATCCAAAATCCGCGATGGTCTCCTTGATTGTTTAACAATAGCACAAGGTGATGAAGAATGACGACGATCACTGATGCTTTAAGACAAGCAATTCAATTTCAGCTTTATGATGTCCATACCGCTTTGCCAGGAGTCATTGTTTCTTATGACTATACGAAACAAAAAGCTGAAATTCAACCGGCCTTGAAAAAGAGTTATTTAGATGGGACAACATTGGATTTGCCTATTTTAAGTAATGTCCCAGTAATTTTTCCAAAAGCAGGCGGTGCTAGTTTGACTTTCCCAGTTGTTCAAGGCGACACCTGCTTGCTTTTGTTTATTGAAAGGAGTACAGATCTTTGGAAATCAGTAGGAGGCAATGTAGCACCCAACGATCCAAGGAAATTCGACTTATCCGATGCTGTTGCAATCATGGGGCTTTTTCCTTTTACAGAAAATTCTTTAGCTGAGAACAACTCGGACGTGCTTTTAACTTATAAAAGCTCTAATATAAGAATCAAAGAAAGTGGTGACATTCAAATTGAAACTGCTGGTAAAGTGGCGATCGGGAACAGCTCTACAGAAGTTCTCGATATTGTCAGTAAAATACTAGGAATTTTGACAACCTCTGTGACAACCGCAGTTGGAAACCCAATATTCCAAGGCACTGTGCCGACATATGCCTCATTGAAAGCATCTATAGATGCTCTTAAGGGTACAATCCCTTAAAAACTACTCAAGTATCCAATAGCCTTAATTAACTCAAATACCCATGTGTAAACGTATTAGGAAACGTTTTTGAGTTAACGAGGCTTCATGAAAGATATAGCGCTAGACACAACAACTGGCGATTTACTCTTACAAGATTTTGACTTGCAATTCGTTGAGGATCAAGACCAGATCGCTCAAAATCTAGCTATTCGCTTGCGCTTTATTTTGGGAGAATGGTTCTTAGATATCACTGCAGGCGTTTCCTATTATCAAGATTTTTTCATCAAATCCCCCAATCAAATTCGAATGGAAAGCGTTCTCAAGCAAGAGATTCTTTCTACTCGAGGTGTAAACCAAATTCTCAGTTTCACAAGTAATTTTGACGATACACGGCGTATTTATTCCGTGACTTTCTCTGTGGACACTGTCCAAGGGCAGATCACAATAACGCAGGAATTACTAACATGACATTTGGTTTAACCGCTCAGGGATTTAAAGCTAAACGATTAGTCGATATTCAAACTGATTTAGAAAATCAGCTGCTCGCAGAATTTGGCGATATCAACTTAGATCCGCAATCTATATTTGGCCAGCAAATCGGAGTATTTTCAAAAGTATTAGCCGATCTTTGGGAAAATATGGAGGATGTTTATTTCAGCCAATATCCCAACTTCGCGGAAGGGATCAGCCTCGATAACGTCGTTCAATTAAATGGCATCACTCGACTTGCCGCTCAACAAACTAGAGTTATAGGCGTCTGCGCTGGATTAGATGGCACTCTTATCAATCAAGGAGCCCTCGCTAGAATCCCCGATACCGGAGCTGTGTTCTTTGCTCAACAAAACACGATTATTACAAGAACACAGGCAGCATCCGCAACTATTCAAGTTAGCGCTTTGGCAGCTCAAATTTATACGGCTCTAATCAACAATCAGGCCTTTTCATATTCGCTGCCTATCATCACCTTTACAGGGAGTTTTGTTACTTCCAATTCAATAGTTGCTACCATCAATGGAGTTCAATTAGCAGCGGTACCTTTTACTACGAATAACAACACAACTTTGGCTCTATTAGCTGCACAGATTGCCACTTCCCCTGCCGTTCTTTCTGCAACACCAACGAATCCAAATATTATCACCATCATTCCAAATGTTGGGTTCAATGCCATAGTCAATTCAATCGTGATCACTGGCGGAGCAAGCCAACCTACCTATGCAATTACTTATCAAACCCCAGCATCAAATAACGCATTAACAGCAGCCCTTGCTTCCGTAGTCAATGCTGGGATTCAACCTGTGGCGGCCATAGATAATATGGATGGAACCATAACCATCAATGCTGATGAGTCAGACGTTCCTTTTTCCATTGCTGTTGGAACTAATTTAAGCATCACTGCCCAATCTACTCCTGTTGTTTTTCTATCCCAAGATTTTGGTCCAATCGCTGCCCCTGTCAATACATTGACCGAAATCCTCACTCCCATTTCAGGTTGGATATCAATAAATAACCTTAAGGCTGGAGTGACAGGACGTTTCATTGAAACGGATGCCGAATTAAGAATACGTCGAAACAATTCGCTTCGACTCTTGGGAGCTGGCACAGTTGAATCTATAAGAGCAAGGTTGCTTCAGCAAGTACCTGGGGTAATATCTGCTCTAGTTTTCGAAAATAGTACATTGACTCAAGAACCAATTCTGATCGTATTAAATCAAGATTTGGTCACAGGAAATACCATAGTCGTCGTTTTAAATGGTACGACATTGCCAACCGTCACCTTTGCAACTTCTCATTTAGCTACCATGAACGTAATTGCTGCCTTGATTCAAAATCAACCTGAAGTTGTTTCTGCAACCGTTGGCGGGACAGCCAATAGAACCATCACTATGGATATGGCAACCGCTATTGAAGTAACAATGATCCCCAATGATTTCACTGTCAGCGGAGGAGCTTCACAAGCAACGGCGGTTATTAAAGGCGGAAGAGTTCCAAAAAGTTTTGAAGCTGTCGTACAAGGAGGCACTGATGCTGACGTCGCAAATAAAATCTGGACCACGAAACCAGCAGGTATCCAAACATTCGGGAATACTGCGTTTACCATCACCGACTCACAAGGTGAATTCCAAGTCATCAATTTTAGCCGCCCCACCCCAATCTACATTTGGGTTACGGTTGCCTTAACCCTATATGCAGAGGAAGTATTTCCTCCAAATGGTCAAGACTTAGTGGCAGCAGCCATTAACACATATGGATCTACTTTAGGTATAGGCATAGACGTTCTATTACAACGCGTCCTTGCTCAGATTTTTAGTGTTCCCGGAATCGCTAGCGGCGTGATGCAAATTGCATCCACGAATGAACCAGGGGATACTCCCCTATTTGGTACAGCAGATATCGTTATCGCAGAAAATGAAATATCCGTCTTTGATCTAACAAGAATCACGGTGACAGTATGATAACAACCATTATGCTAACGTCAACAAAATGGTTGACCCTACTGTTTGAGGAGGTGACATGGTTAGAATAACCAATCACGTTCAAAGAGCAATTGCCCTTTTGGCAGGTCAATTTCAGCAAAGTCTCGTTGATGGAGAATATAGCCGTTTTCAAAGATTTATTCGTGCCTTTGTCACGTCAATGCAAGAAATAGACAATGTCGATCAAGACTTAAAATTTCAACGCTCCTTGGAAACCTCAATTGGAATGCAGCTGGATGGACTTGGTGAAATTCTTGGTCTTGCGCGTTTACCAAATGAATCCGATGAAGATTACAGAGAAAGACTGAAGTTTCAAATTTTTATAAATAAGGCAAATGGCACACCTGAAGAAGTCATTACCGTTCTCAAATTCCTCACAAAAGCGAATAAAATCCGTTACCATGAATATTATCCCGCAGCTTTTCAAATGTCCACTGATGGTCTGGTGTTTCCAAATCCTCCCGAACAACTTGTTACTGCTATTCAATCTGTCAGTCCAGCAGGCGTTCAATACACTCCCATTACTGCAACTTACAATGTTCCGCTTCCTTTTGTTTTTAGCGGGGACCCCGTCGAAGATCTACTTCTTGTCGCACCTAATGAAGCTAATCCATTTGATTTGGAAAATTTAGAAATTAATACAGGCGATCTTCTAGCTGTGCAAGCTGGCAGAGTGACTAATCCAACTTTTGGCGGAGGTTTTGCCGAATTTGGAATCCCTATTGATACGACAGGGGCTGGACAATTAGCCGAAGTCATCATGTTTAACGGCTCGCAGCCGCCAATACCTTAAGGAGTTAACAATGGTGCTTAAACCTACAATTTTACCTGAATGGGCAGAAAATGATGTTGTAGATCCAATATCAGGACAAAACAACGTTCTTGAACCGCCTACTGAAAAAAAATTAGAAGGTTGGGCTCGTTTAGAATTTCCACCTCGAAATTGGTTCAACTGGTTGGGAAGATACACAAATCGCTGGCTGGCCTTCTTAAAACAGCAGGAGGAATTAGCTATTTTGACCGATGGAAATGGAGTAGGTCTTTTCCCCTATGACGGGACAGTCGGAACTTTGATTACTCTAACCGCCGTAGATTTAGCCAACCCCACTCGATACATTTTTGCCGTTGGAGCAAAAAAACCAGGATTAGCTCCTACTTTGACGGTCATTTCGAATAATACCTTGAGTCTTGGGGCAGGAACTTTAGCAGGAAATCAAATCGTTAATGGCGGCACAGCTACAGATATTCTTGTTTGGGGCCAGACAAAAACGTACCCAACACCTTAAGGAGATTTATGTCAGTACAAATTCCAGGCTTACCAGTCGCTTCTGTTGCAGATGATGGGGATACAACGATCATTCGCCAAGGATTAACCGATAAACAAGTGACGATTGATAAAGTTCGAACGATTGATATTTCTCTCTTCCCAACATTACCTAATGGATCAGCTGTGGCGAGCGATCTTTTTATGATAAGGCGCGCTGCAAGCAACTATCAGATTAGATTTGATCAGGTCGGTTTTGCAGCAGGAACTTTATGCTGGTTTTATCAAAACGTTGCTCCAGATGGATGGCTACCAATCAATTTTTTAGGGGATTGCGTTTTAGCTCTTCGAGGCGGTCTTTATGGACCAGCAGGTAACACCGTAGCAGGAACTTGGCAGCAGCCAGGTGTCGGCCTAACCATTAATCAAATCCCGAACCATACTCACCAGTACTTTTTTGGTTCTGATCAAAGCAATACGAGTTCGCATTATGCCCACGGAGCCAAAAATCAACGACCAAGACAAGGAACAACAGAAGGGATGAATAGTTCTTCAAATGCAATAGGAGCTTCTCAGCCCCACAATCATGGAGCCACTTGGAGGCCATTGGCAGTCGTAGGAATTTTATGTCAAAAACAAGCTTAACTAAATAGGTAACTCAATGGAATGCACTTCATGCGGTGAAAATTGTCCTTTCGTAAAGGCAAAACTATGTTCTTCGGAAAGAGATTGCCCCAATTATCTAGAGTCTTGGTGGCAAGAAAATGGGCAGGGTCAACCAAAAGTCATTAAAGACTGCGCCCCTAAAAGATTGCTCCTCCAGCAGCAAACCGAAGTCAATCGCATATTTGCACTTCAGCAAGCAATAGAAGAAATGAGAAATAAATTTCTTGTTATTGAAAGCTCCCTGAGCCAATTGATTACTCAAAGCCAGCAATACATCGCCCAAGAAGTCAAACTGCTGGAAGCGCCAAAAATAAATAACAAACCAAAACAAAAATTAAAACAAATCAGCTCTAAAAAATGAAAGGAATGTGAGGCTATATACTTCTCAGTGTTAATTTTTAGCTCGAAGATAGGCTATTTTCACACCTCAAAAAATTCAGACAGAAACTCATATATTCAAAGACTCAAATATTTTCAGAAATCGACTGGTAATGTCACTAGAACAGTAAAAACAACTCGATATGAGTTTCGTTAAAATTTAACAAGAGGCAAAAAATGGCTCACAATTCATCAGTTAACCTAGACATCTCTAACCTATCGGTTGGATTTAGCATTGGTGGTGGAACCACCAAAAGAACAGTCACACATAATGGTAGTGGAGATTTCACTCTCACTAATCAATTTGCTGGTGCTGGCGTTTATACATTCCCAAACAGAGCAGCAGATACTTTAATAGGCTTTGCTGACTATACAGCAAAAGGAGTTATCCTTGTTGGCACAGGAGCAGGTACATTCACCCCTCTTACAGTTGGAACAGACAATTTTGTTTTAACAGCCGATTCTTCTCAGACTTCAGGTGTTAAATGGGCTGCCTCTTCTGGTGGCAGTGGCGGCGTTTCTTCATGGGTAGATGTAACTGGCACTTCTCAAGCAATCGCTGTTAATACTGGCTATATAGCAGATAATGCCTCCTTATGCACTTTGACTCTCCCAGCCACAGCAGCACAAGGAACCGTTTTCAGAATTGCAGGAAATGGTGCAGGCGGTTGGTTATTGGCACAGAATGCATCCCAAACAGTTAAATTTGGAAACGTGGCAACAACTGCTGGAGTTGGCGGAAGCCTAGCCTCGACAGACGCTGGAGATGCTTTAGAGTGCCTTTGCGTAGTTGCCAATACGACATGGAGAGTTCTAAGTTCAGTTGGAAACTTGACCGTCGTTTAAACTCGTGTTTGAAATATTTTAAAGGAGAAATTGATGAGCAGTAGATATGCAGTCATAGATCAAAAAAATGTGGTTACCAATGTCATTATGTGGGATGGAGTGACTCAATGGCAACCGCCAGCAGGTTACGTGGTAAAAGAAACCCAGGAAGCTGCAATGGGAGATATCTGGATGGAAAACTTACAGGATTATGTAAGACCTCTTTCTATTATGAAACCTCCTGAGGATGATACCAGCAAAGCTGAGAGAGAAGCCGCCTATAACGAAGCTAAAGCACGGTTAGCAGCAAGTATTTTATCTGTAAATTTACAAGGAGCGTTAGAGTCTTTCTAACGAATAAGGAGTACTTGTGGCCACAAATAATGCTATAAACGGTTCAATTAAGATCACAACTTATACTTCTAGTTCTGGAACATGGACAAAGGACTCTCGCACGAAGTGGATAGAAGTATTTTTATGGGGTGGAGGTGGTGGTGGAGCTTCCGGAAGAAAAGGAACTAGCGCTTCATCTTCCGGAGGTGGCGGTGGTGGTTCTGGAGGCTCAGGATATTTTGCAGCTCCTTCTTCATTTTTTGGATCCACAGAGTCTTATACAATTGGAGCTAGCGCTGGTGGGGCAGTAGCCCAAACCGTAGATGCGACAAATGGTAATAATGGAACTACCGGAGGTAATACAACATTTGGAAATATGATAGCTGTTGGTGGAGGTGCGGGCCAAGGCGGAGGAACTTCATCAGGTATCAATGGTGTCGGTGGAGGATTAAACACTTCATATGCTATTTCCTCCGTTGTAACTAATCCTGGTGGTGCTGGAAGAAATACCGCAGGAGATACAACAGCAGCAGTAATTACTTTCTCACCTACAGGAGGTGGCGGTGGCGGCGGTGGTGATACTGTTACTGCAAGATCTGGAGGATCTGGCGGGGCAATTAATAATTCAAATGGTGTTACTTATGTAGCCGGCGGAACCGCAGGAATAGAAACAGGCACGCTAAATGGTGGTAACGGAAATCCTTCTGTGACTAGCGGTGGATTAATTTGTGGTGGTTCTGCTGGCGGTGGAGGCGGCGGAGCAAAAGCTGGCGCGACAGGAGGGACTGGAGGAAACGGAGGTACTCCTGGAGGTGCAGGTGGTGGCGGAGGCGGGGGAATATCCGCACAAGCCAATTCAGGAGCTGGTGGTACAGGATCCGCTGGTAAAATAATAGTCATCGAGCACTTCTAAAAAGGGGTAAATATGGTTTTACGCAATAGTATAAATGGTTCAACTAAAGTCTCTACCTTTACTTCTTCTGGAACATGGACTAAGGACTCTCGTACTCAGTGGGTTGAAGTATTTTTATGGGGTGGAGGTGCTGGCGGTGGTTCTGGAAGAAAAGGATCATCTACAGTATCTTCCGGTGGGGGAGGAGGAGGTTCTGGAGGAGCAGGATACTATACGATTCCTGCTTCTTTTTTTGGTGATACCGAATCATATTCAGTGGGAGCATCTGCAAATGGTGGTGTAACACAAACAACAGATAACACAAACGGTAATGCTGGAACATCGGGGAATAACACAACATTTGGAAATTTGATAAGTGCTGGTGGAAATCCTGGAAATGCAGGGACAACTACTAACACCTCTGCCTCTTCTGGTGGTAATTTATATACTGAATTTGCTCCTTCAATTGCTGCTAGCACGGGCACTGGTGGAACTATAGCTTCATCAACTAGCGTACAAGCAGTAGTAGGTAATATATTACCTACTGGAGGAGGCGGTGGTGGTGGCGGAGATACGAGCACTGCAAGATCTGGGGGAACCGGCGGCAATATTACAAATGCAAATTCTATTGTGAAGATAACCGGTGGGTCCGGAGGAATAGAAACAGGAACCCTAAACGGTGGTAATGGAAATTCTGCTCTTACAACTGGAGGTTTAGTTAGTGGTGGTACTGGTGGTGGAGGCGGCGGCGGAGCAAAAGTTGGAACGACAGGAGGAACTGGCGGAAATGGAGGTTTCCCTGGTGGTGCCGGTAGTGGTGGTGGAGGAGGGATATCATCGCAAGCCAATTCAGGAGCAGGCGGTACAGGCGCTGCTGGTAAAATAATCATCATTGAACATTTCTGATCAAATCTTTGACTAGAACGATTTCTGCTTTGATTGTTGAGTGAGGTGGCGAAAGTAGAAGTTGCTCTGGAATGTTCATTTATCAATGCCATTCTGCTTCACTATGAGTCACAGAAGCAGTGAATATTGGAATTGGTAGAGTTGGAATCGAAGTTCGATGCATAATCAGTGGTTGGGAACCCATATAGCTGGAAAACCAGAAAACCACCTATCCATCCAGAAATGCAACATATTTTAATATCCGTACTCATCTCGAATAAATAGACAGGATCGTTGTAAATTTTGATTTAAAGATGGAAGAAAAATCAACCTGTAAATCCTTAGCCTAATGCAACAAAATTGGTAATTATATGTAGGTCAATTAAATTAATACAGTTGGGTTTCTGGAATTCCAGTTAAACACGTAAATGGATTACCGGAAAACCAGACAACCATCTGGAAATCTTTTAAGCCAGCCATTATACCAATAAACCAACAAACTGGACATCCATAAAACCAGACAACCACCCAACATTGTCATCCTGGAGTAACAGATTTCCATTAATTTGGGTTATTTTATTTCTGGAAATCCAGATAGCTGGTTAGCTGGACATCCAGCCGGATGGTTTTATTTATTATTTTCCATTTTTCCACATGGTTGGATGTCCGTTCAAATTCCCAAAAAAAATATTTTTCATCTTGAAGACGGAATTTTTTTGAGAATTTCTAAAGAACGATTTAATTGATTACTTCATAATGCGTTACAAAATGCCCAGCATGCAGTTGAGTCCTTGTTGTCTCTGTAATCTGCAAGCACTTCATCAATGATGCGCCAGGGTTGTGTGGCTTCAAGGGCATTCCAATCCGTGAGGCCAGCTGCAACAATCAAGAACTTCCATAAAGTCCAAGCACGACCTCGAGCCCATGTACCGGCGTCGAGAGGAAGCATTGCTCGAAAGGCTTTCCGGCTTTCGCCTTTAAACAGCGTCCAGGCAATAGCTAGATCGCAGGCGGGATCTCCGACTGCCAGCTGTCCGAAATCGATGACAGCACTCAACCGTCCTTCTTGCACCAACAGATTGCCAGCGCTGAGGTCGGCATGAACCCACACAGGAAAACCTTTCCAAGTTGTTGCAAGCGCCTCTTCCCAAACCTCAGACGCAGTGTTGACATCAATCTTTCCCTTCAGGGAGGCCAGCGCATGCCTTGTCTCAGAGTCGTAAGTTGTTAGTGATCCACCACGATAAAAGCTATGAGATCCAGCCAGAGGTCCATCAGTTATATCGATGCGCTGCAAAGCAATAAGAAATTTCGCGAGTTGGATCGCGAAGTCACTCAAATCCGTTATGGGCGCAGAAGAAGCAATATCCCCTTGAAGCCAGCGGTTGATCGACCATCTCCATGGATAGCCTTCAGCAGGCTCTCCAATTGTTATAGGGACTGGAATGAGAAGAGGCAGCAAAGGTGCCAATTTTGGCAACCATTTATATTCCTTTTCAACCTGCACAGCATAGTCTTCGGCACTTGGCATGCGCACAAGCATGTCCTCGCCAAGATGAAAGGTTCTATTGTCCCACCCTTGATGCGCGACCGGCCTAACTGATAGATCTTTCCATTGCGGGAATTGGTTGGCCACCAAGCGGCGCACGAGCGTCTCGTCTATCACTAACTGCTCATTATCCATATTCTGAAGAGGCCCTATTTGACAGCAGTACTCTCTGCATTTATTCACTCTTTTCCATTTTTTCTATTACTATCGAGAGAATGAAATCGTTCATACTCTTGTCATTTTGTGCAGCTTTAATCCTGATCGCTTTTCTCGTTTCTGGGGAACATTCCAAAGTAATTCGAGCCCTTTTTGGCTTCTCAGGCAATTCTTTAACAGGTTTTTTAGCCATTTCTTACCTTCTTCTTGTATCGATTTGCTATCACCATTATTGAGATGCTCCTCATCTTAGCAGTATCATTGATTCCAGTAAATCATCAATTCACTGTTTACTTAAATAGGCGACTGGATTAGATTGGTGGCTTACGGACTCATTTAACCCAAGGACTCAATCAATGTTCAAAATAGCCATCTCCAATCAAAAAGGAGGATGCGGGAAAACGACCTCTAGCATCAACCTTGCGGCTGGTTTAGCCTATGCTGGCAAGAAAGTCTTATTGATAGACTTAGACCCACAGTGAGCGAGTCTCCGTACAGAGTGGAAACTTGCCCTTGAGAGAAAGTTTGTGCCGAACCAATTGATGAAGGATAATGATAATGTACCCCTTCTTGAGTGGCATGAACCTTTGGAAGAAAGCCTAAAACCAATCTTCCTACTACATTAAGCCATGGTTGAATCAAAGTTTTTTGATGTTGAGTCAACCCGGAATATTGGAGCACCTTTTCTATAGAATCAGCAATGCCTGTAGGTACTAAAAACATTGCACTAGAGTATCCTACAATCGATGGTATGTGCTCCCATAGCCCAAGGTGTATTGCCGATGTTACTGACGAGAAAAGGCGTTGGCCCATAATTGCCATTGATGAATATTTTAGTCCATTGAGAATTTCTGCTGTTACGTCAAGCTTTTTTGGTGCATCTTGATATCTTTGTTCCTCTAAAGTTAATTTCTGCCCACGTATTTCTTTCCATAGCAAAGTACATTCTTTTGCCATACTTAAAGTTTCTTGTTTTTGAGGAGCTAAAGTTTTGATCAAATCATTAGCAAGATAGAGAAGGAGTTCTTGTGGAATAGCCATATTTTGGAAAAATACACGTTCAATCATAATCTTTGAAACAAACTCAAATAGGTTTGCCGATAATCCATTGGTAGATTGAACAGAATTACTGTTTTCTGATTCACTCGTTGAATTAATCAATGGCTCGTTCTTAGAATTTCGTTTTGGATCTAGTAATTCATACAGATTAATTGAATCACTCCCTATGCGACTTGTACTATCCACAATTCTCTCCCTGTTATTAAAAATACATTTAGCGTAAGTTGGTTTTTTTCACAAGATATCCTCATTTTAGATTGTTACATTAGCAAATCTATTTTTAGCAAGCTACGCAAATATTTTAGAATACCAGGGCACATGTAAAGTATCGTAACAGCTAAGAAATTGCGCAAATTGTAGCTCATCACTCCGATGTTGAGTGTAGCCACGTAGCCTCCATATGGTCTAAACCACTGCGTGAAATCGTAATAACCAAAAAATTGCGCAAATTTCTTAGCCGTTACGATTTCACGCAGTGGTTTAGACCATATGGAGGCTACGTGGCTACACTCAACATCGGAATGCATACGCATCAGGATACGGAAATTAACACCCATTCACGATGTTGTCTGGATATGTTTTTTTATGTAGACGTAATCAACGATACAAACGATACAACGATAAAAACGATAAAAAATTTGTGGAATACTCAGTACGTCACAGATTTCTTAAGATTTCTTCTAGATTAGTGTCGAAAAGTCCTCATTGCTTTGCAGTCTTTTCCATTCCAATTTCCTATGCCGGAAATTTATTAACAAACCAATTTGAAGTTGAGAAACTCTTAAATAGCCGAATAATTGCGCCCTGATGTTCGCGAACCAAACTTTCACAACATTTTAATTCCACGATTACGGTTTTTCCTACAACCAGACTTCTTCCATCGTTCTTATCGTTTTTATCGTTCTTATCAGGTAATAAGATGCGCACGCGGGCACAAAATAATTTTCAAAAAATCGTTCTAATTTCTAATTTCATGTGCCCTGCCCAATTTTCCTGTATAGATTGCAAATAAAATGAAAATAGAGTCTGATGTGGAGATATGGAAAATCTCGAAAAAATCTTGATGTTGCTATTTGCTGCCATTCTTCTCGTAGGGCTTGCCCAAAAGCTCAAATTGCCCTACCCCATAGTGCTTGTGATTGGAGGAACGGCCTTAGGTTTTATCCCTGGTTTAAACGATATTTACTTTGATTCCAATCTAATGCTGGTGATTGTTCTCCCCCCAATTCTTTATTATGGAGCTTTCGGAATTTCCTATCGTGAATTTCAACAAAATTGGAGAGCCATTTTTTCTCTAGCTTTAGGGTTGGTTGCCGCTACAACCTTTATCATCGGGATACTCTTTAAGTGGATGTTTCCCCAGTATTCCTGGGCGCTTGCATTTGCATTTGGAGCCATTGTATCGCCTCCGGATGCCATTGCTGCGACAACTATTCTTAAACGTTTTGCGATCAATACCCGTTTAATTACCCTTCTAGAGGGGGAAAGTTTAGTTAATGATGCTTCTGCTCTCGTGCTTTACAAACTTGCTGTGGTAGCGATTCTTTCAGGAACATTTTCATTCTTTGAAGGTGTAACACAATTTGTCCAAATGGTTGTCGGCGGAATTTTTGTAGGACTTGTCCTCGGCTTTTGCTTTCAATTTTTCTCAAGACGTTACCTTGAGCCCGTTCTTGGAGTCGTATTTTCGTTCATGATTCCTTACATCACATATATTGTAGCAAATATTATGGATGTATCCGGTGTCTTAGCTGTCGTTGTGAATGGCCTTATAGGCTCTCGAGTACTTTTAACGCATCATTCTTCCTTAAGAAGAATTTTAGGATATGCCTCATGGGATATTTTTACCATTCTTCTCAATTGTTTTGTTTTCATTCTGATAGGTTTACAATTAAAAGCAATTACCCAGTTGATGACAAATCAAGAGATCTTGTTGTATACAGGATATGCTTTGTTGATAGCTTTTGCGATGCTTATTGTACGTATGATTTGGGTTTTTACAAAAAGTGGAATTGCCTATCTTAAAGCGCTTCACAGACCTAAGTCTTCTACCATTTGTCCGCAAATTTTAAGAGATGCTGTGATTGTAGGATGGTCAGGAATGCGAGGGATCGTCTCGTTAGCAGCAGCAATTGCTTTACCTTTTAAACTTCCAGACGGAACGCTAGTGGAAGGACGCAATGAAGTTATTTTTATCACTTTTCTAGTGATTTTGATCACTTTGTTGTTACCGGGATTCTCTCTTCCCTATCTTATTCGTAGATTAAATATTCAACATTCTTCTAAACATGGTGAAAGTGAAAAAATCAGAAATGAACTCATCAAAGTTTCTGAAAAGAAGCTCAATCATTTGCTTTCTTCAAAAAAGATCAATGAAAAAGAATTTGAGTTTTTAAAGGCTTATTTTACATCTCAACATCAAATTTTGGAGATGGCTCACGATAAAGATGCTTCTATGGGGCATGTTGAATTTGCGAGGCTTTATGTGATCCAAGCGCAACGCAAAAAAATATTGGACTTGTGGGAAAGCAATCAAATTGACGATAAGCTTTTAAAGCACTTAGAAGATGAACTAGATGTCGTAGAAATCCACATAGCTCGTGCGGATTTATAAGATTTCATGTCATTCTTGTGTAGTGAGATTTCAGTTTAATTTTACTACATATAAATGACAAATGTCAATCTTGTGTACTAAAAAATCAAATTTTCTCTAGGGATAAAAAAAATAGCTGAAATTTATTCTCGAAAAAACTGGGAATTTTCATGTTTTTCTGTTCGAAAAGGTCTAACCTCATCTTCGCTTTTAATTAGGAATCTGTTAAAGTAGTTTTATGATTTCAACGGGAAAGTGAATGAATCAATGGACATAGAGCATCCTCTTAAAGGAAAAATTACACTCTACGATCTAGAGGAAGGGGAAGCCTTGGCCATCTTAATGAGCATGGACTCATTAGGAGCTATAAGAATTCGCCATCTTGTCGATCATTTCGGCTCAGCGGTGCAAGCTTTATCAGCTCGCCCCGAAGAAGTCTTGCCTTTCGTAGGGCCCAAGGTTGCTAATACATGGAAGAATTGGATTTCCGACACCTCATGGAAAAATAATCTTTTATTAGTGGCCAAGCATCGTACCGAACTGATTCCCTATACCTCTGCACGTTATCCTAAACGTCTACTTGAAATTCCCGACGCCCCGGTTTTACTCTATTTGCAAGGGAATCTCCTCCCAGAGGATCGTCGTTCGATTGCTATTGTCGGAACCCGTCAAATGAGTATTTACGGTCAAGAGATGGCTCATCAATTTGCAAGCGATCTTGCTGCGTCAGGCTTTACTATTATTAGTGGGCTTGCCCGTGGGGTAGACACCGCAGCACATTTCGGAGCCTTAGAGAGGGGTCGCTCTATTGCAGTGATTGGTTCTGGATTGGCCGATATTTATCCTGCTGAAAATCGCAAACTAGCCGAGAGAATGATAAACCAAGGGGCTATCCTTAGTGAATTTCCGATGTCAACTCCCCCGGACAAGCAGAACTTTCCTCAACGCAATCGGATTGTGAGTGGAATGACCCTAGGAATTTTATTGATCGAAGCTCCGTTAAAAAGTGGCGCGATGATAACAATGGAAAAAGGGGAAGCTCAGGGCCGCCCTCTTTTTGCTTTGCCTGGACGTCTTGACAACGAGAATTTTCGAGGGAACCACGCCTTGATCAAGCAAAAGAGAGCTACTTTAGTAGAAAGTCCGCAAGAGATCGTCTCTCATTTTGAAAGTTTATTTGGCCATATACCGTTTGTGCCTTCACAGACCTTATCGTCATCATCTTCGATTCCGCTTGACAAAAGTGAAGCAACCGTGTTACAATTGCTTCCCACACATGAACTATCCGTTGAACAAATTTTTTTACTAACAAAAATACCTATTTCTGCGCTAAATGTGCTATTAATGGGACTAGTAATAAAAGGGCATCTTAAAGAGTTCCCCGGAAAAGTCTATAAGAAAATAAGGTAAGATCATGGCAAAAATATTAATCATTGTAGAGTCTCCATCAAAAATCAAAACTTTGAGAAAATTTTTGGGGAATGACTATCTACTTGAATCTTCCGTGGGCCATGTCAGAGATCTTCCGGAAAAAGAATTTGGAATTGATATTGCACAAGATTTTGAACCGACCTACGTCATCATGCCCGATAAATTAGAGGTGATCAACAAACTAAAGAAAGCAGCTAAACTTTGCAAAACGGTGTATC
Organism: uncultured Parachlamydiaceae bacterium; assembly: GCA_963752155.1. Lineage (GTDB taxonomy): Bacteria > Chlamydiota > Chlamydiia > Chlamydiales > Parachlamydiaceae > JACCRY01. The sequence goes on along the minus strand of CAVVXH010000002.1, from coordinate 60,880 downwards.
TTTCTCCCGATCCCGACCGTGAAGGAGAAGCAATCGCCTGGCATATCGCCCAAATTTTGCCTCCAGAAATTCCTATTAAACGTATTTCCTTTAATTCACTTACTAAAGAAACTGTTCTAAAGGCTATTCAACAGCCACGCCAAATTGATTTATCCTTAGTAAATGCACAGCAGGCAAGGCGTCTTTTAGATCGAATTGTCGGATACAAAATTTCTCCAATTCTCAATAGGCGCATTCAACGTGGAAAAGAGGGATTTGTTTCAGCTGGCCGCGTCCAATCGGTGGCATTAAAACTCGTCGTCGATCGTGAAAAAGAGATTGAGGCATTTAAACCGGTAGAGTACTGGAACCTTGCAGCTCTTCTAAAGGGAGAAGCCGAAGGTCGCACTTTCAGAGCTTCCCTCTATTCTGTGGATGGAAAACGGGTAGAAAAAGAAACTGTCGAAGGAAAAGATTTCCAAATCATCGGTAACAAAGAAACTGCAGATGAGATTTTGGCCAGAATGAAAGCTGGCCCCTATGTTGTCATCAGTGTCGATAGGAAGGAAAAAAAACGGAATCCACCGCCTCCGTTTATTACGTCGACATTGCAACAGGAAGCTAGCCGCCACCATGGATTTTCTTCAGCTAAGACGATGAGTGTAGCTCAAAAACTCTATGAAGGAATCGATTTAGGAAACGAAGGGCCTGAAGGGTTAATCACCTACATGCGTACAGACTCTGTACGGATTGCTCCTGAGGCTTTGGAAGAAGCTCGTGGTTTTATCCTCGAAAATTTTGGCCCCGACTTTCTACCTCCACAGGCAAAAGTGTTCTCAACACAAAAAAATGCCCAAGATGCTCACGAAGCCATACGCCCCTCTTCATTACTCCATCCGCCCGAAAGGATTGAAAAATTTTTGACGCGCGAGCAATTCATGCTCTATCAACTGATTTGGAGACGTTTTGTAGCGTCACAAATGATGCCTGCTATTTATGATACGGTTTCGGCTGATATTTCTGCGGGAGATAACATCATCGTTAGAGCCACAGGTTCGACAATAAAATTCCAAGGTTATTTAATTGTTTACCAAGAAAAAAATGACGATGATGAAAGCGACGAAGAGGGTAAAATCCTTCCTCCCTTAGAGGCCGATCAGCTTTTGATCTTGCAAGAATTAGTTGGAGAACAGGCCTTCACGAGACCTCCACCGCGCTATAGTGAAGCCTCCTTGGTCAAAGAATTAGAAAGATCGGGCATTGGTCGTCCATCCACATATGCAACGATCATGAATAAGATTCAAAGTCGTGACTATACTGTCAAAGAAAGTGGTCGACTGAAGCCCACCGAACTTGGTCGAGTCATTGCAGAATTATTAGAAGCTAATTTTCAACAGATCATGAACATTGGTTTTACAGCTCAAATGGAAGATAGTCTGGAATTAGTTGCTGAAGGGGGCAAAGATTGGAAACTCCTTTTACGTGAATTCTGGGAGCAGTTTAGCCCTACTTTGGATTTAGCTGAAAAAGGAGCTTTTGTTCCAAAGATACAAACTGATATTGATTGCCCGACATGCGGAGCCAAATTGCAAAAAATTTGGTTCAAAAATAAATATTTCTATGGATGCTCAAGATATCCCGATTGCTCTTTTTCCGCCCCTATCGAAGAAGTCTCTTTTAATAAAGAAGACTATGCTGAAGATTTTGATTGGGATCAAAAATGTCCTAAGTGCGGCAAGGAAATGAAATTGCGGCATGGTCGTTTTGGCCCCTTCTTGGGATGTACAGGTTATCCAGAGTGTAAAACGTTGGTCAATATCCCTAAAAAGGGAGAAACCATCATCTCGAATGAAGACATGCCGGATTGTCCCGCTGTGGGATGTCCAGGAAAGATCACTGCCCGTAAGTCTCGTTTTGGCAAAACATTTTATTCCTGTTCAACTTTTCCGGAATGTGACGTCATAGTAAATTCTTTAGAACAGCTTGAAACTAAATATATCGATCATCCACGTACAGCCTATGTTGGAAAACCAAAAGGGAAAGGGAAAGGAACAGCGTCAAAGAAAACTAGTACTAAGACTGAGGAAAAGAGTGGGGCAAAGAAATCCACCAAAAGCAGCACAAAAGTAAGTGCTGATAAAAAACCTGCAAAGGCACGTAAAACTTCGAATATGCCTGCGCAAAAACTTTCCCCAGAATTAGCGGCTGTTGTGGGTAAACCCGAGCTTTCCCGCAGTGAAGTCACAAAAGAGTTGTGGGTCTATATTAAAGAACATAACCTGCAAGATCCTAAAAATCGACGACTGATCGTTCCGGACGAAAAGCTCGCTAAAATATTTGGCAATTCTGAGCCCTTAGATATGTTTAAATTGGCAGGAGTGCTTAGCAAGCACCTTTCATAGAGCTGAGGGAAAATGTCACTAAAAATAGGGGCTGTCTTATTAGCTGGCGGTATTGGCTCTCGTATGGGCACTCCTGTGCCAAAGCAATTTTTGTCTTTACAAGATAAACCTATTGTTCAGCATAGTTTGGATGTGTTTATTTCTATGCCCGAGATCATTGAAATAGTGATTGTGTGTTCTCCTGAATATCGCCATTTATTTTTTATTGATAAGTGTACTGCGAAGCTTAGCTTTGCTATGCCGGGAAGGAGGCGTCAGGATTCGGTATATAATGGATTGCAAGAGTTGTTACTTAATCCGATCTTAGTTTGTGTACACGATGCGGCGCGTCCGTTCATCACCGCCCCCTTAGTGCAGCGAGTAGCATTCGCAGCTGAAGAACATGGTGCTGCTGTAGCGGCTTTGCCGGTGAAATTTACAATTAAAGAAAGTAATGTGCACAAACAAGTGGTTTGTACACCTGATCGTTCTTCTCTTTGGGAAATTCAAACTCCACAAATTGTACGTTATTCATTGTTACAAGAGGGCTTTGAGTATGCCAATCGGCATCATTTGACAGTCACAGATGATGCCTCATTGATTGAACAGATGGGTTTACCGGTTCAGTTAGTTGAAGGCTGTCATCGTAATTTGAAGATTACGACACCTGAGGATTTGGTGATAGCTCGTGCTCTAGCCAAGGCGCTTTAAAAATTTGTTATTCCCCGATAAGGGGCGCTGCAGGCAACTGTCTAGCTTTGCGTTTAATTTTTCTTAGTATTTCAAGGTCGAATTTTAAACCATCGAATTTTAAAACATTGACTAGAAAAGTCAATTTATGCTATAAATGCTTTGAATTAAGTTACAAACAAGGATTTATATTCATGTATATACCACCAAATAGCTTATGTCCAGGCCAATGGATTGCATTTGAAACTAATCAATTAACTGAAGATAAGAAAGGACCCTATAAAGTTATTATCAAACCTCTCTATACTTACATCTACACTCTTATGAATGTCGAAGGAAAATTAATCTCTTATGATTTTACATCTCGAACTGTAGATGGTGACTCTTTGAAGGAAGAATATAAGATGATATTATTTACTAAAGAAGAAATACTAGTCTCTTTAGGAGATAAAAATAAGATTGTAAATGATTTCGCTCTTACTCACTTAGAAAGGATAGCACGCAAAAGCGATTTTGGATTGTGTTTTCATCCGATTGACCCTAACAAAGTCTTAGATGAATTAGAAATTAAAGAGTGGTTTGACCTGCTTTCCGGATTCAAGCAGTTGTATTTAGCAAAACAAGATAAAAATTGCTCTATGTATTTCTTTTTTTCTGAGATCTTTAATTTAATTGCAAAACAACTGGTTAATAATCATAGTATACCCTTTTCAGTAAAAAAATAAAGGTAATATAGGAATTAAAAAATCAGACAAAAATAGTCGTATTTAAAGGAGAGTTTATGTCAGCTTATATAGGACCCGAAAGTTTAGTTCCTGGTCAATGGATTCTTTTTGAAACCAATACATTATCTGAAGATAAGAAAGGACCCCATAAAGTCATTAGTCGCTTGGATGCTGCATTTGATCCTTGTTGCTGTAATCTTATGGATTTTGAAGGAAAATTATCCTATTACTGTCCAAGGATGATGAATCTATCGTTACAACAATTAGGAAACTATAAAATTCAACTAATTAAAAGTGAAGAAATATCCAATCTTTTGGGAACTAAAGCAGCTCAAGTTCAGGTTGAAAATCAAGCTTTTGCACATTTGGCACGGTTAGCAAAATGTAAATATTTTGGAAAAGGTTACCATCCTATCGGAGATGGCCCTTCCCTAAAAGCATCACAAATTAAAGAATGGTTTGACATGCTTTCCGGATTCAAGCATTTGCATTTAGCAAAACTAGATAAAAATTGCTCCATGGAAGTTTTTTTGCCTGAGATCTTTAATTTAATTGCGAAACAACTGGTTAATAGTCATAACATACCTCTTTCATTAAAAAAATAAAAATAATATATAAAAAGTGCTACTCTGATTGACGTCAAAGTGCACATTTGAATATTTAAAAATAACATCTTGCACATCACGTATGCGGGGCTTCTGCTATTGAATGAGTTGGCTTATGATCTGACAGGCTTAATGGTTCTTTGACATAAAAACCTTATGGGTATGATAAAATCCAAATACTCAGTTGCGCTCAAAGCGCTGTCATACTGAACAGTCATTTAAGACACTTAGAACTTGTTCAGAATCTGAAGAAATTGTTATTCAAGGTCGAATTATTCAATTACAAGCGGATAGCTCATTGACTGAAGACGATTTAGAAGAATCAGAAAATGGAATAAAAGAAGATTCAAGACTAATAATTGTAAACTGGGAAAATGAAAAAGGAAAATTTACTTCTATTAGAATTCCTTTAACAATTGAACAATATCGTCGGGCATGCGATGCTCATAGAGATGAATGCAGCATATCCATTCAAGGGACGCCTGAAAAGAAAAATCGTTTTTTATATCTTACTTCACCAAAAGACTTTAAGGTCATTCCTAATTAATTTTAAGTTTAATTTTTATATTTGGTAGATTTACTCAAAAGCCCCCAGATGGGGCGCTACAGTTTGCATCTTGTTAACGCATTCCATAACGATTTGCCTTCCCAAGATGCATCCATTTGACCATACAAAGCTCGATTAAGTTCATTGATAGCTCCATCCATTGGGGAAGGAAAGTAATGGATGATTTGCGCGAGGTTTGTCACGTTATTCTCCGGAAATAGATGTTTTGTCCATGAGAGGAGGTAAATCTCTGCCTGCTTAGCATTGTTTTCCTGGCAAGCTTGCTTTAAAAGCGATTTTACCTGCCTCTTTGAAAAGGTATCTTTTTCATCTTTACAGAATTTTCTCGAAAATTTTTCATAGATTTTTTTGAACAAGAGGATCATCCAAATACTGTTTAATCCAATTAAACCCCATGCCCATCCAGGCAAAACTGTAGAAATTTCATTTTTTGCTGTATTTGCTTCAGGCTCTTTCTCTGTATCGATCTCAATTTGTTTTGGAACTTGAACGAGGGATGGGGTTTCCATAGCCACAGCCCCCTCTTGAACTTGAATTGTCCTGCTTGGCAGGTGGGTATATCTCAATTGATTCGTATTGAGATCCCACCATTTGACCGTTAGTTCCGGTAGAATAAGTTCCCCTGGTTTGGTGGCAATCAATGCTGTTTTAATTTTTCGAAGACCGATAAACCCTTTAGCAGCCGAGCTATTACTAACTTCAGGTTTATCAATATACTGTTTTACGCCTGAAGGCAAATTGTAAGTTATATCAGGAATTTGAGAGCCCAAACATCCCTCAGCTGTGAGTGTCAAGGTCCAAGTAATGGGTTCTCCCACATTTATTTTTTCCGGATTCGCAGACCACTCTTCAATTAAATTGAGATCTTTGGCCGCAAACCAGTCATTTTTTTGAAACGGTGCTGGAATGGCTGCAACAGTGACTTTTTCAATATTCGAAGTCACACGCTTGAATTCTGCATGCATGTTAAAAAAGGAATTTCCCCCCTTAATCACCTGCCCTTCAAAGACTATAGGTGAAAAAATCAGCTCTCCTTCACGTTGAGGAAAAACCCCATACCTACGTTCAAGAACGATATATCTAATTCCATTTGGATGAATGTATTCATATTCAGCATCTTTGCCTAACTTTTCAATGATAGCGTCTGAATCATTCACTTTAACCTCTGAGAGGCCTGCTTGAGCTAAATTGACTGCTCGGAATAATCGAACAGTATAGATGATCTGAGTTTGCGGATAGGTAGGTTGAGAAGTGGTTATCTTTGTTTCAAGGAAAAGTGTGTTATCAGGTTTAGCTGTAGTCATATTTGTGACTTCGATCGTTTTATGAGGAGATTGCTCATTTCCAAACCAAATAGGAGGAATGATTAAGTGTCCAACATGCTTTGGTCTAAGGATAAGCTGATAACATGTCTCAAGGGTCGTTTTACCGTTAATAGATGAAGTCATATAATTTTGAGAGGTTGATATAATTTCAAAATCAGTTGTCAGAGGTTTAAAGTCTGGCTGGCCTTTAAAGGAACTATTCGACGAAAAATTAGCTGTGATAGCCTCATCAAAGCCTATAGTCGTCCTATCAAGCGTGAGCGTAATCTCTGCACATAACTGAAATAAACTGCACCATGCACTCAAAAAGTAAATGCAAATTTGTTTTCTCATAGTTTATACCTTACGTTATCTGACAGTGCCTGAATTTTTTTCTTGAATTTGATTTTTATACTGGTAAAGAAATTTACGTCGTAGCAATCCACCTGGATCATCCGGAATCCGTTGTAGCCATCGATCATCCATCTGTCGTTGTTGTTCTTCTGGAGTCATCTCCTCTCGCTCTGATTTGTCTTTGCCATTTTCCTTGTCAGAGGGTTGTTGATCTTGTTGTTGCATTTTTTCGTTCATCTGATCGCGATATTGCTCTTGCAAATCCTTTGTATCTGATGAACTTTCTTTTACATCTTGATCTTTACCATTATTTTTTTGTTTTTCGTCAGAGGAGTCTTGAGAATCCTGTTGTTTAGAATCCTGAGAATCTTGATCTTTATTTTGTTGAGAATCTTTAGAATTAGATTCAGAATGATCTTTTTCTTCAGAACCTGAATCTTGCTGATTATTTTTATTGGATTGATTTTCCTTTTGGTCCTGATCTTGCGATTGATTTTGTTGATCTTGCTGTTGTTGTTTTAAGAACTCTTCGATGAGGTTTTTATTATACAAAGCATCTTCATGGCCTGGTTGTTTTTTTAGGACCTCTTCATATATCTCAAGAGCCTTTTTGAAATCGCCTAATTTAGCTTTAGCAGTAGCATAGTTAAATAATCCCTCTGTAGTTCCATTCTTTTCGAACAAATTGGCTGCTGCCTCATAATCTTGCAGACGATAATGCGCTGCACCCAACCAGTCAGGATCTTGAAACAATTCTTTAGCTTGTTGATAATTTTCCTGATGAAAACATTGTTCGGCTTCTTGATCAGGGGTTTTCCATAAAGAACTAGAAGTAGAAGTAGAAGCCTGTAAGAGTTGTGGGATAAATAACAATATGACTCCCGCGACTCCACGACGAAAGAGCAGTGCAACAAATGGCAGTGCTAAAAGAACGAATAAATAGCCTTGATCATGCCATTTTGCCTGTGCATTTTGGATCTCGTCCTGGGAATCGGGTTGATGCCCTCCTGTGAAGAGATTATTTAATGTGTTGAGATCGCTATCATCTACACTGATTTTTACATATTTGCCATGAGCTGATTTTGCCAGACGAGATAAGTTTTCATTTGCTAACGTTGTTATGACCAAAGCGCCCTTGGAATCAGTAACAAACCCTCCATTTGGTTTTGGAATGGGAACACTTTCTTCTGTACCCACACCTAAAACTGCAATTTTCACACCATGTTGAGTTGCAAACTCCATCGATTTGTTGAGTTCTTCTGATGACAACTCTGAAGTGATAAGCAAAATGGTTCCGTCCGACAATCCAGCCTGAATAAGTAAATCGTAGGCTTTTGAAATGGCTTTACTTACACGATGACCTGCCGAGGGCATGATCGTTGTGTCTAAGGATGGAAGCAAGGCTTTGATGGTTCCCAAATCATCTGTCAACGGGGTCACAACAAAGGGGTTGTCAGAAAAGACGAGCAATGCTGTCTGACCTTCTTTACGTATATTGAGGAGGTCATTGATTTTGTAAAGCGCCCTTTTAAGGCGTGACGGTTTAATGTCTCCGGCATCCATGGAAGGAGACAAATCCAAAGCAATCACAAGGCCTGATTTTGATTTAAAGAGCTTTTGAGGGATCGTTTGCCATGTCGGGCCAGCTAAAGCAATCATCAACAAAATAAGTGTTACTAAAATCAAGAAGTAAGAAAGAAAATGACTTTTTGCTTTTCTTACAAGAATGTAAGGAAGTAAATCTTTAGAACAAACTTTGTTCCAGACGCTCCCATCGCGGTTGCAACGGATTAACAAAAACAAGAGTCCTAAAAAAGGAATGATCAGCCAAAATAGAGTAGGGCGTAAAAAATGAAAATCGTTCATCGTTGCCTCCTAAGAACCCATTCATAAAACATCAATCCTCCTAAACCGATGAGGGCAGCGATTAAAGGCCATTGATACATCTCCTCGGTAGGCCTATAGTATTGATTTGCCTCCTCTCGTTTTTCTAACTGATCGATATGGTGGTAAATCTTGACTAGCTCATCTGTGTTATAAGCGCGAAAATAATTTCCACCTGTTTTTTCTGCCACGAGCTTCAAGGTTTTTTCGTCGATTTCTGCAGAGGGAACCAACATTTGTCCCATCGGTGTTTGAATGTGCTGTTCCATCCCGCCAATAGCAATCGTATGAATTTTTAAATTTTCATGTTCAGCCAGTTCTGCCGCCTTTGCAGGGGTCAATTCTCCAGCATTACTATTACCATCTGTAATTAAAATCAACACTCGGCTTTCCTGTGGAGTACTACGCAGTTGTTTAGTGGCTAATCCAATAGCATCTCCCATAGCGGTTTCAGTGCCGGCTAGACCCACCGCAGTTTCCATGAGCAACTGCTTTACAGTTGATCGATCAAAGGTTAAAGGCGTTTGTAGATAGGCCTGAGATCCAAATAAAATGAGTCCTATCCGATCACCAATGCGTCTGTCGATAAAATCACTTGCAATCACTTTGACGGCTGTTAAACGATCGGTCAATTTCCCTTTGATTTTGAAATCTTTGATTTGCATACTTCCTGATAAATCCACAGCCAACATTAAGTCTCGGCCACTTTGAGGGATTTCGATGATCTTTCCCACCCATTGCGGACGGGCTGCTGAAATAAGCAAGGCTAGCCAGATGAGAAAAATAAAGCCTTTTTTCAAAATGGAGGAGGAATTTTGCGATGAAAATTGAATAATTGAGAAGTCCTTCATTGCAGGCACACGCAAAGCCGCATTCTCATTTGATTGAATTGGGGGCAAAAATCTATAAATGACCCATGGAGCTAAACTAAGTAAAAATATGTAAGGCCAAGCAAATTGTATCACAGCCGATCCACCCATTTATGGCAAAGTTGAATTAATTGAATGACGTCCTCTTGTTCAGCATGGGGCTGATAGGGACCTTTTAATAGAATTTTACCGACGCCTTGACTGAATTCAGGAGTCTCTAGAGTTTGATCTAAAAATGTCAGCCAGGCGACTCCGGTAAGGCCTGCAAGACTTGCAGGAGGCATTGGATCTTTCTGACTAAGAACAGTGCTTCGCAAAAAGATCGAAATTTCGGAGAGACAATGTGAGGCATTTCCTGTACGTTGTAACCCATTTTCAAGAGCACATAATTGCTTTTTAGCCTGCTTTTTCAAGGTAGGTTTAAAGTAGTACCAAATGAAAAAAATAGCCATCAACAAGATAAGGATGAATGCGGCAAACAAGATCCACCAACCTAGTGCAGGAGGCCACCAAGAGATAGGAGACGGTAGATGTATATCTCTTAGAGGAAGCTCCGTTAAAGAAGGCATGGATGCGAGTGTGGAACGATTCAAAGCTGCCTCCTTTTACTTACAAAAATTTTTGCTGAGTAACTCGAAACAGTCATCGTGAGTACTGCATTCGATGAAATGAACGTGTCGTTGTCTTGTCAACGATTCAACTTTATTTTTGCGCTGCATAAATTGTTGTTCGTATTGTTCTAAACTACGTCTATTGAACGTATTTAATTGGAGTTCACCTATTCCATCAGTAACAGGAAAATAACCGTTTTTGGGTAAAGAGGCCTCGAAAGGGTCATAGAGAAAACATAAACAGAGATCGCAATATTTTGAGACTTGAATCAATTGATCTTCGGCATCAGCAGTGAGATTGCGAAAGTCGCTGATGACAAAGATTAAACTTCCAGAATTAGCCACTTGAGTAATTCCGGCAAGCGGTCCATCCATCGAAGAACAGGTGGAAGATTTATTTGAGTTCTCCTTATAGGTTGTTTTTTCAGCAATTCCTTGCAAGAATGGCAGTAGACCCCTTTTCCCAAGTTTTGGCCGAAATTCAATATGACCAGAATCATCAAAGATCATGCCGCCTAAACGATTCCCTGTTTGTATGGCATTCCACGAAATATAACCCGCTAATAAAGCAGCCTGAACAGACTTAAAAGATCCCTGAGTCGCGAAATGCATTGATGCTCGCATGTCGACCCATAACAAAACTTCTCTTTCTTTTTCAACTGTAAAGAGCTTTGTGTGGGCTTTTCCAGTACGCGCTGTCACTCGCCAATCGATATTTCTGATGTCATCTCCGGCAAGATAGAGCCTACTTTCTGCAAACTCCATTCCACGTCCCAAAAATCGAGACAAGTTTTGGCCCCCTTGGGATCTGCCAAAGCGTAGAGCTGATAATTTCAATTGCCTTGCACTGCTTGCCAGCTGAAGTAATTCTGAAAGCTCAACAGAGACGCATTGCAGGCCTGTTCGTTTTTTCTGTAAGCTTATCATTTTATGGCACCGGTACTCTTGCAATCAGTTCATTAATACAGAGATCTGGAGTAACCCCTTCTGCTTCAGCTCGGTAAGATAGAATAATGCGATGACGGAGCACATCATGAGCCAGGGCTTGTACGTGTTCGGGACCGACAAAATCACTTCCTTGCAAGAAAGCCAATGCTTTTGCGGAACGAGCCAAACCAATACTTGCACGAGGACTAGCGCCAAACTGAATCCATTCTGCAAACTCTTTTCCATATTTTCCCGGATTGCGCGTCGCCAAAACGAGTTGAACAATATATTCTTGGATATTTTTGGCCATGAATATATCTAAGACAGCTTCCCGAGCATCAAAAAGTTCATCCTGAGTCAATTTCCGGACGTAAGTCGAATGTTCCGGGGCACTGTGACTTGCCTCGTTCAAAACAAGATTTAAGATGTCAATTTCTCTTTTAGGATCAGGATAGCCCACGTTAACTTTTAAAAGAAATCTGTCGAGTTGTGCTTCTGGAAGAGGGTAGGTCCCTTCTTGCTCAATAGGATTTTGGGTAGCCATCACCAGAAAGAATTTTGGCAATGAGTAAGTTTTTTTACCAACAGTGATTTGTTGCTCTGCCATCGCTTCTAAAAGGGCTGATTGAACTTTGGCTGGAGCACGATTGATCTCATCTGCTAGAATTAAGTTATGAAATAAAGGCCCCTGCTGGAATTCGAAACTGCCCGTTTCCATTCGATAGATTTCGGTCCCTGTGAGATCTGCAGGCAGAAGGTCGGGTGTAAATTGTACACGATGAAAACTGCTTTGAATACCCTGACTTAATGCTTTAATCGCACGAGTCTTAGCTAACCCTGGAGCCCCTTCGACTAAGAGATGCCCATCGGCTAGGATAGCAATAATTAAACGATTGACTAATTCTTCTTGTCCCATGACAACTTTGTTAAGAAACGCTATAAGATCCTGCAATTGCCCAAGGAGTTGCCGATGTTTTTGACTTTTGCTGTCGTGTATCGCTTGGCTCATTGGATTTAATTTTGAGTGAGTGCTCATCATTGTTCACCTCGAGTGGATTTTTAAAAATATAGAGAAAATTGCAAATTTGAAAGAAAATATTTGCAAAAAACTCATTGTAATGCCATAGTCGTGGCTCTGATAAGTCATTTTAACGATGGGAAAATATTGCATCAAGAGAAACTTAAATAAAAAAAATAGTGGTATTTTCCAAAAAGATTTAGGTGTGTATCATGAAGAGGATTTTGATGAAAACATCCAAAGCAAAGCTTAAACAAATGTCAAGGAAAGCCCTTGGAAGATTCTCCTAGAAGGATGGTTCGAGCTGCCGCAAGCTTTTTTTCCGGCACATTATTAAGTCGAATAAGCGGCCTATTGCGAGATATTGCCATGGCTTTTGCTTTTGGGACCGATCCAGCCCTAGCAGGATTCTTTGTAGCGTTTCGTTTAGCGCATTTGTTGCGTCGTCTTTTTGGAGAAAGCACTCTGCAATCCACTTTCATTCCACATTTTGAAACTCTGCGAAGCCAGAAAAACTCTCACGAAAGAGCTACAGCTTTGTTCATCCATCTTTATATTGTATTGAGCTTATTTCTTTGTCTATTAGTGGGATTTGTCTTTTTAGGCTACGGAGCCTTTCAAGGATATCTGACAGGTTGGTCCTCATCGATCCAGGAGATCGTATTTCTAAGTTTGCTGATGCTGCCAAGCTTGATCTTTATCTGTTTATCAGGGCTTAATGCAGCTTTACTGCAATGTGAAAAAAGCTATTTCCTTCCCAGTATTGCTCCTGTAGCGTTTAATGCAATTTGGATCATTGGAGTCCTTTTGTTGCACCATTTGACTCCATCCCAAGCCATGCCGAAACTAGCCCTTTGCATCGTCTTAGCATGTTGCTGTCAATGGCTAGTGACTTTGCCCAAAGTGATCTCTATCGTGTGCAAATATACCAAACCTAACTTTAGTTTAATTTTACCAAAAAATGTTTTCTCTGAAGATTTACTTAAACTTTGGAAACCCTTTTTCTTAGGAATGATCGGTATTGGAGCCACGCAAATAAACAGCCTATGTGACACCTTCTTTGCAGCGTATGCTGATCGCTCCGGGCCTGCATACCTATGGTATGCCATACGCCTACAACAGTTGCCTTTGGCTTTATTTGGCATCGGACTTTCGGGAGCTCTTTTGCCTCCTTTAACGCGAGCAATTAAAAAATCTGAAGATGCTCATTCTCACCTTTTACTAAAAAGTGCCATCGAGTGCGTCATTATTTTTATTTTGCCAATGACCATTGCCTTGCTTCTTTTTGGTCGTCGCAGCATTGATCTTTTGTATGGTTACGGGGACTTTGGAAAGGACTCTATTGCAGGTACAACGCATTGTCTTTGGGGGTATGTTTTAGGCCTCGTTCCCATGGCGTTAGTTCTTATTGCAGCCCCGATATTTTACGCTAAAAATAATTATCGGATTCCTACATCAGCTTCAGTCAATGCAATGATATTAAATCTATGCCTAAATATGTTATTTATCTTTGGATTTGGTTGGATGACTCCTAGCATAGCTATAGCCACAAGTCTAAGTTCGATCTATAATCTAGGCCATTTAATTACTTCAATGGATACATTAACACGAACAGTCTTTCTCGAAGCAATGAGGGGAGGGGTTTATCAAATTGGGTGGTCTTTGTTACTTGCGTCTGCTTCGTCATGGTGGCTCTCAGATCTGATTCCTATTGGAAACTCCATCTTCGAGAAGGGGATTTATTTAGGGACCCTGGCGGTATTGTTTACAGGAATTTTTGCGTTGGGTTCCTTTTCAAGTATCGTCAGAATGTTTTACAAAAAAAACAGCAATTCCCCCGAATTTTAGCGAGAATTGCTGTTTGGTGTACTAGTACAAAATCTGCATTGTCAATTGTTTCTGAATAGTTCCTAGATAATGGATATTTTCCTCTGTCCCATAAGGCGTAATAATCGTTGTAAAGAGTGTTTTTCGAGTTTTAGTCTCTCTTTGAAATACTTTTTGCTTTCTTAAGAGGGCTTCTTTATCTTTTTTTGTCATCACGAAAATATCGTTACAGAACTTAATTTCACATAAATTAATGCAATTATCTGCTCTGTCTATAACAAGATCAATTTGTGCACCTTCTTCATTTTCACTACCTTTAAAAGACCATTGGGATTCAATAGTACTTATCCCAGCTAGTCCTAGAGCTTTTTTTATGTTTAGGATATGTTTTAAACAGATATTTTCAAATGCGTAGCCGGACCAAGTCAACCATTGATGAGAAGATTGAGCTTTCATCCAATACTCAGGATCGCTGTGGCGTAAGACACTGTTTCGCATATTTTCAATCCAAGTAAGATAAAAGAATGAATACTCATCTGTCAGCCTCCAACGCTTGTCCTTTATATTTTTTCCATATTCAGGAAAACTTGTGATAAAGCCACTCTCTTCCAATTCTTCAAGTATTGAGGAAGAATGGCCACCTATAGGAAGTCCAGCTAGATGCAAAACTTCGGTTTGCGTAAGTCCATATCGTTTGTTCGACAGTAGTTTAATAATTTTAATATGCTTTTCTGCGTTCTCAAAAAGAGATCCAAAAAGTTTAGGGAATTCTTGAAATAAAAATCCTTGAGGCTTAAAACAAAGTTCATCTATTAACTGAGAAGAAGATAAACCTGGTTTGACAAAATTTAAGTATTTAGGAATACCACCAATTGCCATGTAAAGAGTGATAAGTTGTTTACGGTCAAGCCTAATTCCTTTTATAGATAAGAGCTGCTCGACTTCGGCAAGAGTAAAAGGCTCCAGGCGCATCTGATAACTTAACCGTCCATATAATCCTCCTTTATCTTGAATAATATGGTGAATCATCCAAGAAGCTGCTGAGCCACAAACAATCAGTTTTACATTCTTCATTCTAGAAATATGCCTATTCCAAAAATAATCTAGAGCGGCAAGAAATCCTGATCTTGGAGATGCTAACCAAGGCAGTTCATCGAAAAATAGAATAACTTTTTGAGTATTGGGTATTTTGGTAATGGCTTCTTTTAAAAGATGCAAAGCCTCTCCCCAATCACTTGGAGGCTTTCTAGCTTCTTGATTAGAAAAAAGAGCGGTGAATTCTCGATAGAAATTTTTAAGTTGTTCAGATTTTGAGGCTTTATTACTGCCTGTTATCTCAAAATAAACCCCTTTATCTTTAAAATATTCAGTAATCAAATAAGTCTTCCCTACTCTACGTCTCCCATAGATTGCCAGAAATTCAGCCCTGTCTGATGTGTAGAGCTCATTTAATTGTTTTTTCTCTGTTTCTCTGCCAAAAAAGAAATCAGACATGGTTACCTCTTCATTTTGATTCATCTTAATAATATCAAATTTTTAGATTTTTGTACACATAGTTAATGCCCATTTGAAAATCCAAACGAGCAAAATCTATGGAATTTGGATTGATTTTGCCTGATTAGTGTTTAAACTCGGCAAAATCTATAAAATTTAGATAGATTTTGCCCGATTAACGTAAACTGTGTGAAATCGTTATAGCTAAGAAATTGCGCAAATTGAACCACTAAATTATAAAAAACTATAAAAACTATCTTTGAAAAGTGGTTTAGACTATTTAGAGGCTACGTGGCTACACTCAAAATCGAAATTCATTCGCATCAGGATAAGGAAATTAACATCCATTCACGACGTTGTCGGGATCTGTTTTTTTATGTAGACGTAATCAACGATGCAAACGATACAACGATAAAAACGATAAAAACGAAAGTCATTCCAATTACCTATGTCGGAAATTTAGTAACAAACCGATTTAAAGTTGAGTTTCCAGAAGAAACTTTTAAATAGTTGAATAATTGAACCAAACTTTCACAACATTTTAATTCCACGATTACGGTTTTCCCAACCAGACTTTTTCCATCGTTTTTATAGTTTTTATCGTTCTTATCGTTTTTATCATTCTTATCGTTCTTATCGTTCTTATCGTTTTTATCGTTTTTATCGTTTTTTACCGTTGATCCACAGTAGCAACAGAACGTGTCAAACTATATACTCGAAATGCATACGCATCAGGATAAGGTAATAAAATTTTAATTTCCTTTTTCCTTATCCTTATCTTTATCCTTATCCTTATCTTTATCTTTATCCTTATCCTGATGCGTATGCATCGGAATCATGCTTTTGACTCAATCTTTTCCGGAGCCAAAATATGTGACTTCCATAATCAGGGGTGCATACTTAATTAGAAGTCACATATTTCGAATCCGGAAATGGGGGAGGAAGAAATGGCAAGGCTATTTTCAAGATTGGAGCCTCTAGGTTCTAGGTTTCAAAAAAAAGATTTGGCAAACGTTATTTGACTCCCGATCCAGATAGGCTCAGGTTTTGTTATTCAACAAAATGAAAATAAAATAGACTTGTGTTAGATTGTGTTCACTGAATGCCCTTTTTCGGAGATATATTATGCGATGTTTAATTTTCTATTTGGCTCTCCTAAGCTCCCTCTTCTTTTCCAGCGAAATAAAAGCAACGTCAAAAAATCTCTATCGTTATAATGCGCAAGAGGACTGTGTGAAAAATCAAACAGTCGAAAACCCAAGCTACGGTGCTCCTGAATGGTCTTACCAAAAAAGCAATCGAGAAGAAAGCCTCGAACGTGCTTTGCGATTTCGATCATCGGATATTGAAGGAAAGCTCATCATGGACTTTGGATGCAATGATGGAGGTGTATTACTTGCTTGCAGAACACTTGGTGCCTTCAAAGTTTATGGAGTAGAGTACAATCCTCATTGCATCAAAAGAGCTCAAGAAAATGCATCTCGACTGGATATTTCAAGAGCCTATTTCTTTTCAGGCGACATAGAAAATAAAGCTCTTTTAGCTACTTTACCAAAAGTGGACACGGTCCTTTTACTTGCCGTTTTGGATACTTCTGAGTTTTTTAATAAAACTGCTGTCATAGCCAACCTCTCTCGATTTGCTGGAGAGACGATGTATTATGAGGGGCACGTGAGTCAAGAATCTCATGTCCGTAGAATGTACGATTTTTTAATCGCTACAGATTTTACAAGGTTTGAGTACTTGGGGCGATATCAAGGTAGAATTTTAATGCGATTTAGTCGTGAGATCATGAAAAAAAAGAATCTGCCACGAAAAGCTATCACTTCTGATTCTTCTGACGAAGAATTACTAAATGCTGAAGAAATATACGTGTTTACTGACAGCACACGAAATCCTCCCTTTAGCCATAAATGTCGTCTTATTCAATTTGTTCAGCGAGACAAATAATTAATTGGCCTTTAGGGACATTCACCTAGTTCCTCCCATAGCTGTAGAGCATGCGCTTTGAAATGAGGATTTATATAAGGTACAATGTTTTGTAAAAAATCCCCTGGAGAACACCCCACATGCTCGGTGTCGATAAAGGCAATTTTATCAGTATAGGTAACAGGTTGGTTTTGCGGCCACGCATCGCATCCTTTTATAGCGTGAAGAATTTGACATAGCTCAGCAACCATTGAAAATGGCATGTTGAGGTATCTCTCTAGAGTTTCCCCTCCCCAATAGCCACCTGGGCAAATAGTCAGCTTTTCAACAAGCAATAAAAAATTTGCATTTTTTTCTTTCCCATTCTTAAGCTTATAAAGCCATTTTTTGGGCACAACGATATGTTTAAGTTGATAGTCTTTTATATAATCTGCGATGACTTTAGCTCCTCTGAGCCTTGCCAAATAGTTCTCCAATTGCTTTTTACTCGAAACATCGTTCGAATATTTTTTGATCAAATAATCTTTAAGTTTTGGATGAGAAATGACAAAAATAGACCACGGCTTCACGTTTTCCGGTTCAATTGCAGAAGTGAACCCCTTTTTCTCTAAAGATGTTAAACTGTCAAACATCTTAGAATTTTTTATTAACTTATCCAAAATAGTAGAAGCAGGATGAGCTTTAGGTAAAAGCCATTTGTCGACCTCTTCGAAATCAGCACAACAATTTGCAAAAATCAAAAAAATAAATAGCCAAGAAATAAATATGCGAATTTTAATCGTTATCATTTAGGCGATTTTTTTTCTTGTTCTAAAACAGTGCTTAGAGCCTTATGAAGAAGATTATTGGTGGCAAGAATGCGCCCTGAATAAATTTTGAAGGAAGATGTGTCATAATCAGTCACAAGGCCCCCTGCTTCGGTCACAAGCAGAGAGCCTGCTGCAACATCCCAAGGCTGTAAATTTGTCTCCCAGTAACCATCCAATCTACCTGCGGCTACGTAGGCGAGATCTAAAGCAGCAGATCCCATTCGACGAACACCTTGAGAAAGAAGTGTAAGCTTACAGAATTCAGCTAAGTTGTTATTCACGTTTACAGTTCTATCATAGGCAAAACCTGTTGCTAGTAAACTGCGGGAAATTTCGGACACGCTTGAAACTTTGATAGGAAGTGCATCCAAATAAGCGCCGCCCCCTTTCGTCGCATGAAAGAGCTCTCCGGTAATTGGATTAAAGACAACTCCTACAATTGGTATCTCGTCAAGAAGTAAAGCTATAGAAACGCACACCACGGGAAATTGGTGTGTGTAATTCGTCGTTCCATCCAACGGGTCAATCGCCCATGTGAACTTACTTTCACCGGGATTACCGCTAATATATCGTGCTCCTGATTCTTCTGCAAGTATGGCATGATGAGGATATCGATCATGCAAAAATTCGATAATTCTTTCTTCGGCCGTGTGGTCTGCTATAGTGACGAGATCACCTGGATGACTTTTTTCTTGTATATTTAATATTTTTCCCCAGAATTGACGTAAAATAATTCCAGCTGCTGCTGCAGCTTCTAGGGCGGTAGCTAAAAATTCTTCAAGTTCTTGTTCCGAAGGGACATTCATTAGATTTCCTTTTTAAAATTAAATATTGAATCAGAATAAGCCCCATAATGAGCGATAAGAGTGTTGGCCTTTTTGTAATTTAAGCGCTTAAGTTGTTCGTAGACTTTTAAGCCATGGGCATTGCGTCCAAGTTGGAAATACAAAATACCTAGTTTATATAATGTTTCAGAGTCTGTTGAATTTAATTTTAAAATCTGTTCATATTCACTGATAGCTTCTAGGGGCATTTGCAAGTCACAATAACTATGGGCAAGCTGCTCATGAATCCAGGGGTCATGTGGAGAATATTCCTTTAAAATTTTGAATTCTTCAATAGCTCGCTTAGCAATAGCCTGAAATTTTTCCTTAAGCTCCTCTGTAGAGCATGATGAAATCATACGGCTTCTTTCCTCTTCTTCCTCAGGTACCATATATAAGGCTGAGAGTAGAATATAGGCATTAGCAAGTGCAGTATGGGCTTCAAGATTTGCGGCATCGCATTTTACGAGTTTGATGTGCTCTTCGACCATGGCAACGAGAACCATTTCTTTTATTGTATAAACATCATGCCAATAAGCCCAACAACTCAATTTCTCAAAGTAAGAAGAGAGCCTTTTTAAGATTCTAGGAGGGTTGAAAAGAGTGTATTCCATTCCATCTAGGCTGTAAGCTAATTTACAAAAAGTATCAGCTAGTGTTAAATGGGAATCGGTCATATCATGATCGTAATTAATGATTTCTCTAGCCCCATTGGAGAACGTATTTTTTAACTCTTTAAGTTGCTCCGGTTTTCGTGTTTGACTATAAAGATACACTATGTAATATGAAAATAGAGTTAAAAAAAGGAGTGCTAGGGCAAACGCTATGAGAGAATATTCTTTTAAAAAAGTGAAAAAAAAAGTAAAAGAAAAGAATTCCAGAATGCCTATCGAGAGGAAGGAAACATGTAGAGCTATGTGTCCATAAATAATTTTTCTGAATTTTGGCTCAAATGCTTGTACCCACTGAACGAGTTGTTCATTCAGAAGGAATTGATCTTTTCTAAGTTCAAATTTCCTATCGGGTTGCGACATATTATTACCAAGACTTTCAGAAAAAACAAAAAATGCAATTTAAGGTTTGGGATCGTGCAAATTTTTGTTTCACAGCCCCTTATGATTATATATATAGAAATTACTATCATAAAAGCAAGGTTTTTTTTCTAAAAATCAATCATCTTTGCATTTTAGGATCAAAAGTATCTCTAAGGGCATCGCCAACGAGTGCAATAGCGACTAGCAAGGTGGTGAGTAAAATTGCAGGAGGCCATAGTAAATGACTTTCTCCAGGAAAAGCTGCACGCCCTTCATCCATCAAAACTCCCCAAGAACATGATCCTTCCTCTCCTAGACCTAAAAAAGAAAGGCCAGCTTCACTGCTGATTGCCCCCATAATGGCAAATGGGAGTAATGTGAGTAAAGGAGGCATGGCGTTTGGTAAGATATGGACGAACATGATATAGCTATTTTTGTAACCTAAAGCAAAGCAGGCTTCTACATAGGGAAGATTGCGTTGTTTAAAAAATTCTGCTCGTAAATAACGACTGAATCCTGTCCAACTAAAAAGTCCTATGATTCCGATGACAATAAATATGGATTTACTTTGAAGGATCGCAACCATCATTAATAGCATAAAAAATGTTGGCATCGCTTCCCAAATTTCTAAAATTCGAGAAATAATCATATCGATTGTACTGCCATAGAATCCTGCTGTCGCCCCAATGGGGATAGCAATGGCTAAAGCTATGGCAACGGCTAGAAATCCGACAACTAAAGAAATTCGTACTCCAAAAATTAATGCCGCTAAGAGGTCTTTTCGATTAGTACGCGTAAGTTCCCACCAAGGAAGTTTTTGATTTAAACTTTGATCGCCTCCGGCATCATCTTCCCAGTGAAAATGGCTCAAGAGAGGCATTAGCATGAAATTTAGTTTTTGACTTTCATTTTCGATCCATTTCATTCGATCTTGAATGTAGTTTATTTTGGTTTCAACTTGTTGAGAAGAAGTTGAATTTTGGGACTCAGGTGAGTCCTTCAGTTTTTTCTTTTCTTGCTCGATGATCGCTTTCTGGCGTAATTGCTCTGTGTAATAAAGTGTTTGAGGGTTTTCGTGAAGGTCATGTCGTAACTGTTCAAATTGGGCTTTTTGCAGCCGGTATCTTGTGAGTAGGTTAAGTTTTGCATAGGCGTTCATATGATTTAAATTGAAATTCCAATCGAAATATTTCTCAGGGTGATTCTTTAAAACTGAGTTGCGTTCGAGGCTGAGCTCTGGATTGTTTGCAGGATCCGAAGGGGGATTGGAAAGAAGGTAAATAAATAGTACAATTTGTAATCCACATAACCCTAAAAATACCTTTCCACGATATTTTATGCGACTGTAGCAGATGCCGAGTAGCATGAAAGGAAATGTGAACATGAGCAAATTAAAGAAAATGTCAAGTGGTTTAGTGAAAAATTCGGGATAAAAGAGATATCGAAAAAGAGGAAAGTAAGGCACGCCCTCGTACATGACAAACAAAGGCTTACTGGAAGCTAAAAAGGGAGCATAGATTCCAACTAAGCAAAATACGAGGACGACCCATAGCCCTATATAGCCTGGATAGTGCTTTTTAAATTGATTCCAATGTGCCTTCCAGTAGGAGTAGGTAGGTGTGATGGTTTGCATTTTTTGCATACGCGCATCATTCCACTGCTGATCGTAGGCGCCAATTAATGATCTGGGCACACTCGACTGCATGTTGCCAGGCAGTGTAAATTTGTTTCATACTTTGTGCACGCAGGTCGCCGGCTACAAATAAATTTGGAATGGAAGTTTCACCGTCTTTGTCGGTGATTACGAGTCCTCTAGCATCAACCTGAGCTCCCAACTGCAAAGCAAGTTGATTGTTAGGCCTAATTCCCAAAGAAACAAATCCCATTTCTGCTTCCACAATTTCGCCATTTTGTAATTTAAAGCCGGTAAGTTGTTGATCACTCCTATCTCCAAGTATTTCAATAATTGGATTTTCATTGATTTGAATTTTCCTATTTAACATTTCTTGACGATTAAATTCTGGAGGTTTTCCATTTGTAAGTATCGTAACATCTGTTAATGAATATTTATCAGATAGAAGAATAGCTGCATCAGCAGTCTCTTCGGAATGTCCAATGATCACAGTCTTTTTTCTAAAGCTGCGATGCCCATCGCATATTAGGCAATAAGCGACTGTTTGACCATTCGCAAAATCAAGAATTGGCCGAATACTCTCTTGAATATGTGGTTGTTCGTCCATGATTCCGGTAGCTAAAATGACATACTTAACAAAGAACGTGCGACCCGTTTGATCTTTGAGTTTAAATATTTCGTTTTCTTTTGTGATTTCAGTAATTGAGTCTTCAATGACAAAAAGATTGTGGCTTAAATCACTTTTGAGCAGCTCCTTTAGGGACTCATTGCGTAATTCTAAGACAGTTCTAGAATATTTCTCAAAGCCTGGAATATTATCGACTTTTCTAACCCAATTTCCTCTTGATCGCCTTCTTTCTGATTTAGCGCCAGTAAAGAGAAGCACTTCATCGTTATTTAAAACAATTCTTTTAACAGCCATCGTGCCTGCAGCCCCTGAACCAATCACAGCAATTGGGTAAATTTTATTTTCTTCTGGCGGCGGAGTTGTTACAGGAATAATTTTGGGATCAGCCTTTTCATTGGATACAGAGCTAAAAAGGATGATTGAAGGTGTAACTAAAAGTAAAAATAAAACTAAATATTTCATATCCATATTTCCTCGTTAATAGATTTCCTCATAATTAGGATCATATCAAGTTGTGACATTTTTGGCAGGAAAAAAGACCTTTTTTAAGCAATTCCAGCTAATTCGTGCCCATGCCCGAAAATTAGTAAAATCTACGAAATTTTTCGGGCTCGGGCACGCACGCGTGCACACCGGCACGAAAGTTTAGCGGGAATTGCAGATTCGAAAAAATGATTCTCGACTAATACTGTAAAAAGTAATACAATGTGTTTATAGGGGTATTACCTGGAGAAACTTATGAAAACACTCTCTTTTAAATGTCCGGAGAAGCTGGCCAATAACTTGGATGGCGAGTCTAAAAGAAGAAAAATGCGAAAATCAGATCTTATTCGTCAAGCTTTAGAATTTTACCTGAGTCAAAAAAGATCAACTTCTCATAACAGTTTATATACATTGTCGAAGGATTTGTGCGGAGCAATTAATGGGCCTGAAGATCTATCAGAAAATCCTACCTATTTAGAAGGCTATGGACAATGACAAATTTGATCATTTTAGATACCGGTCCCTTAGTCGCTTATCTCAATCTTAAAGACAAGTACCATGGTTGGGCTAAAACTAGATTTCAAGAAATTTCTCCTCCCATACTAACCTGTCAGGCTGTAATTTCTGAAGCTTGCTTTTTGACGCGGCATATTGATCAAGGGCGAGAAATTATTTTAGAAATGATAGACCGAAATATAATAGTGACAGAATTTAATCTTAATGTAGAGGCGAAATTAATAAAACAATTCGTTCATAAATATAAAAATGTTCCCATGTCTCTCGCAGATGCTTGTCTAGTCAGAATGGCTGAACTTCATGATCATGCAAAGATTTTAACACTCGATGGAAGTTTTAAAATATATAGAAAAAATAAGAATTCATGCTTACCTTGTATTACACCTTTTGATCATTAATTAAGTGATGAGAGTAGGCTTGTGATTCGCCCTTCGGGGACAGAACCGAAAATTAAGATCTATTGTAGTGTTGTTGTAACATTGAAAAAAGTCAGATCATTTTTAAGATGTCATTTTTGGGGAATTCATCTAATATTAAAAAAACCCCCAAAAATACCATTTTGTCATTTTTGGGGAAAATATTTGAGATAAAAATGACAAAATTCATTGGAAGAGAAAAGGAAATTGAATCACTCAAGGGGCTCCTTCGAAAAAAGAGCTCTAGCCTTGTCGTGATTCGTGGCCGCAGAAGGATAGGCAAAAGTCGTTTGGCTGAAGAATATGCCTCAGCCTTCAGTAAAGCATACATCTTATCGGGGATTCCCCCTGAACCAGGCGTCACTGGACAAACACAAAGAGAAGAATTTCTTCGGCAACTTCAAGAATATAAACTACCAATTTATCGATGCGATGATTGGGGAAATCTTTTCTACGATTTAGCTCAAGAATGTAAGAAAGAACGTATACTTGTGGTTCTCGACGAAATTACCTGGATGGGTTCACATGATCCCACATTCCTCCCCAAATTAAAGACTGCATGGGATCGTTACTTTAAACAAAATCCTCAGTTTGTAATGATTCTTTCGGGATCAAACTCAGCTTGGATCAGCAAAAACATCCTTAGCAGCACAGGATTTTTTGGCCGAGTTTCTCTTCGCCTTCTGTTAGAAGAGCTATCCTTGCCTGAATGTAATCTGTTTTGGGAAGGGAGTCCTGGAAAAATCTCCGCTTACGAAAAGTTTAAATTTTTATCAGTGACAGGAGGAATCCCACGTTATCTTGAAGAATTACGTCCAGATCTATCTGCAGAAGCAAACCTGCTACGTTTATGCTTTGACCAGGAAGGATTGCTTTTCCGTGAATTTGATCAAATTTTTCATGACTTATTCCAAAAGCAAGGCCTTTTCTATAAACAAATTGTCGAAAATTTAATCAATTCTCCTCTTTCAACCATAGAACTCGCAGAAAAATTGGATAGATCCCGGGGAGGCGATTTGAGCACAGCTCTAGGGGATTTAATGGAATCCGGTTTTTTGTCACGTGATTATAATTGGTCAATAGCAACTGGAAAACGATTAGAATCTAGCCTTTATCGGATTAAAGATAATTATTTAAGATTTTATATGAAGTATATTCTTCCACATAAAGAACAAATCGAAAGTACTCATCTACAACGTTTACCTCATGGGTGGTTGTCTATAATGGGAATGCAGTTTGAAAATTTGATCATCAACAATGGATTTCTCGTATGTAAGATCCTGGGTATTTCACCAGAAGATGTGGTGATCGCTAATACTTATTTTCAAAAGGCGACTATTCGTAGACGAGGATGTCAAATCGATTATTTGATTCAAACGCGATTTCGTGATTTATATGCGTGTGAAGTCAAATTCCGACAAGGAGTGGTGGGAATAGAAGTCATTGAAGAGATGGAAGAAAAGCTTCATCGTTTACAGCTTCCTCGAGGCTTTTCCTGTCGTCCTGTGCTCATTCATGTCAATGGTGTTTCGGAAGATGTTGTTGATAGAGGATATTTTGCACGGATTATAGACTTCTCAGAGATGCTATTTAACTGCAAGTACTGAGTACAATTAGCAGCAATTGCTGCAGGCATCACCAAAACCTTGCGTCTTAATTAAACATCTCGTAAAATTAAGTTTATTTTTCCACGGAGGATTACAATGCGTTCAGCCAATCCAGTTTTACAAAATGACATTTTTGACAGTCGAGGATATGCCAGTGCGACGACTGATACAATGACGATACATGGAGTTGTGTTAAAAACACTTCTTTTAATCCTGTTAGCTACGCTTAGTGCAGGATGGACATGGGTAAAGTTTATGAAATCAGGCGGTAATCCGGATTCTGTAACAGGCTTAACCATCACAGGAGCGTTTGGAGGCTTTATTTTAGCGATTCTAACAGCTTATAAACCAACCTGGGCTTCTATTACTTCAGTTTTTTATGCTCTTTTTGAAGGTTTGTTTATCGGTGGCATTTCAGCAATGTTTGAATCACAGTTTCACGGAATAGCAATTCAAGCTGCCAGTTTGACTTTTGCTACCCTCATTGCCATGTTAATGGCTTATCAATCAGGTTTGGTGCGGGCTACGGAAAGCTTCAAAATGGGAGTGTTCGCTGCGACAGGAGGTATCGCCGTAGTTTATATCGGATCCATTCTTCTAAGTTTTTTTGGCGTTCAGATTCCATATATTTTTGGTAATGGTTGGGTTGGAATTGGTTTCAGCTTATTTGTTGTGCTTATTGCAGCTTTTAATTTAGTCATAGACTTTGATTTTATTGAGCAAGGACAAGCACGAAGAGCTCCCAAATACTTAGAATGGTATGGAGCCTTTGCACTTATGGTGACATTAGTTTGGCTATATGTTGAGTGCCTAAGGCTTCTAGCGAAGCTTCGAAATCGATAATTCTAATTGTGGCTCTGCCACGCAGGCACGAAAGTTTAACGGGAATTGCTGCGCTTAAAGCTTAAAAAGAGCCGTCCCAATGCGCAATAAAGTGGCCCCTTCTGCAATAGCTATCCGGTAATCATGGGACATTCCCATAGAAAGATGTGGAAACGTATTAACTCCATAACGTTGCTTCAAATCTTCTCGAAGCTCTCGTAAGCCCGCAAAACAAGCGTGAATGATGCTTTGGTCTTCAACCATCGGAGCCATGGTCATCAACCCTTCAATCGTGATCCCTGGAAAAGCCAAAATACTATCACAAGCGGCTTTACACTCTACAACACTCATCCCCTGCTTTGTAGACTCTTCTGAAACATTGACTTGCAAAAGAATTCTGGTCGTTACTGAAGCTTCCAAACTACATTGCGAAATTTTCCTTGCAAGCTCCACTGAATCAACTGAATGAATGAGCGAACTCAAGGTAATCACTTTTCGAACTTTATTTCTTTGTAAGGGCCCAATGAAATGCCATTCGGTATCTGCCGGGGCCTCAGCTACTTTAACAACCAATTCTTGCACCCGATTTTCTCCGAAAAAACGTTGCCCAACATTATATAAAGATTGAATTTCGCTCCCCGGTCGTGTTTTGGAAATGGCCACTAAAGCTATGTCTTGTGGATTTCGATGACATTTTACAGCTTGTTCTTTGATCTCTTCAACCAGCTTTAGATAGCGTTCAATAAGGGAGGGAGTGTTTTGATCTTTCATTTTTCAAAGCCTTTGGCGAGCCCATTATTTCGTACATGATCACCATCTCCTGAGGATTTTTTAGCTTTTGGCGCAGGTAAAATGCTCGCGATTTTTTCTTTTTGGTGATTGCGTAGGCGTCTTTTTCCATGGCATAAGGATCAGGAGAATCTTTGTAGATTTCACTGTCGGACTGAGATCTCTGAAGATGTTTAGCAGCCTGATGCTCCCATTGTAGCTTTTCCCGCTTAACACTTTGAGGTTTAGGCGTCGACTTAGGCTTTGGAGCAGAGATCTCCTTCATATCGGTGTCGACACCCTGTAAAAATTCCCTTAGACGCTTAGCCTGTTCTTGCTCTTCTGCATCATCCACGTCAGGATCGACCCTGTTACGTTTAGTATTTCTTGCAGAATGCAATAAAAAAAAGAGCATTGCAATAAATCCCAGAAATTCTACTAAGTTCACACTAGGCTCCTTTTTCAGGCTCAGCTATAGCTCGACGCATTTTAGTGTCGGCCTCAATATTTTGAATACGCTGGTAATCCATAATTCCTAAATTTCCTGTGCGAAATGCTTCGGCAATCGCAATGGGGACTGCAGCTTGTGCTTCAACGAGATTAGCTTCTTTGTCACGCACCTTAGCCAAGTTTTCTTGTTCCATGGCGACAGCCATAGCCCGCCTTTTTTCAGCTTCTGCCTGAGCGATCCTCTTATCTGATTCAGCTTTATCTGCACGCAATTTGGCTCCGATATTTTCCCCTAGATTCAATTCTACAATATCAATAGACAAAATTAAAAAAGCTGTAGAAGAATCCAGCCCCTTATCAAGAACCCTTTTTGAAATCGTTTGAGGAGCTTCCAAAACTTGTAAATGGGTATCCGAACCTCCAATCGCACTAACGATTCCTTCTCCGACACGAGCGATAATCGTTTCTTCAGTAGCTCCTCCGACAAGCTGAGCAATATTGGTACGTACAGTGACTCGAGCACGCGTATTAATCTGAATGCCGTCTTTAGAGACTCCTGTGATATACCCACCATGATTTGGACAATCAATGACCTTAGGATAAACAGAAGTTTGCACCGCTTCGCGCAAATCACGACCGGCTAAATCAATTGCAGTGGCACGTCTCCAATCCAAAGGAATGTTTGCTTTATCGGCTGCAATAAGAGCTTGCACGACCTCTGTGACATGACCCCCAGCCATAAAATGGGTTTCCAAATCAGAAACAGAAACATCTTTCAAACCAGCTTTATAGGCAGTGATGCGAGCATTGACAATAACTTTAGGGGGTATTTTACGTAGGCTCATCCCGATGATATTTGCAATGGGGATGCGCGTCCCTGACACAAAGGCTTGAAACCATAAACTAATATATTTGGCAAGAATGCTAAATAAAAATAGTCCAACAATCAATAATAGGAAAATAAGAATATAAGCTTCAATTCCCCAGTCAGAACTAACAACAGAACTACCCATAATGATTCCTTATGATTCGTGTGATTTTTCAATGAATTTAACAAGAAGACTTTCCTCTTGTCCACCAATCACTTCAACTTCTTGATTTTGTGCAACATACCCGCTCACTGAAATGGCTTGTTGTTTTTTACCATCCACAAGCACATACCCACCCGGCTTTAGATCCGACAATACTATCCCACGTTTACCAATAGCTGTAGAATCGTATGAAGAAGCAACATAACCGGTTTGTGCCGAATTTGAGACAATTGTATGCTTAGAGGCTGTTTTTTGCATACGCCAAATAGCGAATTTAAATAAATAAAACATGAGAAGGATAACAGCAATGATGTAAATCACCAAAGCTAGCGTCGATTCATTCTGTACTGCAAAAAAATAGATGCTGGCCAGCACTAAGAGGGTTCCGATCGATCCCATCACCGCGCCCGGTAAAAAAAATTCAATGAAGATGAGAACCATTCCTAAGAGCAATAAAAAATAGGCCATCATGTTTCTACCTTTTGATATCTATCAACAATAATGGAACTCCCTTCTAAGGCCACCACAACAATTTTTTCCCCTTTTTCGATGAAACTCCCAGGGCTCAAGGCTTCATATATCGTATCCTTAACTTGAATTTTTCCTGCAGGCCTGAGTGTAGCGATCACTTCTCCCGTTTCACCGACTTGCGGCAATGACTTCGGATCATCATTGGCGATATATCCTCTAGAAGCGTCTTGTTCATTCCCTTTGAGAACTAGAGAAGTGTATGCGGCTAGGTGAGGTGTGATATAGCGTGCAAGTAATAAAATGATACCTATTCCTAAAAGTAGAGTTAAGCTAAACCAGACCAATCTTTCTAGCACCATTTGACCAGCTGCATTGAATGTATTGGTATCCACTTCATAACGGATCGAATCCAAACCAGGAAGCAATAAACCAAAAAGCCCAGCAAAGAAAAATAATAACCCCACAAAGCCAAACAATCCAAATGTAGGAAGCAAAAAGAGGTCTATAGCAATGATTGCTAACCCAATGACTAACAAAATCACTTCTAACCAATTTGCAATTTCTAAAGCGAAGCTCGATAGGACGATCAAAATTAAACACGTCAAAGCAACCACCCCTGACAATCCTAAACCAGGAGTCGAAAGCTCTACATAGGTTCCTAAAATGAATCCCAAAAGCAGTAAAGAAGAGACTAGGGGGGATGCCAAAAAAGCAAATAATCGCTCCTTCCATTCCATTTGATAGGACTCGATACGCGCATTTGGGATCTGGTCAAAAAATGGAGCATGGAACATCAACATCTTGCTAGCAGGCCAAATGCCGCTTGCTTGCTCACTGTCAGTGATCACTCCAGTCTTTTGCGGCAGCAAAAGAACATCCGACACTCCATATTTAAGAAGCTGTTCTGCATTGAGTGTCAGTAACTTTCCTTTTGGCGAAAGCACATCATCCGGATCTGAACCTTTGTTGCGAATTTGAGACTCACTGTCCACTTTAATAACTTTCCCGTCCCTAACGACTAAGATCAGATCTTTGTCTACCATCGCTTCTGCAATCAATGGATTGCGATCAAAATAACTGGCTCGATTTGCAAAATCTGCACGCAAAGCGGAATTTATTTTTTCCGAGGCAGTCACTATTTGGCTATTTTCTCCCATAATGATAGGTTCAGCAGCCCCCATACTGGCATCTTTCGATGTCACAATAAAACGGCAAGAGTAGGCCAACATTGCTCCTGCAGAGATTGCCCAGTTGTTAATAAAACAAACAATGGGAATATCGTACTGAGTATCAAACTCTTTTAGTGCATCTGAAATTTTCTGAGCAGGAAACACTTCTCCACCAGGTGTATTCAATTCCAGAATGATGAAAATAGGTTTTTTCTTTTTATAATATTCAAGAGCATTTTTGACATAAAGCCATGTGCTTTGATTGATGCTGCTTGAATGATCTGCAATCAACAAATGTCCGATGACATTCGGTCCATCGACATTGTAATGAATATGCTCTATAAGCTTTTCCTGCGCATTTTTTCCAAATTGAGCAGTCCCTTCTAAAAATGAACATAGAAGTAATAAACTGAAGAGAAAAGTTTTAAACGTGATATTCATGCATTAATAATTTTTTATAGGAGGGGCCTTCACCACTGCCATCCGTTTTCCGATGAGCGGTGAGGGCCCTGCGCTTCTTGGATTCAGATCGACAACAGGTTCCTTAGCAGAAAGTTGTGAAGGCATTAATGGATACTCAAAATCTGGATGATTCTCTTTGATTTCATGTCGATGTTTTGAAAAATAAGCCCAGACCTCTTCAAGTTGCTTACGCAACTCCTTTCCTTTTGAAAACAAGCGATCAATATCTCGTGGGATGGCTGTTGTCTCTTGCAAAAGAAAATTAAGCTCCTGTAGTTGCAATAAGACCCCTCCAGCCTCCTTAGCCTTCTCTGGATTTTCTGTAAAAAAGGCGATGTTTCCACGATTAATCTCATCTTGCAAGGCTGGATCAAGTTGATTTAAATCCGCTGTCATCTTGCCGAGCTTTTCAGGGAAAGCGCTTCTAAGTTGAGGAAAAATTTTGGCCTTCTTATCAATTTGCTGATAGCATTCTTCTAACGCCTGATTCAGTTCCTGCATTTTTGATATTTTTTCTTCAAGACTGGGCTTTTCTTCTTCTGCATTTGCAATTTCAGTAGGCTTCACTTCCTCTTCAGAAGGTTCTGGTGGTAAATCAGGCAAGGGGGTAAAAGCATCAGACTTAGTTTCAGGCGTCAACGACAATTCATCGAAGTTATCTTCTAATATTTCTTCAGTATATGCGGGGACTTCTGGCATACTTTGCGAAGGCTCTGTTTCTTCTTCTGTCATTGAAAGAGGAATTGTTTCTTCTTTCTCTGTCACAGCTTCTTCAATAATTGTATCAGGCAAAGATTCATGACTTGTTACTTCAATTGGAGGAGAAATCTGTTCTTTCAAGGCTTTTTCTAGGACACTTTCAGCGACTGTAGGCACCTCTTGAGTCGGGGCCTTTTCTTCGACGACCAAGTGAATTTCTTGTGGATGTGGCTCCTCGTCTGCTTTAGGTGCGAGTAAGGTTTCTTCTTGAGACTGAGGAGAAGCCTCTAGAGGCATTTCATTTGAGGTTTCAGCAATAACCTCTTTTAAAACTTCTTCAGCAACTGGAGGCTCTTCTTCAAGACCTTCTTCTGAATAAGGCTCCATTTCTTCTGCAGGATATTTAAAATCATTTAAAGACTCCAAGGCGTCTAATAAAGGAATAAATAATGAAGGTTCTGAGATATATAATCCTTTTCCTTGCATTGAAGACAACAAGTCAGCAAAATTTTCCATATCATTCGGAAATGGATCGATGAACCTAATTTTAGAAAAAACCTTAGGCCCAACAACTTCCGCCACAATTTGTCGATAGGAAAAATAATGCCCTAGCAGCTTTTCCATTGAAATCAACTCGGCAGTGCTTTGTAACCAAGGAGCTTCGTAGACAAAAGCAATTTTAGCTATTTCCTTGAGGGTTAGCCCCTTCAATCCTTCTTGGCATTGCTTTTTTAGAACTGCAGACCCTTTTCCTGCAAGCATCTCTTGCAGGGTTTCTCCCATGCAAAAAAACGGGGTGATGTCATTATCTAGAGCTTTCTTAATCTTGTCATTGATATGTGCATTGTCTTCGCGCAGTTCACGATTGTCATTAGACCCTATTAACACAAAGCGTGCATTATTTTTCCGAAGGACTTTGGCAGCGATCGCTTCAGTAAAACTACCTGGAATAGCATTGGCCATGGCGCTGCAGCCCAAAATAAAATGGGGGAGAGTTAATACACTAGTTTTATTTTGTAAAAGAGAATAAGGAAGTGCCAGCAAACAGATCTGAGAATGACTTTTAGGGTGGGTGTTTAAACAATGGATGAATTGATCAAGTTCTTCTTGGGAACGATAACCTTTCCAAGGTAAAACAAAAAAAGTCGCTTTGGCTAAACTCGGATCTTCTAGAAGTCCCATCATTTACTCGTTGTTCGAATACACAGTCCCTTAATACAAGTTGTACCAATAAGAAGATTGATTTGCAACCAAAACAAGGACGACAAGGACGACAACGACAACAAGACTAAAAAACACTGAAGGCATAAAGAACTGTTATCGCTTGTGTCCTTGTTGTCCTTGTCGTCCTCACGATACAACGATAAGAATGATAAGAATGATACAACAATAAAAACGATAAGAACGATAAGAACGATAAGAACGATAAAAACGATAGGAACGATAGGAACGATAGGAATGATAGGAATGATAGGAACGATAAAAATGATAAAAAGGTAAAAATTATAATTGAAAGAAGGTGGTGAACATCATTTTATATGAAGAAAGATTGACTTTTCGACTCGTCTAGAAATCTGTCTGTATCGTTGTATCTTCTTATCGTTTTTATCGTTCCTATCGTTCTTATCGTTCTTATCGTTCCTATCGTTCTTATCGTTCCTATCGTTCTTATCGTTCCTATCGTTCCTATCGTTCTTATCGTTCCTATCGTTCCTATCGTTCCTATCGTTCTTATCGTTCCTATCGTTCTTATCGTTCCTATCGTTCTTATCGTTCCTATCGTTCTTATCGTTCCTATCGTTCCTATCGTTCTTATCATTCTTATCGTTCTTATCGTTCCTATCGTTCTTATCATTCTTATCGTTGTATCGTGAGGACGACAACGACAACAAAGACACAAGCGATAACTTATTGTTGTTGTCCTTATCCTTGTCCTTGCGCTATCCTACTAATGAGTACCCGATGATTTAGCAGATTTAGCTGTAGGCTTTGCGGTCAGTGCTGATCCACTTCCACCTTGGTATAAAGAACTCGAATTATCTCTTCCTTGATAAAGAGAAGACCCGCCAGCACTTTGTTGATTCTGAATATTATTCTTAAACCGTTGATCTGTTAAAGTAGACATACTATTCTTTGATGGGGTCTGTGTAGTTGCATAAATTGAAGAAGCATTTATTCCAACTGACAATATTAATAATAAAATAATTTTTAATTTCATAAAACACCGCCTTATTGATAACTGGTAACACCCCTTTACTTTTAGTATATAACTATATAAATAATTTCACAACAGTAAAAGAATAAAAAATCTGACAATTTACTCATTTAGATGTTGCAACAATCATTCTTAATTCTATATAATCAATAATAGATGAGATTGTTCATCTACAAAAATGTGATTTTTTCATAAATGAAAAATTTCAAAAAATAATAACTAATTTATTTATAGGTTTAAAAATGAACGTTAACCAATTTATGAACTCAGATGATTTTGCTATTATGCAAGCACTTATTATGTCTATATCTGATCAAAAAGATTTAGGATTAGATATTAGAGGAAACTATCAAGAATTAAACAATTATTGTGGAAAAATTGCCTCTACAATAGGCGCACTTTATCAATGTGAACACCTTGATAAAGCAAACATTGCAACGGCGTTTAAGCTGCAAGCCACAATCAATGAGTGTTTTGCTTATATTAATAAATACAATGAACCATTATTTATTCGTAAGCCAATACTAATAGATAATAAAGATACACCTGAAAAAAAAGAACTGAGAAGACGCGCCAAAGAAATTTGGTCCGACTCAAAATTAATTTCTATGATCTTAAAAGGGGAATTTCCTGCAGATGCCATTTTACCTCAACTAGGAAATGCTCCGCGCCCTAATTCACCTAACTAACTCTAGACGGATTGCAGCAAAAGACTTGCTGCAATCCTAACAGCCTCTTACCTCACATCCATGACTTCATCCTCAATCAGTTCATCTTGGATAGTATCATCTATTGGTATTTGAAATACTGAAGTAATATCCGCAAAAAACTGTATTAAAGTCCTGTTTCCGATAGTCACCTTATTATCAGGAGCATATTTTATATTAAATTTAAGCTCTTTATCTTGAATCTTTGGATCCGCAGTATAAGCAAGAAGAAGTTGGTAAAGCTTGTCTTTCAATTCTGGTGTCAATGGCTTTATACTCTCATCGTTCTTTGAAAGGAAAGGGGCAACACTCTCAACAAATGAATTATAAAGAGTGACAAGACGATTATAAAGAGGACGTCCACCAACCAAAGTCAATTGTAACTCTCCACTATCCATCTTGTTTCGCCCCTCAATTCCATTAAACGACAGTTTAATCCCAGATTGTTTCTTTCCTAGTAGGGATAAATTTAAAGAAGGAACAGCAGAATATTGGAAAAGACCATTGAGATTTAAGGTAGATTGCAAAGGAATACGTGATAAAAGTGGAAGTGTTTTTGGCGAAGTTAGCCATTGATAAATCGAAAGCTGGACTTGAGAATCTCTATCGTTGATCTCTTCTTTAGGAGGATTTCTCTTTGCAGAAGCAATTAATTGCTGTGCCCAATCTGTAACGAAATCTGTTTTATTATTTAAATCAAATGAAAAAGAAGGGTTTTCACCTTGAATGCTTGAGAACAGAGCTTTTGATGTCGACGTATCTAGTTCAGATTTGGAAGTGAGATCCCATGAAGCTTTGCTTTCTGGCATATTCATCCAATCTGGTTTGCGTGCAAAATCCACAAATTTACTCCAGGGAGCCAATGATAGTGTCCCCGACACAGTATTATCGCGTTTGTCGGTATCGAGAAAATGATGTTTCTTGTTATCTGCGGTAGATTTCATATAAATTGTGAATTGCTCTGGAGTAGCCCCAGAAGTGTGTTCATAATTGATCTTGCCCGATTCAATCACCATATTTTTAGGAATATCCGGAATTGATATTTTGACATTATTTCCTTCTAACGAAGCTTTGTTCACATTTTTTAAGATAGTTAAAACTTCGTCGCCCGTAATATTTCCTGCCCTAATTTTTGCAAAAACTTCCTTTATCTTTGAAAAATCTCCTTCCGCAGTTTTAGTTATTTTTCCATCGATAAACATTTCAAGAGGTTTTTTTGAATTCCCTAAAACGATACGAGTTACCCCAACAGATTCAACTTTTGCAGTATTTCTTGGAATATCTACCCAAATTTTGACTGTTCCTGTATGCTGGATTAAACCACCAGATTCAACGTTAGCTCTATTTCCTGGAACCTCTACCCCAACTTTGACGGCCACAGTAGATTCATCCTCTTCAGTGTCTCCAGAAGACTCAGGGGAACTATCTGTCCAGAAAAAATAAGGATCCTTGAGAATGATTTCAAATTTGGAGTCATCTCCTTTTTGTTCTATCCCTTGGTATTGAACTTTGATATGCTTTGTTAACTGCTTTTCTTGGATATTGCTTATATCAGTCGTCGTTGCAGATAAAAAAATAGACGAGATGACCACTAACGGAAAATATCTCATATTTCCTCCAAAATTTTGTAAATTTTTATTGTAAAAAAATAGCTTCCCTAATTTCTAACTATAAATTAAACTAATTGTTTGTCAATTTAAATTTTGTTGTAACAGCAAAAACACAACAGTCTTTATTTTTTTTCTTGCAAAAAAACCTATTTTCCACTATTGATCCTTTTATGTGAAAGGATCTATAGATCTCAAAACCAACCAGGGGTCATCTAAAATGAAAAATTACGCCATCATCGCTTGCATCATCCTATCAAGCTTTGGATATACACAAGAAACAGAATTTAAAGCTAACACATCCAACGATTCTTCTACAGAAGAAAAAGCCAATGATAAAGAGGAATGTAAGGAAGACGAAAAAATAAGACGTGCTTTACCTCCTCCATTTCCATCACCTCCCTTTCCTACTGGTGAATTTCAAGGCTATCCTTTGATCGGCGTTCCCTCAAGCGATGATGAATATCCCCTTATGAAAGCCCTTTCCAAAACATCTTGGGGTGAAGCTTTAAAAGAAAGTGGTATTAATATCTATGGCTGGTTCAATGGCTCAATCAATGTAAGCAACTGCCGAGATTCAAATATGCCCTCGTCCTATTGGCTCGTCCCCAATAGAGTAGAATTCAATCAATTTCTCTTTCGAGTGGAAAGAGTTCTAGACTCCGTACAAACCGACCATATGGACATCGGTTTCCGTTCCTCCTTTTTATATGGCACAGATTATCGGTATATGACTGCAGGAGGATGGTCCAGCTTCCAATTACTCAAGCATAATTCTCTATACGGATACGATTTCACAGAACAATATATCGATATTTATACTCCAAAAGTGGCACAAGGAATGATTGTGCGTATTGGCCGATGGATCGCATGTCCCGATATTGAAACACAGTTTGCTCCAGATAACTACATGGGATCCCATTCTCTACTATTCACTTTTGACACCTATACTCAAACGGGTATCATGTTCACATTTATGCTTAATCAGTACTGGACTGTACAAGCCTGTCTTCATGCCGGCACAGATATGGCTCCATGGTATAAAGGAGCAGTTCCTACTGGGATGTTTGGAATACGATGGGTCTCACATGACAACAAGGATTCCGTTTATCTCGTGCTAAATTCCATCAATAGCGCTAAATTTCGTCGATTTCAGATGTACGGACAACCTCTAGGCCATGATAACTTCAACTACCTTGTGGGGACATGGCAACATGTCATTAATGAAGACATTCATACCAAAACCGAGAGTTATTTCATGTGGCAACGTGATGCCGTCGTAGGTGGAACACCCAGCGCTGGACCTGTACGTCCTTTCGGAGGTGGTGGTGGTATTGGAGCAAACATTTCAGGGGTCTCATGGGCCTATGGAATTCTAAATTACACACTGTTCAGATTGAGTGATAAAGAGTTCGTGACTGTTAGGAATGAGGTTTGGAGAGACGCCGCGGGTGAAAGATCCGGTTTTGCTGGAACCTATACCAGCAATACGGTTGGTTTAAGCTATAATTTCAATTCTAATGTACAAATGCGACCAGAAATTGGATATTATAGAAACTGGAATCATCGCGCCTTTGACAATGGAAAAAAGAAAGGCATGGTACTCTGTGGCGTTGACATGACCTTGCGTTATTGAATCATTTCCGTAGGGTCAACACTAACAACCTCACAAAGACATACGCCATCCAACCCATAAAGGCTGAGATAATTGCTGCCCATAAACTAAAATTAAACTCTCCACTATAACCATAGAAGACAAACCACGAAAATATCCAACAAACAAACATAAAAACAAAACTCCATTTGTCGATGATTTGCTGACGCATAACTCTTTCTCCATCTAAAAAACTGTGATTCACAGTTCTAATATTGTATATACCCACCAAAGGGGCCCATACACCCTTTCCATTTTTCCAGAAGCTCTGGCGTAGGATAATGAAACTGTTGCTCTAATTCAAGCGGGCAAAAAGGAATTCTATGACCACATCTCTTTTCCAACGTGGCAATATCATATTTGTTCAGTCTCTCTTGAACAGTTTCGAGACTATCGGTTCCCTTTAAAGGAGCAAAAGTTTGTTCACGAGGATAAAGCAATGCTTTTACCACATTGGCAGCTGCAAGATAATCAAAAATAAATGTTTCAAATTTCCAAGCCACGGGCCCATTCAGGCAAATAGGCTTGGAAGTCAAATGCCAAGGCAAAGAAATGTTTTTCACACTTTTCTTCGTGAAATCCATCGAAAAACAAAATAAACTAATGTTCGCACAACGATGCTTAAAGCTTCCATCCGGAAGAACTGCTTTGCGTTCACTCTCACTTATTTCGAAATATTCGACGATGCTAACCCTCGAATCGCCCTGTACAAGCAATCCAACGCGTTCTTCAGGTGAATTTCTATCCACACATTTGACAGTTATTTCACATCCCTCTGTCGCATGAAATCCAACGAGTTCAGCATCAAACGGATCCGCTAATGGATTGTCAATAAGAACATAGTTAATGTATTCAATGCCTTGATCCCGCCAAGTATCCCAAATACCGCTCTGTACAAAATGATTGAGAGACCCACCGTTGCCATCAGGCCCCTTCGCGATCGAACATCTATCCTGAATAAGCAAATGCCCCCGAGGGTCCAGAAAGGGCAATTCTCCCTGCATAAAGAAACACAATTGTTTTTCATCTAAACCAAAGTTATTATTTTCTTTAAAGTAGCCTAATGTTGCAGCATGATTAAGCGGCGAAGTCATAATCGCCAAGGGCAATCGACAGTTGGCTTGTCTACTGGCTGCGAGAGTCTTTTCTGCAAAAATTTGGAAGAGGCTTTTTTTCTTGATCACACTTACAGGATAGGTTCCTTTGGGAGCATCATAAGAAAGGCGCGTCCCTTGTCCTCCGGCCACAAGCAGGCAACCCACTTTACCTTGCGCCAAAAGTTGCGTCCCTAACTCTTGACGTTCCTGTGAGCCTACGTAATAGTAGTCACAAAAAGGTTCCCATGATTTTGCTATCCGTTGCTCTTGTACTTTCAAATGCTGTTGCAGAGCTCGTTGTTGTCTTTTAAATTTAGCCACAACAAGTGCCTGGATTTCATTTAAAAGAAGTGTTTGCTCGCTCTCAGTTAACGCATTCCAGTGTTGAAGAAGATGCTCTTCACCGATAGACGAAAGCTTTAAGATAGCTTCTGCATAAGTATATAGAGTCATTTTAATTGACATCATTCTTCATATAATTTATAATAAAGTCTTAAAATATCAATTTTACTGTTCTTTTACAATGTATTTAGACTTCCGCTTCAGCATAGATCAAGAAGAATCCGATCTAACCGGCACTCTTGTCATTGCAGTTTCTCCTTCAATTACATATGACGTCATCCGTCAGGCCCCTCTTCACAAAGAGCTTTTACTTCTGCTTCACCAACAAGAATGTAGCTATCGGAGTAAAATTCGAGGCAGTCAATCGATCGGGGGTAATACTTCTCTCACAAAATTCCACATCCACTTTCTTTCCACGACACGCGTGCTAGAATTGCTTGCCGCTACCCATGCATTTTATTTTAAAAATAAACCATTGGTTTGCGATTTTTTTGATAAAACTGAATTTCATTACTTGATTGAAGCTAGCGAAGCAAATACACCCAAAATTTCTGGCAAACTCAAAAGCGGTGATCAAGAATTCGATCTAAAAGATTGCGATTTTTTATGTACAGGAGCTTATCATTATTACATCAAGGGCGTATCCTTAAAACAAATTATCACCGAAATTGCCTGGAAAGATTTAAAACAACTCTACCGCGATCCCAGCAAAATTTCATTACCTCAAATTCAAAAAGATTATGCCGATGAAGGCCCTCATCAACCAAAATTTGTTTATGAGAAACATGCTGAAAAATCTTTAGAAACGATTAGCCAACCCTTCCCTCTTCTCATTTTAACAGATCGCCTTGGGGCGTTTGCAAATCTTTTCATGAGCTATCCAATCGCTAACAGCAACGAACGAAAGATCATCTCTTTCCTCGATCCTTCTCCCTGGATTAAAGATCCAAAAAACAAAATAACCATCCGAAGAGACCCTTCCAGCGAAAAGCAATGGGAAATGGACCTTTTAGAAACCGACTTTGTTCACAAAATCGCAGGCTCCTCTCATTATTATTGTCCTGTCGATTGCGTGGCTAAATCTCTGACATTTTTACTCGAAATAGGATGGTCCATCGATGATTGTCAGGGTCATCGTATTTGCCGCCTTACAAATAGCGACATAAAGATAACTTCTGAAAGTGATAGCTTCATCGTGAATGGCAGAATCTCCTATGATGAACATCATGTTGACCTCAAAGATGTAATCGGGGCCTTCAATCGACGAGATCGATTTATTCAATTAAGTGGAAACAGAGTAGGTCTTTTGCCCAAAGGGCTCGATAGCTATGGCCTTAATGGGTTGGCAGAAGAAGGAGAAATCATTCAAAACGGAATTCGCCTACATCGAAGCCGTCTAGGCAGCCTTTCAGAGATCTTTGATTCAACGGCTAACTTTTCCTATGATGACACTTTTGCCAATCTTAAAGAAAAATTGCTCTCTTTTACAGGACTTAAAGAAGCCCTTCCTTCGACAAAGTTTAAAGGAGATTTGCGTCCCTACCAGCAAGAAGGAGTCAACTGGCTTGCATTTCTCTATGAATATGGCTTCCATGGACTTTTAGCGGACGATATGGGCCTTGGTAAAACTGTACAGGTGCTGGCCTTTTTGTCGAGATTAGAGATCGTTAAACCGATTCTTATTGTTCTGCCAACTT
This sequence comes from uncultured Parachlamydiaceae bacterium, assembly GCA_963752155.1. Lineage (GTDB taxonomy): Bacteria > Chlamydiota > Chlamydiia > Chlamydiales > Parachlamydiaceae > JACCRY01. The sequence continues at coordinate 20,574 of CAVVXH010000002.1, read as the reverse complement.
CATTGATTTTCAACTGGAAACGTGAGCTTGAACACTTTTTGCCAGGACCTCCTGTGGTTATCTATCAAGGAGCTCAACGGACTCCATGGCCCAACGATCTATCTTCTCCGCCGATCATTTTAACCTCTTATTCCACTTTGAGAATTGATTTAACTTTTTTTCAAAGTCATGAATACCAGTGCATCATTTTAGATGAAGCTCAAATGATTAAAAACCCAAACACACTTACAGCGCAAGCCATCCACAAGCTCAAAGGAGGATTTCGATTATCTTTGACCGGCACGCCTGTTGAAAATCATCTAACAGAGATCTGGGCCCATTTTCGCTTTATCATGCCCGATCTTTTCGGCTCAGAAAAAAAATTCAATGCTCAAATAGAATCAGGCGGAGCCGACTTCCGTCATTTGCAAATGATTCGTCGAAAGATGCGCCCATTTACACTGAGAAGAAAAAAAGATGAAGTCGCAAAAGACCTTCCAGAAAAAATTGAACAAATCGTCTGGGTGGAAATGGCTCCAGCTCAAAGAAAAGTCTATGAAGACTTGTTAGCAGGTTTTAAAAGTAACCTTTTTAAGAAAGTTGCGTTAGATGGGGTTGGGAAACATCGTATGGAGGTATTAGAGGCCATTCTTCGCTTACGGCAGATCTGTTGCCACCCGCTGCTAGCCATTGGTCAATCTGAAGAGTTTTGTGATGCCCCTTCAGCGAAGCTGGAGGCGCTGTTGCAAGACATAGAAACGGCGGTCGAAGAAGGACGCAAAGTATTAGTCTACAGTCAGTTCACAAGCATGCTTCAATTGATCGCCAAAGAAATTCGGGCACGTGAATGGAGTTTTGTTTATTTAGATGGGCAAACTAAGGATCGAGAAAAGGTTGTGAATGAATTTCAAGATAATTCAACTACACTTATTTTTTTAATCAGCCTGAAAGCTGGAGGAATTGGCCTAAACCTTACTGCTGCGGACTATGTCTTCTTATTTGATCCGTGGTGGAATGAAGCAGTGGAAAATCAGGCCATCGATCGTGCACACCGTATTGGAAGAAAGGATACTGTAATTGCCAAGCGTTATGTGATTGTCGAAACGATCGAAGAGAAGATGATGACTCTAAAAGCGGCAAAGAGGTCGTTGGCAGCTGATATCATGCAAGAGGATGTACCAATCTCTCAATTGACTCTTGATGATCTGCATTATCTTTTGGAGTAATCTGGAGTAATCAAAAAAGTTGAACATCAATTTATAAAAGCTGACCAAAATCGATTCAAAATATCTCTCATCTAAAACACTCTTACTGCTCTTTCTCTATGCTCTAAAATTTGGGAATTTGTAAAGCTGGAGTTTTACGAATCAGTTCTTGGCCGCTTCATTCTTTCTTCAAGAATAGCATCTTCAAGCTTCTTGCCTGTTGCCAGCCAAAATATTCTATCTTCAAGTGCATCCATTCTGCTATCAAATCGTCCCATTTTTGTTTCAAGGCGATCAATGTGTCCATTGATATCGTCTTTAAGATCAATTTTCAAGTTTCTAAGATCAGTTTTCAAACCTTGACGGAATGCATAAATGCATGCTATCAAAGCTGCTGCCGACCCCACTATTGTGACTATTAGAGTTAAATCCATTAGCATTATTCGACCTCTTTTCCTTTAAATAGCACGTTTTCCTTTAATTGTCTATCCGCTTGCCTATACGAAAAAGAGTATAACATATTAAAGCTTTCATAGGCAAACTGAAGTTTTACCTCAGGATAATATATCTCTGAGAAGAGAGGCTAGCGCTCTTCTTGATGATCTGCATTATCTTTTAGGATAAAAGCTGGCCAAAATCGATGACTTTATCAAAATATCTCTCATCTAAAACACTTTCCTCTACTCCATTCACATGAATAAGAACAGGCCTGATAGAATAGTTTTTAGGAATTTTTAAATTCTTTCTTTTTTTTTCCATTTCCTCAATAATCTTATATGCTGACAAGACCTTTAGAAAATTTGATTTCACACAAATATAAATTATGAAATCGAGTTTGAATCATATAATCAATTTGACATCCAGCTTGCTTAGTCGTATGACTTTGAAAAAATGGACCTTCCATGACTATTTCCTCTGGAGCAATCCCTAGCATCTTCCAGAGAAGTCTTTCTATTATGAACGACAAGATTTTCAAACTGCAATCCCATGATCCCTTCCCAACCAGGAAGTTGAGTTATTAAGGTGGAAAAGCTTTCTTTTTCTATGTTAGAACGATTAGGAGCTATATATTTCAAATAAAATCGCAAATAATTATCACTTAATCGATAACGACTCAATTTTCCTTCTTTCCCATTTTTTAGATCCCATGTAAAGTCTCTTTTTACAAAACCTGCCTTTACCAATTCATCTAAATGCTTGCTGAATATCCCTCCCAAACTTTTCCCTAATTCATTGCAAATTTGAACTAAGCTCTTTTGGACCATTGGCAAGAGCATAGAACAATTTCTTTATGTCTAGTTTTAGTGCGAGAAAAAAGATCTGAGAAAATCTCATCAAATTCCCGCACCAGCAAGCCACCTTTAGTAAAACAAAGATCTTGAATATTTTGCTCTGCAGGAAGATTTGGTTTGATTTGTTCTAAATAAAGTGGCACACCTCCTGTTACAGATAACAACTTGAACTTTTCGTAAGAGGTAATACGCTTTTCTTTTGGATGCCAGAAAGCATTACAGACCTCTAATGGGAGCTCTTCAAGCATAAGATCAAAAGTAATTCTTCCAAGAAATCCTGTGCTGCTGAGGATGTTTTTTTCAATCCATGACGATACGGACCCGCAAAGAGCAATAATTAGTTGTGGATTTTTGCTAAAATACATATCCCAAGCAGTTTTCAAATGTCCTAAAAAATGAGGATCTTTTCCTCCCATCCATGAAATTTCATCGAATACAATAAAGGCTCGACCTTTATTTACTTCCTTTGAGAGGTACCAGAAGAGATTGCTCCAATCATCGGGCTTAATCCCTGGAATACCGGCTCTCTCAAGCTGACGTGCAAAATCTTCACGCTGAGTTTGAGCTGTTGTCTCGCGGACTGGTAGGGTTTCCTGAAAAGAAGAAACTTTTCATTTCTTTTCCAAATTCTGCAAGAAGCGTGCTTTTTCCAATACGCCTTCTCCCCCTTACCACTATAAGGCTCGCGCTTCTTTTTTCTAGGAGCCCTCTAAGCCTATTCATTTCGGCTTCGCGTCCTATAAACTAAGATGGTTTCATGATCTTTCTTCTCCTATATTCTATACATAAGCATAACGGCAATAGGATGTAAAAATCAAGCAGCAAACAGCAAAAATGTCGATTTGCTGCTCGATTTTTGTATATGGAAAATTAGCAGCAAATAGTAAAATTGACGATTTGCTGCTCGGGAGTATCCAATCTTTCAGGGTGATGGCGAAGGTTGAAAAATAGAGGAATTTTTAGCTAAAAATTGGTCTTTCCAATAATAATTGTCTAAAAGCCCTGCCAAATCACGCCCTGTAACCCAGTAGGCAACATACAAAGCTTCTATGGATGCAAGGCCCACCTCCGGATCAGGACAATCAGGCTGACGACGTGGATAGGCGGTTTTAAAACCCGCAGGAATACTACGCATTTTGATTGGCTGATCAAAATGTCCTTGTACAAAGGCTTGCATCGTTGCAGCATATCGCCATGTGGCATCCAATAAGAATAGCCCATAGGAGGCATCCTTTTCAGAAAGAGGCTCCCCATCTAAAGTAAGAAGTATATAATCATCTAAATTCGGCAATGGACTTGTCGGATAGGTCAAAAAGTGAAATCGCGAATCTTTTTCAAGACCACGCAAACTGCACTTCTTAAGATTTTCACGCCGATGACGCAAAATATATGTTGGAAGTTCAGATTGCATGGATTTCTGCCTAAGACTCATTGTTGAAGAATTGCTATTTTGCTTTCGGAGCTTCCTTGACTTCTTCAGCATGATCATGTTCGTGATCGTGGTCTGGCAAACCTGCTGCAGCCCTTCTTGCTCTTTCCTTTTGCATCTTAATTTTTGCCATATCGCACACATAGCCTTCAAGATGAAACATCAATTTAAATTTTTCCCATTCATCGGAAAAATCCTCAACAAACTGTAAATCAACTCCTTGCTTAATACTCACAGTTAAGAAAAGAAGTTTATGCGCCGAAATCAACTGCTTTGTCGTGTCCTCATCACCTGGCTTCATCTTTTGTTGTAGAAAATATTTTAAAATAAGATTTGCTGCTTCATCAGATGCTTGATCTTTTTGCATTACCCATCGCACAAATTCATTTCGATCTTTTGGATCATTAAATTTATTAGTCTTAAGAACCGAAACACCTTTGTACATTGTCTCTACATACTGATCTATTCGGCCAAAAATAACTTCATCGTGATATATCCCACAAGGCAACTGGCAGTGAGCACCTAAAGTCACGTCAGAAACGGTTATGGTTAAAAGAGCTAGCAGACTCATCATTTTTTTCATCGTCATCCCCCGTATTCACATTTTTTAATCTTAAACAAGATGTTTACTCAATAGAGCACGACAAGAATCCGGAATCGGTTGCTTGGTACGATGAATTCTATCAAGGCACACATGCACCATTTTAGCGGTCCCTACAAGGGATTGATCGTTTGATTTATAGATCCTATAAACCATCGCTAAAGAAGTCGTTCCAATTTTTTCGACCTTCACCTCGATATCGAGCTCATCTCCTACCGTTAATGGGGCTAGATAATCGGACTCAGCATGTACGATGACGAAAAGAAAATTATCTTCGAAAACCATTTTATAAAAGCTATGCCCTTCAGATTCAAGAAAATCATCCCATGCGTCATGGACAAGTCGAAATTGATTAGCAAAAAAAATAATCCCTGCAGCGTCTGTATCATCCATTCTAACGCGACTATGTGTAAGAAACATTCTCGATCCTTTAATGCGATATCATTTTTCAATTTTTATACCTATAGAGCTAAAAAAATGTCAATGTTTAAGTTATCTGAGGTATATGAAATCAGAACAACCAAAAAATTGCGCAAATTTCTTAGCTGTTGCGACTTCACACAGTAGTTTAAACAATTTAGAGGGTTCGTGGCTACACTCAACATCTGAATGATGAACTACAATCTGCTCAAATTTTAACAAACGAACACCAAATACTAGTCTGCGCTTTCAAATATTTGTTTTTGTTTTCTATACCCTGACTATTTGACCTTTTAAAGTACCATAAAAAAGACTAATGAAATAAAATCATCGGTAACCGAACGGATCTAACCCAATTTAGCAATATTAGGAATTTAGGAATAAAGCATGTTAGAATCAAATTTCATCCCTGCAACCATTCAAATCCATGTGGAACATATAGGAGTCATGAAAATGATCCTTACTTCCACCATTGAAATTTCCCTACCAACCACTTTAACAAAAGTTAAACAACAAGTATTCGAAAGCTTCTGGGCTGATTTTAATCGATATTTTCCGGAGCGTGTAGCAATACATGGTTCAGCCAAAGATGTATCTATCTTGGTGAATCGAAACCGAGAATCTCCGATTAATGATGATGATGAACTTCAACAAAAAATACAAACCACACACAACTTTCAAGCCATCTTTAGCTCAGGAACTCATGGACAATAGCTTAGTTATCCAAAATGTGCCAATTTTGGGGCGAGAGTTAACCCCACTGACAGGTTGTTTGCATTACCATACGGATCTGGACGTGATAGCGATTAAATTCGCTTGCTGCGAAGAATATTATGCATGCTATTTTTGTCACCAAGAACTCGCCAACCATCCTCCACAAAAATGGTGCGATTTAACCGCAGAAGCCATTCTATGTGGTCGCTGCGGCAGTAGATTTTCTATTGAAAAATATCTAAATTGCCAAAATATTTGCCCTAACTGTGCCTGCGCATATAACTCCAGATGTAAAAATCATTGGAATCTATATTTTGATTTGGGATAAACTTGCGAGGTTTGCACCATTACTTTCCGAAAATTGACAAATCGACGAAAATATACTATACTTCCTAACAAAAACAAGGAAGGATCGTGATCAAAAAAACTGTCATTTTATTCATCTCACTCCTTGTGTTCACAGCCGCTTGCTCCCTCCAAGAGAAAAGACAACAACACAAATGGAAACATGAAAATCGCTTAAAAGTGCTCAGCACAATTGGCATGATAGACGATTTAGTTAAAGAAATCGGAGGAGATGAGATCTCCACCTTAGTTTTAATCCATGGAGAACTCGATCCTCATAGTTACCAATTAGTCAAGGGAGATGATGAAAAAATCATCGCCGCAGATCTCATTTTTTGCAATGGCCTAGGATTAGAACATGGCCCTAGCTTACGAGAAATCCTTACAGCCAATCCTAAAGCCTTTTGCATCGGAGATTCTATCCGAAAGACAGATCCAAAATCCATCATCTTCTTACAAAATACTCCAGATCCACATATCTGGATGGATATGAGCTTATGGGCTAAAGGTGTGCCTATCATTGTAGAGGCTCTAAGCCAAAAAGATCCTACCCACGCTTTAGAATATGAAAAGCGAGGTGTTCAGCTTACCCAAAAATTGAATGCGGAACACATGCGTCTCCGTAATGAAATGCAAACTGTTCCCCCAGAAAAAAGATATCTAGTCACTAGTCATGATGCATTTAATTATTTTTCACGCGCCTACCTCACCACCGATGCAGAAGCTAAAGAAAATAAAGGTCATGAACGTTTTGCCGCTCCAGAAGGGTTAGCGCCTGAAAGTCAACTCAGCAGCTCCGATATTCGTTACATCCTAAACCACATCAAAAAATATAATATTAGAATTATCTTTCCTGAGTCCAATGTCAGCCAAGCTTCTATCCGAAAACTCTTAAACGCTGGAATCGAAGAAGGATTGAAACTAAAAATCTCTAATGCACCCCTCTATGGAGATGCCATGGGCCCTCCAGGTTCCAGTGGAGACACTTACATCAAAATGATTCAACACAATGTTGAAACTTTTAAAAAGCTCCTGACAGAAAATGGAACATCCCATGCACACCAATGAAAAGGAGATAGCTCTTCAAATACAGGATCTCTCTGTTAACTACGGCAAAGTTCCTGCTCTTTGGGACGTCTCTTTGACAATTCCTACTGGAGTCGTTGTCGGCATTATTGGTCCTAACGGCGCAGGGAAATCAACCTTGATTAAAACTTCCTTAAATCTCATTTCCCCTGTGTCAGGTGTCATAAAATTTTTTGGGCTTTCCCTTCCTCAAGCCCGCCAAAGAATTGCCTACGTTCCCCAAAGAGAAAGTGTCGATTGGGATTTTCCGATCACTGTCCGCGATTTGGTTTTGATGGGACGCTACGGGAAATTAGGCCTTTTTCGCCGGCCTCGCAAAGCGGATTACGCAGCTGTCAACGAATATCTCGAAAAGATGGGGATTTCGCAATTCTCTAATCGACAAATCAGTCAACTTTCCGGCGGGCAGCAACAACGTGTATTCTTGGCCCGCGCTCTTATCCAGGAGGCAGATCTCTACTTAATGGATGAACCTTTTGTTGGGGTCGACGTAGCCACGCGCACAATTATCATGAGCCTGTTACACCAACTTAAAAATGAAGGTAAAACGGTATTCGTGGTACATCATGAACTTGATAGCGTAGAAGCCAATTTTGATTGGCTCATCATGCTAAATGTCCGTTTAGTTGCTTATGGACCTACAAAGGAAACATTCACTCCAGAAAAACTTCAAGCTTGCTACGGTAAAAGCTACGCCCTTTTTGATGAAGCCATAAAAATTTCCAAACACATTGAGAGTGGTTACTAATTCAATGGAATCACTGTTGCTCTACTTCACAGATCCCATCCTGAGGGCTCCGACGATCGGTAGCATGTTAATGTGCTTAGCTGCAGCGCTCATAGGTGTTATCGCCTATCTAAGAAAGGAATCTCTTTTAGGGGAGGCACTTTCACACGCTTCCTACCCTGGAGTTATTCTAGGAGCTATTTTTGCTACAACTTGGATCGATGGAGACCTCAATCAGGTCTGGCCTGCTATTTTCACCTTGGCCGGAGCCTTTCTCTCTGCTCTGTTAGGTAATTATGCAATCTACTTTCTTGAAACGCGATGGAAAATAAAATCGGACTCAGCACTTTGCTTTGTCCTATCCATTTTTTTTGGCATTGGCATCTTACTAGCTTCATTAATACAATTCACGCATTCCGCGCTTTATAAACAAAGCTTAAGTTACCTCTACGGTCAAGCAGCGACAATGGATGATGGACATGTCATGCTTTATGGCCTTCTTTCTTTGTCGGTAATCGGCACGATTTTTCTTTTTTATAAAGAGCTAAAAGTTGTGACTTTTGATCGAGATTATGCTCGTTCGTTAGGACTACGCGTCAAACTGATTGACACAATTGTACTCATCTTCCTAAGCCTTTCAATTGTCGTAGGGATACGTTCTGTGGGAGTCGTCTTAATGTCTGCGATGCTGATTGCCCCTGCGGCTTCTGCCAGGCAATATACCAATCGCCTTTCGTATATGTTACTTCTAGCTGCTCTTTTCGGCCTCTTTAGTGGATTCGTAGGAAATGTCATCTCCACAGAAATCACCACTTACTTGTCTTTAAAGTACCCTATGCAACGACTTTCGTTACCAACAGGTCCTATGATCGTGCTTATTGCAAGCATGATTTGCATTTTTTCCTTGTTATTTGCTCCTCAACGAGGACTTTGCACTCGACTCATCAGAATCATCTATTTCCGCTCTCGTTGCCTTCGAGAAAATATATTAAAAACAATGTGGAGGCAAGGAAAAGATCGCTCTTTTACCTTAGATGAGATCAAACACACTCAACCTATATCAAAAGTTTATTTATGGTTAGTGCTTTTCTCACTGATGCACCAAGGCTGGATTCAATGTCAACGTGGAAACTATTCTCTAACTTCGGATGGCATTCAACGTGCGGCCCAGATTCTGCGTTTACACCGCCTATGGGAAGTCTATCTATGCGACTACCTCGGAGTGGGCGTCGAAAGGGTTCACAAAAGTGCTGAAGAAATGGAGCACATCTTAACTCCTGAACTGGAACGGGAGCTCACAGTGCTTCTAAACGATCCTCAATTGGATCCACATCAGCAGCCGATACCACCGCCAGGAGGAATCAAGTGAATTTTTACCATAATCCTTACTCTGACACAAATTTTTTTGAATTCTTTCTCGTTTTTTTTCAAAGATTATGGGAATTATTGACAGGAAAGATAGCCTTTTCAAACCTTGCATCTGACGAAATTCAAATTTTAGTTCTCCTCGGAGTTTCCCTTTCCTCAGCTACACTAGGATGCTTTCTTGTCTTGCGTCGCATGACAATGCTTGCTAATGCTTTATCCCATACGATCTTACTAGGAATTGTCCTTGCCTATTTCATTGCCTCTCAAGGAATGATGTCAACTGCCAACGCTCACCATGATCAAATTCCCTTGGAAGCCTTGATCGTCGCCTCCCTTGTCATGGGACTATTAACAACATTTTTAACAGATTTTCTCACTAAATATACAGGTCTGCAAGAAGATGCAAGCATTGGAGTGGTATTTACCAGTCTCTTTGCTTTAGGAATCGTATTAGTGACATTGCTGACTCGCAGTGCCCATGTAGGAACTGAAGTGATTATGGGGAACGTCGATGCTCTTTCGCTAAATGACCTTAAACTCGTGTTAATTGCCCTGGTTTTAAATGCTGTGCTTCTATTTGTTTTTTTTAAGGAATTTACTATCACAACTTTTGATCCAGGTCTATCTCGTGCTCTAGGGATTTCCCCCATATTCTTCAACTATTTGTTAATGATTCAGGTGTCTGCAACTACGATAGGGGGCTTTCGAGCAGTAGGGGTTCTGATGGTGCTTGCTTTCATGACTGGACCTGCGTTGACCGCGCGTCTCCTCACCAACCATCTGAAAACAATGCTACTCATAGCAGGACCTATTGGGGCCTTAGCTTCTATTATTGGAGTAGCCCTCTCAAGGCATTTTCTTTCGGTCTCAGGGTTTCCTCTGTCTACAGGAGGGATTGTAGTGGCTATGATCGGAGCTCTCTTTATCATCACAATGATTGGCAAAACTTTATACACGAATCGAGTCCGTTTTTCCCTTCCTAGCAAGTTCTAATTGTTAGCCTTGTTCACTTCTTCGCTCAATTATTCCTCCTCTGTGTTCTCTGTGATCTCTGTGGTAGATTTTTTTTACCACAGAGATCACAGAGAACACAGAGGTGGAATAATTGAGCGAAAGTTTCTCGTGTCCAGGTGAACATAGCCTAATTGTTCTGATTTCATATGCCTGCTTTCTTTTTGAAAAATTATTTTTTTTCGTGCTGTGTATTCAAAAAAATGAATAGCTTTTTAAAAAATTCAGTGATAAACTCTAAGCTGAAAACTTCAAACTCAATGGAAAAAAATGATACCTTTATACGACCCGTGCTCATGTAAAAGTGGGAAAAAATATAAATTTTGTTGTTACAAAATTTTTATAGAGAAAAACTCAAGTGAAATTATCAAAGTAACGAGTCAGTGGCCAGTCTACCAATGTTGGACTTTATGTGAGGAAAATAAATCCCACAAAATAACTGTCTTTGTAGCAAAGACAATGCCAAATGGAAACTATACCGTTGGGAGTTACTTGTTAGACCTTTTATGTCTTGGGCTGAAGGATGCATTTATATCGGTAGATATTTCAAAGTCAACGCTTGCTAAATATGAAATACTTAACGAAAGAATTACTAAAGAATTCATTTCTTATCAAGATGCTAGAAGTTTAATTCTTGGAGCTATTGCATTCGCTAAAAAAAATGGATATGCCCCTCACGAAGAATGGGAAGAATCAAAGTGTTTGATAGATCCTCACGAACCTTATGAAGTAAAATTTACTTTTGGATTCAACGGAAAGGCGATTTATGTCCCAAGCATAAATGATGCAGGGTTTAAAGAAACTCCCAACGGAAAACAAGTGATCATGGAATATGTTGATCAACACTAATTCCCAATAATTTTGCGATAAATAAAAGGTATGATCCCTCCATTTCGATAGTATTCAACATCACTAGGAGTGTCCAATCGCGAAAGCAATGGAATCTTCCGCACATTTTCTCCATCATAAATTTCAAGAATTACTTCATGATGCGGCGTAAGAATACCCTCTAAACTTACCAATGAAAATGATTCACTTCCGGTAATCCCTAAGCTTTTAAAACTCTCTCCATCCATAAACTGTAATGGCAATATTCCCATTCCAATTAAATTGCTTCGATGAATACGTTCAAAACTTTGGGCCACGACAACCTTAACTCCAAGCAAAGCTGTTCCCTTAGCAGCCCAATCGCGAGAACTTCCCATCCCATAATCTTTGCCTGCAAAGATGATCAGTGGCACGCCCCTTTCGAGATAAATTTTTGAAGCTTCATAGATAGGCATTTCGGTACCTTCAGGCTGAAGTTTTGTATATCCCCCTTCTCGGTCGACCATTTTATTGCGAATACGTACGTTGGCAAAGGTGCCGCGGGTCATCACTTCATAATTTCCTCGTCTACTTCCGTAACTATTAAAATTCGTTTCCTTTATTCCCATAGCGTTTAAATATTTTCCGGCAGGTTGATCCTTAAGGAAAGATCCTGCAGGAGAAATATGGTCGGTTGTCACTGAATCGCCGAAGAGTGCTAAGACCCTTATTCCATCTAAAGTATGAGGAATTTGCGCATCTTCCGGCGCACTTTCTTCGATGAATGGAGGACGTCGAATATAAGAACTCTTTGGGTCCCAGGAATATTGTGTGCCTTCTGGAGAAGAAATTTCATCCCATGAAGGGTTTTCTTGATAGATATTACTATATCGAGATGAAAACATTTCGGGCTTTACGCCCTTAGAGATCGCTTCTTCAATTTCTTTTGTCGAAGGCCAAATATCGTGCAGGTAGACCTTATTGCCGTTAGAATCGCACCCCAATGGTTCGTTGGCCATATCAATATCGATGCGTCCTGCGATGGCAAAGGCAACGACCAATGGAGGTGACATAAGAAAATTCGCTTTGATACTACTGTTAATGCGTGCTTCAAAGTTGCGGTTCCCGCTTAAAACGCTCACAGCAACTAAATCATGCTCTTCAATCGCATTTTCGATCCGCTCTTCCAAAGGTCCACTGTTGCCGATACATGTTGTGCAACCATAAGCAACGAGTTGAAACCCTAGGGCGTCTAGATACTTCTGCAGATCAGTTTTTTCAAGATAATCGGTCACAACGCGCGATCCAGGGGCTAAACTTGTTTTAATCATTGAATTGACTTTCAAACCTTTTTCCACAGCTTTCTTTGCTAGAAGCCCAGCCGCAATCATCACGCTGGGATTACTTGTATTTGTACAGCTAGTAATCGCAGCAATAGCGACTGATCCATGCCTTAGAATAATATCGGACACCAATTTTTCAGATTCTTCCCGATTTTGAGCCGGGTAAGTTGATGGGCGATTGGTCACCATTTCCAGTTCGCTCCAGGCAGAATACAAAGCGCCATCTTTCTCGTTTGTTTCCAGACTGATGGAATCAATGGCTGTAGTTCCTCCGGTCAAATGTGTTTCAAAGCTATAAGCTCCGCCAGCATGGACGCAAACTTTTGGATCTGTCGTCGTCGCATATCCTCCTTCTGCAATCGGAGCTTTCAATAAATGACGAAATTTTTCTTTTAGATTTGACAATTCGATTCGGTCTTGAGGACGTTTTGGACCTGCAACGCAAGGGCGAATTGATGATAAATCGAGTTCTAACACGTTCGAAAAGTCAATGTCCCCTTTCTTTGGCACTCCAAACATTTTTTGAGCCGTGTAGTACTCTTTGACAAGTTGAATTTCATCTCTTCGCCGCCCTGTCAAACGAAGATAGTTCAGTGTTTTCTCGTCAATGGGAAATAAACCGACAGTCGCACCATACTCAGGAGCCATATTTGCTATCGTTGCCCTGTCAGCGACCGATAGATGCTCGACTCCTTCCCCAAAAAATTCGACAAACTTATCTACAACTTTTGCTTTACGTAAAAGTTCTGTAATATTTAAGGTTAAATCAGTCGCAGTTACCCCTTCATTTAAGCGGCCATAAAGATGCACTCCAACAACTTGAGGAGTATGCACAAAGACTGGCTGCCCTAACATAGCAGCTTCAGCCTCTATTCCACCGACGCCCCATCCTAAAACCCCTAAACCATTAATCATCGTCGTATGGGAATCGGTCCCTACCAAACTGTCGGGATATAGCAATTGAGCATTACCTTGTTTTTTGGTTGATACGACTGTAGCAAGATGTTCAAGGTTAATTTGATGAACAATGCCAATACCTGGAGGGATGACTCGAAAGGACTTAAATGCATTTTGCCCCCATTTTAAAAAAGAATATCTTTCGATATTTCGTTTTATTTCCGTTTTTAAATTAAAGGCAAAGGCATCTTCTGTTCCAGCCTGATCCACTTGAACAGAATGGTCTATCACTAGGTCTACAGGCACATTGGGTTCTACTAAAGCAGGATCCATTTTGAGAGCTGCCACACCATCACGCATCATGGCTAAATCTACGAGTAATGGAACCCCGGTAAAATCTTGCAAAAGCACGCGAGAAACGACAAAAGGAATATCGTCATCATTTGGGTCTTTGGCATTCCAATGCGCTAAGCGGTGAACATCTTCTTCTTTGATAAAATTGCCGTCACAATTGCGCAGTAAAGCTTCCAATAGAATGCGTATTGAGAGGGGCAACCTTTGTATGGAGCCTATTCCTTGCTCTTCTAACGCAGGTAATGAATAATAATAACGATCGTTTCCCAGTGATTTAAGAGCCTTCAACGTATTCGTAAAACCTTGCATAGCGCCTCCTTAATTGACTAAATTTTATATTGCCAAAACTTGGAGCGTCTGTCATTAAAAAACTAAATAATCCTCAGTCTAACTCTCACTACACTCCGATGCAGCTGGATATGAAAAATTATATCAGATACATCTTTGTTTTGATGAAAAATACTTAAAGGTAAAGCGGGCTCCATATTCCTCTTTTGTTAAAGATTTAATCTAAAATAAACAGATTAAAGACAGCGCTTGAAGAGACTTTCTTCAAAAGGCTTTCATTAGGAATTACTGTAAGACATTGCTTTTTTCATTTTTTCTACAATATTCTCCATTTCAGCAGCAGAAAGGGGCTTTTGCACATTTGCAATATTCATTTTTGCTAAAAACTTGAGAGTTGAATCATCTCCTTTTTCTCGAGGAATGTAATGAAAATGAACATGAGGTACGGTTTGACCGACTTCTGCACCATTTTTCTGAAGTAATAGATAAGATGACGTTTTAAATACGTTTGAGACTGCTTGATCGACTTTCTTAATGACTCTACCAACTTGCATGAGCTCTTCATCGGTCAACATTTCAAAACGTTCAATATGTCTCTTTGGAATAATAAGACAATGTCCAGATAAAACGGGTTTATGTGTATAGAGCGCAAAAACTAGGTCATCTTCATAAAATTTTTGGCGATCTAAAACATTGATGTCGCAAAAAGCACAATATTGGTCTGCAGAATACTCTGAGAAGTGTTTCGATAAATAGAAATAAGATCCTCCTATTAAACACCCAACCGCGATAAAAAAATAGAGTAATTTTTTGGTCATGAACTTGCCTCTAATGCCTGATTGTTTCTAAAGATTTCTCGACAAACGAGCTGACTTCCTAAGCTTACCCAAAGGCCAAGCAATAAAAATTTTGGGAAGAGATAGAAGATTGAATTAGAAGTTGGAAGCAACAATGTCATGGAATAATAAGCAAACGTTCCTAAAACTCCTACTAATCCTCTCAAAATAAATTCCTTGCGAGTTTTAGGAAGTATTAATAACAGATGATAAGAATGAATGATAAACAGTCCTAAGCCCATTCCCATTGCAATACTAGAAATAGAGAGGATAAGAATTGAATGCTGACAAGTAAGTACTAACATCGGGATGGCTTGACTTAGCAGAAAAAGAGACAATGAATTCAATCGCTCTAACTGTCTCTCAATAGGAGGTAGGACATAAACAAAAATAGCCAATAGGCAAAAACCTATCAACCAACCACCTAAGATATCGCTTGGAAAATGAATTCCTAGATATACGCGTGAAAAAGAGACAAACAAAGTGTAGGTGGAAGCTAGCACCCATTTCCAAGGAGTTTTCCATGAAATTAATAAAAGACCGGATAAGAGAATTACGGTCTGCGCTGCACCACTCGGAAAGCCCAATCCACCGACCTGAATAATTCCTACATTAACATCAATATGAAAAGGTCTTGGAGACAAAAAGAATTCTTTCAAGACTTGATTGATGAAGCTACTGAAAAATAGAATATAGAATAATCGCAATCCCGTTTTCCATCCTTTGCCGAGCCAAATGATGGGTATCAATATAAAGAAGAATTCTTGCCTGTCAAAAAAATCTAAGAATTTAAAAAAATAATCAAATAGCGGGTTTCTAAACAGCTGAATATAATTTATAAATTCTAACTCTAGTTCATGAAGCATGGGACCTTAAGGATTGTTGAGTGGTGGTGTTTAATAAATGTTCTGATCTATAAAAAAGCCATCATATCATTAAAAACCAATAAAATCCAGCGGCATTTTCCTTTCCTTGCTTCAAATTAAATGTCTGTTAGCACATAGCGAATCAGTTGCCTGTGGCGTTCCCTATCGGGAAATAACAAACTTTTAGAGCGCCTTGCCATTGGTGCCTGACCTGATATTCTGACATTTGCCTAAACAAAAAACAAAACCTCTTAAAAGGGCAAATGTCAGAATGTCAGGTCTGGAACCAAGGCCAGAACGTTACCTCTCGGGATTAAGTAGCTTGTTATTAATTGAAAACAACGCTTCTTTCAGTTGCGTAAATCTTGGGGGTAATGTTCCAGCCTTGGTTCCAGACCTGACATTCTGACATTTGCACTTTAGGAAACAATGTTATTGCATCGGCAAATGTCAGAATATCAGGTCAGGCACCAATGGCAAGGCGTTTTCCTTAAAAAAACAAATTTTAGGCGTTAAAATTTCCTTCAAATTAAATTTATTGTGTGATATACTAAAGATATCCAGTTTCTACTTAACAAAAACAAATATAAAAGCGCAAGAAATGAGTTATCTTTGCATCTATTTGATTATTCTATAAAAAGGATAGAAAAAAAATTATGAACGAATTAAAGAATCATATTTTATTTCGACATGCAGATACGATTATTACAGCGTGCTCTCCTCTAACTAACTTGAACATTGATGGCTTCATATTTATGCGACGATTTCCTGATGGATCTTTCATTGATCTTTCAAACCAACTTAAATGGTCAGAAGATTTTTTGAAACGATATTTAAGAGGAAATATAAATGTAAAAAATGCTCAAGATCATATGTTGATTCGGTCTGGGATCAGCTTATGGAGTCATAATCCGAATAATTTAATTTGGAAAGAAGGACGTACTCATTGGGGTTTTCATTCAGGCATCTCTATTGCTAGAGAACAGCCCGCCTGGACAGATATTTTTTGCTTTTACAGTCGAAAAATGCCTTTAGATATGGATGTTGAATTGTTAAAAAATTTTTATTTTCTTGAAAAGTTTATGCTTCTCTTTGTTGATCGGTTTCATAAAATGATTAGAGAAGGAGAAACAAATCGTTTGATCACCCCATCTATCTACTTATCTTGCCATCAAACTTGTTCACCTGAACAAAAAAAATTTTCTAAAAGTTTAAGTCCGTATATGGAGTTACTAAGCACTCGAGAGAAGGAATGTATTTTTTATACTGCAAAGGGAAATACTGCAGCAGAAGTTGGTCAAATCATGCATCTGTCACGTCGAACAATAGAAAATTACTTACAAACTGCAAAAGAAAAACTTAACGTAAAAAAAACTCTCGATCTTGTCAAAATGTTTCCCGAATGGTAAGATCTTAAAAATGCTATCTTGATGAATTCTCAAGATAGCTATTCTCTCATTTCAACTTTTTATTTTCCTGATTGATTTTGTCCATATAAGGAATGACTCAGACTTGTAAAGAAAGAAGTCGTCGTTTCACCATTTTCTAATTTGCTTAATTTTTCATTCCAATCATAAACCATACCAACACCTTGCCGTTCTAAATGGTTCCGGTATGTACCAACTCGAGGATCAATAAATGCAACAACAGATGTTCTCATTTTATCCATTTGAGTCGTCACTCTATGGTTAGAAGCTTTGACTTTTGGGAGTAATTTTTCTAGTGGATAGCCGAAGTTAATGGTTAGATACCCATCTTCAAGGTAAATTGATCTCCAGATACCATCAATTTCTCCCTCTAAACCCTCCTCCGTTGCATCAAGTACAGTTATATGCCCCCAGTCTTTATGAGGTGCAACTCCATGAGCCTTTGAAGTTCCATTTTTAGGATCATAGCAGTTAAATAAGAGAAAATACGATCCTTCTCCTTCCGAACTCCCTCCTGTAGCTTCAAACCACAGTTCTTCGGGGACTTTAAATTCTTTTAAAATGGTTTTCAAAACTTTAATCCCAATATCATACATTTGATGACCCAATTTTTGAATTTCCACTGGATAATTACTAGGTCCATCAATTTCTTTTTGATTTACGTGACATTTGTCCCAATGATCGCGCTCCAGGGAGAATCGAACAGTTTGATTTTGTTCGCTTTGAAGATAACCATTGACCACATTTAGGACGCCAAATTGGTTATATTTGGGCGTTGAAGTAAAGGTTCGAGCAAAAGTACGCCCTATTTCTAAATTCATTTCAGCATGAGCTTTAACACGGAAAAAACCAACGCTTATTGCTTCAGAAAATGCATCCTTAGAAGGAAAACAAATTTCTCCATTCTCTAACGTTGCAGTGACCATTTTATAAATTCGATCTCTTTCTGTTACTTCAACAGATGAAGCAAAATCAATTTCCATTTTATTAGCAACAGACATTTTATTACTAATTTCGTTTACTTCAAAATTCATATAAATTACCTCCATATTGTATTGTTTTCAATAATGATGATAATCGAATATTGAATTTCTTTAATCAGTAAAATTTACGGAATATGATTTTACAGATCATATTGCACATTTTTTTCTTACTTAAATAGCAGTTGAGAAAAATCGATAATGTGCGTAAAAAATGCACTAGAACGCACCGCGTCGCTTACTCCATTCACATGGATTAGAACCGGGCGTAAAGAAAATTGTTGCCTGGGAAGATTAAGATTTTGCATTTTTTTCTGTACTTCTTGAATAACTTTTAAGCCTATCGGTTTGGATGAATATTTTATCTCACAAAGATAAAGAGCATTGTATTTTAATTGAATCAAGTAATCAATCTGACATCCACGTCGCGACTTTGTTGCTGTTTGAAAATACGGCCCTTGTTGTATAATTTCATTCTTAGATATATCCAAAAGCCCATAAAGACTATTACAATTGTTACAAACAAGGTTTTCAAATTGCAAGGCCATAATGGATTCCCATGCAGGAACAGTCGTTATTGTACCTTTTTTTATAGCTTCAGCGTGAGGCTCTATATATTTCAAATAATAACGAATGTAATTATCTTTAAGTCGATATTGACTTAACTTGGCCAGTTTTCCATCTTCTAAATTCCAAGAATGATATCTCCGTATATATTGTGTCTCTTCAAGATCTTGGAGATAGTTAGTTACTCCTCCTCCTTTCTCCATATTTAACGTTTCGCATAATTGCTGAAAATCTGCATCTCCTTGAGCCAGTTTCATGACAATTTTCTTATATGTAGGTGCGCGTCTCGAAAACAGATCCGCAAAAATTCTCTCAAATTCAATGAAAAGCAATCCCTCGCGCCGAAAACATAATCTACGAATCATTTCTTTGGCTTGTAGTTTAGGATCAATCTCTTCTAGATAACGAGGAATTCCTCCCGTGATAGAAAGAATCATAAATTTTTCATATGACGAGACTTGTTTTTCATAGGGTCGCCAAAAGTGATTGCATTCATCAAGTGGTAATTCATCGAGAGTTAAATTTAAAGATATACGCCCAAAAAATCCTGTGCTACTGAGAATGTTTTCTTCTATCCAAGCCGACATCGAACCACTTAAAATTAAAATCAATTGCGGATTTTTTTTAAAATATCTATCCCATGCAGTTTTCAGCTTACCAAGAAATGTGGGATCCTTTGTACCCATCCAATTGATTTCATCGAGGATGATTATGACTCTTCCCTCTTTTGTGGCTTCTGCTAAATACCAAAAAAGATCGTCCCAATCGTCTGTCTTTAATCCGGCAATACCTGTTTCACGCTCTAAACTATTGGCAAAATGAAGTCTCTGCTGTTCTGAGCTCTGAGCCTCTTCTCTTGGAGGTAGTCCTTCAATTGTTATTGATCTATAGGGCCGACTAAATTCTTCTGCTAAGCGACTTTTGCCAATTCTTCGTCGACCTTTAATAACAATTAAACTAGCAATCTTTAGTTCCAATCGTTCTTGCAGCAGCTTCAATTCTCTTTCGCGTCCGTAAAATGGAGAGTGCATCTTTTATTCCTTTTAGGGACTGTGGAAGTTATTGTTGCAAAGTCCCTTACCTTGAATATAGTACATTTCTCTCACTAAATCAAGATTTTTGCATTTTGGGGAAAAATTTACCTAAGAATTGAAACAAGAAAAGTCAGAACAACGTCGTACTAGCAAGGACATCAGTTTAAAAGTTAATTACTAGCGCTATTAAGGTATAAAGGTATAGGAAAAAATTAAACGCAAAGCGAGACAGTTGCCTACGGCGCCCCCTATTGGGAAATAACAAATTTTTAAAGCGCCTTGCCATTGGTGCCTGACCTGATATTCTGACATTTGCCTACAATGATAACGTAACCTCCCAGGAGGGCAAATGTCAGAATGTCAGGTCTGGAACCAAGGCTAAACGTTACCTCTCAGAATTTAGTATCTTGTTATTAATTGAAAACGACGCTTTTTTCAGTTGCGTAAATCTTGGGGGTAAGGGACTGTGCAATAATAACTTGTATGATTGGGCAACGCGAAAGCTCCCGTGGTTAAGCGATCGAAAGTGACCCCATATTATAAATATGGGGTCACTTTCGATCGCTTAACCACGGGGCTTTGGCGCAGCCCAATCGTGCAAGTTATTGTTGCACAGTCCCTAACGTTCCAGCCTTGGTTCCAGACCTGACATTCTGACATTTGCCCTTTAGGAAGCAATGTTATCGCATCGGCAAATGTCAGAATATCAGGTCAGGCACCAATGGCAAGGCGCGAACTTGTTATTTAGGAGAAGCAAAGAGCACAAAGAGATCTTACGCGAAGAATTTTCATTTTAAAAAAATAGGTGAATTTCACATGAAAGATCTCGCCTGTTTCCCAAAATGAACAAAGCCTTCTGGTTCCATTTGGTTGGTACATTAAAGGGAACGTAAAAGTTATTACTGGCATTACAAGTTAAGTTAATAAAAACTTTTTGGAGCCCCCAGCGACCAGCGGCGCGCTAATATCAAGAAGTAAACTCAAAAGCTTACTCAGAA
>CAVVXH010000001.1:0-119403 GCA_963752155.1 uncultured Parachlamydiaceae bacterium | reverse complement strand
TATAAATACTCCCAACTAATTTTAATTAATATAAGCACTCAGCTCTAACAAAGTCTTTCAGATCTTCATTTAGAATGAAATTGCGCTGACTATAAAAGAAAGTCGGTTTACGCACCCCAATGAAAACCTTTTGCCCTTCAAACCATCCATCGAGATGTCGATAGGAAAAAGCCCAAACAGTCTGATCGCTTAAAATTATCCGGCTTTTAGCATAATCAATTTTCTTAATCCAGAGCGTATATTCATTAAAATAGTCTGGAGTTTCTTCAAGACCAACGAAGACACGTGCATGCGTACGCGTATTAATCAGAACATATTCATAGTAAGAATACCAAATGGACCAAGGAGCTAGCGTCACCAAAATGACGTCGTCAGCATACCAATCCAATGTTTTGTGTTGATCACTCGGACGAACCATCCAACCAGAACCATCTTCTAAGAAGACATGATTTCCAGAAGCAGATACACCTATTGGCTTATGCCATGCACCTGTATGCGTGGTTGGATAGATGACAGCGTCATTTTGATCTATACTTAAACTCATCAAAGTCGAATCAATAGTCCTTAAATCTTTAGCTTTACCAAGCTCTTCTTCTCCTACTGATGAATTTTCTATCGCTTCTTCTTCATAAAAATCACGAACAAACTTTTGTTCAGCTCTTGCTTGAAATTCTCTCTCAGTCATGTTCTCAGGACGGTCTACAGTAGCACTTAATGGCGATAAAATCAAAAGTGTCGCTAAAAGGGACTGACAACCTAGAATCAGCATTAATTTATTTTTCATAGAGCTCCTTAAGGAAGAACAATGCAACGACCTGCACCGTAATTGTTTGAGTTAAGATTGATTAAAATATTTGGAGCAATTGCGCTAGCTGCTCCATTGTTACTGCCAATAATGACAGTGTGATTTCGATCCCAAAGAGCAGTAAATGGGAAATCGCTTGAAATCATGTTCCAAACAGACCCATCATTTAAACAGAGTTGAACGTAAAGATTGCCATAACTATCGTTAAGCCATGCATATGAAAAGATATAGCGTTTTAAATAGTTTAAAGGAGCTAAATTCGGTTCTGCACGGACAGCAACTCCAGTTTGCTGATTAACAAGGCAGTAACGATAAGAAAGATAGGATCCAAGATCCGTGTTTAATGCTATGACGATATCGTCAGGCACAAATGAATTCGAAGAAGTATCCCAATCCTTTAAAAAATAAAGGTCGTTCTTGTGAACTTTCCATCTAGAACCATCTTCAAAATAGACTTTATTGCCAGAAATGTGGGAAGCTTGTTTGAAAACACCTGGATGGCCAAATTTTACTAATCCAGTTGCTGGAAGAGCCAATGCAGTCAATGATTGATCTTCTTTTAGGGCTGCTTCTTTCAGCAATTCCGCACTGATTATCGCTATTTCAGGTGTAGGTAGAGTTGACAAAGCATTTTCATCTTCCGCTTCATCTCCGTTCTTTGTAAAACGCTCTGTTAACATCGCTTCGTTTTCTTTTTTAGGTAGAGAGTTCTCTCCTATTTGTGTACGTTCATTTTCGTTATCCACTGTTACCGGGGTTGCGGCAACAAGCATTCCACCGCAATATGCAGCAGCAAATAAATTTAAAAATATATTCTTCATATTCATAAGGGTTAACTCCTTTGTTATTATAATCTTCATTCCTTGATTCGTTAATGAAGGAAGGATCATGTTTACAATTTACATTTCTTGGTCTAATTTAAGCAAGACTATTTTATTAACCTAAATCGAATTCACATCCTTGACTGATCAAGTTGTCAATATAAGTTAAATCATAACTTCCATTCAGGAAATTTTTATCCTCAAGCATATAAAGATGAAATGGAATTGTCGAAAAGACTCCACCTATGTGAAATTCTCGCAAGGCTCTTCTACCTATCTCAATCGCTTCAGTTCGATCTTTCCCTCGTACAATCAATTTTGCGATCATAGAATCATAATTAGGCGGAATGACATAGCCTGAGTAACAAGCACTATCGACTCGGACATGGGGTCCTCCTGGAGGAAGATAGTACTCCAAACGCCCTGGGGAAGGGGCAAAATTTCGAGCTGGATTTTCTGCATTAATTCGGAACTGAATTGCATGTCCGGTAAAATGAATATCCTTTTGTTTATAAAGCAATTCTTTTCCCTGAGCCACCAAAATCTGTTGTTTCACTAGATCGACACCCGAAATCTCTTCACTGATGGTATGTTCAACCTGTATACGCGTATTGACTTCCATAAAATAGAAGTTTAAATTCTCATCCAACAAGAATTCGACAGTCCCAGCGGAGAAATATTTTGCACTCTTGACGACATCGACAGCTGCTTGGCAGATCTTATGCCTCAATTTAGGGGTGATCGCAGGGCTCAAGGTTTCTTCAATAAGTTTTTGCCTTCTACGCTGGATTGTGCAGTCCCTTTCTCCAAGGTGAATATAATTTCCATGTTTATCACCAAGCACCTGTACTTCAATATGTCTTGGATTGACAATCATTTTCTCAAAATAGACATCCGGATTGCCAAAATTTATCTCGGCTTCAGTACGTGCTGCAACAAAAAATCTGATGAGCTCTTCTTCGTTATTTGCAATGCGAATTCCTTTCCCCCCACCTCCTGCGACAGCTTTAATAAAGATGGGATAACCCAAATTTTCAGCCTCACGGCGAGCTTGCGCGATATCGACGACGACGCCATCAGAACCCTCGATGACAGGGCATCCGGCCGCTTTAGCTGTGGCTTTAGCCTTTGACTTATCTCCTAGCAACGAAATCGAAGAAGGTGAGGGGCCAATAAAATTGAGCCCACAACTCTCACAAATCGATGCGAAGTTAGCATTTTCGCTTAAAAATCCATAGCCGGGATGAATGGCATCTGCACCTGTAATTTCACAGGCTGAAAGGATATTTGGAATTTTTAAATACGATTTTTGTGCAGAGGCTTCTCCGATGCAAATGGCTTCATCAGCATGTAAAACATGCAAGGCTTCAGCATCTGCCTGGGAGTATACTGCAACTGTTTGCAGTCCAAGATCGTGGCAAGCACGAATGATTCTAACGGCAATTTCACCGCGATTTGCAATAAGAATTTTTTTCATGAATAGCCGAGATTATGAGATGCGAAACAGTTTAGTACCAAATTCTACAGGACTGCCATTTTCTACGAGGACCTCTACGACAGTTCCCGCAAGACCAGCCTTCACCTCATTCATGACCTTCATCGCTTCGATGATACAAACGACACTGTTTTTTTCAACTTTATCGCCCACTTTAAGAAAAGGAGGATCTTCCGGCGATCCGGCTGAGTAAAACGTTCCGACCATAGGTGAAGTGATATAAGAGGAGGCCTCATGCCCAGAAGAGAGTTCTACAGCCGGCACTAGAGGTGCAGACATTTCTTTCCCTTTGAGTAACGCTGCACTTGCTCGCGGACTATTCGCAGGAAAATAGGTTAGGTCTTCATTGTATTCAAGAGCCAAATGTGGCTCATGTTTGAACACGCCAGATTCTTCTCGTTCTAACTCTAATTCAAATCCTTCCTTTTTTAAGGCTAGTCTTTTAGTTCCTGTGCGACCCATAGCCGCCATAAGTTCTTTAATATGCTTTAATTCCACAACAAATATCCCCTAAATGAAAAGCGTCATTCATATGACGCCGATGAAAATTACATGCGCTGAACATACTCGTCTGTACCCGTATCAATTTTAACAATATCGCCCACTTCGATAAATGATGGGACTTCAATTTTTGCTCCTGTCTCCAAAATAGCCATTTTAGTCCCGTTGGCAGGAGCTGATGAAGTTTCAATTTTACCCACCATCAGCTCTAAAAACTGAGGAAGTTCGACTGAAAAAATAGTATCTCCGTAAAAAGAGGCTTTGAGCTGTACACCTTCGCGAAGATATTCTGCCTTATTGGCAATAATCTGTGGAGACACAAAGACCTGCTCAAGATTGCCTATATCTAGAAAAAGATAATCTTTTCCTTCAAGATAAAGAAATTCTAATTTCTTCTCGGCTAAGGCCACATCTTTAATCGTTTGGCCTAGCTTAAAGTTTTTTTCGATGACTTTCTCGTTATCGAGTTCACGCAACTTAGTTTTGATAAAAGGCGCACCTTTAGGCGTTGTAACTTTTACAGAAGATTCAACGCGATAGAGCTTTTCACTGACAGAGATTGTCATGCCCGGTGTCAATTGATTACTTAAAACCATAGAGGCTCCCTTTAAATCTATATTGTTCCTAACTCAGCTGCTTGTCGCAGTGCCGACACTGCATGTTTTAAATCTTTTTGATGAAAAAGTGACGATCCTGCCACGATAACGTTTGCCCCGGCCTGTGTACAGGCCACAACGGTTTCTTCATTGATCCCTCCGTCAACTTGAATATCAAATGGAGGGAGTTGCTCGGAACCTGGACGTTGAGTCACTCCGCCAGAACGAATATCCAATTGATTGCAAAGGTCTCTTGTAAATTGGACCTTTTCCAAAATTTCAGACATAAATTCTTGACCACCAAATCCAGGATGAACTGTCATCAATAAGATCATATCGCATTTGTTTAAATATTTGGGTATCATAGACATTGAAGTTTCAGGCGAAAAAGCTAAACCAGCCTTTACACCGCAACGTCGAATAAATTCTAGTGTATCTTCAACATCTTCTGTGGCTTCGAAATGAATTGTCAATGCATCGGCACCGGCTTCAACGAAGGCTTCAATATATCCATAAGGATTATACATCATCAAATGCACATCTAGCCACATCTTTGTCGATCGATTAATTGCAGCAACGACTTGAGGCCCCAAAGTCAAATTAGGAACAAAATGTCCATCCATAACGTCGATGTGGATACTGTCTGCCCCAGATTCTTCCACTCGCTTAGCTTCCTCGGCAAGGTAGCCAAAATCAGCTGATAAAATCGATGGGTAAATTTTTATAGGCCCTTTAGCATGAGACGTCTTGGCATGAGTTTTTTTTGGAAATGGATCCATTGTGATAGTCTCATTTTCGTATTTTTAGAACTTTATTCATAATCGATCTCATGCAGAAAGTCAAGGACATTTATTCACGAAAAAAAGTGAAATTCTCGAAGATTTCTCTTGTGATCTTAAATGTGACACATTAAGTTAGGCTCAAAACAACAAAAGGAGTTAAATTCATGCTAACAAACATTTCCCCTAATTTTCCATGCCCTTTGTCCCTACTGTCAAAAATAAACAAATACCGTACCCCTCTTCTTACCAATTCCGGATTTGGAATCCTTGCCGGTGTAGCTCACTATTACAATTACTCTTTTGCTTTTCCTTTAGTCGTTGCTATGACTTCCCAACTCTTCACATCCATCGTTATGAAATTTATTGAAAGGATTGATGACAAACTCACTTTCAAAATTAATTACAAGCTCATTAGAATCAATCAAAATTATCCTAGACTTGGCTTTATTTTATTTATCACAACGGCAATAGCTACAAAAGTTTTTTTCAATTTATCCTTAGTATTTGGGTTATTATTGGGAATCAATGCGGGTTTGTTTAATTCTATGGACTATTACAGAATACTCTATTCAAGGGCTCTGGATACAAACACACAAGCAAGACAGTTGCCTGCGGCACCCCCTATTGGGAAATAACAAATTTTTAAAGCGCCTTGCCATTGGTGCCTGACCTGATATTCTGACGTTTGCCTACAATGATAACGTAACCTCCCAGGAGGGCAAATGTCAGAATGTCAGGTCAGGGCACCAATGGCAAGGCGCGAACTTGTTATTTAGGAGACACGAAGGCACAAAGAGATCTTACGCGAAGAATCTTCAATAAAAAAAATAGATAATTTTTATACTTTATATGTAAGATCTCTTTGTGCTCTTTGCGCCTTCGTGTCTTTGCGTTTATTTTTTTCCTATACTTTATACCCCAATATCGCAGCATCTGGGGCTGCGCTCTCATGTGGTCTGATACTGTGGTATTATCCTTTATTGATTTATGTATCTATGAAAATCACTTTTTCTCATTGCATTTTAATTGGAAATATATTAAAATTTAATAAAAATCAACAAAATAGGAAAAAAAATGAGTTGCAGTATATCTAATAGTATAAATTCCTGTATTGCTTCAGATATAGAAATGAGAAAAATTATGAGAACTGGCGATGCCTTTGATTTATTTGCACAAACTGAAATCATCATCAAAAAACAATTGATTTCTCAATTTGTTGATCCTTATTCAAACGGCTCTCTTAGATATATTGATGTTCTTTTTAACAACGCAACAGAAAGGATGAATTTTAGCCAAGCACTCACTACACTAAAAACTTATACTATTGAAACTTACGGGAAAATAGAAAATTTAGAACGGAAAGTAAACAATATTATTTTGAAGATCGATGGTCTTATAAAAGTTCTTAATAAAAGAGATATGAATCCAATTTTGGTTAAATTTAATTCTGTGCCTGAGCTTGCCAACACAATTTCACTAATATATTTCAAATTAATTGAAAAAAAAACAACCATTGAAGATTGGGCACGTTTAGAAGCATTTAATGAAGACAGGAAAAATTTTTTCATTGAAAGAATTATTCCTAATTCATTCGCTCTCGATGAGGCTCCTTTATGCCACAGATATAGGGAATATAGCTTCTTAATAAATGGAAAAGCTCTTGATAAAAGTCTCGAAAATTTAAATCTAATAAATTTGAACCTTGCATGCTTTCCAAGAGAAAAGATTGAAAAAATTAAACTTCCCCTATGCTGCGAATCTATCAACTTAACTAACTGTTCTGATATTCCAGAAAATATCAAGAAACAAATTAGCACATTAAACAAATTAAAAGAACTTAGTTTAGATTTTTGTGACTTAACAGACATAGATCTTAATGGATTAAAAGAATTATCAAATTTAGAACACCTTGATCTTTCTTATAATGCAAAAATTACATTCGAAGGATTAAAGCAACTTAAATGTTTAGAAAAAATTAAACATTTAAATGTATGCGAAACTAAAATTCATGTATCTTTTGATCAAATTAAAGAAATTTTTCCAAATTTGACTATTCTTGACGGTGATTATTTTAGATTTGAATTAAGTTCCTCAGATAATATCAACCAACATCTAACTAAAGATTGGGAATTGAATGATAAAATTTTTACATTTGATAATTTAGATAGTATAAACGCCGGAACTAAATTAATAAAATTCAATCGGTACGACAACGATCCAATTGGAAGATGGCTCATACGTTTTTCCGAAAGAAAAAATGCCTACTTTGTTACTTTTATCAGAGATACAGTGACTGAGAACTCCTCGCAAAAACCCGTAGTGGGACATTATCTTGTTCCGGTTGGAATGTCTCAAAAAGAATTGTTCAATAAATTTGGGAAAAATAAATATATTTCTCAGGAAGATTATGAGGAGAGGGAAAATGGTAGGTCCTATAGCGTAGTGGTAGGCTGGCATAAGGGTGGATGTTAAAGATAGGCCTTCAATAAATAAAGGATGTACTATTCTGTAAAAATGATCAATATCAGATTCACACTAGCTTACGATGGCACAAACTATCAAGGATGGCAAAAGGGCTCTGCCGGCCTCACCATCGAAGAAATTGTTGAAAAAATTCTGTCTCGTATTTATCAGCATCCCATTATATTGCAAGCTGCTAGCCGCACTGATGCCGGAGTTCACGCTTCGGGGCAAATCGTAAATTTTTTTGCCCCGAAGGAGATCAATTTAAACGACCTCTGCTACAGTCTCAATCGATTGCTACCTCCGGATATTGTCTGCAAAAGCCTTGAACGCGCTCCTGACGATTTTCATCCAACTCTTGATGCAATCGGCAAAGAATATCACTACTACATCTGTAATGGACAAATCCAACAACCTTTTCACAGACTCTATTCTTGGCATATCTATCAACCTCTGAATGTAAAGGCCATCGACGAGGCCTCTCAAGTCCTCTGTGGCGAACACGACTTCTCCTCTTTTTGCAATCATAAACCAACTCATCAATACGACCACTACATTCGCAACATTTTTTCTATTGAAAGAATTCAAATTAAAGGTGTGAGTCAAAACGATCATCGATTCTATTTTTCGATAAAAGGAGATAATTTTCTTTATCGTATGGCTCGCAATCTTGTAGGCACTTTGGTCGATGTGGGGTTAGGTAAAATCAACATAAACGAGCTGACTTGCATTCTAAAAGCAAAAAATAGGAAACTAGCAGGCATTTCGGCTCCCGCACATGGCCTTTTCTTGCATCAAATTTTCTATAAATGATATACCAAGCGCGAACATAGATGGTGTTTTTTTGCGCGCTTTCACGCAGCTAAAAAATACAATCTATGGCCGCGCCTGGTATTATAAATTGTCCATTGCTATGAACACACAGATGAGTTAAACTGGCAAGGATTAGAGACTATAAAGCTATAACTTTGCACAGTCCCTTATCCCCTTTATTTTAGGAGGTCATTTTGAGTTTAGAAGAATCCCCTTCGAAAGGGAGTATAATTTCAGCCATGTTTTTAGTCGGAGGGACTTGTATAGGTGGGGGGATGTTGGCACTACCTATTGCAACCGGAATTAGCGGATTTTTCCCTTCCATACTTGCAATGGCAATCTGTTGGCTCGCAATGACAACTTCAGCACTCCTTTTACTTGAAGCCAATCTTTGGATGGAAGAAGGAGCACATGTTATCAGCATGTCGTCTCGCTTTTTAGGCCCCTATGGCAAAGCTGTCAGCTGGTTTGTTTATCTTTTTATTTGCTATGCCTCGATTATTGCTTATACTGCCGGAGGCGGTGCGCAAATTAGTCTTTTTTTTGATTCTTTCTTTAATACGCACATTTCTAAAGAGCTTGGCGCCATCATATTTATTTTGCTTTTTGGCGGGATTATTGATTTAGGAACTCGCATCATTGGTAGAGTCAACACGATTTTATTTATCTCGATGATCATTGCCTACATCGGGTTAGTCATTATTGGAATACCTGAAATTAAACCTGAACTACTACTCAATAGACGTTGGTCGAATACATTAATGGCTGTTCCTCTTTTGTTGACATCTTTTAGCTTTCAAACCATGGTCCCAAGTCTAACTCCTTATTTAAAACGCAATGCCAATAGCCTCAGATGGGCAATTGTAGGCGGCACTTTGATTGCTTTTGTTGTTTACGCAATATGGCAAAGCCTCATCCTAGGAATTGTCCCTGTCGAAGGTTCTAATGGTTTAGCTGCTGTTCTTGATAAAGGTGAACCTACCGCTCAATTTTTAAAAGATCATGTCAATGGCAAATACGTCTCTATCATTGCTGAATATTTTGCTTTTTTTGCAATTATCACGTCGTTCATTGGGATCGCATTTGGACTTTTTGACTTTCTAGCTGATGGCTTAAAAATTAAAAAAGAAGGTTGGGGCAAAATTGCACTGGGCCTGTTAATTATTATCCCTACCTTGATCTGTTCTACGCAATTTGAAAGAGTATTTCTGCACGCTCTAGACATCTCAGGTGGCTTTGGAGATTCAATCTTAAATGGAATTATTCCTGTCCTCATGGTGTGGGTGGGAAGATACAAGATGGGCTTAACGGGTTTTCGAGTTCCAGGAGGCAAAGTTATTCTCGTCGCAGTCTTCTGTTTCTTTTTGATGACTCTTGTTTTAGAAATACTAGCCCATTTTGGACAAGTAAGCTCTATTTATGACGGATATTACGATCTGATTCAAAAGCATACTGTAGAACAAATCGATTTATAGAATGAATTTTTTATTTAAAAATAAATATTAAATCATCTAAAATTAGATTATAGAGGATTGTCATCGTTAATTTTACATAACTTTAATTCAATTTAGATTACAAGGAGATATTGCAGGAATCGATCCAGATTTAAATGAGGGCAAAAGCAAGTTAAACTCTAAGCAAATTTTTTACTTTTCTTTAGAGGATTTATGTTTGACCATTCCGATAATCGATTAACTCCAGAAGAATCATTGGCTAAAGGAAAGCTAGAGAAAAGTCGATCCTCTAAGGGAAAATTAAAAATCTTTCTCGGTATGGCAGCCGGAGTCGGAAAAACGTATTCTATGCTCGAAGAAGCTGAACTCATGAGACTTAATGGAATCGATATTCTCGTAGGAATTGTCGATACTCATGGCAGAAGCGAAACAGAGCTCCTCCTGGAAAATCTTAAAGTTCTTCCCTGTAAAAAAGTTGTTTATAGAGACAAAATATTTGATGAACTCAATCTTGAACTGATCATTGAACGCAAACCCCAAATCATTTTAATCGATGAGCTCGCGCATACCAATATTCCCGGAGTTCGCCATCTAAAACGTTGGGAAGATGTCCTAGAAATTCTAGATAATGGAATCGATGTCTACACAACTCTTAATATTCAGCACATTGAAAGTCTAAAAAATATTGTAGAGAGCCTTGCAGAAATTACAATTCGAGAAACTGTCCCCGATTT
Organism: uncultured Parachlamydiaceae bacterium; assembly: GCA_963752155.1. Classification (GTDB taxonomy): domain Bacteria; phylum Chlamydiota; class Chlamydiia; order Chlamydiales; family Parachlamydiaceae; genus JACCRY01. The sequence goes on along the minus strand of CAVVXH010000001.1, from coordinate 108,939 downwards.
TATCTTTTCAGAGAACACTTCCATACAACTGGTCGATCTTACTCCTGATGAACTGCTCACACGTTTGTATAATGGCCGAGTATACATAGGCACACAATCTAAAATTGCCGCGCGCAATTTCTTTCAAAAAGAACGGTTGATGGCATTAAGAGAGATCACTTTGCGGTTTGTTGCAGAAATTGTAGATAGCGATCTGCGTGGAATGATTCCACAACATACTTCAAATCCTAATGACAAGATTTTAGTCGCCATTAGTCATTACCCACATTCACAAAAATTAATTCGGACAGCTCGCCGTTTAGCCTTTAATTTAGATATTCCTTGGATTGCTTTACATGTCAATGATAACAGACATCTATCTGAGAGCGATAACTCATCGTTATCAAAAAATATAGAACTTGCTCAAGATCTTGGAGCAGAAGTGATCTCCTCAAATAATCTAGATATTGCTTTAGGAATCAAACATATTGCGCAGCTGCACAAAGTAAATCTCATTATTGTCGGTAGATCCCACAAAAGCATGCATCTCATAAACAAACATAATCTATTTGAACGCTTGGCTAGAGAATGCAATGACATTGACATTTTGGTGATAAAAGAAGAATATGCACCTGTCTCAAGAAATTACTGCATCATTAAATTTGCGGGTGACGATTCCCTTCTTGCATACTTGAACGTTATGGGGTTAACACTATTAACTGCCGCAACTAATTGGGTCCTCTATCCCTATATCGGGTATAAATTCTGTGCAATGATTTTTATGTCCACCACTGTACTTTTTAGCCTATTCTTTAAAAAGGGTCCGGTTTTTGCTTCTCTTTTTACATCAGTCATCATCTGGGCTACTTTCTTTATTACACCAGAAGAAATTTTTGAACTATTTACTCCGGAATACTTAGCATTAACTCTACTTTATCTTTTGACCGTCCTGTCAATAGGCACGTTGGTGGATCGAATATGGAAACAAAAAGAGATGTTAGTGAGTCAAGAAGAATCTATTCAAGCGATCTATGAAATCGTTCACCACATCTTAAAAAATACTTCCATCAATGAAACTCTTGACGATATCGAGACATGTTTGGAAAGGACTTTAGGAGGAAGCTGTGAAATTCTTATCAAAGAGAAGAATTCACTGAGCAATGATGTCAAAAAGCTAACTTTAGATGAAAAAGAAAAAAATGCCGCACTATGGGTTCTTGAAAACGATAAAGAAGCAGGTCTCTCCACCTCAACCTTACCCTTCTGCAATAATTTTTACATCCCTGTCAAAGGCTTTGATCGTCCCGTTGCTGTAATCGTCTATCGACCACAAGGAAAAATGATTGTGGATAATGAAAAAAATTTTCTGTATACAGTAGGACAACATCTATCTCTTTACATTGCTCAATATGAACAACGCGAATCTGCATAGTAGATGAAAAATCGTGCCTCCTAAATAACAAGTTCGCGCCTTGCCATTGGTGCCTGACCTGATATTCTGACATTTGCCTACAATGAGACATAACCTCCCAGGAGGGCAAATGTCAGAATGTCAGGTCTGGAACCAAGGCGAGAACGTTACCTCTTAGAATTAAGCATCTTGTTATTAATTGAAAACGACGCTTTTTTCAGTTGCATAAATCTTGGGGGTAAGGGACTGTGCAATAATAACTTGTATGATTGGGCAACGCGAAAGCTCCCGTGGTTAAGCGATCGAAAGTGACCCCATATTATAATATGGGGTCACTTTCGATCGCTTAACCACGGGGCTTTGGCGCAGCCCAATCGTGCAAGTTATTGTTGCACAGTCCCTAACGTTCCAGCCTTGGTTCCAGACCTGACATTCTGACATTTGCCCTTTAGGAAGCAATGTTATCGCATCGGCAAATGTCAGAATGTCAGGTCAGGCACCAATGGCAAGGCGCGAACTTGTTATTTAGGAGGCACGTTATTTCGAATTCGAGATAACGTGCGTTTAATTTTTCCTAGCTAACTTTTCGGTTATGTTCGAGCCAAAAAGTTATCTTTTGACTTTCAACTGATTATCTAATTTGTTAATGCCGTCGAAATCTTTAAGTTGATAATTTACCTTTTCAACATCTTCCGGCTTTTCAACAGTACCGATAATGACAACTTCCCCTTTATTTGTTTTAATCATCATTCCTTCTACATCTCTTGCAGAAAGCCATGCACCTAATCTTTCACGGATTCTTGCATTTAGTTCTCTATCTTGAGGTGTAACTGCGGAATCTTGTGGAAGTGTTGCAGCAGCGTCATTAGGTGACACTTTTAACTGATTATCCACTTTTTTTACCCCTTGAATCTCTTTTACTTGATTAGCTTTTTGGACATCTTCTGGTTTATCCACTGTTCCGATGAGGACCACTTGCCCTCGATTGCTCTTTGATGACCAAAGCATCGATATTCTTAGTTGATAACCATTGACGGAGCCTATTGCGAATGATAGTATTCAATTGTCGATCTTCTACTGAAGCGGAATCCTGAGAATTACTTTTTTTAGTCAAATCACCCACAGTAATTCTGTTATTGACATCGTCGACACCATCGATCGCTTGTACACTTTTTTCAATTTTATTTTTATCTTCTTCTTTAGCGACAGCTCCTCTGAGGGTAGACATCTCCATCATCGACGCTAAAAAATACATTTTCAAAGCCATTCGAGAAAATCCCTGAAGAAAGGCTTTTTGTACTTTCTTGTATATTGCAAGATCAGTAGCAGACTGAATCATCTGTATCTCCATCATCATAATCACTATCATCATTATCGTTGTCATTATAATTGCACGATTTTGAGCTTGTCGGTTGCTGGCTTGATTTTCAGTACTGCTAGTATACAATTGATTTCTTGGCTGTTGGCTGGTTCCTTGGCTATATGGAGTCGGAGTCTTTGTTGATTACCGCCTTGCTCTGATATCTTTGTTGTTGATTTTGTTGATAACCAGCCTGCTTGGCAATGACCGATTCTTGCATGAAGGTTGATCATATTGATAGCTCGATAATAATGCACTGAACCTAAAACAATTAAAGTGAATAGATATTTCATTTTTTACCTCTTTAAATATTTATATTTTTCATATTAGAAGACTTATCGACCATAGGGGCAGGACTTAGCTTACATTTATGGACTTAACTTCTGTATTCTTAAAAATGTATATTTTGTAAAGAAAAATTTAGAAAAAAGGAATGCGGCAAGGACCGCAAGGAACAAGGACGAAAAGCGCGCCCGGATCGTGCCCGATTTAATTAAGTCAGAAATCCTGGGCACGGGTTTTTTATGGGCTCCTTCACTGAAGAGGGGGGGGGCCGGTCACTTGGCACGGGCACGTCCACGAAAGGAGGGCCAGACACGGGCAAGATATTAATTGACAAAGACACCCAAATACTGACAAACTATGAAATTCAACTTCTTAACACCTAGGATCGTCTTGCGTATTTATCAAATTTTTATTTTTTCTTGCCCTCCCTCTACATTTACATCTAGCGGCATCTACAGCTCCATCACAAGAATTAACAAACCCTGCTAGAATACTTCTTGCCCAAAGCATGCTCTGTTTCTCTTACATAGAGGTCAAATCGATTCCGCACTTGATCTGTATTGCACTCATTTTCAAAGTTCAATGTGCCATGATACCGAATTTCTACAACAACTTGGTTTAAGCCTTCTTGAACACGGTGCTCGCCACTCTGATCCTGAAATACAACGCATGGCTCTTTTTGGGGCGGGAATTGCAATGAACGAGAGAGCCCTTCCAATTCTAGCTAAAGGAATTAATTCCCCTGTACCTCAACTACAACTTTTTTCTCTAAACTTTTTAGCTCGCTATCAACATGATGAAGCGGACCTGCTTCTTTTACAGGCTCTCCGATCCAATTTTATATTGATTCGATTTGAAGCCCTACATCAATTAGCTATGAAAAAACATCCCAAAACATCCAACCACATCGAATCATTGATGGGGAAAGTAAATAATGAATTAATACCTCTATTCCCCCAACTGTTTGCTCTTGTCGACGATGCTGAAGCTGTCCGAATGCTTAGAAAACTATTGAATCACCCTCAAGAAACCGTTCGGATAGAAGCAATTATCAACAGCGCTCGTTGCGGGCGTGACGATTTGCTACCCAAATTAGAACCCTTGCAACACATGCTTCTGATGCTCAACAGGAAGCTTGTGCACTCGCCCTTGGAGCTTTAAATGACGAATCATCAATAGAGCGTTTGCAGTACTCTCACATGAATGGCTGTTCTCAAAGGTACAACTTGCTGCATTTAAATCTCTTTTAGCCTTAGGTCGATCAAACGCCTTAGAAGGAATAAAAAACCTTGCCAATACGGTAATCTTTATGCCATAAACCTTCTTGGAGATATTCCGGGTAATGAAGAACACCTCTACTCGCTTCTTCAATCTAAAGATTTTATTCTTCGCATTAACGTACCTCTTGCTCTATTAAAGCTACAAGATGTAAGATGTTTACCAGTACTGCGAGAGATTTTGATCAAAGATTCAAGAGATTTGATCTTTACTAAATCTAGTTCCAGAGGAAAAGGATTTTATTACTGGAAACCCGTAGCTTCAGCGAGACAGCAATTTGAGGAGACCTCGATAGAATTTGAAATCTCATTAAATTTGCGCGAATCATTTTAGCTGAAGCAGCAAACCTTCCGGAAGAACAATTTATAGAACTCTGTGCATATGTTTTTAATAAACAACAAAGCGACTTAATACCTATAGTAATTGAACTTTTAGAAAAACTCCAAACACCTAAGTCTATTGACCTCTTAAAAAAGTATCAACAATGCCCCGGAGTCCCTTTTGTTCGCAATTACTGTAATTTGGCCCTGTATCGACTAGGCGAAGAAGGCCCTTATGCAGATAACCTGTATGCCTGGATAAAACAGAGTGCACATGAAGACTTTATTCAACTGCGACCAGTCATCCCATGGGAGCTAGATGATGAAAAAACTTCTTATAAGATTGCACCGCATGAAACTTCGCGACTCTTAATAGAGAGTTTTGAAGCTTTGACTAGAAAACAAGATAATTATGGCATTCATGGCCTACTCGAAGCAATAAGACATGGAAATAATAAAAATAAATATGCACTGGCTGGTCTTCTCATTCGAGCCTCTCTTTAAAGCACTCATGTTTAAGAATCTTTCAATGCCCATCTGTATGATTTTCTTCTTTCACTTACAGAATGGAATCTGACCTTCCCCAGATTGTCATGGCCCCAAACTCTCTGAAGGAATCACAGTGCAATTGCGACACCCTGAATACTCTGAAGGAACTCTTCAAACAGATCAAGGAGGTCTCATTACAGCCGAAGGTATCCGCATTCAAGCCCAACATTTGCATTACACCCGTAAAGATGTTGAGGGAATACTCATTTGTAAAGTTATAGCCGAAGGAGATCTTCTTTTCGAATATGGCGACTATATTTTTGTTGGAAAACGGCTTAGAATATGATTTCGAAAAAAAAAGCGGCATCATTTATGAGGGAAAAACGGCTGTTGAACCTTGGTTTTTTGGTGGAGAAATTATATATTTGCATCCTAATGGAAGCTACACGATTCATAATGGCTATCTAACAACCTCTGAAACTTGTGCTGTAGAATGGAAACTCACAACATACGATGCGACCTTGTTTCCAAACCGCGATCTGATCGCGCACGATTTAAATTTAAATACTACAATATTCCCCTTTTATGGATTCCTTGTCTAAAAGTTAATTTAGACTATGTCATCGATTCCCCGATTTGTTATTCTGCACGCTGGGGAGGAAGGCAAGGTCCTCGAATTGAATTTCTTTATGAAATTTTTAATTACTATGGCTGGAAGAGCTTTTGTAAAATTTGATTATCGATTAACTCGAGGTCCAGGAATTGGCCTAGAAACGTACTATCGTTCTAGTGACCATAAAGAAACCTTCGAAGCCATTAATTATGTTGCACGCGATTCCTCCATCGAAAATCCCAAAGAAAGATTTCGCTATCGTTTTCAAGGAGATTATTCGAGATCTTTGTTTAATGATACTGTTTCGTCTTGATCTAACTTATGATAAACTTAGCGATAAATATATGGCTACAGACTACCGAGATAGTGGCCTCGATCTTGAGTATGTAGGAGCTACAGCTTTAAAAATACGTAAACAAGAAAATCGTTGGATTGCCAATTTTATTACAACAATGCGCTTAAACTCTTTTCAAACTCTTAAGCAAGAATTACCCACTCTTGCCTTGAGTTTAAAACCTTTTAATTTAGGCTCAACAAACATTATTTCGAATCAATTATTCAAAGCTTCCTATTTGGACTATAAATATTCTGATCAAATCCACCATACTAAAGATTACAATTCCACCCGTTTTCAATATACACATCAGTTATATCGTTCATTTCATTTATCTCCATTGATTATTACTCCCCAATGTGGAGGAACTTTGATTTACTATAGCAATGTACCCAGAAAAAATGATCATTGTCTTGGGATGGGAATCTTGAAGTTAGAAGTCAAAGCCCCCATGTACAAAAACTACTCGTTTTATACACATTCAATCATCCCCTATGCAAACTATGAATATTATTCCATGCCGACATCGACTCCTAAAAAACATTATATTTTTGATATCGAAGATGGGCTTTATCAGGTCAAATTAGTTCATTTCGGTCTGCAACAATCTTTTATTTTCAAGACTGAAAAGGAATTTCTCAGTAGACCTATCATGATGGATTTATATGCAAATGCATTTATTGATTCAAAAACCTTTACCCAAGTCATCCCCAAGGCCTACTGCGACTTAACATTCTACGTCACACCTAAATGGAAACATACAATCAGCACTGCCTGGGATTTGGAGCACCATCTTCTCGATCATTTCAACCTACAAACAGGTCTAACTCTAAGTGAAAATACGGCTATTGCAGCAGAATACCGCCATCGCAGTCCATTTTGCTTCAGGAAAGCTGATCCTACAAACTTTATGTTGGAATCTTATCGGAGCCAAAATAGACTCAAACGTTCCGCCCTTTCCGATCGAAGAGATACTTTCCTAATCAACCTCTTTCATCGGTTCCACCCACTTTGGGCCCTTGACTTTCAAATGCGACACGGATGGAATCGAAAACATCAACCCAATTATACGGAATTTGGGATAGACCTTTTAGGAAAGCCTCAAGCTGCTTGGCAAGTAAAATTTTCCTACACACATTGTGAAAATGATCGCCATCGTTTTACTGTTTACTTTAACATGGATGGCGTGCAACCTGATGGCTGGAAATATGATAATTTAATTCCCAGTGTAACATTTTAAAATTGGATATTGCTAACTTTTTAGGCTCATTGTATGAGTAAAATTATATAAAGACATAATGCGTAGAGAGATCCATAAAGGAGTTGAACCATCGGATTAATAAATAAAACCTTAAATTTTATCCTCAGTAAGCAATTCGTTGACCTATTTGTCAATCGTTGGGCCTTTGGTTGCTTAACCATTCTACTCATTCAACAAATTATCGAAGCTTCTTCGACAATTTGGCTTGTGCTGCTCATGCAAAGTATCACCCTGGGCGAAAATTTTGCCCCTTATTTAGTCCTGTGTCTTTCCTCACTAGCCCTCGCTTATGTTCCCCTGTGTATCGCGTTTATTCTTAAAATCACATGGAAGCAAGAAGCCCAACGTTCCTTCATCGATAATTTTATTTCAGCCAATAAAAATAATATTGCCGAGTGGAATAGAAAAGATTTAAAAGAGCAAAAGCTCTCTATCCTAACCTCAGAAGGCCCGACAGCTATCCACGCCTTCATTGACTATATATGGGATCTTTACACCTATGTGCTGAGTGTATTTTTAAATGTGACAGCCTTATCGATCATATTAGAGCCGCTTTTTAGTGTCACCTATGCGATGAGTATCACCTGCGTGTTCATTGTGATGAAACTGAAGCGTAAAACACAACAACAAATGACGCAAAAAGCCTTAAACGCAAGATTAGAACTCTGTCAATCGCTGCTTGGAGCCTGGGATAACGTTCTCTTGGGTAACGAATATAATTTTGAACTTTGGAGAGAAAAAACGCAGGAACGACTCAAGAACTGTATGCAGAGCAATGTTGCATTGGAACGATTTGATCAAATTTTAGCTATAGCCGTAAGCCTAATCACATCTATCCCTTCTTTAATGGTCGTCATTTATTTCGTAGTGCTTCACCGAAATAATACAGTAGAACTTTCTTCCTTTATCGTTATCTTACCCTTACTTTTTGTTAATTTATCTTACACCTATCAGACCCTTTCGCTTGTTTTCCGCTGGCCTATGCATCTTGGGAAGCTTCGAACAATCTATAATGCGATTAAACCGACCTCTTTCCCCATTGAAGCAATGAAACTTAAGGTGCAGTGGCCAAAAATCACTATTTCCGAACATTTTCCTATTTCTGTAGATCCACAGGGTCCCATAGGAATGCATCCTTCCTTCTACCCACCTATGATTTCATCTCTTGAAGATCTTGTCGATAAAGCCAGAACTTCTTGCCGCTTGACTTTACGTGGGGATAATGGATGTGGAAAATCAACTGCTTTAATGCTCATAAAGGAAAAATTCTCCGACCAAGCTTTTTTCTTACCCACACAAAGTCAACTGACTTTCTTAGCGGAAGCCAATAGATATTCTACGGGCGAATCGTTAAAAAATTTGCTTTCAGAAATTTTAGAACAAGTGAATGCGGATGTTCTATTGTTAGATGAATGGGATGCAAATTTAGATAAAGAAAATCAGGAAAAACTTTCGATTCTTATCGACAAACTTGCTGCAAAAAAATGTGTGATTGAAGTGAGACATCGTTGAATAATATGAATGCTAACTTGAATTATCTACCGAAAGAAGTGTTATCAAAAATCGGTATATATTTGAATCCTTCTGAGGCTTTTGCAATGGCAAATGTCAATACAACAATAAAAAAAAATTGCTTTGATTTGGTGAAAGAGAAATATCAATCTATCTTTGGTGAAATAGATCCTAACTATGCACTAGATAATACAATCCTTGCAAGTTTTTTTAATTACCAAAATCAAGAGAAGGTATTTAATCAGAATATCTTTGAAGTACCTAGCAGCTTTTTTGATCGTTGGAAATGGATGCTTGGATTTGAAAATAACCTCGACAAAGAAGTTCAAGATATTTATCTAAATAGGATTTCTTTACTTAATAATACTCAACCAGTCACAATTCTTCAATTTGACAATTTGCAAAAAGCTTTTTGGAATACGCATGGCCTACTTAAAGATTATAAAAAATTTAAAAAAGAAGAAATCGCTAAAAGTTTAAATGGATCAATGTTAATTTGTAGAATCTTCTTAAATTGCGTAAGTTTTGTTTTGTCTAAATTACTTAATCCATCAACACAAGTAACAAAAGTAAATTTATCTGATATGTTAAAAAATACTTTTGCTAAAATTGGCAGCTTTGATGTTGACGACAAAAAATATGAAGTTATTGCCTCGAATATTCTTCATTCGCGTTGGAAAATAATGACTAGTATAGAATTATATGAAAAAAGCCAAGGTCTTCAGCCTTGCCCTCAGACACCCAATGTAAGTAGAATAAAGATAAAGAGAGGGGTTCTCCATGCATTTTCAAGTTTTGTTAATAGCACGAAAGATCCTTCTGGTTCAGATAGGATAGTCGATCAGAAAATTACTCAACTAATTATTGAATTAGCTATGCAAAACAAAAATATTTCATACATAAGTGTAACCTCGTCGGGGGATGAGCTTCCTGTTCTAACTGCAGGAGGATTTAATCATACTCAAAAAGAATCTTTAATCAATGATCTAACTAATTTTAGGGCAATTAAAGGAAACAATTTATTTCCTCCGATGAAAGATTACGAACTCACCGTAACTAGGCTTGATACATGTAATTTAAATGATAAAAATGTTTATTATTCAAAAGGAGATCCTGAAAGTTGGTCTAATATTATTGCTAGAAAAGCTATTTTAAATACAAATGCCGGGATTTTACCTGAATATTGGGCAAAGGAATCTAATCCCATTACAAAATATACCGAATACCAGGAAAATTAAACGCAAAGCGAAGCAGTTTGTCTGCGGCGCCCCCCATCGGGGAATAACAAATTTTTAAAGCGCTTTGCCATTGATGCCAGACCTGATATTCTGAAATTGCCTAAAATGGTGACATAACCTCCAAGAAGGGCAAAGGTCAGAATATCAGGTCTGCAACCAAGGCCAGAATGCTACCTCTCAACATCAATCATTTTTTTATATGGGAAATATATATGAATTCAACATTAAATTATCTACCGAAAGAAATATTATCAAAGATCGGTATATATTTGAATCCTTCTGAGGCTATTGCGATGGCAAATGCCAATACAACAATAAAAAAAAATTGCGTTGATTTGATAATAGATAAATATCAATCTATCTTTGGTGAAATAGATCCTAACTATAAACCAGATAGTACAATCGCTGCAAGCCTTTTTAACTGCCAAAATCAACTATTATCAGTTGATCACAATATCTTTGAAGTACCAAGCAGCTTTTTGGACCGTTGGAAATGGATGCTTGGATTTGAAAATAACCTCGACAAAGAAGTTCAAGATATTTATCGAAATAGGATTACTTTACTTGAAAATACTCAGCCGGTCACAATTCTTCAACTCAATAATTTGCAACAAGCTTTTTATCATGCGAATTGTCAACTTATTGATTATGAAAAATTTAAAAAAGAAAAAATAGCTAAAAATTTAAATGGGTCAATGTTAATTAGTAGAATCTTCTTTAATTGCGCAAGTTTTGTTTTGTCTAAATTACTTAATCCATCAATACAAGTAACAAAAGTAAATTTACATATGATGTCAAGAAATACTTTTGCAAAAATTGGCGGCTTTGAAGTTGGCGATAAAAAATATGAAGTTACTGCGTTCAATATTTGCAGGCGTACACCTGCTTGGGAAGCGGCTAGTATAGAAGTATATGAAAAAAGCCAAAGTCGTCAGCCTTACCCTCAGGCACCCAATGTGAAAATTATAGGGATGGAGAGAAGTGGTGGGATTCTCCATGTATCTCCAAATTTTGTTAATAGCACGAAAGATCCTTCTGGTTCAGATAGGATAGTCGATCAGAAAATTACTCAAGTGATTGCTGAATTAACTATGCAAAACAAAAATATTTCATACACAAGAGTAACCGCGTGGAATGATGAGCTCCCTGTTCTAACAGCAGGGGGATTTAATCATATTCAAAAAGAATTATTAATCAATAATCTAACTCATTTTAGGGCAATTGAAGGAAACAATCTATTTCCTCCGATGAAAGATTACGGACCTACAGTAACTTGGCTTCATACATGTAATTTAAATGATAAAATTGTTTATTATTCAAAAGGTGATCCTGAAAGTTGGTCCAATATCATTGCTAGAAAAGCAATTTTAAATGCAAATGCCGGGATTTTACCTGAATATTGGACATTGAAATCTAATCCCATTAATAAATATACCGAATACCAGGAAATTAAACGCAAATCGAGACAATTATCTCCGACGCCCCCCGATCGGGGAAGAACAAATCTTTTAAGCGCCTTGCCATTGGTGCCTGACCTGATATTCTGACATTTGCCTAAAATGATGACATCACTCCCAGGAGGGCAAATGTCAGAATATCAAATCAGGCCAGAACGTTACCTCTCAGAATTTCCGATGTTGAATGTAGCCACGAACCATCTAGTTTGTAACTCTCCGCGTCCCAGCGACCTTGCGCCTCTGCGTTAAAAAACAAGAACACCTTACTTTTAATTGTTATGCCGACGTCATAATACACCCTAACCTGTTTGCTTAAAACTTTTATGTTGACACACTTTAGACTTTCAGTATATAGAAAGTGTATCCAATCAAGAGGGAAACATGAGAACTCATATTCAAAAATGGGGTAATAGCCTGGCTTTACGCATTCCTATATATCTTTTGAAACGACTTGACCTTCATGCAGGCAATATCGTCGATATCGATATAGATGAAGATCGAATTGTGCTTAAAAAGGTAAAATATGATCTAGATGAAATGCTTGATAAAATGACCCCTGAAAATAGCCATTCTTTATTAATAGAAGATTCCCCTAAAGGATATGAAGAATGGTAAAATATATTCCCTCTCGAGGAGACATTGTCTGGCTTGAATTCGATCCACAAAAGGGCAAAGAAATACAGAAGACACGACCTTCTGTTGTTATTTCACCTCAAAGTTATAATCAGAAAAGTGAATGGCGCTTTTCATGCCCATTACTAGCCAAATTAAAGGATATCCTTTTGAGGTCATTATAGATCAAAAAGAAGTACATGGAGCTGTTTTATGCGACCAAATTCGCTCCTTAGATTGGCAAGCTCGAAACGCTAAATTTATTTTAAAATTATCTCCTGACAAAATGAACAATATTTTAGCGAAACTAATGGTTTTATTATAGTCTCAGACCACATCATTTATCTTCAAAATAACAATCTTTGAATAATCAGCCCCATCTTAATACTATTGCCATGAATATCATATTCATGATAGATTTAGGCTGCGATCAAATTCAACTAATTTTCCATTAGAGAATAACATGGATAGTACCTTAAATTATCTCCCGAAAGAAATATTATCTCAGATCGGTATGTATTTGAATCCTTCTGAGGCTTTTGCAATGGCAAGTGTCAATACAACAATAAAAAAAAATTGCGACGATTTGATGAAAGATAAATATCAATCTATCTTTGGTGAAATAGATCCTAACTATGCACCAGATAGTACAATCGTTGCAAGCCTTTTTAACTGCCAAAATCAACCGAATGTATCAGTTAATCACAATATCTTTGAAGTACCAAGCAGCTTTTTGGATCGTTGGAAATGGATGCTTGGATTTGAAAATAACCTCGACAAAGAAGTTCAAGATATTTATCGAAATAGGATAGCTTTACTTGAAAATACTCAGCCAGTCACAATTCTTCAACTCAAAAATTTGCAACAAGCTATTTGGCATGCGAATTGTCAACTGAATGATTATGCAAAATTTAAAAAAGAAAAAATTGATAAAAATTTAAATGGGTTAATGTTAATTAGTAGAATCTTCTTTAATTGCGCAAGTTTTGTTTTGACTAAATTACTTAATACATCAACACAAGTAACAAAAGTAAATTTATCTGATATGTTCAGAAATACTTTTGCTAAAATTGGGGGCTTTGAAGTTGGCGACAAAAAATATGAAGTTATTGCCTCGAATATTTGTGGCTCTCCATATAACTAACCTTCATACATGTAATTTAAAAGATAAAATTGTTTATTATTCAAAAGGTGATCCTGAAATTTGGTCCAATATCATTGCTAGAAAAGCAATTTTAAATACAAATGCCGGGATTTTACCTGAATATTGGACAAATTACAATAGTATCATTTAAAACAATTTATTTCCTCCGATGAAAGATTACGTGTTAAGCAAAGTTATAAAATGAAAACCACACCATTTATCTTCAAAATAAGAATCTTTAAATAACCATCCCCATCTTTGGGTTAGTTCTAAATATAACTTCTTCTGTTGTTTTAACACACCTGAAGTTATACAATCCATTTTTAATGAATGAAGCTGAGGAAGAGAATTCCACGCCTGTTCTTGCTCTTTATAGATCATGTTCATCACTAATAAAACAGGTATGCTTGATGGAATTTCTAAAGGATCTGTCGGTAATTGAAAGCTAATTTCTCTTGAAAAGTTATTCAAAACGGCATTTTTTTTTGCGTGTTCCAAAGCCTCTAAATCAATGTCGATACCACAAACTCCTGCCGCACCTAACTGAATAGCCGCTAAACTCAAAACTCCACTACCGCACCCTAAATCTATGACAAACTTATCAGCGACTAACGGTGCCATCATGCGTAGAGTCAATCTTGTTGTCGGATGAGACAAATCGCCAAAACCTGGCCCCGGATCCATCAAAAAACCAACTTTCTTCCCAGAATATTCTTCTAAGTCAAAATAGATGGAAGAGCCCTTGCTCCCCCATTGTTCACCCCAATCAACCTCATCAAACTGTATTTTGTGAAATGAATCTATCTGATGAAATGTTTGCAATAAGCTGGATTTTAAAAGTCGTTCAGGAGGATAGCCATAAATACATTTTTCTCCACTAGATTCTTCACTGCTATAAAGCAGCTGAAATCCTGCTTGATAGAGAACCTCCCAAACATTTTCAATTGAAACACTGGGCTTCAGAACAAAACAAAAATATTCCATTCTTTAGACAGAATAAGCTGTCGAGCTGACTTTTCCGCCGGTGCCGGTCCAATTCGTATGGTGGAATTCCCCTCGTGGTCGATCGATCCGTTCATAGGTATGTGCGCCAAAATAATCGCGTTGCGCTTGCAATAAATTAGCCGGCAATCTACCCGTACGATAGCCATCGTAAAACGCTAGAGCTGTACTAAAGCATGGGGTAGGGATTCCCATTTCCGCAGCTGCAGCCACAGCTTTACGCCAGCCTGATTGTGCGTTATTAATTTGCTGAGTAAAATAATCATCAAGGAGAAGATTCTGAAGATTGCCGTTTCGTTCAAAAGCTTCCTTAATTTTCCCTAGAAACTTACTACGAATGATACATCCTCCTCGCCACATCAGAGCTATACCTCCATAATTCAGCCTCCACTTGTAGTCTTTAGCTGCATTTTGCATCAGCATAAACCCTTGAGCATAGCTGATGATTTTTGAGGCATAGAGGGCTTGTTTGATGTTTTCGATCATTTCTTGTCGATTACCTTGATAAGAAGGTTTAGGTCCCTTTAAAATTTTGCTGGCAGCCACCCGTTCATCTTTAAGCGCAGATAAACTGCGCGCAAATACTGCTTCACTGATAAGCGTTAAAGGAATTCCAAGATCCAATCCGTTGATCACAGTCCACTTTCCAGTCCCCTTTTTGGCCCGCAACGTCCAATATCTTATCCAGAAGAGGAGTTCCATCTTCATCTTTAAACGCAAAGATATGGGATGTGATTTCAATTAAATAGCTATCCAGTTCTTTCTTATTCCATTCGGTAAATATATCGTGTAACTCAGGAGCTGACAATCCTAGACCAGTTTTAAGGAGATCATAGGCTTCACAAATCAATTGCATATCTCCATATTCAATCCCATTATGCACCATTTTAACATAGTGTCCCGCGCCCTCATCTCCAACCCAGTCACAACACGGTTCATTGTTATCGACTTTTGCCGCGATTCCCTGAAAGATCTCTTTGACGTGTGGCCAACCGTCGGGATTGCCTCCTGGCATAATCGAAGGACCATGTCTGGCCCCCTCTTCACCTCCAGATATACCGGTACCAATGAAAATAAGTCCTTTGGCTTTAAGATCGTTACAACGTCGTGTGGTGTCTGTAAAAAGGCTATTGCCGCCATCGATTAAGATATCTCCTGGAGAAAGGTAAGGCAAACAATGGTCTATGAATTCATCTACGGCAGCTCCAGCCTTGACCATCAACATAATTCGACGAGGTGACTTCAGAGACTTTATGAATTCTTCAATCGATTTAGTTCCGATAATTTTAGAACCTTTGGCAGGACCTTGAATAAAGTCATCTACCTTCGAAACCGTACGATTAAATACAGCGACTTTAAAGCCATGATCGTTCATATTGAGAGCAAGATTCTGTCCCATCACTGCGAGGCCAATTAAACCGATATCTGCTTCCGGTTGCAAGCTCATAATTTCTCCTTATAAATTAACTTCCCTTATACAACTCATTGCATCTAGGAACTTTAAAAGTCAATAAGCTAATTTAGGCATATTTGAATCTGGGCGTTGTTTGGTGATATCGGGATTATTTGTTGTAGGGACTAATGAGTAGTCGTCTTCTGTTGGCATGCGGTAGCATCCGCAACAGGAACAAGCAACAATGATGAATAATAAGAAGGGGGAAAACTTTTTAAACATATAAAATCTCTAAAGGTTTTGTTTTTTCAAATTTTATAGCAGGCTCGGTCATAAAATTGTCCTCGGCGCGATTCGAACGCGCGACCTGCTGCTTAGGAGGCAACCGCTCTATCCTACTGAGCTACGAGAACGAAGCTTGAGAATACCGTATTGACAAAAAAAATCGCAAGAAGATTGTCAGCAATTCCCGCTAATTTTTATCGTTTTTATCGTTGATCACGTCTACATATCCAACTCACAGGATACTTTGAGCTTGTTTTACTGCAATTTCATTGATGTTCACAGCTTGACACGTTCTGTTGCTACTGTAGATCAACGGTATAGACGATAAAAACGATAAGAACGATATAGGAACGATAAGAACGATAGGAACGATAAGAACGATTGGAACGATAAAAACGATAGGAACGATAGGAACGATAAAAACGATAAGAACGATAAAAACGATAGGAACGATAGGAACGATAAAAACGATAAGAACGATAAGAACGATAAGAACGATAAGAACGATAAGAACGATAAGAACGATAAGAACGATAAAAACGATAAAAAACGATAAGAACGATAAAAACGATAGGAACGATAGGAACGATAATTGAAGAAAGTTGAAGAGCCCTCCTTCCCTTCGGGAGAGTCTCTGGAAGGGGGGCCAGCCTCCCGAAGGGAGTGCTACTTTGAGAAAGCGATATCTTGAGGGATGCCTCTCCGAAGGACCCTGCTCCCATGGGGCATCCCTCAAGATATCGCTTTGCCTTGGGAGGGCCTGTGTAAATAATCTGAAAAGAGAGATGCTTTACATCTCTCTTCAAGATTTATTTACACAAAATTCTAGACACTCCCAAAAAAATAGACAGTCTCGATATCTTCGATGACTAAATGTTCAATGATGTCACCACCTTCTTCAATTATAATTTTTATCGTTCCTATCGTTCCTATCGTTTTTATCGTTTTTATCGTTCTTATCATTCTTATCGTTCCTATCGTTCCTATCGTTCTTATCGTTCTTATCGTTCTTATCGTTCCTATCGTTCTTAACGTTCTTATCGTTTTTATCGTTCTTATCGTTCTTATCGTTCCTATCGTTCTTATCGTTCCTATCGTTCCTATCGTTCCTATCGTTCTTATCGTTCTTATCGTTCTTATCGTTCCTATCGTTCTTATCGTTCTTATCGTTCCAATCGTTCTTATCGTTCCAATCGTTCTTATCGTTCCAATCGTTCTTATCGTTCCAATCGTTCTTATCGTTCCAATCGTTCTTATCGTTCCAATCGTTCTTATCGTTCCAATCGTTCTTATCGTTCCAATCGTTCTTATCGTTCCAATCGTTCTTATCGTTCCAATCGTTCTTATCGTTCTTATCGTTCCTATCGTCTTTATCGTTCTTATCGTTGTATAGTTGATTACGTCTACATATCGAACTCACAGGGCACTTTGAGCTTGTTCTACTGCAATTTTCTGGATGATTGTGCTTGGTATTAAATAAGCGTATTTTCAGGCCTAAGGGAAAGCAAAAACTCTTCAAGCGGCAAAACTAAAATATCTCGATATACTTCCCGCAATTTTACAGGAGCAACAATGAAACAGGTAGCTTCAGGATACTCTTCTTTAAAAGCTAAGAGCCCTTTAATATCGCTTAGAGAAATATTTGTAGAACGCTTAACTTCAATTGCCCAAAAACCCCTTGGGCCATAAATTACAAAATCTACTTCAAGCTTAGATTGTGTGCGCCAAAAAGAAAGGGAGTGAGTTTCTTGTTGCATAGAAGTCCAAGTGCGCAAATGTTGCGCTACGAGGCCTTCTAAAGCCATACCTTCAATTTCTTGCATGCTATCCAAAACACCACGAGGCCTTAAAACGCGATATACACCGACATCGAAAAAATAAAACTTTTGATGTGCAATCAGTCGACGCTTAGCTCTACGAGTGAACACAGGAAGAGAAAAAGCCAAAAAAAGATCTTCAAGTATATTAAAATAATTATCGACGGTTGCACGTTTGACTTGACAATCTCGGCTAATTTCAGTAGAGGTCCACAATGATCCATAAGAAAAACTTGCAATTTCTAAAAAGCGAGAAAAATCACCCATTTGACGCACCAATCCCTCAGCTTGGACCTCTTCGCGCAAATATAAGTGAAGATAATGGCGCAGTCTTTCTTCGGGATCTGTTGATTCCCAAATTAAAGGAATTAGTCCAATGCGCAAAGCTCTTTCAAGAGAAAATTCATGACCAAGTTCCGAAGCAAGAAAAGGGTCCATTTGGCGCAGCAAAGCTCTACCACCAAGAAGATCACTGACCGAGCGACGTAATTTTCTTGCACTGCTACCCGTTAAAATAAACTGAATCTGAGTATTTTGTTCAATTAACGCATGGATTTCTGGAAGTAAACGAGGCACGTGTTGGATTTCGTCGATGACGAGCACAGATCCTGGCGACATTGCCTGCACAATATTTCGAATTTTTTCGGGATAGCTACTGTAGCGCCGTTCTTCTTCTCCAAGCAATAAGTCTATGCGAGCTGCATTTGGATAATGGTGTAAAAGCTAAGTGGATTTGCCCGTCCCTCGAGGACCAAGTAAAAAATAACTCCCTTTTGGCGGGATTATAGCCCGTGCAATATACTTCATCAAAACTCATCCTTCAATCTGCTATCTTAAATTGCATTTTAACATGAAAAATGCCATTTGCGATAGCATTTTTTCCAAAAAAATCGCAAAATATCTAAATCTTTCTTGGTCGATTATTTTTAGTTCTTATCTTTTTTTTCATTTAATTATTATTGCTTTAAATAAACAAATTCGAGAGAATAGACTCATTCATATAATACAGGAGTTTAATTATGAAAAGAACTGGAGGAATCCTATTTTCACCGGAATTAGAACCACTAGAAAAAAAACAAAAAATTGATTCTTACCATACACAAACTTCGATTGCAAATGAATCTCTTTCTCCTCTAGCAGCCCTTCCTCAGGATTTAATTTATAATATTTTCTTTAAACTCATAGAACATCAATCAAACGGTAATGAAAAACATCCTAAACTCATTCATCGAGGATTTAAAACACATATAAAAATTTTAAATTGTCAGCTAGTATGCAACGAATGGTTTCAAATAATTAACACAGATAAATTTTTAATGACATATATAAATATGAATTGCATTCCATTAGATGTTCTATTTAATGAAGAAAAATTAATAAACTGCATTAAAAACAATCAAAAACAAATTACATCTTTAAATTTTATAGATAAAAATATTTCAACCGAAAATCAGATGGATCTTCGTTTTCTCGATAAAGATAATAAAATATATGATCTTATTTTAAAATGTAATAATCTCAATTTATTGCGATTGCCACCTAAGCTTTCTTCAGAATATTCATTGACAGATCTAAAAGAAACCGGATTAGTTTGCAATTCAGTAAAACACTTGATTGTTGATTCCATAGGAGTTTTCACAGACGATGCTATGAGCGCCATAGGCACCTGTTTTCCAAAGGTTAATTCAATTAAAATGTCTATGACCCCTCCTAACATGACCTTTAATCATTATAGCTTTAATCCAAATAAAATATTCGAAGCTATGAGTCATTCTCTTGTTGAATTGAAAATTTTAGATTTATCTCAAGCTCCTATTCCATTGTTTTTTTTAAAAAAGAATAAAATGGATAAATACAACAATATTGAAGAACTTAATCTGAGCAATAATATATCTCTCAATGACGAAAAATTAGAAATAATTTTGGATCATTGTCAGAAGTTACAAACTGTAAAACTTTCCAATACTTGCCTATTTTTTAATTTAACAGATAGAAAAATTTACCCAAATATAACTAGCCTTGACATTACCCATATTCACAACAGCATTAACTTAGAGAATTTCAAAAAAATAACCACTTGTTTTCATCATCTTCAAAAATTATCGTGCGATAAACAACCATTTATACGAGTCAGCCATCTCATTCATCTTTTAAAGAAATTAAATTCTTTAACTTCACTTTCCATCAGACCAACTGTATTCTGTCCACTTACACTTGAAGAAATAGTCCTCCCTATTTCACTTCCTTTGCAAAAATTAGAATTTACCAACATTAAATTTCTCCAATTCTGTGACCGACAGGATGTAACCGACTTTGAAATGAGTACCCTATTAGACCGTTGTATTGAATTGAAAAAATTAAAAATAATTGAAACCAATGTGAAATTTTTAGAATGGAATAATACAGTTCAATCTTATCCAAATCTTCGAGAACTTGACTTTACGAATACAGTTCTAACTATCGATGGATATCAGCAACTTAGTTTACGTTTTCCAAAACTAGTAAAATTGACCTGCGATATTAATTCGACAGTGGAAATTTCATCTTTAAGTAAATTGTACAATCTTAGGTTTCTTACAATATTTAGCTCTGGAAACGATGGGACTAAAGAAGAAGAGGTAAACATTATAAAGAATTTTCCTTCAATTAAATATTTAGAGTACTATTGTTTGGAAAATGATCAAGAAGCTTGTTATGTCTACAAATTTTAGAGTATTGTTACAACTATACTATGTGTCCTTCCATCATCGACCAAATGAATTTCATCGCCTTTTAGAACCACTCCATCTAACTCTGTTTGACAATTCCCTCTACAAACATGGCGTGGATTCATAAGTGTAATTTGATAATTCGAACTCAAGTACCTGTAAGTCAATTTAAGGCTTTCCCAATCTTTTGGAAGAGTCGGTTGTAACCTCAACACCTTCCCTCTCAGTTGAAATCCAATAATTTCTTCTAACCAGATTCTATACATCCACGCCGTTGATCCTGTGTACCAGCTCCAGCCACCACGTCCCATCTTGCCTTCCAGGGCATAAACATCTCCGATACTCACATAAGGCTCGGCTTTGTATCGTTCCACATCTTCCATCGTTTGAGTATGCATCACGGGATGCATCATGCGAAGAATTTCTACAGCTTTATCCCCCTCACCCATCCGAGCAAATGCCAATGCTGTCCATATTGATCCATGAGTATATTGTCCTCCATTCTCTCTAACCCCAGGGGGATACCCCTTGATGTAGCCAGGATCCAATGGAGTTTTATCGAATGCCGGTGTCATCAACAATACTAATCGTTCTTTATAGCGAATTAAATGTTCTTCCACAGACTTTAATGCAATAGAGGCTCTTTCAAGATTCGCGGCTCCACTCATGATAGACCACGATTGGGCGATGGAATCGATAAAATCTTCTTCATTTGATTTTGAACCTATGGGCGTGCCGTCATCAAAGTAAGCTCTAATGTACCATTGGCCATCCCAAGAGGTTTCTTCGATAATCTCAGCTAACTTTTTAGCTTGTTCTAGGTATCCTTTTCCGGCATCAGGTTGTCCGGTTTTGTCTAAGAGATAAGCAAAATCATTGAGAACATGGATTAAAAACCATCCCAGCCAGACACTTTCCCCTTTTCCTCCTATACCAACGTTGTTCATTCCATCATTCCAATCTCCGCTTCCAATGAGAGGCAGCCCTCGGGGACCTGTTGAAGCTAAGCTTCTTTGGATAGCTCTTCGGCAATGTTCCAACACAGTTCCAGTTTCAGAGGATAATTCTGGGATAAAGAAGGCGTCATGTTGATCCTTTTTTAAAAGTTCTCCCTTAATAAAGGCTATATTCTCCTCTAGAATCGATTGATCGTCAGTAATGCGCACATATTGGGCAACAACATAGGGTAGCCATAAGAAATCATCGGAGATATGTGTGCGCACTCCTCCATTTGTAGGTGGCAACCACCAATGTTGCACATCTCCTTCGACAAACTGCCTAGAAGCTGCTCTCACAATTTGTTCGCGAGCAATTTGCGGTTTGGTATAGAGTAAGGCCATGACATCCTGAAGTTGATCGCGATATCCATAAGCTCCACTCGATTGGTAAAAGGCCGTACGTCCCCAAATACGACAACTTAGATCTTGGTAAACGAGCCATCGATTCAGCGCAAAATTAATAAAGAGATCTGGAGATTCAATTTTCAATGTTCCTAAGATCCCATCCCAATAAGCTAAAGTTTGTTGAAATGTCGATTCAATCCAGTTGGAATCTTTACATAAACTTATTAACTTCCTTGCTTTATCCATCTCAGAGGTATAACCCAACACAAAAATAATCTCTGTGTGTTCACCAGGCTTTAGTTCTAGTCCGACATGCAAAGCAGCGCAAGGGTCCAACCCTCCTCCACACGTTTTAGACAATGATTTTCGCTTCAAAGCAGCAGGATTAGCAGCATGATGGTTGCGGCCGATAAACTCTGATCGACTGCCGGTGTATGAAGTAATCGGAAGATTTGAACAAACGAAAGCGGCATGGTCACAAAAATCGGGATTAAAATGATTGTAAACAAACAGAGCTTGGCTTTCCAAATCCCATTCTGTAATAAGATGCATCTGCGTTTCTTCTTTATTCGTTCCAAGAACTGGCTCAACATACGGAAAAATGCTTAAGATCCGACTCCGAGGTGTATTATTAAATAGGTGAAGGCGTTGAATTCTTAATGGCAACCCACCGGACTCATCCACGGGTACAAAAACAAGTAAATCTTGTTCTATGCCATGGCTATTGTGTTCGATGCGGGAATATCCTTGTCCATGCCGAATGCGATAAGGATCTAGCTCTCGTATAGGCGATGGGGTTGAAGTCCAATATGTTCCAAGTTCATCATCCCGAATATAAATTGTATCTGTAATAGGATTCAATAAAGGATCATTAGACCATGCGGTCAAACGATTTGTCTGGCTATTACCATACCAAGTACTCCCTAAACCACTCTCTGAAACAAGAGTGCCAAATTGAGGATTAGAGATAACGTTTATCCAAGGCGCAGGGGTATGCTTATTGGAATCGAGATGAATCACGTACTCTCTTCCATCAGGGGTAAAGCCTCCGAGTCCATTGAAATACGGCAATTCTAAAAATGGAAGCGATCTCGATGGCTCATCTTGAATTTTATTTTTGATCACAAGACGAGAGGGATAGGTGATTGTCTCGACTGGTGAAATCAGATGTTGTCTAAGGAATCCTCTTGCAGCAATTAAGTTTGCCCTCGCAGTAGCTAAAATAAGTACAACATCTTCTTCAGGCATTTGGTCGCAATTCAATAAAAAAATCCCGCCAGGTTGTCCGATGTCTGATCCATAAGCATTGGAATAGATGATATTCTGAAGATGGGCAAACAACGGATGCTCATAACTTTCAGCCTCTTCATTTAAGAGGACTAAATCGACCTTAAGGCCACGCAAACGCCAAAAAGAATGAGCTAATAAGACTTGTTTGACAAGTTCCAGCTCGTGAATATCGGCAACGGTCACGGCAATAATAGGCAAATCGCCCGAGATGCCATAGGCCCATAAGCGAGATTGGCTCAGCCGATTTTTGCATAATCGATCTGATGAGAGTCTTAGCTGTCTATGTGGATAGAGAATATAGCTTGCAAGTTTCTGAAAGAGCTGTGTTTCATCCTGA
This sequence comes from uncultured Parachlamydiaceae bacterium, assembly GCA_963752155.1. Taxonomy (GTDB): domain Bacteria; phylum Chlamydiota; class Chlamydiia; order Chlamydiales; family Parachlamydiaceae; genus JACCRY01. The sequence continues at coordinate 85,471 of CAVVXH010000001.1, read as the reverse complement.
TGGATACGCAGATGGCGCATTTGCAATTGAGCATGTGTCCATGCCATTTCTAAAGCACGATGCGTAGATTTTATATCGCCATATTTTTTCATTAATTCAATAATCTGATCGCGATCATCTGCAACAGCCGTAATAAATGAAACCTGCGCCCTTTCGCCAGGTTTCAGGACAATGTGTCGTCGTAAACTAAATATAGGATCTAAAACGTAACCCTCGGAATTATTTAGATTTTTGTTTAACGCATCAGGATTAGATAAAGTATTTCCACGGCCTATGAAGAGTGTGCGATCTGTTTCGTATTGAAGTGAATTCTGGGTACTCTGGTCCGACGTCACAATATGTGCAGCATAAATCGGTTGATCATCAGCTGAACGCAAACGACGAAAGGCGAGGATCCCAGAAAGCAAAGGTATAGCTTCTGTTTGAATAAAGAATTTATTGAAGCATGGGTGTGAACGATCAGTATTATGCGGAGCCAACGCCAATTCACTATAGCTGGTCAATTCTAGATAAATCGTCTTTTTTGAAAGATTTGCAAGTGTCATCAAACGCACTTCAGCATTATCTTGTGGGGAAACAGCGATTTCTGTCGTCGTTTCAATTAAATTGTCTCGACGATGAAATTCCACTTTATCTGATTTAAATCGAACAGAAAATTTTTTACTACTGGCGTAGGTGGGTTGATAGGTCGAAGACCAATATTTTCCTGTTTCAAGATCTTTGATGTAGCAAAAACTTCCCCATTTATCGCAGGTGGTATCCGCATACCATCGAGTGATGTCAATATTCCGCCATTTACTATAACCCCCACCGGTATTCGTCAGCATGATCGAATATTCTCCGTTTGCCAAAAGATTGATCTTTGGCACGATAGTATGGGGAGTATCGACCACACCCATAATAGGAAGGGCTGAGAATGGGATTACTCTAGCTGGAGGTGGCTCTTTGCGATAGCCTCTGGTGATAGGTGGATTGAAAGGGATCCGTTCATAAAGAAGTGATTGGACTCCACTAATACGTGGATCTTCGTGAAAACGATTGACCATCGGATGATCGTTCAATACATTATTGATTGCAATTAAGGACATCCCTTGATGGTGAGCCATGTAAGCATAAGCAATGATCCCTCTTTCTCCATGGGGTCCATGTTCTCTTGCAAAATCAATAGATTCGTAATATCCATAAGCGTCATATAGATCCAGGCTTCCTGTACTTAATTTCTGTAAATTTCTGATAGCTGCTGTGGGATTGACAATGAGGGCTAATGCTGAGGAGTAGGGACTGACCACCAAATCGTTTTCAAGCCCCCTTTTGAAACCTAAATCTGGAACCCCAAAACTGCGATATTGATAGGTCTTTCTGGCATCGATCTCGCTAAAAGCAGACTCAGATATTCCCCAAGGGATTCCTCTTTTATTTCCATAGTTAATTTGACATTTCACAGCATTTGTACAGGCATTGCCAAGAAGAGAATCTGGATATTGTTTCATAAACAAGGCGGGCATTAAGTACTCGAACATGGTTCCTCCCCACGATACGAGCACTTTCATCCCGTCGACACTGCGATAAGGCCTTCCAAGCGACCACCAATGTTCTAAAGGCAAATCCCCTTTAGCAATAGAAATAAGGCTGGCAACTCGAGCTTCACTGGCTAAGAGATCGTAGTAGGAGGCATCGAGTTTGCAATCTTCTACATGATAGCCTATCGAAAGCAATTTGCGATCTTTGTTATACAGAAACTCCATATTTGTCGTTTGAGAAATTCTAATCGTCTCCTGAATAATCTGTTGGGACTGATCTAGCTTTTCTCCTGCAAGCCATTGAGCTTTGTGCATGGCTTCTTTAAGTTTATTCATCCAACCTTTTACTTCCGGCTGTACATTCTGTAAGGAATCGAGATACTGATGAATTTCAACAAATAAACTTCCTGAAGCGATCTGGCTTAAAGAAGGGATGAATTGCATAGCCTTTTGTACTAAATTAGAAAATTGATCGATAGTGTCCATCTTATCTTGTGGGGCATCTTCTAAAATTTCCACCCATTCCAAATACCTCTGATAACACTGCAACCAACTTTGCAGTTGTTTTTCTAATTGATTTAGCCAGTACGTTTGCTCTTCACTGATTTGACTTGTATTAAGCAACTCTGAAACTAACATTGAAGATTCTTTAATCGTTTTAATCGCATGAGATAACTTGGAAGGCTTTGAATAAAAAAGTGTCTTTAATCTGAGTAATTTGTCATTTGGTAATCGAGAGTTCTTTTTCTCGCAAAGGAGCTCATAAGTATCTTGGAAACCATAAAAAAACGAACGAGGGATGACCGGTGATTCAAGAAGCTGATGAAGAGACTGTTCGAGAGTCCACAAGCATGCTAACAAATTACCATTGTCCACCGAAGAAACATAACGGGGCCGCAAAGGAGCAAGTGAATGTGTATCATACCAATTCAAGAGATGCCCTTCATGCACTTCCAGTTTTTTTATTGTTTCAAACGTTCCTTGCAAGCGATCAATAGCATCATCATAAGTAATATAATTTAAATCATGGGCACTAATAACCGACAGTAACCACAAACCGATATTTGTTGTAGACGTTCTTTGTGCGACTTCGACTAATAGATCGCTTTGATAATTGTCCGGAGGAAGCCAATTTGTCTGAGGCCCAACAAAATCATCAAAAAAACGCCATGTCTTTCGACCGACCTTGCGCAACCATAATCGATCAGTATTCGAAATCTTTTTTTGGTATTGATCCATGCACAATGCTGTATCATCTAAGAAAGAGACGATCAGAGGAGATAGAAACCATAATACGCAAATAGGCAAAGCCCAAATGAGCGAAGCAGGATGTAAATAATAGGTTCCAAAAGCCAATGCCAGAGCTAATAGAGAGATGATACCTAGCCTCTTGATGAAACGTCTGTGCTCAACGTGTGAACCTCCATTATTTCCCATTGACCACTCTAAGAGCTTAGCATGGGAAAAATTGCGCCTATAGATGACCCGAATGAATGCATCTAAGGAGTTTTTCGCTTCGTATGGGAGTAGTGATATTTGAGTGATTGAGCGTGCAAATCCGTTAAAGATCTCCTTCCAAGAAATAGTTCTGCTCTTGAAATAGTTCACAACATTCATGACAAATCCATTCAATGCAGGAATAAATATCGCTAAATAGGAAAGAAGGATCCATGGGGACGGTAGCACTGAAAAAAGCAACGAAACTACTATGAGAATAAATATTGCAGGAGCAAAGAGAGCTCTTCTCAGATTGTCGAAAATTTTCCAACGATTAATGAGTGAAAGTGGATTGGTCTTTTTTTGAGAAGTGGAATCAGGAACCTTGGAAAACAGCCAATCAATAATCTGCCAATCTCCTCTCATCCAGCGATGCTGACGCTTAGACCACGATAAATAAGTTTCTGGAAACTGATCATAAAGTGAAATATCGCTTGCATACCCAACACGGACGTAGTTACCTTCAAGTAAATCATGACTCAAAAGATGTTCTTCCGGAAATCGTTTCGAAAGGATTTGGTTAAAAGTGCGTACGTCGTAAATACACTTCCCATGATATATCCCCTCACGAGTAAGATCTTGATAGACATTTGAGGAAGTCTGTGCATAAGGATCTAATCCAATGACATCTGCAAAAATGCGAGAAAACCAAGTGTGTTGCGCTTGCAAGAAATCTGTGCAAACTTTTGGCTGAATAATGGTATATCCCCTTCGAATGGTATTTTCAGTTGACACATGGGGAGAATTCAGAGGATGGGCAATTGTTTCGATCAGTTGTTTGGCTTTATCTTTAGGAAGCTGTGTATCGGAATCTAAAGTGATGACATAACGCACATTCTTTAAATCTTCACGTTGTCCATGAACTAAGATGGGCTCTGAGTAAGAATTCTCTGTCAAAAAACGATTCAAGGATTCCAATTTTCCCCGTTTCCGTTCCCAACCTATCCAGGCAGATTCATGGGGATTCCATGTGCGACGCCTTAAAAAGAGAAAAAAAATTTTAGGACCATACTTATCTTCTAAATTTTTCATCCCCTTTACAGCAATGTCAAATAATGAAGCATCTTCATCCATAGTTTCTTTTGGGGCATCAGTATAATCAAAAAATAATCCAAATTTTAAGGCTGGATCCTGATTACCTAAATAATGGACCTCCAAAAGGTGCAGAATTTCTTGTATGCTTTCTGGTGAAGACAAGAGTGTGGGAATGATCACTAAAGTTTTATGATCTTCCGGAATTCCTTTATCAAAAGACATTTTAGGAAGTATAAAAGGCGGGAGAACAGAAGGAAGAAGCATATTGATCAATTGTATACTGATTTCACTAATGGGAATGAATGCCAAAAATAAAAAAATGAATCTTTGAATCGAGGTTTCAGCCGAAAGGCGAAATAAATAACATTCAATCAATACGGTCAACAATCCAATGCTTCCAAGGTATACAAGTGTAGGATGTGCGTTTAACCACCTGCGAAATCGTTGACTGTATGTTGGGCAGCAACTTAATGAAGCTTCCAACTTAGGCCTTCCATCATCAACAAGATAATACCCAACATGACGTGTGACTTCATCGGTTCCGTTTTCTGCCATTTTTAACAAATCATCAGCAATTTCACTTTCACTGTGTTTAGAGCGGCGTGCTACGGTTTCAAGGGAATGGCGGTAGCTATCTCTAGTAACAAAATCCATTTTAGAGTAAATACCGGTGGGATCTTTCTTGAGAATTTGATCTACAGGACTGACCGTCTCAAAGATTTCTTTCCAAGAAAGTTGCGAGAGAACGATAATGCTAATGACAGCACTTGAAAATGCAACCTCATCTTTGGTTTGTTGCATCTGTTCTTTTTGCATGATTTCATGAACATTGGCTGAAAGCTTTTCTTCGATCCACTTTTTCACTAATGACAAAACATTATCTTCATCATACAGATGCTCGATCAACTCTTCAGCAAAGTAGGGTGACGGATGAGGTTCACATGCATTCAAATGCTTAATAAAGGAATCTAGATATTCAGGCTCTCTTTGAGCAGCATTCAGGAGTCTATTTCCCCAATAACTCGCCAATTCTCCTTCACGCAGACGTCGATCTAAGTGAATCGCTAAGGATTTCATCCTTTCGATAAGGCATAGCCTTAGCATTAAAGGAAGAGCCCACAGTTCTCCTATGGTTAAATGATCGATCACCATGTAGGAGTTTAAAAATGCAATGATATTGTCTTTGGTGAGCGCATTGGCTGTATATTCTATCAGTTTGGAAGCAATAGCATAAACCCGTGGGAGTTTAGCGAATTCACTCTCTTCCAGTTTAGGAAGTTGGCGATAATAATTTATCGGAAGTCCCCTATTGACTTCTTCAATATTTCCTTGAATGATATAGGTATTGTCCAACAACCATTCGGCTGACAATGTCACAGATTGTTCGATATGTTTTGCCTCTGCAACATTATGACGGATATCATGTAATATGCGAGAACTGTCCAAAAGACGTGTTTTTAGGGGATGACCCGGAGTTTTTTTGTAATTGACCTTCTTAAATGACTTCGCAAGTTGTTTAGCCTGCTCTTGCAAATTATCCAAAGTCAAAGGTTCTTTTATAAACTCTTGGTCTCGTTCAAACCTAATTTTAGGCTCATAACGCAATAGAAATGAAGTCGGATGATTCGATTCAACTAAACGTAAAATATTAAGCACTTGCCGAACATCTTTATCGCGTATTTGTACGAGGAGAAGTGTTTCGTCTCTCAGAACACAGCTTTTATAACGATTTATAAGATTATTTTTAATGATATTTTTGCGATGTAGATAGACAAAGCAAATACTCAAAATTCCTAAAATAATGAGAAGCGGAACCCATAAATAATCAAATTTCGGTGCAAAGAAAATTCCTCCAATAAAGGCAATCGCGATGGCGAAAATTGATGCAATGAATGTTTTTGAATAATCATATCCTTTCGTGCAAACATAGCCTTCGGAAGTATTTTGGATTGTTAAAACACTTCTGAAACCGTGTTTCTTCAATTTTTGAAAAACGGAATGAGCCGTATGAGCATGTTGATAAAATGCAAGCGCAGTATTGAGTTGCTTTTTCATTCTACCCACTTAGTATGAAATGTTCCTTTAGCGTCTATTCTTTCATAGGTATGCGCTCCAAAGAAATCTCGTTGGGCCTGAATCAAGTTTGCAGGTAGCCAACTGCTACTAAAAGCATCGATGTAGCTTAGGGAAGCCATTAAGCAAGAGACTGGAATCCCCATGCTTGCTGCATAAGAAATTATTTGCCTTAAATCTTCTTGAGAGTCATTCACTCTTTTCGCAAGTTCTTTATCTAACAAAAGATTGGAGAGTTGAGGATCTTTTTTATAAGCCTTTCGAATATCTTCTAACAAAGAAGCTCGAATGATACATCCTCCGCGCCAGATGCGTGCGACCGTCTCTAGATTTAAGTTGGCGTTTAATTTTTGGGAGGCCGCACTTAAGAGTGCCATTCCTTGTGCATAGGTAACGATCGTACTTACATAAAAAGCTTTCTGCAATTGCTTCAAAAAGAGTTGAGGATCTCCACGAAAAGGCTGGATGGGTCTATGAATGAGTTCATGTATCCCTTTACGCTGTTGTTCCAGCATCGATAAATTTCTTATATCTACTGCAAGATCGATTGTCGGCATAGGAACTTGCATATCCATTCCATTTTGCGATGTCCACTTCCCTGTGCCATTTTGTTTAGCCACATCGAGAATTTCATCGATCAAATTTTTGCCTGTTTTGTTATCTGTGTTGCAAAAAATACCTGCTGTAATTTCGAGCAGATAACTATTGAGTTCACTATTATTCCAGGATCTATAGATCTCATGAAGCGCACCATCATCAAGCTGGAGACCTCGTTTCATCAAGTCATATGTTTCTGCAATTAATTGCATGATACCATATTCGATCCCATTGTGGACCATTTTAACAAAATGACCTACAGATCCGGGTCCTAAATAGGCAACACAGGGTTCGTTATCGACTTTAGCCGCGACGGCTTCGAGGATTTTTTGGATACGATCATAATCTTTTTTGTTGCCACCTGGCATAAGACTTGGCCCTTTTCTGGCACCCTCTTCTCCTCCGGAAATTCCCATGCCAAAATATTCAATCTGAATAGCCGCTAACTTCTTTGCGCGGATAATAGTATCCTTATAGTAAGAATTGCCTGCATCAATGATCAAATCCCCCGGTTGCAATAATGGAATCAATTCGTCGATGACTGAATCTACGGGAGGGCCTGCCGGAATCAGGAGCATGATGGCTCTGGGTTTCTGGAGTACGTCCAAAAATTCTTGAAGTGTTTTGGCGCCATGAACTTTATTTCCTTCCGATTCATGGAGTAAAGCTTCAACTTTGGTAAGATCTTTATCGAACCCAGCTACATGAAATCCGTTATCTGCCATGTTTAGAAGTAAGTTGCGTCCCATGACTCCTAGGCCGATCATGCCGATAGTGTACTCCATAGCGACCTCCACTCGTTATTTTTTTATAGCGTGTACGTGCCCAAGTTATCCCGCAATACCCTCTAAAAAAATATTAAGAAAGAAATATTATTTATTACTTTCGTAAATATTACTATTTTTCGGGCACGAACACGGCAAATGAGAAGGATTGCTGTCTATTTTGATTGATACCTTAAAATTCAAAAAAAATCTATATAGAAATTATTCTTTAAGGACAAAAAAAGAAATTGTCTAATAAAGGTTTTTAGGGACTGTCAAAGCTTTTTGACCCAATTCCCACCGAAGCCGGGAATTAATGATATTTTTATTTTTTAATTGCCGGGTTATGCCGGAAATGATATGGGTATAGCAAAAGAACCGTTCATCGATCAAAAATATACGACTGCTTTTCTAAGTTCTTAAGATGCAGATATAAGACGATAGAAGAAAGCGAGGGGGCCTGTAACTCATCCCTTAAACAATAGGAATAAATGAAAAGTGTTGATGAACTCTCTCAAGAGGTGAAATTACGGGAATTAACCCCTGAAGAAGTCAAATATGTTCTTCAAAAAGTCAAAGAGCTGACAATCTCTCACGATAAAGATCTCCCTAAATGGATACATCTTTTAGGGTTTGAAACTGCTTGCATAAATCTATACATATCTGATACTATCTAATCAAATGACTAGATTTATCAAGGTCGGCGAAGCCGCAAAAGTTTTAGGGGTCAGCATTCAAACTCTTCGACGTTGGGAAAAGACAGGCTATCTAATGCCCGATCGTAAATCGGAGGGAAAAACACGATATTATGATCTAGATAAATTATTAGGCAAGAAAGTTTTTGATAACGGTTTAACAGTTGCTTACGCAAGGGTTTCAAGTCATGATCAAAAAAAAGACCTCGAGAGACAAGCGGATGTTCTGACTTCTTATTGTGTAAAACAAGGATGGGATTTCCAAGTTATTCAAGATTTAGGTTCAGGAATGAATTACCAAAAAAAGGGTCTTAAGGCCCTCATCAACTTGATTCTTGAGCAAAAAATCTCCCGTCTAGTATTAACGCATAAGGATCGTTTATTACGTTTTGGTGCAGAATTGATTTTTGCACTTTGCGAGGTAAAGCAAATTGAAGTTGTTATTATTAACAAAGGCGACGAAGCTTCTTTTGAAGAAGAGCTTGCACAAGATGTGCTAGAAATCATTACTGTTTTTTCTGCTCGTTTGTACGGTAGTCGCAGTAGAAAAAATAAAAAACTTGTAGATGCTGCAAAGGTGTTGATTGGCGATGACAAATGAAATGACTTTAACCTATCAAACTCGTCTACAGCTGAATGAAAACCAAGAAGAAGTTCTTCAAAGTTGCGCTTATTTGCTGAGTAAAGTGGAGCGTTCTTTATATGCAAAAGTAGCTAATGGAGAGAGCTCCTCAGCATCATGTAAAAATAGTTTTCTAAAAATTTATGGCATTACAGCGAGGCAATTTAATGCTTGTCGAGTCAGCCTTGAGGGAAAAATATCTGCCTGCAAAAGCGGGCAAGAACAAGCAATTGCAAGTCTAAAACAACAAATCGCTACTCTTGAGAAAAACATTAAATGCTTAGAAAAAAAAACTTCAAAACAATTTGTTCTCCATCAAAAAAAACGACGCAAAGAGAACTTGTCTCATCGTCTTTCTTGTTTAGAAGAAGATCGGAAGCAAGGTCGTGTTCGTCTTTGTTTTGGAAGTAAAAAACTATTTCTCGCTCAATTTTATCTCGAAAAAAATGGTTTTGCCTCACATCAAGAATGGAAAGAGCAATGGGAAGCCAAACGCAACAGTGAATTTTTTGTTTTAGGATCAAAGGACGAAACGGCAGGCAATCAAACATGTACTGCCAGTATTAGAAATGGGAGCCTATGCTTGCGGTTACGTTTACCTACAGCTTTGCAAGAAAAATGGGGAAAATATCTAGAGATTGAAAATGTTGCCTTCGCTTATGGACATGAGGCCATCCTTGCAAGCCTCAATCATCCGGAGGGCCAAGCATTGTCTTACCGATTCAAAAAAGATAGAAAAGGTTGGAGAGTATTTGTTTCAACAGCCTTAAAAAAAGTGGCTTCCGTTTCACAAGAGCAACGTGGAGTTATTGGGATTGACCTTAATACAGATCACATTGCCTATATGGAGACAGACCGCTTTGGCAATCCTGTAAAAAGAAAAACGTTTTCTTGGGTTTCCTACGGGAGAAGCAAAAATCAGCTGAAAGCTCTTACAGGTGATCTTTGCAAGAGCCTTATTGAGAGAGCAAAAGAAACAAAAAAACCAATCGTCATTGAGAAATTAGATTTCCAAAAAAAGAAGGCAGTTTTGACGGAAAAAGGAAATTCTAAGTGGGCACGCCTTTTATCTAGTTTTGCCTATGGGTTATTTTTTGTTTTTCTCATGGCACGAGCATACAAACATGGAATTACAGTCCATCAAGTCAATCCGGCATTTACATCTATTATGGGCCGCATTAACTATGCCACGCGTTATGGTCTAAGTGTCCATCTTGCAGCTGCACTTTGCATTGCAAGGCGTTATCAACAATTTTCTGAAGCACCCTGTTCTCCCGAAGGGAAAATTTCCGACGGTAAGGGAGGCCATGTCACTTTTGTTCTACCCGAGAGGAATCGAACTAAACATGTATGGCACTTCTGGGGGCAGGTGAAAAAGAAATTAACGGTGCTTGCAGCACACATTCGGGCGATAGATAGAAATCGATCCTTGAGTCCAATAAACTCGACTCTTGAGACAAAGAAATCCCGATTGATATTGGTGTGATTCCAATACGTGAATCGTTAGCAAAACTGCTTGGCTAGCGTTCTGATGCTCTTCTCTGTAATGATGAGATTTGTACAGATTTTTAGTAGCGGTTTGTCAAAGAATATCAGACCTATGAAGTTTGTTTTGAAACTCAAGAATATGAAGAGATGGTAAAAAGATCTGCAGAAGATTTTCATCTTTTAGCCACTTATTGTCCGAATTTGGAATCTATCAAATTTAAAATGCCGAGTGACGAAGTTTTTGCTTTTCTTGATTTATTTCCGAAACTTTTAAAATTACATATTGATTGCTGCTTTGATATTACGGAGCAGGCATTGGAGCATGTTTGGCATCTTTCACAACTCACTTATTTGGCTCTTATTTCATATTGTAAAGTTAATGATGTATTCATTGAAAATTTGTGTCGTCTTCGCAAGCTTGTGGATTTAGATTTAAATGGATGTGATTATGTATTTAATCACAATCTAGAACAGTTAGCTAAATTAGAAAACCTTCATTCACTCAATCTCGGTGCTTCATGTTTTATTACAGACGAAGGAATGCCATATATTGCCACAATGAAAAATTTGGTGCGCTTAGATTTAGGAGCTACGCACATAAGTGATAGTGGAATTTTAATTATTTCCTCTTTACATGAGCTCAAAGAACTTTTACTGGAACGTTGCGAAATTACGGACGAAGCTCTTAAATATTTAGCTTCTTTACACAACCTGGAATACGTTGAATTAACAGGTTGTATAAAGATTACAGACCAAGGACTTTATTACTTAAATACTATGGAAAAATTGCTAGCAGTAGAGCTTTCCTACTGCTCAAACTGATCACTCAAGAAGCCTTTGAAAAACTAAATCCTCGCATAAAAGTAATCTATATTTCTGCGTCTCCTGTTCTTTTTGCCACAAGAACTGACTCGCTCCTAAATAACAAAATTGACTGATGCGGAATACTAAGAAAAATTAAACGCAAAGGCACGAAGGCGCAAAGAGCACAAAGAGATCTTACATGTAAAATAAAATTCACCTATTTTTTTAAAAATGAAAATTCTTCGCGTAAGATCTCTTTGTGCTCTTTGCGCCTTCGTGCCTTTGCGTTTAATTTTTTCCTATACTTCATATCTTAATATCGCAGCATCTTTCTCACCTCCCAAACAACTGGTTATTTCCCAATAGGGGGCGCCACAGGCAACTGTCTTGCTTTGCGTTGAAATTTCCTAATTACATTTTTATTGCATTTTTATTTAGTTTAAATTAGTATGTAGATTTACATTTAACATAAGAGTAATAAATGGAACCAATTTCTTCATATTCTAATCTCTATACACCTTATATCCCAGAGCAAAGGGAGCTCACACCTACAGAACCTGCTCCAGCTGAAGCCACACCGACTGTCACGGATCAACCAAAAACAACCAACAATCCCGCACTTCTCAAAGCGACTCAAGAATTAAAAAAGATGCAAAAGGAAATCATTGTTCCTTACCTTTCTTTATTAAATATACAATTTGTTGACTTAAGCAGGACTCTTAAAGAACTGGCAAACGATCGGCGTATCACTACCTGTAAAGCAGGCTTGCTAAATTTAGAGAAGAAAAAAAAATCGACAGCGTGTCAAGGGAAAGAAGTTATAAATGAGCTCTCTTTTCAATTACATCTCATTTTTTCGGATCTTAGGCGCTACAGAATGTTTTCAAATGGAATCAGAGATAAGGAAACATTTCCAGAACGTTTAGCTAGCGTTAAAGAGCGCTTGGAAATTGTGTTCGGTCTATATGAGATGATTCATTCCATTTGTGTGGTAGAATATGGGGACGGTGCAAAATGTACACAACTCAAGCAGCATTTAGATATCCTTAAGCTTCTCTGCAATAATCCCGAATTTCTAGAACAGAATTTGCAATCCCTTGCTGCCGGTTTGCCGAATGAATTGCCCTCCCCAAAGGCTCCTTACTTTGAGTTTTACTTGACAAGCTTAGATGCCGCACTAAATGCGCTCACGATTTATCGAACAGCCACTCAACAAACCTATGAAATCCCCTTAAAAGAAGCTATAGGGAAACTAAAAAACATTCCTCATTCTAATTCTCTGATTGAGCAATTGAATCAATTTATCACCCTTATAAAATCCTGCGAAATTGCGGTTCAACTAGAAAAAATCATTCTTACTGCGAAAACAAACAAGAAAGATAATGACCATTTAAAAGCTCTTTTTGAAAGTCTAGAAACAACGGACCAATTTCCTACCGCTGTTTATCAAGAAATGCACCCACTCATTATGAAAATCATTACACCCTGGAACATTAATTTAGATCCTTTATTTCATCAGTTTCAGAAACAGGTCGATAAAGCCCGTTTCTCTACAGAGGGACTCATAAGAGAACTTAAAAAATCGACGAAAAAGAGTCTCCATTCGACTTTAAATACAATCCTCACTTGTATTAACTGTGATGATTATTTGAGCTATGCTAATGCATTTCTTTGTGATCCTGGCCGCATGCCAAAATTTACTGCAGTTCAAATTGCAAAATTTTTAGACCTTTTAAGTTCTCTGCAACAAAAATATGACGTTTTAGTACAAAAACTTTTAGCGAACGATCCTTATCCATGCTCTGCCTTCAATGCATTTGACCTTTTGTTCCACCAGATTTTCAAATTTTTAATTCCTTTATCTATAGGAAATAAAGAAAACTTCTGGGGATGCCTCTATCCACTTTCTCAGTTAATGCAAATTCAATTTGCCTTAGAAGATCCTAGCGTGGTGTTCCAACAAAACTATGGTGAGGTCTTAACTACAGCAAACTTCCTTAGAATTTTAGAGTTGTTCTGTAAAACCCTACAACCTTTTATCCGTGAAGCACACTCCGTCGAAACTATTCATACTTTATTGGAATTTTTAAATCACCCAACAAACCTTCTACGTCCTTATCATTTCTTGTTCCTACTCACCCCTATTAATCATCAACATAAGATCGAACCACTTCACTTGCCCTTAATTCAGGCATTTCACAAGAATGCTATGGCATTATCCCTATTTGGAAATTTTGATAACGAATTCTCTATTATTGATGATGAATTATCAAAAATGATTAGCAATTCTAATCAAAATAATCGTTTTTTTATCAAATTGAGCCGCAAATGTGTTAAAGTATTTCAATATGAGATGAAAGCAACTTTGCAGTTACTTGAAAAATATGCCAACGGGATTCAGAGATCAGCAACACCAGCTGAATTAAGTTATCAATTGCACTGTTGGAATAAAGAATCGATGGCACTTATGAAGCATGAAATGGGGACAAAATATAACAATACAATTAATATTCTTTACTTAGTTGTTAAAAAAATGAATTTAAAGAAAACAAAAAAAGCAATTAACAATATTATACAATTGAGATCTTGTTATGAATTTTTTAGTAGGACATTTTTTGAACTTGGTAAATTAGATTTCGATGCTCCAATTAGACCTCTAAAGACAATGATCGAACAAGAGCCAAATGAGGCTCCAAATCCTGAAGTTGTAGAAATGGAACTTCTCGAAACCACACCACCCACTCTTGAAATGCCCCCGGTTCTCGATGCGTCCTACCCCTTCTATACTTATCTAATCGATCAGCTGAAATTGCAGCAGCCCCTCCTCCTTTCCCCCGAAGAGAAACCGGAAGACTCTTATTGTTTTCGTGCGATTAAACGAGAAGAGGCTCTACGCAATCTTTCCTACCGCCTAACAGCCTTAGAAGAAAAACAGAAGATTCCACTTGCTAAACTGCTGGCAGTGCGCGCTGAAGCTGATGCCCTTCTTCTTTTAGAAGCAACGCAAAAAATTGTCCTCTGCACCTTACCTATCGGAGCTAAAGAAGTCCCAAATCATCACATCGCTTCCCTTTATACAAACAATCGCCCTCTTCTCTATCAGCACAATGGTGAGACATTTCTAAGTTATCTCTCGGCAGCTCACTTCAATGGGTTTGAACCGATTCAAGCATCGATTCCTCATCAGAAAACCCAACTGACAAAAGCTTTTTGGTTTCAGGAAGGACCCACTTGCGTGCCAGGAATTGAAAATGTGAAAAATGTGTGCCAAGAAATATGGCTCAATTTATCTAAATTACCCACAACGGAAGTCCCTTTCACATTAAACACTGCGGACTACGTTCTTACACTTCATCAACTACACAAATATAAAAGAAAACAAACCTTACCACTCCTTCCTCTTTTTGAAAACGATTTAAACACTTTTAAGGCCAATCTTCATGCATTCATCCAATCAGGAAATTTTGATCCCGAATGTATTCTTTTTATTAGGAATCAAAAGGAAGCACTTGATCGGGTATGTACCCTCTATGAACTTTTGATAAACGATGCAAGCCTTCAATCAATCCCCCTCTGTGCATCCACACGCTTTGCAGAAATTCAAGTTAGCATCCTCTCCTTAAGCATGCAAGCAGCCCTAGCTAAATTCCATGCAAATCCTCACCCTCTCTTCTTAGACACAAAGGGGGAAAACACAAGTAGGCCACTGCTCCATACACATCGCGTAGATAAAATCCTTCCTATCCTCAAAGAAAAGCTGGGCAATAAAATAGCTTTTGAATTGATAGAGCCCTACCTACCTCTCTTTGTTGGAGATCCCCGATACCCCTATCCCAATAAGACTCCATTCACACAAACCCTTGTGCAAATGCACCAAAGGGTCGATTTGCTTCTCAAATTTCGTGAAGGGGGCTTTTTCACCAAGAAAGAACAAAAGACTCTCAATCGCCTCCTTGGACCCGAGACCAAGAATCTACCGCTCGACAAACAAGAAGCGTTGCTGAAAGCAAGCATCGCCACACTCCTCGCAGAGCAACAACATAGAACTGCTTTTGCCTTTTATCTGGCTGGGTTATTGATTGAATCTTGATGGGGGCCAACGCAGGATTTGTTGAAATCTGAATTACAGACTAAATAAACTATCCATTGTAAGTTCCTTGTCAATAACTTGTAAAAAATGAGTATTATGGACGGCTCCGTAAGGTGTAATCAAAGTAGTGAATGTTGCTTTTCTTGTTTCAGTGATCCTTTCAAAACAACTTCTCTTTTGCTTTAGTTTTGTTGCATATTCTTTAGTGATTACAAATTTGTCATCATAAAATTTCAATTCACATAAATTGATACAAGAATCCGCTCGATCGATAACAATGTCAATTTCAGCTCCCGATTCTCCCGATCCTTTTGCCGGAAAATATCGCCACGTTGAAGCTTCAGTCAACACACCAGCAATTCCTAAATCCACTTTTATTTCATGAATATGTTTCAAACAAAGCGACTCGAAAGCATATCCCATCCATGATTTCCATGCTTGCGTATTCCGTTGTTTCACCCAATAATTAACTCCTCGGTTTTGCAAATCTAAGGCCGAGACACCAGCATGCCATCGTAAATAAAAAAGAGAATATTCATCAATGAGTACATAGCAATAACCTTTTTCACCTTCTCCAAAGGCTGGAATTTCGGCAATAAATCCCGAAAGTTTTAATTCTTGAATTCGCTTACTTAAGGTCCCTCCGGCAGAAAATTTTCCTTTTTCAGTAATCTCTTGATAAGAAAGTCCAGTCTGAGATTTGGCTAGTAACGTAATAATTTTTATGTATTCTTCGTGATTATGAAATAAAGAACGATAAAGACGGTGGAATTCTGCGATTAAAGGGGCGTTATAGGAAAAACAAAGCTCGCCGATCATTTGTACTACAGATTTCCCTCTTTCAACATAAGAAAGGTACTTTGCAACACCTCCTACACACATATAAAGCTCAAGAATTTGTTTTCGATCGAACTCTATTTTTTTATTTAATAAAAATTCTTCAGTTTCACGCAGGCTAAACGGCAATAATCTCATTTCAGCAGTAACTCGACCATATAGCCCTCCTTTATTATCAATAATGTGATCGATCATCCACGCCGCAGCAGATCCACAAACAATCAAAATAATATTCGGCATACTGGAAAGATATCGATTCCACAAGTGTTCTAAAGCCTGTAAGAACATCGAACGGGGAGATGAAAGCCACGGAAGTTCGTCAAAAAACAAGATAATCTTTGTGGAAGTTGGAATTTTTGAAATTTCTGTTCGCAAAAGTTTTAGCGCTGAAAACCAATCGACAGGTGTTACAATTTCCTTGCCTTTAAGGAAACAGTCAGAAAATTCCATTGCAAAATTGTGTAGCTGTACATCTAACGATCCTTCCTGAATACCAGTTAAATGGAAAAAGACTCCTTTATCCTTAAAAAAATTTTCTATCAAGTAGGTCTTACCTATGCGACGACGTCCATAGACAGCTAAAAATGCAGCTTCAGAGCCTTCCAAGATAGAGTTTAGCCGAATTTTCTCTCTTTGCCTACCGATGATTTTATTGATCATTTTTAACTTAGACCTTATATATAGCGTGAATGCCTCTTTTTTATGAGTTTACGCTGAATATGCTATTATATCCAGCGTAAAAGAAACTCCCGCTAATTTTCGGGCACGGGGCACGCACGCACGAAAGTTTAGCGGGAATTGCTGGAAAGTAACAGGCGATCCTGAACCGAAATGTAAGATCATTCCACACAAGAAAAGTAGTAGTTATTCTTCGTCCCCTTTTGGTTTCAATTTAACTGGATTTGTGTCCTTATGCATGGAAGTTCCATAAGGGCCCACATTTACATTTGACAACCGATGTTCAATAAAATCAAATGTATGTCCTACTATATTTGAAATTTTTCCGTTAACGGTTTCCGCTGAAAGTGGTGTGTTTTCCAATTGAACCCAAGTCTGCCCATCTTTAGTTTTGCCAAATAGGATCGCATGAGACAAGGGTCCAACAATTTCATATTGCAAGTCATTTGAATCTTTATGATGAGATGAAATTCTCTCTATAGCCCCTAAGTTTTTCCATTTTTCATATAAGGCGCCATCATCATCGATATAAAAATGAGCCCCTTTAAACATTTCTGTAGCATAGCCAGGGCCAGCTTGCAAAATATCATTCAGTGCGGTCAATTCTTCATAAGTTGCATAATTAACATTACCTACTAAAGATTTTATTTCAGATGCAGATATTCCTTTATTAAAATCAATGGTTGAAATTGCATGAGAAATTTCTGTTTTTAATTTTGAAACAGGTACAGAAAATCTTGATGATTTCATTTCAGTCAAAGAATTAGGTGGAGGATATGGGGGCATTGCATTAATGGCTACTTCCTTCAACTTGCCACCTTTTTTAGTATCAAGTTTCTTTATAGCCTGATCAGTTGGATGATTTCGAGGGAACATATTTTCATTTACACCTAAATTAGACATTTTCACCTCCTTTTATTAAATATTAATAATCAATCCTTACTTAATTATAACACGCGTTAATTTATTTACTAAACTAATAACTAGTAAATAAAGTTTTAATCTTATGACATTTAGTTGTAATTTTGAAAAATCTAATTAAGTATGCACCTTTGATCATAACATCCAAAAAATTTTTGGAGTGCGCGTGGCTTTGCCACTGCAGAACGCAGCCTCTATACGAGTCATGCCGGCAGACGTAGCCTCGATAGAACTCAAGAAAGTTTTCTAAACCGCCACAACAATGGAGAATTCAAATTGTAACAACGATAGTATGAGTTAATGGAGGCAACGTCTACCGGCATGACTCGTATAGAGGCTGCGTTCTGCGGTAGCAAAGCCACGCGCACTCCAAAAATTTTTTGGATGTTATGATCAAAGATGCGTACTTAATTAGAAGTCACATATATTTGTAGCTCATATATGAACTGTAGAAATAGACAAAAGGTCTTAAAATCGTAGCGTACTCAAAAAATAACTGATTAGGCTACGCCAAAGAAGCTTTCGGAATGGGAGCATTCAATGATGGTTTTTTACAACCATCAAAAAAAGGATCACTCCACACAAGAAAAGTGCAAGCATCCTCAAAAAGAATGAGTGGATGAGCAAGACCCTCTTTTAATGACCACCATGCATACTCAACATGTTCGCTTTGATTGATGATTATCTGAGGTCGCTCTCTCTCTAAAAAAACTCCAAACATATGATAAACAAAGTCTATTTCCGGATAACGAATATAAACGGTACCTAGAGCATGGATTTGATGATTATTTAAATCAATTCCTGTTTCTTCATAGACCTCACGAATCATTTCTAATTCGATATCATTCCCATCACATTTTCCTCCAGGAATCCCCCACATATTACCTTGAGGCTTGTTTTGACGACGTCGAAGAAATAATAATTCATTACCTGAACGCACATAACATGTTGCAACTTCGAAACTTTCTTTAAAATCGACAGGGGGTTCAAGATAAACTTGCCCATTAAGTTCTTTCATGTACTATTCTCCTATTACCTACGCCTTCGCAATTCATAGCTATCTATGACCTGCTGTTGCTCCATTAGAAAATCTTGATGTCTAGAAAGAGCAAGCTGAGCCTTTTCTAACTCTCTTTCAATATTCTTAGATTCTTGCAAGACTTTGTAATGTTGGTCGATCAGTTCCTTGGATTCAACTAAAGCACTTTCAAGTCGCTCAGCGTCCACCGCTTGGGCATTGATCACTTCATCTAAAGCTAAAACATGTCTTTGTTTCTCTGTAAGAGCTAACGCAATAATGCTATTCTTTTCTCGCTCTTCTTTGAGCTCCTTCTCTAACAACGCCATCCGCTGATTCATTTCATCCATGGCTAATGCATTCGTAGTCATCATTTTTTTCGCTTCAAATGCATCCGTTTTATAACCTTCAACATCGTGAATTAATACTAACATGGCTTCTGCAAGTTCCACTCCCTGAGCTTCCTTGTCGCTCAACGCTTGTTCTACTGTTCTTCTTCGAGCGACCTCTTCTTCCACTTTGTTCTGAAATGCCAAAACCTCCTCTTCGTAAGAGTTTATAACGGTATAGCTATCCAAAATGATCTTATGCGCTTCTTCAAGCTCTTTTTTAAATTTCTGCGATTCATTTAAAGCTATCACGTGTTTATCAATCGTCTTTTGCATTTTAGCAACATCATTTTCCAATCGCTTAACATGGACATCAGCATCCAAAGCTTGGGACTTTATCGTCTCATCTAGAGCCAAAATATGGATTTGCCTCTCTTCGAGAAGAGAAGCAGAAACTCTATTTTTTTCTCCTTCATCTTTTAACTCTTTTTCTAATAACTCTACCCGATTTTTAAATTCGTCTATTGTTAAGGTATTTGAAGCTAAAACTTTTTTCATTTCTTCAGCATTATTTTGATAACTATCTACATCATGAATTAAGACTAGCATCGTTTCTGCAAGTTCAATACCTTTCGCTTCCTTATCCTTCAGAGCTTGTTCGGTAACCCTTCTTTGAGAGGCCTCTGCTTCTATCTTGTCTTGGAGGACCAAAATTTCCTCCTCATAAGCATTTAAAGCCAAGTTCTTATCCAAAATTGTTTTATAGGCATCTTCAAGCTCTTTTTTGAATTTTTGGGATTCATTTAGAGCTACCACATGCTCATCAATAGTCTTTTGCATTTTTTCAATATCATTTTCCAATCGTTTAACATGAGCTTCACCATCGGCAGCCTGAGCTTTGATCGTTTCATCTAAAGCTAGAATATGGATTTGTTTCTCTTCGAGAACTAAAACAGAAACTCTATTTTTTTCTCCCTCAACTTTTAACTCCCTTTCCAATAAAGTCACTCGATTTTTAAATTCATCTATTGTTGAAGTATTTTCAGCCAAAACTTTTTTCATTTCTTCAGCATTATTTTGATAACTTTCTGCATCATGAATTAAAACTAACATCGCTTCTGCGAGTTCAATACCCTCTGCTGCCTTTTCCTTTAGAGCTTGTTCTGTGGCCCTTCTTAGACTAGCTTCTCCCTCAATCTTATCATGAAGTGTCAAAATTTCCTCTTCATAAGCATTCAAGGCTGAATAATTCTCTAAAATAATCTTATGAGCCTCTTCAAGGTCTTTTTTAATCTTTTGAGATTCGTTCAATGCTATGACATGTTGATCAATCGTGTTTTGCAATTTAGCAATGTCATCTTCTAATAATTTAACATGAATTTCAGCACCGATAGTCTGGGCCTTGATCGTTTCATCTAGAGCTAAAATATGGACTTGTTTTTCATCGAGAATTGAAGCAGAAATTTTATTTTTTTCCATTTCATCTTTTAATTCTTTTTCCAATAATGCGACTCGATTTTTGAATTCATCGATAGCTAAAGCATTTTCAGCTAAAACCGCCTTCATTTCTTTAACATTATTTTGATCATTCTCAGCATCATGAATTAAAGTTAACATAGCCTCTGCAAGTTCAATCCCCTGTGCTTCCTTATCTTTAAGAGCTTGCTCAATGGTTCTTCTTCGATTGGCCTCTTCTTCTATCTTATCTTGAAATGCCAAAATCTCCTTTTCGTAGCCATCTAAGACCGAGTTTTTATCCAAAATAATTTTATAAGCCTCTTCTAGCTCTTTTTTAATTTCTTGAGATTGTTCCAGGGCAAGTAAATGTTTATCAATCGTCTCTTGCATTTCGACGATGTCATTTTTCAACTGCTCTACATTGGCAACTTTTTCTTCAAGAGCTTCATCTAGCTCTATAGCCAGCCTTTGCTGTTCTAGAAGGGCTGCTGTGAGGGCCTTATGTGTATCCTTTTCTTCTTCTAAACGACGCTCTGATACAATTTGGGACTGATTGAATTCGTTATTTAACACCAGATTATTTTGTTTCTCCAGGATGAGCTCTTCAGCCAATTTAGCTTTTTGAGCGACCACTTCTTCAAACCTGAGCTTCTCCTGGAATGAACTTTCTTCAATCCGAGCTATCTCTTGAGATTTGCTTTCTTCAATCGAAGCCAATTCTTTAGTTTTACTTTCTAAAAGCTCTCGAGAGGCCACTAAGGCATCTTCTAGCAAGCCAATATCTAGTGCCAGACCCTTTAACGTCTCTTCAAGATGATCTGCATCTTCGATGGCCGTCATAAGCTCTAATACCAAACGTTTGCTTTCCTCTTCTTTTTCAGCAAAATTTTGCAATGCTTGCTGTAACTCTTCATTTTTGGAGGCCAATGTTGATTGGTGGGCAGAGAGTTCATGCTCTAAGGATTCGATGATTCGAGATTTATTTTCAAGGGCTTCTGTTAAATGAAGCTGAGTTGCCTCGAGGACTCGACTTTTCTTTTCGTAATCGTGATAAAAATTTTTTGAAGAATCTTTTAAATGATCAATTTCATTGCGTAAGGCTATAAGCTCCTGGTCTTTAGATTTCTCCACCTCAATAATTTCTTTTTGCATCTTACCAACGAGACTTTCACGTTGTTGAATTTCATTTCGCAATAACTCAATATGTTTTTCTTTTTGACTTAATGCCTCATTGAGCTCACCAATTTTCTCTTTATCACGAGGATCACCCAATTGCTTAAAAAGTTGGCTTTTCACTTCATAAATGTTTTGGGTTTTTTCGATAAGTTCTTGCTTTAACAACCGGATTTTGGCTGCTTGCTTCGCATTGTGTTCTTTCAGTTGCTTTATTCTGTAATCGTCTTCATCATCATCAAGAAAGTTCTCGGATGTACTGGATAGAAACCCATTGTTTTTTGTTGCGAAAGTGTCTGAATCATTAGAAAAGCTAGAAGCTCCAAAACAGGTCCCACAAATGATAAAACACCCTAAGGCTCCAATCGTCAAAACTGCTTTCGTTTGCTTACTTAATTCTGATTTTTCTTTCTCATATGCATTCATTGGCTGGCTCATCTGGGCGATCCTTTATTGTTAGACCTCATTCACCTTTCGGGTAGAAAAGGTGAACGAGCCCTATTGTTAAACGGTCAATTTCAAATATTGAGAAACGTTACCTAAAGACTCATAATCTCTTTTCATTAAAATTTCAAGTGAAAAAAATGTTCAAAACATTAATATAAAATTGTAGATGGAGAACAGCAATTCCCGCTAATTTTCGGACACGGGCACGCACGCGGGCACGAAAATTAGCGGGAATTGCTAGATGGAGAAAGCTCATTATGGAAGAAAAAGCGAAGTACACAAATAGATTGATCTACGAAAAATCCCCCTATCTGCTACAGCATGCTCATAATCCTGTAGACTGGTATCCTTGGGGTGAAGAAGCTTTTGAAGCTTCAATCAGAGAGCAAAAGCCCATTTTTTTATCAATCGGTTATTCGACATGTCACTGGTGCCATGTCATGGAAAAAGAATCTTTCGAAGATCTCAACATTGCAACCGCCATGAATGAAGCTTTCATTAATGTAAAAGTAGATCGAGAAGAACTTCCCGGAGTAGATTCTCTCTATATGGAATTTGCACAAGGGATGATTGCCGGAGCTTCAGGTTGGCCTTTAAATATGATCCTGACCCCTAATCTACACCCTTTTTTTGCGACGACATATCTTCCTCCCCGTCGATCTCATGGTCTAATAGGCCTTTCAGAATTAATTGAACAAATCAAAGAAACTTGGAACAGCGTAGAAGAACGAGAGCATCTTGAAAGCCAATCGAACTATATCTTGCAACTTTACGCAAAAACCCTACAAGAAGCCAAGGAAGCAAATAAATCCATTCTCTACAAGGAAGAAACAGCTGAAGCAGCTGAGATTTTATTCAGAATGACAGACCCTGTCTACGGAGGAATTAGAGGAGAGCCGAAATTTCCTATGGGCTATCACATCAACTTCCTCTTGAATTATTCAGCGACTAAAAAAGATAGCCGAGCTCTTTTTATTGTCGATCGCACACTAGAAATGATGCATAACGGAGGAATTTATGATCATTTAGGAGGAGGCTTTTCACGCTATAGCACCGATGAACGTTGGTTTTTACCTCACTTCGAAAAAATGCTCTACGATAATGCCATTCTTGCAAAATCTTACTTTGAAGGATGGCAAGCTACAAAAAAACCTCTTTTTAAGAAAACCTACCACGAAATTTTCCATTATTTAATACGCGAGATGATGTATCCGAAAGGAGGCTTTTATGCTGCCGAAGACGCCGATTCAGAGGGACATGAAGGATTTTTTTATACTTGGCCTTATCAAGAAGTGATGCAAATTCTCGGTGAATCAGGATCTCTTTTTTGCCAATACTACCAAATCGAAAAAGAAGGCAATTTTGAAGGACGGAATATCCTACATCAAAAACTCTCTCTCGAGGATTTTGCTAAAAATTTCAAACTCGATCCCAACGAACTCTCTCATTTACTACAAAGTCAACGAGAGAAGCTATGGGAGGTTAGAAAATTGCGTGTGCCCCCTCAAAAAGATACCAAAATTATAACCGCTTGGAACGGGTTACTCATTGACGCTCTTGCCAAAGCTGCAAATGCAAACGATTCGTATAACTATTTAGAAGTCGCTAAAAAAAGCGCAAGATTTATAAGACAAAACTTGTTTGTCAATCAACGTCTCAAACGGAGTTGGTGCGATGGACAAGTTTCTTTAGATGGAGTTCTTGAAGATTATGCGGCTCTCATCAAGGGACTCATCTCGCTGTTTGAAGCTCATGCGGGAACTGACTGGTTGGTATGGGCTCTAGAGCTTTGTAAAACTGTCGATGCACTGTTCAAAGCTCCTCAGGGAGGATATTTTCAAACGAGCATTGATGAAAAAAACATTATATTAAGAAAATGTCAATTTTCTGATGGAGCAGAGCCCTCAAGCAATAGTTTGCATTGTGAAAATCTTTTGAGAATTTATGATCTAACTGGAGAAAAACAATACTTACATCAAGCTGAGGAAATTTTAAAGATCTCAGGTCATGACATCCGAAATTATCCAATCGGACATCTCTATCAATTAATGAACCTCAATCGCTACCAATTTCTTAATCGCGCCACACTTGTGATTGCACTCAACCGAAGTTCTTCTTTTAAGGAACAAATTGCAGAACTCTTACATACTCACTTTATTCCACATCGAACGATCCTCTGGCGCGAAGAGGATGACATGTCTCTTTTTGAATTAATTCCGGAATTAAAAAAGCAATGCCCTTTAAATGGACAAACAACTTTGTATGTTTGCCATCAAGGGCACTGCCAAAAGCCGCTTACAAATCTGAAAGAAATGCAAGTGGCCATTCAAGCATTATGATTATGATCAAACCAATCCATTGCTTTTATGGCTATTTCGCGCAACTTTTCATTTGAGGTCTCCCTAGTCAGGACTCCTCTTTCCTTTAACATATCGATATTATCATCTAAAATATCTCGTTCTATCTGTGAATTAACCTTATGATTAGCGATTAATTGAGGAAGTTCTTTGTTATTAATATTCATACCCAACCACTTACCTCTTAAAATCTCAGGAAGGTAGGCTAATAGCTCAGTTTTTTTTATTACTTGAAATCTACCTGTTTTACAATCAATAAGAACCATTCCATTTGGACAGTCTTTTATTTTTGCTCGTATGCTAGTTGTAAAGATATCATCCATAATCTTTCCCTTGTTGATTTATCTACTCGTATTATATAGTAATCGTATTTTATTTGTAAATTGTTATATCAAACAACTAATTATTTTATATTTAGTTAAATAATTTTTTCAGATTTTATTGAATCTGCGGTTACATTTTCATTAATTTCTTTCACCTCTATTTCATGGGGTTCTTCTAACGATGTTGCTTCTTCTATTAAAACGTCTTCCACTTCTTTTATAGGTTTAAATCTTTCAAGAAAATAAATATATCCATGACTTAATTCTTCTCTTAAGGCTGTCTCATGAATCTGCTCAGTTTTGCTATCATTGCAATAATTCCAATGATTGGGTCGTTGAGGATCTCTTTTAATGGAAGTATAATGACCACCCATTTTGTCTTTAACCACGTAAGCATCATGCCTAACCACAGAGCTGACTCGGTAAAGAACAGGCTCAATCATTTTTTCCTCAAAATAATCTGTTAAGTCAAAAACTTCATTTGGTTCCAACTCTACAGCCACAGCTGTATGTTCTTCAACCCATTCGTCATTCTTTCGAACAGAGGCCAATCGAGTTAGCTGAAACGTTATGTTTTCAGGAGGAGATCCTGCAATCAATATTTGTTCTTTCCAAGCAGATGAGTATTCTGGCTCTCCCATAAGATTCTTGGTCAACAACTGATTTTCCTCGCTTCCCTCCTCATGAACTCTAAAATAATCTGCTATTAACTCTCTCAATGAAAGTTTATTTTGGGCAATCATTCTCTCCATCGGGAGTAAAAGATACGTTGGGCGAGGACTTTGGGGAGTATTCGTAACATTTCTTTTACTTTCCAGATCATTTTCTATTGGAATTTTCAGTTCAACCGTGGGAATACCATCCCCCAAAAGCTCAAGAATGCTGTGAATAATGCGAATAGCATCATTTTGTTGTCCTATTTCTTCTGTTTTTACACTCTTTAAATTCAAAAGAAGCTCTTCTAAACAATCCAATCCTTGGTTCGTGGCCTTCACTTCCCCAATAATTTTTTCTATTTCATTTTTTGTACTTGAATGATCAAGATCTCCAGCATCATAAAACGCTTCTCGCAACGTTTCGGCGCAAGAAGTCAAATTCTCAGGTTCTATCTTAGGATTATTATAAGCCTCCAGGAAGGCCCTTAAAGCCTCCAGGATCATCTTCTTTTCTGCTGGGACTTTATTGAAATCTAGAGCCATAATCCTGTCAACCAAACCGGGAATACCCATGAGGGCTTGCAATGCTGCATTCATGTAGCAGCTCATTCCAATATTCGGAATCCCTTTGATTCTTATACTTATAGCTGATTTCAACTCTGTTAAGGAAATAATTGCATTTCTTATGATCACTTTAAAGTCAGCGCATCGAGGAGTTTTAAGGATATCCCTGCAATAGCTTTGAAAGAAAGAAAATGTTTGATAAAGAGCTTCTGCTTTTTTTCTATTGTTGCTTTTATTGATTTTATGAATCTCGGTGCTAAATTCCCTATATTTTACCCCATTTTTTCGTAGGAGCTTAAGTTCATTTATAAAATTTAGTTCCGCTATCTCTTCATCAGAACGATCTGATTCATCGGAAGAAGTGCCAATAACCGAATCTGATTCCGATGCGCTTTTTTCCTCATGGGGAGGATGGCTCAAATAATTATATAATTTGATACATCCCAATACTGCAGGCAAGATAAGCACAGAATGAAAGAAATAACAAGTCGTAACTAATCCTATCGTAATTATAATACGCAAAAGCCCGCTTGAAATCGATTCATCGGCTTTTTTGAATCTCGATACGATCCACGGATTACTCAATGATTGAGTTGACTTTACCGCATAAGCCTTATCATATGCAAAAAAATATTCTGCAAGATTAATAAGCCTCTGAGGTATCGTGAGTGACTTAGGCTCTAAGGCCGCGCACTCATATGATTCCAATTCTCCATCTTCTACAAAGTAGATAGGAGCGAAAAAATTGATTGTTTCCATATGTTGACCTACTATTACGCTTTATATAATTTTTAGGTTTTACTCGCTATAACAATATTACAATTTAACGGAAAATTACATTGGATGCAAGTTGAAGAGAAAAATTTTACGGGAGTTCTTATCCTAAGAGCTTATGAAGCCTGCTCTGCAAAATAGGCAATAATTTTAATTGTATTGAAATTTATTTCAATATACCTTATTTCTCAAATATAAAGACTTAAATTATTGATGGTAATAGACCAGTTGTAAAAAGGAAAACTCCTATGAATGACTGCCAGCTCCTGTACGAAATTGCACAAAGCGCTATGCTTGAAAAAGGTCTCTCCTCTGATTTTCCACCACGAGTCTTACAGCAATTAGATACCATTCACAACCCAGCTGAATTTGAACCGGAAACTATGCGCGATTTGCGAAAGCTACTTTGGTGTTCCATTGACAATGATGATTCTGAAGATTTAGACCAACTAACAGCTGTTCAGAAAAATCCAAATGGGTATACTCTTTATGTTGCAATAGCTGATGTAGATGCTTTAGTTCAAAAAGGGTCTCCCATAGACCTCCATGCTCAAATTAATACTACTTCGGTCTACACTCCCTGCAGAGTTTTTCCAATGTTACCTGAAAAACTTTCTACCAACTTAACCTCACTAAATCAAGACCAAGGGCGCCTCTCTGTAGTTTTTGAAATTAATCTTAATAATGCTAGTGAAATTATCGGATCAGATATCTATAGGGCCTATGTTTATAACTATGCTAAACTAGCATACAGCTCTGTGGGAGCCTGGTTAGAAGGAGACCGACCAATACCATCTATAATTAATCAAATTCCTGGATTACCTGAAGCTTTACAGCTGCAAGATGTGTTAGCTCAGGCCTTAAAAAAACAACGCCAAGCTCTGGGAGCACTTTCTTTTGATACCCTTGAAACAAAAGCTATATTTAAAAATGACCATATCGATTCTATTATTCCTGTGAAAAAAAATCGAGCACATGAAATCATCGAATATTTTATGATTACGGCCAATACAACTTCAGCCAAATTTGCTATAAAACATAAAATTCCTGGCCTAAGACGTGTCGTTAGGGTTCCTGAACGTTGGGAACGAATTGTTGAGCTTGCTCGATCTTTAGGAGAAACTTTGCCAAACTCACCGGATTCAACTGCCCTAGACATTTTTTTAGAAAACAGAAAGCGAATAGATCCTGAAACATTTCCAGATCTATCTTTATCGATCATTAAGCTTCTTGGTTCAGGAGAATACGTTGTGGAAAAACCGGGAGAAACTCCAATCGGTCACTTTGGTTTGGCCCTGCGCGATTATACCCATTCCACAGCCCCCAATCGGCGTTATCCTGATTTAATAACTCAACGCCTTATCAAAGCAACTTTAATAGGAAGCCCCTTACCCTATACCTTAGAAGAGCTGGAGACTCTTGCACAAAAATGTACAGAATGTGAAGACGTGATTGCAAAAATCGAACGTCGAACAAAGAAATCTGCAGCCGCAATGCTACTCACTCATCAAATTGGCAAAAATTTCAAAGCAATTATTACCGGTGTTTCGCCCAAAGGCACTTGGGTACGCCTGCAAAATCCTCCCGTTGAAGGAAAGCTCATTAAGGGCCCTTCAGGATTGGATGTAGGGGATAAAATCACCGTTAAATTAACCAATGTCGATGTAAAGCAAGGCTTCATAGACTTTAGTTGTTTTAAATAATAGGAATTCACCTATTCATTTCTATCGACTTTTTCGCTTAATGAAAAAAACAATTACTATGATGTCATGATCCAATAAATAAAATCTTTTGTAGGAGGATGTAATGATCAATTATATTGAGCTAGATCAAAGTCAAAAAATGAATCTTTATGATATAGAATTAATTCCTGATACTCTTCAGACTAAACGATTAATTGCTTGGCAAGAAAAATCAGTGAAAATATCCCCCTCTTTAAAAATACATCCCGAAACACCCACACAACTTACACACCTTAGTCCGAGGCTTAATTCTAAAAGAGATTATATAGCGAAAGAGTTTATATTAAGTAAAGAATCTGAACAGAAACAAAATATTTCTTCATTAATGATCTCCTCTCCAAAAAATGCAAAAAAATTTGACAAAAAAATTAAAAAAAATTTTAAACTCATTTGGAAGCAAGCTGAAAAACCAAACATCTCCCCTGAGATAATAAAACAAGATATACATGAGGCTTGTCAAATTGAAATTGAAACATTATTTAATCGAGAGTTAGACATGAAATTATCTGCAGCTGAATTGTGCATTACTGAATTAACTCGAACCAAACAACTTCTAAGCATCATTCAAAATAGCGGGCTTCTTGTTTCTAGAATAATCAAAAGATTAAATGTTATATATAATAACTTAGCAAACGTTTTAAGAAGTAATAATTTAAAAACAACATTTACTGAAACACTTTATGATTTTCTTAGAGACTTGACGACCGCTGATCAGTTCGACTTAGAAACTAAAGGTATCTATTATGGAAAAAATTTATCCAATTTCCTAACAGTAATAGAAAAAGTAAAAAAAAATTCAAGCATCAAAAAAATTATTTCTCTAGGATTTGGTGACAATCCCAAAATTTCCAAAGAGGTGTACACTATACTTACTCTATGGAACAATCCTGATACAACTTTATTTGAAGTTCTTAAAAAAAATGTACATGAATTAAGTTGGAATAACATGGAAGTCTTAACTATTTCAAACATCATCCACAAATGGAAGCAAGAAAAAACAAGTACCCATCCATTTGAAAAGCTAACAACTCAGGAGTTGGTAAATGAAATGCGTACTTTATTCAGTAAAATTTTTGTAAATAGGATAAAAATTTTCGATCTAGCTGAAGAGGAAGGCAATGACGAAAGTAATTTATCTTTTTTTAAAAGATTATGCCAATTAATTAGCACTCAAATAAAAAAGATAAACTTAGAAATTGATATTAAAAAAACAGATGCCAATCATCCTTATAGCAAAAAGTCTAAAGTTCATGCCATAGATATTGAAAAAGAGATTGCATCTGAAAACAAGCATCTTGAAACCCTATATAATGGAGAAGAAAGTCTAGTCATAGAACATGAAAAAGAAGTTTCCTGCTTCAAAGTATTGAAATTTGCTTCAAATGCTTCATGGAGGGTTGCCAATTTTTTCATCCAAACTCTTTACACACATTTATTTAGTGAAAATGCGGTGGATCAACTTATAGGATTGCCTCTAAAGCGAAAAGCAAATAATGGTTCCCTAATGGAATGCAATATTTATATTAAATCTTTAGAGTTCTTTAGAGTGACTATAAAAAATACATATGGCATTTATCCGATCGTAAATGGATTGGTAAATGGAAGAACAATAGGTGAAAATAAATTAGCGACAATTACTTTTCCCTGGAGTATGGATAACGATGTTAGATTCTGGAAAGGAGAGATAAACATTTCAGATGATATTTCGATCGAGCCCAATACGACCGATGCAGAAAGAAGAGAGATCTTGAATAGGCTAATACACTATGATGCTTCTGATTTTACCTTTCCATCGGTTAATGTGGCAAAATTATTACTCGGGGAGTTGAAGGACAATAGAAAGAAGACTGATTAAAAAGAAAGGACGGCAAGGACGAAAATGCAAGGCAATAAGTGATAGGTTAAAATAAAGACTAATACATATCAATGATTGCCTTGCCTCTCGCCCTTGTTGTCCTTGCCGTCCTCACGATACAACGATAAGAATGATAAGAATGGTAAGAATGGTAAGAATGGTAAGAATGGTAAGAATGGTAAGAATGATAAAAATGGTAAGAATGATAAAAACGATAAAAACGATAAGAACGATAAGAACGATAAGAATGATAAGAATGATAAAAACAATAAAAACGATAAAAACGATAAAAACGATAAAAAGGATATGAACGATAAAAACGATAAAAACGATAAAAACGATAGGAAGGGAAGTTTAAATTAAACTGTGTAAACTATCATTTATAATAAATTGTTTGCATCCAATCCCGAAGAAGCGTTTCCCGAAGGAGAGAGACTCTCTCTCCCGAAGGGCCCCCCAAAGGGGAAAGGATATCTTGAGGGGTGCCTCAAGTTATCGCTTTCTCCAAAGTAGCCCTCCCTTCGGGAGAGTCTCTCTTCAGGAAACGCTTCTTCGGATTGGATGAGAGTTCATCATTATAGTGTTCAATGATGTCTCCACCTTCATTCAATTATCGTTCCTATCGTTCTTATCGTTCCTATCGTTCCTATCGTTCTTATCGTTCTTATCGTTCTTATCGTTCCTATCGTTCTTATCGTTCTTATCGTTCTTATCGTTCTTATCGTTCCTATCGTTCCTATCGTTCTTATCGTTCTTATCGTTCTTATCGTTCCTATCGTTCCTATCGTTCTTATCGTTCCTATCGTTCTTATCGTTCCTATCGTTCCTATCGTTCTTATCGTTCCTATCGTTCCTATCGTTCTTATCGTTCTTATCGTTCTTATCGTGAGGACGACAAGGCAAGGTAATAAGTGATAGGTTAAAATAAAGAGTATCACATGACAATAATTGCCTTGCCTTGTTGTTGTCCTCGTTATCCTCGTTATCCTTTAACTCAGCTCCCCATCTTTCACATAAACAAGCATAACATTTCCAACATTTACAACATTTACTTATTGACTAACAATCGATAAGATGCTAATCTAACATATATTAGCATTACCCAAAGGAAAAAATATGCAAAATTCTAAAATGATGTATGACTCTTCAAACTTCGAACTTAATATAATTCAAGATTATTATTCTTCGAGTAAGTTATTCAAAAACAACCAAATAATTACATCCACGACCAATTTTGAAAAATTTGAAAAATATTGTTCTGATAATAGTATCCATGCATTTGATCTCGAATGTATCGACTCAGTTGCTGCTGTAACAATCGCTGCAAAAATGGGCAATACCCCACTGCTTGAAAAATTAGTAAAAAAAATTGGAACTAAAATTCTAAATACTTCTGATTTATATCATTTAACACCCTTACATATTTTATGTAACGAAACAACCAAAAAAGATCTTGTGCTTGATATGGAACAACTCTATAAAGGAGCAAAAAAATTGCTTGAACTAGGAGCGAATCCAAACATTTACCTTTTTGATATTCCCAGTCAAAAATATTTAAATCCTCTGCACCGAGCTGCTACAAATGAAGAGAATGTGCTTCTAATAAATTTGCTGATGCAATATAACGCTAGAGCTTTTGGAAGACAACGTTACCGTGAAACTAAAATTTGTGGCGAATCCTTCATTCAAGAAAATATCTATAAAGCCAAAAAAATCTGGGATGTCACACATTTATTATCCTTGGCTAAACAGAATAAAGATTCCTATTTTTCAATTCTTCCATCAGAAATTTCTAAAGAAATAAATAAATTATTTTTAAGCACCATGAAAGGTCGCCAAAGCAAACTTCAAATAGGAACGAAATCTGCATTACAATTATTGGGAGATGTGCTCATATAAAAATCACGGGAGCTTCCGCGTTGCCCAATCGCACAAGTTATTATTGCCCAGTCCCTAAGCCCAATCCTGAAGGCAAATGCTCGCCAAAAATCCGATCTTGTTCATTTTCACTAATTTCTGAAACCTCCAACAAAGACTTCTTAAGCGACTCTAGTTCTGACTCGGGCAAAGAAGCAAAATGACTTAAGATCCTTTCAATCATCGTCTGCGGCAAATTAATTTCACGACTGTCAGTTTTCCTAGCCAATTGCTTCACCAAAAAAGGAAGTTCCTTTAACCTAGAAACGGCAGTTGAAGACGATAAATTGACGCAATCTTTTGAGCCAGAATTGCTTTTGATGGGGGGCGCCTTCACCTTTTGGGAATGATCGCCCCCCATCAGAAGCGATTCTAACTCAAAAGATTGCGTCAATTTATCAATCTTGAACTGCCGTTTCTAGGTTTAAATTTGCCTGCGAACATGAAAGCAATGCTTCAATCCAACGAGAACATACATCCTTTGGAACCACGTTAACCTTGGAGCCATAAAGCAAATGGCGAGCTCCTATACGGCCCAAGGCCCAAAAATCAGCCGAAATTGGATGCCCAGTTACTATGCGCTCTACGAGGGCATCCCCAACTTTAATCTTCATGGGCAAATCAATCAGCTCAAAGGCTGCTAATGTCCGAATTTTTTCGCTATACTGAGAAAATTCTGATTTTCCTTTTACCTCGATCTTGCCATTTCTTTTATTAAGAATCATAGGCATTAATTCATGTGCCAACTGGAGCTGTTGACCTTTAAAAAAGCCCGCTGCGACTCTTCGATAACAAATCCATTTCTGCACTTGACATTCTTCGGAAATAGTTGTCTTGGCTTCACTGAGAATAATTTTCCATAATTCTTTAATACGAAAATCATCCATCGAATAGCCAACCCCAGGCAACATAAGAAACCCAACCAAATTCCACCAACGCGCTTCATGACTTGCTGTGAGCTTGCGTCTGTCAGCTACTTTAAAAACTGACTCACATAAACTGCGTCGTACACTCAAAAACCACTCGTTCCTAGGTCTTTGCAATTTTTTTTCCAGACCATCCATCAAATTTTCAGGCTTAATCGTCGAATTTGGAGAAAAGGCCTCTTCGATATATTTTTTGGATTCTACAAGATACTCTTGATCAAAAAGCTCATCTTGAGAGCCATGGGCAAAGCCTACCACGCTATTATCTTGTCCTGAAGCAGTTCTTAACTGGAACTCTAATAACCAAACATGATCTGTATTCTTTGACTTTAAACTAATTTCCAAAGTTCCGATGGCATTTAGATGCGCTGTCAAATGTACAGGGATTGTGTTCCCTTGTTCGGAAGAACCCGACTTGTTTTTTCCAAAACGTAAAACTGTATGAATCGACGGCAAAAGTTGAAGTTGCTCAGCATCGATATCGATCAAGTCCCCAGAGTGATCGTGTAAACGTACATGTGAAGTATACAATTGAAAAGACACCGGAGTATTTGGACGCAATAAAAACGACTGCTCAGGTTCATAGGTAGAACCTTCATCTGATCCTCGTGGCAATAGTGTAAGTGCTTTATGGACTATTTCTCCGTTGTCACTCTTTGTATCTAGTCCTAGATAATATCCACGGGCTGCCCCTCCAACAATTTTCACTCCAATTCCACGTCGTACTTTCCCATAATAGGCAGCTCCACGAGAGACAGCTAAATCTAAATGGTAAGATGAAAGCTGAATAGGTTCTGTATTCGGAAACCATCTTCTAAGTGATTCTAGAATTCCCTCTTGGAAAAGTTGTGGTTTCATCGTTCCACCGTTGAAAAGAACAAAGTCGGGTCCTTTCATTGGGTTCGTGGGATCAAGGTCGGCCAATCCCTGGGATAAAAATCGTGCTAAATGCTTTGTGATAGATGGCTCATTTTCATAAGGAAGCCCCATTGCTCGCATACCCGTCGTCTTACGTACATTCTGAGCGTCTTTCCAATCATATTGACCAAAAAACCCTTCAAGTAAAGTTTTTATTGTAGTTTCACGCGAAATCTCAGCCATCAAACTTTCCTTGATGACACTGGCTCCACTCCCCTGCAATACGATCGTATAATGTTCCTGAGGATCTTTCGGAGCTAACAATGCCTCTTTTGCTGAGCGCATTTCACTATTTAGCTGCATCCATTGAAATGGTGTGGGCTCCTCCCGAAATAATTGATTTTCAATCAAATGAGCAAGAGCCGCATCCATATTGTCGCCACCAAGCAAAAGGTGATCTCCAACAGCCATACGACGCAATTGTGGATGTCCTGGATCTCCAACGACTTCTATCAAACTAAAATCTGTTGTTCCCCCTCCAACATCGCAAACAAGGACACAAGAACCTAAAGGCAACTGCTTTTGCCATGTAGATTCATTCTGCGCAAGCCAGGAATAAAAAGCAGCTTGGGGTTCCTCCAAAAGAGTCAAATGCACGATGCCAGCTTGAACAGCCGCTTCGGCGGTTAGCCGCCGAGCAATTTCATCAAAAGAAGCCGGAACAGTCAGAATGACCTCTTGCTCCTCAAATATTAAAGCAGAATCTCCTTTAGCGATGGTCTCATTCCAAGCAGTTTTTATATGAGCTAAATAACGTACTGATGCTTCAACCGGACTAATGCGATAAGAACCGTCAACAGAATCAAACGGAAGGATTTTTTCTCTTCGATTCGCAGCTGCGTGACATAACCAGCTCTTAGCTGACTGGACGAGGCGTGTAGGCACCTTTCCTCCATGCAGCTGAGCAAATCGCCCAACAAAAAAGTCCTGTTGATTATTCCATGGAAGCGCAATACTGCCTTTAGACCATTCTTCATTGGCACATAAATAACAAAAAGATGGTAGAGTTGAAAGAGCATCGACATATCCCGAAGCAATAAGCTGCGGGATATAAAATTGCTGAATTTGAGCCTGTTGACTTTGAGTATCGACATAAGCGACAGAACTATTCGTCGTCCCTAAGTCAATTCCAATAATGTATCGCATTCGATGTTTCCGTTAATAAAAGATTCCGGGAGTACAAATGGATGGCCTAAATCTGTGGCCACATGCAAATTTGTAACATGTCCAAGACAAACATTCAATCCATTACGCAAACCTTCACTTTCAATAGCTTTTTTCCATCCTTTATTCGCAATAGCCAAGGCGTAGCCTATGGTTGCGTTTGTCAAAGCCTGAGTTGAAGTCCTTGCACAAGCCCCCGGCATATTTGTTACACAATAGTGAATGACGCCGTCAACAACATAAGTGGGGTTGTCGTGAGATGTAGGTCGAGAAGTTTCAAAACATCCGCCTTGATCGATCGCAACATCTACGACCACAGATCCTGGCGCCATTCTCTTAATCATTCTTTCTGTCACAAGCTTCGGAGCAGTTTTGCCTGGAATGAGTACAGCTCCGATAACAAGATCTGTATCTACAATCGCTTCTTCGATGGATTGAGAAGTCGAGTACAACGTCTTCAAACCAGGAAAGAGTGCATCTAGAGCTCTCAAACGCGCCAAATCCTTATCGACAATCGTCACATCAGCTCCAATGCCTAAAGCCATACGTGCAGCTTCAGTCCCAACTACGCCTCCGCCGATAACCAGAACTTTTCCTGGAGCTACTCCCGGAACACCCCCAAGCAAAATTCCATTGCCCCCATTATTCAATTGTAAACAGGTTGCGCCAACTTGGATAGCAATACGGCCGGCAATTTCACTCATTGGCACAAGAAGAGGCAATCGCCCATCTTTATCGGTGACTGTTTCGTAGGCAATAGCTATGACTTTACTGTTAATGAGTTGCTGAGTTTGAACTGGATCCGGAGCGAGATGTAAGTAACAAAATAAAATCAGCCCTTCTCTTAATAAAGGATATTCAATTTCTAAAGGCTCTTTAACTTTGATGACCATTTCACAAGCATACACTTCAGCAGCTGTCGGAACTATAGTTGCCCCTGCTGCACGATACATATCATCAAAAAAACCTATTTCATGACCGGCAAGCGCTTGCACTTTAACAGAATGACCAGCCTCTACAAGAGTACGCACCATCCCAGGTGTGGCCCCAACACGATACTCTCGATTTTTAATCTCTTTAGGAATTCCTATTTCCATATTCAATACCTACTTTTAAAGAAGATGTTAATATATTTTGCCAATCCTTTCACGTGAATGTGAAGGTTTATAGATCTTTTCACATGACTTCCTAACAAGATTCTGCATCTTTTGACATATCTTGCAGATGAAGAAAACGCACCTACATCCATGTATGTCACGTTTTCTTCATCTGCAATCTATGTCAAAATCTGCTAGAATTTTGTTTACGAATTCATGTGAAAAGATCTATAGCAAAATAGACATTGTACCTGAAGGCAAGTAATAGAGGAAGCAAAGAAAGTTCGAGCCAGCAATTCCCGCTAAACTTTCGTGCCCGCGTGCGCAGGCACGAAAATTAGTGGGAATTCCTGAGTTCGATCAGTAAAACTTGTAATTAAACAGAATTTACTGTAGACTAGGTGTATAGATCTTTTCCCATGACTTCATAACAAAATTCTGCATCTTTTGGCATATCTTGCAGATGAAGAAAACGCGCCTACATCCATGTATGTCACGTTTTCTTCATCTGCAATCTATGTCAAAATCTGCAAGAATTTTGTTAAGTCATGTGAAAAAATCTATAGAAGAAAATTAAATGGATAGGTTAATGACAAAAAATAGATTGAGTAAAACGTTGGTTGCCGCAGGTGTAGCCTCAAGAAGAGCCTGTGAAGCCCTTATTTTTGCCGGACGAGTCAAAGTCAATGGCAACATCACTCTCTTGCCCCAAACAATGGTCGATTGGAATGATCAGTTGCCGTAGACGATGTCCTTGTCACGCAACCACAAAATAAACTATATTTTATGCTCAATAAACCGGAAGGCTA
Source organism: uncultured Parachlamydiaceae bacterium (assembly GCA_963752155.1). Classification (GTDB taxonomy): domain Bacteria; phylum Chlamydiota; class Chlamydiia; order Chlamydiales; family Parachlamydiaceae; genus JACCRY01. The sequence goes on along the minus strand of CAVVXH010000001.1, from coordinate 48,323 downwards.
TATCTGCACAGCACGAAAAAACTCCAAAACCAAAATCGTTTTAGACTTATTTGAAGGGATCGAAGAACGCCTTTTCACTGTCGGACGACTTGATAAAGACACAAAAGGACTGCTTATTGTCACAAATGATGGACATTTTGCCCATAAAGCCATTCACCCGTCCTCTAATATCACCAAAGAATATCTCGCTAAAACCGACTCTGAAATCACCGCAGAACATCTTAAAGCTATCTCCTCAGGTACTCTTGTTGAAGGTATTTTTATAAAACCTAAGAACTGTCATCAAAGTACGAAAAGGAACCGTAAAAATTTCTGTTCAAGAGGGCAAAAAACGAGAAGTACGTCTCCTGCTACAAAATGCTGGACTCGAAGTACGCGAACTTTTAAGGATTCGGATTGGGGGTCTGCATCTGGGCGAATTACCCGAAGGTTCTTATCGTCCCCTAACTGAACAAGAACGAAAAATTATTTTTGAGTAAAAAAGCCATGAAATTAAACCGCACTCCTTCAGCAGATCTAGATGTTATTTTACCGCTTTTGATTGGTGTGTGGCGTCGCTTTCATAAAGAATCCGGTCCAGGAGACCGCTTGCAAACACGTGAATTTCGCGGTGTGATCGAATGTCTTAAACCTCTGTATCATGAACCAACAAAAAAGAATGGTGATCCTGCTCCTCTAGATTTTTTTACGGATCGTAATCAACTTTCGGCTTACATCCTTTATCCTTGGGTCGTGCACTATCAAGAAGCCCTTTCATTACTTGGTGAACTCCCATCTCCTCCCAAACGTGTCCTAGATGTCTGTAGTGGTCCTTCTCCATTTGCTTTTGCTGCTTTGCGCCATGGGGCACGCGAGGTCATCGCTGTCGACCGAATATTGAGGCGTTGGAACTTGGAGCAGAAATTTGTGGCCGCTATGGAATGCCTTTGACCATTAGACGTTGGGACTGCATTAAGGATCATTTACCTGTGGAAGGAGATTTTGATTTAATTACTCTAGGGTATGCCCTTTCGAGTTATTTCCTACTCACATGAAAAATTGGGAAGAAAAGCAATCTCATTTTATCGATTATTTGCTTTCCCGCCTTAAACCGACAGGTCATCTTTTATTGTCGAGTCTTCTTTATCTGAAGATAATCGTCGCCTCTTACACTTACGAAATAGAGCTTGTTTCATCTGGAATTACCATCCAAGCTCCTTGTATTTGGCATGGGAGTTGCCCCGCATTAAAAACACCAAATAGTCCATGCTATGCCCAACGAGAAATGGCTAAACCTTATTATTAAAGAAATTCAAAGAGCTTTAGATATAAAGCTCAGTTCACTAAAAATGACCTATCTTCTCATTCGCAGCCCTAAAGCTTCAAAAATCGTACTACCAAATAGAACCGAGAAAACTACTTCCAACTTCTTTGATCACTTTACAGCAACCACGAGGATAGAACACTGGCACTCCCGAAGCTATCCTAATGCAATTGTGCGTCGCCAAATTATAATGGGCTCTATCGAGTAATAAGTCCGCCAATCGAAAGTTATCAAGGAAAACGCTTTTATCTTTGTGGTACTGGTGGTAAAAAGAATCTAAGTACTCATCTCAAGGAGCATCCACCCGAATCGCGAGCCTTTGAACATCTTCGACGAGGTGAATTGATTGAGATTGATGACGCCTTGCTCAAGGACAAGCTTTAGAAATCGTACAAGGAACCAAGGTCCAAGTCCAAGCGGCTTGTGGCAAACCTGTTCCAAACTTTGAGTTATACGATGAAAATTACTAATCCAGATGAACCCAATTCAAATTTAAAACAAGCTCTAGAGAATCTAGAAACCTTTGTGCGACAAGTTGAAAAAGAACTTGTCCCTAATCTTTCGCATCTCGAGGTTCAAGGGGCAAACTCGTTGCTCATTCCAACAACTTCCCTTAAAAAAAGCATAGGACTTGCTTATCAAAATATCTTTTCAACAGATAATAATAAAAGATCATCTGTTTTGATGAAATTTTACATAGCAGCGATGTGATCAAAAGTTACTTTCCCCTTATTCAAGTGATGGAGGACGGCACATCGGAACAAAAAAAATTTGCTGCCTATGCCAAGACAAGCTATCGAACGATTTAATCACATTCTAGATGAAGCTGCCAACTTCCCCCCCTCTTGGCAACAAAGAATCGTTTGCTTCCTTTACGAAAAAAGCGGACTCCTTATAGGGGATCGCCTTGTCAGAATCGATCTTCCTCAAAAAACTTGTTTGCATATCGATTTTCCCCATCCTTCCCCGGAAAATTCCAGAACCAAAAAAAATTATTCTACTCATGCAAATGACACCATCGCAGGTGCTGTAGAAAAAGTCTCCCATCTGCGTGAGTTGGTCATTCCGACTGTTCAAGTTCAACGTCAAACTCTTGAGCTCTATTTTATGAAGATCATCAATTTATTAGAAACAAATAAATTGTTTTCTAAATTAGAAGCACGATCTTTAGTATTAAAAACTCCTACACACATTACCCTAGACAATGAAGCTCAACAACTGACGATCTCTCAGCAACTTACACCTCTACCTGGTCAGCTAGTAGAAGTTTCTGCCACGTTTCAAAAAGATAAAAGGACTCTGAATTTTAGCATTTTTCAATCGGATAACATATCCACTCAATCCATTCAAACTGGGTTTCCTCATCCTCTACAACATCATGGGTGGGCCTTACCTGAAATCTTAATTCCCAAACATCTTCATCGGCCAGGACGTCTTCAACATTTCCCTTCTCTCTATCTTTGCAAAAAGCAAATCGCTCAAGCTTTATTACCACATGGATCTTTAGTGGAAAAAGCGAGAAGTTTTTTACGTAAAAAACGGGAAGTTTTCGAAGAGCATCGAAAGGAATTTCTTTCCTATCACAAGAATCTTGCTTTGGCAATTGCTGAAAATTCCACTTACTTGGATGACGTAAAAAGACAGCACATCATCTTTTTTTTCGATGCATTAGTTGATCACACAGCGCCTTACGATGTTCTTTCCACGACACATCATCAAATGATGCAAATGATTACTCTTTCTTACAATCAACTAGAGAAGGCATGGTTAAGAGGTGAAATAAATGATTTAGAAGCTGCCCAAAAACTATTGAATAATGAAATGATGAACAGTCAAATAAACTGGTTGAATCAAATTGATCAAGTGAATAATGAAGTGGAAAAAGCGAGTTTGTATTACTGCCACGCCATGGGACACGTGCTTTCCTTGCCGGCACAGCAATTGATCATGCAGCAAAATTCCGAAATTATGGAAAATGCTCCTCCAGTTCTTAGTCTTTTTGCTAAAAAGATCCAAACAGCGCTTTATTTACAACTTTGGGAATTTAATCACGAACTTAGCCTTGACCCTAAAGATACAGATCTTTTTTTGTCGATTAAGTCGTCTTTTAGAAGATGATATTACCTTATTTAGAACAACAGATCTCAGCCATATTCATTGGAATGCAGTTCTTATCGCAGACGAACTAGAACACTATTACAAAAACCGTAGTTTGAATAGAACGAAGAGTTGAGTCTAGAAATTGCAAGAGATAAATCTTTTGGCTATTGATAAAATTATCTTTAATTTGTTAAACAGAAATTTAAGGGTGTTTACCAGGAGTATTTCTATGTTTGATCCTAATAATAACTCAAGTCAAGGCAGGAGTGGTGGAGGATTTGGTAGTCGTCTGGTTATAGCTATCATCATCGCCCTTGTAGCTTGGTTCATGTACGCAACACATACCGAAGTCAATCCTGTCACTGGAGAAAAGCAACATGTCTCCTATTCACCTGATCAAGAAGTACAATTAGGATTAAGATCGGCTCCTGAAATGGCTAGGCAAATGGGGGGAGAGCTTTCGGCCTCAGACCCTAGAACTAAAGAAGTCCAAAAAGTCGGAAACTATGTTGTTTCGAAAGCCGGTGTAGAAAAAAGCCCTTGGAATTTTCAATTTCATTTATTAGCTGACGATGAGACTGTCAACGCTTTTGCTCTTCCAGGAGGACAAATTTTTATTACTTTGGGCCTCTTGAATAGACTGGAAACCGAGGCTGAGTTGGCAGGAGTTTTGAGTCATGAAATGGGTCATGTTATTCAAAGGCATTCTTCCCAACAAATGGCCAAAACTCAACTAGGCCAATCTCTTGTTATGGCGGTTGGAGCAGCAACCAGTGATTCTGGCAACCCTAATAATTCGGCGGCAATGATTGCTGCGATGGTAAATCAAATGACTCAGCTTCATTACAGCCGTTCTGATGAGTCAGAGGCTGACAAATGGGGAATTATCCTTATGTCGAAAGCTGGATTTAAACCGCAGGCAATGATTGAAGTGATGGAAATTTTGAAAGCGGCATCTGGGGGTAAGGAAAGAGGAGTGGATTTTTTTCAAACTCACCCAAATCCTGATTTAAGGATGCAGCAAATTAAGGCTTACCTTAAAGAGCATCCTCCGGCAGAAGGACTTAGCGATGGCAGGCTTTTAAAGAACGTTTATTAGCGAGCAAGGACGGCAAGGACGGCAAGGACAGCAAGGACAACAAGGACGACAGGCAAGGACAAGCAACTCCCTAGTACCCTAAGGTCCTTGGTTATGTCGCTCTTTCTCCTTTGCTGCAAGTCGCGCTTTTGTCATTCTTTCACGAAGACCTCCCTCTTTAACAAATTCTCTTTCAAGAGATTTTATTTGTTTAATCAACAAATAAATCGTTACTTTAATTAAACCAATTAAGACATTAGCACAAATTTCTGGATTTTGGTGTTCTATTCCTTTCCTAAAAGTTTCATAAACATTTGGCTCATTTCTGTTTAAAAATCGTAAACGTTCCGCTTAGGGATGATCTTTATCCCATTCAGTAAATTTATTGATGCGTAAAAAATCTCGATAATCAATTAATAATTCTTCAAGGCTTGCACGAGCCACATTAGTTAATTTAATTTCCGTCTCTTTAGATGTTGCTGAAGCTGCGCTCGCTTCAACGATATTTTGTTTGCCTGAACGCGCAGCTTGCACCATTTGATCGACAGTTCGATCGAATTTAGAAAAAAATCTTTTTGTGAAATAAACTGTACCATCATAGACAATTTGAGATTTTTGATAAGAAAGTAAACTCCCATATCCACCATGTTTTGGGATAAAATGTGTCATCGATTTACTTCTCCTCTATGTTCATAGCCACATTCTATTTAAAGGTAAAAATTTTATCAATAAAATCTTTATTCCTATCGTCCTTGCTGTCCTTGCAGAACCCTACATCATCCCTAACAAACTATAATAAGCCAATTCAGAAATACGCAAATCTACAACATACCCCCCTTTCCCCTCAGCCTTCAAAACAGGGCGCAACATCACATAATTAGCAATTTGTTCTCGCCAATTATCCGGTGAAAGCCTCAAAACCAATTCCATGCGTTTGCTATCCCACTCAATACCCTCTTTACCTTCTATAAGCTCTTCAACAAATAAAACAATTTCCCTTTCACCATAAATTTTAGAAAAAGCTTTGGAAACATCTATCCGAGTTAACCGTACATTTTCATTTAAATTAAACACCTCAATTAATTCATGAATGAGCAACATACCCTTACCCGAAATTTTTGTCCCCCACTCAAGCCCTTTAGGTAGCCCAAGTACCCATTCATGAAGATTTTTTGGAGTATAAAATGGTTTAGAAGGAATTAAAACACCCTCAGCATCAATTGCGGTGTTCGAATATTCCGCAAGATAAGCTATGGGTTGACGTAGCGAATATTCAACAAAAAGCATTCCTGGCATTACCTTCTTGATTTCAGCAGATTTGATGACAGGATATGCTAAAAGCTTTTGCTTAGCAGCTTTAATGTCAAAACGATATAAATTAGTAGGTTGATCGCAACTCAGTTCTAATAGCTCTGCTAAAAAATCAGTTTGTAAAGGCTCTTTGTGCCGACACACTTGCCAAATAGCGACAATATTATAACGATCATTCGAAGCAAGTTCCTGTTGACGATGACGCCAATAGATCCAGCTTACTGAAGCTAAGCTCCAAGTCGCTAAAGTAGAAAAAAAAATCCATTTAAATACCTTTTTCCAAGGTAAATTTTCTCGCATCCTACTTTATTATTCCTTTTTTTCCCTCAAATAAGTAAGCAATTTTTCACCTACATAAGTGACATCGCCAGCTCCTAAAGTGACGAGTACGTCATCCGGACGTAATATAGATGCAAGAAATTCGATTAACTGTTCATTTCGAACAAATTGTACCGAACCCGAATGCGCTAAAGCAATATCCTCAAAAATCACCTTATCGCTTATTCCATCAATGGGAGATTCCCCTGCTGGATAAATGTTTGTCAAAATCACTTCATCTGCAGCGTTAAAAACAGATGAAAACATTCCCATGCAATCTCGAGCACGTGTGTAACGATGTGGTTGATAAACAACTATTAAACGTTTATCACCTATAGCCGATTTAATAGCTTCCAAAGTCGTTTTAATTTCTGCTGGATGGTGCGCATAATCATCATAGAGTTTAATGCTATTATATTCTCCTTTTAACTCACAACGACGTTTAACATTCTTAAAAGTCATAAAAGCATGACGCACAGATTCCTCACTCACCCCAAGTGCATAGGCTAATCCAAACACAGCAGCAGCATTTAATGCTTGATGCCAGCCTATCAGTGGGAGTTTTATTCTACTCCAATGTTGTCCTTTGAAATCCAAATCAAATTCAATCTGCCATCCGTTTTGAACATAATTGGAAATCCTTAACATGCAATGATCACCAAAGCCATAACTTACTCCTACCGGATGATATTGCTTTAAATGGGGATCATCCCCACACCAAAAAAGATGTTCAGTGGAAGCGACTAAATCGATAAAGTCAAAAAAAGCAACATGCAGGGCCTTTTCCGAACCATAATAATCAAGATGATCTGAATCAATATTCGTGATGATAGCTCCAAAAGGCATATACTTTAAAAAAGTGCCATCGCTCTCACACGCTTCCACCACAAAATAGGGACCTTTGCCATCACCTCCATTACTGTGATATTGAGGAAGAACTCCTCCTACGGCAAATGCAGGGTCAATCCCTGCGTCTTTTAAAACGTGAGTCAACAAAGCGGATGTCGTCGTTTTGCCATGCGTTCCAGTTACAGCTAGCAATTGATAGGATTTAGAAATCAGTTTAAGAAGGTCCGATCGATGCAAAAGTAAACATCCCAAATCTTTTGCAGCAAGGTATTCAGGATTACTTTCAGCAATTCCGGTAGTATAAACAACAGTTGAACCTGGAAGCACATGACCTGCCGAATGACCAATGTAAACTTTGGCACCTCCCTTTTCAAGCATCTTTGTAATATAAGTCGTTCCTAGATCACTTCCTGAAACAGCAACATGGCGTTCCAGCAGTAACTGAGCAAGCGCACTCATCCCGATTCCCCCAATACCAATAAAATGAACATTATTCTTCATCACTTGTTCAATAAATTGCGTATCACCCATGTAAACTCCCTGCAAGTTGATTTATTTTTATGAAGAGTTATATTTTGCTGCTTTTCAGCAAGCGAAGAATCTTTATTTTCTAATACTAGTTGTAGAGTACTTAAAAATTGATTTTGCTGCCAGTTAGATTCTTGAAACTTCCATCCTCCTTTGACGACGTCAACAACAAAATCTGCATTGCTTTCTTGATGCCGATCCCCGTGGGGATAGGGAATAAAAAAAGCCGGCACTTCAAATTCAATTTGTTCGGCGATCGTTCCAGCTCCAGCGCGTACAATAGCTAAATCTGCTGCACGCCAAGCCAAATCCATTCGGGCTTCCAAAGGTTTCACAAAGGCTTTAAGTCCATGAGCTACATAAAGTGACGCAACATGGTCGGAATCTTCAACATTTCCTGCAAAATGAAGCACCTGAAAGTTTTGGCTCAATTGCTCATCTTGCTGGGAATGTTTGGCCAAAAGTTGAGCAATCGTTTTGTTGATAAACTGAGCCCCTTGAGACCCTCCGAAAACGAGTAAAGTTGCCTTTTTAGGATCTAGTTGGAAATACCTGTAAGCATCTTCTTTTGTGCATCCATTGCGAGAAAATCCTTCTCTTAGAGGCATTTTTAAAAGGGTACTTTTCCCTTGGAGTACCTGCGTAGCCGTTGGAAAGTATGCTCCGGTCACTAAAGCATATTTTGAAAACAAAGAGATGACCTTACCTGGTTTGCTGTTTTGTTCGTGCAAGGCAATCGGATACCCTTTTAGTTTAGCTGCAAGCAACATGGGGAAAATATGATAACTGCCAAAACCTATCACAAGATCGGGCTTGAAGTCTGAAAGTATTCGATGACTTTGCCATACTCCCTTTGCAATCGCACCACAACTTTTTAGAAGGTTTAGTGGATCTTTTTTAATAAACGGAGCTGATGAAATCGACTTCCATGCAAAAGTATTGCGATCAAAAAATGGGCTCTCTGAAAGGCCTCCAGCGGCAAACATGAGTTGCATGGTAGGATCCTGCTTAAGCAAATCCGAGGCGACACCCATCGCTGGATAAATGTGTCCACCAGATCCTCCTGCAGCAATTAAGATCTTTGAAGTGTTGTGTGTCATATAGGTTGTTCTTTAGGGACTGTGCAGGTTATTATTGCACAGTCCCTTAGGTTTTGCAATGCTAAGGAGAAGTCCAATCCCTATAAAATTAGCCATCAGAGAGCTCCCTCCTTGGCTAAAAAAAGGGAGATTTAACCCTGTGCTTGGTAAAATACCGGAGACCACTCCCAGGTTCAAAAATGTTTGAAAACAGATCAAAAAAGCCACACATCCGGCCAAATAAAATCCTGCAAGATCCCTAGCATGTACAGCGATATAAAATCCTAAACATGCAATAGAAGCATACAAAAAAATCAGTACAGCCATTCCTATAAAGCCAAATTCTTCAGCGAAAATAGCAGCAATATAATCATTTTGAGCTTCAGGTAGATAACTGAGCTTTTGTAGGCTATTCCCTGGCCCTCTTCAAACAGCCCCCCGGAACCTACGGCTATTTTAGCTTGATAAGGCTGATGGCCCCGACCCTTTAAATCAAGTTCAGGATGCAAATAGACATTAAGACGTCCGGTTACGTACGGAAGTTGCGATGCAAAGATACCTCCAACAAGCCCAAGAACAAGCAAAGGTAACAACCAATATTTCAACGGAATGCCTGTCAATAGACATAAAACGACTATTGTCATAGCTACGACAGCTGCAGTGCCGTTATTAGGTTCGACTAAAATGAGAACGACAGGGATAGCGGGAAGGGCAATGAGCTTTAAAAACTGCTGAAAAGACATTGCCTTTGAAAAGTAGGCTTGGAAGCGATAAATGAAAAATGCCGGCACTATGTACTTGATGAATTCAGAGGGTTGAAAGGAGAAACCACCGATGCTTAGCCACCTCCGAGAGCCGTTGACTTCGCGACCTACACCTGGAATAAGCACTAAAGCTAGAAATAGGCTAAACGCAATAAATAAATAGGGGCTCATTTGAAGGACTCGATGGTATCCTAGATGATAGGCGAAAGTTGCTAAAGTGACTCCTGCCATGGCGTAATAGATTTGTTTGATGATGGCAAGATGAGTATTTTGATAAAGATCTAACTCAATGGCCTCAGCAGATGTTGTGCTGAATATCATCAAAACGCCAGCAGCAAAAATGAATGCAACACAAATCATCAATAAAAAACGCATGCTTATGACCTAGAGTTCAGAAGCAAACAACTTATCAATTTTTTTGAGAGAAGTCAAGAATAAAGACGCTGTTGACGCTTTTCAATGATGTTGCGATATTTTTCTCTCATTTTAGAAGAAAGAAAACTCTGTTCAATTAATTCATACCATCGAGGAATCGCGTTCTTAAACATAAGTAGTTCTTTGTTTAAAACTTCCAATTGTAAACCAAGCCTCTCCAAACCATAGTAATCCACCAAATCAACATAATTTAAATTACTTTTCTTACCTCGTATTGGAAGAGCTATCTCTTCTTTAGCATTGAGTACAATAGAAGAATTGATTAAGTCATAGCATGGACTCATTTCAACCTTACTCTTACGAGTAATAAGTGAAAAATTTTTCAGATGCATGTCCTCATTGCCGACCAAAAAATTGAAGATAACTAGGCGAAATAATTTTAATTTGTCAACAATCGGAAAACTACAAAATTTTTCAATCACTAATATAACCTTTTCCATGCTAGATTCATATTTAGTCTCTCTAGGATTGCCTAATAATTGTGAAAAGTCCTCGACAGATAACTTACCTCCTCTTGGAAGACGATCAAAACGTTTAATAAAATAAGAAAGAGAACCATCGATATTATATATCATTCCATGTAAAGGAATTTCTAATCCCACTGCTGCAGCCATTTTCATCGTAAGATCTTCATTTTGAGGTAACTCATCATAGACATGATGTGGGGGCTTAAGAATAAACGTCCCCCCCTTCTCAACGATCTCAAAAGATTTCATTAACGGCAGAAACCTAACACTAAGCTTTGGTTGTACTCCTTGAATGGATAATTTAGATGCAATTTCCATAGCTCGTTGGATTTGTTCTTTAGAAGTTAACGGAAAGTCTTCTAGATTTTTTAAACCTCTAGAAAGAAGACTTAAACCTCGCGTTGAATATTTTTGGTCACCACATATCTCGTAGGTTATTGGGCATCGATTCATTAGGCAGCCTCTACCGTAACATTACCTACGAGATCTCTTCCGACTGTAATTAATTGAGTCATCAAATCATTACGGTCAATTTTTGCATACCTAAGTAATCCTTCCAACATGAGTCCTTCCGGAAGGACACCCTCGAAGAAAGGAGGAAATTGAGTGTATTCATAAACCTTGGTTGTTATCGGCATTGTCAGGGAAACAGGAAGACCTTCATATCCTTCTATGTAAGTAAATCTATAGGATCGCCCTCTTTCGAGCTCAAGGAGCTCGCCTGCAAGCAGACCATCAACGAAAACTTTAGCTTTTTTCATCTAGCTGTTCCTCATACGACTTCATAAAGGGACTATGAAATTCTATTTTAATATTCAAGACATCGAGTAATTTTAACAATGTTTCATACCGAATGGTTATTTTCCCTTTTTCAACGTCAAATACCACAGTTTTACCAAGTCCAGCTAAATCAGCCAACTGCTGTTGTGACAATCCAGCTTTTTTCCTATGGTAATGCACGATCCGACCGATTTGTTTGCTATCCATCATTTGTACCTAACCATTAAACTTAACTATAGCACATTGGATTTTACCTCGATAGCAGTAATTTTATAATGAAAAAGAAGATTTTTAAATATTTTAGGTATAAATCAATTGATTTTACTGCGATAGCAGTAAAATCACATTAAAATCCGTTTTTAAACAGATCACGATAGGATACTAGAAATTTTCTGGATTGGGGAATAAAAACCATTGTCAATCATTTGGCTAAGCATTTTGTCGGCTTGATTTTGCTCTAATTTTTTATCTAAACAAGCAGCTTTAAGAATTCCTATTGTTCCTGAAATTGGAATTGATTTTTCCTGACAACAATTTCGGGCAGCACGATCATCAGTAACAACAACTCCATTCCGTTCATAAGCTGCAGCGATACAAGAAGCCTCTCCTTCTCCTAAATTTCTCAGTAGCATTATATAATGATGTTGTTCAGCTTCTGTAAGAACAGTTTTTTGGAAACTTTCATCGGCCAAGAGATCCTGTTCAATTTTTTCTAAATCCGTATAGCCAATATAAGTTGCTTTTATGATTTCTTGAAAAACTTGAAGCGTAATAATCCCTCTATTTCTATATCTATTTTTAAGGAAACCAATTCCACCGCTTGTAAAAGCGAAATTGGAAAGAACAACAGTATCAAAAAAGAGCAACGGAGGTTTATCGTGCATTTGTTATATCATCTTCGGAAAATATATTATTTTGAACTATTTGATGTTCCTTGAGCCACTGTCGCATTTCAATTGGTGTTTGTCCCATTAGCTCGCTCAATTTTCCTAAACTTATGAATCCCCCTCTATAAGCTTCAAGGGACTGTTTCTGTCGATCTGACAATCCTAACAATTCAAACTGATAACAAGTAAACAAGGCTTGTCTAATCAGTTCTGAAACAGTCATCCCACGAACTTTACTGAGATGTTTTAATTCTTGATGAATGTTATGAGTGACTTTTATATGCAAAGTATCCATTTTACCTCATTGTGTATTCATATAGCCATTTGTATACATTTTAGCGTATTTCTTTTTACCTGTCAAGACCCAGCAATTCATGCTCCAAGGTATAATCTGGCGCTATTTCAAGTTGACTTGTTAAAAATTTTTTGGAGCGCGTGTGGCTCTGCCACCGCGCGAGAGGTCTATTGCAAAAATCCATTTGGATAGGTAATAGGTTCGCGCGGTGGCAGAGCCACACGCACTCCAAAAAATTTTTATCAAGTCACCTTGAAATAGCGCCAGATATAAACTATTCTGATTTCATATGCCCTGATTCAATCACATTAAAATCCGTTTTTAAACAAATCTTGATAGGGATTGAGAACATCAAATAACTCACTTCGAGTTTTGACACCGAGTTTTCCTTTTGCATTTTCCAAATGCTTTTCCAATGTCCTTGGGGAGATATGAAGTTGTTCTGCTATTTGTTTGACCGTACTTCCTGTCAAATAGTAACCCAAAGACACTTTTTCACTTTTCGTCAACGTGAGAATTGATTTTCCTCTCTCAAGATCAGTTTCGATTGCAGCGAGAAATTCAAGCTCACTTTTAGGAACAATCGTGTCTCCGGCTTCTTCCGGAGGAACAAGATATTGCTTGCCAACTAACCTAGAGATGTCTGTTTGATATCCCGAAGATTCGTTAATGATCTGCTTCCCCTCCATCTCGAAATAGTCAATAAATTTTCTAAATGCCTGTAGGTGGTTCAAATATGTCATTTCAAAACCCGGAATCAATCGACTCGTTGCAAACCCATATTCGATAAATCCATCTTCGCCCTTCTCAATAAATAAAAGCACATGGTAACAATCCCCACCTTCTTGGATTTTGCCCTGAGTGGTTTCATATTCTATCGTTTTATAAAGTCCAGGGATTACAAATCCGCTCCGAAAAAATTTAGGATGACGAAAATAAGGATGGCCTTTATAAAGGCCTTGTTCAAAAAAGGACTCTGCAGTTGGGGGATAATTACCAATTAGAGAATAGGAACCATCAATTTTGTGAGCATTCCTCCAAAAGCGATCGATCCCACAGAAAAGAGTTAGAGGCTCTATTAACTTTTTAAGTTTATGGTGGTATTTTCTAGAGGGATATCCGATCAAGTTATAAATGTTCTGCATCTTTCTTCCTTACAATAAGAGCTTTCAGCAAAAGCTGAAAGCTCAGATATACCAGGTATACATTAAACTTTAACGTAACATTCAGGAGTCCAGGCCGGTGCACACACGCATAAAAATTTCAAAGTTTCTTTATTATCGTTAAAAATCTGATGCACTTTTCCTTTGGGAATCTTGGCAAGAACATCACGAGACACGATCCGAGTTTGCCCGTCAACAACTAACCTGCCCTTCCCCTCGATACCAATATAAAATTCTTCCGCATCGGGATGGAGGTGTGCCTCTGAAGAACATCCCTCGTGAATTTCTACAAGAGCTATACTCATCTTATCTGAAGAGCCATTCTCTTTTCCAAGGAATTCATAAATGTATTCTCCTTTACCGGGATTGATTCCAACGATGCTTTCTTTTGTACGCAGATAAAGATCACACTTCTCTTCAAGAGTTGAAGGAATGTCATCCATAAAGGTTGTATCCTCAGCCGCCCATGAAGGAGTTAGAAAGCAGCAGAGCTTTAGTGTTTGATCTCGATCATCGTTAAAGGTTTGATGCCTCATTCCTTTAGGGATTTTGACAAAGTCTCCTTTTGTTACAATTTTTGTCTGATTACCGACAACCAATTTTCCAGAACCTTCCAAGATTGCCTGGTACTCTTCTGCTTCGACATGGTAATGGGCAGAAGAAGATCCTTCCGGAGCAAACTCTTCGATTGCAATACTCAACAGATCGGAATTTCCATTCTGTTTTCCAAGTAATTCAGAAATACGTAGCCCTCTTCCTGCATCAATTTCAAAGCAATCAGATTTATTCCGAAAATACAATTCATTATTTAACATATACTTCTCCTAGTTTTAATACCGACTCTTGTCAGCTTTAAGAATATTATAATAAATCGTCTAAAATAAATAATCAGTATTTTCTACGTATTTTTTTGAAAATAGCGGTTATACCAGGCTCGGTCATATCTTTTTACCTATTCGAGTTGACTTGTAAAATTTTTTTGGAGTGCGTGTGGCTCTGCCACCGCGCGAGAGGTCTATTGCAAAAAATCCATTTAAATAAATGGGTCTCTACATCAGCATAAATTGAAACTGTATTGCTACCAGTAATCTTTAAAGCGACTTCTCGCGCGGTGGCAGAGCCACACGCACTCCAAAAAATTTTTAACAAGTCATCTTGAAATAGCGCCAGATATAAATTTTTCTGATTTCATACACCCTGATTCATGCTGCAACGCGGGCAGTGGGAATTGCTGATAATATCTTGATTTTTAAAATGAACGCAAGCTATCTTTTTTATGACAAGGTACTTATGAAAAAATTAACTCTCTTTCAGCTCTTTTTGCTTACAATTCTCGCTGTTACAATAATTGTAGGACTAGGTTTTACATTTCTTATCAATTCCACAAAAAAAACAATTCTTGCAAACGCTGCCAAACAACAAGACGCTGAAGCAAAACGTATCGAAATTAACGTAAATCGCGAACTGAATGTAGCCAATAGCACTTTAAATCATCTTGAAAAGGCAATACTTTCCGGAGTGATGTCTTTTGATAGCGTCACTGCACCGGAAAAAGAACTTTTCATCGAGCTGCTCAATCATCCAACAATTTCAGATATCACCTTCACACACGCCCAACAAGAAGGTTTTTCCGAATTGGGCGAAATGATAATTTCACCTCAGCAACGTTGGCAAATTTCTGTTTTCCGTACCGACGCCTCTCATCTTAATACAAGAATTGTCTCACAACAGAATGAGAATTTTGAAGCTAGCATTCGTGAGAGATCAGAAAATTTAAATCCCCTATTTAATGGTTCTCCATTTCATCAGGAAGGTATTACTTCTGATCCAACAATGCATCCAACTTTCAAAACAATCACAGCGCAAAAAAATTATGGACATCCTATCTGGAGCGATTTTCATTGGTCCGAACTCGATGAAATGCTACCGGAAGAGAAACGACATGTCGTTGTCACAGTACAAAAAGCAATAAGAGATTCCAGTGACAAGTTTATAGGGGTGCTTCGCATTGGTCTCAACACACATACCATCGACGAACTGCCGACCTCAACACAAAAAGCTCTTGCACTTGAGGGAAATAGTTCTCAGGCATATCGAGTCTTCTTGACAGATCCCAAAGGGAGATTGCTGACAAGGCCCAATCCAACCGATAACATTGCAGTTTTGGAGGATGACCTCCGAATTGTTCCCAAAAATCTCGACCCTGTCATCGCCTCAGCCCTTTTGAGTCCCAGTCTAAACGATCTCAGCATCGATCATCCCAGTAGCACAGAGTCAATATATGTAAGTGGGCAAAAATGGTTGGTCAGTTTTCGCCTACTACAGAACACTCAAAATTGGATCATAGGGATTGCCGTCCCAGAGGATTTTTATACTCAAGATCTTCGTTCTTTGCGCAATCGATTCCTTTGGTTCTTCTTACTTACTTCTCTTTTTGGCTTTATCACCGGAGGACTTGTTTTACGACAACTAAAGAACGGTCTTGGCTCCATTATGAAAGCCACCTCGCGAATGCGTGCTTTAGACTTTACTCCGACCACTGAAGCTGAGAACTTTCGAGATATTGCTGAAGTTCAGGTTGAACTCGAGCGTGCAAAGACTTCTATGCGTGCTCTTGGAAAATATGTTCCTCTAGATCTCGTTCGAAATCTCTACAAAAGCAATCGCGAACCTTCGCTAGGTGGCGAACTTAATCAGCTGTCAATCCTGTTTACAGATATACAGGGCTTTACATCTATTGCAGAAAAACTTCATCCTGAAAGAGTTGCCGAGGCTCTTGGTTACTATCTAAGAGAGATGACTGCGGGGGTACAATCCACTGGAGGCACGGTAGATAAATTCATTGGGGATGCTGTAATGGCATTTTGGAATGCTCCTAATCCTATGGATAATCATCCTCTGCAAGCCTGTCGTTCAGTTCTAGAATGTATGCAAAGAGTCAATCGACTTTATTCTTCTCCGGAATGGAAAGATTTGCCTCCTCTAATTACACGTTTTGGCCTTCATTTAGGAACTGTCATGGTAGGTCACTTTGGGGCGCCTGATCGATTTGAATACACTGCACTTGGGGATGGAGTCAATTTAGCTTCCCGTTTAGAAGGACTTTGCAAACACTATGGAATAGTCACCTTAGCAAGTGAAGCTATTGTGAAAGAGGCAAAAGGAGAATTTGCCTTTAGGCTAATCGATAAAGTCGCAGTGAAAGGAAAGATAGAAGGCGTGAGGGTGTATGAGCTCCTGGGAACAATAGAAGATGTTTATCACAAAGATCCAAATAGGCTTGAATTAATTCAAGCCTATGAAACTGCCTTAGAGGCCTATTTCAATTGTCAATTTGAAACGGCAATTGAAATATTGGCCCCACATCAAGGTGATCCACCAAGTGCTAACCTATCAGAACGCTGCAAACATTTACTTACGAATCCCCCTCCTGAAGATTGGAAGGGTGTTTATATAGCAAAAACTAAATAAAACTCAAAACAATAACTTGCACAATTGGGCTTTTGGCTTAACCCAATCACACAAGTTAATGTATTTTACATGTTTTACTGTTACGCAATGGAAATGGAATAGCTAGGAAATTGATAAACTATGGCGGATATCTTCCCTATATGGTCTAGAAAGAATTGGCCTTTTTCCAGATCATATTTTAAGGTAAAAGAACCTTCAAGTCTATTATTTTCAAATTGTAAGGTTCCATTTAAAGTCTCTCTATCTAATTTACTAAAACAACAACGAACCACAGGCCCTTCAACTCTCCAACCACTCAGCGTCGCTAAAACTCCTTCTGAGGGCAATCCTTGAAAAAATTTACCTTTAAAGATGTCTCCATTTGCACAGATCAATGTTCCGATTCCAGAAGCTTGCATATTAAGCAATTCCCCCTCATATTGATGACCCTCCCCGTAAATAATCGAGCCATTTCGAGGAAGTTTACCCATATTGAATTCCCCTTTAATAACCATATTCCCTATTGAGAATTCAGAAAAACCATGTAGTTTCCCTTGATTAAAAGACCCTTCACACTTATATTTTTTTGATCTAATTTGATTCCAATCATCATCAAAAAACTCTACATCTGGAACAGCATGGATTTTTTTCTTTTGTCTAACACTTCCTTTACCTTCAGGAACATTTTCCACAAATTCGCCTTCATATATAGTTCTAGAAGGATAAGTAATTGTTCCTTTCTTAAAAGGGACTTTTAATTCACTAACTCGTATTTTTTCACATCCGTGTATATTTATATTTTCAAGACATTTAAAAACTAAGAAAGAGAGTGAAGTTAAATTTACACATCTAAGGGATAGATTTATAAGATTAGGAAATTCTTTATTTATAGTTGCAAGAAACCTTACCCCTATAGTTTTTGTTTTTGTATCTTTACATGTGTAGTTATTAAGATTCAATGAATAAACGTTTTCAGCTAATTTTTTGTCAACCCTATTAAATTGCAATATTAATTTCTCTACTGATAAGAAAAGCCGTACTAAACATGCATTTCTGTTTAAATAATCGACAGTAATTAAATCAGATATTTTATATAGATTTCTACAAGTACGCTTCAGTCCAATAAAAGATGCCTCATCCAATGACAACCAAAATATTTTAAGAATATCTACAGGGCAACTATCTTGATCACCTAGATTAACCTTATTTACTTTAATTTTTCGTTCAGCATTTAAACAAATAACTGATTGAGCGTTAAAGTTTAGAAGCGACTCTTCTCCAAACTTTACTGCTTCTTTCATTTTTGTGTTAAGATCTTGCTTATTATTTTGTACAAAAGGCATGCCTAATGTCCTGATCATATAGGAATAAACTTTTGGGTTTTTAAGGATTCGCTCAAAAGCGTGAAAAAAGTCTTTAAAAACAGGAAAAGCTCCAGTAAAGTTATTCGATCCATAACCTGTATTTTGACTGATCCATGAAATAAGTGCTGTGAGAGATGAAGTTTCTTTCTGAAATTGATTTAAAATTTTTATTCCCAAGTTTCCTATTTCTTGATTTAAATAATAATTATAAAGGTCCATCCATGAATTAGGGTTTTGACATTGAGGAATTTGGTGTATTCCAATTTCCATTGAAGTAAGTCGATTTAAAAAAGCTATCGCTTTAGACGTATCAGAATAGAGTTTTATCCTTTCGTCAGTGGTTGTAATTTTATTTGAGGTTTTAAACCATCGATCAACAAGAGTATTTGAAAACTCTGAATTTACTAATGCAAACCATCCTCTAAACAACATTGCTACAACTTCTTCTAAATCTCTTTTATAAATTGATTGCCATTTTGGCTTAAATGGCTCTCCTTGTAATCTCTCAACGAACGTCGGAATTTGGTCAGGTTTTATTGAAAAAAGTGAAAGAGAAAATTTTAACACTCTGTTATTTAATTCTGAAAATAATTTCACTCGATCATCATCATTTGTTTCATTTTCTAATGCAGATTTATAAATCTTAAAGTCATGACGAATAGAAGAACCATGTTCTTGAACTTCAAGGCACTTTATATCAATAAAACGGACTAATTTTTCATAAAAATCGGAAGGATAATCACCCAAATTCTCAGGAGTCTCAGTCCGTTGACGCTTAATTTTTGGGCCTTCGGTGCTGTTTTGATTGTTTTGACAGGGTCGAATCATAAAATACCTCTTGAAATATTATTGTTAAAATTTTTCATAAATTAAAGTAAAAATGCAGCAAAGATTATTTCTCTTTACTGTTTTCTTAATTTCATTTAAGGATATCAGTTAATTCAAAATAATGCAACAAAAAGATAATAGATGTTAATTTTGATGAAAAAGAAAAATTGCATTTTTTTTAGCTAAATTAGGTAAGGGGCTTTTTTTCCATAATCGAACAGCTTGAGAAACAATCCCCTGCTCAGGCGTCGTAAGTTCCCAAGCCACACACAATGAAGTTTCTTCATGAAGAATTTGCAGTAGACTCTCTAATAAATGCATATTTCGATAAGGAGCTTCGATAAAAATTTGCGTCACCCCCTGGCCTTTAGAATGTTTTTCTAGCTGCTTAATTTCGCTAGAACGTTTCTTGTCATCGCGATCTAAGTATCCATGAAAAAAGAACTTTTGTCCTGGAAGACCCGATTGCATCAGCGCAAGCAAAATAGATGAGGGTCCAACAAAAGCCTGAACGGCAATCCCTAAAAGTCGTGCCCTTCGAACTAATTTAGATCCTGGATCCGCTATACATGGTAATCCTGCATCTGAAAGCAATCCCCACCGTTCACCCTTCTTCAAGGGTTCCAATAAAAAATCCAAATCTGTATCTGAACTGTGTTCGTTATACAAGGCAATCGGCATTTCATCAGTCGGTTTTTGAGTATTAAAACGTGCAAGATAACGACGCCCTGCAGAAGAGCTTTCGGCAATTAAACCATCCATTTCTTGCACAGCACGGTCGACACTTACAGGCAAAAAAGGTTGATGGTGGCGCATTTCAGCCAATAAATTAGGTAATAACAACAATGCTGCTTTTTTTTTCTGTTCCATGTTCTCTTTTTAATTTAAAAATTTCTAGTTATATCAGGCGCGGCCATAGTTTGTGTTTTTTTGCGCGTCAAAGCTCCCGGGGTTGAACGATCAAAAAAATACAATCTATGGTCGCCCTTGGTATACAAGTCTCGCAATTAAAAGCTCAGCTAAAAAATCTGTTTCTAAACCACTATTCTTCGCTTGCAATTCAATTTCATCAATTTTCAATAGACCCGCTTTAAGATTTTGCTTACCATAGCCTTGTGCAAAAGCGATATGTCGTTCCAAAATAGCACCTTTCATATAGGAAAAATGTTGAGTAATTTCATTTGGCCCTCCACCATGGGCTAAAATAGCACTGACTTGGTACTCAGTTTGAAATTGAGAACGTAATTGCCGCAAAAGAACAAAAAATGGGGTGTCATTCTGCAAAAGATTTTTACAAGCGCATAAAGCTGTTGCCCCATCGCGTCGAAAAATAGCTTCACCAAGCTGAAAGCTTGTTTCGACAGAGAGGGGTGAAATAATTGCAGAAATATCCTCCAGAGTGATCCGAGGGCGTGTTCCGATATAGCACAACAGCTTCTGTATTTCAGAGTAAATTAACTCTTGCTGTGTTCCCAATAATTTAACAAGCTGGCGACAACTTGCAGAATCAATTGACTTTCCTTCCGAAGATACAGTGGCAGCAATCCATTCAGGAATCGATCGCTCTTTTTCCCATGGTTTTTCTTCGGCAAATTCAAGAATAATGCCTGATTTTTCTGCTTTTTTATAAAAATTTGACCCATGATGAAGCGAACTTGCGGAAAGGATCAAATACACCGAACGGTTGGGATTTTCAAAATAGGTTTCTAGAATACTCATTGAATCTTTATCAAGGTTCTCAGCCTCTTCAAGAACGACTGCACGTCTAGGGGCAAATAAAACTAGGGCATTGAGCTCTTGCATTAATTCTTTGGAGGAAAGTTGTCCAGACTCAACAAATTGAATAGCAAATTCTCCTTGAGGTGAACTTTTCTTTAAAGAAGTAAGAAGTTTATCGATAGCGGTTTTGCGTTGAAAAGCGTCTTTACCTAAAATACTGTAGAGAGACGAAAAATGATTGGGAGCGGCCCCCTCGATGTGCTTTTCAAAGGCTCGCAGTTGGTTAAGTTTCATAAATGGCTTTTGATTTTTGTAACAGTTCCCTAACTATAACAAAACGAGTCATTTTTTACAAAGTTGTTCTGATGATGAAGAGTGTCGTACTAGGCATCGGGGATACAAAATTCATTGATGTTCACAGCTTGACACGTTCTGTTGTTACTGTAGATCAACGGTATAGACGATAAGAACGATACGAGAGAAACACATTATGTCTAACTATATAGGTACATCCTCTCCATTATCTACATGCCCCTCTCTTCATCCAGGATCCCTTTCAGCTTTAGATTCTATTTCAATTTAGCTAATTAACTTTAAAATAATCTTCGACGTCAACAATTGCTGCGAAATAATCACTATCTACTATATCATCGCTAACTCCGTTAACATGAATTAAGACAGGTCTAAAAGAAAAGCTTTTTGGCTTTATCATGCAGAACCGCAAATGATCAAAATGAGCTCTGGATTGGTTTTAAATTTTTGATCCCAAGCATTTTTAATTTTACCAAGAAAATCAAAATCTTTGGACCCCATCCAAGATATTTCATCGAATAATAGAATGACTCTTCCAGTTTGAATTTTTTCAGCTAACAAAAAAAATAATTTTCCCCAATCATCTGCACTGGCAGCACCAGACGGACATGCCCCCTATACCCCCTAATTGAAAGAATCTAGATCAATTCCATTGTTAGGGCCAAAATAATTATGAAAAATATCACCGATGTTTTCTGGAGCAGATACAGCTTGATATATAATTTGAAAGGATTTTACTTGACTGGAGAGCAAGAAACCATCATGCATCCTAGTCTTATTCAACCTATAACATTGTTAAAAATGGAAAAAAAACTTCTCTAGGCCATTTAAGATTATCAAGTTCTTGCCAAGGCGGGCCTATCTCCTCCTTGATTTTGCCTCTTTTTTTCGACAATGGCATACGTATAAGGTAAAATCTAAAATCTTTTCCATTGCTATCAGAGAGTGCTTTTAATTTTCAATGAGAAGCGAATTCTAGGATGAACCGCCTTAGCCTTGGTTCCAGACCTGACATTCTGACATTTGCCCTTTTAAGAGGTGTTGTTTTCGTCTAGGCAAATATCAGAATATCAGGTCAGGCACCAATGGCAAGGTTCAAAGATGCCAATTAAGTAAAAATTTCCATGCAGGAACTACATTTATAACACCACAATCAACAACAATGTGCTCTTCAAAGCTCCTTCAGGCCTACTATTCAATCCATATTCTATGATCTCGTTCTACATTAAGTATCATTATTTCCTATTAAAGTGGAAGAAAAAATGACTGATTTACAGAAAAAGTGGAAAGAAAAACGACTAATTTGCAGGAAAAGTGGAAGAGAAGCTGCCCCCTTACCGTCCCATATCTTCTCGCTTATCTCCTAGGTATTTAGTTTCGACTCCTTCAATTTTTTTTAAAATTTTATTTAAAGATTCTAATTCTTCCTTAGATTTTTCAATAGAAGGAACTAATATTCTATTCAATAAGTTAAGTGTATTACTTGCTCCAGTTCTAGATTGCTTACTATCTTTAAATAGTTTCATTACTTCTTGTACAGCACGATAAGATTCCAATTGGCTTTCGTTTGTTTTAATTTGTTGCTCTAAACTTGTAATTAGAGCGGGAATTTCTGCTTTTGCCTTTTTGTTGACTGCAAGGGCTAAGACATATTTTCCTCCTTTATAACTCACTATTTCATCCCTTTTCTTAAGAAGATCTTTAATACGAGCAGCCTCAATAGAATTTGCATTAACCGTATTTACAAGATTGGTCAGATTAGTCGGTAATTTTGCATTGGCTTGTCCTTTAACATCTTCCATCCATTGGTTCATTTTCTCTGTCATTAAATCTTCAACGACTCGATGTGAAAATAGCAATTCTTCTAAGGTGATCGTCATGTGATCTCCTTTCACATTTTCCTTCTTCATTATTTCTTCAAGTTGATAAATAGAATCTGCATAATTATTTTCTAATATCTTTAAACGTCGAATTTCTCCGGGAATACCCCTTGAAAATTCATCTCGTAAAGCATTGGCTTCATCGTCAAATTTTTTTTCATCTTCTTTAAGTCTGCCCAAAGTTTCTTGCTGGATATTTTGTTTTGCTTGAAGGGTTAGAAAATCTTTATTTATTTTCTCAATAAATTCCGGCATAGCTAAAATGGAGAGAAGAAAATCTCCCTTGAGTTCGAGATTGTTCTCTTTAGCAAATGCTTTGGCTTGAGATGTCACATCTAAGATAAAATCAGGGTTAATTTGAGCAAGTTTTTCCTTCCCTAAATTGAAGTCGCGTTCAGCATAACTCTCCTCTAACACTATATTGCGACGAGTTTGCTCTTCCGAGGCTTCTTTTCTTGGAATATCTGATTCCACTGCATGCTTTTTGGTTGTAATTTTATTTTTAACATTCTCTAGTTGTGTTTTAAAAGTTTCATTTCCAATTTCTTTTCCATAGGGTCCAGATAAAATGTCGTGTGCAGAATCCAATAAATTATTAAGTGCTTCTAAGTCATTATTGCTGGATGTTAATTTCCAGTCCCCAATAAAGTTCCTTGCGGAAGTGAGATCATCGGAGTTTTCTAATTCCGCTATACGTTCCTCCCAGAGTCCAAGTTGTTGTTTATATAGCGTTACTTTACCTTCTTCATCTTGATTCACAACGGAGTCCAAGAGTTTTTTAATTGGGTCTAACTCCCTTTTTTTAAATATTTCCCGTGCTCCAAAACTAAACTTTGCACTGAGAATATCGCTTTTAGATTTGGAATAATTACTTTCAAGATCCGACATCTTTAATTTAACTTGAGAAAGAATTTTTGTGTTTTCACTTTGGAGACAATTACTTATTTTCGATTTAAAATTTTCCACATTTTTTTGAAAATCATTGGGCCTTATTTGCGCGGGGATATCATCTAAATGCCTGCATACAGTTTTAAAGTCCGCTTGTAATTTGTTAGCCTCAATTGCTAAATCATCAACAGGGTTAGAAAGGGAAATTGTTTCAAATGTTTTTACTATATCAGTCAATTCTTTGTTAATAATTTCGAAAATATTGTCTAAGTTAAATTTTTTAGCTAAATCAACACTTGTAATGTTTTTTGAATTGTCTTGGCTCAGCCATTTATTTTGATAGTTATTGTAAGCCAATAGAAATTCTTTGATCTTTCCTATTTTTTCAATGCCATCAAATTTATTGATCTCAAGGAATTTAGATTCTAAATTTCCATATGAACTCAGATTATTGCATCGATCAGAGGCTTTTTTTGATAACAATTCTAAGCTTTTAATTTGCTCTTCATTTACAACTTGTGCATTTTTCAGATTTGAATAGTGACTCTTTGCGGTATTGATAGCGAGTTCAGTGTTAGCAATTTGAATTATTGTTTTATTTATCTCACCCTCTTCTCCGTTATCTGTTCCATTTTTTATTTGCTTTGTAAGAGCTTTGCTAGTTTTATTGATGCTTTTAAATTCATTTTCAACAACTTTTAAAAGAGCATCTTCAACTTTCTGATAATTACCGAAAGTAGTACGAAACCATACCTCTAAATGAGCTATAAAATTCCTAGAACCTTTAGCATCTTTTAAATGTATGGCCATTTCTTTTCCCGATTTGCTTACCAGCTTTGCTATGTTATGATTATCAATATCTGTTTTATTCTTTTTATAGATATTATTTAAGTTATCAAAATTAGTCATGTTCATTTGCATAACATTACTCCTTTTTAGGAAGTTGTCATTAACATTTCAAAAATTATTTATATTTTTATTATACAACAAATGTTTTTTATTAATCTTCATTTATATTATAAGTGAAAAAAGCGAGACAGTTGATCATAACATCCAAAAAATTTTTGGAGTGCGCGTGGCTTTGCCACCGCAGAACGGAGCCTCTATACGAGTCATGCCGGTAGACGTTGCCTCGATAGAACTCAAGCAAGTTTTCTAAACCGCTACAACAAAGGAGAATTCAAATTGTAACAACGATAGTATGAGTTAATGGAAGCAACGTCTACCGGCATGACTCGTATAGAGGCTGCGTTCTGCGGTGGCAAAGCCACGCGCACTCCAAAAATTTTTTGGATGTTATAATCAGGGGTGCATGCTTAATTAGAAGTCACATATTTTGGATCCCATCGCTCTTCATCAGGTTTAAAGCTTCATTCCCATAATGCCGTAATAGGCAGCGCTGTAAAAGAATCTCCGGAGCACGTTGAGCTTCATCGATTATCAATGGCTTCGCTTGATTGTTTAAAAAACCGGCCGGATCAAATTGAATCGAAGCAAGAGTGGCTATATTATCACATGAAATGTAGCCCATTTTTAAATCATGCCCAATAGTCTTAGAAAGAGTCGTTTTCCCACATTGACGAGGTCCAACCATCAACATAATAGGCATAGACCTTCGATCTTCTTTGCAAAGTCGAAAAAATATTTCTTATGTACATATAAAAAAACTCATGCTTCTTTTTGTGATGGAATTTTCGTCACATCTTGAAGGTATCATTTAATTCATTATTTTTCAACTTTTCCATTTAGAGAGCGAAAAATTGGCTTCTTTCTGTGACGGAATTCTCGTCACCTCTTGATGGTATCTATCTCCAAGGAATACGTCTATGAACCTTATCCATCACCAAATAAAGACTCGGAGTAATAAACAATGTAATCAATTGTGAAAGCAATAGCCCCCCAATGATCACCAATCCAAGGGGACGACGAGACTCTGCTCCAGCTCCAATTCCAAGAGCTATAGGCAAGGCTCCAAATATCGCTGCCATCGTCGTCATCATGATAGGTCTAAATCTCACCAAAGAGGCATCGTAAATAGCTTCTCGAGGGGTCATCCCTTTGGTTCGTATGTTATCCAAAGCAAAATCTACCATCATAATTCCATTTTTCTTCACAATTCCTATCAAAAGAATAATCCCAAGAAAAGAATACATCGACATAGGTAAATTAAAAATCAATAGTGTCAATAAACCTCCCAAAGTAGCCGGCGGAAGAGTCGTTAAAACAGTGATAGGATGAATAAAGCTTTCATAAAGCATCCCCAAAATGATGTAGATGGCAAAAATAGCTACAAAAAGTAAAAAGCCTCCATTCTTGAGTGATTCTTGATACGTCTGAATGGCTCCGATAGGTAATATTTGAACTGCAGAATCGACATACATCGACTCTAACTCTTTCAACCTATGGAGCCCTTCTTGCAAAGAAACACCTTCTGCAAGACTAAAACTGATTGTCGCTGATGGGAATTGATTTATATGGTTAACGCTCGAAGCTCCTAATCCCTCTTCCCAATTCGCTACAGCTCCCATAGGAATTAAATCTGTAGAAACTGCAGAGCGCATCCACAATGAGTTAAATATATTTGTATCCATCTGATAGCTATCCAATAGCTCCAATATAACGTTATATTGATCTACTTCGGTGTCAATACGAGTCACATAGTTGTAGGAATAGCTAAAATTGAACGCATTCTCTATATCAGCAGCTACAATACCAAGAGTAGACGCTTTATCTCTTTGAATCGTCACGTTAATTTGTGGAGAATGGATCTCCAAATCGCTGTTGACCCCTTTGAATAGCGGATCATTAGACATTGCGTCGATCAATAATTCAGCAGACGGATAGACTTTAGTATCCGAAATACTTTCCATAGCCAATTGATAATCTCCTCGGCTTTCTGAACCTGTAGATAAATCAATTAAAGGGACATTTCGTATAAAAGATTGAACGCCTACGACTTCTGCTAAACTCTGGGTGAGTTCTCTGATAACATCGAACACTGAGGCTCGCTGAGAACGAGGTTTTAAAACGACTAAGTTCTGCCCCTTGCGATATTCAGAATAGGAACTGATTGCCACTAGACTTATGGACTGCTGGATGATTTCTTAAAACTTCTGCCACTTCTTTTTCATACTCTTGCATTCGCCCTGAAGATGCCGCCTCCATGCCTTGCGTATAAACGATAAAAAAACCTGAATCTTCATTCGGAAGAAAATCAGTGGGGATAATAAAAAATAACCAGATCGTGAGCCCTAAACAAATCGCTCCCACAGACACAGCTGCATAATATTTGTCGATCACTTTGGTAAGCATTCTTCCGTATCCATCACGCATTTTATCATTTATCCGCGTCGAGAACTGAAGCATTTTTCCTGCTTCAGGATCTTCAGGAAGAAATCGGCTGCATAACATGGGTGTAAGACTCAGTGAAATGGCTCCGGAAATTAATGTGACGGCTGTCAGAGTAATTGCAAATTCACTAAAAATTTTTCCTAAAAGTCCTCCCATGAGGAGCATAGGGAGAAAAACTGCGATGAGAGACAAAGTCATTGAAATGATCGTAAAACTGATTTGTCGAGAGCCTTCCATGGCTGCTTGAACTCGGTCTTCCCCTTCTTCCTGCCTTCTTACAATGTTTTCTAGAACAACAATGGCATCATCGACGATAAATCCTACTGCTAATGTCAAAGCCAACAGAGAAAGGTTATCCAATGTAAAATTATAGAAATCCATGACGATAAATGTGCCTATAACCGACATCGGCATGACGACTGAGGGAATAATCGTATGAGCAAACTTTCCTAGATAGAGCATGATCACCAACACAACAAGAAGAAAAGCTAAGATGAGGGTGAATTTAACGTCATCAATGGAATTACGAATCGACTCAGAACGATCATAAAAAACATTCGCCTCAACAGTTTTTGGAAGCTCCTGTTTCAAGGTTCCTAAAAATCATAAATGGCATCAGAAATGGCCACAGTATTCGCACTCGGTTCCTTTTGAATTGCCAACAAAATGGTCGGTTCCATCGTTTCCTGGTCGACATAGTTCACTCGAATTTTATCATTTTGAAAGCTCTCTAAGGTTTGCCCAAGATCTTGGATGCGCAAGGGGGTGCCATTACGATAAGCGACAATGAGTTGATCCCATGTTTCCCCAGTAAGCAATTGTCCATCCACAGATATATTCGGAGCTTCTATAGGGCCGTCCAACTGCCCTGTGGGCAAATTAACATTTCCTAATGCCATCGCAGCAGCCACTTCTGTTAATGAGATATCATTAGCGACCAATTTGACCGGATCAACCTGGATACGAATAGCTAAAGGCGAACCAAACACTGTAACTTGAGAAACTCCTGATAACATGGAAATTCGTTGACCAATTAGATTATTGGCATAAGTATACAACTCGTTGAGACGCATTGTTTTTGACGTCAAACCGATGTAAAGTATGGGAAGTTCTGCAGGATTCACTTTTCGATATGTTGGTGCATAAGGTAAATTCGGAGGCAAAATTAGGTGTTGCAGTCATAATAGCAGATTGCACGTCTTGTGCGGCCTCTGTCATGTTTTTATTGATATTAAATTGGATCACAATGCTGCTATTCCCCAAAGTATTGTTTGAACTGACAAGCGCAGTCCCTGGAATAGCCATAAATTGTTTTTCGAGCGGAAGAGCAATGGCATGGGCCATAACATCAGGTGTCATGCCTGGATATGAAACACTAACTGTGATGGTTGGGTAATTCACATTCGGCAAATTACTAATTGGCAATCGCAAATAAGAATAAATGCCTGCAAATAAAATGGCGACCATCAGTAAAGTGGTCATAATGGGACGTTCAATAAATGGCCTAGATAAATTCATTTAATTCTCTATCCTAATTTTTCGGCTTAGCCGATTTTCCTGCTGTGCTATTAGATTTAAACAAATACTCTGAAAATTTTCTATTCCAAAATACAATATGGGAGTAATAAACAAGGTTATCAATTGTGAAACTAACAATCCTCCTATAATGACATAGCCAAGAGGACGCCGCGCTTCAGCATTTGCTCCTATACCCAGCGCAATCGGAAGCACTCCAAAAATAGCTGCTACGGTAGTCATCATAATAGGCCTAAAACGCACTAAGCAAGCATCGATAATTGCGTCTCGCGATGCCATCGCTCTTAATCTGATATTTTCAAGAGCATAATCGACGATCATGATTCCATTTTTCTTGACAATACCGATCAAGAAGATAATCCCTAGAAAGGAGTACATCGATAACGGCATGCCGAGAATCACTAAAACAAGGAGGCCTCCAAACGTTGCTGGAGGCAACGTTGTAAGAACTGTGATTGGATGGAAAAAGCTTTCATAAAGGATCCCCAGGATGATATAAATGCAAAAAATTGTAATGTAAAGCAAATATCCTGATGATTTTATCGATTCTTTAAAAGTTTGGGCTGCTCCGATGGGAACTGTTTTAACACCTGGCTCAACGAGTTCTTGAGTATATTGTTCGATTTTCGACAGGGCTGTATCCAATGAAATCCCAGGCGCAAGATTGTAAGTGATGGTCACAGAGGGAAATTGATTGATGTGATTAATACTTGTAGCGCCCAACCCTTCATCAACTTTCATTGTGGCAGAGAGTGGGACTAATTCATTGTTCAGAGGAGAACGCAACCATAATTCGTTGAAAACTTCTGCTCGTGTTTGATATTTGGGTTCAAGCTCTAAAATGACATTGTATTGATCTATCGCCGTTTGAATAAGGGAAATCAAATTTCCGGAATACCCTAGTTCAAAAAGGTTTTCAATATCTGAAGCTGTAAAGCCATATTGTGATGCTTGATCCCGCAATATATTCACATTAATCTGTGGAGTATCAATTTCTAAATCACTGTTGACCCCTTGAAACATGGGATCTGCTCTAAGCCTTGCTAAAAGCTTTCTAGAGGATTGATAAATTTTCTCTGCATCAATACCCTGAAGTGCAAATTGATAAGCTGCTCGACTTTCTTGCCCTGCTGCCAAGTCAATTAATGGAATCGTCTTGATGAATGATTGAGCTCCTTCAATTTTACCTAATTTAGCATAGAGATTTTGAATAATCGTATTTATAGGGGGTCTTTGATCGATCGGCTTTAAACTCACGTAATTTAATCCCTTACGATATTCACCTATTGAACTGAGTGCAAAAAAATTATCTACACCAGGCTCTTCTTTAATGATTTGAACGATCTTATTTTGCAATTCGAGCATCCGACCCGAAGAGCCCCCTTCCATAGATTGAGTAAAAACAATAAAAAAACCAATATCTTCATCTGGAACAAAATCAATTCGAATGGTAAAAAATAAATAAACCGTGGCAAATAAACTGATCAACCCAACACCTAAAGCGGTAAATTTATGGTCAAACACTCTGATTAACATTCTGTGATAAATGTTCCGCATCACGGTGGTCCATTTTTCAGAAATTTTTTCCATCGTCGATTTCCTAGAGGTTTTTAAACTTCTTGGCGGAATAAAACGACTGGATAACATAGGCGTCAGCGTAAGTGAAATCAATCCTGAGATGATGGTAATCGCAGACAACGTAATTGCAAATTCTTTAAAAATCTTACCGATCAATCCTCCCATGAATAACATCGGAATAAAAACAGCTAAAAGCGACATCGACATCGAGACAATTGTAAACCCTATTTCTCGAGAACCCTCTAGGGATGCCTGTAACGGTGATTCACCCAATTCCACGCGTCTAATGATATTTTCCATAACGACCACAGCATCATCGATAATAAAACCAATTGCCAATGTTAAAGCTAGTACTGATAGATTATCCAATGTGAAATTCAAATAATACATGACGATGAAAGTACCTATCACTGACATCGGCAGAACAAGAGAAGGGATAAAAGTGTCGGCTAACTTTCCTAAAAAGAGATAAATCACTAGAACAACAAGTCCTAAAGCTAATAAAAGAGTGATAAAAGCGTCTCGAATGGCAGATCTAACTGCATTGGAAAAATCTAAAAGCATATGTATCTCAAGGGCAGGAGGAAGCTGTCCTTTTAATTCATCTAAAATTTTGTAAACGCCATTTGAAATAGAGACAGTATTCCCTCCTGGATCTTTTTGAATTCCTAAAACAACCGTTGGTTGAATTCCTTCCATACTTATATATTGAGCATTAATTTTATTATTTTGAAAGTTTCTAATCGTTTTGCCAAGATCTTTAATTTTTACCGGGGTTCCGTTTCGATAGGCGACAATCGTCTCATCATACTCTTCTGGAGTCGTTAATTCACCATCGACAGATATAATCGGGGCTTCAAGCAACCCATCCAATTGACCTGTAGGTAAAAAGACATTCTGGACACGTACAGCAGCTGCTACTTCAGCCAATGTCACGTTATGATTGACCAGTTTGACAGGATCTATTTGAATGCGCATTGCAAGAATAGAGCCATATACAGTAATTTGAGAGACTCCCTCTAACATAGAAATTCTCTGACCGATTAATGTACTTGCATATGTATACAGATCATATCTAGGCATTGTAGGTGAAGTCAATGCGAGCACCAAGACCGGCTGCTGAGCAGGACTTACTTTGCGATAGACAGGAGCATAGGGAAGGCCAACCGGAAGATAGGGTATGGAGGCGGTAATCGCTTCTTGTACTTCTTGAGTAGCAGTCAACATATCCTTATCAATTTCAAATTGCAATACGATGCTAGTATTTCCTAGTATATTATTTGAACTGACTAGACGTAATCCAGGGATGCCCATTAATTGTTTTTCCATAGGCAATGCCACCGCATTTGCCATTGTAGCCGGCAGAGCTCCCGGGAAAGATGTTTTCACATTAATGGTAGGAAAATTAACATTAGGCATACTGCTAATGGGGAGTAACTTATAACAAATAAGCCCTGTCACCAAAATAGCAATCATTGCTAATGTTGTCATCACAGGGCGTTTTATGAACGGAGCAGATGGATTCATAGTGTTTTGTCCGACACTGACCCTGTAGTCTCTTGAACTTTAATTTCCGGAATAACTTGGCTTTCAACTCCCTTAGAGGGTGGCAAAGCTTGAGGAGCCGTCACTTTAACTTTAACTCCCGGAGCAATATTGATTTGACCATCCGTAATAACCACTTCCCCCTCTTGCAGCTTATCTGATTGAATGGCGATATATTCCGGAGTTCTAGTTAGAACAGTCACATTGACTAAAGCAGCCTTTTCATCTTTATCGATCGTGTAGACAAAAGGGCCATCCCTTCCCATAATTACTGCGCTAGGGGGCACAGTCAAGGCGTCAGGTGCAATTCTATAAAGGACCTTAATGCGCATAAATTCACC
This sequence comes from uncultured Parachlamydiaceae bacterium, assembly GCA_963752155.1. Lineage (GTDB taxonomy): Bacteria > Chlamydiota > Chlamydiia > Chlamydiales > Parachlamydiaceae > JACCRY01. The sequence continues at coordinate 16,174 of CAVVXH010000001.1, read as the reverse complement.
AGGCCATAGCTCTCGATTTTCGTTTGGCAATCGTCCCTTTAAAAGAATTGTCCCTGTGTTTTGATTGACTTGGTTATCGATAAAAAATGTGGTTCCATGAAAAGATTCATTAGGTTTTTCCGGCAACGTGGCAATAAAAGGCCAATGCCCTTCATTTCCTTGCACACTTCTAATGAGTTCAAGTTGTTGCTGAGGCAATGAAAAAAGGACATCTATAGGAGAAAAAGGTCGGATCACAGTGATCTGATTTGGATCATCAATCGTCAAAATATTGCCTACATCAACATTGAAAAAGCTTATTTTTCCGGAGACCGGTGCAACGATACTACAAAATTCCACATTGATCCGTGCAGCGGTAATAGCAGCTTTATCAAGTTCCACCTGCGCTTTAGCCGCAGCCTCATTACTTTGAAATTGTTCAAAATTTAATAGTGATAAAAATTCTTGTTCCACAACTTTTTTATTTCGTAAAACTTGTTGTGAAGCAAACGTTAAAAGAGCTTCATCATGCGCTAACTGAGCGGTAGTTTCATCTAAAATAGCTTGATAGGGCCTTGGATCAATTTCGTAAATGAGTTCACCCTCTTCAACAATGTCTCCCTGCTGAAGATAAGTTTTAATGAGTTTTCCGGCAACTTGGGGCCTTATATTGACCGTAACGGTTGGAATAGATTGCCCTATAGCATCGATATAGATGGGAACATCTTGCTTTTCGATTTTAGATGTTTTCACCCTCGGTGTAGACTTATGTGGAGCTGGCCTTCGATTGCACCCAACAAATAAGCCGGACATGAATATAAAAATCAGACAGAGACGGAATAAATAAGTCCGCATTTCATCCATTCGTAGAGTCATTATTTTCATCCTTCGAGCTCTGTGATTTTTCAAATGTTTTAGTGTCATCCCATTTTCTAAATGTATCTCTATTGTCCTCATTTTTAGATGCATCATTTTGGATTGAAAGTTGGGAGAACTTTTTAGGTGGATTTTTTTGCCAATTTCCACTATTGTCAAACAACACTCCTGTAGCAAAAGCCAAATTTGCTAGAGCTCCAGCCCATTGTGTACGAGTGCTAATTAACTGAGCGCGTGCATTCATCAATGTAGTAAGCGATGTCAATACATCCAAAATTGAAGATGTTCCTGTCTTATATTGAAGAACGAACCCTCTAAATGCCCTTTCACTAGATTCTACCGCTGCTAGACTGGATGGCATCGCTGCTTCTGCTGAAGTGAGTAAGTAATAATTGGTGACAACTTGAGTAAAAACAGCTGCAAGTTGAACATCTAAATTGGCCATGGCTTGTTCAATCTGAGCACGAAGTTGCCGCCGTTGATTCATAAAGGAAAAGCCTTCAAAAATGGGAACATTTAATTGAAGTAAAAGTGTTTCATTATATCCTGAAACAAATGATGGAGAAATAAATCGAACTTGACTCCAGTTTGCATTCGCTGTTAAGTTTGGCATGCTATTTGAATAGGTTAGAGCAAGTTGTGCTTCTAATTGCTTAATGGATGCCACTGCAACACCTAGATCAGGACGCTTTTCTCTTGCTAATTCAAGTAAACTTGAAAGGTCTCCTGTAATTTCTATCACCGGAAGCTCTTGAGGTAACTGTTCAATAGATAACTCTGAATCTGCAGGTAATCCCACGGTGATTAATAGATCTCCAATAGCCGTTTTCTCTGCGCCTTGTGCTTGAATTAAATTCGTGCGAATAAGTTCTAAATTTGATTGAGCCAATAAGACATCGGTAAGAGTTGACAGCCCAGATTCTCGCATCAGTTTTGCAGCGCTTAGAGCTGTTTCCGCGTCTTTGAGATCTTGTGCGAAAGCGGCAACCAACGCTTGGTTTCCTATATAAGAAACATAAGCATTTAAGACTGATAACATCACTTGTTGCATTGTAAAATTATGTGACCAGTCGGATGAATAGAGCGCCCAGAGGTTTTCTTCGGCTATAGCACTGCGTCCTCCGAAGTCCAAAAGCAGATATGTCAAACTCAATGAATTTGTCAAATCAGTTAAAAAGGATTGGGTCGCAGTCGTAGAAGTCGTTGGGGTCGTTATGACTCCTTGAGATGAATTAGCAAATGGAGAGCCTTTGCTTGTCTGGGCATTTAAAGTTCCTACATAAGTTATATTGGGATAATAATTGCTTAATGAAGCCCGGTAGGCATAAGCTGCTGCTCTAGCGGCATTCCAACTCGATCTTGTCGACGGATTATTATACAAAGCGATATCCAGCAGACGCCCTAAGGTCATGGATCCAGATAGATCGGAAACTTCATAGGGAATTTCGGTTGTTTTTTTAACAAGCATCGGGACTTTGTTCCAAGTCGCAGCTGGCGATGCAGGAACATCATTATCTCTGATAGGATCATAAAAAAATTCACATCCCGAAAGGAATAAAATTCCTACGATAACTCTAAAAATAAGTAGAAATTTAAATTTTTTCATCAGACCTGTTAATATACAAAAACAAATTCTTTTCCTAAAGCTAACCGGTATTCAAGTAATAGGAGATTTGCATTTTCCGGAAAATTATAAGCAAATACTCTACGAGCAAATTGAATGGCTAATGTTCCCCACTGCCCCATTAGAAGTTCATAACGAAAGCCGAGATCTATGGATCGATGTTTTATACACCCATATCCGGCAAAATGTTTTATTCGCTTTCTAGTCAAATTGACATTCCCGGCTCCCATTAATGTATGCATAAAACCACGGAAATGACTATTGTGATATTTATATTCGCCTGCTAAATCAACTTTATAAAAGTTATTCCCTTCGTCCGCCTGCCCTGCTGAAAAGATGCTCCACCAACGAAATCGATAGTCATCAATGTCTTGAAAGCCATACTGTTGGCCAAGAGATAAATGGAGCTCTCCTTCAAAATGACCGTGATGAAAGGAACTAATATCGTGTAAAGCCCGAGAGAAAGGTTGTGTAAATGTCAATCCGGTGACTAAACTCAGGGAATCTCCGTACATTTCATTGAGCCATGCAAATCTACCGGTAAAACGGAAATTATCCCAACGCCCTCCTTTTTGCTTAAATGTGTAAGCTGTAGTCGCTTCAAATTCCCCACAATATCTTCTAAACGGATATTCCGCGCTTAACGACCAAAATGCACCTTTATCAGATTGTTTAAAAGAGTGATGAGGTGTGGCAATTGAATCGTAATTTTGATAGAGCAGTTTAGTGCGTAAGACGACTTCAGAATCGTTTCTAAACCATGGTTTAAGATCTGTGGTCCAATTTGTCGCGGGAAATACAATGAGCCACCCCAGTAATATAGGAAAGATATTTCGCTTGATCACAATGACACCAAATGCATTTTGAATTAGATCTGTAGTCGCAAAAGTTCAGCCGGTGCCCATCACTATAAATTTTTGAAGAAATATGTGCAAGAAAGAATTTAGGATCAAAGGACGGCAAGGACAGCAAGGACAACTTACCAAGATAACGTATTATAGCTACCTTGTCGTCCTTGCTGTCCTTGTTGTCCTTGTTGTCCTTGTTGTCCTTGCTGTCCTTGTTGTCCTTGTTGTCCTTGTTGTCCTTGTTGTCCTTGTTGTCCTTGCTGTCCTTGCCTATTCTTTTCACGTAGTAGTTTAGACTGCTTGGAGGCTGTCTGGCCATTATGATTTCACGCGGAATAGTCGATAAAAACTTGCTATAATCTATTTGTATGTATATAATAAGATTATAATTAAAAACATGAGAGCTTATGACATCTAACACAAACAATATTCCTTCATTATCTGAACGATCACCAATTGGTGATCTTATTGGTCTATCTAAACAGAACAAGTTAGAATTTTGCCGTAATGCAGATGGAACAATAGCCTGGAGCATTCGTGGGCGAAATTTCTTTGAAGGATTGCCTTCAGATGTTTTTAATTCTGTTATTAATGAATTAAAATTTTATAAAGAAGATACAGACATGTATTCCCATCAACGGGAAAAACATCGACATTTACACTTAAAAAAATTGTTAAACTATTCTTCTGTAAGTAAACAATGGCAATCTATTTTTAAAGATGACTTATCAAAAGTCCAAATTGTCTTTCTCGAAAACAAGGTCTACCTGCGTGAGGGCATTCCTGTGCTGAGTGAACTTAGATCTGATCGATGCAAAATTAATGGCAACCCGATTTTATTTACAATATTATTTTGGGGAAGCACATTTCCAAAATCTAATATAAATTCCAAATTACTTCTAGAAGCGTGTCGTTTTTTTCCTGGAACAACAAAAGCCAAACATTTAAGTGTTCAACGTGAATATGGGTTACGTTATGAATATACAGAGAGTACTAATGTATCCGTGTTACAGTTCGCATCTCAGCTCTATGTGAGAGGGAAAGTTCCTATCGAATCTATTAAAATTATTTTAGAAAACGGCGCAGACCTCGAAATGGAATTACCTCTCTACACTAGCGCGAGCAAAGCTGAGGAATTAAAAAATCTTGAATTACTATTTAGACAAAAGTTGTATCAAAAAGCAAAACCACTCCTTGAAGGAAACCAAGATAATAACAGCCCGATGAGCATGCTTACTAAAGATATTGTAAAAAAAATCCTACTATTACCTGAATTTTGGGAGACCCAGAAAACAGAACCAGCCTCGGGTTATGGCCGGAAAGGATTTAATCCTTTTGAGTGTTATGGGATATAAGAAAAGATGTAAGTAAAACTGTCTTACATCTTTAATATTTTTTGTTTATTATATTTATTGAAATCCAAAAAATCCCATAGCAAATGAATTTACCCTAGCTGCTGTCTGGCTTACAGGGGTATTTTCATTAAGATCAAGCTTTCTAACCCTTCTAACTTCCTGAATGTTAGAGCGAATTAATGATAAGATTTCAGCATTAGATAGCAGGTTGTCTGGGACAGCTAAAATTTCTTCTACTGTCATTTCTTGCCTAGGAGCTTCTGGAGTAGCCACGTTTACATGTGCTCTACAAACAGGGCAATGATGTTTTTGTTTAAGCCACTCCCCTATACATTCCCTGTGAAATATATGGCTACAATCTAGGATTCGTTCCTTTTCTTCTTCACAAATTGGTTGTGAGATTATGTCAGCATAACAAATAACGCATGTTTTTTTTACAGCAGAAAGTGGTGAACTCATAGAACTCATAGATCTACTCCTTTAATTTAAATTTGGTTTTCATTAATTATAGCAAAATTAATTAAAAAAAGTCAAGAAGGGAAAATAAAGAATTTGTTAATTTATACAAAAAATGTATCAAAAGCAAAACCAATCCTTGAAGGACACCGAGAATAACAATCTATTAACATCGGTTGCTTAACTTGTATGGAATGTGCTAAGATAGAGAAAAGGAAATTAACATATGAAATTTTTTTCGACCGCCGGTGCGATTCATCCCGAAGACCATTATTTTATTTCACATCGCTTAGACATCGCTAAATTAAAACAACTTATTGAACAGAAAAAATATTTTATTATTCACGGTCCACGTCAAAGCGGAAAAACAACGGGAATACTCGAAGTGGTTACGCAACTCAATCTGGAAGGTAAGTATAAAGCATTCTACATTAACGTTGAAGCTGCACAAGCTGCCCGTAATAATCTCGTAGAGGGATTGAGAACAATCTTAAATAGATTTAAAACGGGAATTGATCAATATTTTCCGGACAACGATCCATCCACGGATTATCTTCGAACCGAAGTAAATAACCCAACTCTTTCAGGTAATGCCTTATATGACTTTTTGCAATTTTGGGCTCGTAACTCCGAAAAATCATTGGTGATCTTTATTGATGAAATTGATTCTTTAGTCGGCGATACCCTTATCTCCGTTTTGCGCCAGTTACGGGACGGTTATACCATACGACCCGATTTCTTTCCGCAATCCATTTGTTTGGTTGGAGTGCGCGATGTGCGAGACTATCGCATTTGGTCTGACGCAGACCAACACACAATTCTCGGAGGAAGCGCCTTTAATATAAAAGCTGAAAGTTTAGTCTTGTTTAATTTTACCCCTGAACAAGTACGGGATTTATACCTTCAACATACACATGAAACGGGCCAACATTTTACCGACGACGCAATAAATCATGCTTACTATCTCACTCAGGGTCAACCTTGGCTGGTTAATGCCCTTGCCTACGAAGCCTGCTTTGTCGATGTCACTGACCCACTAGAGGCAATTACAATAGAAGTGATTGAACGAGCAAAAGAAACTCTTATTCGTCGTTGTGACACGCATCTTGATGTCTTAATCGATCGGCTGCAAGAACCTCGAGTTAGGAATATTATGGACGCCATCATCGGAGGACAAAGTGATCTGCAAACATTTATTCCCGACGATATTCAGTACATTAGAGACTTAGGTCTTATCAAACCGGATGGCTTTGACATCGCAAATCCAATTTATCAAGAGATTATCCCACGAGCTCTAGCATTAACGGCTCAAGAACAAATAAGGGAAAAATCCGCCTTCTACCATAATCCCGATGGCACATTGAATATGAATAAACTTCTGGCAGCCTTCACGGAATTCTATCGAGAAAACTCAACATCATGGCTTGCGGATTTTCCCTACAAAGAATCCGGTCCACATTTATTATTAATGGCCTTTTTACAGCGGATTGTCAATGGCGGTGGAACTATTCATAGAGAATATGCGTTGGATCGTAAACGAGTTGACTTGCTTCTTTGTCGCGGAACTCAACGGGTAGTCATCGAATTGAAAGTAAAACGTGATGGGAAAACGCTAACGGAAGGATTATTACAAACGGCAGAATATATGGATATAGCCAATGCGGCTGAAGGTCATTTGGTCTTGTTTGATCGAGATTTGGAAAAAAATTGGGACAAAAAAATATATCATTGGGTAGAGCAAGTAGAAAATAAAACAATTAATGTATGGGGAATGTAGACCTATAATTCGAATGCAATCCTAATTAACGAGAACTGCCAGTTATCCACCCCCTTATACATTCAACTAAGGACTCAGAGGTCGATTCTTTGGAAATATAAATATTTTCCGAGATATACTTAGAAACTGCCTTGGAGGTGATCTCTCCGATACAGAATGAGATAATTTCTTGATTTTTGTAGAGTAAACTATTAAAAAAATGCTCAGCCGTGGAAGAACTAGTAAATACAACTAAATCCCCGTCTCGAATTTCAATAGGTCTTGGCTTCGGTGCAATCGTCCGATAAATTTTTAATACTACTACTCGGGCTCCTCTACCCCTAAGCTCTTCTGGCAAAATAGCTCGAGCTCCGGCCGCTGTAGGAATTAAAATTTTTTCTTTTTTTAAATCTGCGTGGAACAAATCTAACAGACTTTCTGCGACAAATTTGTCAGGAATTCCATCCGGAATAAAGCCAAAAGAGATCAAGCTATCTCTTGTTTTAGGACCCACAGTAAAAAATTTTTTATTCGCTAAGGCTCTGACATCGATCCCTTTTTCTAGCATCGAATGAAAGAATACATTCACTCCATTTGCACTTGTAAAGATGAGGGTCGTAAACGAAGCAATAAAGGATCTTGTAATCCGATTTATTGGACCTTTATTTGGCTGAATTTCTATCATTGGACAGTGAATAACATCCAACCCTAATGAAATAAGTTCTTCCACCATCTCCTGAGCCTGATCCACTCCCCTTAAGACAATCACTCGCTTACGTCTTGCCGAGGACACACCTGGAATATTTTTTGATTTAAGAGTCATTAGACCTAGATCACGGGGATCTGTTCCAAAGACATGAATTTTGTAAGCTTTCATAAATATAGTAAATATAGAAAATATAGAAAAAATTCAACGCAAAACGACTTAAGGAAAGCTCTTGTAACAAACGAGTCTCTATTTTTCTTCTTTTCTATCAATATATTTTGTGTTTTGATTGAGAATCAATGCTGTGATATTAGGGTACAAAGTATAGGAAAAATTAAACGCAAAGACACGAAGGCGCAAAGAGCACAAAGAGATCTTACATGTAAAGTATAATATTTTTCTTTAAATTGAAGATTCTTCGCGTAAGGGGTCCACTATACTTTGCGCCTTCGTGTCTTTGCGTTTAATTTTTCTTAGTATTCCGCATCAGTCGATTTTGTTACTTAGAAGGTCTGGTTATTATGAAATCAATGAGAGAATTAATGGAAGAATGGGTCAATTCCTCCCAACAAAAAATATGCGATGCTTTAGGTTCCATTAATCAAAAACCTTGCGAATCTCATCCATGGAAATCACAAGAAGGAGATGGAAGAGGCTCTGCAAATGTTTTCAAAGAGGGTGTTTTTTTAGAAAAAGGTGGAGTCAATGTATCAACAATATCAGGGAAAATCTTTGGCAACATGCTCAATACTCTATCAGAAAAACAAAAAAATAATGCCGATAAATTAAATTATTTTGCCACCGGTATGAGCATTGTTCTACATCCTTTTTCACCAATCGTTCCAACAATACATTCAAATTACCGATATTTTGAAATTAAAGATGAAAATGACCAAGTTATTTCATGGTATTTTGGTGGAGGCTCAGATTTAACCCCCTATTATCTTTACGAAGAAGATATTATCCATTTCCATCAGGTGTTAAAGGTTGCATGTGATAAAACAGAACTCGGTTTATACGAAAAATTAAAGAAAGAAGCAGATGACTATTTTTATTTACCTCACAGAAAAGAGCATCGAGGCATCGGAGGAATATTTGCTCTACAAATGAAAGAAAAACCCCAAGAACAAATTTATCACTGGGTACAAAATTGCTGCAATGCATTCCTCGAAAGTTATCTGCCTATCGTTGAAAGACGTATACATATTCCTTTTACTGAAAATCAAAAGAAATGGCAACTCATCCGCAGAGGACGCTATGTCGAATTTAATTTACTGTATGATGTAGGAACCGAGTTTGGCCTTAAATCTGGAAGAAACACTGAAAATATTCTCATGTCTCTACCTCCGGGAGTTTCTTGGGAATTTAACCATCACCCCCTTCCGGGGTCACCTGAAGAAAAATTATTAAATGTCATTAAAAATCCTAGATCATGGATTTAAAGTTTACAGCAAAGCTAAGGGGTGTTATGAAATCAATGCAAAAATTAATGGAAGAATGTGTAAATACTGCCCAACAAGACATCTGCGAAGCCTTGGGGACTATTAACCAAAAACCTTGCGTAATCCATCCATGGGCGTCCAAAGAACTAGGAGGGGGTCAAGCCAATGTTTTTATGGACGGCAAAGTGCTCGAAAAAGGGGCAGTAAATGTTTCAACTGTTCGAGGAAAAGTTTTTGGAGAAATGTTAAAGATGATTCCTTTAGATAGAGAAAAAATCAATCCAGACCATTTGAAATATTTTGTGACAAGTGTTAGCCTTATATTACACCCCTATTCTCCTATGGTGCCCACAGTTCATGCAAATTATCGATATTTTGAAATTGAAGATGAAAACGATCAAACAATTTCCTGGTTTTTCGGAGGCGGGACAGATTTAACACCTTATTATTTATTTGAAGATGATGCAATTCATTTTCATCAAACCCTTAAAAATGCTTGTGATCAATCTGAAAAAGGATTGTATGAAAAACTCAAAAAGGATGCTGATCATTATTTTTATTTACCACATCGAAAAGAGCATAGGGGAATTGGTGGAATCTTCTCTTTACGTATGAATGACAAACCTGCAGAACAAATCTATGGTTGGGTAAAAAATTGTTGTAATGCATTCATCGAAGGGTATGTTCCTATTATTAAAAAACGAATGCATGAACCTTTTACAGAAGCCCAAAAAAAATGGCAACTTATACGCCGAGGGCGTTATGTCGAATTTAATTTACTCAATGATTTCGGCACAACTTTTGGATTAAAATCTGGAGGAAATGTTGAAAATATTCTTCTATCTCTTCCTCCACATGTTTGCTGGGAATATAATTTTCAAGCAGAGATCGGTTCTCCAGAAGAAAAATTATTGCTAACACTAAAAACTCCGAGAGATTGGATATAATTTTATAATACCATCAAATACTTCGATAGTGTGATCGATTTCTTTCTCTTGATGCGCGGAAGAAAGGAAGTTTGATTCAAATTGAGAGGGTGCAAAATAGGCTCCATTTTTTAGCATGCTATTAAAAAATTGAGAAAATTGATTCAGATCGCTTTTCTTAACATCATTCAAGTTATTTACAGGATTGGTTGTAAAAAAGAGCGTAAACATTGTTCCCAAACTGTTAATTTGCAAAGGTAAACTATGCTTCTTGAGTACTTTTTCAAAGCCATCTGTCAACCTCTTTCTCATGTTTTCGGCATGGTTGAATAATTCTGGCTGATTCTTTAATTGTTCAAGCATTGCAATGCCTGCAGCTGCAGCCAAAGGGTTTCCACTGAGCGTTCCTGCTTGGTAAACAGACCCCACAGGAGATAGCATATTCATGATATCAGCACGCCCTCCTAAAGCTCCGCAGGGTAACCCCCCGCCAATCACTTTCCCAAGGCATGTCAAATCGGGCTTTATCTTATAAACGGACTGGGCCCCTCCAGGACTTACTCTAAAACCGGTCATGACTTCATCAAAAATCAAAAGGCTCTGATGTTCTTTGCATAATTTCTGCAAGTTGTTTAGAAAGAGATTTTGCGGAAGAATTAATCCCATATTGCCTGGAACGGGTTCGACAATAATGGCTGCAATGTTATCAGGATATTCTTTAAAAAGGTTAGCCACACTTTCAATATCATTATAATCAGCAAGCAAAGTTTGCTCGACAAATTCGGGAAGGATTCCTGCACTATTGGGAGAGCCGTGAGTAAGCCCTCCGGAACCCGCTTGCACTAATAAAGAGTCAACATGGCCATGATAGCAACCAGTAAATTTGATAATTTTTTTCTTGCCGGTAAAGCCTCGAGCCACACGAATAGCGCTCATCGTCGCTTCGGTGCCTGAATTGACAAGGCGAACTTTTTCGCAAATGGGAAAAAAATGTTGAATGAGCCTTGCCAAGTCAATTTCTAATTTGCAAGGAGCTCCAAAGCTTGTGCCATTTTCCATGGCAGACTGGATCGCTTGAAGAATCTTAGGATTCCCATTTCCGAAAAGCATCGGTCCCCAGGAAAGAACATAATCGATAAAAGAATCCCCATCTTCAGAATAAAGATAACACCCTTTTCCCTTTTTAATAAAAATGGGAACACCTCCAACTGCTCCGAATGAACGCACAGGGCTATTCACTCCTCCCACTAAAATTTTTTGCGCTTCTTTAAATAATTCTTCTGATTTTTTTGTATTCATTTGATGACTAAGGTTGTTGTTAAAATCAAATATGTTCCATAATTTTATCTGCATAATAGGAAATAATTAAGTCTGCACCAGCCCTTTTTAAACCAATGAAAGATTCATTAAAAGCTTCTAACTCCTTGATTAATCCATTGTTGCTGCATATTTTAATAGGGAATATTCCCCCGAAACTTGATAAACGACGATCGGAAGCAAAGTCTTTTCCCGCAAAGTTTGAATAATGTCCAAATAAGGAAGGCCTGGTTTAACCATTAAAAAATCTGCTGATTCTTCGATATCTAAAAGAGCTTCCCTCAAGGCTTCTCTTTTTTGGGAAGGTTGAATTTGATGATGCTTACGATCCCCTTCAAAGCTATCTTCTGATCCACAGGCTTCTCTGAAAGGGCCGTAAAATTGTGAAGCATATTTTAGCCGCGTAAGACATGATTGGAATCATATTGTAATTGTTGTTGATCTAACGAACGACGAATGGCTTGAATCATTCCATCCATCATGCCCGATGGGGCGACGATATCGACTCCGTTTGCCGCATATGAGACCGCAATTTTCTGCAAAAGGTTAAATGTCTTGTCATTGTCAAGGCGTCCATCTTTCATCACTCCACAATGTCCGTGAGAAGTATATTCACACAAACAACAATCCGCAATCAGAACAATCTCGGAAACGCTTTTTTTATTTCTGAGCAATAGATTTTTGAATGATGCCGTGATCATCGTATGCGCTGGACCCCATCTCATCTTTTTCATTTGGAATTCCGAATAAAATGATCGTATTCAATCCCCAATTGAACGACTCTTTCTACTTCTTGAAGCAATGTCGAAGGACTGTGTTGAAATATCCCAGGCATCTTTTTAATAGCTTTTTTTTCCTTTAATCTTTCACTCACAAAAATGGGATAAATGAAGTCTGATTTATGAAGGCGTGTTTCTTGTAACAATCTTCTTATTGACGGACTTTGTCGAGATCTTAACATGCGTAAATCTGGAAATGACATAGGTTGCCTATAGATTAAATTTCATTTTGTGTTCTCCAATCGAATAATTTGGAGCTTAATTCAGTTACAACTTGTTGTCGATCTTTGACCGCAAACTTAATTCGTTCTTCAAAAAATTGATCCATTTTTGTAGTCGAAACAAAAACAGTTAAAGTTATCGTATCGTATAAATCATTTAATTCCGCGTATAAACCTAAAGGAATGCGGCAATCAAACCCAATTTTTTCTAAACAAGCTAGTTCAGTCGTAGATTTAATTTCTTGCTCTGGGCTATTAATTGAGCGACAAATTTGGACGAGCTCTTTATCGTTAACTCTGGTTTCCAAAGCAATCACACCTTGACCCGGAGCAGGGCAAAAAATATGAGGATCAAAACGATAGCCGATGATATTTTGTAAATTGAGTCGAATAAGCCCTGCCTCTGAAAGCAAAAGGGCATCTGCGTTGCCTTCTTTGAGTTTTTGAATGCGAGTGAGTACATTGCCTCGATAATCTATAAATTGGATATCGGGTCTAAGTTTTCTTAATAAGGCACGTCGACGTGAACTCCCTGTTGCAATCGTTGCACCGTGAGGGAGTTGATCAAAATGTTTGATCTCATGATTAAAAACAAGCACATCTCTGACCGCTTCAGCTTTTAAGAATGCCGCAAGCACAAGCTCAGGAGGAATTTTACTAGTAATATCTTTTAAACTATGCACAGCAATATCAACTTCTTGATTTTTCAACGTGACTTCAAGTTCCTTAATAAAGACTCCTTTTCCTCCAATTTCTGACAGGGGGCTTTTTAAATCAATATCTCCGGTTGTGAGTACAACTTGGATCTCAAAGTCAATAGTTGGATATTTTTGTTCCAATTTGGCTTTTACAATTTCTGCTTGAGCTAAAGCTAATTTTGATCCTCTCGAGCCTAGTTTGACTTTTTTATTCATTATTTATCCAAGTCCTTTTCACTTCACAGCGATTCCAATCTCCACCTCGCATGCATAAAATCAGAATTTTATTTTTCTGTAAATCTAAAAAAAGAAGTCTGGCAAATAATTTTAAAAGAAAATACTATAAAATCCAAGTTTATGACCGAGCCTGGTAAATAGGATTGGTTTTTATTAAAGGAATTTATATATGGTAAAAGAATCTTCTTACATCAAATCAGCAAAATGTCAATCCGTAGAGCATTTCCCTGTCTGGCTCATGAGACAAGCGGGTCGCTACATGAAAGCGTATCAAAAATTAAAAGAAAAATATACAATGAAACAGCTTATTTCAACACCCGAACTTTCTTGTGAAGTGACCATGCAACCCATTAAAGCTTTTGGTATGGACGCAGGGATCCTTTTTTCAGACATCTTGACAGTTCCCGACGCCTTAGGATTGGGAATTGATTTTATTGACCAGAAAGGTCCTGTAACTGCTCACCCTATTCATACTCAGGCTGATGTGAACAAATTAGAGCCAGAGGCTATCGTACCTCGTTTAGAGTATGTCATGAATGCCATCAAACTTATTAAAGAAGAATTAAAACCTTTCAAAATTCCCCTTATTGGCTTTGCTGGATCTCCTTTCACGATAGGATCTTATGTAGTTGGAAAGGGAGAAGGTCACAATCTTAAAGAATTTATAGATTTGATTTTCAATCAACCCACTTTAGTGAAATCTTTATTTGAAAAATTAACAAAAGCAACAATTCTGTATCTTAATCTCCAAATTAAATCAGGAGTAGATGCTTTGCAAATTTTCGACTCTTGGTCAAATGTCCTTTCATGGAATTTATTTAAGGAATTGTCTTTACCTTACTTAAAACAAATTTTGAATGAATTAGATAATCCTCAAAAAATTCCGGTCACTATTTTTGGAACAAGTTACTCAGCATTTTACCCTCTTTTGCAGGACATTGGAGCCGATGTGATTAGTGTTGATTCTCGTGTGGATATTTCTCATATTAGAAAGAATGTTAAACCAAATATTGCTTTGCAAGGAAATTTGGATCCTTACTTTCTATTAGCTCCTAAATCAATTTTGGAAAGAGAAGTTTTATCTATTTTGAAATCGATGCAAGGATCCAAAGGCTTTATTTTTAATTTAGGGCATGGTGTTACCCCTGACGTTCCTGAGGATAACATCAAGTTTCTAATTGATCTCGTTAAAGAATTTCCGGCTTCAAATGAGTAATACCATGGGTGGGTTATTCAACGTTTATTCAACGATTCCTCCTAAAAGAAAAGCGCCTTGCCATTGGTGCCAGAGATAACGTAATCTCCCTGAAGGGCAAATGTCAGAATATCAGGTCAGGCACCAATGGCAAGGCGCTTTAAAAATTTGTTATTTCCCAATAGCCACAAGCAACTGTCTTGCTTGGTGTTAATTTTTCCTCTTACTACAATATTAGGCAACTTGGCTTACCTGAAATAAAAATTTCTTCTAGAAATTCTTCATCATTTTCCTTAATCAAGGCTTCTTCGATCTTTGTTTGTTCGGCATTGCTGCCTTTATTTAACATTTTTTTTGAGATACGTTCTTCTTTATTATAATGAAAGGAATGAAAATGAACCAACTTTGATAATAATTGATCTTCAAATTCTTCTCTTTTTCTTCTTTTTGATTCAAAAGAATCTTCTTCGTAATTGCAAAGATCGTGATCCATTCTTGAAGGGCAAGGATCGACACCTTCTTTCGAAGACTTTTCCATTTTAAGATATTTCAAATCCTTCTTAAAAGCGAATTCTTCCAGACTCCTAAGGTTCAAAACAGAAACAGGATTTAAATTAAAATAAATCGCATCTTCTCCAACACGATAGAAATTTTTAAATTGAATCGTCAAGCCCTCCTTAAGTTGTTCCAACTCTAAAGAATTATCTTTAATCTGATCCCATTTATTATGAATCTCAACGATATTTTTCATAGCAGAAATGAGTGAAGGACTTTGTTTTGCGTATGCTAAAATTTTAATTAAAGTTTTCTTTTCAAAGCCACCATCTTTTGTAATTAAAGAATCGAAGAATTTTTGCTTTGAAGTAGATGAGAAGCGTGAGGTTTCTTTTATAATAGAATAAAATTTATTAAATATTTCAATCTTACTAAATTCAAATTCTTCTAAAAATATAGGAGCAGAACTAGCACTAGGATTTTCTCTAAGAATAGAGGATATTTTTTTACACTGTAAGGTGATTATTTCTTTATTTTTTTTCACTGTTGAAGGGCAACAAGCTGTTTCCCACTCCTCAAATTTCTCAACGATGATGCTCATCGCATGAATTAAAAAAAGCTTTTCTGTAGATAGTATTAGAATTTTTTCTGAATTATCTATTCCATGAAGATTATTCAAAATTAATGATCTTATGAACTCTAACTTATCATAAGAACTGCATTTTATCACTCGCAAATACCTTTGTTCTCTACAAGTTAAATGCTGTCCGGAAGAAAGGTTATTTTTTCCTTCTATTTCTCTGTAATTAAGAGCTATTTTCACTATATCAAAAAAACGCCCCATCTCAAGAAATTCTGTTTCATATGATCGAGTGACTAATGAAATAGAACTATTTTTATTTTGAACATTTTCAAACATTTCAACCTCTTTATTTTAATTTTTATTAAATTTTACAGCAAATGTTGAATAACAAGTGCAACTGTAAATAAGTTGCATTTCATTCATTTTACATTTATAAAAAATAGCATATGTTCAAATCAAATGCAATAAATAAAGTGATATTTCAAATTATTTTTCTGGAAGTGTGTGTAGGTCTGCCAACATGCTAAAGTTGATTTTGACTAAGTAATAAACTAAAAAACTTCTATTGCTCCACTCTAATTTTAAGTAAAACTAATATTATCAACATAAAAGTAATTACTGTAACAATAACTAATTAAAAAAAGTAGGTGTTGAAATGATAAACGCAGAGACGCAATTTAA